>JABMDK010000025.1:35027-46080 GCA_015903995.1 Nitrospira sp.
AACCACGGTGATGAAGCACAACGCCAAGAAGCTCCGGCGCCTGCATCATGACCAGATACTGGCAGGATTTGCCGGTGCCACGGCTGATGCGTTTACGCTCTTCGAGAAATTCGAGAGCAAGTTGGAGGAGTATCGGGGCAATCTCACCAGAGCGGCGGTCGAGCTCGCGAAAGATTGGCGAACCGACCGTGCGCTTCGACGGTTGGAGGCGCTGCTTGCCGTCGCCGGCAGGGAACAGTCGTTCATCATTTCAGGAACCGGCGATGTGATAGAACCGGAAGACGGCATTTTAGCCATCGGTTCGGGTGGGCCCTATGCCCTCGCGGCTGCCAAAGGACTGCTCCGTCATTCTCAACTCGAGGCCCCGGCGATCATCACCGAAGCCATGAACATCGCGGGTTCTATTGACATTTACACCAACCAACAGATTATTGTTGAAGAACTTCGAGGATAATGCACCATCATGAAGCCTCTCACGAACGATGCCGAACCGTTGAATCTCAATAGCCTTACTCCCCGTCAGATCGTCGAGGAACTGAATCGCTACGTCATCGGACAAAAAGATGCGAAGCGGATGGTCGCGATCGCCCTGCGTAACCGCTGGCGACGCCAGCAATTATCACCCGACATTCGTGACGAGGTGATGCCGAAGAATATCATCATGATCGGGCCGACCGGCGTGGGCAAAACGGAGATTGCCCGACGGCTCGCCAAGCTAGCCGAAGCCCCCTTCATCAAAGTGGAAGCATCAAAGTTCACCGAGGTCGGCTACGTGGGGCGTGATGTCGAGTCGATCATACGCGACTTGACCGAACTGGCCATCAATATGGTCAAGACGCAACGGCTGGGGTCCGTTCAACACAAGGCAGAACAACAAGGCGAAGAACGATTGCTCGATCTGCTCTTGCCGCCGCCTCCCCCTCGACCAGGCTTCGTGGACAGCACGAGCGAACCGGCCGCTCAACCCCCTCACGATTCTCATGAAGCGACGAGATCGAAACTGCGCCTGCAGCTGCGGGAAGGGAAGTTGGACGAACGAACGGTGGAGATGGAAGTCAAGGAACGAGGCCTTCCGGTCGGCGTGATCTCCAACGTGGGTGGGCTCGACGACCTCGAAAGCAATCTCCGTGACATGCTGGGCGGCATGTTCCAAGGCAAGAAGAAGAAGCGGCTCATGAAGGTTTCTGAAGCACTCAAGCACCTGACGCAGGAAGAAGCCCAAAAGCTGATCGACATGGATGACGCCACTCGCGAAGCCATCACCAAGGTGGAACAGACCGGGATTGTGTTCCTCGATGAGATCGACAAAATCGCCGGCCGCGAGCGCAACACGGGGCCGGATGTCTCGCGGGAGGGCGTGCAGCGGGATTTACTCCCCATCGTGGAAGGCTGCACAGTCAGCACCAAACATGGCCCGGTCGTCACGGATCATATCCTCTTCATCGCCGCCGGTGCCTTTCATGTGGCAAAACCGTCCGATCTGATTCCGGAGCTCCAAGGGCGATTTCCGATCCGCGTCGAGCTCAGTCCCTTGTCCAAAGACGATTTTGTCCGTATTCTCACGGAACCAAAAGGGGCACTGGTCCGGCAGTACCAGGCCCTGCTGGCCACGGAAGGTCTCGCCATCGAGTTCACCAAAGACGGCCTGGAAGAGATCGCCGAGGTGGCGGTACAAGTGAATGAACGGACCGAGAACATCGGGGCGCGTCGCCTCTTCACCATCATGGAGCGGTTGCTTGAGGACATTTCATTCGAAGGACCCGGTTGGCCCGACAAACGAATCAGCATCACCGCCGCCAATGTACGGGACCGATTGAAAGATATCGTGAAGGACCAGGATCTGAGCCGCTATATTCTCTAGGCGAGACCCGCATGCCAAGCGGGGGGCGCGAGTCGACACTCGCCTGTCGCGCATTTCTCGACGGTGGAGTAGTACATGGACAAACTGATCAAGAAAGCCAACGTCCTCATCGAAGCCCTGCCGTACATTCGAACGTTTCGCGGGAAGACCGTGGTCGTCAAATACGGCGGCCATGCGATGACGGACTCTTCCCTCAAAGAACGGTTCGCGCAGAACGTGGTCTTGCTGAAATATGTCGGGATCAACCCGGTCATCATCCACGGCGGCGGACCCCAAATCGACAAGATGCTCGACCGGCTCGGCATCGAAGCGAAATTCCGCCATGGTGTTCGAATCACCGACGAAGCCACGATGGAAATTGTCGAAATGGTCCTGGCAGGAAAGATCAATATGGAGATCACCGATCTGATCAACCGACACGGCGGCAGTGCAGTCGGTTTGAGCGGGAAGGACGGAGGATTGATCCTCAGCAAGCCCTTGACGGCCAAGGCCTGGGCGGAAAGCCTCGATCGTGATCTTGAAGGAGAAGACGGTGAAGGAGACTTCGGGCTGGTGGGCGATATCGAAAAGGTCGATCCTGGCCTCTTACGCAACCTTCAGGAAGATCATTATATCCCGGTCATCGCGCCGATCGGCACGGATCGTGGGGGCAAGACGTACAACATCAACGCCGATCTCGTCGCCGGGGCGGTGGCCGGAGCCCTGCGGGCTGAAAAGCTTGTGATGATGACGGATATCAAAGGTATTCGCGATGCCAACGGGCGCCACCTGTCCACAGTCTCCCGCAAAGATGTCCAGCGTATGATGAAAAAGGGAACGATCACGGAAGGCATGATCCCAAAAGTCCATGCGTGTTTGGACGCATTGGCGGAAGGAGTCGGCAAAGCCCACATCATCGATGGGCGAATTCCGCACGCCGTACTCCTTGAAATCTTCACACGCAAGGGTATCGGGACCGAAATCGTGAATTAATCGTGACTCGCCGGAATAGACTGCGTGCCCACTGATCGTCACCGTCTCACAGAAGACCTTCGCCGCCTGGTGGGAGAGCGCCATCCCCTTTCCTCGCCTCTCCGCCTCCAGGAAACTGCAGCCTATCTCCACCGACAGTTTTCGGACGCAGGTCTTAGCGTCACACCACAATCTTTTCAGGCCTTAGGCCGCACCTACCAGAACGTGATCGCAACGGCATGTCCTGCGCTCGAGCCATTTCAATCGGCACCACCCCTGATCCTCGCCGCACACTTCGATACCGTTCAAGGGTCTCCCGGCGCCGATGATAATGCTAGCGCCCTCGCGGTACTTCTACACGTTGCTCGCCGGATCCGAGCCATGAAATTGGCCAGACTGATCCATTTCATCGCCTTTAACTTGGAAGAAGAAAACTTGCTCGGCAGCTCCGCCTATACCGCGCTTTTGAGAAAGAATCGTGAAACGATCCATGGAGCGATCGTGTTGGAATGTGTCGGCTATGCGAGCCATCAAGCAGGTTCACAGAAGACTCCTCCCGGTGTCCCCATCGCGGTGCCCACGACGGGAAATTTTCTTGCCGTGATCGGGAACGAGCACTCACACATCTTGACCGGCTCCGTCGCGAAAGCCATGCAATCACATCTCCCGATTGTTCCATTGATCGTGCCGGGCAACGGAGAGAAGCTCCCGGATACCAGACGGAGCGATCACACCTCGTTCTGGGACCAAGGGTTCCCAGCCGTCATGCTGACCGACACAGCCAACTTCCGTAATCCTCATTACCATAAGCCTACCGACACCCTCGACACACTGGATCTGGACTTCATCGCGTCAGTGGCTAACGGAGTCACCGCAGCGGTCATTGCACTGGCTGGTCAGCCGGCTACATAGCATTCATGGACCGATTTGGTTAGACTCTCGCCTGCCGAATACGGGCAGAGAACCAGCCGAAACACCGGTTCGGCCTTCGGTCGAAGCTTAAGATATAGCAGGATTCAATGAGCACACGTCTATCCGGTTCAACTCGTCGTTCCATTGCCGATGTGTTTGATCACCTCGATTACAAGCGGTTGGAGTCCGTCTACTGTTACGAAGGCGGTGATGAGTTTTGGCGGACAAAGCGGGAACCCTGCCGGCGACTGGGAACCAAGATGGCCGAAGTTCTCGTAAAGAAGTTATCGCATAGCGGGCGAAGTTTGTACGTCGGAGCCGGCGTGACCGAGCTGCCGGCCTTATTAGCAGAAGTGATTGAGCTTCAACGCCAGGTGGAGCCCTACAATCTCCGACGGTCAGAAGTGGCGGTCCTCAATCGCGCCTGCCGACCCCTACCCGTGAAGTTTAGAGCACAGGATGCCTCTCTAGCTTCCGGCCTCTTCGACCATCTCTGGATTGTGAGTGTCTTGAATGATCCAGAACGGTTTCCGAATCTGGCCCCGCTGTCCTATGGGACCGCCGATCCGGTGTCGTTTGACCCGCGCCGATTTGAACAGCAGCGTCGCGTCGTACGTTCGATCGTCGATCGTGTCCTACCGAAACTGAGCCTGCCTGGATTGGTGACCACCTCAACAGAAGAAGTGATCTGGATCGCCGACTGGTGCCATCGGAAGAATATCCCGTACCTCGTTGAACGAGAGCAATTTCCGACGGCTCTGGTAGGCGATCCGGTCTGTTTTATTCGGATCGGACTGCGGAAGTTCACCAGTCGGAAAGTCCGAAAGTCATAACGTCGATTCTGCAACTTTCAAACTTTAAAACCAGCGTTCTTCCCCGAATCGGATAGATACTGGCGGGCGTACCTCACGTAGTTGGCGGCCGATTCTTTGATCCAGGCGAGTTCGGCTTCCGACGCGCCACGCCGCACCCGAGCGGGCGAGCCAAGGATGACGCTCTTCGGGGGGACCACCGTTCCTTCCACCACCAGTGAACCGGCACCCACAACGGAGTCTTCCCCGATCACCGCCCCGTCCATCACAATCGCCCCCATCCCCACCAGCACCCGATCCTTGATCGTACAACCGTGCAAGACCACGTGATGGCCGATCGTGACGTCATTGCCGATGATGAGCGGGTGGGTGTCGTGCGTCACATGGAGCATGCAGAGATCCTGGACATTCGTCCGTTCTCCGATCCGGATGTAATGCACATCGCCCCGGATTACGGCGTTGAACCACACACTGCACTGCTCGCCCATAACCACGTCGCCGATCACGACGGCAGTTTCTTCGATAAAGCATGATGTGGGGATCGTCGGTCTGATGCCCTGAAAGGTTCGAATCATAAGGGCACTCTAGGCGAAGTCCGGTTCCTCCCGCAAGGGTTTCCAAGGGTTTCATTGACAGTCTTTTCAACCCTCCCGTAGACTGCCTCCATGTCTCAACCCCTCATCGTCCCTCAACGCGCCAGATCAACCAAATCCGTCAAGACAAAGGGATCCACGATCACCATTGGTTTCGTCAATCTTGGCTGTTCAAAAAATCAGGTCGATTCGGAAATCATGCTCGGCTCGCTCGTGACCGAGGGGTTTCAACTGACCAGTGACCCAAAACAAGCTGAAGTGGTCATCGTCAATACCTGCGGCTTCATCGAAGAGGCCAAAGAGGAATCGATCAATACCATCCTCGAACATGGGCAGCTGAAGAACACAGGAGCCTGCCGGGTCTTGATTGCAGCCGGGTGCCTCGCGCAGCGGTATCAAGGAGACTTACTCAAGGAGTTACCGGAGCTGGATGCGGTGGTCGGCACCGGTTTGGGAAAGATGAACGTTTCTGAGGGGATAGAACAGCGCGAGACAAGGGAGCATGGTGGGCGATACAGGTATCGAACCTGTGGCCTCTTCCGTGTGAAGGAAGCGCTCTACCACTGAGCTAATCGCCCGAACGAAGGAGAGTTTAGCATGGGATTTCGCCACGGTTCAATGTCGTCTCTCTCCTTGACTTCACGAAAAGACGGTTTCTAGAATGAACCCTTTCACCAAAAGGAATATCCATATGAGGGATGACGTCGTCATCGTAGGCGGTGGTCTGGCTGGGTCCGAAGCCGCGTGGCAGGCGGCAAATCGCGGCGCCAAGGTCACGCTCTACGAGATGCGCCCGAAAGAGATGACGAAGGCGCACAAGACAGGCGGGTTGGCCGAACTCGTCTGCTCGAACTCATTGGGGTCGCTCGATCCGTTGAATGCACCCGGCATTCTGAAAGAAGAGATGCGCCGGCTGAATTCGCTGATCATTGCAGCCGCGGAGCAGGCCCGTGTACCGGCCGGATCGGCACTCGCTGTTGATCGTGACCAGTTCTCCCAACATATTACCCGCGCGCTGGAAGGCCATCCGAACATCAGAATTCTCCACGAAGAAATCAGCGAGATCCCCACCGATTGCCTCTGCATTATCGCAACTGGGCCGTTGACCTCCGACAAACTGTCCCAGGCCATCCGTGCTGCGACCCAATCCCAACACCTGTATTTCTTCGACGCGATCTCGCCGATCGTCGATGCGGACTCCATCAACATGGACATCGTCTTTCGCGCCTCTCGCTATGACAAGGGCGGAGATGATTATTTGAATTGCCCCATGACGGCAGACCAGTACAATGCCTTTTACGACGCTATGATGGCTGCCGAAAAAGTGCAACCGAAGGAATTTGAAAAGACACCCTATTTTGAGGCCTGCGTGCCGATTGAGGTCCTGGCCGAACGTGGCCGCCAGACGATGCAGTTCGGGCCTATGAAACCGGTGGGCCTCAAAGATCCTCGAACCGGGATCGAGCCAGCGGCGGTCGTGCAATTGCGGACAGAAAATATTCATCGCACCTGTTATAACCTGGTGGGTTTTCAGACCAAACTGACCTATCCGGAACAGAAGCGCGTGTTCCGCATGATCCCCGGACTGGAACAGGCAGAGTTCCTCCGCTATGGCAGCCTGCATCGCAATACGTTCATCAACTCCCCCCAGCTCCTGTTGAATACGTTGCAATTCAAGGCTCGTGGTACACTGTTTTTCGCCGGACAGTTAGTCGGTGTGGAAGGCTATACCGAATCGGCCGCCATGGGAGGACTGGCCGGCATCAATGCCACGCGGGCCTTGGCTGGCGAACCGCTGATCACACCTCCCCCCACAACCGCGCATGGCTGCTTAATCGCACATATCGCCTCATCGGATCCGCGCCATTTCCAGCCCATGAATACCAACTTCGGCCTGTTCCCTCCCTTGTCGAACATTCCCAAAGACAAAGAAAAGAAGCGTCGCGCCTTGAGCCAGCGAGCCCTTGAGGATTTTGATTCATGGAAGATGCGATCAAGGCTTTCCTAATGCATCTCCAGGTCGAACGCAACGCGTCACAGGAGACGATTCGCAGTTATCGATCCGACCTTCATCAACTCAGTGGGTTTCTCCGACGAACGGAGAACGAGCCCCCTCACCTTCGAGTCGAGGAAATCACCAGCGACAATATTCGTGCTCACCTACATAACTTGGATCATCAAGGTGAGAAAGCGTCATCGTTAGCCAGAAAACTGGCGTGCCTGCGAAGTTTTTTTCGGTTTCTCGTTCGTGAGGGGCACCTTTCTAAGAACCCCACGGAAAACCTGAGGAGCCCCAAGCTGCCCAAACCGCTCCCCCGAGTATTGACAAAGGACGACGCGGCGGCGCTCATGGAGTTTCCGTCGGGGCAATCGCCCCTCACCTTACGCGATCGTGCCCTGCTGGAAACCATGTACTCGACCGGCGCTCGGGTGAGTGAGGTCGTGGGCATCAATCTCGACGACCTGAATGAGACGGACGGAAGTGTGTGTTTGAGAGGGAAGGGCCGCAAGGAACGGATGGTTCCGATCGGGGATCTGGCGCTTCACGCCATCCGAGAGTATCGCACGTCCTTGAAACCACCGGCCTGCAGCGGTCAGCTCTCAGCTCCGATGTTTTTGAATCATCGTGGAGGCCGGATCACCACGAGGAGCGTGGCTCGAATGGTCTCTCGATATTCCAGCCGTCTCGTCGGTGGAGCGGTCAGCCCTCATGCCTTGCGACATTCCTACGCAACGCATCTGCTCGACGAGGGTGCGGATCTCCGGTCGATTCAGGAAATGCTCGGCCACGCGTCACTAAGCACGACACAAAAGTATACGCATCTGGCGATGGATCAACTTCTCGCCGTATACGATAGCGCCCACCCACGAGCACGGGTAACAGCAAGCCCTTTGTTACGAAAGGATCGGAAATCGTCATGATCATTCGATCGACCTCGATCGACCACCATCCTCTGTGTCCGGCGCGATGGACGGGTCGCCATGGGCTGTGACGGCCAAGTGACCGTTGGAACCACGGTGATGAAGCACAACGCCAAGAAGCTCCGGCGTCTGCATCATGACCAGATACTAGCAGGATTTGCGGGCGCCACGGCTGACGCGTTTACGCTGTTCGAGAAATTCGAGAGCAAACTAGAGGAGTATCGGGGCAATCTCACGAGAGCGGCGGTCGAGCTCGCGAAAGATTGGCGAACCGACCGTGTGCTTCGACGGTTGGAGGCGCTGCTTGCCGTCACCGGCAGGGAACAGTCGTTCATCATTTCAGGGACCGGCGATGTCGTGGAGCCGGAAGACGGCATTTTGGCCATTGGCTCTGGTGGACCCTACGCCCTGGCGGCTGCCCGGGGGCTGCTACGCCATTCCCAACTCGAGGCTCCCATGATCGTTACCGAGGCCATGAATATTGCGGGTTCTATTGACATCTACACCAACCAACAGATTATTGTTGAAGAACTTCGAGGATAACTCACCATCATGAAGCCTCTCACGAGCGATGCCGAACCACTGAATCTCAATAGTCTCACCCCCCGTCAGATCGTCGAGGAACTGAATCGCTACGTCATCGGGCAAAAGGATGCCAAGCGTATGGTCGCCATCGCTCTTCGAAACCGCTGGCGCCGCCAGCAGTTGTCTCCCGACCTCCGCGACGAGGTGATGCCGAAGAACATCATCATGATCGGGCCAACCGGCGTGGGCAAAACGGAGATTGCCCGACGGCTCGCCAAGTTGGCCGAAGCTCCTTTCATCAAAGTGGAAGCGTCAAAGTTCACCGAGGTCGGCTACGTCGGGCGTGATGTGGAATCGATCATTCGCGACTTGACCGAACTGGCCATCAATATGGTCAAGACGCAACGGCTGGCGTCCGTTCAGCAAAAGGCGGAACAACAAGGTGAGGAGCGATTACTTGATCTTCTCTTGCCGCCGCCTCCCCCTCGACCAGGCTTTGTGGACAGTACAAGCGAGCCGGCCGCTCAAGCCCCTCACGATTCCCACGAAGCGACGAGATCAAAACTGCGTCTGCAGCTGCGAGAAGGGAAGCTGGATGAACGAACGGTAGAGATGGAAGTCAAGGAACGAGGCCTTCCAGTCGGCGTTATCTCCAACGTGGGTGGGCTCGACGACCTCGAGAGCAATCTTCGTGACATGCTGGGCGGCATGTTCCAAGGCAAGAAAAAGAAGCGGCTCATGAAGGTCCCTGAAGCGCTCAAACACCTGACACAGGAAGAAGCCCAGAAACTGATCGATATGGATGACGCCACACGCGAAGCCATCACCAAGGTGGAACAGACCGGGATCGTGTTCCTCGATGAGATCGACAAGATCGCCGGCCGTGAGCGCACCATGGGACCCGATGTCTCGCGAGAAGGTGTACAGCGCGACCTACTCCCCATCGTGGAAGGCTGTACGGTCACCACCAAACATGGCCCGGTCGTGACGGATCACATCCTCTTCATCGCCGCAGGTGCCTTTCATGTGGCGAAACCCTCCGATCTGATTCCTGAGCTCCAAGGGCGATTTCCGATCCGCGTCGAGCTCAGTCCTTTATCAAAGGACGATTTTGTCCGCATTCTCACGGAGCCGAAAGGGGCGTTGGTCCGGCAGTATCAGGCCCTGCTGGCCACGGAAGGTCTCGCCATCGAGTTCACTAAAGACGGTCTGGAGGAGATCGCCGAGGTGGCGGTGCAAGTGAATGAACGGACTGAGAACATCGGTGCGCGTCGCCTTTTCACCATCATGGAGCGGTTGCTTGAGGACATTTCTTTCGAGGGACCAGGCTGGCCCGACAAACGAATCAGCATCACCGCTGCCAATGTACGGGATCGATTGAAAGATATCGTGAAAGACCAGGATCTAAGCCGGTATATTTTATAGGGATTCGGTATTGATGCCGGGAGTTTAGCATGGACAAACTGATCAAGAAAGCCAACGTCCTCATCGAAGCCCTTCCGTACATTCGAACCTTTCGCGGGAAGACCGTGGTCGTCAAATACGGCGGCCATGCGATGACAGACTCTTCCCTTAAGGAACGGTTTGCGCAGAACGTCGTTTTGCTGAAGTATGTCGGGATCAACCCGGTCATCATCCATGGCGGCGGACCCCAAATCGACAAGATGCTCAACCGGCTCGGCATCGAAGCAAAATTCCGCCATGGCGTTCGGATCACTGACGAGGCCACGATGGAAATCGTAGAAATGGTCCTCGCTGGAAAGATCAACATGGAAATTACCGACCTCATCAACCGACACGGCGGCAGCGCAGTCGGTTTGAGCGGGAAGGATGGAGGATTGATTCTCAGCAAGCCGTTGACGGCCAAAGCCTGGGCGGAAAGCCTCGATCGTGATCTCGAAGGAGAAGACAGCGAAGGTGATTTTGGGCTGGTGGGCGATATCGAAAAGGTCGATCCTGGTTTGTTACGGAACCTCCAGGAAGATCACTACATCCCGGTGATCGCGCCCATCGGAACGGACCGTGAGGGCAACACCTACAATATCAACGCCGATCTCGTGGCTGGGGCGGTTGCCGGTGCATTGCGCGCGGAAAAACTTGTCATGATGACGGACACCAAAGGCATCCGCGATGCCAACGGGCGCCATCTCTCCACCGTGTCTCGCAAAGACGTGCAGCGCATGATGAAGAAGGGGACCATCACGGAGGGGATGATCCCCAAAGTTCATGCCTGCCTGGACGCGTTGGCTGAAGGAGTCGGGAAAGCCCACATTATCGACGGACGCATTCCCCACGCCATTCTTCTTGAAATCTTCACGCACAAGGGCATTGGGACCGAGATCGTGAACTAATTGCTCCGTTGGTAGACCAACTACGTGCCCGTTGATCGCAACCACCTCAGAGACGACCTGCATCGCCTAGTCGGCGAGCGCCATCCCCTCTCTTCTCCTAGCCGCCTTCAGGAGACAGAAGCCTCT
>JABMDK010000026.1 GCA_015903995.1 Nitrospira sp.
GCCTCGACGTTCACACCCGGTGGGCCGTTAGCTCAGTTGGTAGAGCAGCTGACTCTTAATCAGCGGGCCGTAGGTTCGACCCCTACACGGCCCACCAAACCAAGCTTCGCTTGTCCCGTGCGCACTTCTTTTATTGCTGCGCACGGATAAAACCATCCAGGACTCTTTCTCTTAATCTCAAATACCGCACTTCGTGAGAGCCGCGCGCTCTTCAGCGTCGTACCGTAATCTGCTGCGTGCGGATAGGTACCTCAAGTGATCTTTCTCTTATCTCTTAACCGCACTTCGTGAGAGTCGACGGCTAGTCAGGCGAAGCCCTCTCCTCTGAGCCGCCGGATAAATACCGCCAGTTGATTGTTCTGTCTCTTCACGGCCGTTCGACGATCACGGCTAGCGCTTCTCCACCGCCGATACACAGGCTGACGAGGCCGCGTCTGGCGCCGCGTGCTGCCATGGCATGCAGCAACGTGGTCACCAGCCTGGCGCCGGTGGCGCCGATGGGATGGCCGAGCGCAACGGCCCCGCCATTGACGTTGACCTTCTTTGGATCGAGTCCCAATTCCCGGTTGATTGCAAGCGAGACGGCGGAGAAGGCTTCATTGATTTCGAACAGATCGATGTCGGCAAGTGTGAGGCCGGTCTTCTTGAGCACCAGTGTGATCGCCTCGATCGGAGCCAGCGTAAACCATTCCGGCGCCAGCGCGGCCCCGGCATAGCCGACGATGCGGGCCATGGGCGTGAGCCCGAGACGCGGCGTTTCCTCTTCAGCCATTACGACCAACGCGGCGGCTCCATCGTTACAGGATGGAGAATTGCCGACGGTCAGGACGCCGTTGTCCCGAAACACCGGCTTGAGTTCACGCAGCTTGCTCAGAGAGACGCGGTTCGGCTCTTCATCGTCTGTGACGATGACGGGCGGACCTTTCCGCTGAGGCACCTCGATGGGAACGATTTCTTTTTTGAACTGCCCGGTCGCCATAGCCTCTTGGGCGCGTCGATAGCTTTCCAGGGCGAAGTCGTCAACCTCTTGGCGCGTCAGCCGGTATTTGGCCGCGCAGAGTTCGCCGCCCTCGCCCATATGGAAATTGTTATAGACGTCCCACAGTCCGTCTTTGATGACGCTATCCACCAACTCCGCATGTCCCAGGCGATAGCCCTGGTCATGTTTTCCATGCCGCCTGCGACCACGATCGTCGCGTCGCCCAGCGCGATGGCCTGGGAAGCCATGATCAGAGTCTTGAGGCTGGACCCACAGACCTTATTGACGGTCGTGGTGCCGATGGTCTGAGGGATACCGGCGGCGATGGATGCTTGCCTGGCAGGCGCCTGGCCGAGTCCGGCACTCAGCACACAACCCATATAGACGTCATCGACGTGATCCGGCGTCAGATTGATGCGCTTGAGAGACTCAGCAATCGCGGCGCTTCCCAGTTTGGTCGCCGGCAGGGGGCTGAATACTCCGTTGAAGCTGCCCATCGGTGTCCGTACGGCGCTGACGATGACTGCCTGCTGTTTCCTATTCACAGGATTGGCTCCGGCGGTGTCGTTTACAACGATCATTCACGTCGATACCACTCTTGTTCCGAGAGATCCGAACCGGCAGAGGGCGGTGGAGGCCTATGCTACGGCCTCTTCCGTTATTTCTCAATGAGGGGGATGATCCCTTCCTCCAGCCAGGCATAGTCGCCGTTCATGATGGATTGCGACAGGCGGAAGACGGTGGAGTCTTTCCCCGGTCTTTGTTTTCCTGTCGTTGCGGTTGATCCGTGCAAACGATCCTGCATTTCCTGGCAGAAATAGTCGGCCAGCTGACGAATCCCCGGCTTGGTGCGCATGTCCGGCTGCGAGGCATACCAGATCGTCGCAGCCATGGGAAAAAGCCAGAGACTCTGATCCACCAGACTTTGTAAGAGGAGTTGTTTGTTATGCAGACCCTGTCTGTGACGGACTGCCGCGGTCAATGTCGATCGAGTGAGGCTTCGAGCGGATGATTCGATGAAACGAACCCATCCGGCGTAGTCCTCTCCGAACATCCCGGAACCGGTCCCCGGATTGATAGCAGGGATGCTCGATCGGAGCGCCATACGAGAGAAGTACCCTAATGCCGTAAGCTTGTCCGGGGCGGACCCTTGAAGGAACGAGAAACCCTGTTCAATGTAAGGCGCGAGCGATTCACGCGCCATCCAGATGCGCAGAATTTCGCTTGTCCCTTCCCATACAAGATTGATGCGGGCGTCGCGCATCATTCGCATGGCGGGAACGTCCGACTCCCCGCTCATGCGCTGCGACTCCACGGTCATGAAGCCGCGGCCGCCGCGCACTTGGAAGAGGTCGTTGACGACGTCCCAGTACCATTCGCTTCCGAGGATTTTGGCCGCCGCCGACTCCAGCCTGAGGTCGCCTTTCTTGTTGGCCCAGGCTCCGCAGAACGCCATCACGGCG
>JABMDK010000027.1 GCA_015903995.1 Nitrospira sp.
TCAGGTTCTTTGCGGCGCAGGATCAGGACTGCTCCCACCGCAAGGGCGCTGAAGATCATGAGCACGGTGCCACTGTAGACCACCAACTGTTCGAAGCTCCCCGAGAGAATCAGAACTGAGGCCCACAGGCTTTGGAGAAGGATGGCGTGAGTCGGCGTGCCACGTGTGCCGGAAGTTCTGCAAAAATATGAAGGAATCAACCCATCTTGCGCCATGGCGTAATACACACGTGGCCCGGCCCACACCATGGCGCTCATGGCCCCTGCAATCGAAAGACAGAGGATTATAGTTACGAACCGGGCGGCGTCCACACCCAGCAGCGCCACCGCGACCTTGTTCGCGACAGGTAAGAGCGGAGGCTGGGCCAAATCCGTGACCGACAATGCGTAGAAGTAGAATGCGTTCAGCGCGAGATAGAGAAGCGTGACAAACAGCGTGCCGCTGATCAAAGCCCGCGGAATGGTGCGAGCCGGATCAGTGACCTCTCCCGCTAAGTAGACCGCGGCATTCCACCCCGAATAGGCATAGAGGGCAAAGATCAATGACACAATGGAAAGTCCGATGCTCGGGGCAGCACCTGCATCGGAAAGACTGAGATGCGTCCAGTCGCCTTTTCCTCCCATCACGCCTGCCGCGATCAGTGCCATGATGGCTCCCATGTTCAAGACCGTCAGCGTCCGTTGAAGAAATCCACCAGCTTCTATTCCAGCAAGGTGAAATGCGGTGATGGACCAGAGGAGGGCGAGTGCGATGACTGTCGACAGGAGGTCTTGTTCGCCATCAAGCGGATGGAGTTGATTCACATAGGCGGCGACGCTCATGGCTCCTGCTGCGATGGCTGCACTAAAGCCGACCGTGAAGGACGTCCATCCACTCAGAAACCCGATGAACGGCCCATAGGCTCGGTGAAGATAGAGGTATTCTCCACCGGCCACCGGAAGTGCTGTCCCTAACTCACTGTAGGAGAGCGCGCCTGCAAGGGCGATCATTCCCCCCACCAGCCACACGGCTAGGATCAGACTCGGATGGCCGAGATCGCGTGCCATAAATCCTGTCGTGGTAAAGATGCCGCTGCCGACGACGTTGCCGACGAGCACGCACGCGGCTGTGAACCAGCCGATACGGCGAGGAAGTGTGGACTGATCGCTCTGCGCCCTGTCCATCAGTACGCGCTACTCCTACGTTTACTTTTCCGGATGAACGAGCGGAACGAACCGAACGAAGGTGAGAGTTTTTCGCTGATAGCCCTCTGCTGTCCGGTGATAGAGATCAAGCGTCTGGATGTCTCGGCCGACCGGCAGGATCAGCCGACCACCGACGGCTAGCTGGTCGAGGAGCGCTTGAGGGACCTGTTCTGGTGCGGCCGTGACGATAATGGCATTGAAGGGTGCTTCTTCAGGCCATCCCTTGTACCCGTCGCCGGCCCGAACTCGGACATTCTTGTAGCCGAGCTCTGCCAACGTCTGTGCTGCCTCGCGAGCAAGCGGCTCCACAATCTCAATGGTCAGCACCTTGTCCACAAGTTCGGCGAGAATGGCGGCTTGGTATCCGGATCCGGTTCCGATCTCGAGCACCTTGTCCGTCTTCTTGAGCGCGAGTGCCTCCGTCATGCTGGCGACCAAGGAAGGTTGCGAAATGGTCTGGCTATAGCCGATCGGGAGAGGGCCATCGATATAGGCGAAGATGGAATAGAGGGCTGGTACGAAGCGATGGCGCGGCACGCGCCGCATCGTCGCGATCACGTCGGGGTCTTTGACGCCGCTGGGGATGATGTATTGATCAACCATCCGCTGGCGCTCGATCTCGCGGTTTGAATCCATGGGATGAGAATCTGCCCCCTTTCCTCCGTTACAGGACGAGGCCGAGATTAGCAGACCGATGACAGCGATACAGGGGAGTTGAAAGCGGAAGGGACATTGACTCAAGGGACACCATGGGAAGCCATGCCAATTGTGTTCAGGCAACCCTTATGAAGTGAGCAATCGCTATGCCATGCCTTCTTGCACGGGAAAATGAAGCAGAAAGCGTTGTCGAATCAGTGCTGCTGTAGCGTTCCACTACAGGGGCAACTGCAGTGTTGTAGCAAGTTAGCCCTGCTCCTTGATTCGTTCAATCTGCGCTCGCACTCCAACCTGTCGGAGAGGTTCGGCTTTTTCCTTGCGCCGCCTCATGGCACCGGCCTTGCTCTATCCTTTCTCATTCTCGTGAGCATTGTCATGCTTGACAGGCCCAGTGATCTCCAGGCCGCGCTGTATTATGAACCCCTCCCAGATCGGTTTGTCCGATGCACCCTCTGCCCCCATGATTGCGAGATCGCACCAGATCACCGTGGCGCTTGCGGAAATCAAGACGGCCAACTCTTTACGCGCGTGGGGAACCGCGTTATCTCAGCGGAGATCGATCCGATCGAAAAGAAGCCGCTGTTTCACTTCTTCCCGGGAAGTACCGCCTATTCAATTGCAACCGTCGGCTGCAACTTTCGCTGCCGGTTCTGCCAGAACTGGACCATCTCACAATGGCCGAAGCTCAAAGAGTTGGCGGATCGCAGTGAAGAGGCATCTTCTGCTGTCCGTGAGCATCCGGCTGGCGAGTGGTGCGCGGAAACCGAACCGCCCGAAGAACGCTGGGGGATCGGGACACCGGTGGTTCCCTCCGAGTTGGTGGCAGAGGCCAAACGAACGGGGTGCAGGAGCATCGCCTATACCTATACCGAGCCGACGATCTTCTATGAGTTGGCCCTCACCACCGCACGCCTGGCCTCCGCAGCTGGATTAGGCAATGTCTTTGTCACGAATGGATTTATCTCACTCGATCCGCTGCGGGAGATCGCCCCGTACCTTAGTGGTGCCAACATCGATCTCAAATCGTTCCGCGACGGCTACTACAAGAAGTTGTGCGGAGCCAGGCTGGAGCCG
>JABMDK010000028.1 GCA_015903995.1 Nitrospira sp.
GCGCACAATGCCATGGGCACGATTCCCGGTGTGGGCGTGATCCACGTGGAGGAAGGCGGACGAGTCGGCCATTATAAGGGCCAGGCGACCGTCACGAATCTGAAGGACGGCAAAGAAACCGCCGATGTCCACGGGATTGCGGTGAGGAAGTAGTCTATAGCGGTCAGCTCTCAGCAGGCTGGTGTTTGTTGAGAGCTGGCCCCCTATTTTGTGAGCTGCCAGTTTCAGAATGTGGTGATTTCGCAGTGCATATTGTTGGGCCAAGTATGCACACTGCCGTATTAGTCCACCTCAGATCTGTCCTGCGATTGTATTCGCGCCTTCCCCTTCGATATCTCGTGTCCCATGCGCGTTGTTACTCAATCATTTTATGAATTGTTAGGGGATTAGAATCGAAATATTCTAAGAACAGCAGTGTTAAGCCTCAGGCCGGGCACACTCTGCTTTTGGTTCAGTATGTAAACGACGAACCCACAAATTCTCTTTGAATCGCAAGATGGAGATTACGCATCCATCCGCTTACGTTTGAATGGGCCGTCTTGTCGTTTGGATTATAGTTTAGGTTTGCACTGTCCCTGTAGAAAATGCTGTAGGCGGTTGCGGTGTACGGTATGTCAACTGCCACCATTTTCCCTCTAAGCCTAAGCTCCCCGAATATATTTCCGGGGCGTTCTATTTTCATTGACCAGCCCAGTTTTGTTCCAGCGGACATGATCCCGTTCCCGACTTCGTCAAGAGTCGGGATTTGTCCGACTCTTGCGGGTATCTGGCTCGCAGGTATCTTTACGTCTTTATACTCGACAATCGTCCCATGCCGGCATCCTAGAGCAAACACGAGAACAAAGCCTGTTAACAAAACACCTAAGAGTGCTCGCTTCATTTCTTCGTCTCCTCTCAAGAGATAGGATTCAATAAGATGTACCGTTTCTCCGAGTACTGCTCAAGATCGGAGAGCGATACTCTCAGGCCGCAACCGTTTCAAGCTTGCCCGCCGTACCTCTTGCCTTGGTTACTCGGATCTGAATGTTTCTGTTCATCCGAAGCAGAAACGAAAACAATCTGTCCGGCGTAAAGCCTTTCAACTGACCACTTTTGAGCTCGGATACATCAGGCTGTGTCGCGCCGATAAGCGTCGCCGCTTGCATTTGGGTAAGAGCGCGTTCTTCGATGATCTTGATGAGGTGCAGAGCAAGCTCAGCTTTTGCCTGGTACTCCTCAGGGTTATCAAATCCAAGATCTTCGAACACATTGTCCGAACCTATTTGTTGCCGCTGTCATGAATCATGAGGGTGAGGCAGGCGAGAAGTGGCGAACGATCACCTGGGGAATTTTCTGGAAATCCCGGTCGGATGTCAGAATGGGGAGCCCGTACTGCATTGCGCTGGCGGCAATCCAGATGTCGTTACTTGCGACGGGCGTGCCAGCCTTTTTGAGGAAGGCCGCAATGATGGACCATCGGTCCGCAGTTTCGTGGTCAATGGTCAGCACCTCAACCCTGGGAGAGCGTAGAAATTCTTGTAAGGTGCGCTCATTCTCTTCCCCTCTCTTGCCCAGCAAAAACCCGGCCTTCAGTTCTCCCAACACGATAGGAGTCAGGTAGAGGCTCTCCGTTGATTCGATCAGATCGAGAGCCGATTGGTGTTTCCGGAAGATGGCGGAATAGGCTGAGGTATCGAGCAGCAGCCGGCTCATTTCCACATGTCTGGATCGATCGCTCTGAAGGATTTGACCGTTTTCTCAAATGCGTCGGCTTCTTCCTTTGTCCAGGTTCCGACGAGATGATCGAGGTCATGGTAGCGCATCGGCGCTTTCTTGTTCGCTTTGCCCTCTGTCGATTCTTCCAATAGATCGATAACCGCCTTATTCACGCTGGTCTTCTTCTGCTTGGCCCGCTGCTGAACAGAACGGGCGATTTTGGGTGGAAGGTTTCGTAACGTAATCGCTTTCATGGCTCCATTCTCTGTGCATCATCAATGCATCACAATGATGCACACTATACTGCATGGGAGGGGGTTCGTCAAACTGATGGCGGCCCACGTCTTTGTTTGAGAGATACGTGTCACGGGCTACGGCTCTCTCCTTGACGGCACGGAATCGCTCAGACGAACCGGTCGCGGTCGGCCGGAGTCGGCACACGGCAGGTGTCGGATTTGCCCATCCACTCGTACCGATGGCGCGCGATGTAATCGTAGAGGGCGTCACGAAGGGGAC
>JABMDK010000029.1 GCA_015903995.1 Nitrospira sp.
TATGAACCAGTGAGGAGACACCCTCTGACGTTGAGATGGCTGCTGCTTTTCCTCGTGTGCACGACATTCATGATGCCCGGGCAACCAGCCTGGGGAGCGGGGGATGATGTGGCATCTGAAAGCGGCCAGCCGCATCGTGTCGTGCTCCATCTGAATTCTGGTGATGAAAAAGTCCAACGGGGTGCGCTCAACAATATCAAGAATCTCTATCAGGAGTTTTCGTCGCAGAGTCTCACGGTCGAGCTGGTCGTGCATGGGGCTGGGCTTCCAGTCCTCATCAAGAAGGGTACGCCGTTTGCTGCGGAGCTGAGCGAGCTTCGGAAAACGTACGGTGTGCACTACACGGCCTGTTCGAACACCATGAAGACGATGAAGGTGACAAGAGAAGATCTCATCGACGAAGTCGGCGACACCGTGCCGGCAATCGTGAGGCTGGTGGAGAGACAAGAGCAAGGCTGGGTCTATATTAAACCGTGAAATGTGAAACGTGAGGGGTAAGGGGTGAGTAGTACGTAAGATCACGATTGAAGGGGGTTGCCATGGACGTTCGCAGCAAAGTGTATTTCTATCAGACCAGTGTGAAGTGGACAGAACAGCGCAAGGGCACGATCTCCTGTGCAGGGAAACCCGATGTGCAGGTGGCGACCCCACCGGAGTTCAAGGGGCATGAGAACATCTGGTCTCCCGAAGATCTCTTTGTGGCGTCCGCCAACGTCTGCTTGATGACGACGTTTCTCGCCGTAGCGGAGCGAGCCGGTCTTGCCTTTTCCTCGTACGAGAGTACGGCGGAAGGACGGTTGGAGATCGTGGAGGGGAAATTTCAATTCACGGCGATCACCATCCGGCCTTCAATTATCTTACAGCCAGGCGGTGATCCCGCCCGTGCGAAGGAACTCATTGAAAAAGCGGAGCATAATTGTCTGATTTCCAACTCCATGAAGGCCAAAGTCACACTGGAGGCCACGATCGGTTGATTCAGCGTTGCGAGTTTCGAGTTTCAGGTTTCTAGGGGCTACTCCTACAACTTGAAACATGAAACTTGGAACCTGAAACACAGACTTCAGACACAAACGCCAATCTCGGGTTAACCACTGTAGCATCCTGCGCCAGTCGGTCATCAGGCTAGTGGCATTTGTCTCCATTCTTCGGTGTCGATCTGACCGACACCGAAGAATCTGTCCGATAACCCCTCAATGAATCGAGAGAAAGCTCTCCTTCTCCCTACGAGATAGTGGCACAGTCATCGCAAGGTCTCATCGAAGGGAAAGGACAAGATATGCGTATAGCGGTGCAAGGGACAGTGTTGTGCGCGTTGGTAGCTGGGCTGTGTGGACTGGGGTTCAGTAATCTTGGAGTCAAGCAGTCTGCGGTCTTCGCTAAAGAAGGCGACGCGGTCACCGGACGGGAGATTTACGTGAACACCTGTATGCTCTGTCATGGAATCGACGGCAGAGGCGTACGAGGGCTGCAGTTCGTTCCACCTCCGGCAGACCTCACATCGCTCGCGGTCCAGAGCCGGCTGGATGGGTCGCTGTTTCGTCGAATTCACGACGGGAAGCCCAACACGGTCATGGGCGCTTGGAAACATGCTCTCTCGGATGAAGAAATCTGGGATGTATTGGCCTATGTGCGCACATTTCGGATCGAGTCTCCTGGGCAACCATAAAGATGAATCCAATAACTCGAAGGTGTCTCATACAAGCCGGATGCAGAAATGGGATGGTTGTCCGTGAGGAAACGAGGAGGGAGTGACATGATATGTAATGTGGGGGGAATCGAACGACCGATACGGATTGGAGCAGGAGTGGTGGCAATCATGGCAGGGCTGATGCCGATCCTCTGGGCCATGATCCTGGCGCACCTCA
>JABMDK010000003.1:0-27698 GCA_015903995.1 Nitrospira sp.
AAACGGCTGCCGTGACGCTCACGGTCGCCACCGCCTCCTTGACGGCCTCTCCCAGCAGTTTGGCCTATACCGCGACGCAGAACGCAGGCAATCCTGCTGACCAGACCATCACTATCAATTCAAATGGAACGTGGAGCGCAAGTGAGGATGCTCCTTGGCTCTCGCTTAGTCCAACAACTGGCTCTAATACAAGAACAATCACGGCAAGCGTGAATACGGCGACCGAGACCCCGGGTAGCAAATCGACCAGCATCACTGTGACGAGTGGCGGCATAACCAGAACTGTAAACGTCACCCTGACACTGAACCCTCCAGCGAGCTCGTCCGTCACGTTGACGTGGAATGCAAATACCGAAAGCGATCTAGCGGGATATAAAGTCTATCGAGCAACTTCATCAGGAAAATATGGGACCGCCATCGCGGCGGTCCCGGGTAATACGACCAGCTATATTGCTACAGGACTTCAATTTGGCACGACGTATTTCTTTGTCGTGACGGCCTATGACATCGCGGGGAATGAAAGCGCCTATTCAAACGAGGTCAGCAAGAGTGTTTACTAATTGCACGCGAGGAATAATGAGAATATCTGCGCTCTCCGCGAGCGTAGATGGCGGCTTCGGGCGGATAGGGCTCTGAGAGATGTCGGTGTCCCGGTGTCCCATTGTTGTTGAAGCGTGGTTATCCAGTAGGATGTTGAAAAGTCCATCAGCTTCGTTCCTCTGTATACCTCAGAGGCACACCCTACAGACCAGGCTCTACCTCGTCTCTTCACCCCTTGCAGCCTTGCCTGTAGGAAAGGTGCATGCCTTGACCTGCCGGGACTGAGCAGGTGGGATACCTGGATTTTTAGACCAACCTGCTGACCCTCTTCAATAGTTTGAGACTCCTCAAAGATCTGCATGTCTGGCGGGATTAAGCAGTTTTTCGATAGGAGAGCAAGAGTTGCCTCCTTGTCTATCCAGAGCGTTTCAGATGAGTCGCATTCACGTCCAGATGGGCATACCGTTGTTGTCGTTGAAGCCACCGGCGCACACCCGTCTAAACTTGTTGGTGTTTGCTAGAGAGAGGTCGCTCTTTCATCTTCTAGGCTTTTCCTTTGAGCCTGTCTTAATCCGTAGTATAAGAAAAATTAGTAGTTGGCATGGACTATGCTTCCAGGCCGTACGGTAATGTCTACAGGTCCATAGGAAACATATATTGTGGCTCGTCAGCTGAAGGCGTGTCTTCATAGTCACACGATAGAACTCATTCTGGTACTGGGAATCCTCGGGATGCCTGGTTGCGCCCTATTGGTGTCTCCTGACGTCAAACGGGGAGATCAGCATTTGGCTGCGGAACGTTGGGAAGAAGCGATCCTCGCGTACAAGCAGGCATTAAAAGACGATCCGTTCGATCCCTCTCTACAGGGTAAGTACGGGTTGGCTCGCGAGCGCGCTGCGGCGGCGTATGCCGAGCGTGGTAGGGCGCTTCTGAAGGAGAAGCAAATCGATCTTGCCCTTGATGAATTCAAGCGAGCTCTGGCCATCAACCCCTCCAGCGCCGATCTCCAAGTGGGTTTTATGCAAGCCACTCGTGTGAAAGAATCCCGGTCCCAGTACCGGGAGGCGGAGCGACTGGCTCACCTTGGACGAATCGAGGAGGCGATGAGTGGTTTTGCGCGGGCTGTGGAGCTCGATCCAACATACCAAGAGGCGCTGGAAAACATCACTCGGCTTACTGAATCCCAGCAAGGGCTCGCAAGAGACGAACGTTCGAGGCAGCCTGTGACGTTGAAATTCAAAAACGCCGGCATTAAGGAAGTTTTGGAGAGTGTAGCGAAGGTTGGCGGGTTGACGCTGGTGTTCGACAAGGACGTCCGGAACGATCCTATTTCCATTTCGGTTCAGGACACGCCTTTTGAGGAAGCCCTGCATCTGATTCTCAATAGTAACAGCTTGTTTTCTCGGCAAATATCTCCGGCTGTCTTGATCGTCAGTCCTGACACCAGGCAGAAGCAGGAACAGTATCAGGATCTGATGATTCGCACGTTTTATCTTTCGACGGCAAAGGCTAAAGATATGGTGCTCCTGCTGAAGAGCATGTTGGATTCCAAGCGAATGCATGCGAATGAACAGCTCAATGCCATTGTCATTCGTGATCAGCCTGAGAAGTTGGAGCTTGCCGAAAGAATTATTCTGGCCAATGATCGCCAGGAACCCGAGGTCCTCTTTGACCTTGAGGTGTTGGAAGTCAACCGAACAAAGAATCAAACCTATGGGCTGAACTATCCGAAACAAGCTGGTGCTGGGCTGATCGCATCCGGCTTTACGGGAACCTTGGCTGCAGAGGCTGTGCAGCTGACCTACCGACAACTGACGGATCTAGGGCCGAGCAATTATCTCTTTAAGCTGCCGACTACTGTGCTGCTGGATTTTTTTAAACAGCAATCAGATGCGAAGACGCTCGCTTCACCAAAAGTTCGGGTGATGAATAACAAGAAAGCCGAGATTAATATCGGAGACAAACAGCCGATTCTTCTCTCCACCACCAATGTCTTGCCTGGACAGGCTGCTACGGGCGCCGTACCGACTACCTCAACCGTCACATCGATCGAGTTCCGAGATACGGGCGTCAAGCTGACTGTCGAGCCCTCAATCCGATTGGGCAATGAATTGTCGTTGAAGATGAAGGTAGAGGTGATTCGGGTTGGAGATCCGGTGCTTCTTCAGGCTTCTCCGAAAATTGAACAGTTTAAATTCGGCAATCGTTCCGCTGAAACCACCTTAAACATGAGGGATGGAGAAACGGTGGTTCTCGGTGGGCTGCTTCAGGAGGAGGATCGTCGAACACGGGTGACCATGCCATGGGTTGGGGATTGGCCGTTGATTGGAAAACTATTGAGCTCTTATAAAACGGATCGCGTGACGACGGAGGTCATTTTGACCATTACTCCACGTATTGCACAACCCGCACTTCCGACAGGCTCCGGCACTCAAGCCTTTTGGTCCGGTACCGAGTTCAATTATGCAACAGGCCCGGTCTTTTCCAGTTCTTCTAGAAAAGTGTCGGCTTTAGGGGGAAGCGAATA
The DNA here is from genome assembly GCA_015903995.1 of Nitrospira sp. Taxonomy (GTDB): domain Bacteria; phylum Nitrospirota; class Nitrospiria; order Nitrospirales; family Nitrospiraceae; genus Nitrospira_D. Next base: position 3,068 of record JABMDK010000003.1, read on the forward strand.
CGGGAAGATGGCCACTCACGATGGTACAGGGACAAAAGTTTCAGGACAGACCAACAAGGTTCGATCATTAGCCCAGTTGGCCGCGCCTGGTCCATTGCTGGCGGTCAAGCCGGAAGACTCGGTTGTTCAATCCGGTAAAGAAATACGGCTTTCTGTCGTAGACGGGCGAATCACTGCATCGGACGGGAGTACGTTCAAACTGGACTATGATCATGAGATTCTGCAATTCAAGCAGCTGGATAACGCAGAGTTGATCAACGCTGGGGAGACCACAGCGTTGGAGCATGGAGGGCAAGGGGAAGCTATCACGTTCCACTTTGCTCGATCGAATCAGCGTTCGCCGCGAACGATGCATGTCGTCTTTGTGGCAAAGGCACCAGGGGTGTCGCCGATTCGTGTTGAACTGAATGATTCCGGTAGTGCGGCGCAGACATCGGCCGAAGTAGTCGGGACAGGGGTGGTGCGAGTGCGGTGAGGGAGGATGGCCTCACACTCATCGAGATTCTCGTCACCATGGCGATCATTGCGATCTTGGCGTCGGTCGCGATGCCTTTGAGCAAAGTATCGGTGAAACGAACCCAGGAGATTGAACTACGCCAGCATCTTCGGACTCTTCGCGGTGCGATCGATATGTTTAAGCTTGAGTGGAATCGTGATGGAGATGTTCTGCTCGGAGCAGTTTGTGTGAAGAATAGGTTGGTATGCAAGGAAGTGGCCGGGCCGTACGGCTATCCGAAGTCTCTCGATGTGCTGTTAGGTGTCAAATTGACGGGACAAGAGGCGGTGGTTCGAGGCACCACAGTGAGGCGCTATTTACGGGTGATGCCGATCGATCCTCTCACGGGAAAGTCCGATTGGGCTCTGCGTTGTTACAAGGATCGTCCGAAGCCATCTAGTTGGTGTGGTGAAGATGTCTATGATGTGATGACGCAAAGCGAGGAGTCTGCGCTCGATGGGACCAAGTACCAGGATTGGTAAGGTAGGTGGCTGGGATGTGAATGGGTTTACACTGATTGAACTCATGATCGTCGTGTCCATCGTCGGCATTTTAGCCACGATTGCCGTTCCCTCCTATCAGTCATCGTTGATCAAAGCCAGGGAGACGGTATTACGACAAGACTTGTTCACGTTGCGAGAGTTATTGGATCATCACCGTGCCGACAAAGGGAAGTACCCTCCGTCCTTGGATGGTCTGGTAACAGCTGGATATCTGCGGACTCTACCCAAAGACCCCTTTACAAACTCGCCGAGCTCTTGGCAACAGATCATTGAACCGACAGAGGGTGGTATCTTTGATGTGTATTCGGGGTCGGACCTTGTTGGGACGAACGGGACTCCCTATAACCAATGGTGAAGAGGCGCGTGAGATTGGCTCGGAGTAGATTCAGCTCTAAGCATAACGTGTTTCGAGTGAAGGGGATAGGGTGGAGGACGTCCATTGGAATCCTTCTGCTCGGAATGTCTGCCTGTAGTCCGCTCGAAGCCCTCACTACAGAGCCGGATATGTCGGATCTCCAGCTCACGGTGGATACGCTCCAGACCTCCTTGCGAGATGCCCAGCGAATGGTGGACGAGTTGAGAGCAGAGGTTGACGTACGACGCCAAGAATTGGCCGATGTGCAAATCGTCCGGGCGCAGCTTGAAGGGCGTATTCGAGAGGCTGAGCGTCGATTGACGGAAGCGCGACATGTGATCGATCTCCAGCGGGAAGAACTAAGCAGCGCTCGTTCCGAACGGGAACAGATGGGGCGGACCAGAGCCGCACTACAGCATCAACTGAAGCAGCTTCAAAAACAACTTTCAAAAATTGAGAAACAGGTGATGGGAGGAGTATCTCCGACAACGATGGCTTATCCAAGAGATGGGCAACCGGAAGTGGCGACGATCGTCCACCAGCAAAATGACCTACCAGCCAAACAGGCTGAGGAGACCCAGGTTGTCCTGGGGCCGGCGATTCAGGTGCTGGGAGTATCTTCGGTCGGTGACGTGCCGGTCGTTTCTCCGTCGGCAACTGAGATTTCCCCTCTACATGTGGTAGTCAAACCTGGAGACACGTTGTGGCGCATTGCACGCCGATATCACACGTCTGTCAGTCGCCTCATGGCTCTCAACGCGCTCTCTGGCGACCGCATTCAAGTTGGTCAGGCTCTTTGGTTGACCGAGCCTTCGGTTGATGAACCAGAGCACGGACGAATGTAGTGGCGCACGATGGCGTGCAACCAGTCGTAAAGGGCTACATCTATGGCAGTATTTGCGTATCGAGTCGCGCGGCCTGATGGGGCCACCATCCATGGGCATGTAGAAGGAGACAATGAATCATTGGTTCGTGCCAGCCTTGAGTCGCAAGGATTGCTGGTCTTCAATCTTCATCCTCAAGGCATCACCTCAGTCAAAACGGATCTGTCGTGGTCATGGGGAAAGCTTTCGCTGGAGCAGTTCTTGGTGTTCAATCAGGAATTGATGGCTCTGGTCAAGTCCGGACTGCCCATTTTGCGCATCTGGGATCTTCTTATCGAACGAGCCGGGCATGCGGGATTTCAGCGGACGTTACGTGACGTACGGGAAGATATTCGCGGTGGGGCCTCCGCCTCGGAAGCCTTGGCAAAACACCCCCGCTATTTCCCGGAGCTCTATGTCGCGACCGTGAAAGCAGGAGAGCAATCAGGCAATCTTCCAGAGGTATTGCAGCGGTATGTTGCGTATCTGAAGCTGATGGTCGGGCTTCGCCAGAAAGTGAAAAAAGCGATCTCCTATCCTATTGTTCTCATCGGTATCGGTTTCGCCGTGGTCGGTTTTCTATTGACCTATGTCATGCCGACTTTCGTATCGGTCTATGGAGATTCAGCGAAGACCTTGCCCTGGGCGACTCAGGTCTTGCTGGATGTGGTGACACATGCGGACGCATGGGTATTGCCCGCAGCTGTCATCCTCATTGGCCTCATGCTTGGAATGCATGCCTACTATGCCACCTCGGTGGGGAAGCTGACGATCGATCGTCTTGTGCTGAAGCTCCCCCTCGTGGGTCAGATTGCGGTCAAGCACAATACCGTCCAGCTGACGCGAACGCTCGGAACTATTCTGGCCGGGGGAACCCCGCTTGTTGATGCCTTGCAAGGCGCACGAGGAGCCGTTTCAAACCGATGGATTTCACAAGAAATGCTGGGGGCCGTCAATGAGATTCGGGAGGGAGCCACATTAGCTGACGCGTTGGATCGTCCTAGAGTGCTCCCGAGACTCGCCATTGAAATGTTATCAGTAGGGGAGGAAACAGGTTCGCTCGATACGATGTTACGGGACGTCTCGGAGTTTTATGAGGCTGACCTCGATACGAGACTGGTACAGCTGACCACGTGGATCGAGCCGGCGTTGCTGCTTGTGATGGGAATATTGGTCGGCGGAATCGTTATTGTGATGTACCTGCCTGTGTTTCAGATGGCTGGGACCGTCGGTGGCTAGAGAGGAGAGACGTGGGATCTGAGGGTGATACGGATACCATGATGCAAGAGGTGCTGCATGCTACGTAGCCTTATGAGACCATCTCTTGCCGAGGTCTTGGTCGACCAGGGAATTCTCTCGAAGCACACGGTCGAGGATGTCCTACGTCGAGTAAAGGGAGTGGCTGCCGCCTTAGGACAAACGCTGATCAGCGAAGGACTCCTCTCGGAGGAACAATTGGCTCAAGCTTTGGCTGTCCAATACGGCCTTCCCTATGATCCGCTGACCGATTTTCGGATCGACCCGCGATACTACGAGACCATCTCGATCAAGTTGATGCAGCGATTTCCGTTTGTGCCGATGGCCGAGCGTCCCGGAACCCTCATGATTGCCGTTGCCGACCCGAACAATCTGCTCGGACTCGACGAATTGGAGCTCCTTATCGGAAAACCGCTGGATCGAGTCGTCAGCTCCAAGAGTGCCATTCTGGCGGCGTTGGAACGCAGTGAAGGGTCCAGTCAGGCGCTCCGTGAGCTGGAAGCAGAGTATCGGTCGATCTTGGTGAAAGAAGATGACCGAGGAGAAGAAATTCCGACTCTCGATCATGCAGGGGATGAGCAGAGTCCGGCCGTGAAACTGCTGGATTCTATCCTGCTGAGCGCGATGCAGCGTCGGGCAAGTGACATCCACATCGAAGCTGCAGATCGGTCGACCAAAGTCAAACTACGTGTCGATGGCATCCTGATTCCTGCCATGGAGCCGCTGGATATTCGATTGCATGCCCCGTTGGTGTCTCGCTTGAAGGTCATGTCGGAACTTGACATTGCCGAGCGTCGGGTGCCTCAAGACGGAAGCTTTCGTATGAGGCTGGATCGGAAGACTGTGGATTTTCGTGTCTCCATCCTGCCCAGTGTCTTCGGCGAGTCGGTCGTGATTCGAATCTTGGACCGAGACTCGATTGCGACCGGAGTGTCCGACTTGAAACTTGAGCGGATCGGGTTTAATCCGGAAGATCTGAAGCGATTCCGGAAAGCGATTACTCGTCCCCACGGCATGGTGTTGGTAACCGGGCCAACGGGAAGTGGAAAGACGACGACGCTGTACGCCGCCATATCGGAGATGAACACGCTCGAAGACAAGCTGATTACGATCGAAGACCCCGTTGAATACCAGCTTTCAGGAGTGGTGCAGATTCCCGTCAATGAAAAGAAAGGCGTCACGTTTGCGCGCGGCCTTCGGTCCATCCTCCGTCATGATCCGGACAAGATTATGGTCGGCGAAATTCGAGATGCCGAGACGGCGCAGATCGCGATTCAATCGGCCCTGACCGGTCATCTTGTGTTGACGACGGTGCATGCGAACAATGTGTTCGACGTCATCGGGCGTTTCGCGTCGATGGGGATCGATGCCTATAATTTCCTGGCCGCTCTCAACTGCGTGTTGGCGCAGCGGCTTGTCCGAATCCTGTGTCCGTCGTGTCGGACTTCCGTCAAAGCATCGCAGACCCTTATCGAAGAATCAGGACTGGACTATGGGCAATACAAGGATACGCTGTTCCATGAGGGCAAGGGGTGTCCGCAATGCCATGGGACTGGATATCGAGGAAGAAAATGCATCACAGAGTTTCTCGATTTGACGGACGAAATCAAAGAGATGATACATGCCGAGCGGCCACTCTCGGAAATCCGGTATCGGGCCGTGACAGATGGGATGATTACGTTGCGGCAGTCGGCGTTGAAAAAAGTGTTGAATGGCGAGACGTCGTTGCGAGAGATCAATCGTGTGACGTTCAGTGAGGAAGGGTAATGTGATGTGGGAATGGGCCAGCAGCCGACCACAGCGGTGCTTGAAGTTTGGCACCGATTCGATCGCGTGGGCTGAAACGGAGCGAAACTGGCGCGGACAACGTCGACACACGTGCGTGATGTCTCCGCTTACCGATGGCATGATCAAACCCTCTCCGACTGAGGAGAATGTTCAGGATCCTTCCGCCTTGGCCAATCGTATTCGCGCCTTGACCAACCCAGCCTCGGTTCACCAGGCTGTCGGGGGATCAGTACATGCTAATTTCCCGCAACGGATTGTGCTGTTGCTGCCTGACACGGCGGTTAGGACGACCATCCTGCACCTTGAAAAGCTCCCTGTTAGGCGCGAGGAATGCGAGGCGCTGATCCGCTGGCGGCTTGGCCAAGAACAGCTGTTCCCGTTGAGTGGCGCGAAGGTGTTGTCCCAGGTCTTTCATAATCGGTCGGGAGGCAAAGGGGCGGCTTATGCGGCTTATACAGTACTGACGGTGGCGGTTCAGGAGTCGGTGTTGAAGCAGTATGAATCGCTCTGTGAGTCTGTCGGGTTGATTCCCCTGGAGGTGGGGGTTACGAGCCTACGGATCTTTGACCTATGGAGAAAGGCGTCGAGCGGGTCGCATTGGCAAAGCCGAGATTGTCTATGGGTCAACGTATCGGATCGAGCCCTGACGACCATGATTTGCCAACATGGGCGTCTGCTGTTCTACCGGTGCAAGCTTCTGGGGGGTGAGACGACGGAAGTGCCGGTGAAGCCAGACATGCTGAATAAGATTGTCGAAGAATGCTGGGCCTCGTTGGAGATCTGTCAACAGCAACATCCCTCGGTGGTTGTGACGGAATCCGTGATTTGTGCGGACGGAGACATTTCGGTCTTTCAAGAATTGATGGAGGCTGAGCTCCGCCTGTCCGTTGAACAGTTTGGTTGGGAATCGGTCGAGACCCTTGGTCGAGTGGTTGCAGGAAGCGATCGAGGGACGACATCGCTGGCCGCGATGGCTGGAGTGCTCTAGCATGGCGATCATGAGTTCCGTAGTTGTTCGGTTTCTCGAACCACTCAAGTCAATGCCGTTCCTGCGCGGTGCCGAGGATCAGTTTCGGATAAACCTAAGCCGCCGTTATCGGCCGGCGATCGTTCCGCTCCGTGTGCTCTTGATCAGTATGTGCATCCTACTTGTGATCGGGATCTGCTGGAACGTCTGGCAGGCGACCCTCGCCCATCAAGAATCTTTAACCATCCAAGCGGAACTGGATCGAGTACGGCAACAGGATCTTGATTTGATTGCAGATGCCAGACATGAAGGCATTGATTTGTCCGAAGCGGCGTTAAAGAGACTGCCTGCTGAGGTCGAGTTGGCCAACCAGTTGCTTGGGAAAAGAATGTTTTCGTGGACACAGTTTTTGACCGAATTGGAGCAAGCAATCCCTCCACGCCTTGCGCTCAGCAGTGTTCGTCTTGATCAAGCCGGTACGATAGTCCGATTGACGGGAACTGCTGTGGCCCTTGAAGACATCACCGTTTTCACCGTCGGGCTTCAAGATCACGCGACATTTAAGGACCCGATCTTGGCACAGCATCGTGTCGGGCCGACCGGGTTGGTGGAGTTCGACGTCACGGTACAATATCGGCGTGAAGGAACGTGAATAATGAAAGATCGCCTGCTCTTTCTCTGGCAGCATCCCTTCGCACCCTTACTTCCATGGGCGGGAGTCGCGCTGGGTCTTCTTTTTATTCTGTTCCTCGTTCATGCTCTGGGTGTGGTGGATGCTCAAGCGAGTCGAGAGCGTTTAGAGAATGAATGGGCTGCGACCCGACAGACCTTGATGTCTCACCGAGAGGCAAGAAAAGCAAAAAAAGACTTGAGCCGAGTCTGGGCGGTGCTTCCCGCCGCGCGCGACTTTACTGCGCTTGGGCTGGGGATTTCAGATGAGGCGAAGCGTGACCGAGTCACCTTGCCGGGGTTGTCCTATAAGACGGAGCCCACTCCCATCGCGAATATGAGCAAGGGGCTGTTACAGGGGCCGATGACCGGGCAGTATGAGGATCTCCGCCGATTCATCTATGGTCTCGAGACGGCGGAAGAGTTGGTGTTCATTGAGGATCTTGAGCTGACTCGATCCGGAGGCGCGCAGGATACGTTGTTGACGTTCAACATCAGGATTGCGACGTACCTTCGTGGCGACCCTGGGGAGTCTGGCCTGTCGGGACCAGTGCAGTAACCATGGATGCAAAAAAGAAGACGATTCTTGCGGCCTCGCTTCTCGTTCTGTGGGCAGGGCTGGCGGTATGGCAATGGCGGCTCGTGCAGGAGCCGGCTCGCGTTCCACTTACGAATGTCGCGGGGCACCCTTCCGTGGGCCAATATGCGGCAACAGGGAGAACTGGTTTACGCGTAAACCTTGAGTGGCTGGCATCAAAGGGGCTTCAAAGTCAGACAGCCTTTACCGTGCACCGAAATATTTTTGCCGTGCCTGGTTCCGATGGTACGTTCTTAGCCGGGAATGACCCATCCATGAGTCAGCCTGGTTCGGCTTCAGCCGAGGCTTCGCCGCAGCAAGAGGATGCGCCTGAGTTAGAGCAGTATCGATACCTGGGCTTTCTTCGCGTGGGTGAGGGGCGACGGAACAATGAGGATATTGCGGTGCTCAAGAAAGACGATGAGGTGCTCGTGCTCAAGGTCGGTGATCGTGTCGACGACCACCAGATCCTCAAGACGATCAATTCTGAAAGCGTGACGATCCGAGATACCGGTACCCATATCGATCAAACGGTGTCTCTGTCGAAAGAGTCGGCGGAACGATCAGCGGGTGTGAGGAGTGATGGAGAATGAGCGGCGGTTTGGCCTCGTTGAGGCGACGAGAAACAGGATTTTCGTACCTGATGGTGATGATCGCCATCACGCTTATGGGACTTGCTATGACAGCGGCCGCACGGCAGTGGAAGACGATGGTGCAACGAGAGCTTGAGACGGATTTGCTGGCCAAGGGGATGGAAATTCAAACGGCCCTCGCACTGTATTCGGCCAGTACGAAAGCAGGAAGAGTCTTACCCGGTGAAGTGTACCCGCAAACGCTTGCCGAACTCACAAGACCGCCTAAACCCTTTCTTCGGAAGGTCTACCTTGATCCTGTGGGACGTGGTGAGTGGGAATTGCTGAGGTCGCCCATGGGAGGCATCATGGGAGTCCGAAGCAAGAGCAGGCAGAAACCGATCAAACAGGGTAACTTCCCGGTCGCCGTGCGCCATTTTGAGGGAAAGCCGACCCACTACGACTGGGTATTTCAATATCCGAATCCGTCTATGGTGGCGGTGGCCGGGCCTGTTGCGAGGCCGTCTACGGTTCCTGCACAACCGACCATACGCGACCAGCCAATAGCTCCAGGGGAACCAAGTTCACCCAATGGACGGAAGAGATGGATTCTCCTGCAACGCAGTGAGTAGGACTGGTTCGCTTCCTTCGGTGATTCAGGCTCTGTCACAAGAACATTCGTCGGTTTCTCTTCCACATGGAACACCCCATAGATCAGGTAAAGCTGAGGAGGACTCTTGACCCGTCTCTTACCCACACGGTATTGTCAGCGATAATCCCGAGTTGTTGAATCATTGGTGCAAAGCGTGGAAGCTCCAAGCAAGATAGCCTCAGATCAAGAAACCGACGAGTCTAGGCCGTTGCCTGTTTCAACGTATGTCTTGGAGCTGGTCTCCAAGGCCAAGCAGGCAGCGAGGAGATTGGCGTCTCTTCCGACAGCCACCAAGGATTACGCACTCCTTGCCATGGCTGAGGCGCTCGAGGCTCAGTCGGACGAACTCCTCGCTGCGAATGAGCAAGATTTGAAGGCGTTTGGAGTGACGCCTGCAAAGAAAGCGATGGCAGATCGTTTGAGATTGACCGAGAAGCGCATTAGGGAGATGGCCGCCGGTATTCGTGAAGTGGCGAAGTTGCCAGATCCTGTCGGAATGATGTCCGGCATGTGGACGAGACCCAACGGGATGCAGGTCGGGCGGGTGCGTGTGCCTCTTGGAGTGATCGGGATCATCTATGAGTCGCGCCCCAATGTAACGGCGGATTCGTCCGCCCTCTGTCTTAAATCGGGCAATGTCTGTGTGTTGCGAGGCGGCAGCGAGGCCATTCAGTCCAACACGGCGATTGCCGCGATTCTGTCCGAGGCATCGGAAAAAGCCGGTGTTCCGCCAGGCGCAATTACGTTCGTGGACCGTGCTGATCGCGAAGTGGTCCCGGTGTTGCTCAAGCAGGACCGGTTCATCGACTTGATCATTCCGCGTGGCGGGGAATCGTTGATGAAACTTATCGCGGAACACTCGACGATTCCGGTCGTGAAGCATGATGCCGGCGTATGCCATATCTATGTCGATGCCGAAGCGGATTTGGCGATGGCGGAGGCCATTTGCGTCAACGCTAAAGCGCAGCGACCGTCCACGTGCAATGCCATGGAAACCCTGTTGATCCACCAGACGGCCGCGCGGACGCTGTTGCCCAAGCTGGCTCGAAGCCTCAGCGAGGCCAAGGTCGAGATTCGGGGCTGTCCGAAGACCTGCCAGGTGATTCCCGAGGCCAAACCAGCTAGCGAACAGGATTACGGTAAGGAGTTTCTGGACCTGATTCTTGCCGTGAAAATCGTGAAGAACATGGATGAGGCGATGGAACACATCGCGCAGTATGGGTCGCGGCATACGGAAGCGATCGTGACGTCGGACTACGGACACGCGATGCGATTTCTCAAAGAAGTCGATGCCAGTGCCGTTCTTGTGAATGCCTCCACTCGACTCAACGATGGGTATCAATTCGGCTTAGGCGCTGAAATCGGCATCAGTACCTCGCGCATTCATGCACGAGGCCCCATGGGGTTGGAAGAATTAACCTGCTCGAAGTTCATTGTTTTGGGGAGCGGCCAACTCCGCGAGTGAATGCCCTCAGACGCCATTGCATTTGCTCTGAACCAGCCCGGCCATCTCCGGTTTTCTTCCACACGTACACTCGCTGAGTCCTTCGACAAGGTCGGTGGACACGTCCAAACGCTTCTCAACGGGCACCTCGTCTTGTACCGGCCTGATGGACGACGCGTCCTTGAAACGGATTCGGTAGGCCATCCCTTGCATGAGTGTGAATGGGAGTCGGCAAGCGACGGGACCGTTTTCCTGCGGCGAGCACGAGTCCGACTGGATTGGGGACGGTGGGTCGGGATTAAGCCCGGTGGGCTGGTCAATGAAACGAGGCTGAATCTCGCAGCGAGGCCCAATTGGCAGCGGATCACTCCGGATGATCTTCGTGCCTTGGCTGCCGGGGCGTTACGAGTCCCCATCGAAGAGGTACGGTGGTTTTATCGCGATGAGGATTTTGCGATCGCTCCCAACGGGACGGCGACGATTCGACAGCGAAAAGATGCTTTGTATGTGTTGGATGGTGGGGGATTTGAAACGGTACGGTTTATGGCTTGCATGGGAGCCATGCATTGGGACCAGATTGACTTTCTCCCGGTGGTTGAACTGTTCAAATCGTTGTTACCCGGGACGGGCTCTGCCGTGTTCGAGCTGATTCGGGGACTGTATGACGATCAGAACAAGGGACGGTCTGCTCCGAGGGCCTTACGGTATCGTGGGATTCCGACCTATCCATCCGAGGCAGCCTTTCGCTTGTTCAGCGCATTTTTCACACCGCATCCGGTAGATGGCGTGGATCCTTTCACAGCATTCATGAATCCTTCACAATCTCATCGTGTTGAGTGGCTGCCGGCACAATATCCTCCCGTTCGGCATTTTGAGGGAAGCCGAGGGCTGTGTGTGACCCTGCAAAATGGGATGGTTCACAAAGCGACGCTTGCCGAAGACCCTGCGGGTCTTCCATATGTCCGTTCAATCGGGCGTCGCGTGCTCCCGCTGGATCGCAGCCTCCGTGTCGAAGGGAGTCTGTTGATTTTGAAGGATCGTGAAACGGAAGTATCCGTGCCGTTAGATCCCTATCTTCAGGTGAGGCCGTCTCCGTCCGACGAATGTCCGATCAGTCCGGTCGATTGGCGTACGGTATTCGTGCAAGGAGTTCCGAGGGTTTCCCCTGCCGACGCCTTCGAGGCGGTGCCCTTATTCCCGGAGGACGACCAGGAGGTTGGTGAGCTCGCGGCTCAGTCTTTCGTGGCGGACTATCTCGATGATCTTGGGGAGCAGGATCGAGAGATTGGAAAGCTGCGCTCGCAGGCAGAACGAGTGCTGATCGCCAACGGGGATGCGGTCATTGCAACGTGTGTGCTCTTTGACCGGCCACGTGATTATACGGTGCATGTCCGCTACGTGGCCTATGCGCAGCGTCAGGCGCAGCAGCTCTGGACCCAGTGTGCCGAGGTACGACGATGGGATTGGTTACGACGAATCCAAATGGGAGTCGTTGAAGAGGGTAAAGAGCCCCTGGATACTCACGAACTCTACGACCTGATTTATCAGTGGTTGCCGTATGACTCGTTTGATTCGCCAACGGCCATGAGCGCGATCGTGACGAGATTGAGTCAACTGTTACGGCGGGGCGGTGAGGCGTTTATCGTCGGCCCAGTTCGACTTGAGGAACTACTGAGACAGGCGCCGTCTCGGTTGCTGATACATTGGGATCAATCAGTTGCAGCTCTGCCGACAGTCTCCATGCATAAGACGATCTTGCCGAAGGCTAGGGTGAAAGCAGGGCTGACGTTGTTCCATGTGAAACGGCTCTAGCCTTGCCCGGAGAAGGAGTCTTTTGTTGCGCTGATGCGTTCTGGTTTAAGAACTGGCTTGTCTCTGACGAGTTCTGTAGAATTTCCGAGCTGAGGTCCGTATGTCACACCGTTCCTATCGGAGTCCTGGTCAGAGTGGATCCGAATAAATTAATCAGGGAGGAAGATCATGCCAAGCGTGTTGGATCGAGTGATCGAGAGAGAACTCAGGAGAGAATTAAAGGATGCGTTAATCCGGTTTGAGCAGCAATTGCGACAAGGCGGTGTCACGGATGAAAACGTTAAAAATAGATTGCGCGGGGCAAAGCAGTTTGTGGCCTTTCTGTATGGTCGATATCTCGGATGACAGCTGCATTTGCCTGTCGAACGAGCAGAGGTAGCACATGGATGAAGATGGAACGGACCGGAGCCCCCTCTTGGTAAGCACGTAGCCAGCCCATCATTCTGAACGGCACGTTCGTGCCATGGCCTGTCAACTTTTCCGTGAGGCGGATCAATCTCTCGGTGCGCGCTTCCCCGTCCGTTGAGCTGACTGCACATATCGTAGCCCGCGAACGATGAAGAGCCCAGCAATGGCTGGGAGCCAGATCCATCTCACCTCGCTGGCAAGCACGTGAACAGCATCATCGCTGAAGAATGCCCTGATGCCGATCGGAGACACGGCCACCGGTCGAGCCGAGAAAAAATATCGGCTTGTATCGAACGGGGAGAAGAACGCCACACCGAGTCCACCGTCGGTCAGTGCATCGAGTATTCCATGAGATGCGGTGCAGAGAAAGAGATAGAAGAAGAGGCCTATCTGTGCCTCCGTCGATCTCTGCCGGTACCAGACCCCAGTGAGAGCGGCACTCAGGAGGCCGGCGAAGAAGAGTGAATGGGTCATGCCACGATGACCCCACAGATCACCGTATTGAATCCCGAAGGAAAAGCCGATGACGTCCAGATCGGGGATAATCGAACAGGCCATGCCGAGGAACAAGACCGGCCAGGTGAACAGTGGATGTCGGGGAGCCTTGCCGAGTGCAAGGGCTAGGAATGCGTGGGAGAATGCCGAGGCCATGGAGCTCCATGATTCGCAACGAACGTCAGATCCCGTTCTCAAAACTCATCTGCCGCCAGGCTTCGTAGACGACGACCGCAACGGCGTTCGAGAGATTGAGGCTTCGACTTTCTGGGCGCATCGGTACACGGATGCGCCGGTCTTCTGAAAACGATTCCAGCAGCGTGGGTGGGAGCCCGCGTGTTTCCGGACCAAACAGGAACATGTCGTCTTTAGTGTAGACGACCTGGTCATAGCGCCTGGTTCCCCTTGTAGAGACGGCGAACAGGCGGCGATCTTTGAAGCGCTCCGCACATTCAACCCAGTCGTCGTAGGTGCGGATTGTCGCAAACTCATGATAGTCCAGCCCGGCCCGCACTAATTGTTTATCATCCATGGAAAAGCCAAGCGGTTTCACGAGGTGAAGCCGGACGCCGGTATTGGCGCAGAGGCGGATAATATTGCCGACGCCGGTATTGGCGCAGAGGCGGATAATATTGCCGGTATTCGGGGGGATTTCCGGTTGGTAGAGGATGACGTCGAACATCTGAAGGGCAGTGTATCACGACACCCGCGCGTTGCACGACGACCGTGCGGTAGGGTGGAACGCTGTGGGCACGGCATGGGCTGGTAAGCCTCGTCCCACACCTGGATCTCAGTGACGGCTACAGAGATCACCATGAGTGTTTTTACGTCTTGTTAGGTCGCCGGGCGGGGAGGAGCATAGCCGTGCGGATTGAGACTCTGCCAGCGCCACGTGTCGGTGCACATGTCGGCGAGGCTGCGTTCAGCCCGCCAGCCAAGGAGGGCAGCCGCCTTGCTGGGATCAGCGTAACAGGCTGCGACATCGCCGGGCCGACGCGGCGCGACCCTGTACGCCACTCGCTTGCTGCTGGCCTGCTCGAAGGCTCGCACGATCTCCAGCACGCTGTACCCTGTCCCGGTTCCGAGATTGACCGTGAGGCATTCCGCCTGGTGCGGTGATCGTCCGAGTGCGTCCAACGCTTTGAGGTGTCCTATGGCCAGATCCACGACATGGATATAGTCGCGCACACCGGTGCCATCCGGGGTTGGGTAATCATCTCCGAACACGTTCAGATGCGGGCGGAGGTCGACTGCCACCTGCGCCACGAAGGGCATGAGGTTGTTCGGCGTGCCTTGCGGATCTTCGCCGATCAATCCGCTCGCATGCGCGCCGACCGGATTGAAGTAGCGGAGAATCCCGATGCGCCACGAGGTGTCGCTTCGTTGCAGATCTCGCAGTATCTGTTCCACGGTTAGTTTCGTGTGCCCGTAGGGATTGGTGGCGGAGAGCGGATGATCTTCTGTTAGCGGCAGCCGCTGCGGATCACCATAGACCGTGGCAGAGGAGCTGAATACCAACTGTTTCACGCCGCATTCACCCATCGCCTCCAGCAGACGCAACGACCCAATCACGTTGTTGTCATAGTAGGCGAGGGGCTTCTGCACTGATTCCCCGACCGCCTTCAGGCCGGCAAAATGAATCACTGCTTGCGCGCCGCTTGTCCGCAGTGCCGTCACCAGCGCCGCCCGCTCACGGATGTCGCCGCGGATGATGCGGAGCGGTTTGCCTGTAATGCGTTGCACCCGCTCGAGCGATTCAGGATGGCTGTTGCAGAAATTGTCGAAGACGGTAATCTCGTGGCCTGCCTGGAGCAGTTCAACGCAGGTGTGGGAACCAATATATCCGGCACCACCGGTGACCAGAATCATGTCTTATCTCCAGTATAATTCTTTTTCAGGGGTTCGTCTGAATCCAAGGTAGCGGGATCATGCGGGGAGGTCAAGAAAGGTAATGAAACAGTGAGACTGATTCGCGTGAGGCAGTCTTGCCGGGGCTCTGCCTGATATATTCTTCCTGCTTCTTGGTATAGTTGATTCCACGCGCGGTGGAGTTCCCAGTAGAAACATGATTGCGCCATCTACCAGGCAAAACTTTGTCGATCGACCACGATTCCGTGCCGGCGTTGTTCGTGTGATGATTGCGCTCACGCTGGCGCTGATGACCAGTCCTTGTATCGCCGTAGATGATGGGCCAAGGCCGCCGGCTGAACAAGCAGCCGAACAAGCCCAAGTCGCGTGGGACCGTGGGGCGGTCACGACGGCGTTGGAGATTCTTGATCACGGTCTGAGCGCTCATCCGGAAGCGGTCACCCTCCACAAAGTACGCGGCGACATCCTGTCGACGTTCCGCAATCCTCAAGAGGCCGTTCACGCCTATGACCAGGTGCTCGCCGTGCAGCCCGCTGCGCTGGATGTCCATTGGGCAAAGTGGGGGCTGCTGGTTCGGTGGGGGCAGGAAGAAGATGCGATTGCTGAATTGCGTGCCATCGCGACAATCGATGGCAACAACCCCTTGACTCACTGGCGACTGGCGCAGGAGCTCCGGAAGGCGGATCGCTTGGAGGAATCGCTGGAGTTCTATAAGCGAGCGGTGGAACTGAAGCCTGAGTTACTGGGCTGGCGACTCGCTTTGGCTCGTGCGCGCTTTGACGTACTGGATTATCAAGGGGCAGACGCCGACCTCCAGCATGTGCTCCAGCATGTGACACCCGGGTCTCCACTTGAACTTCCGGCCAAGAATCAATTGGCACAATTGCATGAGTCGATGGAACGGGGCCGACGTTTTCAGCCGATGCTCACTCCTGCTGCCACTGCGACTCAATTGAAGGAGTGGGCTGCCATTCGGTCGGAGGCCTGGAGGTTGTTCGAAGCCGGACGCTTTCAGGAGGCCGAGCCTGTCTATCGCAGATTGTTGGCGCTCAATCCGGACGATCCGGTCGCGACCCATCAATTGGGACTGACACTTATGCAATTGGGTCAATGCGAACAGGCGCTTATAGTCTTCGGTAGTATGTCGAATCTCAATCCCAGTGAGGAAGACTTTGCGGATACGACCTTTCGGATGGGGCAGTGCTATGTAGAGTTAGAGCGATGGGAAGAAGCCTTCATTCACTTTCAGATGCTGTATGACGCGGCTGTCGAATTTGAACAAGCCAATAAGGATGTCCCGTTCCCGGCCGGCACGCGCGTTCTGGCCAAAGAGAAGATTGCTCGCTGGCTTGAAAAGGTACGGCCTCATGTTCCTGAACTGGTGAAGCTGAAAGAGGAAGAGGCGAAAGCGGAGAAGCAATCAAGCGACTCTACTTCTGCACCGTCGGAAGAAGCTCCATTCGCAAAGGCTGTTGAACGGTTGAAGCCACAAAAAACGCTGGATACCGGAGCGGCGCTTGCGGGGCGTGATGCCGATTTCAGCTGGTTTCGATTCGTCATTCCGGCAACGAAGGTGGTACGAGACGACTTTCCGACCGGTGCCCACGAGTTCATCCCGCTGTATGGTCTCGGATTCGTTCGATGCCGTGCCGCTGACTGCACGATGTGGACTGGAAACATCTGACATGGCTGAAGATCCACAGACGACAGTCCAAGATCGCGTCATGACAGCGACGAACGATCGATCAGGGTATTTCCTGCTGACCCCTCCGAAATCCAGCTGGACACCAGAGTATTACCGCTGCGGCCTCTTTGCTGGAGAACAGACCTCTGCCTACTCCTATGTGGACGAAGTCCGATTCAGGATCGTTGAGCCCAAACAGCATTGATCATTCGTTCGATCTCACAATAAACCACTAGTCTTCTGTATCTGTCTTGCTCGCCTTGGAATTTAAGGCAAGGCATGGGGTCGGACTATCCATAACAGTAAGCCAGCCCGTTGCTGATCGAGGGAGCTTCCCATATTGACAATTAAGTTGTCAGTAGTGCATAATTGACAATGAGGTTGTCATGTAGTGGAGGTAAGATGAGTAGCGGCTCAAGAAAGCGATTCGAGTGTGGGATGCACAGGTCATGAGTAAGGCCCACACGCTCTATCAAGTTATTCGCCAAGTGCGGTCGTGCTTCAATCAGCTCAAGGTGCTCGGTGATGAGCTGCATCAGGATCTGGGCATTACTGCTTCGATGCGTGTGATTATGGAAAGTCTTGCTGATGACGGAGAGCAGACTGTACCGCAAATTGCTCGTGCGAAGGGTGTCTCACGTGAACATATCCAAGTCAATGTCGATGAGCTACTGTCCTCCACGCTGATAACTCTTCGTGACAATCCTGCGCATCGCCGATCGCCGTTCGTAGCGCTGACGAAGAAGGGGCATGCAGCCTTCAAGGAGATGCGTGGTCGAGAAACGAAAGTTCTAGAGCTGCTCGCTCACGAGTTGGGTTCGGAGCCATTGGAGAAAACAGCTGAGACACTTGCACAACTGAGGGACAGCCTTGTGAAGATGCAAGTCAAAGGAGGGAGGCATGGCTGAACAAGCTTGGGCGCAACGGTTTCACCGTTCAGGTAGGGGGCTCATGTGGGCGTTGGCGATGTTCATCAGTGGCGCACTCTTGCTTCTCTGGTCGTGGAACAACGTTGTGTCGGGAGTCTTCGGGCTGCCGACGTTGCAGTTGCAACAGGCACTCGCCTTTGAAGTGCTAATCGGTGTTTTCTATTTCCTTCTCTTCACGATGAGACTGCGGGAGTCGAAGCTCCCGTTGCACGGAAAGGAGCTGACTCATGAGTCTCCGCGATGTTGTTGTGGGGCAATTCCAAAAGTCCCACGGGGTTGCCGGGCACATTGCAGGTTGGATTATGGCCCACAGACCATCGAATCGTGATCGTAATCGATGGACTGTGAACTTGCTGGATATCAAGGCTCACGACCGAATTTTGGAGATTGGTTGCGGCCCAGGCCTCGCATTGGAAGATTGCCTGGCACGCGCGATACAGGGTTATGTTGTGGGGCTCGATCATTCCCAGACCATGCTCGAACAAGCCCGCAAGCGTAATGCACGAGCAGTAGAGGAGGGGAGACTACAACTTCGGCTGGGACGTCTTGAGGAATTGGAATCGAAAAATGAACAGTTCGACAAAATCTTCTCGGTCAATGTTGTGCAGTTTCTCGATAATCCGGCGACAACTTTTCAGATGCTTTCTACGAAGCTGGAGCCGGGAGGATTCTTGGCCACCACCTACATGCCGAGAGATAGAAATCCAAGTAGGTCAAAGGCGCTCGTGATGGCGCAAGCGGTCAAGCAGTATATGGAGGAAGCCGGTTTTATTCAGATCAGGACCGATATGCTCCCTCTGGAGCCGGTTCCGGCTATCTGCGTTATCGGAAAACGTCCATGTTTGCCATAGGGTTATTTCTCCCTCTGATTGTCTTGTCCGGGCTCCCGCACGCCACGGCAAGCCCCGTCTGGATCGATGCGGATCCTGCTTGTGGCCTGGGAATGACTGACGATGTCGATGATTGTTGGACCATCATTGCAGCTATTCGTTCATCCTCATTGCATGTGGCAGGCGTCAGTACGGTGTTTGGAAATGTACAGGTTGATGATGCGACTGACAATGCAAAGGCCCTATTGAACGCGATCAGTCTTCATGAGCCTGGTCGAGCTCTGCCGCCGGTGCATGTAGGGGCCGGTCGCCCTATCAAACACGTGATGGATATTCCACCCGCTGTAATGGAACTGGAAGCCGCGCGCACCGAATCTTCGTTGACGATCTTCGCGCTTGGACCTCTGACAAACGTGGCGATCTTGATAACGCATCGCCCTGAGCTACTTCCTCGCATCACAGCTGTTGTCGCCGTCGCCGGTCAGAGACCCAGTCAAGTCTTTCATGTAGGAAACACCTCAATTCTGCATTTTCACGATCTCAATGTCCGTAAGGATCCTGATGCAGCCGAGATAGTCCTCCGCGCCGGAGTGCCTCTATGCCTGATTCCGTTTGAGGTTGGCCAGCAGGTTATCATCACGCGTCGTGACTTGCATGTTTTGGAGCAACAGAGTTCTCTCGATGCATGGTTGTCTGCACGTTCGGCCCCATGGCTTGAATTTTTGGAACACACGTTGGGCGCACAAGGATTCTCTCCGTTTGACTTGCTTGCGGTGGCCTACCTGGTAGACCCGAGCCCTCTGTGCCAATATCAATGGGACACTTCGCCTCTCTTCAATTAGAGTAGCGGGCGGAGAGGAGCACCCCTCATGAATGATGACCAGAAGTATGCGAGTCGAGGACTCGAAGGCGCTCGGCGGGCGCCAGCGATGCCCGGGGACGAGTCCCCCCACGGCACCGCCTCACCCCGACCAGCCGTGAGCGTCCCGCCAAATCCCGAGGTCGTCGCCACGCCGACACGGCGACGCTTCACGGCGGAGGATAAGCTGCGCATCCTGAGATTGGGAGCGGACCGCTCCGGCAATTTCGTCGATTTCCCGATCCAACGGGCTGCGCCCGCTGATGACGATGCAGTAGCGCTGGGCTTTGGAGGCGGCGGCCTGTCGGGCGCCTTCCATCATCTGCTTCTGCGGGAGTAGGTTGTACCGTTCGATCGGTGCCGTTGAAATGGATGACTGCGAACAATAGTGGCAGTCTTCCTGGCAAGCTCCGCTCTTGGCATTCTGCAACATTTGTAGGCGGACGGTACGGCCGAAATACTTGGATCGGACTTGAAAGGCCGCATGGAGCAACGCCAGCAATTCATTATCTGGCGCAGTCAAGACGGAACGGCAATCGTCTCTCGTCAGGGGGTCGTCATTGAGGGCTTTGTCTGCCAAAGTCAAATAGGTCATGGGGTCCTCAAAAAGGTAGCGACAAAATCATCTGATGATCTGTCGATCCGTCGATTACTCGGATGATATTCGGCAGATCAACAGATCAGCAAATTCAGCGTTTTACGATGGAGAAACCTACACGGTTTCAAACGGAGAAGCAATGCCTTGGTAGGGAACGGAAGGAACAGCGGAGGGCTCTCCGTTCGAGCTGGAGGCGGTTTGGCCGGCCTCGAGCCAGGGGAGGGCGGTGAGGGTATTCCACTTGGCGCAGCGGCGGCAGCGCCCCGACCACTCGACGGATTCCTGCTGGCATTGGGTACAGATATAGGGGACGACCACGCGCTTCTTAAAGCTGAGGGCCTTCTTCAATTCCACAATGGCCTCTTCGAAATGCTGCTTCCGCAAGTACAGGTTGGCCATGATCTTGTGGTAGTCCAAGAGGTGATCCTGAGGTCCTTCGATTGTCGACAGCTGATCGAACGCCTCGTCCACCATTTCCAGCCGATAGTAGAGCTTGCCCAGGTAGAACTGGAGAACCGGATTCTGCGGATCTTGCTGCAGGGCTTCCTGATAGACCCTGATGATTTCGCTCGGCTCCCCTTGATCCAAGAACAATTCTTCCAACCGGTGCAGAATGATTACGCTGCGCGTCCGGGAGTAGACTTTTTTCAGGATTTCGACGGCATCCTTCGTTTTGCCTTCATGGATCAGAATTTCGCCGATTCCGATATAGGCAGGCAGGAAACTCCGATCTTTCTTGATCGCGCCCCTGAAATATCGACGGGCTTTATCGGGATGCCCACGTTCGAGCAGTTGTCGCCCGACTTCATACATGCATCCGACGAGCAGGGCGGCTTCGGCTTGTTTTTCAGGAGCGGGAAGGTTGGCTTTGAGCAGGCGGTGTTGAATCTCCAGCGCTTCGCTCCATCGCTCCATACGGATATTGAGATTTCGTTTCCGGATGAGTGCGGTCAGGTTGTCGGGCTCGATCTTGAGGATTTTCTGAAGGGCCTGAAGTGCTTCCTCGTACCGTTTGGCCTCTTCCAAATCCTTGCCCAATTCCAGCAACACCTCGATATTTCGATCGTCCACTCGTTGCGCGTGTTGATGGAGCCGGATTGCTTCAGGGAAATTCCGCTCTGATCGATGTATATTCCCCAGCCATAGGAGCGAATCGACTCGATTGGGGTCGATCGCCAGGGCCTTCTCCAGGAGCGTGATGGCGTCCAAGGTGCGTTTCGACATGAACGCATGGGTTCCGTCTCGATGAAGGGTGTCGACCTTTTCTTTTCGACGCACCAGGCGATTGCTTCGCCAATTCAGGATTAAGTGCGCCGTTTGCTGGAGTCCTACGACGAAGGTCGCAAGCACGGCTCCACATGCCATGGAAATCAAGACAAGCGTGACGGGGCTGAGCTCGAACTCTGCGCCGGGAGCGGTATGGATGAGGATCGTCCCTGGGTTCAGTTCGCGGAAATAGCTGTAAATAAATACGCCGGCGCTGATGAGGAAAATAGTGATCAGCAGCTTGAACATGGCCTAGACCATCTTCTGTGAAGTCGCCTTCTGGGTCATCCGCCCCTTTGCCGCGGCTATCGGAGCCGACACGTCGTCCGGAACGGGAATCTGCTGCGCGTCGCTCCACAGACGCTCAAGGGCATAATGCGAACGCGTGTCTTGCCTGAACACATGAGCGACCACATCGCCAAAATCGATCAGGACCCATTGGCCCGATGTAGTGCCTTCAAGACTGAGTGGTCGTTGACCCACGCGCGAGAGTCCATCGGCGACGGAATCGGCGATGGCGCGTGTTTGTCGATCGGATTCAGCCGACCCAATGACCAGATAATCAGCGAGCGACGTCAGCGGGGCGACATGGAAGACTTGGACATCAAGGGCCTTCTTGTCAAGCATGGCCCTGGCTACGGCGAGGGCGGTGGCCTTAGATGCGCGTGTGATTGCTGTCCTCCTGATAAAGACTATGACGAAGTATATAAGATTCTACCAGGGGGGGCAACATATTTGCCAAGGGGAGTCCGTTCCGAACTCTCCGTCTAATTTCTGAGGCCGAGGTTGGACAGGGTGGAAGGGCCAGGCACGTGACTTCCGAAGCAGAGGGGATGGCAATGTCCAGCCTGTTGAGGGCGCCGGTGTCAAGTCCTGTCAGTCCGTCAGGAGCGAGTGGGGGGAGCAGTGACATCCCAGCCAATGCCCGAAAAGATTGCCCCGGCCTGGGAACAACCACGAAATGGCAGATCCGTAAGAGCTCTTTCGGCTCTCTCCATGTCGGAAAGTCAAGAAACGCATCGAGCCCAATGATGAAGAACAGTACTGTGGATGGGCCATAGTGGTGTTGTAATGTCCGGATAGTATCGATCGAGTAGGACTTTCCTTTTCGCTGCACCTCAATGTCCGATACCGTGAAAAACGGGTTGTCGGCGATCGCAAGCCGGACCATTTCAAGCCGAACATTCGCCGGAGCGAGTGAACCATCCCGTTTATGGGGCGGGTCACCGGTTGGGATGAAGAGGACTCGGGAGAGCTGTAGGTGCTCCTGTACCTGCCGGGCAATAGTCAGGTGACCAGTATGAATGGGATCGAAGCTTCCACCGAGTAGGCCAACTTTGAAGGGTACGGGGGGAGGGGGGAGGGGTGAGTGTTTGGAGCCGGGAAAACTCATAAGCTCAGCACTCACAACTCAACGCTTAGAGAATAACAAGGTTGTCTCGGTGAATGACTTCCTCATACTCTTGGGGCCCGAACTGTGCATGAATGTCCGCGGTCTTAAGGCCTTTCATCTGACCTAATAAGTCGGACGACACGTTCACCAGGCCTTTGGCGAATTCCTTTCCATCCGTATCGAGGCAACTGACCGGATCGCCGGCTTCAAATGATCCCGTCACCCGGAGGATGCCGGATGCCAATAGGCTTTTCCCTCGATTGGTCAAAGCATCCACCGCCCCTTGGTCGAGATAGACCTGGCCGCGTGGGCGAAGCGTAAAGGCGATCCAATGTTTACGGCTGGTCAGCCGACGTTCTCTGGCGAGAAAGAGACTGCCGCCAGGACCGCCGCCAAGGACCGTTGGAAGGAGTCCGGCCCGCTCGCCATTGAGCACGAGCGTCGGAATTCCGTACTCGCCGACTTTCTTGGCGGCTCGAAGCTTCGTCGCCATTCCGCCGGTCCCTTCAAATGTGCTGGACACTCCTGCCAGGCGCTCGATATCTTGGGTAATCTCTGTAATCAGCGGGATCAACGTTGCCGACGGGTTTTTGCGCGGGTCCTCCGTATACAGTCCGTCGACATCGGAGAGAATTACCAGCAAGTCCGCATCGGCCAGATGAGCCACTTCGCTTGCAAGGGTGTCGTTGTCGCCGACCCTGATTTCATCAACCGCGACGGTATCGTTTTCATTGATGATGGGGACGATACCGAAACCGATGAGTGCCGCAAGTGTATGGCGGGCGTTGAGAAATCGGCGGCGATCAGCGAGATCCTGGTGGGTGAGCAGAATCTGCGCCACTTGGATATTGAGACGTTCAAATGCTTTTTCATAGGCCCACATGAGCCGGCTCTGTCCCACGGCTGCCGCCGCTTGCTTGACCGGGAGGCTCTTGGGATATTCCTTCAGCTGCAACTTTCGGATGCCGGAGACGATGGCACCGGAAGAGACGACCAGAATTTCCCGCCCTTGGGTTCGGAGTGTCGCGATGTCATCAGCCAATCGCTCAATGTGTTGAGGACGCAGGCCTTCCGCGCGCGACGCGATCAGGCTGCTGCCGATCTTGATGACGATCCGCCTTGCTTGTCCTAGGAGCTTGTCTCGCATGGCGTCTTTCGTGCACGCACGACCTGTTCCCCAAGGTAGGCGACCAAGTCATCAAGCCCTTGATTCGTGGCGGCGGAAATCGGCAAGCACGGATAGCCGTTGAGGCGACAATAGGCCTGCAGCTGGGCAAGCCGGTCGCTTGTGTCGGTCACATCGATCTTGGTCGGTACGACGGCAAATGGGCGTGTGGGGAGCCCCTCGTCATAGGCGGCCAGTTCCCGCCGCAAGGTCTCAAAGCCGACCACGGGATCGTCAGGGGCCCATTCCGAGACATCGATCAAGTGGAGCAAGAACGCGGTGCGTTCGATATGGCGGAGAAACTGTACACCCAGACCTTTCCCCTCGTGGGCGCCTTCAATCAGGCCGGGAATATCCGCCACGACAAAGCTTCCGTCGGATCCCACGCGGACAACGCCGAGGTTGGGGATCAGCGTGGTGAAGGGATAGTCAGCGATTTTTGGACGGGCGGCTGAGATGGCTGCAATGAGCGTCGACTTGCCGGCGTTGGGAAACCCGACCAGCCCGACGTCGGCGAGCAGTTTCAGCTCAAGCCTCAATGTTCGTGCTTCGCCAGGAGTTCCGGGCGTGCACTTGGTCGGCACTCGATTGATGGATGTGGCGAAGTTGCTGTTGCCTTTTCCGCCTCGCCCTCCGTGGGCGATGACAGCCGTTTGGCCGTCTTCGATGAAATCCACGAGAGTTTCTTTCGTCTGCTCATCGGAGACGATGGTGCCGACTGGAACAGTGATGGTCCGATCTTCTCCGGAACGACCCGTGCAATTGGATCCTCCACCGTGTCGTCCGTCCTCGGCCTCATAATGGTTTTGGTAGCGGAGGTCGAGCAGGGTCGTCAATCGATGAGATGCGGTCATGACGATGTCGCCACCGTTACCCCCATCTCCGCCGTCCGGGCCTCCACGAGGAACGAACATCTCTCTCCGGAAACTGCAGATGCCGTTTCCGCCACGACCGGCTCGTACCGCAATGTGTGCTTCATCGACAAACATAATCTGTCAACGTTCCGTAGCTTGCTGGGTAACGACGATAGGGAAGTATACCCCACCCTGACCCGATGGGGGAGAGAGAATTTAGCCAGCGGGATCGTAACGGAGGGAGTAGAAAAGAGGATCAGGATTTGGCTGGAACAGGATATACGCTGACTTTTCGCCTGCCGCGTCCACCTTCGAACTTGACCACA
>JABMDK010000003.1:27798-30303 GCA_015903995.1 Nitrospira sp.
CAGGCCACTGCCCGCGTACGCGGAGCGGCAGCCGGCGGGCGACCCGGAGAGGGCCGCGATAGCGGGAGCAGACGGGCTCGCGGCGCCCGAATGGAATCTTCGGTCACGATCCAGGTTCCTTCAAGCCAATATCGGACAGGCTCCTAGCCCATCGAGCTCTCGCTGGGGCCAGCTCTTGGTAAAGAAGGCTTGGCTAAGCACAACAACTCCAAAACGCGAACTTCCTAAGCCTTCATCAATCTTTCGGCGAAGGCTATCCCCAATTGTTAGTACAGAGCGATCAAGCCAAACACGTAGGCCGTGCTTCTGCAATTCTTTTTCGAGTGGATCGACGACTGCGCTTTTGTCCTCACTCGCATGGCAGATGAAGATGTCCCACTGTTTTCCTCCCTTCTGTGAATCAGTGTCCGCCATTGAAGAGGGCGGCCTTAATAAGGATGTCTGATCGCCCCCAGCCCAGCCGTCGTGTGTCACGAGGAGATGGGTCATGTCATGGAACCTGATTAACCCCCTTGTCTTCAGTTCCCCAACATGAAACATAGCTTCTTGAGAATTTTGCGCAGTTGCCAAGGGATAGTCCCATTCGGGAGAGAACTCTACCGGAGCGCCCACGTGACTTGTCCGTCTGATGAGCATCTGCAGTAACCCAGTAGCCCGATCTTTAGGAGAAATGTTCTGCATAGCTTGACTCAGTGCCTGAATATTCGATGAGACCAGCATCTCTGTGAGCTTGCCATAGTCATGACCTTGACGAGTATAGGCAGATAGCCAAGGTCTCAAAGCAATGGGAATATCGCGAGAGGAGTAAAGAGTCCCTGATATGGAAAACTTCCCACATCGTCGACATTCCATCTCATAGGCATCCTTGTCAGCCTGGCGAATCGCTGAAATCAGTTCGGCATCACACAGAGGACAGGGAGAGGGCTTTCCTTTGCTCATGTTCATTGGCTAGTCGAAATGGAGTGCGGAAGCATCCTGCCTCTTGCGGATCTCATGGTCCAACCGCGCTACGAGTGATGGTAAGGTGAGGCTTGGCGAATAGGCGTTGAAAGAATCTGTTGGCAAGAATTTCCATGCCCGAGAGGAAGACCGCTGGACAGTGGTTCGAGTCTCAGGGCTTCTTCGCCACCACCTTGCCGTTTTCCCACACGTAGATGGGCGTCCCATACATCTTGGCGGTTTTTCGAGCCGCCTTGGCAGCCCGACGAAGTGCTCGTCCGACGCTCTGCACAAACCGTGTGTTCTCCGTCTGCCGCTTTGTCTTCATGTGACTCTCTCCAGGAGCCGAGGGGCCGCTCCTGAATTATCATAGATTGCCCATCCATCGGCAAGTGGGCGATACAAGGCATGAAAGTTTTTGGAGCTGCGATCAAACCGGCGGATGACGTCAGACCTTAGGACATTATGGCCGCCTTGGCGAACACGACCCGCAATTCGTTGGAGCGCCAGATGAACCGATGGCAAAGCCAAGAACACGATTTCAATCCGATATCCAGCCAACTTCCATTTCTTCAGGAGTCGAAGATAGGTGCGGCCGCTGAGCGTGCTTTCAAACGCAAAATTCTTCCGCGCATCCGCTAAACGAGCGAGTTCTTGAAGGACGAGGCGACCTGCTTGTCGCGCGGCCAGTTCTGGCCGAAGAGGTGAAAGTCCCCCGGCGATGAGATCGGCATTCACAAAGTGAACCACATCGGTTTCGCGCGGCAGGTATTCTCTGGCGAACGTAGTCTTTCCCGAACCGTTCGGCCCGGCAATAATGATGCAACGAGGATGTCGAGCCGGTCGGTCGTCCACTGTCACAATCAGCCAGCCACCGGCTGCTGATAATCCACTTCGATGGTGAAGCCGAGGTCTTTGATCATGCTCCAGACTTCAGGAGCTGGTGCGCCTGGAGTCGTGAGGTATCCGTTCACAAAGACAGAGTCGGCTGGATAGAGGGCAAGGGGTTGTAAGCTGCGCAGATTATGTTCTCGCCCTCCGGCGATGCGAATTTCCGTACGAGGATGGAGGAACCGGAAGAGGCAGAGGACTTTTAAACAGCGCTGTGGTGTCAGCTGGTCGCAATTCTCCAGTGGTGTGCCGGCGACAGGATGCAGGGTGTTCAGTGGAATGGAATCTGGCTTGACGTCGCGCAAGGCCGTTGCCAGTTCGATCAGATCCTCGTCTGTCTCGCCCATGCCGACGATACCGCCCGAACAAATTTCCAATCCCGCCGCGCGCGCGTTCTTGATCGTCGCCAGCCGGTCTTGGAAGGTGTGGGTGGTGCAGATCGACGCATGAAAGGATTCGCTGGTGTTCAGATTGTGATTCACCCGATCGACGCCGGCTGCTTTCAGCCGCTTGGCTTGGGATTCACTCATCAGGCCAAGTGAGCAGCAGATCTGAATCGGAACTTCCTGTTTAATTGAGCGGACCGCTCCGGCAATTTCGTCGATTTCCCGATCCAACGGGCTGCGCCCGCTGATGACGATGCAGTAGCGCTGGGCTTTGGAGGCGGCGGCCTGT
>JABMDK010000003.1:30403-52080 GCA_015903995.1 Nitrospira sp.
GATCGTAACGGAGGGAGTAGAAAAGAGGATCAGGATTTGGCTGGAACAGGATATACGCTGACTTTTCGCCTGCCGCGTCCACCTTCGAACTTGACCACACCGCTCATTGTTGCGAATAGGGTGTGATCTCTTCCAAGGTCCACATTGAATCCCGGGAAAAACTTGGTGCCGCGCTGGCGAACGATAATGCTGCCGGCTGTTACGGTCTGACCACCATAGGCCTTGACTCCCAAATATTGAGGATTGCTGTCACGGCCGTTACGTGAAGATCCGCCACCTTTGTTTGTTGCCATCGGTAAGTCCTTCTTGTGTCTTTAGGCCGTTGCAATATTTGTGATCAACAGCTTGGTGAATCCTTGTCGGTGTCCACGGGTGCGGCGATAATTCTTGCGGCGCTTTTTCTTGAACACGGTAATCGATCGGGTTCGTCCTTGCCGCACGATTTCAGCCGTGACCTTGGCCCCGTCGATAAGGGGCTGTCCAACCAGAATACCAGTCTCACCATGTACGAGACGGACTTGACCGAGCTCTATCTCAGCCCCGACGTCTCCTGGCAGCCGCTCGACCTGAATAGTCGCTCCGGCTTCGACTCGATATTGTTTACCGCCTGTCTCAACGATCGCGTACATTTTTTCCCTCTCCGAGCTTGAAGAAGGGTTCATTTAACATGGAGCGATAAGAAGTGTCAAGGCAAACCAGGCGCATCGGGAGTGTTTGTGATCGCACGCATGCCCCTCTTTTGAGGGCTAGGAGAGCGATCGTGCCGACACGTATGCTGGTCTCCACTATCGAGAGGGCACGCTTTTAGTATTGTCACGATACAAAACTGGAGATGGCAACAAGATCATGTCTCATGCCAATAAGTTTGTGATCCGCACCTATCATCGGATTCCGGTTCGCTGCGTTGCGTACTATCTGGGCGGAGATTTCCTTGGAAAAGGAACGGTGATCAACCTGTGTCGTAACGGATTTCGTATTCTGGGCGATCATCAAGTGGTTCCTGGAATGGAGCTGGTCGTCCGGCTTACCCTTCCCGATAAAGATGAGCCGGTTGAAATTCAGCGTGTCGTGGTTCGATGGGTACGCGGTCTGTTGTTCGGTGGCAAGATCATGACCATGAGTCCGGAGGGAGAAGAGCGAGTCGGAACGTTTCTGAGTGCCCGCCTGCGTGCCTATTGCGCCTCTACGTAAACGCTCGCCGCATCAGTCGAGTGGTTTCTCGGAGTCAGTCACCGGCCTGTTTACTTGACCCACGTTTGACCTCACGCTATAGTCCGTCACGTCTTCACATGTCCTCAAAGGCGTGAACTGTTACTATTGATTGCTGGAGATCGTCTTCAATGTTGGAACCGGTTGAAAAGATTTGGATGGACGGGAAATTTGTCGGGTGGGAGGAGGCCAATGTCCATATTCTGACCCATTCGCTGCACTATGGCCTCGCGGCGTTTGAAGGTATTCGGTGTTACAAGGGAAAGTCAGGGTCCGCCATCTTCCGGCTTCGGGAACATGTCGATCGATTGTTTGATTCGGCCCATATCGGCATGATGACGATGCCCTATGACAAAAAGCAGATCACCGACGCCATTATCGAAACCGTTCGTGTGAATCATCTCGATGCCTGTTACATTCGTCCGCTGGTCTATATCGGGTATGGGGCGATGGGTGTTCATCCTGGGGATAATCCGATTCGGGTGGGCATTGCGGCTTGGAGGTGGGGCGCCTATTTAGGGGATGATGCATTGGTCAATGGAATGCGTGCCTGCGTCTCATCCTTTACGAGGCACCATGTGAATGTGTCCATGACCAGGGGGAAAATATCCGGGTACTACGTGAACTCCATCATGGCCAAACGGCAGGCGAAGGCTGATGGATATGACGAGGCGATTCTTCTCGATCCGGAAGGGTATGTTGCCGAGGGAACGGGAGAGAATGTGTTCATCGTTCGGCGTGGGGTTCTCAAGACGACGCCGTTGACGTCGGTGCTTGAGGGAATTACGCGAAACTCCGTCATTCAATTGGCTCAAGAACGGAACATAGCGGTAGTGGAGGAGCGATTCACAAGGGATGAAATGTATATTGCCGACGAAGTATTTGTGACGGGAACTGCTGCGGAGTTGACCCCGGTTCGAGAAATCGACAACCGGCGCATCGGAGCTGGTACCCCTGGACCGATGACACGCGCCCTCCAAGACACCTTCTTCTCAATCGTGCGTGGTGAAGACCTCGCGCACGAGTCCTGGCTGACTCGTATCTGATATCTCGCAAGCTCAAAACTATAAACAGTCAACCGAGAGTGAAGTGGAACCGGGGTTCCCTCGGTTGCCGAATAACGACCTGACGAAGAACGGGTCAGTGGCCCGCCGCAGGCGTTTCTCCGGAAGGATGCGAATCCCCTGATGGCTGAACGGGTGGAGCAGTCGGGGAAGCGGTGGGTTCGCTCTTGGGTTGCATGTCGATGACGGTCGATGAAAAGTTTCGTTGCTTGGCTAAAATTGCCAGACTAAGCGATGTCACCATGAACACGGCCGCCACCACGACCGTCAGCTTGCTCAGAAAGTTTGCCGGGCCACGGCTGCCGAACACCGTCTGACTGGATCCGCCGAACGCAGCGCCGATTTCCGCCCCCTTCCCCGATTGGAGAAGAATCGCCCCGATCATCAGAAAACAGATAAAGACATGGACAATAACAATCAATGTGTACAGCATGAGATCTCAGACTCCGATTGATCGAGTGACAGACGCGACCGTGGCAATTGTAGCAAAGGATTCGACTTGGAGACAAGCGCCGCCGACAAGTGCGCCGTCGATCTGGTCCGAGGCCAGTAACGATTCTATATTGTGGGGCGTGACGCTCCCTCCATAGAGAATCCTCGTGCCGTCGGCGATCGAGGGAGAAGCGATGGCAGCAAGGACTCGTCGAATAGTCCTGTGGGCGGCGACGGCTTGGTCGACCGTCGCCGACTTGCCCGTGCCGATGGCCCAGACAGGCTCATACGCGACGGTGACGGCTGCCAGCGTCTCCGTGGCAAGGCCGGATAGACCGTCGCGCAATTGTTGTGTCAGTACGTGGTCGGTCGTGCCGTTGTCCCGTTCTGCAAGCGTTTCACCGATACAGAGGATCGGGCGTAGCCCATGGTTGTGCGCCGCTCGAATTTTCTTATGGATATGGTCGCTCTGTTCACCAAAAAGAATTCGCCGCTCCGAATGGCCCAGGATCACATAGCGACAACCGAGGTCTGTGAGCATCGGCGCGGAGACTTCTCCCGTATAGGCACCGCGATCGTCCCAGAACAGATTCTGGGCTCCGAGCTGAATCGGAGACGACGGGCCTAACGCAATGCGGACCGATTCCAGTGCGGTGAATGGGGGAGCCACAACCAGCTCAATGGTTGTGGACGGAGCAGGAAGACGTTCCTTGAGCTCTCGAACGAAGACCGCCGCCTCGGACGCGGTCTTGTTCATCTTCCAATTTCCGACGAGTAGGACTGTACGCACTGCGATTTCCGAGGCTCTATCTTCTTGATGGTTATTGATCAGTTTAGGCGGTCAGGCAGTGCTGCCAAGCCTGGGAGCGTCTTGCCTTCGAGTAATTCCAGAGCTGCACCGCCTCCGGTCGAGATGAACGACATGCTCTCCGAGACCCCGGCCCGATGAACGGCCAGCGCCGTTTCGCCGCCGCCGACGATCGTGAGCGCGTAGGCATCGGCGATCGCATGCGCCATCGCCATGGTGCCTCTGGCGTAGGCGTCGATTTCAAACACACCCATCGGTCCGTTCCATAAGATCGTTTTTGCGTTTTGGACCGCCTCATTGAACAGCTTGACGGAGGCCGGACCGATATCGAGGGCATACCAGCCTTTGGGGATCTCTTGCACCGGGACGATTTTCGTTTCAGCGCCCACCTCTCGGCTGGCGGCTACCACGCAATCAACGGGCAAATAGAACTTGACCCCCCGAGAGAGGGCATGGTCTTCGATCCCTCGGGCAAAATCCAACATGTCCATTTCGCAGAGAGAATTCCCGATTTCCATGCCTTTGGCCTTCAAGAACGTAAAGGCCATGCCGCCGCCGATGATGACCTTATCGACCTTCTTCCCGAGGTTTTCGATCACCCCGATTTTCCCGGAAACCTTCGCTCCCCCAAGAATTGCGGCAAACGGCCGAACGGGATTGGCGACGGCGCCTTCAAGATACTCGATTTCTTTCTTGAGCAGCGCCCCTGCCACTGAATCCTTGATGTGTTTGGTGATCCCAACCGTCGACGCATGGGCCCGGTGTGCGGCGCCGAATGCGTCATTGATGAAGACATCACCCAGCGAGGCAAGGGCTTTGGCGAAGGCGTCGTCGTTTTTTTCCTCGCCGGTATGAAACCGGAGATTTTCCAGTAAGAGGACATCTCCGTCTTTCATCTTG
This sequence comes from Nitrospira sp., assembly GCA_015903995.1. Classification (GTDB taxonomy): domain Bacteria; phylum Nitrospirota; class Nitrospiria; order Nitrospirales; family Nitrospiraceae; genus Nitrospira_D. The sequence goes on from JABMDK010000003.1 coordinate 34,817, forward strand.
GCAACCAGCTTTTCAACGGCCGGGCCGATACAGTCCGGAGCGAAGATCACCTCTTTCCCGAGCAGTCGTCCTAGACGTTTTGCGACAGGGGCAAGGCTGTACCACGCTCAAAATCGTCGGGCTGTTTGCCCTCATGGTGCGGGCCGGACTGCATCTCCCCTGTGCTCCGGAATCCGAGATGGCACTGTTTACCGATCTCTACGCTGATATCGGTGATGCGCAGGATTTGAGCCGCGACCTGTCCAGCTTTTCCGCCCATATGACAAGCATGATCCGGCTCCTCTCCGAGAGCGCCGCCCAACCGATGTTACGCGAACGCTCCGCGCCTCGTGGGCTTGTTCTCCTGGACGAGCCTGTGACCTCCACCGATCCGCAAGAAGGTGCGGCGTTGGCCGAGGCGCTGCTGTGCCGCTTAGCCGACATGAACATGAAGGTGGTGGCGACGACGCATTACGGCGCGCTCAAGGAGCTGGCACAGACGACTTCCGGCTTTGCGAATGCCAGCGTGGAATTCGACGTGGAGCAGTTGGCGCCGACCTATCGATTGTTCATCGGGATTCCAGGCGGGTCATCTGCCTTGGAGATCGCCGGTCGGCTCGGTATGGATGAAGATATTTTGAACGATGCGAGAAAGCGACTACGTCTCGAGGATCGACGACTCGACGACTTGATGGCTGATTTGCAGCGCAAACAGGGCCAATTGGCTGACGACAGCGAGAAGGCCAGGCAAGCTCGGCACGAAGCTGAACAAGCGGCGAGGGAAGCACAAGCGCTTCGAGTACAACTGGAAGAAGCCGAGCAGGAGGCTCGACGGGGACTCAAAAAGAAATTGGGCGAACAATTTCAGCGGGTGCGGGCAGAGGTTCAGGCTACCGTCGATTCCTTGAAGCGTGAGCAGAAACTCATCAAGGTCAAGGAGACGAAAGAGCGATTGCACGAGTTGGAGACGAAAGCCAAACAGGAACTCGTGCCTGCCAGCAAGCCGATTCCGCTTGAACAGTTGAATGTCGGGGATACCGTGGAGATCGTCGGGCTGGGGATGACCGGAAGTTTATTGGAAACGCCGCACGGGAAAAAACGTGTCCGCATCAAAGTCGGAGAAGGGGAGATCCTGGCTACTGTCTCAAACCTCGTCGGCGTCGTGCAGGAACCAGAAGCGACCGCGGGACGACCAGCATCATCCGCTCCAAGTCCGCACCGAGCCTCAACGAGTCATGGACTGGGACTTGATGAACAGACCGTGGTGGATGTGCGAGGCCAAGCCGCGGACGAGGCGCTCGATCAGGTCGTAGCGGCCTTGGATCGGGCGACTGTAGACGGGGCGCCGTTCCTCCGCATCATCCATGGCCACGGGACTGGTCGACTCAAAACCGTCTTACGCGAGTATCTGAAAGCCTCGCCCTATGTCGTCGAGTTTCGCCCTGGTGATCGAGCCGAGGGAGGGGATGGCGTGACGGTGGCGAAATTACGGTGAGATGGTGAGGTGTGCTATTTTTTGTCGCAGCGGGGACATTCTGCAAAATATTTTGATGCTCGCCTGTATCCCGTATATCGCTTGAGCCATCCCAGTATCTAATTAGATACTGTATCTGATTCATCCATCAATCATCCTTCATGCTCTCTCCCCTTCAAGTCGAGTACTATAACTGCCTGCTTTCACAGTAACTCTTAGTATTTGAAAATCAGTAGTTCTACGTGGCGCAAAGTTTGCTTGCCTGAGGCATGTCTTAGGTTACATGGAAATTGAGTAGCTTGTAACGAGTCTAGATTGTCAGGGTCTTTTCATCGGTCTGCCTTTGGCAAAGTCTTCACCAAAAACGATGTCTAACCAGGAGAGAAATCATGCGCAAAGCAACATTCTTTGAAACGCAGGGGCGAAAGGGACTTCAGATGAAGCGCCTGAGGGAATTGGAGCGCGAGAATGGTCTGCTCAAGCTTCTGTATGCGGATCTGCTGCAGAAATTCTCGTCGATGAAGGACGGATTTACCAGAAGCGCAAGAAGCTGTTAAGTGACGGTTGCAGACGTTGTGGTGTTTTCTGGCGGTGTAAGCGAGTGCTTCGAGTGGAAGCACAGGCTCCGGCGTCGAGCTGCGTTATGTCGACTACAGGGGCAAGCGGGCTCTGTATCGTGTGTACGTGCCGAAGTTGAGCGCTATGTACTGCATGGCAACGCCTACGGGTCTTGTCGAGACCTGTAGTACCAAGACCGTACGTTCAGGCGATCGGTACCGACCTGGTGCTGGGGGTTCCGCTTCTACACCGCACCAGCCCTGACTCTCATCAGTGACGAATTGGATACCGGCCATCTCCTTGGTTTCGGTATCCTTAGCTATCGTATCGTCTTGTTTGATGCGGTAGTGCTTGTACGTGAGTTGAACGATCTGCTACTCATCGGCGCCTATCAATTCAATGGCACGACACACGCCTCGGAATCCGCTGCCATGGAGACTTTGCACGCAAGCGCAAATAGCCTGGCGAGGAGACCCTTTAAGTGATTGATCTAGAGGGGCTTGTTCCTTGACAGGGGAAAAGCATTCTTGCTAGCTTGGCGACGGCGGCATCAAATTGTCTTTCCCGACCAGGCTGTAGGTTCTGTGACGTTTCAAGAACTTATTCTGACCCTCCATCGCTTCTGGGCCGATCACGGTTGTGTAATTCATCAACCCTATGACATGGAAATGGGCGCGGGGACATTTCATCCGGCCACGTTTCTGCGCTCACTTGGACCGGAGCCATGGCGGGCGGCGTATGTGCAGCCATGCCGACGTCCGACGGATGGGCGCTATGGGGAAAATCCCAACCGACTTCAGCACTATTATCAGTACCAAGTCGTGCTGAAGCCGTCACCGGATAATATCCAAGAACTGTATCTCGAGAGTCTGGCCCGCCTGGGGATCAATCCCAAGGAGCACGATATTCGCTTTATCCAGGACGATTGGGAGTCCCCGACGCTGGGGGCGTGGGGATTGGGATGGGAAGTGAGACTGGATGGGATGGAGATCACCCAGTTTACCTACTTTCAGGAGATCGGCGGGATTGAACTTAGCCCAATCACAGGTGAAATCACCTACGGGACGGAGCGCATCGCGATGTATCTCCAGGGAGTAGACAACGTCTTTGATCTGGCTTGGACCGACAAGGTGTCCTATCGGGACATTCATCACGAAACCGAGGTGCAGGGGTCGCGCTACAATTTCGAAGAAGCGGATGTCACGATGCTCATGCAGGGATTCCAGGCAAACGAAGCGGAATGCAAGCGATTGCTCGCGCAGACCGACAGGCGTCTGACACTGCCAGCCTATGACCACTGTATCAAATCATCCCATCTCTTCAACCTCCTCGATGCCCGTGGGGCGATCAGTGTGGCGGAACGAACGGGGTATATCGCGCGGGTGCGGGCATTGGCCAGGCAATGTGCCGAGCGTTATCGCGACGAGCGAGCTGTGATGGGACATCCCCTGATGAAGACGCAGGTTGCACATCGATGAAGCGCTTGCCCGTGAAGAAGAAGCCTCCTCAACGAAAACCTCGCAGCCCCAAACCTACCACCGAGCTGTTGTTCGAAATCGGCATGGAGGAGCTGCCGTTTGAATTTGTTGTGCCGGCCATGACGGCCCTCCGAGAATCAGCCACCCGCCTCTTTGAGGATGCCCGGTTGTCGTTCGGATCGATCAAGACCTATGGGACGCCTCGGCGGCTCGTTTTGGTCGTGGACGAGTTACTTGTGCACCAAACTGCAGTGGTCAAAGAAACGATGGGGCCATCGAAAATGGTGGCATTCGACCAGGCAGGCCAACCCACGAAAGCGGCGCTGGGATTTGCAGCCGGACAAGGTGTGACGGTCCAAGGTCTGGAGATTCGGAACACGCCGAAGGGCGAGTATCTGTTCGCGGTCAAGCGTGATGCCGGACGTGCGACCGCAACCCTTCTTCCTGAACTGCTGCCGCAACTTGTCGAAACACTGTCTTTCCCGAAGGCCATGAAGTGGAACGAAACGGGCATGCGCTTTGCCAGGCCCGTACGATGGATCGTGGCGTTGTTCGGAGGCAAAGTCGTACCGGTTCAGATCGCCGGTATCCATGCGAGCAATCGGACATCCGGTCATCGCGTGATGGGTGGCAGAAAGCCCATCACCGTGAAGGATTTCAAGAGCTATCGTCAGGCGCTTGAACGGCAGAGGGTGATGCTTGATCCTGAACGCCGTCGAGCGGCGATTCATCAACAAATCGACCGGCTCTGTGCCAAGGCTGGTGTGGGATTGAATGCGGATGACGCCCTGCTTGATCAGGCGGTGTACACCACGGAGTGGCCTTGTGCCGTTCTGGGCAGATTCAAACCGGAGTATTTAGCGGTTCCTTCAGAAATTCTCATCACGTCGATGAAGGAACATCAGGGGTTTTTTTCGCTTCGGGAGAAGAAATCCGGCAGGCTGGCGCCGCATTTTATTGCGGTCGCCAACAATGAACCCAAAAACATGGCGCTCATTCGCTCGGGGAACGAGCGGGTATTGGCGGCACGCCTGGCTGATGCGAAGTTCTTTTTCGACGAAGACCGGAAAATGAAGCTGGAGGAACGGGGGCGGAAACTCACGGGCGTGACCTTTCACCACAAGCTCGGCACGATGGCCCAGAAGCAGGAGCGGGTCAAAAAACTCGCGGAAGCGCTGGCCGCCCATCTATCCCCGCAGGACGAGGACCTCCGTCAGACGTGCGTCCGTGCGGCATCGCTCGCAAAGTCGGACCTGCTGACAGGGATTGTCGGTGAGTTTCCAGAGCTGCAAGGTGTGATGGGGGGCGAGTACGCAAAGCATGACGGCGAATCGGAGGCCGTGAGTCAGGCGGTTCGAGAACAGTATCTTCCGCGAGGACTTGAGGGAGAGTTGCCCAAAACGGTTGCAGGACAAGTCCTGTCTCTGGCCGACCGCCTCGATACCATCGCCGCATTTTTCCACGTCGGCATGGTGCCGACCGGATCGGAAGATCCGTTTGCGTTGCGGCGGCATGCGACCGCGATTGTTCGAATTCTTCTTGAGGGGAAACTTCGCGTCACTCTTGGGACCTACATCAATCAGGCCATGAACCGCGTGTCGGACGATGGATTCAAGAGCGTGCCAGGATTCGAGCGGGACGGCCTTCGCCAAATCACGGAGTTTGTTTTTGAACGGGTTCGGCACTACGTCCGGGTCGTACAGGGTCTGCGCGACGACGTCATCGACTCGGTGTTGAAGTCGGTCTATGATGCATCGGTGGATCTCGGCGATCTTGTGCAGAAGATGAAGGCTCTTGAAGCCGTGACGAGAAAGCCGGAGTTCGATCCGTTGATCGTCGGTTTCAAGCGGGCGCATCGGTTGGTGGAAAAAGAGCAGTGGGAACGCCAGCCGGTCGATGCGACGAAGTTTCAGCATCCATCAGAGTCGGCGCTTCACAAGGCCGTCGCCGAAGAAGGGGCGAAGATGGGGTTCGCCCTGTCGATGGGCGACTATTACGAGGCCTTGAATTCCTTAGTGGGGCTGAGGCCGATCATTGATGCATTTTTCGAAGCGGTGATGGTCAACTCAGACGATCAGACGATCCGCAGCAATCGGCTGACGTTGCTCAAAGAGATCGATGAGTTATTTATGTCATTCGCCGACTTTTCCCAGGTTGTGGTACAAGGGCGATAGGTCGACTCGGACGGAATACGGACTGTCTCTCGCGAGGATCGGGAAAACGGGAGTGGTCATGGGTCAGCCGATGACGGACGAGTGCCGTCGGGCGGACAAGATCCGACGATTTTCTCTTGCCGTCTCGCTGGTTTTGATGGTGCTCTGCAATGCCATTCTTCTCTGCGGGTTCGCGCTCAGCGGCATGAATCTGGACGACTTAGTGAAGACACCAGACTTCTTCAACGCGAAGCAAGACGTGTGTCTTCGACTGACGTGGCAGTCATTGCCTGGAGCGGATGAACCCATTCGACTCTGTTCAGAATGGCTGAATCTTTCCGATCCGAGCGGAACAACCCATTATCTTCAGCCCGACACGAAGCTTAAGAAGGGGCTTGACGGCCGGTACTACGTCGATCAAGGTATTCAAGCCGACTATCGGTTATTGATGCTGATGCTGTTTGTCGCCGCAATTATCATCGGTGGCGTATGGACGAAGTGGTTCTTGGTGAACCGCTATCGGCTCCGTCTGGAATCAACCGACGGTCGCCGCGCGTCGCCCGCTCATTGATACGCATTTTTTCTAGGAGGTTGAGGAGAACTTGGTTGATGTCGGCAACGTGGCCGGAGTTTCCGTACGGTATTAATGCCAGATAACTTCAGGGTGTTCAAAAAGGCTGTCCTGCAAAGTCACCGCAAGCGAGGCGGCGAGGCGTACGCGTGGGTACGTTGAGTCGCTGAGCGATGCGAGGACTCTGCTGACGGGTTACTTCAGCATCCTGCGAGAAGGAGAAGTCACGTGGCAAAAAAATACGTCTACTATTTCGGCGATGGCAAGGCCGAGGGTACGTCGAACATGAAGGAGCTGCTCGGCGGAAAGGGTGCAGGATTGGCCGAGATGACCAATTTGGGGATCTCGGTCCCGCCTGGGTTTACGATTTCGACAGAGGCCTGCGTCGAATATTACAGGATCGGGAAGAAGTATCCACCCGGTATGTGGGATGCCACATTGCAGGCCCTTAAACGTGTCGAACGCTCCATGGGGATGGGATTCGGGAATCCTGAACGGCCGCTGCTGGTTTCAGTCCGATCCGGGGCCCGCGCCTCGATGCCTGGCATGATGGACACCGTGCTCAACGTCGGGTTGACGACAAAGACGGTGGAAGGATTGGCGGTCAAGACCAGAAATGACCGGTTCGCGCAGGACAGCTATCGACGATTTGTGGCGATGTTCGGCAGTATCGTGATGGGGGTGCCACGCGAACACTTCGAAGCGATTTTAAATCACAAGAAAGAAGAAATGGGCGTGAAGCACGAGACGCAGCTCGATGCGCGCGCGCTGCGCGATCTCGTGGAACGGTTCAAGTCTCTCGTCAAGGAGGAAACGGGCAACGCATTCCCTGACGATCCGAATGAGCAGTTGAAGCTGGCGATCGACGCGGTCTTTTTATCCTGGAACGGCGCGCGTGCGATCACCTACCGTCGGCTGAACGGGATTCCGGATCACTGGGGGACGGCGATCAACGTTGTGGCCATGGTGTTCGGAAACATGGGAGACACCAGCGGCACCGGGGTGGCCTTCACGCGCGATCCCAATACGGGCGAGCGGAAGTTCTTCGGTGAGTGTTTGATGAACGCGCAAGGCGAGGATGTGGTCGCCGGAATCCGGACACCGTTGCCGGTCACGGAGTTGGCTCGGACCGTGCCTCCCGCCTATAAAGAGCTGGAACACACCTACAAACGATTGGAAAAACATTACCGCGACATGCTCGACCTGGAATTTACGATCCAGGAGGGCACGCTCTATATGTTGCAGACCCGTGTCGGGAAACGCACCGGTATTTCCGCCGTGCGCATCGCCGTTGAGATGGTCAATGAAGGCTTGATTACCAAGCGCGAGGCGGTGCAGCGGGTGAGTCCGGATCAGCTTGCGCAGTACCTCTATCCGATCTTCGATACCCAATCGGAGGCTGGGTCAACCCCGTTGGGCAAGGGATTGCCGGCCGGACCTGGAGCGGCGGCAGGAAAGATCGCCTTGACGCCGGATCGTGCGGTCGAAATGAAAGCGGCCGGGCAGCGGGTGGTGCTGGTTCGTGACGAAACCAGCCCCGACGATATTCATGGCATGAATGCCGCGTCCGGGTTTGTGACGGCGCGAGGAGGCATGACGTCCCATGCGGCGGTGGTGGCACGGCAGATGGGCAAAGTGTGCGTGGCCGGCTGTGAAGCCGTCGAAGTCATCGACACTCAATCGGTACGGATCGGGTCGAAGGTCTTTCGGGAAGGGGACTATCTGTCGGTGAACGGATCAACCGGGAATGTCTATGACGGCGACATTCCCGTCATGGAATCCGAGATTATTCAGGTGGTGCAAGGGAAGCTGGATGCCAAGAAGTCACAGAAATATCAGCTCTTCTCGACCATCCTCTCATGGGCGGACAGCGTGCGGACCATGAAAGTGCGGGCGAATGCCGATGTGCCTGACCAGGCCAAGATCGCCAGGGGGTTCGGTGCCGAAGGCATCGGGCTTTGCCGCACGGAACACATGTTCTTTGCCGAAGACCGTATTCCGATCATGCAGAAGATGATTTTGGCCAGGTCGAAAGAAGATCGGGAAAGGTATCTGGAGCAGTTGTTGCCGCTCCAAAAGCAGGATTTCATCGGGCTCTATCGTGAGATGGAGGGATTCCCGGTCACGATTCGCCTGCTCGATCCGCCGCTGCATGAGTTTTTGCCGAAACGTGAAGAGTTGATGGTGGAGATCGCCCAGCTTGAATTGACCGGCGAGGACGGCGTCAAGCTGGAAGAACAGCGTCGGTTGCTTACACGTGTCGAAGAGTTGCATGAATTCAATCCGATGCTGGGGCTGCGCGGGTGCCGGCTGGGTATTACGATGCCGGAGATCACGCGTATGCAGGCGCGCGCCATTATCGAGGCGGCCTGCGAGCTGGCGAAGGAAGGAAAGAAGATCGTTCCGGAGATCATGATCCCGCTGGTGGGGATGGTGGCGGAAATGAAGTCGCAGAAGGATCTCATCCGCGAAGTCGCGCAAGAGACGATGAAACGCTACAACGTGAAACTCTCCTATCTGGTCGGCACGATGATCGAATTGCCGCGTGCCGCCGTGACCGCCGAACGGATTGCCGAAGAGGCTGAGTTCTTCTCGTTCGGGACGAACGATCTGACCCAGACGACCTTCGGATTCTCCCGCGATGACGCCGCGAAGTTCATCGACCACTATCGAACGGTGAAGATCATGGATGCGGATCCCTTCGCCACGCTCGACCGGGAAGGGGTGGGGTCGTTGATGAAGACGGCCATCGCCGGTGGGCGTACGTCACGGCCGGGGATCAAGCTCGGGATCTGCGGCGAACACGGCGGCGATCCAAGTTCCGTCGAGTTTTGCCATCAGCTCGGGTTGGACTATGTGAGCTGTTCACCGTTTCGCGTGGCCATTGCGCGGCTGGCGGCGGCACAGGCTGCGATCGCCGGGGCAGACGCCAAGCCACCAGCAGCATCCAAGAACACCGCGCCGGCGCGCGTCAAGACGGTAAAGTCTGCGAAGGTATCAAAGTCTGTGAAGCGGACTAAGCTGGCGCCTAAGAGGCCTTCAGTCAGCCGCAAGAAACGGTGACGGACCGCACACGAGATCTCCACTATATGACCCTGGCGCTTCGTCTTGCGGCGAAGGGCCAGGGAACGACAAGTCCGAATCCGATGGTCGGGGCCTTGGTGGTTCGCCAAGGTCGAATCGTCGGCCAAGGATTTCACCTCCGACCTGGGACTCCTCACGCAGAAATTCTCGCGCTCCGGCAGGCGGGAAGCCGTGCTCAAGGGGCGACACTCTACATCACGCTTGAGCCCTGCTGCCATCTCAAGAAGCGCACTCCACCTTGTGTTCCTGAAATCCTTCGTTCTGGTGTCCGCCGGGTGGTGGTGGCGATGCAGGATCCAAACCCATTAGTAAAGGGAAAAGGAGTTGCCGCGCTTCGGCGGGGGAGACTCTCGGTCACAATTGGCGTGGCCCACTCTGAGGCGGAAGGATTGAACAAGTCGTATTCTCATTGGATGAAAACGGGCCGTCCCTATGTGACACTCAAGGCGGGGATGACGCTTGATGGAAAGCTGGCTACAGCAGCAGGAGAGTCCCGATGGATTACCGGTGCCGCGTCCCGTCGGGAGGTCCATCAACTTCGTCGTGATGCCGATGCGGTGTTGGTCGGAGTCGGAACGGTTCTGGCGGATGATCCGTCGTTGACAGCAAGAGCGGGGCCGCAGTTCGAAAAATTAGCACTACAGCAGCCTCTTCGTATTGTCGTCGATAGCCGACTGCGCACTCCGATTAAATCACGAGTTCTGGCGCAACAGGACAAAGCCAAAACGATCATGGCCACAACTGTTGCAGCCTCAGCGGCTCGCCGCTCAATCTTGCAAAAGAGGGGCATCGAGATCCTCACCTTGCCCGCCCTGCATGGCCGCGTCTTGTTGCCTGCATTAATGGAAGAACTCGGTCGGCGCGGGATACTCTCTGTGCTCGTAGAAGGAGGTGGCGAGATCAATGCGGCGCTGCTCAAAAACAAGCTGGTCGATCACATTCGCCTCTACATGGCACCGCTGCTGCTCGGCGGCCAAAATGCCAAGGGGCTGATCGGAGGGGCGAGTCCGGCACGACTCAAGAACGTACTCAAACTCCACGGTATACAGGTACGGGTGGTCGGTGATGACGTGGTGGTGGAAGGAGAGCTGTGATTACACGAGTAGGGTGCGTACTGGTCTCACTGCTTGTGGGGGGAGTGGCGACCAGCTTCGCAGAACCCTCGACGCCAACCATCGATGGGCTTGCACCCCTTGTAGCGAAGTATCTTGGTACGGAGAGTGGCGATGAATCGGAGCGTCTTTTAGAGACGATCCTTTCTCACCAGGATGTCTCCGTCGAAACCGTCTCTCAGATCATCAGGGCTGGACGAACCTATCAGAACCAACCTGTCGGTAATCTTCCCGGCGAACAGATCGTGGTCCGTGGACAGACCTACCAGCTGTCCTGGTTCATCCCACCGACCTATCACGCGTCAAAAGCCTATGCCTTAGTGGTATGTCTGCATGGATTTGGCTTTAGCGGTGAAGAATATTTGGAGCGATGGCGAACCAGGTTGGGGGAGGACTATCTCTTGGCCTGCCCCACCTATCCCTCCGGTGCGTGGTTTACCAGGCGTGCTGAGGAGCTGGTGCTGGAGACGATCCGGCAAGCCGGACAACGATATCATGTCGATCCCGACCGGGTGTTTCTCACCGGCATGTCGAACGGCGGGATCGGTGCCTGGCTGATCGGGATGCATCATGCGCCGTTGTTTGCCGGCCTCGCGCCGATGGCGAGCGGGCTGGATGCCGTGCTGATGCCGTTTCTCGCGAATCTTCAACATACACCGGTCTATATGATTCATGGAACGAAAGATCAGGTCATGCCGGTGGATCTGAGCCGCTCAATCTCACAAGAACTGGACGTACTTGGCTATCCGCATGTCTATCGCGAGCATCAACGTGAGCATCCCATGGCGGGTGGACACTATTTCCCCAGGGAGGAGTTGCCGGACCTTGTTGACTGGTTCAATCGTCAGCGCCGTGAACCCTTGCCGACAAGCCTGACCCTCGTACGTGACGGCAGCCATTTTCATCCATTCAACTGGGTCCGTCTCGACTCGACCGATCCGATTGCGGCGTTTTCAGACGATTTGGTGGATAAACGCGACGAGCGGATCAAGCGTCGGGTGTATGCCAGGCTCGACGCGTCCATCGTCGGAAACAATCGCATTGAGGTGAAGGCCGAACACATTCAGCGGTATAGCCTCTTCCTGAACGAGCAGTTGATCGATTTCTCCAAGCCGCTCACGGTGGTGACGAACGGCCGTCTTTCATTCGAAGGGACTGTCACGCCGTCAGTCGAAACCTTGTTGAGGCAAGCGAGACTCCGCCAAGACCCTGCGCGACTCTTCTCCGTTCATCTCACGATCGCCGTCGCGAAGCCGACGTCATGATTTCCGCATGGCGATTCCAACCTGGTCCTCTGACGCAGATGCTGGTTGTGTGGATTGGCCTGGGTGTTTTTGCGCCTGCCGGGTATGGTTGGGCGGAATCGTGCACCTTGTCTTCCGATCAAGCGGGGCTCACATTCCCTGTCGAAGGAGTGGATCCTATCCGGACCTGTCGACTGCAAGCCATTGTCCAGAGCCATACGACCAAGAGCAAGGTCGGGCCGGTCCGAACCGCTCTCTCCGAATCGATGTATCGGCATCTCCTGGATCACCCTCCATTTACCGCTGCGCTGATTCGGCGACTCAATCTCGGCCGCTACGAGTCGGAGCTGAGAGGGCCGGGAAGATTTTGGGGCGATGACGGCGATGGGACGAAGGGGATCGTCGAGCTGGTGTACGAGGATCCCACGTCTCGTATCTATTTTCTGGAGGGCACGCATGAAAGCCGGTTGCTTCCTCATGTAACGGGGAAAGCGGTCGTTTTTCTCAGAATAGAGGTGATGCGAGATGCAAGCGGCCATGAAGCGACGGACAGCACATTGGTTGCGTACACCAAGCTGGATAATCGTATTCTTTCAGGGCTGGTGTCCCTCCTGCATCCGCTTGTGTCCAGGCTTGTGACAAGCCGGTTGCAAAAAGGAGTGGAGACGGTCGATCGATTGGGCCTCGCGATGAGGCGGGAGCCCCAACGGGTGTTGTCTGTCGCGGAGAATCCGCCGTCGTTGCCGGAACATCACGTGGCGTTTCTAAAACAGGTACTAAGCGGCCAACACGGCACTGACAACCTCAGTCCGGAAGGTAAATCGAGCCCATGACGACATCGCGCAGTTTCGCGCTGATCTGCACGGTCGGCATCTTTTGCTTCATCAGCTACAACATGGTGCGGATGCCCGCGCTTTCCTTGTTCGCCGAATCGCTCGGTGCGAGTCCGGAACGGATCGGTCTGATCGTCTCTGTTTCAACCCTAACTGGCGTCTTGCTCAAGCTGCCTTCCGGCGCCCTCTCCGATATCTATGGCAGGCGGTTCTTGCTGCGGATCGGCGTGGTGGCGTTCGGGCTGCCGCCGTTTCTCTACCCCTTCATTACGAATTTGGATGCGCTGACGGCGCTACGCTTTCTGCACGGGTTGGCGACGGCCATCTTCGCTCCGAGCGCGCTCGCTACCGTAGCAGAGCTCTATCGCGAACGGCGTCGGGACCTATACGGCCTGCACGCAGTCCGGCTCTCTCTTGGGCCCATTTCTCGGCGGGTACCTCATCCATGCGGCGGGGTTCTCTACGGCGTTTGTCACAGCCGGCGTCTTTGGCTGCATCGGCATGGTGTTGTTCTATAGCCTTCATCTCGATGTGGCCGTGCCGCAGAGGAAGGAACAGGGGACGGTGGTTGTGCTGTCCGAAATGTGGAAGGGGTTTGCCGCTGTTGCCAAAAATAGGAAAGTGTTGATCACCAGCATGACGGATGCGGCCAAGATGATCGCCAACGGTGCCTTAATGGCTTTTTTGCCGTTGTACGGGGTCTCGGCTGGATTGAACCCTGGTGAAGTCGGCCTGTTGTTTTCTGTTCAAGCTTGCACGTCGTTCTTCTCCAAGCCGGTCATGGGGCGGGTTTCAGATCGAGTCGGTCGCCGGCCGCTGATTATGCTGGGCCTACTTATTTGCGCCGGAACCTTTGTCTGTATTCCGCACGTGTCGATGTTTCCCGTCCTGCTCCTGCTGTCTACTGGGTTCGGCTTCGGTGAGGCAGTGGTGTCTTCGTCCTCCTCGGCGCTTGTCGCGGACAGTTCCGAGTTTAAGACGCTGGGAGCCGGGATGGGTATGCAGGGGACAATCATGGACATCGGGCATGCGAGCGGACCGCTGCTGGCCGGTCTCTTGATTGCGAACCTGAGCTATCCCATGGCTTTCGCCGTCATTGCGGGGATACAGCTGGCGGCAGCGGGCGTGTTTTGGGTGACGATGAAGCGAATGGAAACGCTGCCATCTTGATCACGGCTACGCTATAATACGCACCTGATGAAGGAGATAGCGACTGAGAATTTCGTGATCGGCGCGTTGGCCGGTCTGGGTGTTGTCGTGCTGATGGTGCTGTTCGTCTATGTGGTCAAACAGATCATCCTGAGGAAAGACTAATGTTTTGCGGCATTGTTGAAGAAATGGGCGCGGTGACTGTCCTGAGAAAAACACTTGCGGGAGCCAGACTCACGATTCTGGCCTCGACCGTGTTGGAGGACCTGAAGATCGGTGACAGCGTGAGCGTGAACGGAATTTGTCTCACGGTCGTCTCGAGAAGCGAGCGCGACTTTTCCGTCGAGGTCTCGCCCGAAACACTTTCGGTGACGACGCTCGGCGGCTTTGCCGTGGGAATGCCGGTGAATCTCGAACGGGCCATGAAGATCAATGAACGCATCGGCGGGCATCTGGTGGCCGGTCATGTGGATGGGGTGGGCGTCATTCGCAGCCGGCAGCAAGACAGCAATGCCATCCTGTTCACCATCGGAGCGCCGCCGGAGATTCTGCGCTATTGTGTCGCCAAGGGCTCAATCACCGTCGATGGCATCAGCCTGACGATCAATGCGGTGACCGAGCAGGGGTTCAGCGTCACCATCATTCCGCACACGGCGAAGGTGACGATCCTCGGCCTCAAGCAGGTGAATGATTCCGTCAACCTTGAATCCGACCTTATCGGCAAGTACGTCGAGCGTCTGCTCCAAGAACGGGGTCAACTTCCGAAACCCACCATCAGCATCGATACAGACTACCTGCAGAAACGTGGGCTGATTTGAGTTGTAGCAGTCAGGCTTCAGCTCTCGGCACTCAGTCTAGCTGAGGGAATGCTGCTTCGCCTATAGCTGAGTAAAACCTCTCCGGTTATTGAGCAACAATCCTTCCAGAAAATGGAACCCGGGATAATGCGGGCTAGATTGACAGGATGCGACTGAACCAGTAGCCTGAGCTGATCGAAACTGAGTATCCAACATGAACAACTATGCAGTGATTGAATTTCTCCGACAGGCCATCCCTGACCTCATCGCTCTGTATCGATTTGGTTCATACGCACAGGGAGGCGCTCGTCCAGACAGCGACGTGGATCTTGCCGTGCTGACACGCGATCCTATACCGGCATTGCGCCGATTTGAACTTGCTCAGGAGTTGGCCGCCCACCTGCACTGTGATGTGGATCTCGTGGATCTTCGCACCGCGTCCACCGTCATGCGGATGCAAGTTATCTCAACCGGAGAATGTCTCGATGCGCCGAACGGACCGGCTCGTCGAGAATTCGAAATGTACGTGTACTCCGACTATGCCAGGCTCAACGAGGAACGGCGAGAGATTCTGAACCGGGTTCGTGCAAGCGGGTCAATCTATGGCTGACGATGTCATTCTTAACAAGGCCGCAAGCATCGAACGATGTGTTCGCCGCATTGATGAAAAATACGCGGGTATCGAACAGAACCTCGTGGGGAATCAAACCAAGCAAGACGCAATCGTTTTGAATCTTCAGTGCGCGTGTGAAACTGCTATTGATCTCGCTATGTATGTGGTCAGTCATCGCAAGCTCGGCGTGCCACAGGATAGCCGCGATGCGTTTTCGCTCCTGTAAACCGCGGGGATCCTTCCGGCTGATCTTGCCAACCGCATGCAACGAATGGTCGGCTTTCGCAACGTGGCCATACACGAGTATGCCCGCCTCAATTTGGATGTGGTTCGAACCATCATCACCACACAGTTGGACGACTTTCGCGCCTATTCCTCGACGATCGTAAAGGCGTGCGCGTAGTGTGGCCTTTCTTCCACCAAAAGATCTGTGCCCTCTCTTTGCTGCACGGTGGGGCTGCTCATGGTGGCAGGACTTGCCGCGCTAGCAGTTGTTACCGCTGATTCTGCGCCGAGGAACGGTAGGTGAAATAGAGGATGATGCCGGCTAGGACCGAGACGAGAATCCCAAATCCCATCTGTGCACCGAAGCTCACCGGGCCGATGTAGATCTTGTAGAGTTGTAACAACACAACAGGTAGGCCCACCGCCAGGGCGAGCGCGATCATATGACGGCGCTGGTAAATCGGCTCGCCGGGTTTTCGTCCACCGCGTCCCACGCCCGTTACTCCTCGATGGTTGAAATATCTCCTGGGTCTTGCCCAAGTTCTTTCGCTTTCAGCACGCGGCGCATGATTTTTCCGGAGCGAGTTTTTGGCAGCGACGACACGATGTCAATTTCCGATGGCACGCCGATCTTCCCCAGCTCTTTCAAAACTTGATCTTTGATCGACTTGATCAATACCGGACTGTCCTGCTCTCCCTGTTTCAAAATGATAAAGGCCTTGATGGATTCGCCTACCGTCTTATGCGGTTTGCCGATGACGGCAGCTTCCGCAACGGCGGGGTGACTGACCAATGCGCTTTCCACTTCAGCGGTCCCAAGCCGATTGCCCGCGACTTTGATCACGTCATCCGCGCGGCCCATGAACCAGAGATAGCCGTCTGCGTCTTTGTGGCAGATGTCACCGGCGGTATAGCAGTTGGGGATGGTGAACCAGTAGGTCTTGTAACGCTCAGGATCTTTGTAGATCGTGCGCATCATGGAGGGCCAGGGTTTCTTGATGACGGCAAAGCCGCCGGCGTTGGCGGGGAGACTGTTTCCCTCGCGATCGACGACATCGGCTTCAATACCAAAAAAGGGGCGCGTGGCTGAGCCTGGTTTCAGCGGCACGGTGGGAAGCGGGGTAATCAAGATCGATCCCGTTTCCGTCTGCCACCAGGTGTCCATGATCGGTTTGTCTCCGCCCGTTACACGGTGATACCATTCCCACGCTTCTGGGTTGATCGGTTCTCCGACACTCCCGAGAATACGAAGCGTCGAGAGATCAAATTTCTTCGGCCAATCTTCGCCGTAGCGCATGAGCAGGCGGATCGCGGTCGGGGTCGTATAGAAAATCGAGACCCCATACCGCTCGATGAGATCCCACCAGCGCCCAGGATTCGGATAATCCGGTTTTCCTTCCGCGGTCAGAATCGTGGCACCATTGAGCAGTGGACCATAGACGATGTAGCTGTGACCTGTGACCCATCCCGGATCTGCCACGCAGAAATACACATCATCATCTTTCAGGTCGAAGACATACTTCGTCGTCGTATAGGTGCCGACCATGTACCCTCCATGGACATGGACGACCCCCTTAGGTTTTCCGGTTGTCCCGGATGTGTAGAGGATATACAGCGGTGCTTCCGCATCCAGCTGTTCTGCTTCACAAACTGGTCGCTCACCCTCGATCCACTCTTTCCAGTCAATTTCCTTTGGAGTAGAAAGGGGCGGACCTTGGACTTCGCGGCGTACGACCACGACATGGTCGATCGTCGGGCAGGTTTTGACGGCCTCGTCCACGACTGGTTTCAATGGGATCGTCTTGCCGCGGTCGAACCCGACATCAGCCGTAATCACGACCTTGGCCTCTGCATCGTTGATACGGCTGGCGAGGGCGGGGGCGCTGAACCCCGAATAGACGACGCTGTGGATCACGCCGATCCTGGCGCAAGCCAGCATGGCGATGACTTGTTCCGGGACCTTGGGTAAATAGATCGTGACCCGATCGCCTTGC
>JABMDK010000003.1:52180-54086 GCA_015903995.1 Nitrospira sp.
ATGGATAGTCCCACTCCAGGACTTTTCCCCAAGGAGAAACCCATTCCAGCTCCTTGGCTTCACGGTTCCAAAACGCTTAAGGGTCGGCGATGGATTGTTTGTACTCGGTCTCGTAATCTTTGATATAGGCTGCGGCTATCGTCTTGGCGGTGGGATGGTACGTCCGACTTTCCTTCAACAGGGTTTCAATCTTTTCGCTCATGGCGGTAGCGTCTCCTTCCTCAACACAGTTCATCGTCGACGCGTAATTATGGAGAAAGTTAGAGACGCCTGCAACCATACAGTTGCTCCGAGCCTATCTTATCGTAGCGCTGCGGGTTCTTCTCAATTCCGTTTCTTCTCGATTCCGTTTCTTGACACCCATCTAGGCCGGAGATAGGCTGACTGGATGACCAGCGCAAGACATTTGGGGAAGAACTTTCTGGTTAGGCTCTTGAGCTTGCTTCTACTGGGCGCTCATGTGGTTGGCCTACTTTCGGTTGTCGCCCTGCCGACCGCTGAGGCTCAACTGGGAAAGCCGGAAGGCCTGTACTACAAGTCCTGGGCGATCATTATTGGGATCGAAAACTATGTCTTGGCTCCTCCCATCCCGGGAGCGATCAGTGATGCCAAGAAGGTGGCCGAGGCGTTTCGTCGTTTGGGGTTCGACGAGGTGGTCGAGTTCTACGACAAGGATGCAAGCTCGCGACGCCTGCATCAGCTGCTGAACGACATGTTGCCGAGAAAAGTCGGACGTATGGATCGGCTTGTTCTGTTCTACGTAGGCCATGCCGGGTTCATGCAAGATTTCGATGGGCACGATCGAGGGTATCTCGTGCCGTTTGACGCACAGGTCAACAACGCAACGAAGTCGATCACGGTTGAGCACTTAAAAGAATTTACGAGGCGGTCGGCTTCCAAACACACGCTCCTCATTCTCGATGCGCCGGTATTCGGGTGGGAGACAACTGAGCCATCGGGACTGTCATTGGAAGGGCGTTTGGCTCCAGAATCGGATACGGATCGGCGTGCAGTCCAAGTCATCAGCGCGGCAGGTAAAGGAGAGACCGCTGTTCGCGCTGAGAAGAGCAGTCGTTTTGTGCAGACATTATTGATCGGACTGTCTGGTGCTGCCGATCTGGACGGAAACGGTTGGCTCATGGCTTCCGAGTTGGGGACCTATTTGGTGCGACAGGTTGAGGCGGCCTCCAATGGTACGCAACGTCCATCCATTCTACGCATCGAGGGGGATGGAGACACGGCGTTGGTCGAAGGACGGAGGTCGGCGTTTATGCTTGGTGCCGGTCCTCGGACTCCCTCTGAGCGGCAACGGGAGGCGAAGGCTCACTACGAACGAGCCCTCGCGCTGTTGCAGGAAGGGAAATCAGGAGAAGAAGCCTTAGAACGACTGGATCGCGCGATCAGTTACGATCCGACCTACGGCAGTGCGTACGTTCTGAAGAGTTATGTTCGATTGGAAGTGGTGCCGAATCTCGACGAGGCCTTGGCGACCGGCCTCCTTGCAGTGAAGTATGCGCCGGGAAACCCCGATTCGTTTTATACGCTGGGATTGATTCACGAAAAACGCGGCGAGTTTGCGGAAGCTGAAGCGGCTCTCCGACAAGCTTTGGTTGTGAACAGCACCTATCAGGATGTTTACTTCACATTGGGGGCACTGTATGCCGATCATCTCAATGATCAGGCTAAGTCGGTAGAGGCGTTTCGCCGGTATTTGGAACTTGGCGGCACCGATCCTCGCGCCCGTGCAACTGTCAGTCAAGCCGATCGCATTCCAGCGCCTTAAGCATTCTCGCCACCTTTCAGGTAACCAAGGCCGATCTTGACCGCTCGACGGGTGATTTCCGCCCAACGTGCTTGGGGGTAGGCCGAGAGGACTGCCGCAGCCTTCGGATCCTGAATCTCAAGG
>JABMDK010000003.1:54186-63420 GCA_015903995.1 Nitrospira sp.
GAACGCTACCTGCCGCGCTACAACCGGCGCTTTGCCGTAGTACCGGCGCAAGCCGCCGATCTACATCGGCCCGCCCCGTCGGCCCGGGAGTTGGCCCGGAGCCTGTGTATCAAAGCATCCCGGTGTCTGCGGAAGGACTTCACCATTGCGTATGAGGGGCGACTCTATCAGATTCACGATACGGTCCGGGCCACGCATGTGCAGGTCGAAGAACCACTCAATGGCACGCTGCGGCTCACGCACCAGGGACGGCTGCTCGAGTTTCATGCGATCGCGGTGCGGCCTGTGTCGGTGACGGCGGCCAAACCACGGCTCCGCTCCCACCGCCTGGTCACGCCCAAACCGAACCATCCCTGGCGTAAGCTGTGGCGGCAGGAACGAGGACAACACCCGGCGGCGGCGGGAACATAAACCGGACATTTCTACTTGGGGAAGAAGAGGACATTTCTATTTGGGCTTGACACCGCTCGATTCTGTTTCTTGACACCTGTTTAGGCCGGAGATAGGCTGACCAGATGATGAGTGCAAGGCATCTGAGGAAGGGCTTGTGGTGTGGGCTCGTGAAGTTGCCCCTCCTGAGCATTTCTGTGTTTGGGCTCTGTTCGGCTGTCGCCCTGTCGACTGCTGAGGCTCAACTGGGAAAGCCGGAAGGCCTGTACTATAAGTCCTGGGCGATCATTATCGGGATTGAAAACTATGTCTTGGCTCCTCCCATCCCTGGAGCGATCAGCGATGCCAAGAAGGTGGCCGAGGCGTTTCGTCGGTTAGGGTTCGACGAGGTGGTCGAGTTCTACGACAAGGATGCCAGCGCGCGACGCCTGCATCAGCTGCTGAACGATATGTTACCGAGAAAAGTCGGACGTATGGACCGGCTGGTTCTATTTTATGTGGGCCATGCCGGGTTCATGCAAGATTCCGATGGGCAGGATCGAGGATATCTCGTGCCGTTTGATGCACCGGTCAACAATGCCACGAAGTCGATCACGGTTGAGCACTTAAAGGAATTTACGAGACGGTCGGCTTCCAAACACACGCTCCTCCTTCTCGATGCGCCGGTATTTGGGTGGGAGACGACCGAGCTGTCGGGACTATCATTGGAAGGGCGGCTGGCTCCGGAATCCGATACGGAGCGGCGTGCAGTCTACGTCATGAGCGCGGCAGGTAAAGGAGAGGCTGCCGTTCGCATTGAGAAAAGCAGTCGCTTTGTTGAGGCCTTACTGGCCGGATTGTCCGGTTCAGCCGATTTGGACGGAAACGGCTGGCTCATGGCTTCCGAGTTGGGAGCCTATCTGGCGCGACAGGTGGAGGGTGCCTCTGCTGGTACGCAACGTCCATCGAGTCTACGGATCGACGGCGATGGAGATATCGTGCTGGTCGAAGGGCGCAAGGCAGCGATGACGCGTGGTGCTGATCCTCGGACTTTTTCTGAGCGGCAACAAGAGGCAAAGACTCACTATGAACGAGCGGTTGCGTTGCTGCAGGAAGGAAAATCAGCAGAAGAAGCGTTGGAACGACTGGATCGCGCGATCGGCTACGATCCGACCTACGGCGATGCGTACGTGCTGAAGAGTTATGTGCGATTGGAAGTGGTGCCGAATCTCGACGAGGCCTTGGCGACCGGCCTCCTGGCGGTGAAATATGCGCCGGACAACGCAGATTCGTTTTATACGCTGGGATTGATTCACGAAAAACGCGGCGAGTTTGCGGAAGCTGAAACGGCTCTCCGGCAAGCCGTGCATGTGAACAGCACCTATCAGGATGTCTACTTTGCCTTGGGGACGCTGTATGCCGATCATCTCAATGATCAGCCTAGGTCGGTGGAGGCCTTCCGTCGGTACCTAGAACTAGGCGGCACCCATGCTCGTGCCCGCGCCACCGTCAGCGCCGCGGATCACAGGCCAATGCCTTAGCGGGGTGTTGATAAACGTTCTGAGAGATCTGGATGCGAGCCGCTCTGTCCGATCACAGACTCCTTCAGGACTCCTCGCAGGCTGTTCAGAAAGGCCGTCCAGCAAGGCCGCAGCCAGCGAAGAGGCGAGACGCGTACTCTCTGCGGTACGTTGAGCCTCTGAGTGCCGCGAGAACGCTGCTGGCGGACTTTATCAACAGCCTGTTAGCTGCTCTCGCCGCCTTTCAGGTATCCAAGGCCGATCTTGACCGCTCGACGGGTGATTTCCGCCCAACGTGCTTGGGGGTAGGCAGAGAGGACCGCCGCAGCCTTGGGATCCTGGAGCTCAAGGTTCAGAATTCTAATCATGCCGTCGTCGATCTGAATGTCTGCCACTGGTCCCCTCCTTGTCCATGCGATGACCGCTCGAAGCGGGCGGTGCGTTGACTGATGCAAGAACCCATGTTAGCATGACTCCAACGTTTTTTCTCGGGATGTTCTACGTACGGTATATATACTTACTCGCCTCAAGGAGGATTGTATGATCCGGTCACACGCGATTCATTCGAGGGTGGTGGGTTCTGGTCTTGCCGTCCTTCTTATCATCGGACTGGCGGCTTGTGGCGGTCCTCCTAAATGGGTTCAGCATGGGTCCGGGGCATTTAATGAGAAAGACAGCAAGGCCTTTTACGGCGTGGGGGCGGTTTCAGGGGTTCGCAATGCGCCGCTCGCTTGGGATACGGCCGAGAATCGCGGACGAGCCGAGATCGCCAAGACATTTGAGACCTACAGCGGATATCTGATGAGAGATTATGCGGCCTCGACGACCGCCGGAGATTTTACCCGGAATACGGAAGAGCAGAATATCGAACGAGCCATCAAGACCATCACGACGACGACACTCAGCGGAGTTCGAAAAATCGATCAATACATGGATCCCAAGACCAACACCTATTACGTGTTGACCAAGTTGAGTCTTGAAGATATGAAGAACAATCTGGAGCAGGCCAAAGAACTTAATTCGCAGGTTCGGGACTTCGTACGGAAGAACGCCGATCGGTTGTTTGAGCGACTGGAGAAGGAAGAGGAAAGGCGAGGTGTTCAATAGTTTCGACGACTAGGAGAGGGAACCCTTTTCTCGGAGGTTCATGGTGATCCAGAGATTTCGTCCTTCGGTTGCCGTTGCACTGGGTGTCGTCGTTGCCCTGTTCGGATGCGGACACGAAACAAAGGTGACGCGTGTCGATGCCGGGGTCGTGACTGATTTGAGCGGCCGATGGAACGACACGGATTCCAGGATGGTCGCCGAAGCGATGGTCAAGGATGCGCTGCAATATCCGTGGCTGGGGAATTTTGAGAAGACGAACCAGCGTCAGCCCGTCGTGGTCGTGGGGACGGTGCTGAACAGCAGTCATGAACATATCAGCGTGCAAACCTTCATCACGGATTTGGAGCGGGAACTCACCAATTCCCAGAAAGTCACGTTCGTAGCAGGGAAAGGCGAGCGCGACGAGGTTCGAACCGAACGGAAAGAACAGGCGATGTACGCGCGTGAAGACACGCAGAAAGCCCCCGGGAAAGAGATCGGGGCCGATTTTATGATGAAAGGCACGATTGCCACCATTCTTGACGAAGCCGACGGGACCAAAGCCGTCTTCTACCAGGTGGATCTCCAGATGATCGATCTGGAGAACAATACGAAAGTCTGGTATGGGCAGAAAAAGATCAAGAAGGTGGTTGAGAAAAAACGTACGGTCTTTTAGGTTCTGCAGACGCTGTTGAATCCATTCTTCCCACGCTTTGCCCACGGGGCTTCTGTGCGGTGGGGCGTTGTCACCCCGATCTCATTGCTGCCGTTTCTTGTCGTGCTCGTGTTGTCGGCCGGCTGTGGCCCTTCCGTCAATCGCTACCTACTTATTGAACAAAGCCTCTTTGCCGGTGATCCGCAGCGGGCCGTGGCGGTCGTCGAGCAGACCAAGAACGAGTATGGAGCGAAGGGGCGCTTGCTGTATGAAATGGATCGTGG
The DNA here is from genome assembly GCA_015903995.1 of Nitrospira sp. Lineage (GTDB taxonomy): Bacteria > Nitrospirota > Nitrospiria > Nitrospirales > Nitrospiraceae > Nitrospira_D. The sequence goes on from JABMDK010000003.1 coordinate 58,101, forward strand.
AATGGTGCTGCAGCTGGCAGGGGACTATCAGCAAAGCAGTGCGGCTTTGGAGCGAGCGGACGACGAGGTCGAGCGGCTCTATACCAGAACCATCCGTTCTGAAACTGCCGCGTTTCTGACCAACGATAATGCCCTGCCATACGAAGGGGACGCCTACGAACATGTCATGATCAACGTGATCAAGGCCATCAACTATGCGGCTCAGGGGCAGCTCCAGGGCGCACTCGTGGAGGCTCGACGGATCGACCATCGGTTGAATATCTTGAGCGACAAAGTGAAGGATGCAAACAAGTACCGGAATGACGGGTTCGCTCGGTATGTCTGCGGTATCTTGTATGAGGCGGTCGGGGATCTGAACAATGCGTTTATTGCGTATCGCAACGCCTATGACGCATACGGAGCCATGAGCGGGTGGCTGAAAATGTCCGCTCCTCCATCCTTGCGCGCCGATCTTCTCCGGACGGCGGAGGCACTTGATCTCGCAACGGAGTTTGCTGAATATCGACAGGCTTTTCCTGATGTCGCCTGGCAGCCGCTCTCATCCCAGGAGCGATTCGCTCAAGTCGTGCTGATCAGCTATAATGGGCGGGCTCCCCGAAAAGAGGATCTCTTCTTGGACTTGCCTATTAGTTTGGATGCCGCACAGTTAGTACTGATAAATCGTGGCATTTTCCGGTCTCCACATCAACGAGATCGCGTTGCGGACAGCATACTATACGGACTCAATGGGCGGGTGGTCCGCGTTGCACTTCCGACGTTAGTTCCCCAAAAAACGCAAGTCACGATCGAAAGTATGGCCTTGACCGATTCGCTCGGCCGTTCGGTCACTGTACGATCCGAACTGGCGCACAATGTGACGGCGCTGGCGGAAAAAAGCCTTTCAGAACGGCTCCCCTCGATCACGGTGAAAGCACTCGCAAGAGCGGCGACGAAATATGCGATGGCGGAAGGTGCCATGATCGGAGCGCAACATGCCGCTGGAAAGGATGCGGTCCCCTGGGTCGGATTGTTGGTCGGGTTTGTGACTCATGGGTTGGCCGTGGCGTCGGAAGAAGCCGATAAGCGAAGTTGGCAGACCTTGCCAGACGAAATTCACGTGGCCCGAGCGTGGGTCACGCCAGGCCAGTATCACCTGTCCATTCGACCGCCGGGACAAGGCGCGACGACGAAAGATGGACACACGATCACGCTGACGGAAGGCCAGACGATGTTCATTATTCAACGTGTGATGCAATGATGCGGACCGAGGGACCTTCTCTCGGGCAAGCCGTCGCGGTGTTCCTGTGTCTGGGCTTGATGGTGTCTGCATCGGCTGGCTGTGCTTGGTTCACTGGAATGGGGAAGCCGGGGTGGGTCGATGGCCTGAGCCCGGATTATCCATCGACTCAATACCTGACTGGGGTCGGTCAAGCAGACACGCGAAGTAATGCGGAGGATCAGGCGTATGCGGCAGTAGCTCGCATCTTCAAGGCAGAGGTTGCCGCGCAGGCGAAGGACTGGGAATCGTATTTGGTCGTTGAGAATCGCGGGGTTTCCAACGCCGAGCGACGGCTGACGATCGACAGCGTGACCAAAGTCTCGACCGACAAAATGTTGGAAAACGTCAGGATCGCGGATGCGTGGTACGACCCGGACCGCCGGGTGTACTACGCCTTGGGTGTGATGAATCGTGCTCAGGCCGAAGCCTCGCTGATGGAGAAGGTCGTGGCCTTGGATCGTGCGATCGACGCGGATGTCGCCGAGTCACGGCATGCAAGCGACAAACTTGCCAAGGTTCGCGCCCTTCGGCGGGCCGGTCGAAATCTCGTACTGCGCGAGGTGTATAACACGGACTTGCGTGTGATCCGTCTTAGCGGGAAAGGGGTCTCATCTAGTTATCAGGTAAACGAATTGTCAGGAGAGCTCGAACAATTTCTTGCTACGAATCTGATACTTGCGGTACAAGTGTCCGGTGACCATGCAGAACCGGTCGGACGAGCGCTCACGGAAGGGCTGATCAGGGAAGGCCTTCATGTGACCACAACGATAGACGGTGAAGAGGCCGGTTCCCCTGAATTGATCGTCCGAGGTACGGTCCGTTTGTTCCCCATCGAGGTGCAAGATCCACATTTCAAGTACGTTCGGTGGTGTAGCGATTTCGAGGTCGTGGAGCCGGGGACGCGTCAGGTCGTTGGGGCTACGGCGCATGGTGGGAGAGAAGGGCACCTGACGGAACGTGAAGCCACGGCGAAGACGCTGCGTGTGATGCAACACGAGCTGTCGTCGGATGTCGCGAAGGCGATTGCCGCGCATATTTTCGGCGAGATCGCGTTGCCTGAGAGGGCGACGAAGACGCTGCGTGTGATGCAACACGAGCTGTCGTCGGATGTCGCGAAGGCGATTGCCGCGCATATTTTCGGCGAGATCGCGTTGCCTGAGAGGGCGACGATGCCGGCGAGTTGCCCACGAGAAGCATCAGGGATTAGGCGGTAAATGAACGTTCTTTCATGAGGAGGCATTGATTGTGAAAAAGACAGACGAACTCTCCGTCAGCCGAGCCCCTCGCAGCAGGGGACGAGGGTTGACCAAGTCCGGACAAAAGCTTTCAAGCCGTGTGGCCAAACGGAGATTGAACGACCGACTGAAGGAAGACACGGCGTCCTTCAATAGCGGGAATCTTGCCGACACCTTGAGAAAAGAGGGGTATGAAGAGGTGCCGCTCGATGAACTGCAAGATCGGCTCTCCAAGCTCCAAGGACCGCTCGCGGAAATCATTCTGAAGGGGAGGGTGTAAGGGGATGCCATACTACTATTTTGACTCAACCGCACTCATCAAACGCTACAGCATGGAGCGGGGCACGAGGATTGTGAACAAGCTGATGGTGAAGCGAGGCAAAGTCGCGATCGTCCCGACCTGGACCGTGACGGACTTCTATGCGGTTTTGTGCGCGCGCGCTCACGAGGGACAGATTACGCGGGATGATTGCTATTCTGTCCTGTATAAGTTCGAGATTGAGTCCAAGCAGGGACTCTATCAGTTTATTGAACCGAAGATGGAGACCTACCTGGCAACCAAGGAGTTGGTTCTGGAGTATCCGTTCCTTCGATCGCCTCAGGTGATGCACCTGGCACTGGCGTTGGAGCTGAAGCCGTTGCGATTGACTGTCGTCAGCGCGGATCCCCAGCTGCTGGCGGCGTCAAAATCAGCTGGACTGCATATCATCAATCCGGCCGAAGACTAGTAGGCTGTTGAAAAAGTCCGCCAGCTGTGTTCTCTCATCACTTAGAGGCTCAACGTACCGAAGCGTACGCCTTGCTTCTTCGCTTGCTGCGGCCTTGCTGGACGGCCATTTTGACCAGCCTGCGAGATATTTATGAGATGATTTGATATTTCCTGGAACTTTATCCTGATGGCGCGGCAAACGTTTCGGAATGCATGCGGTCATGTGGCTTGTCTATTGACTGATCGGCCAGGGGATGTTTCTTCCGAGGCCTGTTTGAGCAATTCTAAGACAGCCTGATTCCATCCGGCTGGGCCGATGCCTGGCGCGCGAATGAGGTTCGGCAGGTTGATGTCGGGGTCGTACGAGCCGTCCGGTTTTTGTACCAGGACCGGATGATCGACCGTCAGGAGGAGCGGGAGATCGTTCAGGCTATCGCCGATGCCGATGGTTTCGATATCGTCCGGCAGGTTGGCCAGTCGCTCCTGTCGTTTGTAGCAGCGAAGAAGAATTTCTGCGGCCCGACCTTTGTCGTTGTTTCCCGTCAAGTGAAAGAACCGTCCCCCTCTGGTCCAATTCAGGCCTCGGGTTACAATCTGGCGGCAGACTTCCTCGATCAGCTTGGGAGGACCGTTGACCAAGAACGGCTCATCGAATTCCCGTAGCATCGCCCGCAGTGCATCTTCCCGTGAGAGCCCCGTGGTTGCCATGACTTCGTCGACCGACAGGTCGCCGAACCCTCGGAGCGGCGTGCCCACCGCTTCTTCAATTTGCCTGAGCACATCCCGAAGAAGCGCATAAGGCGTGCCGAGTTCGATGATTTGATAGCCGGAACGGCGTCGCGATCGTTCCAAGGGGAAATCAAAGGTGTTAAGGGGGACAAACACCGCCGCGCCGTTCTCGACAATGAAGGGACTGTGGTGATCAAGGCGCTCTCGAAGCGGTTCGATTTCTGCGCGGGTCTTTCCGGAGACGATAATGATCGGAATGTTCTCCGAACGGAGGGCATCGAGCGCCGGCCTCGCCTCGTCAAAGGCATACGTGTCGTTGTCTAAGAGACAACCGTCCAGGTCTGTGAATAGGATATAGCGTGACATAGGTTTAGTAGGATGCTGAAAAAGAGTCCGCCAGCTTCGTTCTCGCATCCCTCAGAGGCTCAACGTACCGAAGCGTACGCCTCGCCTCTTCGTTCGCTGCGGCCTTGCTGAACGGACTTTTTGAGCATCCTCAAGTTATTCTGGTGCTAGGACCCTATAGATCATTCCAGCCATATTGTTGGTATCAACCCCGTTTTGCCGCTGCCTGTTAAAGATGTCGTAGGTCCTCGTTAATTTGTGACCGGGAATGTCCGGCCAGACGTCGTTCCAGGAAATCCTTCGCAAGATCCTTGCCACCAAGTCCCAGAGCCAAAGCGGCGGCGAGGACGAGGCCTCCCCAGGTAATGCCGAATCCGACGACGACGATGTGTTGAGCAATCCCCAACTGTTCGAGCGCCATGGCCAAGAGTTGAATGCCCCACCGTGTTCCGGCTGCGATCCAGCGGGCCGGAGGTAACCCCGCGTTTACGGCAGCGATGAGGACGGCCTGCGACACGAAATTAGAGACGAGATAGCCGATGATTCCGATCACGGCCGCAGTGACCAAATGGGGAATATACGACAAGAGCGAGTGCGCCGCTTCATTGATCGGAGCCACATCGAGCGCGCCCAGCGATGCCGTGGTGGCGAAGATCACGATCAACCAGTAGGTAATGCGGCCGATGATATAGGACGGATCGGCCTTGATGCCTCCTCTCAGCAGGGCGGCCGCGATCCCGATCCGATCGCAGAGACGATCCAGACCGATGACGCGAAGCAGCCGTTCTGTCAAATGCCCCATGCCCCAGGCTGCGCCCAGACCAACCAGCAAGAGAATCATCATGGCTAGGACATTGGGGAGAATGGCGAATACGCGTTCCCCGAGTGCGGCGACTGGTCCGAGTAACGTCTGTTCCCAACTTGAAGTCATGGCTGACTCCTTTCAGGCCTCGCGCGGGCAGTACCGATGACTTCGCGCGTGTCATGAGACTGAGGCCAACGTGAGACAAGATAGTCTTTCTGTTTCTCGAACGTCCGGCAGAG
>JABMDK010000003.1:63520-68019 GCA_015903995.1 Nitrospira sp.
CAAGAGTTGAATGCCCCACCGTGTTCCGGCTGCGATCCAGCGGGCCGGAGGTAACCCCGCGTTTACGGCAGCGATGAGGACGGCCTGCGACACGAAATTCGAGACGAGATAGCCGATGATTCCGATCACGGCAGCGGTGACCAAATGGGGAATATACGACAAGAGCGAGTGCGCCGCTTCATTGATCGGGGCTACGTCGAGCGCCCCCAGCGATGCTGTGGTGGCGAAGATGACAATCAGCCAGTAGGCGATGCGGCCGATGATGTAGGACGGATCGGCTTTGATCCCACCTCTCAGGAGGGCGGCCGCGATTCCGATTCGATCGCAGAGTCGATCCAGACCGATGACGCGAAGCAGCCGTTCCATCAAATGCCCCATGCCCCAGGCTGCGCCCAGCCCAACGAGCAAGAGAATCACCATGGCCAGGACATTAGGGAGAATAGCGAATACGCGTTCCCCGAGTGCGGCGACTGGTCCGAGTAACGTCTGTTCCCAACTTGAAGTCATGGCTGACTCCTTTCAGACCTCGCACGGGCAGTACCGATGACTTCGCGCGTGTCATGAGACTGAGGCCAACGTGAGACAAGATAGTCTTTCTGTTTCTCGAACGTCCGGCAGAGTGTTTCAATGAGCTGCTCGGCTTCCGCCGAGGTCAAGCCTTGGCTGTCCAGCACGAATGATGCGGTCTTACCCAAATAGAGAGGGGTCAGCGCTTTCAGAAGATGCTCTTGTGGAAGCACGTTCTGGTGATGGGCCAGGGCGGCGTCATAAATAATTTTGGCCCACAGCGAATCGGGAATACGGAAATCCCGAAGGGGGGTATCCCGAAGACCGGACAGCTGATCCAGAGCTTCTTCAGAGAGCATGCGTGCCCAAATGTCGTGCAAGTCTGTCAGCCCGAGATGAAACAAGCCCACCATCCGCTCGACATTGACATTCACCGGCTCAACGCCCACCTCATACTGGAAGCCGAAGAGGGGCACCTTGCGCGAGTCCGTGACAGGCAGCCAGGTAGGGGCATGGGCCTCCATCAAGGCAAACAACGCTCCCACCACCTGCCGCAACATGGAGGAGAGGTCGGCGGCTGGGTCCTTCGGATCATGAATTTTGGCCCCGAGAAAACTCTGACACACCTTCGCTCCACTCGTAATCGCCTCGGTCGTCATCCAAATATCGATTCCGAAGCGCGCCACATCGGACTCCCAGACGTGCTTCTCGAGATAGTGTTGCGCCAGTTCTCCAGTAAATCCAAAATCTCCCCCGATCGGCTGACGGACTTCCTGTCCGTAGAGGGCCCGGGTCAGAGGATAGGCGATGCTGTTGGTGATAGTGCCGTCGTACTTGTGACGTCGATAGTATGGGGCGACATAGTCGTAGCCTTCTTTGAGGATCGGATGCAAGAGCAGTTCCATCCACTCAGGGGTGATGCTGCGGACATCCGAATCGACGACCGCACAGGCTTTGACTTTGAGCCGCCGAGCGATTTCAAAAATCGTGCGAAACGCGCTGCCCTTACCTGGAATCCCGTGATAGGGCGTCACAATTCGGTGGAGCGTGCTTTGCCGATCGCTGATAAAGAGAGGTTCCAGATCGACCATGGTATGGGCGACGATGGCAGGGGTGTCATCCGTGGAGCCGCCGTCGGCATTCACTAAGACGGCACGATGGCCGTGAAAGTATTTGGCCAGCCCCGCCCCGACGGCGCGGACGACATGGCCGACGGTTCTTGCATTGTTGAAACTGGGAATGCCGATCAGAATGTCGGCATTGCGTACGGCTTCCAGCAGGTCTTCGGTTTCAGCGGTGAGTGGGATCAAACTGGTATTCATGAGACAGGTTGCCTGGTTTCTGCCGTAGGATCCCAGGCATGGTCCTGTTCCACGGCGTCCATGAGCCGGTGGAAAATATCCGGGACGGCATGCGCAAGATCCTTGCCACCCAGCCCCAGGGCCAATGCAGCGGCTAGGACGAGGCCTCCCCAGGTAATGCCAAATCCGACGACGACGATGTGCTGAGCAATCCCCAACTGTTCGAGCGCCATGGCCGCCGTCAAGAGCTGAATGCCCCAACGTGTCCCGGCTGCGATCCAGCGGGCAGGAGGCAACCCCGCGTTCACGGCAGCGATGAGGACGGCCTGTGACACGAAATTCGAGACGAGATAGCCGATGATCCCGATCACGGCCGCTGTGACCAAATGGGGAATATAGGACAAGAGTGAGTGCGCTGCTTCATTGATCGGGGCCACATCGAGTGCGCCCAGCGATGCCGTGGTGGCAAAGATCACTATCAACCAGTAGGTAATGCGGCCGATGATGTAAGACGGATCGGCTTTGATGCCTCCCCTCAGCAGGGCCGCCGCGATACCGATTCGATCGCAGAGTCGATCCAGGCCGATGACGCGAAGCAGCCGTTCCGTCAAATGCCCCATACCCCAGGCTGCGCCCAGACCAACCAGCAAGAGAATCATCATGGCCAGGACATTGGGGAGAATAGCGAAAACGCGTTCACCGAGAGCCGCGACTGGTCCGAGTAGCGTATGTTCCCATGTTGAGGTCATGGCTGGCTCCTTTCTGGCCTCGCGAGGGCAGCACTGGTGACTTCGTGCGCATCATGAGACTGAGGCCAACGAGTCACAAGATAGTCTTTCTGTTTCTCGAACGTCCGGCACAGCGCTTCGATGAGGTGCTCGGCTTCTGATGTCGTCAACCCCTGGCTATCCAACACGAAGGACGCAGTTTTTCCCAAATAGAGAGGGGTCAGCGCTTTCAGAAGATGTTCTTGTGGGAGCACGCTTCGATGATGCGCGAGGGCGGCATCATAAATAATTTGAGCCCACAGTGAGTCGGGAATGCGGAAATCCCGGGGAGGAACGTTTCGAAGGCGAGACAGCTGATCCAGTGCATCTTCAGAGAGCATGCGCGCCCAAATATCATGCAGGTCCGTGAGCCCAAGATGAAATAAGTCCACCATCCGTTCGACGTTAACATTCACCGGCTCAACGCCCACCTCATACTGGAAGCCAAAGAGAGGGACCTTTCGCGAGTCTGTGATGGGGAGCCAGGTGGGGGCATGGGCTTCCATCAAGGCGAACAAGGCACCCACCACCTGCCGCAACATGGAGGAGAGGTCGGCGGCAGGGTCCTTGGGATCATGAATCTTGGCCCCGAGAAAACTCTGACACACCTTGGCTCCGCTCGTAATGGCCTCGGTCGTCATCCAAATGTCGATTCCGAAGCGCGCCACATCGGACTCCCAGACGTGCTTTTCGAGATAGTGTTGGGCCAGCTCTCCGGTGAATCCGAAATCTCCGCCGATCGGCTGACGGACCTCCTGCCCGTAGAGGGCTCGGGTAAGAGGATAGGCGATGCTGTTGGTGATGGTTTGTGGCGTCGATAGTATGGGGCCACATAGTCGTAGCCTTCTTTGATAATCGGATGAAGGAGCAGTTCCATCCACTCGGGGGTGATGCTGCGGACGTCTGAATCGACGACGGCACAGGCTTTGACTTTGAGCCGCCGAGCGATCTCAAAAATCGTACGAAACGCGCTACCCTTGCCTGGGATTCCATGATAGGGCGTGACAATCCGGTGGAGCGTGCTCTGCCGATCACTGATAAAGAGGGGCTCCAGGTCGACCATGGTATGGGCGACGATGGTGGGAGTGTCGTCGGTGGAGCCGCCGTCGGCGTTGACCAGGACGGCACGATGGCCGTGAAAGTATTTTGCCAGCCCCGCTCCCACGGCGCGGACGACATGGCCGACGGTCCCTGCATTGTTGAAACTCGGAATACCGACCAGAATGTCGGCACTGCGCACGGCTTCCAGCAGGTCTTCGGTTTCAGCGGTAAGTGGGATCAAGCTGGTATTCATGAGACGGGTTGCCTGGTTTCCGCCGTAGGATCCCAGGCGTGGTCCTGTTCCACGGCGTCCATGAGCCGATGAAAAATATCTGGGACGGCATGGGTCACCCGGCTCCAGTTCGAGATCATGGGGACGCCCAATGGGTCGCCGAGGAAACTGTCCGTTGCCAACGTCATGCCGCGCAGGAATACTTCAACGGCGCGCCGCTCTTCATGGCGGTCAAAGCGCAAACTGTTGATCGCCGCATCATTTTCGTACCGACTGATGGCTTCTTGGGCGGCCTGGAGATACGTGGCCCGCAAGGTCTTGAGTGTGCTTTCCGAGAGGACCAGCCCTTCGCTCGCCAGGTTGCGGAATAGGGATTTCGTAATGTCCACGCACATTTTCAACAAGCCGGCATCCGGGTTGTGTGTCGACAGCGTTTGATGCTTGTGTTCATAGGCATCGGCGATATCGGCTTGGCAAATACGGCGGAGCGCGCAATTGCGGTACACCTCGGCCAGCATGCCGACCTCCAACCCCCAGTCGCCGGGAATACGGTTGATCCAAGCCAGATCCCGCACCATGGCGAATTCACCGGCCAGTGGGTACCGAAAACTGTCCAGAAACGAGAGGAGGGGATGCGGCCCGACCAGCAGT
>JABMDK010000003.1:68119-71970 GCA_015903995.1 Nitrospira sp.
GAGCCGTCTCAGTGGAGGGCCTCGATGTCAGTCCGGATACACTGGCCATGGCCCGAACACAGGCCAAGCTGAACAAGGTGGAGGATCGCTGCACCTATCGCCAAGCCGATGCGTTCGAGGAGATGCGCAAGCTGGTGAAGGCTGGGCGGCGCTATGACCTGGTGATCCTCGATCCTCCGGCTTTTGCACGCAGCCAGCAGGCCTTGGCCGGTGCGTTGACCGGGTATAAGGATGTCAATCTCTTGGGGTTGAAGCTGCTGAAGCAGGAAGGGTTTCTCGTGACCAGTTCCTGCTCCCATCCTGTCTCTGAGGCGGATCTGTGGAAGAGCATCCGCCTCGCGGCACGCGACGCCAAGCGAGAGATCCGGCTCATCGAGCAACGCGGCCAAAGCGCCGACCATCCCATCCTCGCCAGCATGCCGGAAACGCGGTATCTGAAGTGTTTCATTATGCAGGTGTTGTAGCTGACGGCTCTCTTTGATGTAGTGTGTATATCAACAGCATAAGTCAATCAGCATGCCAGACTCATACGCGTCGAAGGGCGTGCAATACATGGAAAGACAGGCGAGACTTTGTTATTCTCGGAGGGGTCAGGTTCCGCTGAGAGAACGGTTGCGGATGTCCATGACATAGAGAGATACCAGCACTAGAGCGACATGGCCTGAATCCAAATAAGTGCGATACGAAATTGAAATACGCAAGCGAGCCGAAAAAGATTTGGCGTCGCTTTCCAAGGTGGATGCGCAGCGGATTGTCGATGGGTTATTTCTCCTGGAGGATGGATTGACGGGCGATATCAAAAAACTGGCTAGTGTGTTGCCTGAGTATCGTCTCCGGATCGGAGTGTGGCGGGTCTTGTTTGAAATCGTGGGGAACAAAATCATTATTTATCGAATTCTGCATCGGAAGGAGGCCTACCGGTAGCTGTATGAAAGCGCAAATCATAGAAAAACACGGCAAGAAAGAATTTGCCGTTATACCGTACAAGGATTTCCTTCGGCTGCAAGAAGAGGTCGACGACTATCATGATCTTCGAGACTTGCGCAGAGCCAAGGCAGACCCCAAAAATCGACAGGGGCGACCACTGGCTCTCGTTGCCGCAACATTAGGATTAAAAAAGAAATCCTAACTGCGTGGCCCAACGAACCTCAGCCACTCATGACCTGCTCCGGTGTGTGGCTTGGATCTCCTGGCATGATGAGAGCTCTTCCATCTGAAGTTGATGAAGCCGGAAGAGATTCCGGTGACCAGCTCCTGCTCGCATCCTGTTTCAGAAGCAGGCCCTGGAAAAGCATCCGCCTCGCGGCCCGCGTCGCCAAGCGCGAGATCAGGCTGATCGAACAACGGGGCCACAGCGCCGACCATCCCATCCTCGCCAGCATGCCGGAAACACGGTATCTGAAGTGCTTTATCGTGCAGGTGTTGTGGAGATCATCGTTTACAAAACCTCTGGGCATTCTTGGTGGTGGTTTCATTCAGCAGCCTCTTCGTCTTCAAAATCACCACTCCTTAGGAAGGCGTGCATAAAATGCGTGCATTGAATAGAGTATAAGTGTGGTTTACATTCTATTCGGTCACGTCAAGACATGCGGAGCACTCATAGGGGGCAAGCTGAACGTCGTTGCCAGTAACCGGATCAATTCTTTTCTAGAGATCTCCCCAGTTGGCGGATGTACTAACAAAGAAATAGATTGAATCTGGTGATGAGGTCTACTGAAACAGCTCTGGAGAATTTTCGCAGGGCGGTTTCAAGTTCCAAGTGCGCCATCATTCACCTGTTGCGCTTGGAACTTGAAACCGCCTAGAATAAAAAAGCAAGTGCGGAGGTAGTCCTCTCATATGGGCGATCAGGATATGAAACAAGAGGCGGGTGACCAATGCGCCCAAATCCTGTGGACAGGGGGGTGGGACTCGACCTTCAGGGTCTTATACGCGGCGTGGGTCGAGGGCAAGAGAGTCGTACCGCACTACATCGTCGATACAGGCCGGCCATCAAGTCTGCAAGAGCTACGGGCGATATCGAGAATAAAAGATTCGCTGAGGATGCATAACAAGGAAGTGTATGATCGAATCGCTAACCTCCAAATAACGTCTGGAAGTGAGATACCTCAGGATGCGGAAATAACAGACGCCTGGAAGCGACTAAGAGAGAAAATGGAGTTGGCGAAGCAATATGACTGGTTAGCGCGTTACGCCAAATCCAGAAACTTGACCGCCTTGGAACTTGGCATCGAGAAAGATGAATATGAAAAAAAAGACGGTATCGATTTAACTTTATTCTTGAAAGCGAATGTTGAACGAACTCCCCTGGGGACCTATAGAATAAAGCAAGGTGCAGCAGGCGATGCGGAGCTATTTGCGCGATTTGAGTTCCCTATCCTTGACTACACAAAAGTGCAAATGAGAGATCTTGCCAAAAAACATGGGTTTATTGAAATCCTGGAAAAGTCATGGTTTTGCCATGAGCCGATCAACGGCAGGCCTTGTGGGATGTGCAATCCTTGCGTCAACGCAGTTGCACAAGGCATGGGGTATAGATTTACGAGAAAAGCCTTATTCTGCTGCTATCTGGTTCAATTTGTAAGGAAGTCGCCGCTTTCAAAACTCAAGCTTCCCCGACAGCTCTACCATTGGTTGCGCCATGGCTCTGCTGGACCTGAAGCTGCTCAAGCCGGACGGGTTTCTGGTCACATGTAGTGTTCTCACTCCACCTCAGAGACCAATCTCTGGAACAGCATCCGCCTCGCGGCACGCGACGCCAAGCGAGATATTCGATTCATCGAACAACGAGGGCAAAGCGCCGACCGTCCGATCCTCGCCCGTATACCGGGGACGCGGTATGCTGAAGTGTTTCATCGTGCATGTGTTGTGGAGGAATGCTACTTCGTCACCCCTGTCGCGATGGACTTCGACATATTTGCAAGGTTGCAACAGCAGATTCTGCACGTATTAGTCAGGCTGAGAGTGGTCTCACAACTAAGCCAAAATAAAAATCTGAAAAGACAGGCGTCTGACGCTAAGGTTTAGGGCGCGAGTAGTGAGATGGTCAAAAAAGACTCCCGACCCCTTATACGTTGACCTTCTAACGCGCGCCCACGGCCTGAGCTGCACGGACGGCCAGACTCTTTCGGCGATTATTGGAAATGGTGCGATCGATGATCGCGCCGCAGTTGATGCATTTCCATGCATAAAATACCACAAAGAAGTTCGAGAACCGCTCCAGTATCATCATTCCTTTACACTTCGGACAGTTCATTGATCCCTCCCAGGGTGATTACGTGTACTGCTGCCGGAGATGTGAAGCAAAAGCTGCGCCAAATGGTCAGATGTCAGCATTTCAGGGATTCTGAATATACGTAGTTAAATGGAGTAGAGACTTGCGTCAATATTGACGGTGTGAGAAGAGGAATCTGTCAATGTTTTGTCAGGTTGCTCCTAAGAAAAAGAGGGTCGGGAGTCTTTAAGTAACGAACAGGATTTGATTGTGATTCACGCTCCCCTTCTCCGGGCCGTTTCCAACTCGTTGCTGAAAGTTAGGGGACGACAAGGAGGTTGTTATTGATGTTTACAATTAAAGCTGTCGGTGTGCCACTGCGGGTCAGTCTTCTACGCCCATACCGATCACGATGAGCACCGCATAGTCTTGCTTTGTACAGCCCTCGATCGGAGGCATCGCGCCTCCTGGTGCAACGGGAAATGCTGACTGCTTGGCGTAAGCCGGCGAGCATGAGCCACCCACCGTCGCTGGTGTGTAGCGTGCAGAGCGGCAGGCCAAGTGGGTCACGTCGTAGAGCGTCGCACCTTGATCAAGCTCCCAGCGCCTGTCGCCATGGCTGTCGGCGGGATGAATC
>JABMDK010000030.1 GCA_015903995.1 Nitrospira sp.
AGAATTTCACGCTTGCGCCGCAAACCTATCGTGTCCTCAGAACGTTGCCGCGCGACGTCAAAATCACCGTGTTCACTCGGGAAAAGGATCCCGGCTATCAAGCCTTTAAGGAACGACTGGAGAGTTATCGACAAGCTTCTCCCAAACTCAGCGTGGAGTTCATCGATCCCGAGAAACAGCCCAAGATAGCCCAGAACTATGGGATCTTCCGAACCGACACGGCCATTTTCGAGAGCGATGGGCAGACCATCCGCGTCACGTCACCGTCTGAGGTCGAGTTGACCGGTGCCTTGATTCGTATCTCCAAGGATTCCAAAAAACGTATCGTCTTTGTCGAAGGCCACAGCGAATTGAATCTCGAGGACAAAGAACGCAATGGCCTTTCAATCGCCAAAGAAGCCCTGATTCGACAAGGGTACGACGTCGGCACCCTTTCACTCCTCAAGGAGTCCGCTGTGCCGGACAACACAGCGGTGTTGGTGCTAGCCGGTCCACGCCGTTCCGTGACGAAAGAGGAGCAGGACCGTATTCGGGCGTACGTGGAGAAAGGTGGCCATCTCCTGGTATTGGCCGATCCCGATACCCAAACCGGCTTGGAATCGTTACTCGCCCATTGGGGCCTTGGTCTGGGCTCAGGCGTACTAGTGGATCTGCAAGATCGGTTGGCCCAAGGCGACCTCACCGCATTATTGGTCAGAACGTTTACTGAACATGAGATCACGCAGGACCTCACATCCGCCGTGCTGCTGCCGCTCTCCCGGCATGTGACCTTCGATGAGCAAGTCGGCAAAGACTGGGACTTCGTGCCGCTGGCTCGCACGTCGCCGAACAGCTGGGCTGAAACGAACATGCAAGGCCGCGTCGTGAGCTTAAGTGAAAAGGAAGATGCGAAAGGGCCGCTCCCCATGGCCGCTGCATTGTCGCCAAAGAAGGCGCCCGAAGAAGGCGCAGCTCGCCCGGCCATCGCAGTGATCGGCAACTCTACCTTCGTATCCAATGCCTTCTTTAATTTTCCCGGCAACAGCGACTTCTTTCTCCATACGATGGGGTGGCTGGCCGAGGAACGAGACTTGATTTCCATCGCACCGAAAGAGCCGGCGTTGCGGCCATTCACACCCAACCCCACCCAAGAACGGACACTGATCTATATTCAGGTCGTCTTCCTTCCCCTCCTGACGTTGCTCACCGGCATCATCGTATGGAGAAAGCGCAGACGCCTCTAGCCTATGCCACGGTACCTGCCTACAGTCCTGATGCTGGTGATTCTCGCTGGGCTAGGCGGCTATCTCTACCTCGTGGAGCTCCCCACCAAAGAACGAGAAGAGAAGCAGGACACTGCGCAGAAGCAACTTCTACCGTTCCCGGAGACCGCGATTACCGGGCTTTCGATCACCACCGCTCAGGGACCGATCAAGTTCAAGCTGGACGCACCGGGGAAATGGTCGATCGTGGCTCCACTCCAAACAGACGCCGACAATCGGGAAGTACAATCGCTGATTCGGGCGCTGGTAACAGGGACCATCACCCGGACCCTCGAAGAGCAGACCACCACCTTGGCGCCGTTCGGGCTTGAACCGCCGGTCACCACCCTGACCGTCACGACGGGAACACAGCAGGAAACAATTTCCATCGGCGACAGCGGACCCCTCTCCAATACCCTGTACATCCTTCGTGCATCAGATCGGCGCGTGTTGTTGACGACCCTCGCGCCGAAGGACTTCATCAATAAATCTTTGATGACCTTCCGTCGGAAGGAGCTCTTGCGATTTGCCCAAAACGATGTCGAACGAGTCCGCTTGACTTACCCAACCACCGAAATCGTGATCGACAACATCGCGAAAAACAAGCCTCGGCCCTCATGGAAGATCGTTTATCCTGTCGAAGCGGAAGCTGACCAGAATGAGGTTCGGTCATTGATGTTTCGGTTGGAAGATCTGAAAGCCCTGAGCATCATCGACCCAGGACCGGCGCGAGACACCGTCGCTACGACCCTCACGACGCAAAAAGTAAAAGTCACCCTGTCGACCGCGGCAGGCGACCAGTCGGTCCGCCTCTATCAACCCGACCTTCAGAGTGGTGAGGCGATTGCAGAGACCACAGCGGATGGGCCGCTCTATCGCATTAACCCTGTTTTGATCAAGGACCTGACACGAGATCTCTTCAATGTTCAGGATAAGCGACTCCTCGGTCTCGATTATACGGACCTGGCCATATTGTCAGTGAAGACGAGAGATAAGCAGTATGTGTTGATCAATCAGAGCGGCGAGTGGGTACTTGAAGACCAGCCCATGATGAAGGTCAGTCAGAACCAGTATGCCGAAATGCTGCTGCGCGCCATGGGCGGCCGGGACAAGGCCGCGGGTGTGCTGGCGGGCTGGGATCTCGCCGCCGACAGCTACGTCATTGCCGATGGATCGGGACTGTCGCGGTACAACTACGTCACGTCAGAAGTCCTGGTCGCGGTCCTTCAGAGGATGCGTGCGGCTCCACGCCACGCCTCCGCGTTCGCCGACACCCTCCCCGTTGCGGGACGCGACGGAACGCTGTCGAGAAGGCTGGCCGGGACGCCGGCCGAGGGCAGAGTAAGAGCGAAGACCGGCACGGTCGACAACGCTCGCGCGATTGCCGGTTATGTCGACACCGCGAGCGGCGACACGCTCGTCTTTTCGATCATCGCGAACAACTTCACCTTGCCGGCC
>JABMDK010000031.1 GCA_015903995.1 Nitrospira sp.
CACCGAGGCCTCCGCTCACTATTAAGATAACCGTCCTTTGTGAAAAATCAATCGCTGCAGCTGACCCGTCTGGATCAGCCCGGTTAGTGAATCACTGTGGCGGAATAGGGCAGTAGAAACTAGGCCGTGGATGAGGCGAAGTTGACCAAGCTGGAACTGCTCGTGTGCGTCAAGGGGGAGCGGGGTTGCACCGCCTGGTTCCAGAGGCTGTCATCACTCATGGCTGAGCGCGGCTCAGAATCTCCCGCTCTGCCTCCCACCAGTCGTCAGCGCGTGTCCAGGCCGATAAGCCGGTTCACTGTGGAGCTCATGGGCACGATTTGCGAGGACCTGCCGATCGATATAGTCCCCACAGTTGATACAGCGCCAACCAAACTCGTCTTTGCCCTTCTCGCTTGGGCTGAGCAGATCCGAATAGGTCTCGATCATCAGTCCGCCACAGCGACGGCAAGGATGTGATTGACTAATCATGTGCCTCTCCTCTCCGGAAGTCCGAGGTTCCCGCCGGTGCCGCGGTTTGAGTTGCTCCTGGCAGCAGTGTGAGCAATGGCCATGCCGAACCGAGGTGCATGCCAGGCTCGATGAGAAGTCGTGAGAATTTCTGTGGTTCAAGGCGTAAAAGGATTTGCTCACAGAGAGGCGAGGCTGAAGCTATTTGCAACAACGGAAACTGTGCGACTGGTGCAAGATGCAGCAGGGATTTCCCTGGTGTCTTCCAACGAGGACAACCCACTGAGGCACCGGGCGATAGACCAGTGAGCCGGGATGAGCACCGCCGTGGATCTCCCGATACGAGGCGTTTTCCTAGCCATGTGTGTGTAAGTACTACTGGATCCTTACTAATCCAGCCGTTCGGCAGCGTGGTGCTCTTGTTTGGTCTCCATGATGAGGCCTACAATTGGTTCTCTGCTATGCCACCGAAAGCGATCAAGCAGAAATCTTCACCGAAGAGAAGGCCAGCCCTGACTGCGCGAAGCACAGGCACAACTCCATGGCGTAGCTCAGTCGGGTCGGTTGGAGAAGAGCTGTTTGCCAAGGCCTTCCGTTCGAGTCCCCATCCGATCGGGATTACCGAGCTGGACTCGGGGCGCTGTCTCGAAGTCAACGATGCCTGCTTGGAGATCTTTGGGTTTCAACGCGACGAGGTGGTGGGGCAAACGACGTTGATGCTGGGGATTTGGCCTGATCCTCAAGAGCGGGTCCAATTCATCGATCGACTGAAGGCCGAAGGGAAGGTCCGGAATCTAGAAGTGTCCATGCGGATGAAAGATGGAGAACGGCGCCAATTTATTATTTCAACGGACCTGATCACATTGGGAGGTAAACCTTGCTTGCTGACAATCGGCAACGACATCACCGAGCGGAAGCGGGCCGAAGAGGCGCTGAGTCGTGCCCATGAGGAGTTGGAGGAACGCGTTGCCGAACGGACGGCCGAACTGGGCCGCTTGAACGAGTGGCTGCAAGCGGAGATTACCGAGCGCAAGCACTGCCTTGCACAAGCGAGGGCAGGAATTCCATCTCCTGGCGGACAATGTCCCAGCTTATTTCTCCTATGTCGATACGGAATTGCGCTATCGCTTTGTGAACAAGCGGTATGAAGAGCTCTTTGGCCGCCCTCAGGCTGAGCTTGGCGGACAATTCGTCAAGGATGTGGTGGGTGAGGCCAATTTCAGCACGATCGAATCCCATCTCCGGGAGGCACTCGCGGGCCGGGAGGTGTCCTTTCTCTATCCGATGGTCTTGCCGAACGGCGATGACCGCTGGATAAACGTGCACTGTTTGCCCGACCGCGATGAGACCGGCCGGATCAGAGGGGTGTTGGCGTTGATGACGGATATCACAGCTCAGAAGCGGTCCGAGCTGGCCATGCAGCAGAACCAGCTCGCACTCGAAGAAAAACGACACGAACTCCAAGTGCTCACTGACAAGTTGTTCATGGTGCAGGACAGCGAGCGCCAGCGGATCGCGCGCGATCTGCACGATGACTTCAGCCAGCGGCTGACCGCACTGGTGCTCGAGGTGGCTTCACTCCAACAGCACCCCCCGCGCTTGCCCGAGTTGATCGGGAAAGCCTTGGAGCCGGTTTGCGAAGAACTGACGCAGCTGACCAGCGATCTTCACGATTTAGCCTACCAGCTGCACCCGCCTCTGCTGCGACACGCGGGGCTGCAAGCGGCGATCGAGGACCATATTCACAAGGCGATTGAGCGGACGGGGCTCCGTATCACCTTGAAGACCAAAGACCTTCCCAGGTCGATCCCGTTTGATTGGTCCATCTGCCTCTTTCGTGTCCTCCAGGAGAGTCTTCAGAATGTCGCGAAGCACGCAAAGGCCACAGAGGTGTTGGTCAAGCTGAGCGGCTCATCGAAAGGGATCGGCCTCTCTGTGATCGACAACGGCAAGGGATTCGACGAGCACGACAAGAGTGGTCATCAGAAGGGGTTGGGGCTGATCAGCATGCAGGAGCGGCTGCGGTTGCTGAACGGATTTCTCAACATCCATTCCAGGCCGGCGGACGGGACCAAGGTCTGTGCCTGGATTCCATTCCAGGAGCAGACACCGTGACTCGCCCTCGCATCCTCATGGCAGAGGACCATTCGCTCGTGCTGGCCGGTCTTCGAAGACTGGTTGAGGAGGAAGGGGAGGTGGTCGGCACGGTCGAAGATGGGCGAGCCTTGGTCGAGGAGGCG
>JABMDK010000032.1 GCA_015903995.1 Nitrospira sp.
GTGCAACAGCGAGTACATCGCGCCACAGAAAATAAAGAACATAGAGAGGGAACTTTTCAAGGCTATTTGCTTGCTTCCATAAAAAGCGAATCTGGCTTTCGAGTTCGCCCTTCAACTGTATCAAGTTGATAATCTTGAAACCCTGGAATAGAGCTTTCCCCTGCCTGGCAACATCGCACATTCCGGAATCCAGATGTTTCAAGAAGTTGCCGGAGCGAATATCGATCGTACATCCAAAGATGCACCTCGCCGGACCGACGAAATATCCCTTCTCTCACCGCAAGCGATCCATCTTTCCCTAAGAACACAGTAGCCAGCAGCGCGACTATTTCTTCTCTTATTCGTCGAAGATAATGCCTCACGTTTCGGATATTGCGCTTGCGGGAAGCTGCCTTGTAACCTTCCCCATCGTCCATCAAACGTTCAGCCTCAAGCCCGATGCGCGAGATGACGAACTTTGCATTGGGCAGTTTACCTCCTCTAAGATAACTGGACATAGCACCACCCGAATTGTGCCGCACCAGCTGATCCAACATCTCTATAAGAATCCACTCGTAATCATGTTGGGCCTCGATCGAACCACCTTCGACCGCTTCCAACAGCCTCAAATAATCACGCACAACCGATTCCAGATCAGGCACAACCAATCTAATGATTCCCTCTTTCCTTATCACGCGATAGCATTCAGCCAGGAGTGCCCTTGCATCAATACGCCTTAAGTGTTCAAGCACGTGAGCGGCGTAACAGACATCTACAGACGCGTCTTCAAACGGCAACCGCCGCCGAATATCCAGGTACTTCACCTGTGGAGTAACCGGCGTAACATCGAAGTTGCGCCATGCCGGATGAAATACTGAGCCACAGGCCAGGTTCACTAACACCAGGCCTTGAGAACTCGAACTATCTAAAGAGCGACTCATATGAGTGGATCGCGACGTGCGACTTTGGATACTACGTTGGGGGGAAGCCGTTTAACGCCACCGCCAACCACATCCCCTCTCGCCCTACATACTGAAGCGTTGCAGAATGCGTGCGACCAGCGAGCGCTTGGGAGATTTAAAGGCATCGTAAAAACTGCGAGCAATCCGTGCATCAATATTGGCGGCTGGGCAAAACGCGCTTGGTACCCATTGTCTATCAACCGATGTATGCTCAAGCCTGGGATCAACGCCGCTATGAATGCCTGAACGATCCAATCCAATATTCATCACCAAAGTCTTGGCCGGATAGATGCAATGCATCTGATTGGCGTGATGGGCATAACAGAATCGAATCGCCCAAGAGTCAATACGGCCTTCATGTTGCATTTTTAGCATCCCACTCATGTCGGGGCCGCCCTGATTGAACGATTCCTGCTCGCCACGATCGCGCACGAATGTCGCATAATAGTCCATGTTGCAATCGACGCGTTTCCAGCGATCACCCCATGTTGCCCATCCCCATGAGCAACATCGGACTGAGGCGTAGGTATCCCATTGATAATCCATCGGGATCGACATGGTCTTTTCTGGAA
>JABMDK010000033.1 GCA_015903995.1 Nitrospira sp.
GAGCCTCCGCGTGGGGTGGCGGCTCCGATAGAGCGGCGGCAACAGCGCCGTGGTCGTTAGGCGGATGAGCTGATGAATCGCTGGAGGCGAATGCCGGCCCTCGTTCGTGCCGTCGTTGTCGGGCTCGTGGTGGGGCTATTGGGCACTCTGCCTTGGTCACGACTCGTCGCGTCACTGACGGCGTAACAACCGTGTTGGGGCAAGTGGCGACCAAGCTGTCCCCTAAGCCATGGCATACGATACGGGTTCAACGCATCAACTTCTTGCACCTTGATAAGGGCCGCCTCGCTGTCTTCATCGACGGCGCCCAAGTCGCAGCCGTCGATGATGCTATCCTCCCAAGAGAAGGCCAAGTGGGGCTGGTCGCACTGGGCTCGACCGATGCGCAGTTTGACGGTCTCCACATTCTGGATCTTGTATCGAACCGGACATTTTCGAAACCCGCAGCCTATTGAATCGATTCATGACCGAGAGAAGGGACCTGATTGTCGCCTGTTGAGTCAACCGCCAAATAAAGGAGCCGAGCATGAATCAGGAGCATAATGCTGCCACGTTTTTTAATAGTTTCGCCGAGACCTTCGACACCATCTATGACCAAAAACGCAACCCCTTCATGCGATGGATCGACGGCAAGTTTCGAAGTGACATGTTTCTACGCTACGCCCTGACGTTTGAAAAGCTGGAACCGATGGCCGGGCGGACGGTGCTGGATGTGGGCTGCGGATCGGGGCCATATATTGTGGAGGCCTTCAGACGCGGGGCCGAACGGGTAACGGGCCTTGATCCGGCTCCCAACATGCTGACCTTGGTACGCCAACGGTTGGCCCAGGCAGGCGTAGCTGAGAACCGCTGTACGCTGATGGAGGGATTGTTTCCGGGAACGTCGGTGGAACCTCACGACTATGCGATTGTGATGGGGGTGATGGACTATGTCGAGGACGCATCGAGCTTTTTAAAAGCCCTTCGCCCTGTGGTGCGGCGTCTGGCGGTGTTATCTTTTCCAAGTACGCATTGGTTCCGCACCCCTTTCCGAAAGGTGCGGTATGACCTGAGAAACTGCCCGGTGTACTTCTATGACGACGCTCGCATTCAAACCCTATGTAAAGGAGCCGGCTTTAGCGAAGTCCGGATCCAGAAAATTCCAGGGGCCGGCATGGACTATCACGTGAGTCTCCGGCCCTGAGGGCTCGTTCTCTTGATGGGTACGATTGAACCGATCTACTCAGAGCTCAGCAGTAAGACTGACCCGATGGGGCTGATATCAACACCGAACGAGTAGACCTACACCATGAAACACCTGCGTGCGCTTGAAGATCAAAGCGTCTACATCCTGCGCGAGGCCTACAAGCACTTCGACGATCTGGCGATGCTGTGGTCCATGGGCAAGGACTCAACGGTACTGCTGTGGCTGGCACGAAAGTCCTTCTTCGGCCATGTGCCGTTTCCATTGGTGCATATCGATACGGGATATGAAATGCCAGAGCTCATCGCTTATCGGGATCGGCTGTGCCGAGAATGGC
>JABMDK010000034.1 GCA_015903995.1 Nitrospira sp.
CCGACAAAAGCCCCTTCCACGCCTTCATTTTCGTCTTTGGAATTCCTTCCGCTACGCGCCAGTACCAATAGCTGTCGGAGTACCGCGTTGTGTTCTTCGGGTCTCGGAGGTCCCGCGCCCCCTTCTTGACCGGCTTGCCATCCTTGCCGTGGCAACTCGCACAATTAATGTCGGTATTGAACTCCCCACGGTAAATTTTCCCACCTTCTTCGATGGCTTTCGGATCGGTCCATCCACCGGCGGGCATGTGTTTTCCCGCATAGTCGGCTGGAACCGGGGCTATGGGTGAGAGATCTTCGGCGGAGGCCAGGCCTCCCGAAAGAATCAGGGCACACCGCATTGCAACCATAGAGACGCTGATAGTCCTTCTCGTCATTCGTACCTCCTCTTGAGTTGTAGATTGACCTGCCTGTCTTCTTATGTTGACGTCGATCAACGTGTTCAACGTAGTACTCTGCTCGGCGTAAACTATACCACAGTTTTTTCTCAAAAATGTGAAAACGTCATTCAGATGGGGGCCGCTGTGGCCGAATAATTGGGTATCGTCCAATCATGCGAAATCACGCATCCTGGGTCTCATGGGTTTCCGAATGATCTGAAGCCCCTGTGTCTTATTTGACGATGGCTGTTGCCGCTTCCACGATGGACCGTACGCCGATCCCGTAATGGTCGATGAGTTCATCGGGCTTTCCACTATGTGGAATTTCGCGAACGGCGAGTTTGTGCACGGACATCCCTTCGGTACTCACGGCATTGAGGACGGCATCCCCAAGGCCTCCATGGGCATAGTGATCTTCGACCGTGAGGATTCGGCGCTGGGTCGCCTGTCCACTCTCCAGCAAGGTTGTTCGATCAATCGGGGCGATACTGTAGAGATCGATGACACGGACGGCGATGCCCGCCGCTTTGAGCTGGTCATGGGCTTTCAACGCCTCAAACAGCGTCACACCAGCCGCCACGATGGTGAGCACATCTGCGGCGCTTTGCCTGAGGACCTTGCTCCCGCCGATGTGGAACTGCTCGTCTGCTCCATAAATCACCGGGTTCTTTGGTCTGCCCGCCCGGAGATAGACCATCCCTTTGTGTCGAGCCGCGGCCTCGATAAGGTGATAGGTCGAATTCCCATCCGAGGGATAGAGGACGGTCACATTGGGTTGTGCGGCCATCATGGCGATGTCTTCGAGCCCCATTTGAGAAGGGCCATCTTCGCCGATACTTACGCCGACGTGGGTCCCCACCAGCTTAATATTCGAGCCACTGACGGCAGCCATGCGGATGAAGTCATAGGCTCGGCTCAAGAAGCAGGCGAACGTCGCAGCAAATGGAACTTTACCGCAGGCCGCCAGACCAGCGGCCGCGCCCATCGCACCCCGTAAGATCGATCGCCGGCTAAGCACCGACGCTCCGCGGCCGGCGACCGAGCGGGTCCCCTCCCGCGACCGCGTCGCTCCTCAAAAGGTGATCTCCAACGCCACGTAGCCGCGGCGGCCGAGCGGATCGTAACGGCCGGTGTTAGTCTTGATGTTCGCGTTGTTCTCGGGGTTTCGTCCGACGACCTCCGGCCAGCGATCCCTGAGGTTATCGATGCCGGCCCTGAGCCTCATCATGTCATTGAACCGCCAGCCGACGTTCAGGTTGAACAAGTCGTAGGAGCCCGTCGGCTGGAAGTCCGAGTTCGGGTTGTCGGGCACGGACTGGTGATCGACTTCCGGCAGGTGCCGCCAATTCAGTCCCACGCTGAGACGGTCGTTGCGGTACGTGAACGTCGTGAACGGCGTGTAATCGTAGAGCCCGTTCTGGAAGAGCGACCCCTTGTAGTCGATCGTCGCCGAGCCCGGAACGGCCGTGGATTCCCACTGCTGCAAGAAGTTGATCGAAGTGCGAACGCCGATCTCGCCCGGGATGCGGTCGAAGCCGAAGTTCGACAGCTCCGCGTTCCAGCTCACGTCGAGGTCGACGCCCGCGATGTCACGCGTGCCGATATTGTAGAAGAGGCCCTGCACCTGCCCGGCCGCGCCCGTGTCCTCGTTGCGCCGGATCAAGCGACAGAACTGATTGTCGGCCGAGTACGTCGGATTCGTCTGACCGTT
>JABMDK010000035.1 GCA_015903995.1 Nitrospira sp.
GCTTGTTCGGCAGGTGTCACATGGGCGCTGTAGGATCTGGCTTTCTGCAGGGCCTCCCAGGCCCGTCGCTCGTCAGTCTTGTCCATGTCCACATTGATATTTGGCCCCAGGGCCAGTGCGATACCCCAATAGGCCATCGCGGCGGAAGGATCCAGCCTGGCGGCCTCTTCAAACGCGCGGATCGCCTCCTCATGATTAAAGGCGTAGACAAGCCGCAATCCTTGATCAAAATATCGTTGTGCTTCCTTGGAACGGGTAGTGATCGGGTGGTGCAGGGTCCCGAGATTCTCAAAGAGAGGGACACGACTTGCCACGCGCTCGGCTGCCTCCGCCGACTCTAGGGCGGACAGACTCAGGCAGAGCACGACGCACAATGAGACCCGACCGGTGATCATCCACAAATTCTTAGCAGACGAGGCCGGCACCTGACTAGAGGACGAGGGGCACGGGCGCCATCTCATCGTCACAAGTGAACTTGGCTCGTGTTTGCTGATCCCAAAAGGCGTCTGGAGACGGGCAGGATAGCGGCTGATGCTCAGTGAACCAGCTAGATGTTGAGCGACGGGCCTTCAGTGTCCTGAGGGGGAAATGGATGATCATTCCCTTGCGGGTGAGTCTGCGCTTCACTGACAGTCGGCTTCTTCCGAACGACACGGTTTCTCTTCACTGTCGCAGCCGCCGTCCCGTTGGATGTGGCTGAAAACTCTCCCGTTTCAAGTTCTTTCCCTAAATGCACAAGGACCTGTTGTTGGGCACTCACCAACGAGGTCAACTCTTGAATATGCGACGTCAACCGGGCAATCTCATCCTGTTGTCCGACCAAGCAGGCCCGGAGGTCCGCGACTTCTCCTGACTGAACAGGAGTTGGAGTTTGGAGAATCGTAACGTTTGGCGCCAATGAGGCGGCGGCGACCTGCCCGTGCTCCTCAACGACCCTCACGTGCCCCACGCCTTGCCCTCCAAAGCGTTCACTTGTGTCAAGCCGTTCTCTTGTCCAATCCGGAAGCGCAAGCGGCTTCTTCCTGACTCGAGCAGAAGTGTCCCCTACATATTGCACCACATTGGAAAAGAAATTACGGACTTTGCTGAGACAGAGCGCCCCGGCTTGAAGCAGAACTTGGCCATAGGCCGGAGGCACTGGTCGTGCCTCATCGATTTGCTTCTGAGACGGAATCCGATGGATCAAGTTGATGGGTTCTTTATTAAAACGGGGGGGCATCTGTCGGATCCCTTCTTTCGGACCTATTCACATACAATTAATGTACCTACTCCTCATCGCCTCAAGAGTCAACCTTTTTATTCAGCGGCGGCAAAAATATATTCGTATTCATAACTAGTTAGCCAGAAACCTGCCCGACATTGCCATTCGTGACGAGGCGAAGGATGTGCGGCCGGATGAGCGGCACAAGGCCCGGAACAACCGGAGGCGTATTCGCTGGAATACGTTGAGGATTGTTTCGGGCCGAGAACGACGCAGATGGTTGCAGATCGTTTGCCGCAGTAGAAAGGTCAATGTCGGACAGGCTCCTAGAACCGGGTCACGCTGGAAAAAGTAAACCGTGGCAAGACCATGGCCGGGACGAGCATTTTCCCTGTCTCCGAGTTCACCGCTTCCATCGGACGCGTCCAAGCCTCAACCTGCTGAAATGCCGTCAGCGGGCTTTCATGAAAGCGGAAGTTCTTCACAGCAGACACGATCTCACCCTT
>JABMDK010000036.1 GCA_015903995.1 Nitrospira sp.
CCGCTGAGTGAGTTGCTGCTCGGCGGTCACCAGCGCCGCGATGCTGGTCATGAAGGTCTCAATGATCAGCCGCAACGGCGCACTCACCGGCAGCCGCGCGAGCTTCGCGGCCCAGGTCGGCCCTGCAAAGAATTTCTCCGGGAGCCGATGCCCCTCTTGGTACACATAGCCTCGGATCGTATTGATCAACGCGATGCGCTTGCGCTGCAACTGCTGCCGCGCACTCACCAACTCCCGCAACTCCCGGACTGGCCCTTCCACCACATGCACGGCTCGGGGCAGCAGATCCGCGCGGGCCAACTCCGCCAGCTTCTTCGCATCCACCCGATCCGTCTTGGTGATCCACTTCACCTCATTCGGATGCACCACATGCCGCTGCACCCCGTCGAGCTTCTTCAGCGCTTCCGCAATCCACTTCATCTGATTGCCCGCCTCAAACGCGACCAGCTTGGGGCCCCCACCGATTTGCCGGACCAGCGCCCGCAGTCCCACCCGAGACGCCGGCTGCTCCCCCTCGAACACCCGCTGCTTCCGCTCATTGACGGCATAGGCCACCAGGCTCTTGCCACTGACATCCAATCCGACGTACACCATACGGTGCCCCCTTTCGTTGGTGGTGATCGCTCACCGTGGACAGTTGGCCCATCGGGCCTCGACTGTCAACCAATGGAAAGGGGGCCCTATTCATAGAATCTCCTGGTAGGCACGAGGTCGAACGGCCTGATTCGGTTTTAAATTATTCAATATGAATAGGAACACAGTGGCAAAGGAACTAGGATCTGCTCTAGTTCATCGACGAACTATCCCCAGCCCATGGAGGGCAGTTCGTCTCGCTCCCTGCTGCACACCAGTGCAGAAGAGGTCCCCCTTAGAATTGTCCCAGTGCATCGGTCTTGATTCGGGTGTAGACTGATCTATTCCCATCGGCATCGCCAGTAATACCTGTTCTTTTCGGCACTCCTCAAGGGAGTGGTGCATATGACCACACAGAAGACTCAGATGCAGAGAAAATCGATTGGTTGGATCGTTGCAGCAGCAGCAACAGCAGCAGCAGGGATCTTCGTTCTCGACATGTTCATCCCGATGGGCATCGCCGTGCCAATGTTCTATGTGCTGCCGATTCTGATCACCAGGCTGGCATCGGGCCGACGAATTACCATTGTCACAGGCGGTTGTTGCATCATCCTGACGTCGCTGGGAATCGCCATTTCCCCAGGTGAGGTGACGACCGCTGTCCTAGGGGATCGGGCCATGGCCACGACACTGCTGCTCATCGTCGCGGCGCTCGTGATCAGAGACAAGACACTGATGCAGCAGGCTGTCGATGCTGACAGGGCGCTGCGCGAGAGCGAGGAGCGGTTGCGGTTGGCATTTGAAGGAGCGGACATGGGGTCGTGGGACGTGGATGTCCGGACCGGCCAAGCGCGGTGGAACCACCGACACGCGCTTCTGCATGGCTACGCCCCGAATCAGGCCCCGGTCTCAATACAGGGTTGGAAAGATCGGGTCCATCCGGACGATCTCGATCGCGTGATGGCACACATTGAACAGGCCAAATTGGCTCGGGGGCCGTTTTCCATCGATCATCGGGTAGTGTGTGACGGTGGCCGTGAGACGCGCTGGATCTCACTGTATGGCCGATTTTCTTACGACGCCGCCGGTGAGCCGGTACGATTCAGCGGGGTGTCGCTCGACATTTCAGAGCGCAAACGAGGCGAGGAGTTGCTCCAGCACATGAACACCGCGCTGGAGCAGCGTGTGCGCGAGCGGACAGCGGCATTGGCCGAGGCCAACGAGCGATTCGATTGGGTGGCGAGGGCGACGAACGACGGCATCTGGGATTGTGATCTCCTCCGCCACACCACCTACTTTTCTCCGCGATGGAAGGAGATGCATGGATTCCAGGAACAAGACCGGTCGGAATCGCAGCAGGAGTGGCTGGCTCGCATCCATCCAGAGGACCGGCAGCGGGTCCTCGACCATTTTGAGGCGGCTCTCCGTGGTGAGAAGGAGGGATTGTCTGAGGAATACCGCATCCAACGGAAAGATGGCACCTATTTCTGGGTGTTCGACCGGGGTCTGACTCTTTTCAATGATCAAGGCCAGGTTTTCCGGATGATCGGGGCAGAATCGGAGATCACCTGGCGCAAGGAGGCTGAGCAGGCGATGCGCCGAAGAGAACATGAATTCCGTGCGCTTGCCGACAATGTGCCCGCCCTCTTTGCCTATATCGACCGGGAGCGGCGTTACCGGTTTGTCAATAAACGGTACGAAGACGTGTTCGGACGAGCCGGTGAGGAGATCATGGAAATGACGATGCGTGAGTTACTCGGGGCTGAGGGATACATAGCTGTCCGGCCCTTCGTTGATCAGGCGCTCAAAGGGCAACCGGTCTCCTTCGAGTACCGGCTGCCAGTATCTGGGGCCGGCGAACGATGGCTCGCCGCGCAATATGTGCCGGATCGAGACGAGCACGGCCTTATCACAGGAATGTTCGTGCTTCAAACCGACATCACCCAACAGAAATTATCTGAGTTGCAGCTGCGTGAGTTGAGCGGGAGGTTGCTGACGGTGCAGGAGGAGGAGCGTCGTCGAATCTCGCGAGATCTCCACGACGATGTGATGCAACGGATGGGGGCACTGACGTTGGATCTGTACGGTCTCGCTTCCTCGACGTCATCACAGGACATGGAGGTGTCGTCGCAACTTAAAGCGTGCGGCGCATCGGCGGAACAGCTGACGACGGACTTACAACGAATGGCCCATCAGCTCCACCCCTCGGTTCTGGAGTACGTTGGGCTAGAGGTGGCGATGCGCGAACACGTCCATGATTTTGCGGCACGAACAGGATTATCAGCGGAATTCATAGCGCGGGATGTGCCCAGGAACGTCCCGCGTGAGCATGCCACCTGCCTGTATCGTGTGTTGCAGGAGGGTCTTCAGAATGTACAAAAGCATGCCAACGCCACCACCGTGTTGGTGCGGCTGCTGTGGACAGGCCAGGGCCTGGGGCTTTGTGTCCACGACGATGGACGTGGCATTGAGGAGATCGATGGAGCTGTTCGGCGGCAGGGGCTGGGATTGAGCAGTATGGCGGAACGAGTGGGTATACTGAATGGCACGTTTCGCATTCGCACGAAACCTGGCGAGGGAACGGAAATCCACGCGTGGGTGCCTCTCGAAGTAGATGGGTACTATGGATGAACCGTGGTGCGTGGGCTGGGGTATACGTGACCCCCCGCCGTGTCGCTGCGGCTTGCATCGTGCAAAACGGGAAGCGTAGGATGTTCTCATGCCCGAGCCGGTCGTCACAAAGAAGCCCCGCCTACTCATGGCTGATGACCATTCGATCATGCTTGCTGGCCTGCAAAAATTGGTCGAAAGCATGTGCGAGGTCGTTGGGACGGTCCAGGATGGTCGTGCACTGGTCGAGGCGGCTGAGCGGCTGCGACCGGATCTGATCTTGCTCGATATCTCCATGCCCCTGCTCAACGGGGTAGACGCGGCGCGACAGATCAAGAAGTCGGTGCCTGACGCCAAACTCCTTTTTCTGACGATGCACGCCTCCCCGGTGTTCGCGACCGAAGCACTCCAGGCTGGAGGTAGCGGCTATCTGCTCAAGCAATCAGCTGCCTCCGAACTCCCTCAGGCGATCGAATCGGTTCTTGCGGGAAAAACGTATCTCACGCCGTCCATTATCAAACCAGTCCTCAGCTCAATCGCGCAACAGGATTCGGTAGGGCTTAGAACCTCAGTGATGGGTTTGACGCCTCGACAGCGAGAAGTGCTGCAGCTCATTGCAGAAGGCCGGTGTGCAAAAGACATCGCTGTGCTCTTGAACATATCGGTCAAGACGGTCGAGTTCCACAAAACTCGTGTCATGGAGCAACTTAATCTGCACTCCGCGCTCGAACTGGCTAGGTTTGCTATCGCCGAGGGTCTGGTCAGCGCCGATACCGGCCGTTCCTAGCAGGCTGTTGACAAACGAGATGTTTGAACCGATTCTCTTGGGTGGGCTGGCCTGATTCCGTTCTTTGTTGATAGGGACGGCTTTTCCATGATGAGAGCTGAGCCATCTCCCTGCGAGGCTCCCTCCTCCCCCCAGAAAGCCCTGTTACTCGGTCCCCCCTAGGAGCCTGTCCGACATTAGCCTCCACGCACTTGTGTGCAGGCGCTGACTCGTGTATCAGCGATGCAGGATTGTGATGAACGAGGAGGCTGCGTGATCCTATGACCCTGATGAGCTGTGGCTGTTGCCCCCCTCGCCGCGCGAGTGGTTGCCGGAGGCTCACCTGGCATACTTTCTGTCGGATGTGGTGGACGAATTGAACCTGCAGCCCATCCTCATGACCTATGGCGGGGTGACGCGTGGCTCGGCTCCGTATCATCCCCAGCTGCTCGTGAAGGTGCTGCTGTATGCGTACGCCGTAGGGGTTCCGGCCTCGCGGCAGATTGCTCGGAAACTGGAGGAAGATGTGGCCTTTCGAGTGCTGGCGGCGAACCAGCAGCCGGATTTCCGAACGCTGAGTGATTTTCGGAAGCAGCATCTGTCGGCTCTGGCCGAGCTGTTTGGGCAGGTCCTGCAACTTTGCCAGCGGGCCGGCTTGGTGAAACTGGGGCATATCGCGCTGGATGGCACCAAGCTCAAGGCGAATGCCTCGAAGCACAAGGCGATGAGCTATGGACGGATGGTGACAGAAGAGGCGCGGCTGCAGACAGAAGTCCAGCGACTGTTGGCGCAGGCCGAGGCCGCCGACGCCCGGGATGATGCGGCGTATGGCCCCGACCGGCGGGGCGATGAACTGCCCGCGGAACTGGCGCGCCGAGAGCAACGGCTCCAGACGATTCGGGCGGCCAAGGCCGTGTTGGAGCAGGAGGCCCAAGCGGACGCCACCCTCAAGCAGGCGGTCCGCGAGATACGCCAGACAGCAGGACCACGCCGGGGACGGCCACCGCAACCGCCCCGCTCGGGGCCGCATCCAAAGGCCCAGCGCAACTTCACCGATCCGGAGAGTCGGATCATGCCGGCGTCAGATGCCAAGGGGAGTGTCGTCCAGGGGTACAACTGCCAAGCGGCCGTCGATGCGCGGGCCCAGATCATTGTCGCCGCGGACGTCACCGATGAAGCCAATGACAAACAGCAGGCCCAACCGATGCTGACCCAGATCGTGGCCACG
>JABMDK010000037.1 GCA_015903995.1 Nitrospira sp.
CCTCACTCACCTTCTTGAACTCTAACTCACGTTGCTGAGAAGCAGTTTGAGACAGCATCACGGCATGCCGCAGCTTGTACAGCAGCTTTTGCCGAGGATCACCGTCTGAGAAAGAGGCGAGACACTGTTCAATCAACTCGAGCGGATCCGTCCCGGTCTTCAGCGACGGCTCATCGCTCCTGTCATGCTGCGTCTCCTGATCAAAAGAACTACGATCACTCATAGACAGTCCTTTACCAAACAGAATTGAGTGATCCTACCATACACATGTTGTGAATTGCCGCCACGCTAGTTGACGGCCTGTAGCGTGACCGACACCTTTTCGCGCCGATTGCCACGGAGGATTTCCACGGTGACGTGGTCACCGATCTTGTGTTCTTCCATCGCATCCATAAGGTCGTCAATGGTGGTCACAGTTTTTCCGGAGACTGCGACAAGAATGTCACCGAGTTGAATTTGTCCCGTCATCGTTTCGCGGGCCCCCTTCAGGCCGGCGCGGTCCGCAGCACCGCCGCGCGTCACCTTGCCGATGATGACCCCTTTGATTCCCCATCGCTTCGCCATCGCATCCGGGACCAGCGAGACCCCCAGTCCAGGACGGATGAGCTTCCCGTGCTTGATGAGTTCAGGAACGATACGATTGACTGTATCGACCGGAACCGCGAACCCAATACCGGCATAGGCCCCACTCGGACTCACAATCTGCGTATTGACACCGATCAGCCGCCCGGCGCTATCAAGCAAGGGCCCGCCAGAGTTGCCAGGATTGATCGCGGCATCCGTCTGAACCACCCCTTCAATCGTTCGATTGGACATTGATTTGATGGTCCGGCCCAAGGCACTGACGACGCCCGTAGTCAGGGTGTGATCGAGCCCAAACGGATTTCCGATCGCCAGCACTTTTTGCCCAACTCGCAAATCATGAGAGGAACCGATCACCATCGGCTCCAACTGGCCGTCCGAAACTTGTATCTGAAGCACCGCTAGATCGTGATCGGGATCGGCCCCAACCAACTTAGCCTGATGTTCACTCCGATCCGCCAAGGTCACCTTGATCGCATCAGCTCCATAGATGACATGAAAGTTCGTGACGATGTGCCCTTGCTTGCTCCAAATGAACCCGGATCCTGATCCCTGCGGCACCTCCATGACATTGAGGGACCAAATGTCCTGCTGGATGGCGGTATTGGCAATGAACACCACGGACTTCGTCGCTCGCTCAAAGACCGTGATCGTCGTTCGCTCATCAGCACCAAGCTCCAGGGGTGCAGGCGTCACAGCGCGCGGTCTTCCTTCAGGACCGTCATAGACGGCTCCCAACGGCTTGCCCCAGTCCGCCGCAACCACTGTTGAACTCAGTAAGAAAGTGACGAGGAACAGGCAAGCATATACGAGCGGGCTATTCACCGAATACCTGTAGGACCAGTTCACGGGTTCGCGCACGCGTGTCAAAATCCACGAGCACGACCTGCTGCCAAGTTCCAAGCAACAGCGATCCGGCAGTAAACGGAATCGTGACGGAAGGCCCTTGCAGTTGCCCTCGAAGGTGACTGTGACCGTTGTCTTCTCCCGGATTGACCGTATTATGTCGCCAGCGGGGATCTGCCGGGATGAGACGGTCCCAAAACGCGTGCGTGTCGGCGCGGATCCCTGGTTCA
>JABMDK010000038.1 GCA_015903995.1 Nitrospira sp.
CGTTCGTCGCTCGTGAAGCGTATCTCGCAACCCCGTTTGCGCTTCACGAAATACGTTTCACGCTTCACGAATTTTCACCCCCTGCACCACCGCCGTCTTCTCCAGTTCCGTGACGGAGGTAAACCCGGCCTTGGTCATCCAGCTCATCGCATCGCCGGTTCGATAACAGCCGCCCTGCTGCGTGTTGACCAAGATGTGCACGGCAAAGGCAGTCGTCCAAGCCGGACCCGTTCCCACCTCGTCCAGAAATCGATCCTTGATGACCAACCGACCACCAGGCGCCAGATGGGTGAATACTTTTCCAACCAAGGCTTCGTTTGATTCGAAGGTTTGATAGTGGAGAATATCGGACATGAGGACGACGTCATAGGGACCGCCGAGTCCATCCGTCATGAAGTTACCGGCGCGCAGCGAAATCCGCGATTCCAACCCCGCTTCCTTCACGGTCTTCTCCGTCACTCTCAGAGTCGCCGGAAGATCAAATACCGTCGCTGTTAGTTCGGGATAGACCTGACAAAATGCGATCGCATTCGTCCCCGCGCCACCGCCCAAATCCAGTAGCCGGATCGGCCCGCTTAATTGAAGCCGCTTTGCCAGCTCGGGACCGCTCTGCCGGCCGATTCGATCCAACACCGCCAGCACGTTCCCGCCCAACTCAGGATCAGTTTCAAACACATGCCGGTCGACGGAACGGCGCCCGGTTCGGATCGTCTCCTCCAACTTCCCCCAGTTATTCCATTCTGCATCGTGTAACACGAGCAGGTCCCCTACATAATGGGACGAATGCCGGACCAGGTGTTTTTCCGCAATGGAAGAATTTCCGTACCGTTCACCCTCTTTAGCCAGCAGATTCATCGCCACAAGCGCATTTAAGAGGAGGCTGAGAGTCGGTTCATGAGCTCTGATCCGGCCAGCCACCTCACCGGCCGTCTTCGGCTTGCCTTCCAGGGCAGAAAAGATGTCCATCTTGACTGCCGTCAAGAGGATCTTGGTTTCCCAGTAGTAGCCCAGCTGGAAGATCTCTGCGAGCGAGAGTTCTCGTGACACACCAATCCTTTGGCCAAAAGGCTTAGAAAGCGAAGATCTTACCTAGATCAGAAAGTGAAAGGCAAGAAGGCGGCAGGGCTGCAACGGCAGTCAAAACACGAAGGGCAGCGGACTGCTCCGCTGCCCTTCACGTACACGAAAATGGAACCAGGCTTACTTAATTTCAGCCTTCAGATTGGCCGTGCCGCCGTCGGTCACGTCCACATCGAACTCGATCTTCTTGCCCTTACCGGCAAACGGATGCCAGGCCACGACTTTGCACGACTTTGTGCTTGCCAGCCGGCACATCCTTGAGCTCAAAGGACCCATCGTCCTTCACGACGGCAAAGTGCGCATTCGAGACGGGCAGGAAGAACGCCTGCATGAACTCATGCTGATCGCACTGCAAACGGTAATACCCATCCTTCTCAGCACCGCCGCGGAAGGTCACCGGCTTGTCGAGCTTGTCACCCTTCTTGGCCAAACCGATGTTGAAACCGGTCGCCGATGAGGCTCCCTTTACGGTAAAGCTGTGCGGATTGTGGAGCACACCCGCAACGGACTTGGGATCTTCCGGATCGGCGTCGGTGTTTTCAACCTTGAAGGGCCGCGTATTGACGACCACACCGCTGAACGGCTGGAAATCGCAGAACGCCGCTACCACTTCCGCGCCGGCAAAACTATCCATGAACGCCTTATCTTCGATGTCCGCCACGGCCACGACCGCACCCTTCAATCCGCCATCCTTGCTCACTTCGATCTGCTTCAACAACCGCTTGTCGCCATCCACCTTGCTCTTGTCTGGGATCTGGGGACAAAACTTTGGATTCGGGAACTTAGAGAACAAAAACTCCTTCGTCTCTGCCTTCCCCGCATAGGTCACCTTGCCGGAAATCGTTCCCCCGGCCCACGACGTGAGAGGCGCCGCGACGACTGCGACGGCTGCCACGCCCAATATGATTGATACTGCACTCTTCATATGACTGCCTCCTTGTGATTAACGTGACTGCTGCTTCCTGTCTCGCGCATCCCGTTTCCACTCCACCGGCCATCAGAAAACAGAGGAGCGCCTACATATACACGATCGGCCACTTACCGGCGAGGCCAGGGTTAGACCGAGTATCTGGAAAATCATATTACCGCACCGGACTCTCTCAAACAAGACCCAAAATTTCACCTGTGCGGTCGCCGCATCACGGCAGGCCGTGCGTTACGCGACTGTCCAACCTATTAGGCAGGTCCAGCAAGGGGAGTCCCTGGGTGCAAAAGGAATGGCTAATTGTTCATCAACCTGCTAGAGTGAGTAACGTTCGATGTACACTCTCGACAACACCGAGGTCTAGTCGATAGTATGCTCCAGCCAGCCGAGGCGTCTACCGTACCGACCATAGATCCAGCACAAATCGCCCCTCCTTCTGCGGGGCCAGGACTCCGACGCACCTTTCCACTCTATATCACAATCCTGTTGTTCAGCTCCGTCGTCGCCGCCGCAGTCATCGGGGTGCCTCTCTATGGTGTCTTGTACGGCTACACCTGGCTGGACTGGACCTTGTTTGGACTGCTGTATGTCACGACCGGCCTGGGGATTACCGTCGGCTATCACCGCCTGATTTCACACCGGAGCTTCACCTGTCCAGATTGGGTCAAGATCTGCTTCCTGATCGCGGGAGGCTGGGCCCTGCAAAACTCCGCGTTGAAGTGGGGAGCAGACCATATCCGCCACCATGCGGCTTGCGATCGGGAGGCTGACCCCTACAATGCCAAACTGGGATTTTGGCATAGCCACTGTGGATGGCTCTTCGCGGACCAGCGCTACTCCGACGAGAGGTATGCCACGCGGCTTCGACAAGATCCGATTGTCGTGTGGCAGCACCGCTATTACGTGCCGATCGTGCTGGCTGGACTCGCGTTGCCCTTTGTCGTGGGATTTCTCTACGGAGGGTGGTTGAGCGGGCTGGGCTGTTTCATGCTGGCAGGAATCGGCAGAACCTTTGCCGTACTCAATTCAACCTTTTGCATCAACTCCGTCTGTCATATCTGGGGGAAGCAGCCGCACGGCCAAAAGGATTCCAGCCGGGACAGCTGGTTGGTGTCACTATTGACGTTTGGTGAGGGCTACCACAATTACCACCACACGTACCCAACCGACTACCGAAACGGTCCGCGCTGGTATAACTTTGATCCATCGAAATGGGTGATCTACACCCTGTCGCTCGTCGGCCTGGCCTATTCGCTCCGCACGGCCTCCAGTGGGGAACGAGGACAGTGCTGATGGCTGATGGCTGGTAGCTCGTAATCGAATCGGCAGATTGGTTTGCCCGGATTCACCTCTCTGGTTCCTTGCCATAAACCATACGCCATCGGCTCTTTCGATCCAACCACGTCAGTATGTTCTCCAGGCCCCGAGGCCAGGAACAGTTATCCCTGACACGATGTTCGGTCCCGTGTTCTTCACCCACAAGTTATTTTTCTCTGACAATCTTGGTAGCCATCGCTTTGACAACCACTTCCTTACCCTCTGGGTTCTGAGCCTTATCGGTTGAGACATCAATCGTCGCGTGGACGACCACTCGATCGCCTTCACTCGCCAACATGGGAATCTCATTCGTCTGACACCGGACCAGGTAGAGGACGTCGAGCGCGCCGGTGTCATCTTCCAGAATAAACCCCTGGCCACAGATATAACGTCCAAAGCCGTCGCGCCCTTGATAGCTCGTGAGGGTTTTGGTCTTGCCTTTAAGGATGACCGCGCGGCGGTTGTTCGCCATGGGATTCACGACAATCGAACCAATGGGGGTGACTTCATCGACGGGAGCGGCAACCACCCCTGCGGCCCAT
>JABMDK010000039.1 GCA_015903995.1 Nitrospira sp.
TCAGCGGACGGCAGGGTGGTGATCGCCAGCACGGATTCTCGGACCCCGGTCACTTCTGCCCGACGGAGCGCACTGAGATACACCGTTCCTTGTGCAAGCGGAAGAATCATCCGCCCGATGATGAGCTCATCGCCAGGCGCATAGGCCATGCGGTAAATCACCTGCAGGGCCGGCACCCCGCCGAGCGTGACCCGGTGCACCGAAATGACCGGAGACCACGTCGGCTCTCTCTTGGTCCGCGGGAGCGAGAGGGAGCGTTCGGTGCCAGCGGACGAATCCTGGCGATGGCGACTCGACTCAAAACAGGATTCGAACACGGCGGTGGTGTCGATGTGAAGATCGGCGCGTAAGATCTCCTCCAGGCTGGGGGACAAATCCACGATCAGCGGGGAATACTCCAAGTACCAATCTACCCGATGGTCCTCATCGCGAAATGACGCGAAGGTATCTTTGTCAACCTCCAGCGCGAAGGGGGGTGGGGGATTGAATTGAATCCCGTACGTCCCGTGACGAAGATCGGCCAGCAGACTCATCGCGACTCACTGCTCCTCCCTACCGATGAAAACGAGACGGTATAAGAACCCGTCTCATTCCAGTCATGACGAAATGCTTTTGCATGGTTCTTATGACGCATGATCGTAGCCTCAGACACGTGCCCCATCTAACTCTGTGCGGCCAATTGTGGCACGTCCGACCACACTCCGAAGTGATTCGTGGCCCAGACGATCAGAATGCCTGGTTCAGAATGTTCCAAAATCCACGCAATGTCGGCATGGAGGGAATTCCGGTACTTAGTCAGTCTAGTGGCAGGTGGGGAGACTGCTGGTTCCCTTGTAGTGATGATCAATAAGTAGCCTCGCCCTCACGACCTTTTTGGCGATTTTTCAACTCTTCGTAAAAGAAACAGGCATCTCTGTCTTTGAAATCACACGCCTTCCTGTAATAGTTGAGTGCTTGAGTCTTATCGCCTTTGACACCGAAACTGAACGAATACATCTCCGCGAGTTTGCTACAACCTTTCGGCTCGCCGCCGTCACAGGCTTTCTTGAACAGAGCGACGGCTTGACCGGGGTCTCGTGGGACGCCGGTCCCCTCCGTATACATCGCGCCGAGATTGAAACAGCCTCCCCCATTTCCACCGTTACAGGCTTTTCGGTAGAGGGCGACGGCTTGAACGGCATTTTGTGGGACACCGGTTCCCTCGGCATACATCACGCCGAGATAGCCGCAACCGAGCGCGTCCCCCCCGTCACAGCCTTTCCGGTAGAGGGTTGCGGCTATTATGTTATCGCGCTTCACGCCGTGCCCGAACCAATGCAACAATCCCAGGGATGTACATGCTGTCACATCTCCTTTCTCACACGCCGTTTTCAATTGCTGCGGACGGTCAGCTGCCTCCGAAAGGCTCAATCCCGGTAAGATCAGCACCCCCATAACCATGAGAGCGTAGAACAACTGGTGGAGCAGCATGAAAGAACCTCCCAGGAAGAAGGAAAAGTGTAAATCCAGAAGGCTGGCGCGTGTGATCCTCGTCTTTTGTGTCTCCGACGTTATCCATCTACAAATACAATAACTCATCAAAAGGTCGTAGCAATTCCTCGAATTCCACTCTCACAGGCTTTCCAGATAAAGCGGCGGCTTGATCGACGCCCCTTCCTCTGACATCTCAGTATCCGTTCCCCTATGACCGTAGATCTTGCCGTGGACTTAGTGCCCCACAATAGTGGGGGTTGTGTCGTTAGCACACTCAAGGAGGCGCTTCGTGTTCTCCCTAAGTTGGCGCGGGAACTCCAGAAACCGAACGCCCAGGAAAGCGGGACGGCGGGCGCTCGATGCATCGGAACCGGTGATGTGGTCAC
>JABMDK010000004.1:0-14374 GCA_015903995.1 Nitrospira sp.
TTGTCCTCCTGGGGCCTGCGCAACGGCACCCACCATGGCGTCAGGGTTCTTCTTTCTCGGGTACAGAGATGACGGATACGTTACGCTGAGTACGCAACATGCCAGAAGCTCAGAAGAGAGACGTATCGGGGAAACCCTGAAAAGAAGGCAGAAAGCCCCCGGGGAGAACATAGGAGCTCATCGAACGATACGGAGAGAGAGACCGAAGCAGGTTAAGAATCTGGTTGGATCAGCCCAACTCGCATCGCGAATCGGACCAACCCCGGCACATCGTGAATTTCAAGCCGTTCCATCAATTGACTTCTGTGTGTTTCGACGGTTTTCACGCTCAGGTTCAGGCGGTACGCGATGTCTTTCGTGGTTTGGCCTTCCGCGATCAATTGTAAAATCTCGCGCTGGCGCCCGCTCAGCCTGGCCAACGGACTGGACGGCGCTCCGGACTTGTTTCGATAGGCCTCCACGGCGTACTTGGCAACGGCGGGGGTCAAATAGGTTTCGCCACGACTCACTGTTTTGATCGCCAATTCCAATTCTGCCAACTCAGCCCCTTTCAATAGGTACCCTGACGCACCGACCTGCAACGCTTGGCTGAGGTATTCTTCGTTGGCATACATCGACAACAGGATCACGCGCGTGGTCGACGATTCCTTCGTAATTCTGGATGTTGCATCGAGTCCGTTCAAGCCCGGCATGGCAATATCCATCAGGACGAGATCCGGAGCCTCCATTTGCACAAACTTGACGGCTTCCAACCCATCCCCCATGTCCGCGACAACCTGAATGCCTTCGACTTTCTGCAGAAGGGCCTTCATGCCGGCCCTCACCAATGCATGATCTTCCACGATAAGAAGCCGGATATGGCTCATGGCAATATCACCTCAGTCGGTACATGCGGCTTTATCAGCTCTTGTTCGGCAAGCGAGAAACTCAATTCAAGCCTAGTCCCTTCACCCGGCACTGACGAAATCACCAAGCTCCCGCCAGCCAGCCGTGCACGCTCTTCCATACCAAGCAACCCGATGCTCTCCCCGCTCTGTGCCCGTCTTCGTGCCAGTATCACATCGAATCCGACACCATCGTCTTGGATGACGAGGGTGACATCCCCACCTTGCCGGCGCAGCGTCAGATCGATCACCTTAGCCTGCGAGTACTTCGCGATGTTGGTCAGTGCCTCCTGCGCGACCCGGAAACAGGTGACCTCCATGGGAATCGGAATTCTCCCGTCCATTCCCTCGACTGCGAGCGAAAGGATCCATCCATTTCGCGCCGCCTGCCGGTTGGCATACCATCGAAGTGCCGGAACCAAGCCCAGATCGTCAAGAATCGACGGTCGCAGATCAAGCGCCAGTGTGCGCACTTGAGTCAGCAACTGGTCCACCAGCTCAAGGCTATCCGTGAGAGGGCTGAAACGGACATCCCTGACCTCGCCATGCTGGATATCTTGCAAGTCAATTTTCAGTGCCGTCAGCAACTGTCCGACCTCGTCATGCAGGTCGCGTGCAAGTCGGCTTCGCTCTTCTTCCTGCACTTGCATCAGTTGGCTGGAAAGTATTCGTAGGGAATGGTTGGCAGCGCTTAATTCTGCAGTACGCTCGAGCACCTTCATTTCAAGCGCTTCATGGGCCTGCTTCAGAAGCATCTCCCCGCGCTTACGCTCGCTGATATCGCGAATAACTTTTGATACGCCTAGAAACTGACCGACCGCGTCCTTGAGCGGCGATAAGGTGACCGACACATCGATATATCGGCCGTCCTTGGTCAACCGTACGGCATCATAGTTTTGGATATCATGCATTCCCCTCACTGTGGCCAGCTCCCAGGCTCTGTCCCGAGAAAGATGGCTAGGAATAATCGTGAGGATCGAGCGGCCGATCATTTCGTTGGCCGTATATCCGAAGATGCGCTCCGCACCTCCATTCCACGTCGTGACGAATCCGTCAGGTGTCACGCTCAAAATGGCATCGTTACTGCTTTCCATGATCGCTCCCAGTCGTCTGGTGGCATCATCAAGTTTCGCCATTCTCGCTCGCGCTACGAGCCACGCCGCAATCCACAGAAGAGCTATGCCCACAACACGATTGAAACCGGCAATATCCACCGAGATGACTGGAGGTGACAGCGTGTGCCCGAGGTACGCGAGAACGGTTCCGATGGCCGCAACAAGATACGGGGCAATCGGCCACTCAATCCAGAGGGTCAAGATCGCACTAAAGACATCCCCGACAACCCAGATCGCATATCCCCACGGCATGAATACGTCCAGCAGGAACGTCCCGGCCAGGATCAGCGGAATCAGTGCACGAGCATAATTACCGTTCATCACGTACCCGCTCTGCAAGAACACGGCAGACTATAATCGAAGACACTAGTATGTCGAAGCAGCACCTACCTCTCCCACTAACTTCCGTATGATACCCCACTACCTGGACCGGGATCGAGACTGAGAAGAGG
Source organism: Nitrospira sp. (assembly GCA_015903995.1). Taxonomy (GTDB): domain Bacteria; phylum Nitrospirota; class Nitrospiria; order Nitrospirales; family Nitrospiraceae; genus Nitrospira_D. Next base: position 2,452 of record JABMDK010000004.1, read on the forward strand.
GATTCATAGAGAGAGAACGGCCTAGCTGCTGACTTCGGCCGTTTGGCGATTGACAACCCAGACACCGGCGAGGATAAGACAGATTCCAAGAATTTCAATCAAACCAACAGTTTCCCCTAAGATCAGGGCAGACAGCCCAATCGCCGCCACCGGGGTCAGATTCCCCAGCACCGAGGCCCGTGACGGACCGACACCTTTCACGCCGAACAACCAGGCCTGTTGCGCCACCGCCGTCGCAAAGACGACAAGATAGCCAAGCGCCAGCCAATCGGAGGTGGTGACCGATCCTATTCCGGCGTTCATCATTTTTTGATCTGTCCATAACAGCGGGATTTGAAGGACCGTGGCCACCATCAAGGTCGTCCAATTGACCGTCAAGGCCGACATGCGCTCCATGATCGTACGGCTCCCGATGCTATAGAGCGCCCAGCTGACCACCCCGAGAAACACGAGCGTACTGCCCAGCAACGGCTGATCGCCTGCCGCCTGAAACCCCGCCACGGAGACCACCCCAACCCCTGCGAAGGAGAGCAACGCACCAGCCCAGACTGCCCGCAACGGCACATCCTTGATCAACATAGCCGACAGCACGGACGTCACCACCGGACTCGATCCGATGATCACCCCACCGACGGCGCCGCTGACATAGTTCAGGCCCATGAGGATGAGCAGGTGGTTGCCCAACACACCGAGTCCCAGCAGGCCGAGCAACCGGGCATCGGCACCGCTCACCCTCACGGCACCACCTTCCTTCGACCACCAAGTCGCCAGGAGAATTGCCAAGCCTCCGATATCACGGAGGACGGAGGCTTCGACCGCGGAAAACGACGTGAGTGCCATCTTCTGCGCAACGATCGAGCCGCCCCAGAGGGCCGCCGCAAGGACGACCGATCCATAGGCCACGGTTGTGGACGGCTGAGACATGGTCATTGGGATACCGTCGTTGGATCCTCCCCGTCAAGCAGTATTGTACCGACCGCTCCATTGACTTGACGGCATTTACGTTTGTGAGTAACTTGCGTCTAAGGAACATGGCCGATCAACAGGGAGGGTGTTCATGATCCGGAAACAAAGTCGACAGGGGTGGGTGGCACTGCTGGTCAGTACGTCGATGCTCCTCGCGGGCTGTACGACGGCACTTGTCCGCGATGACGTCAGGTATCCGAAAACCGGAGCCCATTGCTCAGGCTCTCAAGGTGTCGATGACTCCTCTATCGCCGTCCTGCCGGTCCCGGTGGTGGCCTTTGTCGTGCCTCATGCCAACGTCCATGACATCAAGGCCGACGACTATCTGAAGCGATGTGGAGATTCAACCAAGTTGATCAACCGGAAGGTGGAGGTGAACCGTACGGCTTGTATTCCAGCGGGCCGGCAGGGAAAAGGTGCGCTACAAGTTGCAACTGGTCAATGGTGGCCAGCAACTTCAAGGAACCATCTTGGTCGAAGTGCAGGATGCGGAAGGCAACGTCGTCTCTTCCGATCCAGGCATCATCGAGGCCACACGCATCAAGCCCGAACCCTTACCGTAATTGTGGTGTACAGGAATGGCCTTGAGGCCTGAACGTTCCAGGGAACTAACAGGCTGCGGAAAAACTCTTTGTGACTCATGTAGCCGTCACAGACATCGCGGTTGAGGCCGATGCTGAATAGGCCCGCAGGATGCGCAAAAAGGCCGTCCAGCAAGGCCGCAGCGAGCGAAGAAGCGAATCGTACTCTGGGCCGTACGTTGGCGAGGCGAGAACGCCGCTGGCGGACTTTTTCCGCATCCTGCTAGCTAGTCACCTCGGCCGTTTGGCGATTCACAACCCACACACCGGCCAAGATCAACGCAATACCAATCATTTCAACGAGTCCGACGGATTCTCCCAGGATCAAGGCCGCTAACCCGATGGCAGCGACCGGCGTCAGATTGCCCAAGACCGACGCCCGTGAAGGGCCGACACCTTTGACGCCGAACAGCCACGCCTGTTGCGCCACCGCCGTTGCAAAGACGACAAGGTAGCCGAGGGCCAGCCAATCGGACATCGTCACCGATCCGATCCCGGCGGTCATCACCTTTTGATCCGTCCAGAGCAACGGAATCTGAAGGACCGTCGCAACCAGCAGAGTTGTCCAGTTAACAGTGAGGGCCGACACCCGCTCCATGATCGAACGGCTGCCGATACTATAGAGCGCCCAGCTGACGACTCCGAGAAAGACCAACGTGCTCCCCAACAGCGGCTGTTCACCGGCCGCTTGAAAGCCTGCCACGGAAACCAGTCCGACACCGGCGAACGACAGCAGCGCGCCGGCCCAGACTGCCCGTAACGGCACATCACGAATCAACATGGCTGAAAGTAGAGATGTCACAACCGGGCTCGCTCCGATGATGACCCCGCCGACCGCCCCACTGACATAATTGAGCCCCATAAGAATGAGCAAATGGTTTCCCAACACACCAAGCCCAAGGAGCCCCAGCAACCCCATATCAGCACGGCTGATCGTAAGCGCACCGCCTTCTTTCGACCACCAGGTTGCAAGAAGGATCGCCAGCCCTCCGATATCGCGCAGAACCGACGCCTCAACTGCGGAAAACGACCCGAGCGCCATCTTCTGCGCCACAATCGAGCCACCCCACAGCACTGCGGCAAGCACGACCGATCCGTAGGCCACGGTTGAAGAAGACGGTGTCATGGTCCACTGGGATACCGTCGTTCCAACGTCCCCGTCAAGCAGTATTCTCCCGACCCGCCATTAGCTTGACGGCATTTACGTTTGTGAGTAGCCTGCGTCTAAGAAACAACACCGAACACAAGGAGGTTGATGATGATCCTGAGACGGACGACTCAAGGAGTCTTATCCATAGTGGCAAGCACATCGCTTTTCCTAGGCGGTTGTACGACGGCGCTGGTCCATGATGATGTCGCGTACCCGAAAACCGGCGCCCATTGTTCCGGCTCTCAGGGTGTCGACGACTCCTCTATCGCGGTGCTCCCCGTTCCTGTCGTCGCCTTTGTCGTGCCGCATGCCAATCTCCATGACATCAAGGCCGATGACTATCTGAAGCGCTGCGGCGACCCGACCAAATTGATCAACCGCAAGGTGGAGGTGAACCGCACCGCCTGTATCCCGGCAGGATTGACACGCATCATCACCCTCGGGATCTGGCAATGGTGCCCGGCCAGTGTGTCGTGGGCGGCGGATGTGAAGCCCTAGCCTCGCGTAGCCTCCAGCATCGGCATAGCCTCCTGGCCGGACCAGTCAGAGGGGGGATCATCATGCCCATGAGCGATTGATCATCCTTCCCCTCACACCAACTCGACATTCTTCACAAATCTACCGTCACGCAAAAGCAGAACGTAGAGGCGGAACCTATAGCTATAAAAGGTCAGAATTTGCTAACATGGCCTCCTATGAATCGTCAGAATTGGCTCGGATCCGTCATACTGGTTTCGTGCGTCCTCCTGATCGGCGCCGGTTTGGCCGCGTGGAAATACGAATCCATCCAGGGCGAGCAAGCCGCCTCGGCCACGCAGCCGGAGCCGATGGAGGCTGTGACCGTCGCCGTGGCACGATCGATCGACCATCGCCAAACCACGACCTCGATCGGAACGGTCCTTGCCCTGCGTTCGATCACGCTGAAAAATGAGCTGGCCGGAACGGTTCGAGAAGTTCGATTGACACCAGGACAGATTGTCGAAACAGGGGCGCTGTTGGTTGCCCTCGACGTCTCGGTCGAAGAAGCTGAGCTGCGGGCGCAGGAAGCCCAGGTCGCGCTCGCTAAAACCGTTCTCAATCGCAGACAACACCTCAGCCAGGAATTCGCAACCACTCAAGAAGAAGTCGATCGGGCGCGCGCAGACCTGGATGTGGCTCAGGCCCAGATCGCCCGCACCAAGGCGATCATTGCTAAAAAGACGATCCGTGCCCCCTTCCGTGCGAAGGTGGGTATCGCGGACGTCCACCCCGGTCAGTACTTGGATGAAGGAACTCTGCTCACAACGCTTCAGGGCATCGGCGACGCCGTGCATGTGGACTTCACGGTCGCGCAACAGATCGCCGCCGGCTTGCGAGCCGGCGAAAGCGTCGAAGTGCTCGCAGCCGGTGATGCCCCGGCAGTCATGGCCAAGATCGTGGCCCTCGACGCCCGCGTCGACCCGACGACTCGGAATGCCATGATCCGTGCCAGAATCGAAGGCACCCGCCATGTCCCGGCACCGGGCGCATCGGTTCGCGTCCGAGTACCGGTCGGTCCGCAGCAAACCGTCGTCGCCATCCCGGTCAGTGCGTTGCGCAAAGGTCCTGGAGGCGATCAAGTCTTCGTCCTCGTGCCGGACAAGGACGGCCGCAACCGAGTCCATACCCGGCAAGTTGAAAGCGGCCCCATGTTCGGCGACGAGATCGTCGTCCATACCGGCCTGACGGCAGGCGAGCGCATCGCCGCGGTGGGCTCCTTTAAGCTTCGTGACGGAATCCTCGTGGCGGTCGCTGACTCTGTCGGAACTACCTCGAAAGAGCATCACGAGGCCGGAAATCCCTGAATCAACCATTATGCCGCAGGACAGGCCCCGAACATCCTTCACCGACGTCTTCATCAAACATCCGGTGTTGGCCATCGTCGTCAACCTGGTCATCCTCCTGGCCGGTTGGCGCGCGATGACCTCACTCCCTGTCCAGCAATATCCCAAGATCGAAAACTCGATGGTGGTCATCACGACCCTCTATTACGGAGGCAGCGCAGAAACGATTCGAGGCTTCATCAGTACGCCGATCGAACGGGTGGTCTCCGCGATCAGCGGCGTCGACTATGTCGAATCGACCAGCCGTTCCGGAGTCAGCACCGTCACCGTCCATCTGAAATTGAACCACAGCAGTACGGCGGCGCTGGCAGAAGTCACCGCGCGACTTCAGCAAGTGAAGTCGGAACTTCCACCGGAAGCCGAACCATCCGCAATCGAGATCCAGCGAGCCGATCGACCCTACGCGTCGTTCTACTTGAGTTTCAGTTCGACGGAGCGTCCGGTCCCGGCCGTCACCGATTGGCTGCTGCGCACGTTACAACCCCAGCTCGCCACGCTACCCGGTGTCCAACGCGTCACGTTCGAAGGCGAGCGACAGGTCGCCATGCGGATTTGGATCGACCCCGACCGACTCGCCTCCCTCAACCTCTCGCCCGGCGACGTCCAGGGTGCGCTTCGCCGCAACAACTATTTGGCGGCGGTCGGCCGCACAAAAGGCAATCAGGTCCAGGTCAACCTGCTCGCCAACACCGACCTTCGTTCCACGGGTGAATTTGAGGAACTGATCGTCGCCGATCGGAACGGGGCCATCGTGCGGCTCAAGGATGTCGCACGGATCGAGCAGGAAGCCGAAGAAGCCACGATCATCGCGAAGTACGATGAGACGGAAGGCGTGTATCTCGGCATCTGGTCGGTCCCGGGCGCGAACGAAATTGACGTCGGGCACCGGCTGCGCGACGAGATCGACCGTATCCGACCGACCCTCCCGAGCGATATCGACATGAAACTCGTCTGGGACGGCACGATGTTCATCCGGAACGCGCTGACGGAAATTACGAAGACGTTGGCGGAGACGATCCTGATCGTCGCACTGGTCGTGTTCTTGTTCATGGGCTCGGTCCGCACAGCCCTTGTCCCGCTGGTTGCCATACCGGTGTCGTTGATCGGCACCGCCCTCTTCATGGCTGCGTTCGGCTTCAGCCTGAATCTCCTGACGCTCCTCGCGATCGTGCTGTCAGTCGGCTTGGTCGTGGACGATGCCATCGTGGTCGTCGAGAACGTGGAACGGCACGTGCGGTTGGGCCGATCTCGAATCGAGGCCGCGCAAGCCGCCGCACGGGAGCTGCTGGGCCCGATCGTCGCGATGACGATCACGCTCGCCACCGTCTATGCCCCCATCGGCTTCCAGGGCGGATTGACCGGTTCCTTGTTCCTGGAATTTGCCATCACGCTGGCCGTTTCCGTCGTACTCTCCGGTGTCGTCGCGATCACGCTCTCGCCGGTCATGAGTTCGCGGTTCGTCCATCCGCGAGGCAAGGAAGGTCGCTTGACCGCGTTCGTCAACCGGCGGTTCGAAGAAGCGCGAGGGCTCTACGCCGGGCTGCTCGACGGCACGCTCACCATGCGGTGGGGAGTTGTGGCGGCCGCGGTCCTGATCGTGCTCGCAGCCTGGCCGCTCTATCACTTCTCGCGCCAGGAGTTGGCTCCCGTCGAAGATCAGAACCACATCAGCCTCTTTTTCGAAGCGTCGCCGGACTCCACGGTCCAAGCCACCAACCAGCAACACTTCCGAATCGTCAAGGCCATCACGGCCATCCCTGGAGCGGACTACACCTGGTCGCTCACGACGGCATGGGGAGGCTTCGGCGGGGTGGTCGCGAAGGATTGGCACGACCGTGATCGTTCCACCGAGGAGATGTACGACGACGTGTACGGCGCCGTGTCGCAAGTACCGGGACTCCGTGTATTCCCGCGGCTGGACCCGCCCCTGCCTACCCCGGGTCAGTACGACGTCGAGTTGATCATGCAAAGCGATGTACCGGCTGAACAGATGCTCGAAAGCGTCGGATCCGTCTTGGGCGCAGGATGGCAGAGCGGCAAGTTTTTGTACGTGGATACCGACCTCAAGATCGATCTGCCCCAAGCCCGCGTCGTCCTGGATCGTGAGCGGCTCGCCGACTTGGGATTCGACCTGGCCGGTGTCGGTCGTGAACTGGGCACGATGCTCGGCGGCGGGTACGTCAACCGGTTCAACTATTTCGACCGCAGCTATAAGGTCATCCCGCAACTCGGCGACAAGGATCGCGCCACGGTCGATCCACTGCTCGACCTGAAAATCAAGACACCGGGCGGCCAGTTGGTCCCGGTTTCGACGTTCACCCATATCGAAACAAGCACTGCGCCTCGCACATTGAATCGCTTCCAGCAACGCAACGCCGTCCGCATCTTCGGAGGCGTCAAGCCTGGATTCACGAAGGAAGAAGGGCTCCGTGTACTCGAAACCGCCGCGGCCTCAAGCGGGCCGCGCGTGGTCATGGACTATGCCGGCGAGTCGCGGCAACTCCGCCAGGAAGGAGCGGCGCTCACCATCACGCTCGGCTTCGCGGTGGTCCTCATCTACTTAGTGCTGGCCGCCCAGTTCAAAAGTTTCCGCGATCCCTTGATCGTCCTGCTCGGCTCAGTCCCGCTTGCAATGTCCGGCGCCCTGGTGGTCAGCTTTTTAGACCTCACCACGATCAATATCTATTCCCAGGTGGGGCTGATTACGCTGGTCGGGCTGATCGCCAAGAACGGCATTCTCATTGTGGAATTCGCCAACACACTGCAGGCCGGCGGCCTCTCCCGCATCGCCGCAGTGCGCGAGGCCTCGTTGACAAGACTGCGGCCGGTGCTGATGACCTCAGCCGCCACCGTCTTCGGCCACCTTCCGCTGGTCTTGGCGTCGGGCCCTGGCGCAGGGGCCCGCAACAGCATCGGCATGATGCTCGTTACAGGCATGACGGTCGGGACCATCTTCACACTGTTCGTCGTACCGACATTCTACTCACTGATCGCCGCAGAACGTCACCCGCTGGAGCCACATGCAGCCACTGATGAAGTTGAGACTAAGGAGCTGCAATTGGCGGAAGCAAGGGCGTAAACTCTATTGCAACGACCGTCGACAGGCTCATGATGCTCAGGGTACTGTCGTGAGCTGAGGCCACGGAGGGAGCGACCGCTCCCATAGCACCATCTCATCGCCTCATGCAGTACCTGCGTTGACCGACCCGCAACACCGGTCTTGAGAAAGGAACAAGCTATGAACCACCGAGTTCCATGTAGATATTTTGGCGCGTTGTTGGTTGTCGCGCTCTTTCTCACCGATTGTGCCCAATGGAACTATCAAGACATGAGCGACCCCTCGCGTGATGTATGGCAGAAGCCACAGGGCGTGATTGAAAAACTGTCGATTGCGCGGGGCTCACGGGTTGCAGACTTGGGCTCCGGCACAGGCTATTTCACGTGGCACCTGGCCAAGGCAGTCGGGGCACGAGGAACCGTATATGCCGTGGACATTAACCGTGCATCGCTCGACATGATCTTCAAGGAAATGGTCGCGCCCGGTCCGGGCCGAGCCGCACGATCCAAGACTTCCGGAGCCCGTCGACCTGGTGTTCAGTTGCAATGTCTATCATGACATGAGTGATCGCGTGGACTATTTTCGCTCCCTCGCCTCATCGCTGCGGCCCGGTGGTCGCATCGCGATTCTCGATTTTTATCCTCGTGGATTCCTTTCCGGCATGTTCGGTCACAGGATCGCGAAAGAAGAGGTCCGACGCGAAATGGAGGCCGCCGGCTATCAGCTTGCGAACGACTATGATGTCGTCGACCGCCAGCACTTCCAGATTTTCACGAAGGCAGAGGGCTGAGACACGGGTACTCTCGGTGAGCAGCGGAAACAGAGATTTCGACCGAGCAAACCTTCCTACGTTTCCATCATTTCCAACCGGGCATCAAACTCATGTCCGCAAGCCGTACACCGAAGGCAATCCGACTCCACCGTGAATTCGTCGGAACGAATCCCCATCCCGCCGCAATCCTGATTCTGATCGTTCACCGTCTCGTATTGGCTCCCGCGGAGACAATAGACGAGTTGGCCGTCAAGCAACCAAGGCCGGCCTTCGCGGTCGACCACGGGCAGCACGAGATAGTGATGATTCACGTAATCGTCGACCTCATGCCGATTCCCGAAGCCACCCTTGATCAGCTTGCCTCCCAGCGCTTCATAAAGGGCATTGTCTTTCACGATCGCCTTGGTCGGTCCCATCATCTCACCTCCCCGATTGACGTGAAACTGGTTAGACCACACCTGAGTAGTAGCGGAGAATATTGGAGACGGAAATCACGCCGATAATCTGGCTATCTTGCGTCACAGCCAGGTGCCGGGTTGCTTGGTCTTTCATCATGCGCACGGCATCAATGATCGGACGATCACCTTCGATGGCCACGACCGGCTTGCGCATGCACGTCTTGACAGGAGCGGCCCGCAACAGTATCGGCATGGTGTTGGTCACCGGCATGACCGTCGGCACGATCTTCACCCTCTTCGTGGTGCCGGTCTTTTACTCACTGATCGCCGCAGAACATCAACCGTTGGAACCACATACAACACCGGATGAAGTCGGGCCTGAGGAGCTGACCTTGGCAGGAGCACAGGCGTAAACTATATTGAAACGACCATCGACACCCCTCATGATACTCTGGGTACTTGTGTGAACTGAGACCTTGGAGAGAGCCATCGCTCTCACAACACCGCCGTATCTCCTCATGCGGTACCTGATTTGACCGACCCAACACACCGGTCTTTAGAAAAGGAAAAACTATGAACCACAAGTTGCCATTCAAGTCTTTAGGCGCGTTAGTTGTCGTGTTCTCCCTCACCGGTTGTGCCCAATGGAACTATCAAGACATGAGCGACCCCTCACGGGATGTATGGCAGAAACCACAAGGGGTCGTTGAAAAACTGTCCCTCGCGCGGGGAGCGAGGGTGGCAGACTTGGGTGCCGGCGTAGGCTACTTTACCTGGCACCTTGCCAAGGCGGTCGGGGCCAGAGGAACGGTCTATGCGGTTGATACCAAGGAGAGCTCGATCAACATGATCATCAAGGAAATGGTTGCCCGAGGGACCCCGAATGTCCGACCGGTCCGGGCCGAGCCGCACGATCCAAGACTGCCGGAACCCGTCGACCTGGTGTTCAGTTGCGATGTCTATCATGACATGAACGATCGAGTGGACTATTTTCGGTCCCTCGCCTCATCGCTACGACCGGGCGGTCGCGTCGCGATTCTCGATTTTCACCCTCGTGGATTCTTTTCCGGTATATTCGGTCACAAAACCGAGAAAGAAGAGGTCCGACGCGAGATGGAAGCCGCCGGCTATCGGCTTCTGAACGATTACGATGTCGTCGACAGCCAGCACTTCCAGATTTTCGCGAAGGCGGAGCGGTAGGAGCCAGTTACTCTGACGGAGTAGGAATGATGGTCACCCCTCACCCCCTCCACAGAACCTTTCTATTACCCACAAGTCCGTGCCGTTCTAGCGCCGGGCCTCCTTTTTGAACACCTCGATATTCGTTTCAACAAGTTGCTCCATGAGCTTGCGCACCCGCGCATGATTGGCGATCATCTTGCGCATTCTGGGCAGCTGCCTTCGAGGAACATACACGATTCGCGTCTTCTGACGGCTATCCTTGTAGGTCAAGCGATAGACCCTTCGAGATGACGTCTTCTGACACAGGCAGCGCGCCCTGTTGCATGTGGCACAGACGCTGTTGATAGAGCCTCGAACGAACTCGGAATACTGCTCAAGCTTTTTCAGAAGGGCGTGCCGTTTTCGAACCAAGTCCCTCATTGATGGCGTCTTGCCTCCAGGAGGAGATGTATATTATACCTCTTTCTCATGGAGGGTCAACGACACAGGAGGAGGTGCGCAGTGAACGGCGAACACCAGACGCATTGGGCTGCTGAGGAATTTGCGAATGTCAGACTCGGCGATAAGAGGCTCGATGCACGGTTGATCAAGCTGTGCGACAGGTTCTCGGACGCGCCAGAAAGCCCCATCAACCAGGCCTGCGCAGATTGGGCAGAAACTAAAGCCGCATACCGCTTTTTCCAGAACGAGCACGTTGAGGTCGGCGAGATCCTGGCAGCCCACCGATGCAAGACGGCCCAGCGCGCCAAGCCGCACAAGACGATCCTCGCGGTTCAGGATACCAGCTACTTCGTCTACACCAGTCACCCCAAAACGGCGGGACTCGGCACAATATCCCTGAAGAAAGGCAAGCACGTTGAGAAGATCTACTCCAATGGGCTGGTGGTGCACACGTGCTTGGCCGTCACGACCGACGGGCTGCCACTCGGCTTGTTGGATCAGAACGTCTTCTCGCGAACGCTCCGTGCAAAGAAGAGCTGCCGCGGCAAGGACGCCAACCCTCATGACCATCTGCCGGTCGAGGAGAAGGAGAGCTACAGATGGCTTGAAGCATTGAACAACACCAAGGAGGTCATGGGTGATACCGATGTTGTCACGGTCTGCGATCGGGAATCCGATCTATACGACTTCTTCAAGCTCAGCCACCAGATCGGGGCTCCCGTGCTCGTGCGCGCCAACGCGGACAGAACCATCAACCGCAACTCCCGATATGCAGAAAAGGGCGTCGTGAAGCTGTGGGAGCATATGCGCCAGCAACCCGAGACCGGTTCCTATACGGCAGACATTCCGAAAAGGTCGAAAACACAGCACTGCACGGAAAGGGACGCACGCACCGCCACGGTGACCGTCAGGTTCGGATCGTTCCGCCTCAATCCTCCCCGCAATAACCCCAAACACCACACGGAACACCTTCCTGATATTGAGATGCACGCCATCTATGTCCTGGAACACCATCCACCGGACGGCGAGGAGCCCGTCGAGTGGATGCTCCTGACGAACCTTCCGGTAGGATCATTTGATGAAGCCTATGAAAAAGTGCGGTGGTACTGCCTGCGCTGGCGAATCGAAATGTACTTTAAAGTCTTGAAGTCCGGCTTTCGGGTTGAGGCGTGCCGGCTGGGTCATGCCGAAAGACTGGCGAGGTATCTCACCGTGATGAGTATCGTGGCGTGGCGGCTGTTCATGAGCACCCTGATCGCCCGAACCGATCCGGCGGTGGCTTGCTCAACGCTCCTCGCCGATCACGAGTGGAAAGTCCTGTACCTCAAGGCCAATAAGAACAAGACCGTCCCAAAGAAACCACCCTGCATCGGTGACGTCATCATGTGGGTTGCAAAACTCGGTGGCTATCTGGCCCGAAGAAGCGACGGACCTCCAGGAACCCTCACCCTGTGGAGAGGATGGAAACGACTTGCGGATCTGACAGAAGGCTGGAATCTAGCGGCGCATGCAT
>JABMDK010000004.1:14474-22898 GCA_015903995.1 Nitrospira sp.
TTGGTCTTTCATCATGCGCACGGCATCAATGATCGGACGATCACCTTCGATGGCCACGACCGGCTTGCGCATGCACGTCTTGACAGGAGTGGTGTTGGGGTTCATCCCGTTGGCCACGACCTCACGCGCCAGCGCCGAATCCGTGATGAAGCCTACATATGACTGGTTGTCGGTCAGGAGGAGTGAGCCGAGCTTCCACTTCTGCATGAGCTGCCCCGCTTCGCGCAGAGTGGCCTCCTGCGAGAGACTCCTGACTTCCGACGACATATGCTCGGCGATTTGCGGGCCGATGAGAGTCCGCCCGACTTTCTTCTGTTTCGGCTCGGCAGCCCGACGCGCTTCGAGCTCCGATACGCAGCTTTCCAACACCCGGTACCGTTGCAAGAGACTCTGCCGATGGCTATCCATGCCGGTGCCTTCCGGCGCCTCCTCCGTCATATTCACCAACCCGCCGGCCTCACCCAGTTCGGCGTATTCATAAGCATGCAGCAAATCGGAGGCCTGCCCCAGCAAATCGCTGATCAACCGTTCAGTTTCCAGATCGAATTCCTCCAGACTGCGGGCCGGCTTCCCTTTGCCCAGAAACTGGGCCAGTTCAGCCAACTGCTTCCGCATCCGTTCGATGCTGCGGTCGAGGGAAATCCGTGTCGATTTGGGAAGGGTGCGCGTAGTGTCCATGGCACCTCCTTAATAAGGCAGGAATGAACGGATAATACCTCTATCAGAATGAGCGAGGCAAGCCTGTTCGGTCTGCCCGTTTCCTCAAGCGAATACATCTCTATCTGCGACCTGCGAGGCACAGGTCAAAGGCAACAAGCGACTCACGAGCTCAAAATAAGGTAGGATGTGAAAGACGAATCTCCGGAGGGCCGTGCATGAGCGACACCGATCCACAGGAAACGCGCGAATGGCTCGACTCCCTCGAGTACGTACTTGAGCAGCACGGCATCAAGCGGGCAACATATCTGTTCGAACGGCTTCGGGATCGACTGGGCGAACGCGGTGCTCAGGTCGCCCAATCGGTCAACACTCCGTACGTCAACACGATTCCCGCCTCTCGACAACCACCCTACCCAGGCAATCTCGAACTAGAACGCCGAATCCGCAGCCTGGTCCGCTGGAATGCCATGGCGATGGTCGTCAAGGCGAACCAACAGCGTCCTGGCATCGGGGGGCATATTTCGACCTTTGCTTCGGCAGCCACCCTCTATGAAGTGGCTCTGCATCATTTTTTACGCGGCAAAGACGGGCCGCAAGGCGGCGACCATGTCTACTTTCAAGGGCACGCCGCGCCGGGGATTTACGCCCGTGGTTTCGTCGAGGGACGTCTCCCGGAGGAAGCGCTCCACCGCTTCCGTGCCGAACTGGCCACCGACGGAGTAGGGTTGTCGTCCTATCCGCACCCCTGGCTGCTCCCCGACTACTGGGAATTTCCCACAGTCTCGATGGGCCTAGGGCCGATCCTGTCGATCTATCAGGCGCGCTTTAACCGTTACCTGCAGGACCGCGGCCTCAAGGACACGAGCCAACAACGGGTGTGGGCCTTCATCGGCGACGGGGAAACTGATGAACCGGAAAGTCTCGGCGCCCTCTCACTCGCCTCCCGCGAACGGCTCGACAATCTCATCTGGGTCGTCAACTGTAATCTTCAACGTCTGGACGGTCCCGTACGCGGTAACGGCAAAATCATCCAAGAGCTGGAAGCCATCTTCCTCGGCGCCGGATGGCACGTCATCAAGGTGATCTGGGGCAGCGACTGGGACCCGCTGCTGGCAAAGGACGACGAAGGCCTGTTGGTCAAGCGGATGGGTGAGGTCGTGGATGGCTGGTATCAAAAGTATGTCGTGGAAGGCGGCGCCTTCACACGACAGCATTTCTTCGGTGCCGATCCGCGACTGCTCAAGCTGGTAGAAAGCTATTCCGACGAGCAGATCCACAAGATGCTGCGGGGTGGCCACGATCCGCGGAAAATCTATGCCGCCTACAAGGCCGCCGAGGAGCACAAGGGGAAGCCGACCGTCATCCTAGCTAAGACGATCAAAGGCTATGGTCTCGGCGAGGCGGGCGAAGGGCGCAACATCACCCATCAGCAAAAGAAGATGAACGAACAGGAGCTGCGCGAATTCCGCACGAGGTTCAGCGTACCGGTACCGGATGAGCAACTGACGTCGACGCCCTTCTACCGGCCGCCGGTCGACAGTCCTGAGGCGGCGTATCTCGCCGAGCGGATCACGGCGATGGGCGGCTCCATCCCTGAGCGGCGCGTCAACGTCGAATCGCTCGAGACACCGGCCCTCGACCAGTTTAAAGAGTTTCTCGAAGGATCAGGCGAGCGTTCGGTCTCCACCACGATGGGTTTCGCCCGGATGCTTGGCCGCCTGCTCGGCACGAAGGAATTCGGAAAGCATCTCGTGCCGATCATTCCCGACGAAGCGCGTACCTTCGGTCTTGAGGCGCTCTTCCGGCAATATGGCATCTACTCGCACATCGGCCAGCTATACGAGCCGGTGGACAAACGTTCGCTTCTCTACTACTTCGAGGCGAAAAACGGACAGATTCTTGAGGAAGGCATTACTGAAGCGGGCGCCATGTCTTCGTACATCGCTGCTGGCACCGCCTATGCCACGCATGGCGTCAACATGATTCCGTTCTACATCTTCTACTCGATGTTCGGATTTCAACGGATCGGCGATTTGATCTGGGCCGCCTGCGACATGCGCGCACGTGGATTTTTGTTCGGCGCTACCGCAGGGCGTACGACATTGGAGGGAGAAGGCCTGCAGCACCAGGACGGACAGAGCCACCTGTTTGCCTCTGCGTACCCGACGATCGCCGCCTACGATCCGGCCTTCATGTTTGAACTGGCGGTCATCCTCCAGGACGGATTGAAACGAATGTACCGTGATCAGCAAAACCTGTCTTATTACATCACCCTCTACAACGAATCCTACCCGATGCCGGCTATGCCACCGAATGTAGAGGAAGGCATCCGAGAAGGTCTGTATCGATTCCGATCCGCGCCGCATCGAGCCAAGCACCGCGCGCATCTCCTCGCGAGTGGCCCGTTGGTGAGAGAAGCGGTGCGCGCACAGGATCTGCTATTGCGCTACGGAGTGGCATCCGATGTGTGGAGCGTGACGAGCTACAAGCGGCTGCGGATGAGCACGATCGAGGCCGAGCGCTGGAATCTGCTGCACCCAGAATCGGCACCTCGTACAAGCTTTCTGCAACAGACCGCCGAGCAGTTTGATGGCCCTTGCGTAGCGGTCAGCGACTATGTGCGCCTGGTTCCGCAGCAGATTGCGCCCTGGATTCCTGGCGGATTGTTCGCTCTAGGAACCGACGGCTTCGGTCGGAGCGATACCCGCAAGGCGTTACGCCGCTTCTTCGAAGTCGACGCCGAACATTTGGCCGTGGCGACGCTCTATACCTTATGTCGTCGGGGAACCGTGACGGCGAACCTGGTCACCCAGGCTACACAGGATCTCGGGGTTTCGACCGATGGAGAGGCCCCTTGGCACCGGTGACCGAGACCGGCTATTCAGAATGTTAGGAATGTGACATGAAAGTCGAGCTCCCATTTCTTGCGGAAGGCATCGAGGGCGGCGACGTTGTCCAACTGCTGGTGCGCGAGGGCGATCAGGTGAGCGAGGGACAATCGCTCATCGAGCTGGAGACCGAAAAAGCCACCGTGCCCGTGCCGGCGCCCACCGGAGGAACTGTTGCCCGCCTCCTCGTTCGGCAAGGCGATCACGTGAAGGTCGGACAGGCGATCATCGAGCTGAACGAAGCTGGGAGTGAGTCACAGAAGGCTACGACCTCAGCGCTGGAGAAAGTGGAGGTGGCCCGAGTCCCACAGACGCCGCCTGCCGTAGAGCCGAATGCCATGGCACAACGGGAACACCCACAGACCGGACCGACTACGTCACTGCCGGCACCAGAGCGACCGGTCGTGGAGCAGAAGCCTGTCGTGGCCAGTCTACCGCCAGCGAGTACAGTTATCTCAGCTCCTCCATCGGTTCGCCGGCTCGCACGGGAACTGGGCGTGGACCTTTTACAGGTCAAAGGATCGGAAGCCGGTGGCCGAATCACTGCTGAAGACGTGAAAGCCTTCGTGCGGGAACGGACCACACGCGGCACCACCCTGGGCGTAGGCGGGAATATCTTTTCCACGCCCTATGGGTCTGAACGGCGAGAGCCGCTCTCGTCAACCCGTCGGAAGATAGCCGCGAACATGTTTCAATCGTGGACGACCATCCCGCACGTTCATCAATTCCAGGATGCCGACATCACCGATCTCATGGTGCTGCATAAGCGGTATGCGCCTGAATTTAAGAAGAAAGGCGCCACGCTGACATTGAGCAGCCTCTTCCTGAAAGCGATCGTCCATGCACTCAAACTTTACCCACAGCTGAACGCAACCCTTGACCTCACCAACGGCGAGGTGATCTACAAGGACTATTATAATATCGGCGTGGCAGTCGACACAGGGGCTGGACTGATCGTACCGGTGGTTCACCAGGTGGACCAGAAAGATCTTCTCCAAATTTCGCTGGAGCTAGCCGATCTCGCAGAGCGAACCCGCAAGCGAGAGGTCAAGCTGGAAGAGTTGCGCGGAGCGACGTTCACGTTCAGCAACATGGGAGGGATCGGTGCAGGTCCGTTCCTCCCGATCATCAATGCGCCTCAAGTCGGCATTCTCGGTGTCGGGAAGGCACGGGTAACGCCAGTGTATCGTGACGGCCAGTTCGTGCCGCGTCGGGTCTTGCAGTTGTGCGTGGCCTACGATCATCGACTGGTCGACGGGGCGATCGGCGCACGCTTTACCAACGAGATCGTCAAAGTGTTGGAAGATTTCCAGGGCATGTTTCTCGGGCTCTAAGAGGCTTGCTGGAATGGCGCGACGAGCAGCGCGCTGTTATCAAGCTAACGATTCATATTTGACATTGTAGCCGGGGATTCGATGGCTCCCTCTCGAGTTGATGTGGCGGTGATCGGCGCCGGTCCAGGCGGCTATGCAGCCGCGTTCCAGGCTGCAGATCTGGGCTTACGCACGGCGCTGATCGATGAGGATCCACAACTAGGTGGGACCTGCTTGTTGCGCGGTTGTATTCCCTCCAAAGCCTTGCTTCACGCCGCTCGCTTACTCACTGATACTGAAGAAGCGGCTGCCTGGGGCATCCATTATGATAAGCCACGGGTGGACCTGGAGGCATTTCGCAACCGCGTGCAAGCGATCATCGGCAAACTGACGAAAGGCGTGCGGACGCTGGCAGGTAGCCGGAAGGTTGAGGTCATCCATGCACGGGCCATGTTCAAGGATGCGACGACCTTACAGCTCTCCGGCACCGCCGGGTCGCACGAACTCTCATTCGGTCATGCGATTCTTGCGAGCGGCTCGAAGCCCGTGATCCCGGCTGCGCTCAGGCTCGACGATCCACGCGTAATGGATTCCACGAGCGCACTCCAGTTGCCTGATGTCCCCAGACGCCTGCTGGTCGTCGGCGGTGGCTACATCGGCCTCGAGTTAGGCACTGTCTATCAGGCGCTCGGCTCCGAGGTCACAGTGGTCGAAGCGCTGCCGCGCCTGTTGAACGCCGCCGATGCGGATCTCGTTCGACCCCTCCATCAGCGCATGCAACGCCGGTTCAAGGCCATCAAGCTCAACACCACCGTGAAAACACTGGATGCGGTGACGGAAGGTCTGGCTGTGACCTTCGCAGATTCTGAAGGAGCCAGCACCGCGATGTTCGACCGCGTGCTCGTTGCCGTAGGACGCAGACCCAATAGCGACCAGCTTGGACTCGAGCACACAAAAGTTGCCATCGCACCGAACGGCTTCGTGCAAGTCGATCGGCAGATGCGCACGACCGAACCGACCATCTACGCGATTGGCGATGTAGTGGGAGAGCCGATGCTCGCCCACAAGGCCACGCATGAAGGGCTGGTCGCCGCCAGAGTGATCGCCGGACGACCAGCAGCGCTCGATGCGACGGCGATCCCAGCCGTCATTTTTACCGATCCTGAAATCGCCTGGTGCGGACTGACAGAAGAAGCGGCCAAGGGATCTGGACAAGATGTGAAGGTGGCGCGATTTCCTTGGGCAGCCTCGGGGCGCGCGACGACATTGGGCCGCAACGAAGGCCTCACCAAGCTCGTACTCGATGCAGAGTCCGGACGCGTCCTCGGCATGGGGATTTGCGGCGTCGGTGCGGGCGAGTTGATCGCCGAAGGAGTCCTAGCAGTCGAGATGGGTGCAGTCGCAGAAGATGTGGCCTCCTCGATCCATCCACATCCGACGTTGAGCGAGACCATCATGGAAGCGGCTGAATCATTCGATGGATCACCAACACATCTCTTCATGCCGAACCGGTCATGACATGCGCACGTTCCGGTTGCTCGATCTGACCCTCCCTTTTCCCGCCGAGAATCTTGCGCTGGATGAAGCATTATTGGAGGAATTGGATGAGCGGGGTGGAGCTCCTATCCTTCGATTTTGGGAGAGCGATTGTCCTTTCGTCGTGTTAGGCCGAGCCTCCCGCGTGGCCGACGATGTCGATCTTACCACCTGCGAAAAAGACGGCCTGCCTATCCTTCGACGCGCGAGCGGCGGCGGGACCGTCTTGCAGGGCCCAGGTTGTCTCTCCTATGCCTTTGTGCTGCCGCTCGACTGGCATCCCGACCTCGCGAGCATTCGCAGCACTAATCGACTTATCCTGGAACAGACTGCCGCGGCGCTTCGTGAATGGGAGCCGGCCACAAGCTTCCGAGGGATCAGCGACCTCGCGATCGGCGACAGGAAGATTTCCGGCAACGCGCAGCGACGAACCAGGAACGCACTGCTCTTTCATGGGACCATTCTGCATGGCATGAGGGCCGATCTTGTCGCACGGTATCTCAAGCACCCCTCGAGACAACCGGACTACCGTTCGGACCGACCTCACAGGAAGTTTTTGCGGACACTCAATGCTCCGCCCCAGGCCATGAAACAAGCCATTGCCTCCGCATGGAACGCCATGCCGATGGACCATGAATGGCCCAAAGCCCGCATGCCGCGCACCATCGCGACCGTGCTCACACGGAGCCTGGAAGACCCGTAACAGGAGCACGATCATGCATGCCGCCACGGTACTCGTGCGTTGTCTTGAGAATGAAGCAGTCCGCGTCATCTTTGGTCTGCCGGGCGAAGAGATCCTGGAGTTCACCGACACGTCGCTGATTCCAGCATTCGAGTGATCGAGGCCCGACATGAGCAAGGCGCGGCGTTCATGGCGGACGGCCACGGGCGTCTTACCGGCGAGGCTGGTGTGTGCTTTTCGGCCTTGTGGCCCGGCGCAAGTAACTTACTCACCGGGGTCGTGGACGCCTACCTGGATCACGCACCGCTGGTCGCCATACCGAACAGGCCTCTCTCGGTCGGCGCCACAAAGAATCTGCCTCCATGCGATTTCGGTGACCTTCATCCTTTTCCCCTTTCGTTGAAGCAGCATCGGGTACAAACCGCTCCCCGGTCGGGAATGAAACGACATTGATGACAAAGTGCAGGATGTCTGGCACCGCATCGAGAACAGTCAGCTCGACCGGCTGATGGGACCGCTTTCGCAAGGGAATCCCCAATGTTTGTGCTTCGCTTACCCAACCGGACTTGATCCACTCGGCCAAAGGGACAAACGTTGCCACACCACGGCACGCCGGCTTGCGATGCGCGTTTCCGGTATTGATCGGGGTGACCTCAATCCGCTGTTCGTGTGCAGCGACCAAAGCAGCAGTGTCGACCACAAGCACGACTTGCAGTCGTGGCTCGCAAGCAGCCTTCTGCCGGTTCAGTCGATCCGGGTCGATCCAGAAAAACACGCGTGAGTTGATGAGGGGATACCAACCGGCTGGGCTCATGCCGCATAAGCACCGTTCAAGCGCAGCGGATGGCATTGGAAGTTGATCGCGGATGCAAACCCCACCAAGGAGTTCGGTGTGTACGAGCCGCTGCGCCCGTTCCAATCGATCTCGGTCAGCACCGGTGAGCCCAGAGGCACGCATGAGCCTACTAGCGGAGAGTAAGCCGTTGCGCTTGATCAACGGCCCGTTCGACACTTCCGCCAAGTGGTAAATTCGATCTGGTAGTTTCACGAGGACGTCTCCCGCCTCTCCCTCCCGTCCACTTGAGGGTTCAGATTTGGGAGTCGCCCGGCGTGACCTGAAGAAAAGCGAGTTGATCGCTAAAGTGGATCCAACGTTGACTAGAACTGATTCCAGAGCAGTTGATTCGTGACTTCGTGGTGAAAGAGAACTTCCGAAGCCTTTACCATCGTACCGAGTTCTTTCGGGGATCGATCTGCCACTAACTGCTTGAAGCTAGAATATTTCTGCTTACTGTCCTCACCAAGGATATCGGCGATAAACTTCGATTCATTAAATAGCGAGATC
>JABMDK010000040.1 GCA_015903995.1 Nitrospira sp.
CACATCGCCGGCTGAAATGCCGGCCCCAAACACCAGCCGGTTGGCGCCCAGGACATCATCGATCGTCTCTACCCCGTCGCCGAGGTTGAAGACATAGGTATCGTGGCCCGCGCCGCCAAGCAGCGTATCGTTCCCGGCGCCGCCCACCAGAATGTCATTGCCGTCGCCGCCATCTAAGAAATCGTCTCCATCATCGCCGAACAGCTGATCGTCACCATCTTGACCGGCGAGGAGATCTAGCCCCCCTTCACCAGTGAGCACATCGATTCCCTCCCCACCCTGCAATTGATCGTCGCCCATGCCGCCGTAGAGATGATCGCTCCCGGCTTCGCCGAATAGCTGATCATTCTCGGTTCCACCGGTTAACAGATCGCTCCCGCCTCCCCCTAGCAGCGCATCGATCCCGGCCCCGCCATCGAGGATATCGTCGTATCCCAAGGAGGGATTGTTCGCATAGTCGCCAACGAGTAGATCATCACCGGCCCCTCCCGCAAGCGTATCTTGCCCCCCACCGCCCATCAGTTGATCGATCCCCGCCCCACCGTCGAGCACATCGTCCCCTTCCTGCAGGACGCCGACTTGTTGATCGTCGCCCCAGAGGTAATCGTTACCGTCGCCGCCCCACAATACGTCATCCCCGGCATCACCTTGCAAGTAATCGTCTCCCTCACCGCCGTCGAGGAAATCGTCTGCGGTAAACGACAGCTGATCCGGCGAAAAGTGGTCGCCGTATAGGACGTCATTGCCGGTCCCTCCATAGAGCAAATCATCGCCCCAGGAGCCAAAGACCGTATCGTTCCCTGCCCCGCCATCCACTAAATCGTCGCCATAGTACAAATCGGTGCCCAGATTCAATTGAGGGGGAATCGGGTTGACGATCAAGTTGTCATTGATATCTCCGTCCAAGTAATCATCACCCTCTCCTCCATAGAGTCGATCATTCCCGCTAAATCCCGTGAGCCTATCGTTACCCCCGTTGCCAAAGAGCTGATCATTGCCCCGCTCGCCAAACCCAAGGCTATCGGCATCTGAATAATGCACGATGTCGTTGACCAAGCCGTTGGCTTCAACGTCGATGAGCACCGGATAGCCGTTCTCCCAATGGGGGTCCGTCGCATCAATCAACCGAATCCCAAACTGGCCGCTTTCGAAATTCTCATTCACCGTCAGGATCTGCGTGCCGTTCAGTTTGACCACCAAATCCGTCCCTGACATGACGTATTGAATTGTCCCATCCGCGCTGAGCCAATCGCTATGCCCCGTTTTCTTGACGCCGCCCAGTAGCAACTGTCCATTGACGTTGATCATGCCTCTCGCATCGACATCTTCAATCCGATCATTCCCATCCCCCGTATTCCAGTAGTAGATATCGAAACCGGTGCCTCCCATCAGCGTATCCGTCCCGGCTCCACCCGTTAGGCGATCGTGTCCGGCATTCCCCACCAGCAGATCAGCGCCCGTGCCCCCGGTGAGCACATCCGCACCAAGCCCGCCCAGCATGAACGCCCCACGGTTCTGGGTATCGGTGGCATTCATCCCACCAGTTCCCGCTTGTACGTACCAGTCCCGCAGAACAGGAAGGAGGTCTTCAATCCGCTGGCGATCGGCGGCAGAAAAGTTGTTGATGAGATAAAAGTGAAAATCGTTGTAGCCCTTCACAGTTGCCGGGTCGAACGTCGGGGCGACGTCTGCCCGATCAAACCGGACACCCCCTGTGACGGGGGTGAAGAGTTCCTTCTCGCGGTTCGTGGCATTGACGGTATTCTCGTAATACATCTGCATGGCGAAGGCGATTAGCGCCTTGCGAACAAGATTCGTAGCGGGAGCAGGACCATCGGTCATCGTCAACCCACCATCCTGCGCCAGCTTCCACAAATCCTTGGTGAATCGCGTCACCATCGCATTACTCTGCTCATTCTGAACAAGACGCTCAAGAAAGTTCTGGTCTGCCGTGTCGGTATCGAACCGATAGAGGTTGCGCGAAAAAATCATCTCCATGAGATCGGTCAATCTATAAGTCAGGTCGCTGAACGCCCGTTGCGACGGGGCCGTCTGCATGCTCTGTAGGAAGGCGGTCAACAGGGTCTGCGAATGGAGATCGAAGTCGGAGACTCCAGGGGCATTGGTGGGGATGTAGGACGGCATGCCAATGCGGTCCTGGATGTTCCAGGGCACCCCGGACAGAAACTCGCCGGACACATTGATGCTCTGCACTAGACTGGTGTTGGGGATCTCGCCCATGGGCAGGGCCGCACGGATAGCGAGAAAATCAGTTAGCCCTTGTAGTGCCTCGTCACTGTATTTACGATCCCCGTTCAGATCGAGTTGGGCAACTAAGTAGCTTCGAAGATTCGCGGCCACATCCGGCAGGATGAGACTGGCCTCTGCCGAATTGGCAAAGGGGGCCTGATCGAACGTGAGCGCCTGTTTACCGAAGAACACGCCCATCAAGGCGGCGAGCCCCCCGCCCAGACTGTGGCCGGTAAAGGAAATAGTAGCCGTGGGGTTACCGGCCTGGACTTGCATGTAATATTCGGCGGCTTGCTGAAGCTGGATGGATCCCGTCCCAGTGGCCAATCCAAAATTGGCCGCCATATCTCCTGGAAGATCGCTGGGATTGGTACCGGCATAGGAAATGAGGATCTCGGATCCTTTTTGAAATGCACTGGCTTCGAATCCACTCGTTGTCGGATAGGTAGTGTTAGGAACATGGGAGAATTCCGTCCAACCTGCTGGCACTGGAAACCAATTTGCGCTTTGGTCACGATTCGTTTGGTACGCACGTCCAGCCATAAGGGCACGATCAATTTCAAATTGTGTGATCATGCTAGTTCTCCCTCATGAGTACTATGAATAATTTATATTGATCACACCCTAGTTCTTGACCTCTCCCGTAGCAGGCGGAGGAATAGGTAATGGTGCCTTAAAGCCCTTGTGTTCTGGGCAGTAAACGTCCTTCATTGGCTCCCGCAGAATGGTTTTGTATTGAGGCTGCGGGAGGCGGCTATTCTGTTTCTGAATCTGCTCAACGGGCACTACCCCTTGCTTGACCATCGCGTCCACAAACTGCCGACTCAAACCGAGTACCACATTCATGGTAGTAAACTCGGCGGGTAAGTCTTCGAGTGGAATTCGCTGCCACGCCGTGCCGTCATATTTGAAGAAAACATAGGGCGGATTCGGCCGGCCCCACTTGTTGTATGACAGACACAAGTTCGGTTCTGTGACGATGTACGGCGTGCCATTCAACACATGCACGGCCAATAAGTGGAAATTGGTGCGGCCGAGCTCCTCCCCATACTCACTGGCCCAGGTGATGGTCTTTCCTGTATCAGGCAGCGTGAACCTCACCGCATGCTCTTTGATTGGCGGCGGCTGCCCGATTTCGTGCCGCCCACCATAGGTCTGCGATCGCGTAACGACCATCTTGCTGCCGTCATGCAAGAGCACTTCTTCTTTCCAGCTATCCCCGCCGAACGGCAGAGCGCCCACCATCGCACACGCACTCATTTCAACAAGAAGGACCAAGCTGCTAAGCTGGAAGAACCAGCGCAACCTCTCTTGCTTTCTCATATCGCCATCCTTTCTTCCTGCTCTAGACACTCAGCCCTTTCCCTGCCGCGCCTCGCGTAGACTGACCAGAACTTGTTGTATCTGCTGATACAACCGGGCCAGCACGTCAACGCCCATCGCCACGCGGGTGACGAGATGCCCGTCGAGTCCCTTGGGTGCGGCTTGCCCGTCCTTCGCCGTCTTGGCAATGGCTGCCAACACAGCCGGTTCAATGAAGCCGAAATCGAGATGGGCGATCCCCTGCGCCACGCCGACGTTCGAATAGTTCACCGCGCGCGGATGGGCAGAGGAATCAGAGGGAGTAGGTTTTACGTTCAACGAGATCGTACGGTCATTCGAGTCCGGCATAGGTGCCCCCTCCCGCCTCAAGGATGATTCACGAGATGCGCGCCCCGAGAACACCCAGCCCTGGCGCTGACTAACTTAGGTTGCTTTTCATTCCTTATTGTATGGCTAAGCAAATATACAGAGCCGTCCGAGCGAACAATAGAGCCACTCGGCCCTATGCTGGAGTGCACATCATTGGGGGCAGTCAATGGGGTCAGGCTTTTATATCTTGATAGTTTCAGCCAGCCGATTCAGTTCTCGTTGCAGAGCTGGCTCCTCACGGAGCCGCACAGCGAAGCGCGTCAGCCCGCTGCTCAGTGTCGCGGGATCCCGATTGAATGTGGCGGCCACCTCACCTGCACGATACCCCCACCGCCGGATCAGGAGATAGGCCGCCATGGTCCGGTGCTGGGAGACCGCCCAACTCCGGTCGGGACTCCG
>JABMDK010000041.1 GCA_015903995.1 Nitrospira sp.
CGCGCGACCTTGTAGGTGTGCATGTGCCCGAGGCCTTACCGGCTCGCACGCGACAGACGATCTTGCGTGCAGCACGTGCGATCGGTATCCGGATGAAGCGAAGGGTGATTGGTCGCCATACATCGGATGAGTCCTAGCCTACAATCGGCTGCCTCTACATTCATCGAAAGCGACCCATCGAAAAATCAGTGTTTTATCAAGCAGACCCTAGCAACTTCACGGCCACCTCGCATCCTGCACCGATCAATTTTGCTCTGGGCATTCCGTCCAAGTTACTTGACAGCATGTTTTCTGCAGAATAAGTTTTGGCAGATCTTGGTTTCCTCATGTCCATGGAGCCAAGTTGTTGTTTGCCATCAGATTTGTGGCTGTCGCCCTTTGGAGTTTTCCTCCGGCAAGAGCTGTCCATCAGTCTCATCCTTGGGGCATCTGCTGTGGTGGATCATTTCGCTGCCAACGGGTCCAGGCGAACGGAGTAACGACTATGGAGAGTACCTTCTTAACGTTTGCGGCCGTGATGCTTGTGATCTTCATCGTCGGCATTATCATCTACAACAAGAGCGTGTAAACAGCGCTCCGCCACTCCGTAATTTGTGCTGATGGCCGAGCTGCGAAGGCAAGCCAACTGGATGGTCATCCAAACGGGGCCGTTTTTTGTGTAGACACCAAGCGCGCTTCAAGACAGCGACGCGAGAGCTCAAAGAACGCCGATCAATTATTCTCGGACTGCCTTGGCTCGTTTTTGAAGGTAAGCGTTACGGACCGCCGCATAGAGATCCAGGGTGGACTCCTCCACCCCCTGAAACTTCTCCAAGTTCAATGAGCGATCATTCACGATTTCCGTTCCACGCGCCGTCAGGAGAATCAGAGAACTCGTCGTCCTATTTGCATGGGGGACGACTGAAGGAATGGCATCGATCTCAATGACCGGGAACATCAACCAATAGACGGGATTCAAGGCGATGTCTCCGACGTACCCGACAAGATCTCGAGCGGTATATGGTCCCAGAAACGGCACCATGATATAGGGGCCGGGTGTGACTCCATAAAACCCGAGTGTCTGTCCGGTATCTTCTTCCGGCGTGGTCAGGTGGAAGCGTTGGGCCACATCGAAGACTCCACCTACTCCGGCCGTCGTATTGATGAGGAAGCGACCGGCTTCTATCCCCGCGCCTTTGAACTTGCCCTGGAAAAGATTATTCATGAAGCGTGGGGTGACACGAATATTATAGAAGAAATTGCTGATGCCCACCTGGACGATGTTGGGGACAATGAAGTTATACCCCTTGGCCGCAGGCTTCAGTATCCAGCGATCAAGCTGCCAGTTGAAATCAAAAATCTTACTGTTCAGCGGCTCCCATGGATCGTACTCTTCGACCCCCTCTTCACCCTGTTTGGAAAACGGATCAAATGGCTCTTCAGAAGACGTGTCGTGGGCTGGTGCAGCTGACGAGATGGTCCTTGGATCGGCATCAGCCAGAAGAACAGGCTGTGCGTGCTGTCCGATGTTTAGGGTGAATGGGTTGGTTGCAGTTTTTTGAGCAGCGCAACCGGAGAGCACGATTAATACGACGACAAGAACGAGTCCATATTCCCCTTGCCTGAAGCAGACCGGCCTACACGCAACTGTTGTCCTCATACTTCGGATACCTCTTGAGATTAATCAAACGAGCGTCGAGCCAGCAGTGGCGCACTCTACCAAGAAAGTCGAGTTACCTGCCATTTATTTCTGAATTGTTCTCTTGGGGCTGACGGACAGCGGCTACGGCCTCCTGATCGTGGCATCAACGTTGCGTCTCTCTTATCAGCGAAGTGGTGATAGTTTACACCCTGTACAATGCGGGACACCGCATGACATAGATGGAGTCAGGACATTGGGTCATAGGAATCTCTAGTGAAAGGGAGGAGGCCGATGAAAGCCGTCATAGGAGTGGATGGATCAAAGTATTCGGAATGGGCGTTGGGTTGGCTCGGCGAGATGCCTTTTCGGATGGCACCCCGAGTCACAGCGATTCATGCGATGGACCTTCAATCCGTACGACCGTCGTTCATCGTCCGACCGGTCGTCAGCGGGTATGAGCCGGATGTCGGCGAGGCTATTCATTTCTTGGAGATTCGGGCCAAGCAGGTGGAAACGGAAACAAAGCAGCGTCTGGCGAAACTGGGTTTGAAAGGCTCAGTGCTCGTGGAGAAGAAGGGGCAAATTGCGCAGGCTTTGCTGAAGCATGCGGGAAGCACTGCCTTGATCGTGGTAGGCAGTCGCGGCTTGGACGCAATCGACCGGTTCATGCTGGGGAGCGTATCCACGGCAGTTACGCTTCATGCTCATTCTCCGGTCTTGATTGTCAAGGAACCACCACAGACTCTTCGGCGGATTTTGTTGGCGACGGACGGCTCTCCTTCCTCCACCAAAGCCCTTCGGTTCCTCACCAAGCAGTTCAAGGTCGGGCCAAAAGCCGAGCCACCTATCATTCTGCTGGTGCATGTCATGCCGTTTCTGCGCTACACGATG
>JABMDK010000042.1 GCA_015903995.1 Nitrospira sp.
CAGCTCGCCCTTCTTCACCGCACCCGATTTACTCCGTCCAACGTATGCAAACGTAGCCATAGCTTTTCGTCCTGTTGTGGCTCGCCGAGCCGGTGATAGTGGATGACTAGAACTATGAAGGGAGTCTACTGGGGGGTCGAAAACCTGTCAAAAACTATTGCATTATTTACCATGTACTAGGTGAGCGGAGGGACCGCGTTCGCATCTCGATACCCGCGGTATAGATAATGAAACCCGGAGGCCAGGGTGAACCCAACCATGACTACGAGAAGCGGGGTCAGAACAGACGGGTCATGCCCTCGCCAAGCCAACAGGACGATCAGGACAACATAGGCTAGCTGAAACATGGTTGTTCCTTTTCCGAGGATCGTCGGCGTGACCCTAATTGGTGTGCTTGTGACGTGGGCTACTGCCGTGCCCAACAAGAGAATCAAGTCTCGGCTGACGACCAGGATGACCAGCCATGATGGGATCAGATGCAGCATCGCAAGCGAGATGAAACTTGAGGTCAGTAGCACCTTGTCGGCAAGGGGATCGAGCAAGGTGCCTAATCTCGTGCGCTGATTGAGTTTACGCGCCAGATAGCCGTCAATGGCATCCGTCAGCCCTGCCGCAAGAAGGATCGCCAGTGCATACCCATATTCCCCATACGTCATGAAACCGACATACACCGGGACCAAGAGGATGCGGAGAATCGTGAGACTATTGGGAATGTTCATACGGCGGGGTTACACGCGTCTTCAACGTAATCCAGTTAAGGGTGGGAATCATAGTAATCGACGCTTGCCTTGTCAACGAGTTGCAGGTATCAGTAGTGACCTCATATAATACATCGGCTAATACATCGGCCCTCGTCATTCACCGTTCTGGGAAGGAATGAACAACTATGAGCACGCTGCCCCTGATGTTCAAGAAGGAAGGCTTGGTGGAGAAGCATCAGGTCGAAGGAGTGGATCCAAGTGACCGATATTTCAATCGGGCAATACTGGTGAATCGGACGACTGCAGGATACTCAGCCAAGGTGATGTACGAAGCGCTCATCGTCGAAAGCCGCTCGTACTCGACTATCGCCGCAGCAGTGAAGGAACTGGTGGAGAAGCTTCAGGAATCAGGATTCAGTCGCTTGAGGACACGGACCAATTTCAGAGGCACGCGGTACCTTGCCGAGAAAGAGACGTGGATCGACTACCCAGACCTCCCTTAACTGGAGCCGACAAACTCGCGATACACCAGATCGTGAATCATCGGTCGAAAGTCTCGAATCGCCTCGTTTTTCCTTGTCGGATGGACCCGATTCGAGAGAAGCACGACTTCTAATTCCTGTTCCGGATCAATCCAGATTGATGTGCCCGTATAGCCAAGGTGGCCAAACGATCGAGTGGAAAAATATTGCCCCGCCGATGACGGCCTCGACGGCGTGTCCCAACCAAGTGCCCAACTCGCTGCACCCGCCGAATCCTGTCGTCGAGTAAGTTCCCGAACGAGCCCCTGATCAAGAATGGCTGCTCGACCATGATAGGCCTGCCTCCATATACCTGTAATAGCCAACACGGCGTCGACACTTCCGAATAACCCGGCATGACCGGCTTCGCCGCCCAGTGCAGCCGCATTCTCATCATGAACTTCTCCACAGAGGAGTCGGCCCCGCCATGAGTCAACCTCCGTCGGCGCGACACCTCCTCCATGCTGAGCCATCCTGTCTAGAAAGTCTTGTTTCCGCTCCTGCAACACAAATTCCACATGGACTCCGGGCAAGGATTTCAGAATCTGATCGTTCAAGAAGACATGCAGTGACTGTCGGCTACAGTGCTCAATGATGAAACCGAGCAACATAAAACCTAGATCACTGTAGAGGCTGCGTGTTCCCCGTTCGTAGACCAGCGATTCAGCTCGAATCAAATTTAGCATGGCCTGCTTCGCGGATGCTCGTTCTTCGATCGATGACGGAAGTGCTCCACGTACAGCAAGCCGCTCATAATACCCTCGCCATCCAGGCAGTCCGGAAGCATGGGTCAAGAGATGACGAAGTGTGGCAGAACCGATTGGAGTCCCGCCACATCCAGGGAGATGGTCGGCCACACAATCATCAAGCCGGCAGTGATTGTTTTGGATCAGAATCGCGAGGGATGTGACTGTGGCCAAGGGTTTGGTCAATGAAGCCAAATCATAGGACGTCGAAGGGGTAACCGGAGGGCCTAGAGGAGAAGTCGAGAGACGTCCAGCCGCGAAATAGACAACAGGTTGGGCTCTGTGCCGCACCGCCAAGACAGCGCCAGGGAATACGTTGTCCGCAACGGCGCGGTCGAGAGCTGATTGAATACGATGCAGGTCAGGCATGGGGATAATGGCCGGCCCAGCAAGGTCACGAGACCCGATTGTGGTCGGGCCATTGGCATGGCCATCGACTATGCAAGATCAACGGGCAGGCGTTGACTCACCTTCCATCTTTTCCTCCCGGATGCTGTTGTGCTCTTGATAGGCTTCACTGGCCTCCACATCCAACATCCGTTCGAAGGTACTGAGCGTTGCGCGCATCCGTTCGACCATGAGCAACCGCTGCTTATGCAGGACGGCAAGATCTCGCTGCGTATTCCCCAGTTCAACGCGGGCTTGACGAAAAAGCTCACCGGCTTTTAATTCCGCTTCTTTGACGATCAGCTCCGCATCTCGTTGGGCACTTCGCTTGACGTCATCGGCCAACGACTGTGCTGAAATCAAGGTGTTGGACAGCGTGGTCTCGGTCCGTTTCAATTCGGAGACTTGCTGCTCCAGCGACTCAGTGCGATCACGCAACATCACATTGTCACGATTCAACATCTCCACAGTTTGTGAAATTTCTTCGAGGAAGCGGTTGACCTCCTCGCGATCATAGCCACAAAGTTTGACTTGAAAAACCATCTGTTGAATATCGAGTGGTGTAATCTTCATGGCATCCCCCTCTGTATGAACTCAATTCATGCGTAGCGCGGCATCCTTAAT
>JABMDK010000043.1 GCA_015903995.1 Nitrospira sp.
AGGGCTACACCCGGTCAGGAAAACCAGCGCGGCGAGAACAGATAGGCATGAGATCGGAATAGAGCCGCTCCACCGCACATAACCACCGTGGGCAAAGCGTGAGAGAAAGGGGTTCAACTGAGTCCGCAGAGGCTAAAAAATCGTCCGCTTCTGTTCGACGACTTTTTTGATCTTCTTCTGGCCATACCAGACCTTCGCGTTACTTTCGAGGTCGATCATCTGAAGATCGACTTGATAAAATACCGCCTTGGTCCCGTCGGCTTCATCCAGGATCGTCGCGATGGCTCCCTTCATCATATAATCGGCCCCAGTCTCTTTCCCTGGAGCCTTCTGTGTATCCTCACGGGCATGCATCGCCTGCTCTTTTCGTTCGGTCCGGATCTCGTCCCGCTCGCCCTTTCCGGCTACGAACGTGACCTTCTGGGAGTTTGTCAGTTCACGCTCCAAATCCGTGATGAAGGTCTGCACGCTGATATGTTCGTGGCTGCTGTTAAGCACCGTTCCGACCACGACCACCGGCTGGCGCCGATTCGCCTGCGTGAAATTGCCGAGCCACGGGTACTGCAGCGCTTCCTTCACCATCGCCTCAGCCACCATCCGAGAATCGGTATCGTTCCACCGGCCGCTCAGATCCGTCACAACACCGGCATCGACACGAGTCACTTTTGTCTCATGCCCGCACCCGGCCAGAACGAACACTGCACAAGCAACGATCCACAGGGACTGGCGGCTCTTCTGAATCACGTTGACGCTCCGTAGTTGGTTGATGGCCGAGACGACGCGAGAGTTCGGACGCGTTACCTGACCGCCCGCTTCTCTTCTTCTTTCTCCAGGCGATCGAACAGCTTATCCGCATTCTTCCGGACGAACTCACGGACCTGCGCATTCAATTCTTTGGCCTGCTCCATGTTGTTCTTCATCTCTTCAAGGCTCAGCTTCGTCAAGACATAATACGTGTTCGTCTTCTCGTCCTTGTATCGATCGATAGGACGAACGCCGCTGAGTGTCGCGGTGGTCACCGTCTTGATGGCTCGTTCGACATTCTGCTCTTCGGTATTTCGCGTGAAATCTCCCGCCGTTGTCGAGGCGGCGTAGTCCCTCATCAGATACCCCGTATAGGTTTCAAAGGTCTTGGCGATTTCGGCCCGCCCACGATTTTCTGCGGTATCCCAGGCAAGTGGTTCATTGCGCACCCCGACCACCGACCCCACGCCATAGAAGGCCTTGCTATCCTTCTCGTTCATCACTCCAGACCCCTTCTCCACCCACTTCGGAGGACCGCCGCACGCCACAAGCCCCACGAGAAGAAGGACACCGAGACCGGCGCCGGCTAGTCGAATCCCCATTGCTTGCGACTTCATCATACGATCCTCCTTCGCCATCAAAATGGTTCCATCACCGCTCTGGAATGCGCTACGAGAAAAATGTGAATTCATGCTAACATGCGTTTCTGGCTCCGTCAACGAAACGCGCTCCCAGCGTTGACGATCCTGAGACGACTCTCATGCGCGACCACTCCACTCATTGAGGAAACCTCTCCAGGGGCGAGAACGGAAACTCCATGGCCGACATTCAGATCGAAGACGGGATTATCAAGATTGCCGATCTTGACATCCAGGACCCCAAAGCCGCTGCTGTCTTGGCTGCATATCCTCAAGCGCGCTGGGCGGAAATCACGCGTCGAGCGGTCAAGATCGGGCTGGGCTATCTCAAAGGAGGAGAGCAGGGGTAGCGTTACGGGTTCGGCCTTGCGGCCCGGTCAGCTTCAGCGACGACGGATCGAGCGCGGGCATGCGCTCCACCCAATTCGAGATAACGGCGGAACGCCTGAATGGATTTCGGTTGATCATTGAGATGATCCGCATAGAGCGTCCCCAATGAGAAATACACATCTCGATAGCCCTCGTTGATCTTCAACGCCTGAAGAAGCGCCGTTTCAGCCTCTAAAAACTTACCACGTCTCCCCTGGACGAGCCCCAGCATGTAAAACGAATCGGGATTGGCCGAGGCATACTGCACGGCAAGCTGCCCGGAGGCGAACGCCTCGTCGAGACTCGGAACCGCTTCCAACTGAATGTAGCTTTTGAGGACATAGGCATCGCCATATGCCGAATCGTACTCGATCGCAAGATTGAGATGCTCTAACGCGTCCGCCGCCGGTTTCCCTTCCTGAAGCATGGCAAAGGCCTGTTCGTAGTGGATTTTGGCCGCTCGTTGCCGCTCCGCCGGAGTCTGAAGCGCTCTTTCCGGCATAAGCGCGGCCTTCTGTCCTTCAATCAACACCGTATCCCCGTCTCCATCAATCCTCAAACTGGTGGGATGCTGTGTTCCCTGGGAGTCCGCTTGGACCCGCTGAGCAAGATACGCCCCCAGTTCGGACGCCATGAGCCACCCATTCTTATCCAGATCGGCTGTACCCGCGAGTCCGGCCAGCAATGCCTGGACAAAGAGACTTTTCCCATCGGAACGGGTTACGTGCTCCCCCTTGCCGGCCGCGCTGATCACCTGCACCGCCCGACGGTCGATATCGGCTTCCGGCACGCCCTTGACCGCGTCGTCGCCCAGGCGGATGAAGGCGGTCTCCTCGATGCCGCCCAGCCTGGACAGGAACGCCTTGCGCCGCACGGGATCGTCGATCTCGAACATCACGGTCGCCACCAGCTCGCTGCCCTGGGGGATCAGCGGATTGAAGGCGCGCAGCTCGTCCTCGATCTGGGCCTCGCCGCCTTTTTCGATGTACAGCATCTCCTGGACCTGCAGCCACATGCTGTCGAAGCTCTCGAAATGAAATGTGGCGACCGGACCGACTTCGAGCCGGCGG
>JABMDK010000044.1 GCA_015903995.1 Nitrospira sp.
CTCGGAATTATAGGATGCGTGCTGTCGGTCGGATGTAAAAGTATGCCCACTCTCGAGCAGCAAGAACAACTGGTCCAGAGCGAGAATCTTCCGTTGGATCAAATCACCAGCAGGGCGGTAGTGAATGCCTGGGGCAAGCCTCCTTTTTATCAGAGCGAGTTCGCCTATTTTTTCGTGATGCCGGATTTGAGTCTCATCCCTCGATCACGAGTGGCCGCGGGTGAGGTGCCGAAAGGATGGAGAGGCGGGGTTCACGCGGGCGAAGGCGTCTATTTTGCCTACCCCAGCCGAGGCTGGTTGCTGGTCTTTCTAGATGAGCAGCTTGTCTACAGAGAAAAGCTCCAACCTGAAGAGCTAAGGATCTTGACGAACGCCTGGTCGTATGCGGCTCGATTCAAAACGGGGATTGACGACAGTTCACGTCCATAAGCCGTCCTCGGACACCCTGCATGGCGTCGAAAATACCAGATAGCTTGCACATCGTGATGGCCGCCTCTGAGGCGGTTCCTTACGCGAAAACAGGCGGACTCGCCGATGTTGTAGGGGCTTTGTCCCTGGCCCTTGCAAAATTGGGGCATCAGATCACGTTGTTGTTGCCGGGTTATGGGACTCGGTTGCCTCATCGGCACCGTCGAGTCGCTATGCAATTCTCGGTACCCGTGGGGGGGGATCCGACGGATGTTTCCATCGAAGAAGAATATGTGACGGTGACCGGTGCATCCCATCCCGTGAGAGTGTTGTTCGTGTGCCATGCCCCGTATTTTGATCGTTTGGGTCTTTATCAACAAGATCATCGTGACTATCCAGACAATCTTGATCGGTTTAGTTTTTTCTGCCGTGCTGTTATTCAAGTCTTGCATGTCTTAGTGGACAGACAGCAGGAGAAGATCGATATTCTGCATCTCCACGATTGGCAGACAGCGTTGTGTGCCGTCTATCTCAAGGCGTTATCACATGAGCACAACAGTCTTGGGTCGATCAAGACGCTATTGACCGTGCACAATCTTGGGTATCAGGGGATCTTCCCGGGTCCGGAATTCATGAAAACCGGTCTTCCGTCGTCCTTGTTCTCACCGAGCAGCCTCGAGTTTTACGGAGCCGTGAATTGCTTGAAGGGAGGCATCATTTTTTCCGATGCCGTTTCCACAGTGAGCCCCACCTATGCCAGGGAGATTCTTACCGCGGAATATGGGTGTGGGCTTGAGGGTGTGTTGGCCCACCGCACGGGTGGCGTCAGCGGCGTCACAAACGGGATTGATGCGGATGTGTGGAATCCTGCGTGCGATGCCTATCTGCCAGCGCAGTACTGCGCTGCCGATCTATCGGGAAAATATATGTGCAAACGAGCGTTGCAACAGGAGCTTGGATTGCCGAGCCTGGATGTGCCGCTGCTAGCGGTCATTGGCCGATTGACCTTCCAAAAAGGATTTGATCTTCTGCTCGAAATTCTTCCGGAGCTCATGGGGCTCAATCTACAACTGATTGTGCTGGGTACTGGCGACTCTCATCTGGAGCAACAATTTACGGCAGCGAAGGAGAAATATGCTCAAGGAATTGGTCTC
>JABMDK010000045.1 GCA_015903995.1 Nitrospira sp.
TGCAATTCAGCAGATGAAGATGCTCCAACCTCGCATTGGGCAGTCGGAACGACTCCATCTCATCAGTCGCATCGAGAAAAGGAAGACAGCCCCAGGCCATGCCGATGGCTATGGCAAGCGAGGGGCGTTGCTAGAAATCGGTATCCATATGCTTGATCTCGTTCGGTTCATGACAGGTGAAGAGGTGAGGGAGGTGCGTTGCACGATGGACGTCCGGCCAGCTCTGTCACCGGAAACCGCTGCGTCGATTCGTCTCATGACGTCCGGAGGCACGACGTGCCATATAGAAATTGCTCGAGTACCAACAGGCCGGGTTGGCCGAGCAGACTGGTGGGGGGCCAGGGGACGACTGGAAGTCGACTGGGCAGCGTGCCGAGTTCACTGCTGCGACGAGACCGGAAACGATGCATTCGATCTACCTCCCTCTCAAACGGTCCTTGCCACAGTTACGGCATTTCTGCAGGCTGTACGAGAGGGCACGCCCATGCCTATAACGGGAGAAGATGGATGGCACGCCGTAGAAATCGCCGAGGCCTGCTACCAGTCTGCAGAGCTCGGTGGGGCTCCGGTCACCATTCCCATCTCAAATTAAGACTCCGCGACGATGTGCGTGTCGGTTTCTTCGATACCGTCGATTGCATGGATCTTCGTGATAACGACGTCGGAGAGCGCCCGTTCGTCATGGACGCTGATGAAGACAAAAATATCCGGGCGGCCGAAGCACGAGTGGGCTTGTTCGACGCCGGGTATGCGCTTGAGTGATGCGACGACGTCCTTAGTTTTGCCTGCCTTTACCTTGATCAGAATATACGCTCGAGTTGCCACGTGTTCCTCCTTGCATCAAAAGTTGAGCTACAGATGTCGTACGAGGTTGATAATCTCTGGCTACGGTTCTTCGCGAGCCGTCGCTCCCGGCATTGCGTTTCGATGACGGGCATACACTTCGTCAAAGTTCTGTCCTTGTGCTTCAAGCGCGGCTCGGCCATCCCTCACGAGTTGCATCAACCGCCGGAAATCGTCCACGGAGAGGTTGAACTGGCCAAGACCAGCCGCCATGTCCTGTCGCTCTTCAGC
Source organism: Nitrospira sp. (assembly GCA_015903995.1). Taxonomy (GTDB): domain Bacteria; phylum Nitrospirota; class Nitrospiria; order Nitrospirales; family Nitrospiraceae; genus Nitrospira_D. The sequence goes on from JABMDK010000045.1 coordinate 1,075, forward strand.
AGACGCTCGCCTATCCGCATCGGCGAGCGCCACCAACATGTCGGCAGTCCACCCATTGGAGCGAAATCGTTCTAGCACCATCTGCACATTCCTGCCAGGGGTATGTGCGATGGCACGTTGCGCAAACTCCTGTACGGATCGATCGGTGCCCTTGGCAAAGACTGATTGGAGTTGAATGACGGATTGAATCACACGATCGGCTTCTCGGCTCCCTTCGGGTGGAAGGACCTGGGCCTGTTCGAGTGTCGCAAGCACCGCCATGGCTGCTCCGACATATGGAGATGCGCGCGTTGCTTGCTGCGTCAGAATCGACGCGCTGTTGCTCATCGCGAAGAACGCCGCACTGTCGATTGGGGAGAGGAGGAGCCAGAGCACAATACTGAAGATCAAGATCGGGCAAGCCTTCCAAATCGGATCGTCATCGGCTCGAAACGCTAGTATCCAGGCTGAGGCTGAAGGCACATGAACGGATTATACAGAGTGGGGATGGGGGGTGCTAGCCCTGAGCGGAGGCCCTACACTGACAGGGCCGAAGCCGAGGCCC
>JABMDK010000046.1 GCA_015903995.1 Nitrospira sp.
GCAGCTTCCACAAAAAGAAGGAGCGAGTTATGATTTTCGAGCAACTGAATCCTCATGCCTGTCGGACCTATCTGATCGGCGACGAGAAGAGTCGTGAGACGATCCTGGTCGATCCGGTCCTGGAGCATGTCGAGGACTATCTGAAGACGCTGGAGCAGCGAACGCTCACGCTGACACATGTCATCGATACGCATACCCATGCGGATCATATTTCCGGGGGCGCGGTGCTCAAGGATGAGACGGGCTGCGAATACGCCATGCATCAAAAGGCGCCTGCGCGCTGCGTCACCGTTCATCTGACGGACGGGGTCGCATGTCGTCTCGGCAATATTCCGGTCAAGGTGATGACCACGCCGGGACACACCAAAGACAGCGTCGCATTAGTGTTTGAGGATCGCGTTCTGACCGGCGATGTCCTGTTTTTGGATGAGGCTGGAGCAGGCCGCACAGATCTACCGGGTGGCGATCCCGGCGAGCATTGGGACAGCATGCAGCGGATGCTTGGCCTGCCCGATCATCTCATCGTGTATCCGGCCCACGAGTACCGAGGACGCGCACCATCGAGCTTAAAAGACCAGAAACTCCGCAACCCCAATTTGAAGCCTCGCACCAAACAGGCGTACATCGACTATCTGGAAGGGCTCACTCTTGGCCCCGCCGATTGGATGAAGGATGTGTTGAAGGCCAACTATGCCTGCGCACGTGATCCCAAGGCAGCCTGGATTCCGGTCGATGTGCCGGCCTGCGAGGTCAAAGGGACATTGGACATTGGCGCGAACGATCAGCAGGTGACGGGGATTCCCGTGGAAGAAGTCTCACGCAAACTCGCTGCAGGGACCGGCTTATTCCTGCTTGATGTGCGTGACCTCCACGAACTGAACGGGGAACTTGGCCATATCAAAGGGGTGGCCAACATCCCGGTTGTCAAGCTTTCGCATCGACTGGCTGAGTTGGAGCTGTATCGTGATCGAGAAATTATCGCAATCTGCAAGGCAGGAGGACGAGCCCATACCGCCGCGCAAATTCTGATGCAAGCAGGTTTTTCCAATGTCCGTGTGATGATGGGTGGTATGACCGCGTGGAAGCAGGCAGATTTCCCTACAGAGGCGTGATGGACCGGCGTGAAGAACGAGAACGCCTCCGATGATCAGTTGACTGGATGAATGGTGGCATTCAGTCTATCAACAGGTAAAGAGATCCTGGAGGTGGATCATGAGTGCGAACAATGCTCGACACAACGCTCCATCATTAACTAACCAATGAGTATTGACCATGCAGGATTGGCCGTTGTGTCGGGTGGATTGATTGGTCTCGCGTTGGGAGCCACCGGCGGGGGTGGTTCCCTCCTGGCGATTCCGCTTTTGGTCTATGGGCTCGGCATGAAGGTGCAGCCCGCCACGGTTCTCTCGCTGATGGTGGTCGCGGCGTCGGCGTTGATCGGCGTGTATCAACGAAGAGCGTCCGGTGAGGTGAAGGTGAAACCCGCCTTGATCTTCAGCGTGACCGGCGCAGCCGGTGCGTGGGTTGGCGCATTCGGGCACCGGTTCGTACGGGAGGAAACGGTGCTCCTGTTGTTTGGTCTTTTGATGATCGTCGCGGCCTGGCAGATGTGGCAGCGCAGCGGTCACGTTGAAGGATGGGTTAGCGACGAGAGCTGTGCTGAGCGCTTTCCGCGGTCTTGCTGGATCAAGGTCTCGCTGATCGGTGCAGTCGTCGGGCTGTTGACCGGATTCTTCGGAGTTGGCGGTGGCTTTGTGATCGTGCCGGCGCTCGTGCTGGTGTTGGGGTTTCCCATGAGAATGGCCGTGAGTACCTCCCTGTTGATCATCGCGCTGGTCGCCGTCGGAGGGTTGGTCGGCCATCTGCAAACGGGACAGGTGGATTGGCCTCTCATTGGCCTCTTACTACTTGGTAGTGCCTTTGGCATGACCGGGGGATCATGGGTTGCCCACCAGCTCTCGCCGTCGGTATTGACGAAGAGTTTCGCTGCCGTCGCAATAGCGGTCGCCATCGTGATAATTATTCACAACGGCATGAAACTGGTTGGGGGAACCTATGAGTCTGGAAACTGACCCACTACCAGGTTCGCGTACAGGTGGCAGGCTTCGATGCATGGGCGCAACCGGTATTGCGGCGCTTGGCCGGCCCAAAAGACCATTTCATGCCCAGGGATTTGCTTGCGAGCCAGTTTGAAACCTTAGATGAGCCGGGCGAGGCGTTAGTCGCCGACATCGACGATTCAACCGACCGGATCGTGGCCCACATCAGATCCAATCTCGTTCTGTGAAGGTGGAGTGAGTATGGTCGTGAAAGACGGATGGCCAAGCGCATTTCAAGGAAACCATGTCGCGTTCGATTGAAGACCAGGGTGCAGGCCCACTGATCCAGCCGATGGTCGAACCTTTTCAAAAGTTTATTCACGCTGAAACGGCAGGCGGCATGCTACTGCTGGGTGCGACGATGGCAGCGATGATCTGGGCCAATTCTCCATGGGCCGCATCGTATACGGAGTTTTGGCGCATACCCGTCAGTTTGGCGGTCGGGTCTCACACGTTGACGGAAACCTTGCTGGAGTGGATCAACGATGGCTTGATGGCCATGTTCTTCTTCGTCATCGGGTTGGAAATCAAGCGGGAAATCCTGGTCGGAGAACTGGCCTCGTGGCGACAGGCTGCGTTGCCTCTGGCCGCGGCGTTAGGCGGATCCATCCTTCCGGCGTTGCTGTATTCGGCGCTCAACACGGGAATGGAGGGCGCCAAGGGCTGGGGCAT
>JABMDK010000047.1 GCA_015903995.1 Nitrospira sp.
AGACTCCTATCGCTTCGGCACGACTCCAAACTTCACCAGAGTCGCGGTCACGGAGGCAGGCGACCTTCAGAATCAGATCCTACCGGTCACAATTACCGCCGCAGCAGACCGTTTCACGTTTGGCCATCTTACTTCTTCTCAACACACACACTCTGCCGTGGCAGTGCTATGATCCTAAAGACCGTCCCCCACGTTCATATCGAAACCTTCGGCTGCCAAATGAACGAATCCGATAGCGAACTTGTTCGCTCGATGCTCAAGCGAGAAGGATTCGTCTTTACGGAGGACCGCGAACGGGCCGACGTGGTGCTGGTCAACACCTGCGCCATTCGGGAGAACGCGCACAAGAAGATCTACGCCCACCTCTCCGAGCTGAAAGCGATCAAAAAACAGCGCCCTCTCGTCGTAGGCATCCTCGGCTGTATGGCCCAGAACCTCAAAAGTGAACTCGCAGAAAAGGAGCCGCTGATTGACGTCTTAGCCGGCCCGGATGCGTACCGTCAACTTCCCTCGTTGCTGACGACCGCGCTCGAAGAACAAGAGCAGGGGCTCTCTCAGAAAGGATTTGCCCTCGATCTGTCGGAGTATGAAACCTATGAAGGGATCATGCCGGACCGCAGCAGCGGGGTCAATGCCTGGATTACCGTGATGCGAGGCTGCGATAACTTCTGCTCCTTCTGTGTCGTCCCCTATACCAGGGGACGCGAACGGTCGCGTGATCCGAGGTCCATTCTGCTTGAAGCTCGTGACGCTGCGGCCCGCGGGTTCAGGCAAATCACGTTACTCGGCCAGAACGTCAATTCCTACCGCCATGAAGAATGGGACTTCGCCGGACTGATCACCGCCGTGGCGGATACACCAGGGATCGATCGAGTACGGTTTACCTCTCCGCACCCTAAAGACTTTCCCGCCGCACTCATCGAGGCCATTGCCTCGCACCCAAGAGTCTGCAAGCACATTCATCTCCCCCTTCAGGTAGGGTGCGATCGTATTCTCGAACTGATGGGACGAACCTATACGGGAGCCGAGTACCTGGCGCTGGTCGATCACATTCGAAGCACCGTTCCCGATGTCGTCCTGACCACAGATATCATCTGCGGTTTCTGTTCCGAGTCGGATGAGGACTTTCAATCCACGTTCCGTCTGGTAGAACAGGCCCAATTTGACTCAGCCTACATCTTCAAGTACTCGAAACGGAAGCATACGATTGCGGCAAGAAAATATGCCGACGATGTCCCCGATCAAGTCAAAGGCATGCGTGTCGCTCAACTCGTGGAGACTCAGCGCCGCATCACCCTAGAACGCAACCGACGGTATATCGGCAAGGCAATGCAGGTGTTAGTTGAGGGAGATGCAACCCGCTCGTCAACCCAGGCAATGGGGAAAACCGATGGAAACATCACGGTTGTATGGGATAAGGGCACGGATGATTTTAGGCCAGGCACTCTGATTACGAAACAGATCTTTGATGCCTCGGCTGCGACCCTCTATGGAGAATGAGATTCCGGTATCGTAAGCAGTTCGTATTGGAGGCATTAACAATCTCACCCCTTGGAACAATTCTGCACACCTAATGGTAGAAATGAACATTTTTTGACCGGCTCGCTCGGCCACATTCGGACTATCTCTTCGGCCGTTCTTTCCCTGTAT
>JABMDK010000048.1 GCA_015903995.1 Nitrospira sp.
AGTGCAGATCTTGAAGCGTCGCCTCTTCGATGAAGGGTCGACGCGTCATGTTCCAGCCGGTACCACAATTGCCGTGACCATTCACTATGAGATTCGCGGTCTTGCTCGAGTCGCCAAGCTGACAATGACCGGTGTCACGGACTTTTCGGTTTTTGAACAGGATGGAATCGACTGTTCCTCGCTCAGCGTCATTCAGACCGAACTCAATGCGGAAAAACTGCGCTTCTGGTTCGACCCACAGGGCGAGCTCTATGTGGTCTGCGACGAGGCTCACCTGGAAGAACTGACTTTGCCGGTTGTCACAGCTCAACAAGCCGCCGAACTCGCCCGATGGACCTTCCAAGGGCTCGAGGCCGACGGTCCCACCATTCAGTGGTTATTGGACGAATTAGACCAGGCCGGCCTGCCCTGCACGTGGCGTCACGCGGAACGGTCTGATGCGATTCATCCGGCGGTGCAGTGGGAAGGGAGTCTGAAACCGGCAGATAGTTTCCCGATAGATGAGGACAATCTGGTCCAGGCGATGGCCTATAGCCCGCCGGAAGGGCCTGGTTTTGGGCTGATGCTGAGAGTCTTTGGTGTTCAGGACAGAAGGCTGAGTCGAATCCTGGAGGTCCTCGCGGATCGGATCACTCAATGCTTTTCAGGCAACTGCCTGGTTGGCACGACTATCATCCCAGGCCGAGAATGGGAGCGCTGGTTGGTTCGGGAACACCGGTCACGGCGTGAACGGTAGAGAACGCCGACCTCTATTCAGTGGGCGTGCTCAGGGGAATAGTGCCCGTTTCCGTTGGAATAGGCAGCGGTGTCGTTCCCTCTCGCATAGCCTGAAGCAGCCTGTGCGGTGCCGTTCCCATTCATCTGTTGCCCTTTGCCGTTGATGCATTCCACCAAGCCCCAGAGTCGCAAGGGATTCACCCGTTGATTCCTGGCGATGTGGAGCGACGTGCCTTCCAACACGGTATTGAGGGACAAGTCCGTACGCCAGCCCAAGTGCTTCGTGATGGGAGAAAGCGCTTTTTCCACGGCGGCAATGACTTTGTTGCCGTTGCTGAAATGATTCAGCATGATGATCCGCCCACCTGGCCGACAGACTCGAATCATCTCGTTGACGACCTTTCGATAGTCCGGCACCGCCGTCACGACATAAGCCGCAACGACCGTATCGAAACTGTCATCATGGAACTGCATCGCGCCGGCGTCCATGCGGTGCAGCTCGACGTGATCAAGCTGATGAGCCGCCGCCTTCTCTTTTGCCCTGGCCAACATCCCTTCGGATACATCGATACCAACGATGCGACAATGCCGAGGGTACATGGGAAGGGCTAATCCCGTCCCGACACCGACTTCGAGAATCTGTTCATTCGGCTGGACATTCAAATTTCGAATGGCCGATTCACGGCCTTCATGAAACACTTTTCCAAACACTCTGTCATAAAACCCCGCATAGGAGGTGTACACACGCTCAATCTTGTCGGGATCCATGTTTGCCTCCAACAATCCGTACGATCCGGTCTCTGCGCACTGCAACCCTGCAGAGGAAGACACCGTCATGATGACGCGGGGGAAATCAATATTGAGGCGGGAAAATCAGGTAGTACACAGCCCGCCGGAAACATTGCCCGGCGTACTGTAGCCAAACTCCTCCGCGTGAGTCAACAAGCTTTTCGCATGCCGGAGCGGGAGTTCTTGCGTAAACCGGCTCGTTCCCCATCAGCGCATACCCAATTCCTGCCCGCCTTGATTCGTCGCTCTTCTCTGTGTGATAGCTACACCCATGCTCCTCGCAGGTCTTTTTGCCGGTGCCCTCTTTCTCGGACTGCTGGTCGGAGATTGGGTCTATTTTATCCGCCTCACTCCGGATGCCGTACG
>JABMDK010000049.1 GCA_015903995.1 Nitrospira sp.
CTCAATATTGTTGTATGGATCCTTATAACAATGGCGACAATGCAGATTGCATCGATAGGTCAGTTCAAGTTGTGCCTTGATGATGCGACCATGCGACAACGCACGTTCATTGGCGAGGCGACTGAATTCGCCATACGGCATCGTGGGGAGTGATCTTGGCTCATGCATGACGCACCGCCGGATGAATAAGCGTCAGTGACCCCGGAAGTTTATATTCACAGGTAAAAGAGGGCAATTGTTCGAAGAACCCTTCTCGGAACGAGCCAGAGCGTAGGTCATAGCATTGCGTGCGATTCCCAGAACAGAGTTGTAAGCGTCCGTAGGCATCGATATGGAACCGGTACCTTCCGCTTTGGCACGGAGTGGGCGTGTTGTTGTGCTGCCGGCAGTACTCTTTCCACAGCTCTTTGTCTGGCCGATTGAGGACCGCAAGATCTGCTGTCGATAGCGCGTATTGGTATGGCCCTGTTCCCCCATTGAGTTGAGGTCGGATCTCCACTCCGAGTGCATATCCGACAACGTTCAATGATTCGGCATAGCGTTTAATCGCCAGAATTTCGTGCTGGTTGATCGTCATCGCCGTGCTCTTGAGCGTAAGCGGAATCTGTCGATCAATCAGCAATTTGATGCCTTCGAAACAGCGCGCGTGAGATCCTGCGACTTGGGTGACGCCTTCAAATGTTCCTGTGGTTAATCCGTGCAGACTGATTTCAATCCGGTTGGGCCGTAGTGCAGAAAACCGGTCCGCAACGGTCTCTGTAATCAGAGTCCCATTGGTGAATACAGTGACAAGAAATCCGTGATGAACAGCCTGTTCGTAAATCTGGAAGAAATCCTGGCGAATCATTGGCTCACCGCCCGTCAAGCAGAGTTCCAGCGTACCAGCCTCGGCTAGTTCGTCCATAATGCGAAGAACATCTGCGGTGTTGAGTTCCTGGAGAATACGGTCGGGACGATTAAAGCAATCGGTGTAACACATCACACAATGCAGGTTGCAGCGGCAGGTGATTTCCCATTGGCAGGAGATAGGAAATCGATCAGCAGTGAAGTTGAGCTTATCCCGCTCGACCATCGGCGGTTGGTACCTTCCGGATAGCCTGAATCGAAAGCAGGTCCTCCAGCAGAGTTTCGAAGTCCCTCTGCAGTTGATCCGAAGAGACGTCGTATTCATCACAAAATGCTGTTGCGATGTCCGACAATGTTTGTTTTCCGTCCAGGTTATGCCACAAGACTGCGCCGGTTTCGTTCAAAACGTAGATGTTGTTGGCCACGGTAGGAGAGCGGCGCATGGGAACGAGGATGCATTCTCCGGCAACGTCGCGTTGGACGAAGTCAGGGTTCTTCGTATACACCATCGTAAGGTCCATGGGAGCGGCAGAATAGCAAATCTCTCTAGGCCCTGCCAGACATATTTGTCACCTGGTTCAAGGGCGGTCCAAGGGCGGTCCTATTGCTAGATCCGCCAGGTGATAATAACGTATTGTTCTTCCCAATTCAGCTGCACGATGGTCGCTCCTGCGTCTGTCAGTTCAGAACGCAGCTCTGTTTCATTAAGAAAAGCATGAAGAAAATGATCATGTGAAACGAAGTCGCCTGGTTGGTACGAAGGATTCCCGCCGGGCAGGTAGGCTAACCAGGAATTGAATTGGTGGACATGTCGATCGAGCCGGGACTCCTTGGTTCGATTGATATAGAAGCTCAGTATGGCAAGCCCTCCCATTTTAAGGTGAAGGGAAAGTTTCTTCAGCCAAGCTTGGCGTGAAAGTCTACCGGGAATAGAACTATACATGATGCCACATAGAAAAATATGATCCGCCTGTGCCGGGAGGGCCGGTATCTGATAAAAGTTTCCTTGGACAAAAAGGGCACTCAGGCGCTCTTCTTGGGTTGTCCGGACAGCCAGCCGCAGGGCCTCCCGATTTGTGTCTACTCCGATCACCCGAAGGTTTTTCCTCGCGAATTCGATGGCCTCGCGACCAACACCGGCTCCGAGTACGATAATAGTACCCCGCT
>JABMDK010000005.1 GCA_015903995.1 Nitrospira sp.
TGGGACCTATTTGCGGAAAAAGCCAAGCAGCTGCTCTTAGAAGACAAAGTCTCAGTGGTCTTCGGCTGCTGGACCTCGGTCAGCCGCAAATCCGTGCTGCCGGTATTTGAAAAGAATAATGGATTGCTCTTCTATCCGGTCCAATATGAAGGCGAAGAGTGCTCCCGCAACGTGTTCTACACCGGAGCGGCGGTCAATCAACAAGCGGCGCCGGCGGTGGAATACCTCATGAGTCCCGAAGGGGGCGGCTACAAGAAGTTCTACCTGTTGGGGACGGACTACGTCTATCCGCGCACGACCAACAAGATCTTGCGGGCCATGTTATTGGCGAAGAAGGTCCCGGCGGCCAACATCGAGGAAGAGTACACCCCGTTCCATCATCAGGACTATCAAACCATTTGCGGCAAGATCAAGAAGTTTGCTGCCGGCGGGGGCGCGGCCGTCATCAGTACCATCAACGGGGACAGCAACGTGCCGTTCTATAAGGAGTTCGGCAACCAGGGCCTGCGGGCCGAAGATGCCCCGATCATGGCGTTCAGCGTTGCGGAAGACGAACTGCGCGGCATGGATACCAGTGCGCTGGTCGGGCACCTGGCAGCCTGGAACTACTACCAGAGCGTGGACACGCCGCAGAACAAGAAGTTCGTGGCGAACTTCAAAGCGTACTGCAAGAAGAACAACCTGCCGGACGGGGAGAATCGAGTGACGGACGACCCGATGGAAGCGGCCTACTTCGGGGTCTATGTGTGGAAGCAGGCGGTGGAAAAGGCGGGATCGATCGAGGTGGATAAGGTGCGGGCGGCGGTGTACAACCAGAAGTTCCTCGCGCCGGGCGGGGAAATTATGATGGATTGTTGCAACCAGCATACGCACAAGCCCGTGCTCATCGGAGAAATTCTGAAAAACGGTCAATTCAAGGTCGTGCACCGGTCCAAAGGGCTCGTGAAGCCGGAACCCTGGAGCGAGTATACGAATCCGGAGAAGGGGTGCGATTGGATTAAACATCAAGGGACCTATCAAAAGTAACCCGACCCGGGAGGGAGGGCGGCGCGTAGAGGCACGAGCCGCTCGCCAGAGGGTCCGGGTGGTGACAGGAATCCGCTGGCCTCGCTCAGGTGGGCGAGGCCAGTCTTGTAATCGGGACAGAGTGTTGTGTGAGTGATTTAAAGGGAGGTCATCGTGGGGAGGGGGTTGCACCGTCTCGTGAACTATTTCCTCGTGGTCGGCCTGTGGGCCGTTCTTCCGATAGAGGGTCTATCCCAGTCACCCCTGGCGGCTGAGGCGGGGCCTCCCGCCGCGTCAGCGTCGGTTGCGCCAGCTACTCCGATCGAACAAGCCCTCATTGACATCACCAGTGAGGATGCTGGGGTCCGGAGTGCGGCGGCGGCGCTCCTCATTGAACAAGGCGATGCGAGTCTCCTGCCGACCCTTGATGCGATTCGGGCCGAGGCGGATCGGGCCACCCGACAAGCCATCAAGCCGGTGATCGATCTGCTCAAGAACCACGCCAATCTGACCAGTGAACAGGCTGATACCCGACGGTCCGCCGCCGCCGATCTCGTCGGCCATTCTCCGGAACGTCTCGTTTACGATCGAGCCGGGGGAGGTGGTGTGTCTGATGGGCCGCAACGGGATGGGCAAGACGACGACGTTGAAGACGCTGACGGGGTTGCTGCCGGCCCGGTCCGGCACCATTCGGTTCAACGGGGTGGATATCACGCAGATGCGGACGGATCTCCGGGCCCGCCAGGGGTTGGCCTATGTGCCGCAAGGGCGTGAGATTCTCCCGCACCTGACCGTGCATCAGAATCTCCTGCTCGGCTACTGGAACCGCCCCGCCATTCAGGGGGATGTCTCCGAACAGGACGCCTTCGACGAGGTCTATCATCTCTTTCCGAAGTTGACGCAGATTCTTCATCGCCCGGGCGGGGTGTTGAGCGGCGGGGAGCAACAGCAGCTGGCGATCGGCCGGGCCATTCTCTCCAGCCCCAAGCTCTTGCTGCTGGATGAACCGACGGAAGGGATTCAGCCCTCGATCGTCGATCAGATCGAGGATGTCCTGATCGGCTTTAAGCATGCGCGCCGCTTCGCCATTCTGTTGGTCGAGCAAGGCCTCCACTTTGCCGCCCGCCTCGCCGAGAAGTACGTCGTCATGGCCAAAGGCGCCGTGATGGCCCAGGGCAAGAGCTCGGAGTTGAATGCCGATATGGTCCGCCACCATCTCACGGTGTAGGTGCAAAAAAACAGTGACGGTCTAGGAGCCTATCCGACATTAGGAATCGTGAAAAACCCGACGCACACATTTGGCTCAGGATCAACGATCGCCACGTGATGAAGGGTTCAGACACCCCTAAAATCTGACTATTTTGGCAATGTCGGACAGGCTCCTAGGTACGAAAAAAAGTAGACACCCCCAGATTTTTACTGTAAAAGCTCAAAATTATTTAGAATTGATTAGGCCTACTCATGATGTTTGCCTTCCTTAGAAATGAAACCTTCCAGAGTCTTATTCTTAGCAAGAGGAGGATCGTATGCGTCTAAGTCCGAGAGAGCAGGACAAGCTGATGATTTATGTGGCAAGTCAGCTTGCGACCGACCGTAAGAAGCGGGGTCTCAAGTTGAATCACCCTGAAGCGGTTGCCTATCTGACCGCTGCAGTGTTGGAAGGTATTCGTGACGGAAAAACCGTCGCCGAACTGATGACTTATGGAACTCAACTTCTGTCTCGCAAGGATGTCATGCCCGGTGTGCCTGAAATGATCCGTGAATTCCAGGTGGAAGGAACATTCCCGGACGGCACCAAGCTCGTCACCGTCCATAATCCGATTCAATAAGCATCTGTCTGTTCTCGTGAATGGGAACGATTGATGGCGGGTGATGTCGGGAAGAGTTGGTACGCATAGAGCATAGTCGGCGATTGTGCAGCTCACAGAGCACGAAAAGGAGTGAAGCCATTATGAAAGCGAAAGGGCCCCAGGGTTCTAAGAGTGCGAAGGGAGGAGGGGATGCTCCCGAGTCTGGACCTTCCAGGAGAGAGTTTCTCGTTCGGGGCGGGCAGGTTGCGGCAGGTATTGGGGCCGTATCATTGTTGGGAAATGCTGGGCAACAGGGGATTGCCTATGCTGCAAATGAATCGTTGATCACGAAGGTCAGTGGGGCAGGAGGAGCAAAGATGAAAAAACAAGACGCGCCACAGCGATCGAAGGAAGCCTTAGCTGCTGCGGTGAGAGCGGAGTTGTCGGCCCCAATCATCCCCGGCGAAATCATGACGGTGGCCGGTGACATGGAAGCCTTGAAAGGGCGGGAAACGAGAGAGTTAACGGTGAAAAATTTGGGTGATCGACCGATTCAGGTTGGGTCACACTTTCATTTCTTCGAGTCGAATCGTGCGCTCAAGTTTGATCGAGAGCAGGCGTTCGGGTTCCGGCTCGCCATTCCGGCCGGTACGGCGGTTCGTTTCGAGCCGGGAGAAGAGAAGAAGGTCTCGCTGGTTGCGCTGGCGGGGAATCGGCTTGCACAGGGTCTCAACGGATTGACCGAGGGATCGCTGGATGATCCAAAGGTCAAGGCCAAGGCGGTTGGTCTCGCTTCTGAACGCGGATTTGGAAAAGGAGGCGCACGGTGAAAATTTCACGTAAACAGTATGCATCTCTGTATGGTCCGACGACCGGTGATCGTGTCAGGCTCGGCGACACGAATTTAATCATCGAAGTTGAAGACGATCTGATCGTTGCGGGAGAAGAAGCGGTTTTCGGCGGTGGGAAGACGATCCGGGACGGCATGGGGCAGTCTTCGCGGGCCACGAGTTCAAGCGGTCAGCTCGACTGTGTGATCACTAACGCGCTCATTCTTGACTACACGGGCGTCATTAAGGCCGATATCGGCATTAAGGATGGTCGTATCGTCGGTATCGGCCACTCGGGAAACTCCGACCTGGTGCCGAATGTCACGCCGGGGATGGAAATCGGTCCTGGGACGGAAGTGATCTCCGGAGAAGGTAAAATCGTGACGGCAGGCGGTATCGACACGCACATCCACTTCATTTGCCCGCAGCAGTGTTGGGAAGCATTGTCTGCTGGTTTGACCACGATGATCGGCGGTGGGACCGGCCCGTCAAGCGGGACCAGCGCCACGACCTGTACGCCGGGTCCATGGAATATGTATCGCATGCTCGAAGCGGCTGAAGGTATTCCGATGAATATCGGCTACCTGGGAAAAGGAAACGCGTCGAGACCGGAAGGTTTGAATGAACAAATCGAAGCCGGAGCTATCGGGTTGAAGCTGCACGAAGACTGGGGCACTACGCCGGCCGCGATTGATACGTGCTTGAGTGTGGCGGAACGATACGATGTGCAGGTCGCGATCCATACCGATACGCTGAACGAGGCTGGGTATATCGAGGATACGATCAGGGCGATCAAGGGAAGAACGATCCATAGCTTCCATACGGAAGGGGCCGGCGGTGGTCACGCGCCGGACATTATTAAGATTTGCGGTGAGACGAACGTGCTGCCGTCTTCGACGAACCCCACGATGCCTTTTACCGTCAACACGATGGATGAGCATCTTGACATGTTGATCGTCTGCCACAATCTGAACCCGCGGATTCCTGAAGACGTGGCCTTTGCAGAGTCTCGAATCCGGCGTGAAACCATCGCGGCGGAAGACATTCTGCATGACATGGGCGCAATCAGCATTATGTCATCGGACTCGCAAGCGATGGGCCGCATCGGAGAAGTCATTACGCGCACCTGGCAAACTGCGCATAAGATGAAGGCGCAACGAGGGCATTTAGTAGGCGGTTCGAAGGACTCTTCGAGCAACGACAACTTCCGTGCTCGCCGCTACGTGGCCAAGTACACGATCAATCCGGCCATTACGCACGGGATTGCTCATGAAGTCGGTTCCATCGAAGTCGGGAAGATCGCCGACCTGGTCATCTGGAAGCCGGAGTTCTTTGGCTCAAAGCCTGAGATGGTCCTGAAAAGCGGGTTCATCGCTCAAGCTCAAATGGGCGATCCAAACGCATCAATTCCGACGCCAGAACCGACCATCAGTAGGCCGATGTTCGGTGCATTCGGCCGTGCCTTGTCCAGCACCAGCTTCACCTTCATGTCGCAAGCCAGCTTGGATCGGGAGATCCCGAAGAAGCTCGGATTGCAGAGACGCGTGGCAGCAGTCAAGAACTGCCGTAATATTAAAAAGCGCGATCTCAAGCTAAACGACGCGTTGCCGAAGGTGGAAGTCAATCCAGAGACCTATATCGTAACAGCGGACGGTGTGCCGCTCATTTGCGAGCCGGCCATCGTGTTGCCGTTGGCGCAACGGTACCAATTGTTCTAGCGAGTAAGACAGCCGGTTTGACTATCGGTCACGAGCGATCGCGACGGTAGTTGGCCGGCTGTTTTTATTTCTCCCACGTCATTATGAATACACCTGCGTTGCTTGAAGGGTTACGATTTGTCGATACGTTCTTCCCGTCAGGCGGGTACGCATTTTCTTCTGGCTTGGAAGCGGCTGTCCAGGGTGGTGCCGTTAAAACCTCTGACCAGCTAGCCAGGTACATCGAGGATTTGCTGCGAGGTGGCATGAGTCGCCGGGAAGCGCTTGCTGCGAAGCTGGCGAATCGAGCAGCCATAGTTGGATCACTGGATGCTGCGGTCCATGTTGATCGAGAGCTAGATTCGACGAAGCTCGGTCGCGAGTCCCGTCTGGCGAGCCGTCAAATGGGGCGGCAAGTGATCAAAGTCGCGGCAGATCAGATCCGAGCCGGATCGATCCTCACTGCGTATCGTGATGAAGTGGATGCGGATCGCGCTCCCGGCCATCTCGCAGTGGCTTTTGGTCTCACCCTGGGTGTGTGCGGCTGGAGCCAAGAGGAAACTGCGGCAGCTCTCTTGTACCAAACGGCCGTCGGCTTTATCTCCGCAGCCATGCGGCTGAGTCCCATCGGCCAGCATGAGGGACAACGCATATTAGGCGAATGGTTGCCGCTGATTGAGCGAATCAGTCGAGAGGTTGACACAGAGACAGCAATGAGCTCGTGGTCACCTATTCAAGACATTTATGCGATGCGGCATGGTACTTTAGAGTGGAGGCTGTTTCGGTCATAGCCTTCAACTAATTCGGGCATCGCTTTTCATAAGAAAGGAAGAGAACGGCCGCTGATGGCATATTTGCCACGGACGTCCGATCTTGAAATCATCATGCATGATATGAACCGTGAGCACAGTCATAATTGGAATCCAACGCAAGCCCGGAAACAAGGCATTCCGGTCATTGGCATTGGTGGACCCGTCGGGTCGGGGAAGACCGCGCTCGTTGAGGCGCTCTGTCAGCGGTTGCGGGATCGGTTCAGCCTCGCCGCCGTGACCAACGATATTTTCACAAAAATCGATGCGGAAATTCTCACGAAACGCGCGGCCTTGCCGGTCGATCGG
>JABMDK010000050.1 GCA_015903995.1 Nitrospira sp.
GTCAGAGTACCGCGGCAGTTCAACGCTTCGCAAGATGCCACTCGGTGTGAGCGCTGGCCAGACGACGATCATGTCGGTGGAAGTCATGCCGCTTGTGAGCGGATCTCTCGTTCGAAAATGATGCAGGCCTTATCAACGCTTTGCTCAAGAGGTTCGAGGAGGTCGGGTGCAAGATTCAGTTGCTGTTCGCGTGCGAGCCGCTCGATCGCTCCGGAGTGATGGGCTGCGGCGAAAGCTCCTACTTGTGCGCTGGCGGATTTCAACTGATGAGCCCCGGCGTTGAGCCTTGCCGCATCTCCGGCTTGGATGGCCTCGCGGATCTCCAGCAGGAGCCGTCTGGAACTGGAGAGGTAGAGAGAGAGAATTTTCTGTACGACGCCAGGACGTCCTGATCGTTTCATGGCCAGCAGGTTGGTCCATACGGACTCATTGATGACCGGAATCTCCAACGGAGCATGACGGGTGATCTTGTCTTCGATCATCACCTGAGCGGCAGGTTGGTGATCGAGGGGCTTCGTCGCCGCCCAGCGTTTCATGATAGTCCGCAAGTCCTCTTGCGAAAACGGTTTTGAGAGATAGTCGTCCATCCCAGCGGCCAGGCATCGTTCCCTATCGCCTTCCATGGCATTTGCCGTCAGGGCGATGATGGGAATATGTTGACCAGTACCGACCGAGGCTTCACGCTGGCGAATTGCGGCCGTTGCGGCGAAACCGTCCAGGACCGGCATCTGGCAATCCATCAACACAAGGTCATAGCGCTGTTTGGATGTTGCCTCAGCTGCCTGCCGTCCGTTTTCTGCTAGGTCAACGTGGCAACCGAATAGTTCTAACATGCCCACTGCCACCTCACGATTGACAGGGTTGTCTTCGGCAAGGAGGACTCGGCAACTGAATGTGGTCGGTCTTGCGTTCGATCGCTCGGCAACGGCGATGGCCTCAACCATGGCGTATCGCTGGCGTAACAAACAATCTCGAAGCATGGACTGCCGAACGGGTTTTCGAAGCCACGCGAAAAAGTTTTGCGATTGTGCCTGTTCCGGGGGTTCAGACTGATCAATCGAACTGAGTGCAAGCAGGGAAACCTTCTGGAGTCCTGGATCAGCTTTAATGATGTGGGAAAGCGTGATGCCGTCCATGTCAGGCAACTGAATGTCAAGGATGGCAATGTCGATAGGCGCACCCCCAGCCGCGGCCTGTTTCAATTGATCCACTGCCGCTGCCGCACTGGTGACGCTGATGGTTTCGGCCTCCCAGGCCTGCAACTGCTCTTCGAGAATAATACGATTGGTCGCGTTGTCGTCGACAATCAGAACTCTGGTGCCTGCGAGCGATCGGCTCAACCCAGACTTGTTTGAGCGTTGCTTTGGGTTGTACCCCAATTGCATGGTGAACCAGAACGTAGATCCTTGGCCGGGCATGCTCTCAATTCCGACTTCGCCGCCCATCAAGTGCACCAGTTGTCTCACGATGGCCAAGCCGAGTCCCGTGCCGCCGAACCGTCGCGTGGTTGAGCCGTCTGCTTGTGAAAATGCTGTAAAGAGGCGCTCCTGAGTTGCTTCGGGAATCCCGATCCCCGTGTCCTTCACCTCGCATTTCAACGTCACCAGGTCGGCCTCCTGCGAGAGGCAGTGAACACGGACGGACACTTCCCCTCGTTCGGTAAACTTCAGGGCATTTCCCAAGAGATTCAGTAAGATTTGTCTCAGCCGAACCGGATCGCCGATGACCGCATCAGGCATCTCGTTCGGCATGAAGCAGGTCAACTCGAGGCCCTTCTTGCCAGCTGGTTCGGCGAAGAGTTCCACCGCTTCCTCGATGGTCTGCCGGAGGCCGAACTCAATCCGCTCCAACTCCAGCTTGCCGGCCTCGATCTTGGAGAAGTCCAGAATATCGTTGATGATGCCGAGGAGTGCGGTCCCGGACCGTTGGACGGTTTCAGCCATGCGCCGTTGACGGTCGGTCATCTGTGTGGTCAATAGGAGTTCCGTCATGCCGATCACCCCGTTCATGGGGGTGCGAATCTCGTGGCTCATATTGGCCAGGAACTGAGACTTGGCCACATTCGCCGCTTCGGCGGCTTCCTTGGATTTGACCAGCTCTGCCGTGCGCTGAGCTACCTTGTGTTCAAGTTCTTCTCGATGCCCCAGTAATTGTGTATGCTGAAGCTGAATTCGCTCCAGCATCGCATTCAACCCTTTGACCAGTATCCCGACTTCATCATGAGGGGAGACGAGCTTTGCGCGGAGTGAATAATTCTGAGTGTCGGAGACGGCTTGTGTCGTGGCGACCAGATTGAGTAAGGGGTCAGTAATGGCGCGCTGAAGCCGTCGCGAAACGGTGAATGCCACCAGGCTTGACAGAAGAAATATGAGCAGCGCGATCAGGGCTGACCGTTTGAGCCGCTGATCCATTTCGTCGAGGTCGGATCGAAGGAGAATCCATCCGACGACCTGCCCGTCCATGTAGATTGGCGAGGCCAGCTCAAGATGGTCCCTCGCCCTGTAGGTGTTTTTCGTGACGGTCAATTCCACCGAGAGCGTTGCGGGAAGGGATCTCAAGCTCATCTCCCGTCGATCAGGTCGCACATATTGTGCAAATGTCGTTTTGTCAGCGGCAAACGTTTCCGCATAGAGGACGTGGGGCTCCTGGCTCAGCGCCGTCAAGGTTTCGGTGGCGGCTTTCTGATCTCGAAAGGTCAGGGCGGCGGTGCTGTTGCTCCCAAGGACATCGGCCAGTGCCCCCATCCGCGACTCAATCGTGTCGCGGAAGGAGAGGAGGTCATTGGTGACAAAGGCCACGAGGACCATGGCTAGGGCGAGCCCAGTGGAAAACAGGACCATCCCTGTCAGCTTGTATTGAATCGGCCAGTCGCGGAACGGAGTGAGCGGCAGCGGCATTCTAGGGAGCTCCTTTTACAATCCGTGTCAGCTTCATCAACTGGGAACTCACTTTCAGCGGCGTACGCTGAACGGCATCAAGATTCAGGTCCAGTTGTACTCGGTTCTCGACCATCCGCATGTTGAGCATGATACCGGCCTCTGCGCAGTCGTCGACGTCGCAGACGGTCAAGACCGGGGCTTTTTGGAGCGCGCGAACAAGCTCTGCCGTGTGTGTGAGTTGATTCGGACTCACATAGAGCAGCTGGCAGTCTTTTATCCCGTCGACGGAGGGAAGTCGTTTGATTCCCAAGACCCTGTTTTTGATGGTCTTTCCTGCAATGGCATCCAGGCTCGATCCAAAGGGATCGTTCCCCAGCACGCAGACCATCAGCGGCGTAGAGCCGGTGGCAAAGGCGCTGTCCGGCCATTCGACGAACTTGGTGAAGTTATAGAGGAAGGCGGATTTAAGCAGGTACTCCCCGTTCTGTCCCTGGGCGTGCCCCAGAGATTGTGGGCCGATCGGATAGAGAGTGACAAAACAGAGGACCGCCATGATGGTACGTATGGACATGGCCAGAGTCGGCAGGGCTGTCCGGTGCATTTTCATCCTGTCATTTCTCTGAACAGGGGTCTGTCTGTCCAGTCGTATCATGTCAGCCGGGTGTGGTCCCACGTTAAAAGCGCCATGTTACTTTCCCATACACGCCACGCTGCACCTCGGTTGGTTGTGTTTGAATGAGTCCGGGAAGAAATTCCTGATGGCGTGATTCCAGTAGATTGTGGCCCACGAGCGACAGTTCCCAGGCCTTCGTGGGGCGCCACCCGAGACGCATGTCCAGATTGTGATAGCTGGGGATACCGAATGCAGAGATCCGGTCAACGAAACGGTAGATCGTATCGAGTTCGATCGTCTCGGTCAGGTTTATCAGTGATCGGAGCGTGACCTGTTGAGCCGGTTGGCCGGACCGTTCCTGGATCTGGTCTCCGGGAACATCGTTTATTACGCGTAACGCAGAGAATGTCGGTCGCAGGCGCCACCATGGGAAAACTTGCCAATTGAGCGCGGCCTCGCCCCCGTAACTCTGCAGGTGTTCATGATTGCCGTATTGCTCGATGTCGGGGCTTACTTCGGTTTCAGTGGGTGAAAATCGTTCGGTCGTGTAGAACACTGAAAAGTCGAGCGACAGAGTCGGATGAAGTGTGGCGCGATAGCCGGCTTCAAATCCCCAGAGGTCTTCAGCACGCTGGTTGGGGTTGCCCAACAAACGCGAGAAACCGGCGCCGGAACCGTCCTCTCGTTGGAGCCCTTCCCGCTCCAACCGCGACGGCACGCGATTGCTTCGGTTGACGGCGGCCCACAGGGCATGGTGGTCGTTCGGTGTCCAACTGATACGGGTTGTCGGTTGAATCAGCAGTCCCGTATAACTGTGTGTGAGAAATTGCGCTCCGACTGCTATACGCAGTCGGTCGTTGAAAAAGCGGAATTCGTCCTGGATGAGCCCTTTGATCGTCCGCAAGCTTCGGTGAGCCGGATCAGCTGAGAAGGTTCGGTCTGGTGTGATGTCGTCCGTCGTCGAGCGGAAGCCGAATCCCCAGAGGATTTCCTGGTTGCTGAAGAGCGGGAACCGATGGCGGAGATCAAGGTCATACGTTTGACGGCGCTCCGTGAAGCTGATCTCTTCCCGCTGTGTCCGGTCGTAATAGAGCTGGACGGTCAGATCCGACTGTTGGGAGAAGGTATGCCCCCACCGGAGCAAGAGATCTTGCCCTTGAAGCCGCACGTCTTCAGCTTGGGTTCGGGTGAAATCTGGAGCAACGAGTGTCGGAATCGTGCTTTGCTGTCCGGCTCGTCCGGTGTAGGTGCCGCCTTGTAGGGTCAGGACATTGTCAGGGGTGATATCCCAGTCGGCCCGAAAGCCGCCCCGCCCCATTCTCCAATCGTCGTGGGAGCCGGCTTCGTGAAAGTTGCGGTCGCGTTCAAAGGCTTTCCCGAAGACCCGGAAGTGGAAATCCTGTCCGAGGTGGCCACCATAGCGCACTGAGGTGAAGGCGCGCTCTTCTGTGCCGCCTCCGACGGTCACGAGTGCTCCCTGCGTGTCCTTTGCCTTCTTGGTGATGATATTGATGGCGCCGTTGACGGCATTGGCTCCCAACAACGTACCGCCGGGGCCTCGGATGACTTCAATGCGGTCGATGTCCTCTAACACCGTGTCGATCGTTTCCCAAAAGGTGCCGGCCACGAATGGAGACCACATGGTCTTGCCGTCGATCATGACCAGCAGGTCGTCCGAAAACCGTTCCGTTTCTGAACGGGAGGAGATGGCCCACTTGTTCGAGTCGATCCGGGCCACGATCAGGCCCGGCACCAGACGCAGAGCCTCGGGGATGCTGTTGGCGCCGGAGCGGCGAATGTCCTCCTGAGTGAGGACGAAGATGGCGGCAGGCGCTTGAGTGATCGGTTGGGATTTTAGGGCGACCGAGGTGACCTTAACTTGCAACAACTCCTCGATACTCAGTTCGGTCAGGTCTTCTTGCGGATGAGTGGCGGCGATGACGGGCAGGGCGCAGGCGCTGAACAGCAGCACAAGGGCAACTCGAACGGGAGCGACGAGGTGGCGCTTCCGGTTTGTTCGGTGCCATATCCATATGATGTGACGTGGAGTCATCAGAATCGCCAGGTCACCTTTCCATAGATGCTGCGTTGGATTTCCGTCGGTGCGGAGGTGAGGATCGGTTCTCGAAATTCCGGACGATGGGAATCCAGCAGGTTTTGTCCCACGAGCGAGAGTTCCAATTGTTTCGTCGGTCTCCAGCCCAGACGCAGATCAAGCGTCAGGTAGGATGGGACTTGTGCGACGGGGCGTCGCTGAGCCACAGTCCCACGGCATGTGGTGTTCTGTTGCATCATCTAAAATCGCCACGTCACCTTCCCGAACATCCCTCGTTGAATGTGAGAGACGGCGGTCGCGATAAACTCCGATTTGAATTCCGTGTGTCGGCTCTCAAGGAGGTTATGCCCGACCACAGAGAACTCAAGCTTGCTGGTGGGTCTCCAGCCCAGCCGAACGTCCAGATTGGTGTAGCTATCGACGTCTAGTCCGACCAGGCGATCGACAAATCGGAAGGTCGTGTCGAACTCGATCGTGTCCGTAAGGTTCATCAGAGAGCGAATCGAAAACTGATAGGTCGGGTCTTCGCCGGACTCGGTCTCGATCCCTTCAGGAGCTGTCCGGCGAATGTGCAGATATGAGAACGCTGGCCGAAGGCGCCACCATGGGAGGGCGCGCCAGTCCCCCGACAGCTCTCCGCCATAGGTACGTGTTGTCACGAGGCTTCGGACAAGTTCGAGTGAATCTGACACCTCTTGTTCACCGGTTGAATGGTGGTAATCGTTATAAAAGCCGACGGCGTCGAAGGAGAGGATGCTGGTGAGTTG
>JABMDK010000051.1 GCA_015903995.1 Nitrospira sp.
TGGTGTCACCGTCGCTTATTGGCCCGGATCCATCGGTTGACGATTGGAATCTTGCGCAAAGAGGTGGAGCCGGTTTCGGCGACGGATTTCATGCGGTTCTTGCTGCAATGGCAGCATATTGTGCCGGGATCGCGTCAGCATCGAGAAGCCGGATTGCAGCAAGTGATCGGACAACTTGCAGGATTCGAGGCAGCGGCCTCTGCGTGGGAACCACAGCTTTTGCGTCTTCGGATGGCAAGATACGAGCCGGAACTCTTGGATCGTCTCTGTCTGAGCGGCGCGGTCAGTTGGGGGCGTCTCTCTCCGCATCCGAGGTTTTTGCAATTAGGAGAAACAGATCGGCGACGGATTATTCCGACCAGCATCGCCCCCATTAGTCTGTTTCCACGTGAAGACAGTGGGTGGCTGATGCATGCTGTGCGAGGTGAGACGACGACCGCTCTCGCTGATCCATCGTCTCAATTGAGCGCGGTTGCGCAGGATCTCTATCGAGCCTTACAGCAACAGGGGGCCCGCTTTTTCAATGATCTCGTACGAATCACCTATCACCTTCCGACAGAGGTGGAGCAGGGACTCTGGGAACTCGTCGCCGCCGGTTTCGTCACGGCTGATGGCTTCGACAATCTCCGAGCCCTCATGGATCCCCATAGACGCCGGGCCGAAGGGCGTGAACGGGCTCGTCGGCCTCGGCATGCAGCAGGACGGTGGACGATTCTTTGTCCGGCTGAGAGCGGTCAGCTGTCGGCTGGCAGCGTACGCGAACGCACAGCTCGCCAACTTCTGCACCGCTATGGAGTCGTCTTCCGCGATCTGTTGGCACGTGAAGCGTTGATTCAGTCCTGGCGGGATCTGTTGGTTCAGTACAGACGAATGGAAATGGCAGGGGAAGTCCGTGGTGGTCGATTCGTGAGTGGCTTTACCGGAGAGCAGTTTGCCTTGCCGGAGGCAGTGGAAGCGTTACGGGCAATCAGGAAAACGAGTGTGTCCTCAAGTCACGAGGTCAAACTTTCCGCCACCGACCCATTGAACTTGGCCGGAGTGATTCTGCCCGGTCCTCGTGTTCCGGCCGTGCCCACCAACTTTCTGGTCCTCAAGGACGGTGTGCTTGTTAGGACCATCATCGGTCGGCACGGTGATGTGACGATCTCCATTACTGAGCCGACCGGTCCGGCACCGGTCCGACAGCAGGTATGAATTCATGCAGGTCAGTACACGAACGGTTTGGACGTCTCGCGCAAGAGGGTGAGCAAGTCCGTAGGGTTCCGGTCAACCATCTGAGCATAATTTGATTGGGCTGCGGAGAAAAATGCCGGTTGTCGATCGGCCGGAACGCCCAACAGGCGACTCACAGATCCGAGATACTCTCCTCTTCCGGCTGCCAGATCCTGGATCAGATTAGCCTGATTGAAGGTCACAAACGCCGTCGTCTTGAAGTCGGGCTTGATCTGGCCGTCCTCGTTCCACCAAGCCGCTCCGGAGGTCGAGCCGGTGACATTCGACGTTGTGTCGGTGGTTTGCTTAATGGTGGCCTTCAGAGGGCAGCCCGTCGTACCGAGCATCAGGCTTATACCCATGACCGCCATGGTTCGAAATGATTTCCGCATAGAGTTCTCCTTCTTTAAACAGGATCAGGATGCCCGAATACCCACACTCTAGCATATGGGCTTGTCAGTTCAGCCGATGGAGTATGGATAGAAGAGCGAGAAAAGAATTATTAATGACGTTGATACGCAACGAAATATTTGAGGAATCTCACTCCTTGAAGATTTCAAGCAGCCACCAGAAAATGATTATAATAAGAAATGCAATTCCTGCGGGGATATAAACTAAATAGAGAAAATGAAAATCAACCATGATCTGTGTCCACCCTCAGCCGCCCCTGTAAGCTATTTCATCCGACAACAGAGCTGATACTCGCCTAAATCG
Organism: Nitrospira sp.; assembly: GCA_015903995.1. Lineage (GTDB taxonomy): Bacteria > Nitrospirota > Nitrospiria > Nitrospirales > Nitrospiraceae > Nitrospira_D. The sequence continues at coordinate 1,927 of JABMDK010000051.1, forward strand.
GATGAGGCCTGGCCATAGCCGCATTCTTCGTCTAGCCTAATTATGCCGTTAGGGACAGCACTCATCCTGTTTTCCAAGACTCTGTTACCCATCTCATAAGTTCGCGATCGTCGGATTGGCTCTTGTGCCAAGCCCTGCAACCTGCTCGCTCGTCATCCATTTACCAAGCTGTACCCTCACTACATGAGATCAACGTATTCACCCTCAGAGACAATGAAGTTCTCACCAGCCCCATCAGCACATTGGTCATAGTAACGACAATAATTACATTCTAGTGCAATACATGCAATGCATCAATGGCTGATAGATCTATGCAGCCCTCTCCTCGGCGCCTGTTCGACACTAGCTCCAACGCACTGTAGATAGCAAGTTAAGTGATCCGGTGTATGGAGCACCTGATCTGTCGGGATTGGTACGACCATCGAGAATTCCTTCACCTATCTACGCAGGAAGCCACAGCTGGAAAGCTGTGGAGGAATGCGCAGTGGGTGTCCTCCGAAGCCTTGGCGAAGGAGGACACGCTTCGGCGGGTTCCGCCGAAGACACAAAAGGGACCACGGCTGTCAAGTTTGAAGTCATTGGCCATGGTGATGACGGTCTTCTGTCATGACGGGCGATGAGCAACCCGGCATAGAAGGTCAGAAATGCCAGTGTGGTATCCGCCTGTGCTGTACGCATGATAACCAGGCTACCAAGGCACGCGATCAGAAAGGCGAACCAAGCCACCTGCCCCATTGTTCCGGTAAAATCCACCCGAGTTCGCTGGCCAGGATCATGAGGAGTGCAAGATTCGTCGGGTTGGCACATGGTTCCCCTTCCACCGAATGACGAACTTGCTGCCGATTGAAATGAAGGCGGCCAGTGCGGCAACTGGAAGATCGTTGGTGCCAAGCAGGAGGCAGAGCGGGAGGGATGAAACCAGCGCGTTTTTTGGATCGAACGGAGGTGGAGAGGCTGGCGATTTGATAGAGGCGGGGATCCCGCCAGAAGGCGGGTGTGTTCGGTTGGTTCGTGTCCTTGTCTTGTTCCATAGAGTCCTCCTGGTTTCCGACGGCTTTGCGTGGTTCTGACAGGAGGATATGGGGTGACCCTGCGAATCCTTTCAGGCGGCGGTTTCAAGTTCCAAGTGCAACAGGTGAATGAAGGCGCACTTGCGCGTAGGCTTCCAAGGGTGTGGCAAAGTCGAGACATTTTCTCGGGCGCGCGTTCAGCCGATGGGCGATGGCATTCAACTCACGCTGGGTATAACCGGACAAGTCCGTCCCGTTGGGCCGGTACTGGCGCAGCAGGCCATTGGTGTTTTCGTTGGTGCCACGTTGCCAGGGGCTGTATGGGTCGGCAAAGAACACTCGAATCGAGAGCCGCTCGGCCAGGCGTTCATGCTCGGCCATCTCTTTTCCTCGATCGTAGGTCAGGGTTTTGCGCAGCGGCGCAGGCACCTGCCGGAGT
>JABMDK010000052.1 GCA_015903995.1 Nitrospira sp.
GCGGCGACTGGTGGCAGTGGTGACGCAGGAAGTGTGACGATGACGGCGCGGGGCCCTGTCACTCTCAAATCCGGTGCCACAATCACGACGAGTACGAGCGGATCCGGCAAAGGAGGATCGATCGCCATCCAGGCTTCCGACCTGCTGCTTGACGGACCGGGCACCGCGATCAAGGCCGATACGTTGCGGCCCTTCGCGGATCTGGCAGTCAGCTTGGATATCGCGCATTCGAACGTGGGCGATCTGGTCGCCCAGCTCGAAAGTCCTGCCGGAACTCGCGTGGCGCTCTTTTCCCGTGTCGGTGGAACCGGAGACAACTTTACCGGCACCACCTTCAATGACCAGGCCACGAGGCCGATTGCTTTAGGGGAGGCACCATTCCTCAATCAATTTCTTCCACGTGAACCGCTCGCCCAACTGAACGATCAGCTCGCAAATGGAACCTGGAAGTTGAACGTGCGGGACCAGACAGCCGGCGCGGCTGGATCTCTCTTGGGATGGTCGCTACGGATCGGTAATCAGACATTACAGTCGACCAGTCCGGTGATCCCGATTCCCAACAATGGGGCGATTGCGTCATCGTTGCCGGTCAACCTCGGACCTGGCGCGGTGGTTCGAGGAACGGGCGAGATTGCAGGGATCGGCGGCAACGTGACGGTCAATGCGGGGACGCTGACGGTGCAAAACGGGGCACTGCTCTCGGCTACGACCCGGGGATCAGGCCATGGCGGGACGCTCAATATCACCACGGCCGGGGCCACGAACCTCATGGGAGCGGGCAGCGGGTTGTTTTCCGATGCGCATGCGAGCGGGATTGGCGGCAATATAGCCGTGAAGGCCGGAACGATGATGATCGGCAATGATGCGACGGTGTCTGCCTCCAGCTCGGGCACCGGCGATGCGGGGAGCATTACGATCCAGACAGCTGGTTTGCTTCAGATCACAGACGGCAGCGTACAGACGACGGCAGTAACGGGAAAAGGTGGAGACATCAGCATCACGGCCGGCGAGATGGAGCTCCTCCGCGCAGCCATTTCCGCCAGCAGCCAAGGTCCCGGCAATGCGGGCAACATCACGATCAACAGCGGCACGCAATTCATCAGCACCGCCAGCCGCGTGACGACGGAAGCGACGCAAGCGAGCGGGGGGAACATTGCATTGAACGCCAAGAGGATGATTCGCCTCACCGGGAGCCAGATCAGCACCTCCGTGGCCGGCGGCCCGACGACTGCCGGTGGGAATATCACCATCGATCCTGATTTCGTCATTATGCAGAACAGTCGGATCGTGGCGCAGGCCTTTCAGGGCCAGGGCGGGAACATCACCATCACGGCCGGGACCTTCCTGGCCGATCCGGCGAGCCTCGTCGATGCTTCGTCGCAGAAGGGAATCAGCGGAAACGTGAACATCCAGGCGCCGGTGACGAACCTGAGCGGAGCCATCACGCCGCTGTCGGACAACCCGGTGGATGCCGCTGCGCTTGTGCGGGCCAGTTGTGCCGCACGATTCGCCGGGGGGAATCGGAGCAGTCTCGTCCAACGGGGACGGGACACCCTGCCTGCCGATCCGGGATCCGGGTTCATGACCGGGCCGTTATGGGCCAGCGGGGGAGCTGTGGCCGCCGTCTTGGCGGAATTGGACCGGGAGCCGTCGCGCCTATTAGCCCAAGAAGGTTGGGCTTCAACCCAGGAATCTCAATCGGTTATGAGGCTGGATGGTTCCGCCGTGATGGAGCCGGCAGCCTACTGTCAATCCTAGGGAAGGTTAGGATATCTCATTCTGCACACCTTCACATTGCCAGGGATCAACGACGTCAATGTCTCGATCCATGCATAAACCAGACCTTCTCTAGATCAGGGCTCAGCATAGTCTTAAGCGGGTACCCCTAAGAGTATTCGAGAAAAAAAATTCTTAAACCATCTGCAAACCCTTGACAGTGAAGCATTGGCAGGCGCAATCTACATCCCTCGTTAGCCGAATATCCGGTCTTGTTTCGAGCCTTTTTGAGAGAATCCACGAATGGCTCGTGCCGATCGCAAGACAGACCCATCGATACTCATCACATTCGACACATGTGTTTGTGGCCTCGTTGATCTTGATATGAGGGGGACGCCATGTCACTCGCCAAGCTGTTCTATCTTCGTGAAGCGCTGAGACGCAGGACTCGATCTGCGCGTGAGGCATGGGCACGCAGGAAGCCTGCGCCACGGGCAAGTCAGTTTCACATGGAATCCCTCGAGAACCGCCTCTTGTTGTCGGCGACTCCGGCGGGCGAGCTCCTGTCTTCGGCCGCCTTAGAACCAGCGGCACTGACCGCTCCCGTGAATTCTGTCAGCATCTATGCGACAGATGTACCAGCCTATGTGCCTGCGGGTGCGATCGCATCTGACACCCCGGTCGCGTTCAATCTGAATTACTCAACGGCAGGTCCCATCGATTTCAGCGGTCAGACTGTCATTAGCTTCCGTGTGCATTTTAATTCGACCGAGTTGGCTTACAGCACCTTCACAAGAAATACGGGTATCAATGAGGCTCCGTTCTTCATCGATGTGTTGGATGAAAACCCGGTGGACGGGACCGTCGATGCCGATGCCTCGACCAACAAGTATGTGTTCATCCAGTATGTCGATGCCACGAACAGCTTCTTCCCTTCCACTGGTTCTGGAAACAATCTTCAAGTGTTGACCAGCGCGCTGCTGGGCCAAATCGAGTTTCTGACGACGGCAAACTTCGATGGGTCCACAGTCAATATTGTGGCCGCGCCTCCTCCGCTGCCATCACCGGATGGCACGAATACTGCTAGGGTGCTTGATACGGCTCCGATCGTGTTGAACACGTTTCTCGCTGCAGGGCGAGCCATATCTATAAATGATGTCACCATCGGGGAAGCGGCGGGGACGGCGACCTTTACCGTCGCTGTGAGTCCTGGGGTTGATCAAGTCTCCTTTGATGTCTCGGTTGTTGCGGGAGGAGCCA
>JABMDK010000053.1 GCA_015903995.1 Nitrospira sp.
TGCCAGACTGTGCGTATACCGCACCTGCGGATTGAACTGGAAGATCCAGGAGTTCGGGCCGTTGAAGTCCGCAGTTTCAGGGATCACATCCGAATCGTGAAATGTCGTCCAAGATTGTCCGACCAGAATGTTTCTTAACTGCGCGTAGAAGTGGCGCAGGCGAAGCTCGGTAGTATTTCCTGGGCCGACAAAGTCAATCTCGATATAGGTGCGCAAGACATCCCATTTGGTATCTGTCCTTGATTCCAGGGTGAGGCGAGAGGCTCTTGCGGCCATACTGTAATTTGATACGTCTAGGTTCGGAGTCGGTATCGACTCCGGCCGAAACTGGTTAATATTACCGAGTTGACTAAAATCGTAAATCGCATCAGTCCGGATGTAGCCTCCTACCCGCAGCATAGTGTGAGAACCAGGAACGCGGAAGAATCCGCGAAGGGCTGGATCAAATGGAGCATTGTCCAGTCGAGCGTCCGCGTCAGCATCTTCAGTTACCAGATGCCGTTCCCGATTGATGGCAGGAACGACTGTGTTGGTTCCCGATGAAAGCGGCTCAGCAGGCGACGGCTCTTTTCTCTTGATGTCCTCGACTGATTGCTCCAGTTGTTTGACCTTGGCTTTCAACGCCTCCAACTCCGACTGTTGAGTCGATGGTTCCGGACCTTGAACCTCAGCGCCAGGCACCTGCCCCAGTGCCGAAGCCAAAACATACGTCGTGGTTAAGACGAGGATAATCGTCTGTACGATCATCAATTTCCATGGAGAGGGTCTCGCCACTCTGGCACTATAGCCCTGCTTCATGACCACTTCCTGCCTCTCCCTGCTCATTGGACTCCCCTTACGAACAGAAACGGGCTCGCCCATCTCGAAGGCGCCGGTCAAACGTCACAGCCCCATATCCACCCGACACTCTCCTCATAAGCAGCAGGTGGAATACCGATTCAGCTTTACTCCCTCCACTCTCGCGTAACTGAATCGCATCCCGGTTGTCTTCGTCAGCGGTGGAGATCGAACGGCACCTGTTCGCGCAATATGTAATAACAGGCGCGTGCGAGTTGATCCGCCACGGCGTTCAGCACCACCAAGGGATGCGTTCGTGCCTGTTTGCGCTAACCCGCATTATTCATGAACGCTTCTGCTGCAATCGCGGATTCGCTGCGGCGGCGAGCATGGCAGGAAGGATAGCGCCCCACAGAGCTTCGGGACGCACGGAACAATTCTAAATAACATACTGATTCACCAACCGTCCGAGCATCACATCGCCTGTTAGTGCAATCTTCATCGTCCAACATGGCTTCTCACCAACGGAGTCCCTCATCGACATCAAGCCCCGCCTGCTTCAGGCGCGCGCGCAACTGTTCGATCTGACCCAGCAGATCAAGCATCACTGCGGCCGCATCGAGACTGGCGTCAAAATCCCTTTGTAGGCGGGCCACCCGGCGGGCACAGTTGAGATCTGCTGCACAGAATCGCCAGCGCGTGGTCTCCGTACCTTGCGGCTCCAGCAGCCCCACAGTCACCAATTCGATGACCCACTGCACCTCCGCGCCACAGGCTCTCGCCAACTCCTCAATCGACAGCACCGCCTCATCGCCAATCACGCTGCCTGTTAGAATGTCCTGTTCCATAGAACACCTCCTCATACCCCGAGGGCCTGGCGGGGATTGAAAGCCAGGTCTCTGGCCATCGCATGATACAGCTCCTTCGCTCGCTCCGTGTCCGCCGGCGGCAACATCACGTTCAGGACGAGATAGAGATCACCCGCCGGTTCGCCGGGAATGCCCCGCCCTTTCAGCCGGAGCCTCCGCCCGCTTTGCGAACCCGGAGGAATTTTCACCTCGACCACGCCGGTTGGGGTCGGTGCTTTGACGGTCGCGCCGAGCGCCGCCTCCCACGGGGCAAGCGGCAGGGTGAGCGAAAGATCATGGCCCTCCACACGGTATAAGGCATGGGG
>JABMDK010000054.1 GCA_015903995.1 Nitrospira sp.
GGTGTCCTCATATCAGATGCGCCTGTGGAATCGCTCTCTGAAGACTTGTCGATTCCTCCGCTCGCGCCGGAACCAGGCATATCGAACCATTTCAGTTTCTATACAGCGGCTCATCCGTCAGTTCATTCTCCAATCTTCTCAACATCAGTCTTTCACCCTCCTCAGGGCTGATCGCTGTTCTCGCATAGCAGAGTAAAATCATGCACATGCTGTTCTAAGACTTTCGCGTGTGGGTCAGCGATGCACGCACGCCATGCGCGGGCCCTGAAGAGTCATGTGAGCTTGTGCTCTAGTCCTATTTATTAGGGTAAGGAGGTACAGGAAGCATGAACAGACAGACATTCTCACACCTGGGCTATTGGTTCATCACGATGAGCAGGTGAAGCTCGGTGCGTGAAAAACCGTGAAGCGTACATTCACCACACTACGGCCACGATGCATTGACGTCGAGACGGCATGATGTTGATCAAAAGAAATGCTCCCATGACATTCTTGATTCCTTGGTCCAGGACCAGACGCGTGGCTATCCCCCTCCTTGCGCCATTGGCTGTAGGCCTGTGGCTCTTTTTTCAGGAAGGTGGCGTACATGATCTGGAAACCAGGCTTGGCCCTCCTATGTCTGTGGTGGTGTTTGCAGGACAAGATGGCACCATTCCTCTCCAACAAGGTCAGGCTGCTCGGATCAACGCCAAAACTGAGCAGCGATCTGAGTCCATAGAAACACCAAGCCAATCTCTCAGACGTGCGTCCATCTTACTGCATCGAGCGGCCAATACCCTTGAGAGTAGCGAAGCGACGGCTGTGCAACTTATTCGCCAAGTGATTGCCATTCTGAAACACCAGGTGATTCCATCCCTCCTCGATCAACATGCCGTGTGGGTTCCCATTGGTTCGCTCTCTGGCCTGGGTGGGCAGGGAAATGATGACGAGAAGGCGATTCCTCAGATGAGTAACTAGCGAATCCATTGAGGAGGAGGAAGATGAATGCTAACGGACACACAGATCCATCACAGAGTGTGCCTGACGCACCTTGCCCATGGTGTGGAGTTCCGGCGAACTCCGATTCAGAACAGGCCGTTGTGGAAGTCCAGGGCGCAGAAGGTAGGGCTCCTCAAGACATGACGTGCCTGGTATGGCACCAGGACTGTTACGACGAGTTTCTCGATCGAGGTGAAGAGTGTTGACGAGCACCCCCAAAGCATAGCGGGATGCGCTCGAAGGTCTGCCCGGTCGATTCTCGCTCATGATCTACAGAACACTTCGGCAGTCGGCTGGGGCACGCCGGATTGTTCTGCCAAGGCGGTGTTGGGAAATATGTATACCAGGGCCTCTACAGAAGAATGCTGATGGAGTTGTCTGTATTGGAATAACAACAGCAAGGAGGAATCCATGTCCCTAGGATTTTCCAGAATATTGACTCTGAGCGCGGTGGTGTTGGCGACTGGAACCATGACCATGACCGGCTCAGCCTATGGTGAACCGAACAAGGTCGAGATGGCGGCTGCAGCCAAGGTATCGATCGACGAGGCGATCAAGACTGCCTCAGAGAAGGTGTCGGGTATGGTCATCGAAGCGGAGCTGAAACAGAAGCAAGACAGGCTGATCTGGGAGCTAGAAGTCGTCACGCCGGAGAAGGCAATCATGGAGGTCCACATCGATGCCGAAACCGGAAGTGTGATCGATGTGGGAGAGGAAAAGACGAGGGCAAAGAAAGTGAAGCGAAAGGAAACGCCTCACAAACAGCCGTGAAGGTTTACCGTTATCGATTGATCGGCAAGATCATCACACACTGCTAGTGGTGGCATCTGTACCAATGCCAGGTTGGTCCAGCATACCACCGGTAGCACACATAATGATGCTGAGTCAGTGTGAATTCAACGACGCCGCCACCGGTACATTCCGCAATGGATTTCATGACCCTCGGATGCAATCGAGAGGTGTCCACAATTGAGCAGTCTTTGTTTGACGGACGTGCGACCATGCTATCTCAAAATGACCCACTACCGCAGACCGATTAATATGAAGAACCGACAGTGCTGACGACCCAAGGGATATCCTCCGGCACTCTCCTCGCTGACGCTAAGTCGGGCCTTGTCGTGTTCCTTGTGGCGCTACCTCTCTGCCTTGGGATTGCGCTGGCATCTGGCGCCCCCTTATTGTCTGGATTATTGGCCGGGATTGTTGGCGGTCTCATTGTGGGACTGTTCAGCGGATCGCCGCTGAGCGTCAGCGGTCCAGCCGCCGGCTTGTCGACAATCGTCGCCGCTGAAATACTTTCACTCGGCTCGTTCTCGGCCTTCTTGTTCGCCGTGATTCTTGCGGGTGTAATCCAAATTGGCCTGGGCACAGCCAAGGCTGGATTCATCGCAGCCTTTTTTCCCTCCAGTGTGATTAAAGGATTACTGGCCGCTATCGGTGTCATTCTCATCCTGAAGCAAATTCCTCATATCGTCGGACATGACCGAGATCCGGAAGGAGACCTGTCATTTTTTCAGCCTGATTTCGAGACGACGTTTTCTGAACTCATGAGTATGTTTGGAGACGTTCAGCTTGGTGCCTTCATCATCGGATTGGTGTCCATCTCCCTGCTCGTACTCTGGAATACCTGGAAGCCGCTGAAAGAATCATTTATCCCAGCTCCTCTGGCCGTGGTGCTGTTCGGTATCGGATGCAGTGTGTGGTTTGACCAACTCGGCGATCCTTGGCTGATCAAGCCGAGTCACTTGGTTCAGGTTCCCGTCACGAGCGGCATGGGCGAGTTGTTTGAACTCCTTCCGAGGCCGGACTTCTCGCAATGGATGAATCCTGCGGTGTATACCGCTGGATTGACGATTGCGATCGTCGCCTCTCTTGAAACCTTGCTGAATCTGCAGGCCGTGGATCGACTTGATCCGCAACAACGGACCTCGCCGCCGAGTCAGGAGCTAGTGGCGCAAGGCATTGGGAACGTCGCGTGCGGCTTGGTCGGCGGGCTTCCGGTTACTTCGGTTATCATTCGGAGCTCCGTGAATGTCACCGCTGGTGGACAAACGAAACTGGCCACACTGGTCCATGGTGCACTCCTGTTGGTCAGTGTTCCGCTCATCCCAACCTGGCTGAACACGATCCCGTTATCGTGTCTCGCCGCGATCTTGCTCATGACCGGCATTAAACTGGCCAGTCCTGCCCTGATGAAGCAGATGTGGAAGGAGGGGCGTTATCAATTCATCCCATTCGCAGTAACCCTAGCGGCTATCGTCTTCACCGACCTCCTGATCGGGATTGTGATTGGGCTCATCGTGGCCATTGGGTTTATTCTCAATAGCAATATGCGCCGCCCGGTGCGCCGGTTTGTAGAAAAGCATCTCGGCGGCGATGTCGTCCATATCGAACTGGCCAATCAAGAGAGCTTTCTCAATCGTGCGGCGTTGTCCCAGGTGCTGGCTGAAGTACCTCGCAATGGACGCGTATTGCTTGATGCTCAGAATACGGACTACATCGATCCGGACGTACTCGACCTGATTAGTGATTTCAAGGACCAGGCCGGGCCGGCTCGTGGTATTGATGTCAGCTTGATTGGGTTTCGGAGCGAGTACAAGCTCGGAGATCAGATTCAGTATGTGGATTATTCGACCCGTGAACTCCAAGCAGCACTCACGCCTCAGCAAGTCTTGCATATCCTGAAGGAAGGCCACGAACGAGCCACCACCGGGCGACGCCTCACCCGAGACTTTGGCCGCCAGGTCCGTGCCACGGCGGAGGGGCAACACCCTTTGGCGGTCGCGCTCAGCTGCATCGATTCCCGCACACCTGTGGAATTGATTTTTGACCTTGGCATGGGAGACATTTTCAGCATCCGGATTGCCGGGAACATCAGCAGTCGGAAGGTACTGGCCAGTGCGGAATACGGTTGTGCCGTGGCTGGGGCAAAACTCATTGTGGTGATAGGGCACACCCGATGCGGGGCGGTGTCTGCTGCCGTTAAATTCCTAGGCTCGCGCCTGACGGCTGCTGAAGCGACGGGATGTCAGCACCTCGATACTATCGTGAACGAGATCCAACGGTCGGCTGGCGGGATGACCTCTCCCGCCTCCAATGAACCATTTTCGACCGACGCGATCGTGGATGTGGATATGGTGGCCAGAGACAATGTCTTGCGAGTTGTGAAAGAGATTCGCGAACAGAGCCGAACACTCGATGGTCTCGCCCGAGAGGGACGCATCGCAATCGTCGGAGCCATGTACGACGTCGTGACCGGAGGCATCGAGTTTTTACAGGAGGACGTGAGCATTCACGATTAGGTTCGTTGCGGCGAGCTCACGTGGAGAAAGTTTCGGGGCACACCCCAGTTATGCTGATCGACTGTCGGCATAGTCTCCTCCCTGCCTCGTGGAGCAGGAAGGATAGGGTCTGTTGTGGAGAGAATCTACGGTGATGGGTAAGCCATCCAGAAACCAAGGGGACGCGCTGATTTGATCGAACATTTCGTTATCCCGGCATGACCCTGCTCCTCCATGAACTTTCTGCCGCTCACCGACGGGCATCACGCGTGGCCTGGCGGCGCTTCCCACGAGCGCTGATATGCCCCTGAATCGCGCGCATCGTTGATTTCTGGAACTGCCGCGTGATACGCGGTACCATCGCCGCTTCGTTCGACGCCCGACCCCGCTGTTTCTTCCTGCGGATCGTGCCGCGCTGCGCGACCAGACGACGGAGACCCCGAGGGACCGGCTTCGCCTGCGGGCGAGGCTTGCGACGCTCCTCCTTTGTCAGCTGCTCCAGGCGCTTCTCAAAACGATCAAGGGCGTCGGCGAAGACTTGCGCCTTGCGCTCGGTTCGCACGTTCGGGGACGGCTGCAGACGGCCCCGTTGCCGACTCGTCTTGGTCGTCCGCTGTTGCTGGCGGGTAAGCTCGCGGTACTTATCCCAGAATCTTCTCACTCGCACGATCCGATTGTTCAGTTGTGCAGGCGTATACGCCCTGATCCGTGAGGATTCACTCGATTCAATCAGCGCCAACTCC
>JABMDK010000055.1 GCA_015903995.1 Nitrospira sp.
CAAAGTCGTGGCCTGGCATCCGTTTGCCGGTAAGGGCAAGAAGATCGAGTTCGATGTGGACGTGACCGACGGCGGCACGGCCAATCTGAAGGCTGAAATCAAGTAAGCCGTTGGCTGGCAATTTGCTATCCGAGGGCTCAGCGAGGTGACTCGTTGAGCCCTCAGTGTTTGTGCTAGTCCCATTCGGTCCCCGTTCCCCTTATTCTATTTTCAGGTCGCAAGCGCTCTTTCTATATAGCTATATAATCTAGAAGCTTGCGTGATCGTCCCAAAGCGCCATTCCCAAAGCGCCATAAGGCTGGCGTATGATACCGAGCTTTGTGAAGACGAGAATGGCTCAGGCTGAGGCAATTGTGTCTTGACATGCATGCCCTAATTGGTTAATGAATCGTGGCCTGCGAGTATGAAATTCGTTCAGAGGGTTACATGGATCAGTGATACCGATGTCGTCATGTCGATCTCTTGTCAGCAATTATCAACCATTCTGCCTTGTTATGAGGGAAACGGAAGATTCAAGTCTGCGCCGCCATCGCAGATACGAATATCTTGTTTTGAGTATGAGGTGATCCTAGATGAATGGTTGAGTCGCTCATGGCTCAGTGTTTGCTTGTGTCGATGGTGTCGCGGAGAAAGAAGGCAATCGAGACGAATTCAATTGTCAAGGCAGGGATGAGTGGTTCACTTGTGTGGGAAGGACATAGCTCTATAGGAATCGCGTCTGCTCAGGACTCTTGGATAACAATTCAAAGCGGCTGAGGCCTGCATACATAGTTGCACAACGCGAAGTTTTGCAGGGTATGACGTTCTTGATCGCGCAGGATATTCGTCAAAGCAGTGCTCGGCTCCCTTCTTTTCATTTTTTCGCATCTACTCACTATTTTCTGGTCTCATCAGTCCTCTTTGTCATTATCCTTCCATTGCGACTGTGGGTTGGTGTGTGTGCATTTTGCACCGAGACAATTGGTTTTCGCGAATCTTTAAAAGGAGGGGAGGCATGTTTGCACGATTGATGATGATTGGTCTGACTCTCGTGCCGCTATGGCTTACCTGGAGTGAGCTTGCTACAGCAGGCTTCTTCGATGAGGTGCTGGAAGAGGGGAAGAAAAAGGTCCAGGAAGAGGCGGGGAAATTATTGAAGCCTGTGCCGGCACCTCGGCCATCTCAATCTACGTCTCAACCACAACAGGAAAGCTCGCCATCGGCAAATCCAGTGAAACCAGTGCCACGTTCTGCAGGCGATCCTGCCGGCCAGAATTCGTCAGCGGCGCGATCCTCTCGCTCTGAAGCCCTTAGCACTGTGCAGGGTGCTGTCCAGTTCTATGGGGCTGGGGTTCATTTTGATTTGGTGAGGAAATACGTCGATCAAATTGCACTCGGCTTGGTACCGGGCTATTTCGAGCAACGCGCAGATTGCTACGCGCGTTTTCATTTGCCCGCCTCAGAGAGCGACAAATACATAGGAGAGAAGGGAGATTGGAAAGGAAATAACGAATTTGAGAAACCGCGAACGCGGCAAGCCTTTATTGATGCGTACCGCTCGCAGTTTCAGGCGCAGGCTGTGCAGTTGCCGGTTAATTTAGCGTTGGTTCAGCAAGCCCTAGTTATGCAATACAATTTTAATGAACAGGCTATCCCATTGCAATTCATGTTGGGTGGTCATGGCTCGTTTCACCCGTTGGGTATTGCCCAGGATCGGTATTGGTTTTTTTCTGAGCCTGCTCCGAAGCACTTCGTGTTGATAAACCTTGGCGGATATTGCTCCTCGATTGCTTTCGGTGTTGCTGCTCCAGCTGGACAAAGGGGGTTAATCAATTTGAAGAAGACTCCTGAGGAAGCGGAGATACTTATTAAACGCATCGAGTCACCTCGTTCCTATATAGGAATCATCTTTGAATTGGCCCAACCATCCGCTTCAGGTCCAAGGACGGGCATTCTTGCGTCTGGTAATTTACGCGCTAGTGGACCTAGTGAAGGTGAAAAGTTATCGTTGATTCAGGCCACGGCCAAATCTATAGGGTGGTACGAAGATCCCGATCTGGAGCGACTCATTACGAGGCTGGATGGTCAAGCTGCAGGGAATTCTCCGCTATCAAAATCAGACCAGAAAGCTTCCATTCCTCCAGATGCTGCGCAAAACCTGGAAACCGCTTCAGCGGGATCTTCTGCTGGGGCCGCTCCGCGTGCTGACGCCAAGATAGAATCGTTCCAGGGAAAAAAAATATCCAATCGCGCCGCTTTTACTTTGTTGGGCCCTTCAACTCCTGGGCTCTATTCTACCTATGGCCATGATTTTATGACCTCCATGCAACATAACATGAGTTATTACATGACTATGGTGGCCTTGGGGCTAAAGCCAGACAGCTTTGAGAAGGTGCCATATTGTTACTTGAACTATACGCCTTCTTCTGTATTCGACGCCTATGCTAAACCAATTGGCGGCTTGGGTGTCAGCGAATGGAAGGGAAGCAATGTATTTGAAGCGGATAGGTCCAAACGAGCTTTCATCCGAGATTATGCCGCTGCTTTCAAAGAAGCTGTCGTCAAGCTGCCTGTGGAATTTGTAGTTATTCAGCCAATGGAACTTCAGAAATATGATGCGGCGAAGAAGACATTTAATACCCTTCCATATTCGCGAGAGATAACAGAGGCCATACGACAAGGCAAGGGGTGTAGTGTTGTTGATTTTGTTATTAACCCCTTTACGGCTTCGAATTGGGAGATTAGTCCTGGAGACGCTGAGAGCCTTGTGAATCGTCTTCAAAAACGCGTGGTGTATTTTGGGTCAGTCGTTAGGCTGACGCCGGAAGATTTTGAGGAAAGAAAGTTGCAAGTCCATGGCAATGTCAAATCAATTGGGGTTTATGAAGATCCGGACTTGGAACGGTTGATCCAAACTATTGAGGTTAAGCCCACAACGAATCCGTGAATCTTTTCCTCCTGGAATGTGAGAGTGTTAGGAACGCGATACCTGGAGTGATCTCGGCCATTTGAAGAGGGGAGGTAATATGGGAGTCGCGCGATTTAATCTGTTCAGGGGGATTCCAATGAGAGTATTGGTGCTGCTCTGCTTCATGGGGTCATCCTCGCTTGGTTGTAAGGAAGTGGATCAAGGGATTCAGAAGCAAAGCGCTCAGTATACGGTTGCGGCATTATATTCAATAGTAAAACAGGCTGGTAGTAAGGAGCAACAGCCGGCTCCAGCGTCGGGTAAAACAGAGGTAGGCTCTCAGAAGCAGTCCGTGCCGGTCTTCTCACAACCCACTGATGCCAAGTTGGCTGCTCTGGCCGATGGTCCTTTGGGAGGCATTACCATTGTTCCCCTTCGTAATGATCCAAGTCTCCCAATAAACGGTAATTACCTTGTTCTTTTTGTGAGCCCCGAAGGAACATATGCATCCGTCGATAACGGTTGTATCGGTTGGGTCAATACACAAAAGAGCGAGCCGAGCGTTCTCACATTTGGGGTTGATGACTTAGTGGCCCAAGCATTTCCCCGTTTGCCACGCAAGCTCTGTTCAGAATTTGCCGTCCGATATGAAGACAATGGAATTGTCCGGCTGGCAAAAGATAAGCAACCAGGCTGGAAGTACAACGTTGTCGCCAGGATTCCGTTGGGGGCACCGGATTGGACATTGGAGGTCTTTAATCGATATGCCGTCAAGGGAATTCGACTCGGACCGGCTGATGTAGATTCCAAGACTGTAGGGAGTAGTGCTTCGAACAGCCAGTACCTCATAGACGGCTATTTGAGGTCGTATGTAAAGCCTTCTGATGGATCACGCGATGTGATTAATGGCCGTTTGGCGGCTCAAGAGGTTACAGGATGGTCCTCGGATGTATTCGTCCATCTAGATGCCAGAATACAATTAAGTCAGATTAGTTCTACTAGTGGGTATAGGGAGGCAGTGCGCGAAAAGTACACTGATAGCCCATCGTTACTTCAGTCTGAATCGTTGTATTGGATGTATGATCTGCGTGGCCATCTCTTGCGCGAACAAGATGCAACTACGAGCAATTGTATGGCGACCTACAAGATTTGGATGCCGTTTGACGCGTTCTTTTTTCGTAATAGCGATATTGGTCCTTGGGGTTGTGCATTACTGGTGGAGGTAAGTTATCCGAACCCAGAAATTGTCAAGACAGTTCAGTCATATCGTATCCAGGAGTTTTCTGGATTTAGTTGGGCGCTCAGTCATTTCAAAAGCCGATTAGCTGAGGTTCGTAAGCATCAGGAGGCGGTGGCTGGCTATCAACCGGCCAAACCGCACTTGTAAAGTGCAATAGTTCTCCTGTTCAACTTGTAATGACGAGACCGTGGCATCCAATAAAAGGAAGGCTGTTTGGCTTGAATACGAAGTGTGGTTGTCGGTTTGATTGAGCTGTTGAACTTGGGGCTTCGTACAGCAAAGGGCAGCGGAGAAATCCGCTGCCCTTTGTATTTTCAGCCCTAGTCTGTGGTGCTCCCCTGAAGCCACCTGGGTGGACTGTTGCGCACGGTATTGGACCGGGCTCCGGTAGCCGAGAGCGCTATGGGGGCGTCCCTCGTTGTACCAGTGTAGCCAGTCCCGAATGATCCGCCCCGCCTCCTCAATCGTCTGGAACGAGTGTTGCCAAACGCACTCCTCCTTCAGAGTCCGAAAGAACCGTTCAATGATCCCGTTCTGCTCCGGCGTATAGGGCGTAATGAATTCCTGTGGCAGGCGATAGTCGCGACAGGCCTGACGAAAACCGCCGACGCTGGAAAATCAGCCCATTGTCACTCCGCAGCACCGGCGCGTTTGCTGGTCTGAGCGTCCCGAAGCGCTGGAGACAGGTGGCTTCGACGTCCCGCTGGGCTTCTTTTGCTCGACTGCGTAATGCGAACTCGTAGCCCACAATTTCTCGATCATGGCAATCAATCACGGCGGCCAGATGGGCCCAGCCATCCTGTCCACAGGAGATATGCGTCACATCTATGGCCCACCGCTCATTACTTCGGCTGGCTTGGCTCACCCAGCCACGGACGCGAGGCCGCAGCGTCCACGATCGCTGATGCACCAACCATCGTTTCTGCTTGAGCACTCGATATACCGCCTTCTTGTTCACGGGCCGCCTGGTCTGCCCACACAGCACAGCCCACAGATGTCGATAGCCGAACGTGGGATGTTGCTGAGTCAATTGCCAGAGCAGCTCGACCCACGGCCCTAGGACGTCGCCGTCCTACTGGGGAGCGATGCAGCCTGGCCCGTCCGACGGCTAACACGCGGCAACTCCGTCGCTCTGAGACACCCGGTAGCGCGCACCTCACGCGTCGGATGTCTTCCGGTCTAAAGGGTAAGGTTTCAACGCCTCCCGTAAGATGTCGTTATCCAACACCAAGTCCCCGATCTTCTGTTTCAGCTTCTTGATCTGCTCGTCCTTCACGGCGTCTTCGTCCTTCGGGCGCGTGCGTAGCGCGTTCTCGGCCCCCAGAAGAAACTTCTCCCGCCAGTCCTCCACCTCCGCCACCGTCAGCCTGTGGGTCCGGGCCGCTTCGGCAACCGAGGTTTCCCCCTTCAGAATACTCACGACCAGCGCTACACGCCGTTTGGCCGTCCATCGTTCAATCGGCTCTGCTGCTTCTGCTGCCATGACCACCTCCTCGGTCCATGCCAGGACCTTGTCTTAGGGGGCGATTGCCGGGAGGCTACATGACGGCGAATGGCGAGCTATTCAACCCCAACGCATTGACGGCGGCACACAAGTACCTGCCGCTGCCGATCCACGTGCAGGTGACGAATTTGGAAAATGGCAAGTCGATTATCGTCCGAGTCAATGACCGTGGCCCCTTTCCCAGCGATCACAACCCTGATTCTGGGAGACGGGGATTCGTTGAACAAGGAACCGCCAGGGTTCATGTGGAAACCATCCGGCTGGAAGAAGCATGATCAGTGGTCTGCCTGCGAGCTGTGTGTGTACTGCCATGAGCCGTGCAGGTTGCCGCGGAGTCGGCGCTTATCGGACAAACTTTCTCAACTGACCAGCACGTTCTCGCGTGAGCCAGAACTCAAACGCTTCAGATACTGCACCGGGATATTTAATGCTGGCAAAGTTTGTCCCGGTATCTCGAAGTTTTATCCATCTCCTTTGAGTAGCTCTGATCCCGCCTTTTGTGACTGTTCCAAAACCATCCAGATTCTTCATCCTCATGAAGGTTTTTCATCATGCTCTAGGTTCTCTTCGTTCCTTTGCTCACCTCGACCTACTGCCGGATGGGAATTTGGACAATAGTTCAGGAGCTTTCAGCGCGGGGACGTCATACGTCAACTGACTCGTTAGCCTTGAGCCCTGCCGGATGGAGTTCTTCACGGTTGATATTGCCCGGTGCAGCGGCACCGCGTGTGGCGAATTCACCGCCTTGCCTTTCACTTTCCGATCTAGGTAAGATCTTCGCTTTATAAGCCTTCCGGCCAAGGGGCAAGGGGATTGGTGTGTCACGAGAACTCCCGCTCGCGGAAATCTTTCAGCTTGGCTATTACTGGGAAACCAAGATCCTCCTGACCGCGGTCAAGCTGGACGTCTTTTCCGCGCTGGATGGCAAGCCGAAAACGGCCGGCGAGGTGGCTGGACGGATCGGTGCGCATGAACCGACCCTCAACCTCCTCCTGAACGCCCTTGTTGCGCTGAAGTTGTTGACGAAAGAAGGGGATCTGTACGGGAATTCCTCGGCAGCGGAAAAGCACCTTGTCCGGCATTCATCCCAGTACATCGGCCACCTGCTGGTGCTGCACGATGCGGAATGGAACAACTGGGGAAAGTTGGAGGAGACGATCCGAACCGGATGCCGGTCAGTCGATCGGCATGTGTTTGAAACTGATCCTGAATTGGGCGGGAACGTGCTGGCCGTGTTGGATCGAATCGGCCGGCAGAGCGGGCCCGATTTGGCCAAACGGCTGAAGCTGACGGGGCATGAACGTCTGCTGGATTTGGGCGGAGGCGCCGGGACGAACGCCATCGCATTTTGCCAGGTCTATCCCGAATTGACGGCGACGGTGTTCGACCTTCCTGCGACGCTTCGATTGACAGAAAAGACCGTAAAAGAGGCGGGACTGGAATCGCGCATTTCGTTGCTCCCCGGCGATTTCAACCGGGATGGTCTGGGCGGTCCCTATGATGTCGCGCTCATGTCCGATATCTTGCATTATCAAACGTTCGAATCGAATGCAGCGCTGGTATGCAAGGTGTGCGGGCATCTGGCACCGGGCGGCCGGTTGATCATCAAGGATCGGTTTCTTGATGAAGCCGGGACAGGGCCGGCCTGGACGACCGCCTTCGCCGTGCATATCCTGGTCAACACGCAGCAGGGCGGTTGTTACAAGACAGCCGACGCGATGCAGTGGATGACCAAGGCGGGATTCACGGCTGTGACGGAACTGGAAAAGACGGCGGTGGTGCAGGGGGTGAAAATTCGTGAAGCGTGAAACGTATTTCGTGAAGCGCAAACGGGGTTGCGAGATACGCTTCACGAGCGACGAACG
>JABMDK010000056.1 GCA_015903995.1 Nitrospira sp.
TTGGCGTCCTCCTTGAAGAGGTCCGGCTTCCCTGCTTCCAAATAGGCCTGCTTCGTAATCTCCTGACACACCGCCATCGTGATCGGCTCGCGGTGAGGCACCATCAGTTCCGTTTCATAGAGCGCGGCCCGTTTCGCCACCTTCCCGAGAATGACCGCGGCGGCGATCGTCGAGGGGTCATGCAGATCATGGGCACCGGTGAGGTAGAGAATCGGCTTGCCCAGTTCCGTCGCCCGGCCAATGGCTTCATCGACGGCATCCAACCCTGGAATCCGACTGAGGAAAATCTCGTGTCGCTTAGCGTAACTGATCGCAAAAAAGACCAGGCCGCCGAACGAAAGACCGATGATCAAATTATTGAGCTGATTCCAATTGAACCAGTTGGCCTCCGGCGTCGCGACCTGGACCGCACTGAAAAGACGCTGATCGGCCTGAATGGTGGCCACCGCCACGGCATAGGGCTGGTCATCCTTGATCTCCAGACCCTTCGCACTTTTCACCATCGCCTGATGCCACGTCTTCTCCACCGTCCTTGTCCACCAAGCCGTTTTCACATCTTTGACGTACTTGGAATTGGATGGAAACTCCGAGATGACCGTCAACTTCTGAGGATCTATGATGGAAGCCTCACCGACTAAAATTTGGTAACGGATGTCTGGACTATCCCATGGCATCGGCGCCCACTGAACCGTGAGGCTTTCTCCTCCGTCGTTCGGCGTATCGAAAACCCGCACCTCCTGTGGAGCAGTCATCAACGCCTGTGCCAACGCATGGGACGCCAATAGGCTCACCATACACAGCATCGTGAAGAGCAACCGGCAGACTGAGCGAGCATTCCGATGCTTCACGTAATTCACGCTCCTTCAATCACTTCGATATTCGTCCGCGGGATCACGACGGTCTTTCCATCAGCAAATTTCACTTCCAAGACCCGCACCTCACTCTCTGTGGGTATCTTGGTCAGCTCGGACGAGAGCGCCGACACTTCACCGATCCGCCCAAACATCGGATCGCGGATAATCCGAACCGGATCGCCGAGTCGAATACCTTCCCGTTGCGATTGACCAGCCGTCTTCGGCTGCCCGTCTCTCTGCGGAATGATAATCTCCGGACGAATCACGCCGGCCCTGATCTGTGTCGCCCCTGAAATCGAGGCCTTCTGACCAGCATGGGATGAGAGAAGCTTGAATGTCTTTGCGGCCATCGGAATGGTCCCAAACCCCTCGGTCAGGATCAACGTAAACCCCACCTGTTCGGTGCCCGTAATGGCGACACCCAGGTCATAGCCCAGCAAGGCACGGAGGTCTTCATCATGAATCCCACCGACCACCAAACCAGCCACGCCGACAGCCTTCGCCTGTTTCATCGTCTCTGCTGAGAGAAACGAGCCTCCCACGACCACCTTGCCCTTCATGGCAGACGTGAGATGATTCGCCGTCAATGGCTCATCCGGGGCTTTTACCGCGACCACAATGTCACCGGACGTCTCCCCACCAATCCCGAAAATGCCCTGAACGAGACTACAGGTCGTCTCGACCACGACACCTTGCTGTGGAATCGTGTCGGTGATCGTGCCGTCCACATAGGCCAGCAGTTCCAGTACTCGCGGCGGCTCACGTAACAAGACTTGTCCCGTGACGGACGAGATGGATTCGATG
>JABMDK010000057.1 GCA_015903995.1 Nitrospira sp.
TATCGCTCTGCCAGTCCGCCTTCCAATGCCAAATATTGATGTAGTGATCCAACTGCCCCATGCAAAAGAACGCCGGGGCATCACCGAGGGGGAACCCGATCGCCACCCCGTCGCGGAACGTCCCAGGAGTCAGCCGATCGTTTTTGGTGTTGTCCTGCCATTCCAAGAGAAAGGCAATATCGGTCCCATTGTGGACGGATCGCACCGTCAACGCACGAACCGTGGGCTCAGGCCAGACCGGCCTGGTAATGACTTGACCGCTGAGCGGGATGGTGATCGATGAGGCCGTTTGCCAGACCGTATCATCGGCTGTCTTCGGCATTTCGCCTTGGACCGAAAACGATCGGATCGTCATCCCCTCGGAACTCACTAACGGAACCCCGAAGGCGCCGAGTACACTCGCGATGACGATCAGCCCGGATAAGAATCCAAGCGCATGAAACCGGACGCTACCGCTGGACGTCGTTCGCACAGCACTATACTCCGAGAAAGGATCGCGCTCAGAATACCACAAAACCTGATCGAGACAAATGTGAGGAGAGGGCAGATACCGGCGGATGGGTTACGAGAGTTTGAGGCGGCGGATCTTATTTTCTCCACGTTCGCAGATATAGAGATAGCCCTGTGAGTCCAGCGCCAAACCGACGGGAGAATTCACCACCGCGTCGACAGCCAACAGACCGTCACCGTGCTTCAACTGTCCGGCGGACTCTTTCGCGACAAACCGAGCCGCTCCGCAGCCACCGATGTTCTTGTCTTCGTAGCCGCTGTCCCCGTTTCCCGCGACCGTGGTGATCACGCCGGTCTTGCCGTCCACCTTCCGCACACGATGATTCATGGTGTCGGAAATGTAGAGATGGCCGTCTCCATCAAAGATCGCGGCTTCCGGAGCATGCAACATGGCTCGCACAGCCGGTTTGTCGTCACCGTCGTATCCGTATCGACAGACCCCGGCGACGGTCGAAATCACACCGGTCTGGGCGTCGATTTTCCTGACTCGATTGCTTCCCTTGTCGACCACATACACATGATCCTTGTCGTCGACCGCAATCCCGACGATGTCGTAGAGACGCGCGTCCATCGCAGGCTTTCCGTCATCCAGATACATGGACATATCGAGCCCATCCGAACAGACCGGCATGAGCCATCCTTGATCATCGCTGAAATCAATCCCGATCGCATCACCGGAGAGCACCACGAGGTTCCTCGCCACCAGAGGTTGTTCACGCGCATCGTCCTCAGCCGTCCAGGTGCCCGCGATCGTCGTCACCAGATCCGTATTGGGATCGTACCGCCGAACCTTGTGCGCCTGCGTGTCGGCGATATACAACCGATCGTCCTGGCCGAATGCGATGGCTGCCGGCCACGTCAGATTGACCTCGCGCGCCGGTCCGTCCCCGTTAAATCCATGCTGACCGGTCCCGACCACGGTCGTGATGATGCCTGTCTCATGATCGACTTTCCGAATCCGATTACTTCCGGAGTCACAAATGTACAGATTGTTCTGCGAATCAAAAGCGACCCCCAGAGGCAAATAGAGCCCGGCCTCTCCACACACACCTTCATCGCCGCTATAACAAGTTTCCCCGATTCCGGCGAAGTTGTGGACCGTCCCTTCTTGGAGGTGCACCCGCCGGATGCGGTCCGATCCCGATTCCGCGAAATAGAACCACTGCTCAGCCCGATCGAGTGCCCCGTGATGAGGAAGCGGGATTCCCGCTTTCACGGCGCGCTTGCCGTCGCCCGTACTACGAGCTTTCCCGTTCCCGGCAAAGGTTTCAATGTAGCCGGCGGCCAATCCAACTTCGGTTTCCATACGTACGATGCTTTCTAGATGGCTGTTAAAAGATTATCTGACCGCTCGCGCATGTTCGACGCTCGACACAGGAGGTTCAAATAGATCTGTGCTCCCGCCCACCCCTGCGCGCGGCTCGACTGAGCTCGCCAAAGTCCAAGAC
>JABMDK010000058.1 GCA_015903995.1 Nitrospira sp.
TTTGCGGTGGACGCCGCTGAAGGGAATGTCATGTGGAGTAAGGACCTCGGCGGATCGGTGCGGGCAAAACTGGCGCTGGCCGACGAAACTCTCATCGTGCCCGCCGACGACATTGCCGCCGGAACGGTCTACGCGCTCAACGCCGGCGACGGCGACATTCGCTGGCAAAAAGTGATCGACGAGCGCAACGCCGACCGCCTGCTTGCCAATCCGATCATCGTCGGCGAGGTCGTCCTCATTGTGCCCATCACGGCAGACAAGATTGTGTACGCGCTGGATATTGCCACTGGCGATGTGCGTTGGACTTTCGATCAGTAAACGGAGCAGTTATTATGTGGGAACAAGTCATCGTCTATCCATTCACCAATGCCCTGCTGTTTCTGTACACTCTGGTGGGCCACAATTTCCCATTGGCAATCACCATCTTCACCATCCTCGTCCGGTTGATCACTGTGCCTTTCACGATGGCCAGCCAGAAGAATCAGCAACGGATGACCGAGATGCAACCCAAACTCAAAGAGATTCAAGAAAAATACCGTGACCAGCCGGAGAAACTGGAGCTTGCCGAAAAGATCATCCTTGCGAATGACCGACAGGAGCCTGAGGTTCTCTTTGATCTCGAAGTGCTGGAGGTCAACCGCACGAAGAATCAGACATATGGGCTTAACTATCCGAAACAAGCGGGTGCCGGATTGATTGCCTCCGGATTCACGGGAACACTGGCCGCTGAGGCGGTACAGATGACCTACCGGCAACTCACGAATCTCGGCCCAGACAGTTATCTTTTCAAACTACCGACCACCGTGTTGCTGGATTTCTTTAAGCAGCAATCCGATGCCAAGACTCTTGCTTCGCCGAAGATCCGTGTCATCAACAACAAAAAAGCAGAGATTAACATCGGAGACAAGCAGCCCATCCTTCTCTCCACGACCAATGTGTTACCGGGGCAAGCCGCCACCGGAGCCGTCCCGACTACTTCAACCGTCACGTCAATCGAGTTTCGAGATACGGGTGTCAAACTGACCGTAGAACCTTCCATTCGACTGGGCAATGAGTTGTCGCTGAAAATGAAGGTGGAGGTCATTCGGGTTGGTGATCAAATCACGCTGCAGGCTTCTCCCCTCATTCAGCAATTCAAATTTGGCAATCGTTCCGCTGAAACAACCCTGAACATGAGGGATGGTGAAACAATCGTCCTCGGTGGTCTTCTTCAGGAAGAGGATCGCCGAACACGCGTCACCATGCCATGGATTGGGGATTTGCCGCTCATCGGGAATTTATTGAGTTCTTTCAAAACCGAACGGGTCACGACAGAAGTCATTTTGACTATTACTCCCCGTATTGCACAGCCGGCGCTTCCTCCGGGGTCTACCAATCAGGCGTTTTGGTCCGGGACCGAATTCAACTATTCAACCAGTCCAGTGTTTTCCGGTTCTACAGGAACGATATCAACGTCTTTGAAAGGTGAGTACGGGACATCTTCCACTCGGCTTGGCGCACCACTCAGAGGTGCAGTACTGATGAAGCCGGCTCAGTCACTGACCAAATTGGCAACGCCAGGCCCCGCCCTGCGACTCAAGCCTGATGATTCGGTGGTCCAATCCGGCAAGGAAGTTACGATCGCCATTGTGGATGGTCGGATCCGAGCTTCTGGTGAGAATACATTTAGGTTCGAATACGACCCTGACATTCTGGAGTTTCAACGTCTTGATGATGGGCAGCTGATCACCATGGGCGCGACAAAAACAGAAGGAGATAAAGACCGGGGCGGGGCGGTCGTGTTTCAATTCGCTCAGCCGGATCAACGAGCGCCCCGGACTGTGAACCTTACCTTTGTGGCAAAGGCGCCTGGTGTATCGCCTGTTCGAGTTGAACTGAGTCATTCCGGCACAGCTGATGAGGCATCGTCCGAAGCTGTTGGGTCAGGGACAGTGAGAGTGCGGTGAGAGAGGATGGGCTTACATTGATCGAGATCCTCGTCACCATGACAATTATTGTGGTCTTGGCCTCGGTTGCCATGCCACTAAGCAAAATATCGACGAAACGAACCCATGAAATTGAGTTGCGCCAACAGCTTCGAATCATTCGCAGCGCAATCGATCTGTTCAAACTGGAGTGGAACCGTGATGGAAATGTCCTGCTTGGCCCTGTCTGCCTGAAAAATAAGTTGGCCTGTAAGGAAGTCTCGGGTCCTTATGGATATCCGAAGTCCCTGGATGTGCTGTTGGGAGTGAAGCTGACCGGAGAAGAAGCGACCGTTCGAGGCACGACGGTCAGGCGTTATTTGCGGGTCATGCCAGTAGATCCTATGACAGGAAAACCAGACTGGCTCTTGCGTTGTTACAAGGACCGTCCAAAGCCATCTAGCTGGTGTGGTGAGGATGTCTATGATGTGATGACACAAAGCGAGGCATTGGCGTTGGATGGGACCACGTATCAGGATTGGTAGAGTGACCACATGGAGTGCGAAAAAGGGTTCACCCTTGTTGAGCTAATGATTGTGGTGTCCATTGTGGGCATTTTAGCCACGATAGCTGCTCCATCCTATCACTCATCGCTGGTCAAAGCGAAAGAGACGGTCTTGCGGCAGGATCTTTTTACGCTGCGAGAGTTGCTCGATCATCACCACGCCGATCAAGGGAAGTATCCTCCGTCTTTAGATGGGTTGGTGACGGCGGGATATCTTCGAGCTATTCCCACCGACCCCTTCACGAATTCGTCGAGGTCATGGCAAGAAATCAGCGAGCCGACGGAGGGTGGTATCTTTGATGTGTATTCCGGATCTGACTTGGTGGGGACAAACGGTACTCCCTATAACAAATGGTGACAGGATCGTGAGCGTACATTGGTGGAAACCGTGTTCCATGAGCAACGCGTCCCAAAGGAATGGACTGGGATGGAGTATGGTGAACGGGGTT
>JABMDK010000059.1 GCA_015903995.1 Nitrospira sp.
GTCCCCCAACAATTGGGCATAATTTCTCAGGCCGACGAACTCATCAATTCCGAAGATCGGTAACTGTTGACGCAGACTGAGCCACAGAGCCGCAGTAATAGGCGCGAGGGCGACCAGGGCCACCAGAATGAAGGCAGGGCCGGCCAACAGATAGCCCCAGACTCGCTCGGTTAAATGCATCGTCCGACTCTGTCTCTTGGCCTCTGCCAATGACCGATCGTTCATGATCAATGACGCTCCGTTGTAGAGATCTGCTCGCCCATGATTTGATCGACACGGCGTCTGATGACATCAAGAGCCTCTTTGGGCGACTTCCGTCCAACGACCACTGCACTTATTTCCGGCTGTACCGCTTGAGATAAGAGAAGATAATATGGCGTTACTGGACGAGGCTTCGCGCCCAATAAAATCGGATAGAGATCCTTCAAAAGAGGGCGGAGCTCAAGCAGGGACTGGTCAGTATATAAGGCTCGGCGCACCGGGTTGTACCCCAATTCCATCGCGATCCTGCGTTGCGTATCCGGAGAGGTCAAGAAGCTGATCAGCTCCCCCACAACCTCTTGATGGGTGGAACTATTCGGCATGGCGAGCATCCATCCTCCCAGCACCGGGGCACTGGTAAATCCAGAAAACGCGGGTAGCGGAACGACACCAACTTTACCGCGGACCGGTGAGCCCTCCTGTTGAAGCAGGGACCAGGCATAGGGCCAATTTCGCATGAACAGGGCGTGCCCCTCGCCGAACATCCAGCGAGTCGACTCTTCATCGGCCATGCTCGTGGAGAGCGGTGTAATTCCATGCGTCGCGATCGTCTCACGCAAGAACCGCAAGCCGTATTCGGCCCGGTCACGATCACCAACCCAGAGGTCTGTCCCATTACTCCGAAGCACCTCGAGCGCGACACACATCAGACCTTCATACTGCTTCCCCTGCCACACAAACCCAGCCAACTTGGAGTCCTGTTCCGCATCAAGTACCAGCTTGGCAATACGGACGAGTTCAAGCCATGTTCGAGGGGGTTCAAAACCATGGCGATCCAACAAATCACGCCGGTAGTAGAGGACACCGGCATCTACATACCAGGGCACCGCGTGCAGACGCCCTTGGAACGTCGCTGCCTCAATCGGCCCAGGAAAGAAGTCCTCCCGCTCGGCCGGAGTCAGGATCTCGTCCAACGGCGCAATCCATCCGGCCTTGGCAAATTCCTGCGCCCAAATCGTGTCGATCCCGAGCAGGTCGAACGGAGCCTTCCCTCCGTCCAGATTCATCGCATAGTACTGGTGTTGGCGATCGGAATCGGCCGGTAGAAGTTCCTCGCGAACGATCACACTCGGATGGCGTTGTTCAAATTCCCTGAGCAGTTCGGAGAGCACTCGGCCGTCACCGGATAATTTCCCATGTTTGAAGACCAACACGGTGGTGGCACGATCAGTCCCTTCTCCAGCCTGCGTGCAACCGACCGATGCCAACACCAAGAGAAGGATCCAGATACCGGTCATCATAGATGTCGCAGGTCATCCGATGCGCGATCGCGCCCTCGACTCCAGAACGTTCGTTCGAGGTAGTCCTTCGCTAAATCCTTGGCGCCGAGCCCGAACGCCAAGCAGGTCGCAAACACGATGCCTCCGAAGGTAATCCCGAAGCCGACGACCACCACACTCGCCGCAATACCCAATTCCTCCGCCGCCATCGCCAGCGTAAAGAGAAGAATACCCCACCGCGACATATTGGCGATCAGCCGCGCCGGCGGAAGCCCGGCATTCACCGCTGCAATCAACGCGCCCTGTGCGATGAAATTGGCGAGCAGGTACCCAGCTCCCAGTATCAGCCCCGCAATCAACACGTGGGGAATGTACGCCAGC
>JABMDK010000006.1:0-39044 GCA_015903995.1 Nitrospira sp.
AAAGCGAGTTGGGTGATCTTCTGTTCTCATTGGTCAACCTTGCTCGCTTTCTCAAGGCGAATCCTGAAGATGCCCTTCGTCGTGCCACGAATCGTTTCATCGATCGTTTTCATCTAGTGGAGGCACAAGCCCTGGAACAAGGACGGTCGCTAACAGAGCTGACGCTGGCCGAAATGGACGAACTGTGGGATGAAGCCAAGCGACGGTTGCGGAGCCCACAACTCAACCCAACACAACAGGTCGAGGATCGCGAACCATGACGAAGAACCAGGAGCCCTACGAAGAGGGAAAACGCGCCGGAGCCCATCCGCTGCTCGTGGTATTCGGCATCCTCATCGGACTCTGGTTGTTCGTCGCCCTGATCGTCCCCAGTTCGAGGAACAAACAGGCGACCGGTACTGAAGGCCCTAATGTCTCGGTCATCGAGGATCCGGAAGCCGCGTCTGTCATGTTCAAGGTGCAAACGACCATCTTGGAGATGAACACCCTGGGCTTGGTCGTTCCCTCTCAAGCAACGGATAGTCAGATCGTCGCTCTCTTGAAACGCCTCAAGCAAGCACGCCTGGAGGGCACCCTCGGTGAACTGCTCCCATCGACCACACCCGGCCACAAACTGGGTGATCACGCTATTGCCGACATCTTCATCTTTTCAGACAGGCAGCTCGCGGAAGCAGATACGATCCGTACGCTGGCGCGAGGAGCCCATGCGCCCGGGACGCTCTACCCGAACGCCGTTCCATTCGAGGTGGCCATGGAGCAAGTTCGTGGCTACTACCGTATCGACTTGAATGATACCAGCAGCCCGGACAAGGGATCGCTTGGCTTCGCCGACGAATCAGGTGTCCATTCGAAGCACTACAAAAGAATCTTTTGACGCGGCGCCTGGTCCCAAGAGGATCAGAGGCCTACGCGTCTCCTCACTGCTTCGCGGATAGCCGATTGATCCGCTTCAAACAACGCCTCTAACTTCGGGAACAGATGGGCCAGCGGCCCGATGAATGGCGCCAGCAGCATATCACGTCGTTCCGTCAGCATACCCTCCCCGTCAGCCACCCGCATCTTCCAGTCGGCAATCGCTTTAGAGAGGATGTTGCTCATCAACAATTGCTGGCCCGGCGAGCCGACGACCATCCCGACGAGACGACGCTTCAGCACCTCCAGTTCATCCGGTATTGAGACCTTTACGCGCACGCCATGTGGCGTCGCCCAGGTGGATCGTTGAATCGAATAGTCGTAGGAAAAAACCTGCTCTCGCGGCTCACGAAATGGACCGTTGATTTCTACGATGGCAAAGGTGTTGTCAGTTGACGGCATGATTCACTCGTTTTCCTAGGTGACAATGACACCCTCTATCGCCCGTACTATAAGAGCTTGAAGTTGGGGAGGACAAGAGGCTATCTATATAGTGGGGGCGCAACTGATACAAGGCGAAGGGCAGCGGCTGCTTGGTTCAGCAGTCAGAACTTCACGGTTCTCCCATCGCTAGGGCAGCGGTGGAGATCCAGAGCACGAGACAGCTTTCTAACACACTGATATACTCCGACGGAGGATTCCTTCAGGAGAAGGTATGGCCAAAAAAGGCTATCCTGGACTCGTCCTGGTGCCGCCCAGCGATCGAACGATCCTGAGGCGCCGGCTGCTTCGTTGGGCTTTGTTCATCATGGCGCTCATCTGGGGTGCCTCGACACTACCCGTATGGCCACCCCCCCGAAGATCGGCGGTGCCGACCAGGCCGTCCTAGCAATCTTCGCCCGCACGCCCTTCGGAAACACCCGTGGCAAATTCTCCGTAATGCCCCCTCCTGTAATGTGGGCGATACCTTTAATCGGAAATTCTTCGACGAGCGCCAAAATCTGCTTCGCATAAATTCTGGTGGGTGTCAGGAGAACCTCGCCGACAAGCTCGGAGAGACGGCTGGCAACCGTCAACTTGGCTTGCTCAAACAGCACCCGCCGGGCCAGTGAGTAGCCGTTGCTATGAAGTCCCGATGAAGCCAATCCGATGACGGCATCCCCGGGCACAATATGCCGACCATCGATCATCTTTGGGCGATCGACGGCGCCGACGGCAAAACCGGCCAGATCGTACTCCCCATCAGGATAGAATGACGGCATTTCGGCGGTTTCACCCCCGATCAGCGCACACCCGGCTTGACGGCAGCCTTCGGCGATCCCGGCGACTACTTCCCGAGCCTTCGAGACGGATAACTTCCCGGTGGCGAAATAATCGAGAAAAAACAGCGGCTCCGCCCCGCTCACCGCAATGTCATTCACACACATCGCCACCAGATCGATCCCGACGGTATCGTGTTTGTCCATCATGAACGCGATCTTCAGCTTAGTCCCGACCCCATCGGTTCCGGATACGAGCACTGGCTCTTTATATTTGCCCGCTTGAAAGCCAAAGAGACCACCAAAGCCTCCCAAGTCTGTCAGGACCTCGGGGCGAAAGGTTGATCGAACAAGCGGCTTGATACGATCGACAAACTCATCGCCTGCATCAATATCCACACCGGCATCACGATAGGTCGTCATGAATAGATATCCCGAAAAGCTACGGTTGTGCTGAGACTGAACCTCAGCCTTACATACGTTCGGGGCGCATCTTAGCGGAGGGTCCGACAGAGGTCAACGCGGCTGGCTGAGGCACCCGACAAAACTCCCACCTGTCCCAAGTCTTCTGCTTTTTTCTTGTCGCTCTGGGAATACGCCCTATACTAGACTTGTTACATTCCCGTACTCTTCCGGCAAACAAACCGACCGAGGAGGGGTTGGTGGCGATCCTAATTGTCGACGATTCTCCCGACGAGCGTCTGCTGCTCCATCATATTCTGAAGACAGCCGGGTATCGGGACTTGACCACCGTCTCATCCGCTCACGATGCCTTTACACGTCTAGACCTCGATCACGGAGGCACCAGCGGCATCAGGGTGGATCTCATTTTAATGGATGTCAAGATGCCCGATATGGATGGAGTCGAAGCCTGCCGCCATATCAAAACCGTCGAAGCCTTCGCATCGATTCCAATTATTATCGTAACGGCTCGGGACCAAAAGGACTTCCTGCAGGCTGCCTTCGACGCCGGGGCGGCAGATTATGTCAGAAAACCAGTTGCACAGATAGAGCTGTTGGCCAGAGTGAAGTCCGCTCTCAAGCTGAAACAAGAAACCGAGATACGAAAGAGCTGGGAGCACGAGCTGACAAAAGTCATCAGCGAACTTGATCGTACGTTGCGCGACATGGCGACGTTACAGCAATTGATCCCGGTCTGCCCATCGTGCAAGAAATCCCATCCCGCACATATGTCTGACGCCGCACTCGACGAATATGTACGGAACCACCCCCAGACGAAGTTTCAAGATCTTGTCTGCTCCGCCTGCGCCGGGCAATGATCCTGTCGCCCTCTTCTTTAACTCTCCGGCCGCATCTCCACATCAAGCAATTTAATCTTCCGATGAAGATGACTTCGCTCGATTTTGAGATCTTCCGCCGTCCGTGAAATATTCCAATGATGTTCTCGAAGTTTTCGACTGATGTATTCCTTCTCGAACGCATTCCGAGCATCTCGAAGCGAATCGTAGGACTTGGCGAGAAGCGGGTTGGCCGCGTAATTGCCAGTCGGCACCGCGCCGACGGTTCGTCCCTGCAGCGACACGGCGGCTTGAGCGGCATCGATCACAAACCCCGGCACCATAATCATGAGCCGCTCGATTAAGTTTCTCAATTCCCGGATGTTCCCAGGCCATTCATAGTGCTGAAATACGTCCATCGCCTCCGGCGAGACCTCCTTCATTCGCAATCCTTGCTCCTCGACATGTGTCTTCATGAAATGCCGCACAAGAGCCGGAATATCTTCTCGTCTCTCCCGCAGGGGAGGCACCACAATCGGGACCACGTTGAGACGGTAATACAGATCCTCGCGAAAATGTCCCTTGCTGATTTCTTTTTCCAAGTCCTTGTTCGAAGCCGCCAGCACCCGCACATCGACCTTCATCAATTTGGTCCCGCCCACTCGCGTAAACTGCTGTTCCTGTAACGCCCGCAACACTTTCGCTTGCGTACTGAGGCTCATGTCGCCGATTTCGTCCAGAAACAGCGTGCCCCCATCGGCCTGCTCAAACTGACCGCGCTTCATCGATGTGGCGCCGGTAAACGAGCCTTTTTCATGGCCGAACAATTCGCTCTCAATCAACGTCTCAGGGATGGCGGCACAATTGACGGCCACGAACGGATGGTCCGATCGGGTGCTGTGCATATGAATGGCTCGAGCGACCAACTCCTTTCCCGTTCCATTCTCCCCTCCGATCAATACCCGACTGTTCGTGGGGCCTGCCGTTTCAATCAACTCCCGCAGCCGCTGCATGGCCGGAGACTGCCCGACCAATTCGAACTTTTGCTGAACCTTGGTCCGCAGCGACCGATTCTCTTGCGCCAATCGGAACTGCTCCAATGCCTGCTTGACACGGAACGTGACATTCTCCAGCGACAACGGCTTCTCGATGTAGTCGTACGCACCCAGCTTGATGGCTTTCACGGCCGTTTCGATGGATCCATGCCCGGAAATCATCATAACCTGCGTCGTCGGCACAAATTCTTTCACCCGACGCAGCGTCTCCAATCCGTCCATTTCCGGCATCCAGATGTCCAGGATCATGAGATCCGGCGGATCGATCCCGTAGATTTTCAACGCCTCGACTCCATTGGCGGCTACGGACACGTCATACCCTTCATCCTCCAGGATGCTTCGCAGGGACGTGCGAATCGCCTCTTCGTCGTCCACCACTAGAATCGATGCCGACATATCCCCCCTCTCTTACCGCATACTCCGACCGGTCTACCCTACACCGGCAAATCAAACGTAAAGACGGCGCCCTTCGGATGATTGTTTCCGACTTGGATCTGGCCCTCATGGTCCGTGATGATCCGACGGACAATGGCCAACCCCAACCCGGTTCCCGTCTTCTTACGGGTGAAATACGGGACAAACAACCGTTCCTGGTCCTCCGGCGTAATGCCAGGCCCCTCATCCGCCACAGCGACGACCGCGCGACGACGTTTTGTATCATACTTCGTCCCGACCCACAGCCGACCTTTTTGATTCATCGCTTGAACCGCGTTGTCGAAGAGATTGACGAACACACGCCGCAGTTGTTCTCGGTCGAAATTGATGGACGGCAACTCCTCGTCCAGTTCCACAATCAGCTCAATATCCTTCTGTGCCTCGCGATAGAGCGTGACGACTTCCCGTATCACGTCGTGGAGAGATTGTCGCGTCATTTGCGGAACCGGCAGGCGGGCGAATTTTGAAAATTCGTCCAGCATCTGCTTCAGGCTCCCGACTTCGTTGATGATGACGTTCGTGGCGTCGTCGAACACACGGTCTAGGTCGGGGGACTTCTCGAAGAACTTCTTGCGCAATCGCTGAGCTGAGAGTTGAATCGGCGTCAGTGGATTCTTGATTTCATGAGCGACGCGCTTCGCGACTTCCTGCCAGGCCGCCACTTTCTGCGCCTTGATCAACTCCGTCAGATCTTCAAAAACCAACACAAACCCCAAATCCTTGTTCGCCTCATCCCTCATACGCGAACCTTTCAACCCAATCGTAATCAGCTTCCCTTGAATATCCAACTGTCCTTCAAGATCCAAATCGTCGCGCTCATCGGCCAACATACGGTCATAGGCGGTCTGAAACGAGTCGAGACCGAACTCCTTGAACGCCTCATTGGCCGGCCGTCCTTTGAACCGGTCGGCAGCCAACCCAAGAATGCGTTCGGCCGACGGGTTGAAGGTCGTGATCGTTCCGTTCCGATCAATCGAGAGCAGACCGGCCGCGATCGTATCGACGACCGTTTCAATATAGGCACGACGGCGATCCAACTCGACATTGGTATTCCGCAGCGTCAGGTTGGCTTCCTCAAGTTTCGATTTGCTCCCCTGCAGATCCTGCGTCATCCGATTGAACGACTCGATCAGCGTCCCGATTTCATCGGTTGCCTTGGCATCGATCTGCACCGACAGATCACCCTGGGCAACGGCTTCGGTCGCCTCCGCCAACCGTTGAATCGGCACGGTGATGCCACGCGCCACATAGAACCCGAACCACGTTGCGCTGAAGAGAATCAACACCGCCACGACGGCCACAAACAGGTACGCCCCGGCTTTAATCGGGTTTTTCATCGCCTTGATCTGCTTGTACGCCGTGTATTGACGACCGATGCCCTCCATCTTGGTCAACAGGGATTCAGGGACGTAGGTTTCCACGACCACAACCCCCTCAAGCTCACCCCGCCGGCTTCCGGAAGCCACCGGGACGGCGGCGCGCACTAACCGTCCCGTCTGGGCCTCCTGGACTGAGGTAAACTCTTGCTTGCCGTTAATGACTTGCAGGACCAGCTGACTGATCGGCAGATCCAACACCCCGGACGGAATGTCACTATCAAACGCCTTGGTGAGGGTCTCCATCTTGCTCGAAAACACTTCGATCCCGGCAACGCCATATTCCATGCGTTTTCGAGCCATCGCAGCGATCAAAAGATCCCGCTGAACGGGAGTCAACAGGTCTTCGCGAAACAGTTCTTGAGAAATCGCCCGTGCGCTGTTCACCGCGAGCGCGACATGTCCCGCATGCTGCATGCGAGCCACTTCGTACGAATCTTTCATCACCTTTTCGATATGCTCACTGAACCAGACATCGACCGCCTTGTTGACCAGCCCGCTCGCGACGATTGCCAGGAGCAGCGTCGGGATCAACGAGAACCCGATAAAGGCCGCGATGAGTTTGGTGCGAAATCCTGACCCAACAAGACGGTGCCGGCGTTCGAAATAGGCCTTAATCAGATTCCGGGATAACAACAGCACTAGCACCACGAAACCGATCAGGTCCAAATTGACCAGGAGCAGAACCAGTGCGTAGCTCGTCGTCGGCAGGAAGGAGCCGTTCTCTTCGGAGCCCGGCGCAACAACTTGTGAGTAATACAGCGTGAGAACTACGCAGGGGATCAGGAGGATCAGCACGATCCAGACAGGGCGAAGATGGGGTGGTTTTCGCTCAGGTTTCTTTGGATGGTCGGCCGACGCAATACGCGCGTGATCGCCCATCACCACGGGCTGGACCTCAAGAAGTCCTCCGGAGGCCGATTCGAACGCACCCGTGGAATGATTGAGCTCTGGCATTCACTCGCCCTCTGGGCATGATCAACACAGGGAAACAGACACCTGCCTCACTATAGCCGACTTACAAGACAGTCTCAAAGCTTGCCGCACAACTCGCAGCGTCCAGAGACTCAGCGGCACACAGAACCGAAAGAATGGGAGACTACTTCGGTGATGCCAGCGTGACATACTTCATGCGAAGGGCATAGAGCATATCGCGAAGGACCGTCTGCTCATCAGGGGTCAGATTGCCTTTCGTCTTGTCTTCCAAGACAGACAACAGATCGATGATTTCCTTGGCTTGGGGCAGGTTGACGGGTATCGGTGCCTGATTAGGGTCCAGTTGCTCGCCCATGAGCATGAGCGACGACGAGCCTAATGAAATGACAAACGACGAGAACGTGACCGGAGGTGCCGGAGGCGCGTGCGGTGACTCCGTCGACGAAGTCGCGGAGACCGACTGTTTGGAAGGCGATGATGGGACCGGAGCGGCCTCGGCTCCTCCGCTGGCCCGCCGATCGCGAACGACAAACCCTTGCTCCTCCTCTGCCATTGCTCTCTCTCCCCTTACAGGCTCAAGTTTTCCCGGTACCCTACCATAGGGTCCATTCGGTCGCAAGCCGTGACAGAGATTGAAGAGACTCTGTCACTCGGTATAGAGTGACAGAGCACCGACGCTCGGTACAGGATGCAGGAGAAACGGTCGCCGTCAATGTCGACACATTTTACAAAAGTCGTTGAGTTGATGGCTACGCTCCGCGCACAAAACGGATGTCCGTGGGATCGGAAACAGACGCACGAATCATTGAAGCCCTACCTTCTCGAAGAGGCGTACGAGGTCCTCGAGACCATCGATCAGCGGGACAAGGAGAAACTTCGTGAAGAACTCGGGGATGTGCTTCTCCAAGTCCTCTTCCACAGTCAGATCGCCGCCGAAGCCGGTTCCTTTACGGTTGAAGACGTGATCGAAACCCTCACGACGAAACTGATCCGTAGACACCCTCACGTATTCGGTACCGGCAACACGACCGACCAGGCACCGAATAGTGAGCAGGTTTTGGCTCAATGGGAAGACATCAAACGCGCAGAGCGAGAAGCCGCCGGCAACCGACAATCGACTCTTGACGGAGTACCGAAGACCTTGCCGGCATTGTTGCAGGCCTACCAGATTCAGGCACGGGCGGCCCGAGTCGGCTTCGATTGGCCGCAGAGCGAGGCCGGCTTGGAACAAATCCTCGCAAAGGTGGCTGAAGAAATCGGCGAACTGCGCGAGGCCTTCGCACCAAGTCCGGCAAAGACCGAATCGGAGTTCAATCGGCCCGGCACCAGAGAGGAGATCGAGAACGAGTTGGGTGATCTTCTGTTCTCACTGGTCAACCTTGCTCGCTTTCTCAAAGCGAATCCCGAAGATGCGCTGCGCCGCTCCACGAACAGGTTCATCGATCGTTTTCACCTGGTGGAGGCACAAGCCACGGAAAAAGGACGGTCTCTAACAGAGATGACGCTGGCCGAAATGGACGAGCTGTGGGACGAAGCCAAGCGACGGTTACAGAGTCCGCCACTCAACCCAACACAACAGATCGAGGATCAGGGATCATGACGAAGAACCAAGGGCCCTACGAAGAGGGAAAACGCGCCGGCGCCCATCCGCTGCTCGTGGTATTCGGCATCCTCATCGGACTCTGGTTGTTCGTCGCCCTGATCGTCCCCAGTTCACGGAACAAACAGGCGACCGGAACTGAAGGCCCCACTGTCTCGGTCATCGAGGATCCGGAAGCTGCGCCTGTCATGTTCAAGGTGCACACGACCATCGTGGAGATGAACACCCTGGGTTTAGTCGTCCCTTCTCAAGCCACAGACAGCCAAATCGTCGCCCTCTTGAAACGCCTCAAACAAGCACGCCTGGACGGCACCCTCGGGGAACAGCTCCCGTCGACCACACCCGGCCACAAGCTTGGTGATCACGCCATTGCCGACATCTTCATCTTTTCAGACAAGCAACTCGCGGAAGCGGATACGATCCGTACGCTGTCGCGAGGGGCCCATGCTCCCGGAACACTCTACCCGAACGCCGTTCCGTTCGAAGTGGCCATGGAGCAGGTGCGCGGCCACTACCGCATCGACTTGAATGATACCGGCAGCCCGGACCAGGGATCGCTTGGGTTCGCCGACGAATCAGGTGTCCATTCGAAACACTACAAACGAATCTTTTGACGGATCAGCCAGCACCTTTTTCCGCAGCGAGTCAGATCCCGATGCGTCTCCTCACTTCTTCCCGAATAGCCGATTGATCCGCTTCAAATAAGGCTTCTACCTTCGGAAACAGATGGGCCAACGGCCCGATAAATGGCGCCAGCAGCATATCGCGTCGTTCCATCAGCATACCCTCCCCTTCAGCCACCTGCATCTTCCAGCTCGCAATCGTTTTAGAGAGGATGTTGCTCATCATCAATTGCTGGCCCGGCGACCCGACGCCCATCCCGACAAGGCGACGCTTCAGCACCTCCAGCTCATCCGGTATTGAGACCTTCACACGCACGCCATGTGGCGTCGCCCAGGTGGACCGTTGGATCGAATAGTCGTAGGAAAAAACCTGCTCTCGCGGCTCACGAAAGGGACCGTTGATCTCCACAATGGCAAAGGCGTTGTCCGGTGACAGCATGATTCACTCGCTTCCCTAGGTAACAATGACTCCCCTCAAGCACTCATACTATAAGAGCTTGAAGTTAGGGAGGACAAGAGGCTATCTATAGAGGAGCACCGTACCAGATACAAGTCACGGGGCGGCGATTTGACGCAGCAACCAGACTTTTGCGGCTCCTCCGCTACGACGGTAGCGGTAGAGCCCTGAACACGAGACAGTGCGCTGACGCACTGATGTACTCCGACCAAGGATTCCTTCAGGAGAAGGCATGGCCAAGAAAGGCTATCCTGGACTTGTCCTAGTACCTCCCAGCGATCGAACGATCTTGAAGCGCCGGCTGCTTCATGGCGCGTTGTTCATCATCGCGCTCGTTTGGGGTGCGTCGACACTAGGCGTATGGCCACCCGCCTCCGACGACAAGACGAACTGTCAGCCTGGTGTCGGGCAGGAAGACTCGAACAGCTCCGCAGAAACATGTGGCCAACCACAATCAGACATAGAGCCACTCCCGAATCAGAAGGAGTTCAGTCTGACGACCGTCTCACAAGCCGAAGGCCTAGGTGCGTCCCAGGATTCCACCCCTGCCTCCCCCCTTGCTCCGGATCAGCTCACAACCCAGGACAATCGTGGTAAAGATTCAAAGTCAACACAACCATCCAGCCTGGCCGACCAGCTCTCTGAGCACAACGTCGTACCTCCAGATAGTGAAAAAGCAGCGTCCCGCGTACCAGCCTCAACATCAGCCAGAAATCCTGAGAGCGACGTTCGCCTAGCCGATCGGCTTGCAACACAGCACAATTCCAGCCAAGACTCAAAGCCTAAGTCCTCCGAGCCGGCCGGCCGCACGACTGATCGCAACGCAGGACCTCCAGGGATCAAACAATCAGCATCAAGCCCGCCGCCATCAACATCAGCTCCAAATCAGGAGCTCGACGCACGGCTCGCTGAACAGGGCGATGCCTTTGCCCAATATCGCCTCGGACGCTATTACGCACAGCGTGACGGGCGACAGACTCCGGAAGCAGTCAGTTGGTACAAGAAAGCTTCTCCCGGTCTCCACCGCCTGGCTGAGACCGGCAATGGACAAGCGATGTACGTCCTCGGGGTCATGTATGCCTATGGACGCGGAGTGACAAGAAGTACGGATGAGGCTCGCCGGTGGCTGACCTGGGCGGTCGAACATAAGATTAGTGCGGCTCAGCCGGTTCTTGCGAAACTGGCAGTACAACCTCATCCCAATCTAAAAACAGCCGAACAAGCAAAAAACCTCAAGCTGCAGAACTGAAGCAATCTGAGTACTCTCCGTATTGCGTCGATTGAGACGATCCCCTAAAATGCCCCTCAGCTATGGCGAACCTTGTCCGCATTAAGACCAAAACGCCCGCTCCTTACAAGCTGACCCGCATCGAGACGGATACCCACGACACAAAGACGTTCCGGTTCGAATTGCCTGCCGACGCCACACTGGACATGTTGCCCGGTGATTTTCTCTACGTCCATGCGACAATCAACGGTAAGCCGGTCAAGCGGGCCTATACTCCATCCTCGTTGCCTGGTGCCACAGGCTCTTTCGATCTCACGGTCAAACGGTATGAGACCGGTACCCTTTCAAGATATCTGCACGAACAGCAGATCGGCGAGATGGTGCTGATGAGCGGGCCGAACACCGGTGGGCATTGGGTTGATGGCATGGCCAAACGGGTCGGATTCGTCGCCGCCGGCACCGGTATTACCCCGATGATCTCCATCATTCGGTGGATTCTGACCAAGAAGATCGATGCAGAACTCTTTCTGCTCTTTGCCAACAAAACAGAACCCGACATTATTTTCCGACAGGAGTGGGACCGAAACGTCCGAGACTATCCGAACTTTCATTGCCGCCACGTGTTGGAACAGCCACCTCCCGGTTGGGCCGGGGGTGTAGGCCGAATTACACCTGAAACCCTACGACAACACCTTCCTGCTCCCAATGCAGACAGCTGTGTTTTCCTCTGCGGCCCACCGCCGATGGTCGATGCCCTGGAAACCACGCTGAAGGAACTAGCCTATCCGGAACAGGCTATCATTCTTCCCTAACAGGTTGCGGAAAACTTACTGAGACCTCTGTAGCCGTCGCAAAGATCGAGATTTATGGCGACGCTGAACGGCCACGCAGGATGCGCAAAAAGGCCGTCCGGCAAGGCCGCACGAAGCGTACTCTGGGCTGTACGTTGAGCCTCTGAGTGAGGCGAGAACGCCGCTGACGGTCTTTTCCCGCATCCTGCTAAGACATCTGTCAGCAATAGCCGATTTTGGTGCACTCTTCCTCAGTCATGTATCCTCGCATGTAGAGTTTCACCACAGAATGCCGGGTCATTCCCGCAGTCGATTGTCTTAACTGTCTGAATCTTCTTCTAATCTCTCTGGCATGCTCTTCGCTCTACTGGTGAGAAGATCATACATGCGCTTGAACGCAACACCAACTACTTGAGACTCAAGACAATGCCCTGGTCAAAAGACTCTTGGAGAAACAGGCCCGATACTTTTGGGTCGCTCAGCACTTTCGACGCGTCGTTGAACTCGAATGCAACACATCATGCTCGCGTGTGACAATACAGGCCTCACATTGACGCATGCACCATGAATTCTCGTTCACAACCCAAAGGAGGGCAACATGTCTCCAAACGGTGTGCTCTCTCAGGCAACCAGAACAATCCTGAACAAGGCGGTTAGCCGCGGAATCCATCGGTTGGCGAAAGCAGTCCGGGCAAAGGGCGGCCAACCGCTCGATCTTGTGCTCCCCGATGGCTCACGTCTCAATTTTGGTCAACAGCCTCGTGGTGTGATGGCCATCCGCGATCCAGAACTCTTGCCGGTATTGATTCATCCGACCCTCGGCTCGCTCGGTGAAGCCTTCGTCGACGGGCGCATCGATATCGACGGCGACATCATGTCCGTAATCACCAGCGCTGAACACCTGGTGGAGGTCGGCGGCTCGCCTCCGACGAACCGAATCCCCGCGTCGGAGGTACGTCATACGCCCCAGCAAGACCTCGACGACATCAAACATCACTACGATGTGGGCAACGACTTCTATCGGCTCTGGCTCGATGATCGCATGGTCTATTCCTGCGCGTATTTTCACACCGGAGAAGAAACGATCGATACCGCACAGGAAGCCAAGCTCGATCACATCTGTCGAAAATTGCGCCTTCAGCCTGGTGAACGGTTTCTCGACATCGGCTGTGGGTGGGGGGGATTGATCCTGCATGCAGCGCAGCGTTACGGGGTGCGAGCCGTAGGCATCACCCTGTCAGAGAACCAGTTTGCGTTGTCAAAGGAGCGTGTGAGAACGGCTGGGCTTGAAGGGCGAGTCGAGGTGCTGCGACTGGACTATCGTGACGCACCGGAACGATTCGGTCAGGGTGCGTTCGACAAAGTTTCGAGTGTCGGGATGTTTGAACACGTCGGGCAAAAGAATTTCCCGGTCTACTTTGGCGTGGTGCGTCGTGTACTGCGTGACCGAGGACTCTTCCTGAACCACGGCATTACGTCACCCGATGCCGATGGTCGTACGGTAGGATCCGGAGTGAGTGAATTTATGGACAGGTATGTGTTTCCCCACACCGAGCTGCCCCACATCCACGCAGTCATCAAGGAGATGGCGAGACAGAACTTTGAAGTCTATGACGTTGAAAGTCTGCGGCCGCACTACGCACGAACACTCGCGCAGTGGTCGCAGAGGCTGGAAAGCCAACTCATTACCGCTCGTCACCTCGTCGACGAACGGACGCTCCGGGTGTGGCGTACCTATTTGGCCGGGTCAGCGCTGGCTTTTTCGCAGGGCTGGCTGAATGTCTATCAGATGCTGGCCAGCCGCCAAGAAGCCAGTGGCCTGACCGAGCTCCCCTTGACCAGGGCATGGATGTATCAAGGATGAAGTGGTGCGGTCACGATGTTCCCACGGTATGCCGCCGCGCCAGGTTGGTTCCACCCCATACATCCTGCATAACGCGTTCGGCTGCCGCAGCCCCATCACGGATACAGTCGGGAATGCCCACCCCTCGATAGCCGGCCCCTGTAAGGACCAACCCGGGATAACGGCTTACGGCGGCATCCAGCTGGGTCAATCGATCAAGATGGCCCAGCGTGTATTGCGGCATGGCCTTCCACCATCGGTTCACTTCCGTGTAACGTGGTTCTCCTTTGATGCCGCATACCGCCGCGAGTTCCTCTCTGACTTTGGCCACCAACGTCTCGTCATCCAACTGAAGAATGTCTTCCCGACCTACGCCACCGATATAACATCGTGCCAACAGTTGATCCGCCGGAGCACGATGCGGCCACTTCAGCGATGTCCAGGTTGCGGCAATCACATCACGCTGCTCTGTCCGAGGGACGATGAATCCAAACCCGTCGATGGCGCTTGTCATCGTCCGCGGAAACGCCATCGCAACGGTGGCAGTCGATGCATAGGGAATCATGTCCAGCAGTCCACCGGCGATCGGCGTCAATGGGCGCAACAACTCAGCCGACACATAAGCCGGTGTCGCGAGTACGACGCCTTCTGCGGAGAGGGCCGACCCATCGTGAAGAATAAGGTCGTACATCCAGCGGCCGAGCTCATGCGACCTCACCCTGATGGCCTCGACCCGTGCACCCACACGAAGCTCCGCACCCTGCTGAGCCAATCGATTCGTCAGAGCCGTCACCAAATCACCGAGTCCATGCTTCAGACTGACAAACATCGTACGTCGTGGTCGGCCCGTCGACATCGGCACGGCGGATTTCTTGGCGGCCATCATGCCGCGAACGATACTGCCGTGCTGTTGTTCGAGTTCGAAAAACCGCGGAAACGTGGCCCGCAGACTCATCTGCTCGGCATCCCCCGCATAGATCCCAGCCATGAGGGGTTCCAGTACCCGCTCAAATGCCTGAACGCCGAACCGACGGCGAAGAAACGAAGCCAACGACTCATCGTCCCTGGGCGAACCAGGCGGAACGGCAAATTCGAGCCCCATCCGAGCCAAACCGGTCCAGCTCAGTAATCCGCTGTGAAGAAACGCCCCCAATTGTTTCGGAATAAACGAAAGCAGTCCCTCGGGGAGGTCATGAAGACGACCTCCGTACAGCACACAAGCCTTCTTGCCCGTCTCATTGGTATTGATGAGCTGATCGGCGAGACCGAGCTTCGTACAAAGATCGAGTCCGGCCTGCTTTTGCGACAGAAAGGAATCCGGGCCGGCCTCCGTAATAATCTCGCCGACCCGATGCGTGACGATCTTTCCTCCCCAGTCCGATCCGGACTCAAGGATCGTGCACCGGAGAGTCAGGTCGGCCTTTGTCGCCTGCTCTTGGAGTGAAAATGCAGTGGCCAGGCCGGAAATACCCCCACCGACGATCACGACTGTACGTGGTCGAGTCACGACTGGATACAGAGCGAGGATTCGTGTGCAGCCAAGACGTTGCGTAACGTCTCGATGAGCGGAAGCGAATCGTTCAACATGGCGATGCGCTCGAGCTGGATGCCTTTGGTCGACGCCAACTGTTTGAGTTCGATGTCGATATCGAACAACGTCTCTACATGGTCGCAGATAAACCCGATAGGCGCCACCAACACAGACCGGTGTCCCGCCACCTGAATAATATCCAACATCGATTCCACGGTGGGTCCAAGCCAAGGCTCGCTTGATCGTCCCTGACTTTGATAGGCGAAGTAGGTCGGTTGATTCCCCAGAAACTGTGTCACGGCTTCAACCGTCCCCTTCACTTCGGCAGGATAGGGATCCTTCATGGCCACGATCCGTTCCGGCAGACTATGCGCGGTAAACAATACCGGCACTGTGGCTCGCACATCGGCAGGAAACTTCTGAAGCCCTTGCTGAATACTCTCAACGAGAGCCGCAATCAGTTGAGGATGCCGGTTCCAACTGCCGACGTAGGTGACGTCGGTCCGATCTCCCAACTCGGCACGGGCCTCTTCCACTTTCTTTCGATACGCCCCGGTACTCAATAAAGACTGCTGAGGGGCCATACAGACCCCGATGATCTGTTCCGGGGAGAATTTCAGCAGCTCAGCGTACGTTTCTTTGATGAAAGGATGCCAGTGCCGCAAACCGACGTACACTCGGTATCGGCCGGTCCTCGAACCATTCAGCTGCTGCTCCAGTTTCTTTGCGACCGCCTGTGCAATCCCGACCGCCGGCGATTTTCCACCGGTAGCTCGGTATCGTTCACGAATTTCCTCGACGAGCTCCGGAGGTGTCGGTCGACCCCCTCGAACATCCAGCAAAAACGGCTCGACGTTCTCCAGACAATCGGGTCCACCCATGGCCATGAGCAACACTGCGGTATGGCGCGTTACA
Organism: Nitrospira sp.; assembly: GCA_015903995.1. GTDB lineage: Bacteria > Nitrospirota > Nitrospiria > Nitrospirales > Nitrospiraceae > Nitrospira_D. The sequence goes on from JABMDK010000006.1 coordinate 16,140, forward strand.
TCCGACATCGTTCTATGTCTTTCCTATCTCGTCTCTCGTGAAGCAAGAGAAGTTTCTGGTTGAACATGTCATGTTTCGAGTTCTTGAAGTTCGAAAAGCAGCGGTCACGCAACTCGAAACCAGTAACTCTTATCCTATATGCGAGATACGCTTCACGGGGAACGCTTCTCTTGCGTACTCACCGTTGGCTGAGCTTGTGCACCATGTCGATCGTCGCGGCCACGTGCTCGACAGGTGTCGTGGGCAGGATGCCGTGACCGAGGTTGAAGATGTGGCCCGGACGCCCCCCGGCTCGACGCAGGATGTCTTCGACACGACGCTCGATTTCATGAAGCGGCGCAAACAAGACGAGCGGATCCAGATTGCCTTGCACGGCACGATCATGCCCGACCATCGACCAAGCCTCGTCCAAATGAACCCGCCAGTCGATTCCGATGACATCGCCACCTGCCTCGCGCATCTGATGAAGAATAGCCGTCGTGCCGGTGCCGAAATGAATCATCGGCACACCTTCCCGCTTGAGCCCATCGAAAATCCGCTGGACGTGCGGCTTCACATATTCGGCATAGTCACCGGCCGAGAGACAGCCGACCCAACTATCGAAGAGCTGAATGGCCTGAGCTCCCGCTTTGATCTGTCGCCGGAGATACCCGGTGAGTACAGACACAAATTTGTCCATGAGGCGATGCCAGGCTGTGGGATCGCCATACATCATCTGTTTGGTGTGCAGATAGTTGCGGGACCCTCCGCCCTCAATGGCATAACTCGCCAGCGTAAACGGAGCCCCGGCAAATCCGATCAACGGTACTCGCCCGTTGAGGGCGCGTCGCGCTTGGCGAATGGCCTCGGCGACATAGTCCAGTTCGTCGCCATCGATCACTTTGAGCCGATCTACCGCTGCTCGATCGCGTACCGGATTGTGGATCACCGGCCCCTCGCCGGCGGCAAATTCGAGGCTGATCCCCATCGGTTCCAATGGGAGCAGAATGTCAGCAAAAATAATAGCGGCATCCAACGGGAACCGGTCAATCGGCTGGAGCGTGACTTGAGCCGCCAATTCCGGCGTTTTACACATCTCAAGGATCGAATGTTTCGCACGCAACGTCCGATACTCAGACATGTAGCGCCCAGCCTGGCGCATAAACCAGACAGGTGTGCAATCGACGGGTTCACGGCGGCACGCTTTGAGAAATCGATCATTCATAGTGGGGACATTCTAGAGATGCCTGGGCGAAACTGTCAAACCGGTCAACAACATTTCCTCCCTAATCTTCGGCAGACAAACAAAATGAGTGGACAGGCGGTACCGTTCCAGTAGAATCAAACGTACAGGGACCTCGCAAAAACTCTGGTTTCCCTTTCCCGACGTTCTTGTGTATAATCACTTCCCAACCTATTCGGGACGATCAATCAGCTTAATTGGGACCCCGGCTCCCTGTCTCCCACCACAGTGACGTTGCCGATCCCCCGACCTAGAGGAGAATTGTATGTCCGACGCGCAATCACTTCACTCAACCAAAGCCCCGGATTCCTGGTATTCCGTTCTACGATGGTTTGATTCCTGGGCGGGCCTTGAGCACACGAAGGTAGAGGGTCCACCTAAGGTAGATTGGATTCGCAGTATTCCCTTCCTTGCCGTACACCTGATGTGCTTGGGAGTCCTGTGGGTAGGCTGGAGTTGGACCGCGGTAGCCGTTGCGGTCGCCTTCTATTACATCCGCATGTTTGCCATTACCGGATGGTACCATCGCTACTTCTCGCACCGCACGTTCAAAACCTCCCGGACCATCCAGTTTTTATTTGCCCTGTTGGGGGGAACCTGCGCGCAACGCGGCCCCTTGTGGTGGGCCGGCCATCACCGCCATCACCACATCGCGTCTGATACACCGGAGGATGTGCATTCCCCTCGCCAGGGTGGATTTCTCTGGGCGCACATGGGCTGGATCATGTCTCAGACATTTTATGCGCCGCGACTCAAAAGCATCGCAGATTTCGCGAAGTTTCCGGAGCTGCGGTTTCTCGACCGGTTTGATGTGCTGATGCCCACCGTTGCAGGGTTTGGGATGTTCGGCTTCGGTCAATTGCTGGAGGCCTATGCACCAGGACTCGGCACGAATGGGCCTCAGATGCTGATCTGGGGATTTTTCATCTCGACCGTCGCATTGGTTCACGGAACCTGCACGATCAATTCCCTGTCCCATGTGTATGGATCGCAGCGCTATGTCACCGGCGACGACAGCCGAAATAACTTCTTTCTGGCCATGATTACGATGGGGGAAGGCTGGCACAACAACCACCACTACTACCCGGCTTCGACCAGACAAGGCTTTTACTGGTGGGAAATCGACATGACCTACTACTGCCTCAAGGGGCTTGAGTGGATGGGATTGGTCTGGGATATCCGCGGTGTTCCGGAATATGTACGTGAAGGAAAAACCCGGCAGGATTCAGACCGCAGTGTCCTCAAAAAGAAGATTGAAGCAGCGGTGAAGGCCACGGAGCTTCCAGCCCCTCAGCCCGAACTTGAGCTGACTCCTCGCTAAGCCCAATCTGAATCGCCGTCAGACCTTGGCCGGTCTGCAACATGATCGGCCAGGGTCTCCCGAATGCGCTGGCTTTCTCCGTCGATCGCCTTCCGCTCCTCAGCAGATAACACCCACGCCTCACCAGGGCTTAGCTGAAAGCGGTAGTGATCCTTTCTGAGCGTAAACCACTCAACGTAGGGATGCGGCTCCAGATTCGGGTGTGGATCCAGCGAAATGAGATTCACTGTTCCGACCTGCGGGTTGGCCATGTCGCCGATGACTTGTCCGGCCATATCATCATCTTCAAACCGCTTATTGCGGAATCGAATCACCTCGCCCGCGATATCCGGCTTAAAATTGCCGCGCAAATAAAAATCCACCGGCCCGATCACGGCAAAGACTACCTGGCCCACAACGGTTCCCTCGACACGGTTATCTAAAAATCCTTCAGAAACCCACCGTCCATTCCCGAATTTCTGCGCCATACAACTCCCCCTTATAGAGAATACAACCGATCAGCCACCCCATGCTCCGATCACCACCGCCAACAAGATCAACGCGCTCCCGATCCACCCTTGAGTATCCAACGTCTCACCCAGAAAATACCAGGACAACCAGGCTGCATAGGCCGGTTCAGACGCAAACAATAACGCCACCTGCTGCGCCGGCACTTGCTGCTGTGCCCACATCTGGACGGCGAACGCCAGCGTGGCCAGAACGCCCGTGACACCAAGGCCGATCAGTAAGACAGCCGTCGGCGAAAAGGCGTTCTGCGTCGTCCCTTCCCACCATGGAGCCGGAAGAAACAACACCGTCATTGCCACCATCTGCCAGACCAGGAGCGACGGAGCATCGACTTGCCTGGTGAACCGCTCAAGACAGATGATATGGCCTGCAAACGCAACGGCGCACCCGAGCGTCATGAGATCACCCAGATTCATGGAGGTGTCGGGCTTGACCAACAACCAGAGCCCGACCACCGCAATCGCCGTCGCCGCCACCACCCGCCTGTCGATCCGCATCAGCATCAGCGGCACAAAGATCACGTACAACGCCGTCAAAAAAGCTGAATTGGACGCACTGGTATGGCCGAGCCCGACCGTTTGCAACAGATACCCGAGAAAGAGAAAGACGGTCGTGATTGCACTCGCTTCCAAGAGGGCACGATCATGGTGGAGCCGGCGGCGGGAAATGATAAACCACAGGAGTACGAGGAGAGTCCCGAGAAGAAACCGAAGCAACAAGAAAGAAAGCGGCGTGATCTGCTCAAGCGCGGCTTTGGTCGCAGGAAACGTGGCGCCCCAAATGATCGTGGTCAGGAGAAGGGCAAGCCGCGGCATAGTCAATGTTGAATGATCACTTATGAATGCTGGACGAACCCGACCAGGTCAGCAGTCATAGTCACCTTTCACCATTGCACTCCTTCACGGTTTGCACAAAGGACACAGCCGGTCTCGGTTGACGCCGGCCTGCTCCATGGCACGAAGCGCCCGCTCTTTATCGGGATAGTCGAACCATCCCCCTTCCCAGAAATCGCTGGACGTTGAGACGGACGGGACTTCCGAGCACCGATCTCGGTGGAGCGTCACACGATCGATCGAGCGGGCAATATGAATCCAATAGGTCATGCTAACCGGTGAGGGGTAAGGGATAAGTGGTACGGAGCGTTCACAACTCGATCAAGGCCTTCACACCTTACTCCTGCCCCCTTGCCGGCTCAGGGGAGGAGCTGCCACTCATCCTTCTCGATGAAGCACTTCACACCGGTTTGCAACTTCTTGACGTCGTCTTTTTCGAAGAGCCTCAAGTAGCGCTCAATGCGATCCTCGTCGTCGATTCGTTCTTCCTGCATCATGCCGTTGTTGCCTTTGTACCGTCGAATCAGCACTGACATTGAAACCCTCCTCATGAAGCTGGCAGTTTGGTTGCCTATGTTGCTAGAATAAACGTATCGTGATGAGCTGGTCAAGATCGCCTGGGAGAGGTCACCTTGTCAAGTCCCGGACCGAGTTCCCTCTGAGATCTCGACCATAAGAGACAGAGAAAGGATCTCATTCCGTGCCCCTCTACGAATACCGTTGTGGACAGTGCGAGAAACAGTTCGAAGCAAGTCAGTCCGTGTATGCCAGGGTCGAAGATACGGAATGCCCATTTTGTCAGGCACGCCAGGCAACCCGACTCATGTCGTCGTTTTCGTCCAATGTCGTCGGTGATCGCAAGCCCGGCTTTACTGAGCTGAAAGCCAAGGCCATGAACGAGGAGCGGATGCAGCGCTTCGTCAAGTTGCCGCCGCTGAATGCCAAACGCACCATGCCGCAGCCGAACGTTACCTCCGAATCAGATCCTGTACCACCGGAAGGGTCGACCTCTTGACCACTCACGCCCGATACCAAGTCGGTGATAACCGTCCATGGGAACGGACGACTCGATGACCGCAGGGCGGTTCATAACCGGGCTGTTCGTCGGACTGGCCCTCTACCTGTCCCCGTCGACCACCTTCGCTCAAACAGCCGGCAACCTGATCATTGCCGGCAACGGGCCTGAGCAAACGACTATCGAGGCCTTGGCTCGAGCCTTTGAAAAAGCCAATCCCCGCGCCTATGTCGACATCCTGTGGGACGAGAACTCCATACCGTTACAATTAGTCACAACCGGCCAGGCCCAGATTGCCGTCACCGGAGCCGAAGATCCGGCTTTCGCGGCGACGCAGATCGGGTGGGATGGAATCGGCATTTTGGTCCATCTCTCAAATTTTACCAAAGAGGTGACCAAGCAGCATGTCGCCGACATTTTTTCAGGAAAGATCAAGGAGTGGTCGGAACTCGGTGGGCCGGAAACCAAGATTCTCCTCATCGACAGGCCACACAACCAGAACATCCGGGACACCCTCGAAACCCAGCTCGGGATTACGGGCAAAATCCCTGAGTCCGCCAAAATACTCGGCGGAGATGAGGTCGTTGTGAAGACCGTCGTCGGCACCCTACCACCCCACTCTGCAGCTGCCTATATTTCGCTGAGTACCAGCCTCTCGGCCGTCTCAGACGGCGTCGCCGTCCGCTTGCTGCCGGTGGATAAGGTCGAGCCGGACGTGCCGACCGTGAAAGACGGACGCTACAGCCTCCGTCGCCCTCTGTTACTGCTTTCGAAAAAAGAACCGAATACCCTGGTCGAGGCCTTTTCACAATTTGCGCTCTCCCCTCCAGGACAAACGATTATCGGAGACATCTATGTTCCGATGCCGAAGAAATAGTTTCCCATCAAAGGAGGTCACGATGGGTCCTCGCTTCTGGATGCCCTTCCTGATGGTTTCGCTGCTCGGACTCGCCTGCATCCCGCTGCACTCAGCGGCCGAAGAAGGAGTGGTCGTCGACGGAGCAGGCTATACCTTGCACGATGCAGAATCGATCAAGGGCCACGACGAACAGAAAGTTGCAAAAGACCCCGTCTGCGATAGCAGCCGAAAACCAAAGATCGTGCGCGTGGAGCCGGACGAAGCCGTGCCGGGGCAAACAATTAGGATCAAAGGGGAAAACTTTGGGACGAAAGATTGCTTCCGGGGAGTGGCATTCAGCGCGGCAGGACCAGCCGCCATCGATTACAAATTCCTGAACGAGACGACCATTGAAGTGACGGTTCCTGATGTTCAGCCAGGCATGTCATTCATTGACGTCGTCGCGGCTGGAGGCAATGCCCGCTCGAAGGCCTTTCTGGTGCAACGCAAGTAACCGATTATTCATCCGGCGAATCGAAATCGGCGCAAACTCCACGAATGCCGGCCTATCACTCAGCGACCTGCTGCCGTACGGCCTTTACAAGATTATCTGGCGTTCCGATATCCAGATACCGGTCGTGTGGGAACCTCACGCTCTGGATCAACAGCCCGGCCTTGAGTGCCGCCTGCAATACCACACCCACGGCCAAATCTCCCCCCGGATCGTTGGCGTGGTTTGCCAGCAACCCCATATTCTGCCTTGTCTCATCCGCGCGTAAAAAACGGTGCAGAAACTCCGAGAAGACCGGTGTCCATACCGCGCAGCACCACCCGAACGTAAGACTGGTCGAAGGCGGTTTCATCACAATCTCGCGGACCCAGCCGTCCGTATCGCTGTCCACCATATCCCATGTGCGCGTGTCGTCGATGCGATGCAGGGCCAACACAACGTCCGCACCGGTTTCCTCCTGTCGCGCGATCAATTGTGCATAGGCATCGGATGGACCGAACAAAATATCAGGGAAACCGAACGCGATCCGGTTCTCCGCGAGAAAGGGATAGGCCCAGTCTAGCGTATCAGGTGGACCGAGCGATCCAGGAATCACCAGGTACGCAAGCGACATCCCTACCCCCGCTCCTTCCTGAAAATAGCTCGGGATGTCCCATTTCCCTTCACGGATGATGATGACGGTCTTCGAGATCCCTGCGCTCTGGAATTTCTCCAGCAAATACTGCATCGCCACTTTCGGCCTTGGAATGCCGGTCCGTGGGTCGTTCGCAAAGCCGACAGGAAATAATTCTTTGCTGCAAGGAAACGGCTGGAGACGCTTGGCCTGTCCGGCGGCCGGGATGAGCCCGACGACTTCAGGCCGGGAACGACGAGGTTGATCGGAATGAGCTATCGTCATAGGAGGCATATTATCGCCGGATTCCGGCGCTGAGTCCACATGAGTGGATACGCTTCGCAGGAGTTTCCCTGGCACACGAGAGGAGGGCTATTGTCCAGCACGAGTAGGGCTCCTGATCAGCTCATGTCTCATATGCCCACCGGTGCCTCGACAAGAGAATACCGCATCGTGTACGTTATACATAGACGTAAGGTTACAAGAACGGCTTTCAGGATATAGGAAAGAGGATTTATCTGATGCAACACTTCTGGCTTCGACACAGCATTGTAACCACCTTCCTTCTCGGAAGCCTTGCACTCTCCCTGCCTGCTGCGGCAGCTCCCCCCACGAAGGAACGACTTCCCTTGATGCTCAGCGGATCCGGCTGCACCAGCAAGGAAACGGAGATGACGACCGTCTTACAAGCCATTCCCGGTGTCACCGGTGTCTACTTCAACCGGGTCCCGGACCATGTCCTCGTCGACATTATCACCGGCACCGTGAAGTCAGCGGATGTGGTCAACCGAGTCAACAGTGCGGCAGCATCGTGGCAATGCAAAGTTGAGCTGATGCAGTCCTGTATCACCGCAGACATGCCATCCGAACCGGCAACCCCGCACCATAGTGAGTAGGACACATGTGCGCTGACCTTCACCCTGCATTTTGAGCATGCGATCGACGTAGATTCTGGTTGCGATCCCTCAATCCTGGAACGGTGCCTTCACGGCAAATCGATCGAAACGATTCGATACCAGTCAGGATCCTCGGTAACCTCCGCAATGATCTGATGCTCTTCCCGCGCTCATCGACATCAAAGCCAATCGTTCCCTGTACAGTCGTTAGCAGTGTGTTGACAAACGTTCTAAGAGATCTGGATACGAGCCACTCTATCCAATCACAGACTTCTTCAGGACTCCTCGCAGGCTGTTCAGAAAGGGCGTCCAGCAAGGCCGCAGCCAGCGAAGAGGCGAGGCGTACTCTCTGCGGTACGTTGAGCCTCTGAGCGCCGCGAGAACGCGGCTGGCGGACTTTGTCAACAGCCTGTTAGATGCCGGCCAGCATAGTCCAGGTGATCCCATGGCATGCATTCACTCATGCGTCCCATGAGAGTAGTTTTCTAGCCAGACAAGTGAAACAACCCGCTGTACCGAAAATGCTCCTCGGCTTTGAAAATGCGCGCCTCGTCGTCGTCTTTCGCATGCCGAATTGGCCGCTAAAACCGCTGCCACCCACATGCTCACGATCACCAGCACCGTGAATCGAATTGCACGATGATGAATGACCACAGCTTGGCTCTTTGGAAGAAACTTACCCGCGTGCAGTGCCCCATCGACGATGGAGAAATCGTTCCACCGGAGCGAACAGCGTCTTGTCGACCGCCAGTCCGATCATGACGATGACCAGCATCACGCCGATCACCTGATCCATGGCGCTTAGCTCTCGTCCATAGTGGAGCAAGTGCCCAAGACCGAATCCCGTCAGAATCGTCACATAGATTTCCGCCGCCATCAACGATCGCCACGCAAAGGCCCAACCCTGCTTCATGCCGCTTAAAAGAAAGGGAAGAGCAGCCGGGAGAATCACATGGGTCCAGGTGTGGAAGCCGGATGACCCCATGCTACGGGCCGCACGGCTGTAGATTGGTGGGATCGTCCGCACACCGGTATCCGTGGCAATGATCAGAGACCACAAGGTTCCCATTACCACGACGAATAGCATGGCGGCTTCCGTCTGACCGAACCAGAGCAGTGCCAAGGGGACCCAGCACACACTCGGAAGGGTTTGAAGGCCCAAGGCAAGCACACCGATCGTATCTTGAGACCATCTGAATGACGCGGTCAACAAACCTAATGGAAGGCCGACAAGAATTCCAAGCCCATATCCGATCAGAAGGCGCCGCACCGTCACAAGGGTCGCCTCCCACAAGGTGCCGTCTTCAACAGCAGACAAGAGATAGATGAAGACGTTCGACGGAGATGGTAGGAGCAGCGGTGACCAGATCTGGGAATTGACGGCAAGCTGCCACAGACCGATCAGACAGGCAAAAAAGAGCGATGCGACAGCCCAACGAACGATCATCCTACAACCTCATGTTGAACGTAACCCTTCAGCACCCGGGTGATTTCCGTTGAGTACCGAGCAAGGTCCACGCTGTTAATATCGCGCGGGCGAGGGAGGGGAATGAAAAACTCTTCCCTGATTCGCCCAGGATTCGTCGAAAACAGGATGACTCGATCCCCGAGACACACAGCTTCGCGCACATTATGCGTCACGAAAACGATCGTTTTCCGGTGCTGACTCCAGATGCGCTGGATATCACCGTAAAGCTGTTCGCGGGTCAGTGCGTCCAATGCCCCGAACGGCTCATCCATCAACAGGACACTGGGGTTGGGTGCCAATGATCGAGCCAAGGCAACTCGCTGTCTCATGCCGCCTGAAAGCTCATGCACATTGGAGTGCATGAACCGCTTCAGACCCACGAGTTCCAAAAAGTATTCGGCCTTCTCACGACGCTCCGACGCATTCAGCCCCTTGACGAGTTTCAGACCGAACAGGACATTTCCCAGCACCGTGAGCCAGGGAAACAATGCCGCCTCCTGAAACATCATCAATCGATGTGGCCCAGGCCCGCTGATGGTCTGGCCATCAGCTTGCACCGTTCCGCCATCTGGTCGATCTAGGCCCGCAATCAGGTTCAACAAGGTAGATTTGCCGCACCCGCTCGGACCAACCAAGCACACGAACTCTCCTTCAGCGATACGAAGCGTCACATCGTCAAGCGCCTGCACATGCAGTGAACTGGTCCGAAACCACTTCGAGACATGTTCCAGTACAAGTTTGCTTGGAACAGCATCCGTAGAAGAGACCAGACTCTCCATACTCACTGCACCCTTTCAATGAGCCTGGACAAATCCGGCGTCGTACGCATGAAACCCGCACGTTGTGCGTGGCTCACGAACTGTTGAAACTCCTCGATCGACACATCCGGGTGCAGCACGATGCGTTTCCACGCCTGATTCACCAACTCCACCGAAACCTTGGCCTGTGTCTCGATGGCTAATTCTTCAAGGACCATCTTCTTGGCCTCCTCCGGATGCGAGAGAATCCACTCGGTGAGTTCTCGGTGAGCCTGCACAAACTTTCTCGCCAATTCCGACTTGGCCTTGACGAACTTTACCCCTGAAACAAGAACCGTGACACTGTCCCTTGACTGTTCGAGCAACACCTTGCCTCCTGCTTCGCGTTCCAGGCGCGATACCCAGGGCTCGACCGTCCAGACCGCATCAAGCTTTCGCTGTTGAAACAGGGAAATTTGATCAGGATTCGGCGTCGGGACGATGAAGGCCTCCCCGCCGGTCTGTGTGATCTTCAATCCACCGTTGGCCAGCCAAGCACGGCAGGCGATATCTTGGGTATTGCCGAGTTGGGGAGTTGCGATGGTTTTCCCACGGAAATCTGCCGGCTCTTTGAGGGCGGAATCCGACTGCACAACTAAGGCAGCCCCACCTACCGCAGCACCACCAAGGATTCGAATCTCTGCTCCATTTGATTTCGCGTACGCATTCAACGCGGGATTGGGCCCCACATAGGTCAGATCAATCGAACCGGCTAAGATCGCCTCAATGGCACTCGGACCGGCATTGTAGACATACCACTCGACCATCACGTCTTTACCCAGCCGCTCCTCGAACCACCCATGTCCTGTCCGTGAAAGGTGATGAGCGACCAAACCCTGCACGTGAGTCACGTTCGGAAAATGACCGACACGAATGGTTTCACCGGCAACAGCGAGTTGTGCGGTGGTAAAGATTCCGAACACTCCAAGAAAAATAAGATGCAATCGCTTCATGATTCTCCTCACAATCAGAAGTTCTCGAGTTGGACCACTCGGAACTTCTTCATTTGGATTTCTGCTTCATAGACCATGGTCTCTATCAGAACGCTAGCTGCATCCGACTCAGAAATACTCGTTCGTCCGGACGGTCCAGCACGTTGGTTCCAGCTGCATTGATGGGAGCGATACCATTCCCCGCTCCACCGCTAAACGTTGTTTCTGAATAGTTCACGGCAAATCTGACGTTCGGATTCAAATACCAGTTCAGACCAACCGTCCACGAACGTGCGGATTTGGCGCTTTCAGAAAGATTGGCATATCCTCCCGTGAAGGAGGTTCCGGCAGGGTTTTTAAAGGTGTCGGAATCGAGATGAATTTCACTGTATCGCCCCACAAGCTCCCAAGCACCCCAGCCACGACCGAAATCGAAATTGTGCCTGGGTTTGACGCCTTGAAAAGAGTTGTCTTCTCCAGTGAGGACATAGGCCACCGTCACATGCCAGGCTTGATGATGCAGCCTGCGCCCGCTGTTTGGGGTAAAGACCGTGTTGGTTCCTGCCCCGCCTGCTGCAGGTGAGCCACCGGTCGTCAAACTGACATCCTGAATGACACGCGCATATTCACTGATGACTCCCAGCGGACCAACGAAGTAATAGGCTTGAGGAGACACCCGAATCCGTGTGCCGTCGGATACCACGCCCCCGCTATATCGAAAGAAGGTGTTTTGTCCGTCAGTCAGATAGCTGGCCAGCCCGTTTCTCGTTGGGTCCGCCGGTGTGGTGTCTGTAAAGTTGAGGTTTCGTTCGCCATTCACACTCGTGTACGTGGCAGCCACGCCCAGGCCAAGGCCATGTAACAGTGTGTCGTGATTTACAAACGGTGTGGCGAAAATCCTCCCGGTAAACTCTTTGCGTCCGCTGAATTGCGGTCCTGTATTAATATTCCCACCATCACTGACTCCGTTCATGAGCCCAAACGCATAATTCAGGGTGTTGTTCAATACATCACCATGCACGGCAACCCCCAAATCACGATTGGGCAACAGCGCGTTGGAGACATAACTTCGTTCAATGAGTTTAATATCGCTTGCGCTCTGCAACCGTTCTAACGCGACGAAACTTTTGAATTTCCCGACTCGTATCTTGAAAGCTGGGTCAAGGCGGGCATCAAGGTATCCATCGAATAGGGACACGGTGCCGTTGGCAAAATCCGGCATGATACGGAAATCGTATTTCCCCCAGAAGGTTGCTTCGAACGTGGGCCTCAGCCGGCGTAAAAGCCAGGTATTATTGGCGGCATGGAACCCATCTCCATCAAGATCGCCAGCTCGTTGATCGGTCCTGTTGCGGATATCATTCGCGCCGTCAAAGAAAACCCGATGATCGGCTTGAACGATGCCCCGAAACCTAAAGCTAACGTTTCCATCGGCAGAGTCCACAGAAAGGCCGGAACTACCGGCCTTCACGACCGGAACCGATTTCTTGGCAGCCTCCGCCGCCTCCTGTTCCACTTCACGTTTCCGTTTGAGAATACGCACTTCTTGATCCAACTCCTCAAACCGCTGCTCAAGTGACTTCTGTTGAGATTCCGCCTCTTGCGCATGAGCCTGATCCCACGGTCCTGTACTCATGCCCGCTAACACCACAATTCCCCCGAACAACCACCACTTCCTCATTTAACGTTCTCCTTGTCATGAGAGGAATTTCCGGTTGTCCGGTCAATCCACCGATTAGAATACTCACTGCTCCAGCATCAGCTTCCAATTGTGTGGATGGCCGATCTGTCGTGAGACCGCTCTTTCTATAAACAGCGTCGATAGTCATGTTGGATCATCATGATTAAGAACGATCAAACCGCGTCTTCTCTTTCCGCTCGATCTGCACCACTTTGGAGTCGTGGACAATGATTTCGACGGATCCGTAGCGGATCCCTTTCAAAGCGAACAGGATCGCCTGCTCGACCGTCTGATCCGAGTACGGAATCGTTGTCTCTTGACCTCCTCTAGACATAACCTTCAACTCTTTCCTATTTGAGTAATCTGATCAATCCTTACAGTTCCGATCATGATTGAATAAATTAACTTATACTTAAACTGATGTTTCTTTGTCAACAATATAAATTTAAGACATACTCATATCGAATTTAGTGCATGTAACGCTCTCGTAGTTGCACTATTCTCAATTTCAATAAATAATAATAAGTCACTTCTACTTGACTAATGACAATTATACTTGCTATACACCAAGCTATGCGGACTCGGAGTAATCAACCTGAATACACTGCGCAGTTCTCCAATCGTCTTAAATCCTGCCGAATAGAAAAAGGCTTTTCTCAAGGCGAACTCGCAACCCGAGGAGGCATCACCAGACAGGCTATTTCATCCATTGAGTCAAATCTGTACCTACCCACAACAGCGGTAGCCCTTCGGCTGGCGTCCGTCCTCGCCTGTCGCGTGGAAGACCTGTTCAGCCTCGTTCCAACGGAGGACGTGATCGAGGGAACCCTGATCGGCCGACTCCCTCAAGCAAAGACGAGGACTCAACCGATTCGAGTCAAAGTGTCAACCATTGGGAAGCGGACGGTCGTACGACCGGTCGCCGATTTAGGAGAGCAACTTTCCTTTGCCGTTCCGACCGATGGATACATCACCCACGCACAGGGCAATCGATCCAGTCACACAGTCCACGTCAAACTGTCCCGTGATCGAGAAGCGATTCAACAGGAAATCTCCGTGGCCGGATGTGATCCGGCCATCTTTTTGGTCGGTGAACATTTGCGACGCCACAAAGACCGAACAACCGTTGTCGGCTGGATGATGGGCAGCATGGCGGCCCTTCACGCTTTGCAGCGCGGTGAAGTGCATGTCGCCGGCATGCATCTCTTTGATCCAGTGACTCGTGAATCGAATCTACCCTTTCTCAGACGATCTCTCAAAGGCTCAGCCTATGAGGTGGTGACCTTTGCGACCTGGGAAGAGGGATTCTTAATTCGCCCCGGCAATCCAAAATCTATTCGCACCGCCGCTGATCTCGTAGAACCAACGGTGACCGTGGTCAATCGAGAAGAGGGATCTGGGGCAAGACTCCTGCTGGATCAACGGTTGCGAACAGCCGGTGTAGAGCCGACGCACCTTCAAGGATACGACCGGATCGTATCCTCTCATTTTGAAGTGGCACGAGCCATTGCGGAACGTCAGGCAGATATTGGAATTGGAATTCGCTCTGCGGCCCAGCTCTTTGACCTCGACTTCATCCCCTTACAAGTAGCGCGTTACGACCTGGTCGTGCCCAAACCGTACCTCAAGTCGCATCCCACCCTCGCCCATCTGTTTGAAACACTGGTCAGCCGTCCATTCAGAGACGAGATTGAGGCGCTTGGCGGATACGACACCAGCGAGACTGGAAAAATTCAGGCTCTACGGGCTGGCTGAAGGTGGCCTATATTATGATGAATGTCGCCCTGCTATGAATCGAATCGAAGAGAAGAAGAGGGTCGGAACTTGGAGTGCCGCCATTGGGATCGCGGGGCTACTTGCAACGAGTGCCGCGCTGGCCGAGGAGCCCCCGACTGTATCGCCTTCCACGCCAGCGATTGGCCTCGCGTCCGGTTCCCTGCAAGCCATCTCCGACATCAAGCAGCGAGCAGAGGCTCAAAGAGGAAGCAACTGGGTTGAACCAGCCGATGCGATCCTTATTCAACGGAAAGAGGTGGAGTGGAGCCGCTACCTACGAACAGCCCTGCACCTGCCGGACTGGATCGACGTGGGGTTAGAAAACCGGACAAGGTTCGAATCCTATGACCATCCCTGGCGGGCAAGTCAGGCCATCGGCAATGGTCAGACTGATCCTCAAATCCTACTGAGATCCCGCCTACGCTTCGGATTGGGAGGCAATGGCCCATTCCGATTTCTCTTTGAGGGGCAGGACGCACGAGCGTACTTGAACAACGACCCCGGTGATTTTCGAGACAATACGACGGTCAACGAATTCGATATCTTGCAATTGCTCGGGTCCTTCACTCTGACCAACCTATTCGGAAGTGGTCTGCGCACCGATGTCCATTTCGGCCGCATGACAATGGACTTCGGCCGCCGCCGGTTGATCGCACGCAATGACTTTCGGAATACGTCGAACGCATTCGATGGATTGCATTGGCAAATCAGTCACGGCCAGGCATGGCGACTCCGAGCCTTTTTCGTAGAACCAGTCATTCGAAACGACGTGCAACTTGATGAGCAGAACAGCAAATCCCTGTTTTGGGGAAGCTATTTCGAAAGCCGGCATCTCCCCTGGTTCCAGGTGGATGCGTACTATTTGGGCCTGAATGACCGGCTTTTGCCAAATGTGTCAACCCATCGGACCTACTCGACGTTCGGAGGCCGCCTGTCTAAGGACCCCAAGCCAGACGAACTGGACTACGAAATTGAAAGCACGTGGCAGATTGGAACGCGTGGAGACACCGATCACTTCGCCCATTTCCAGCATTTCGATCTCGGCTACACACTCAACCTCCCTTGGACTCCTCGAGTGCTGTTTCACTATGACTATGCGAGCGGAGATCGTCACCCAGGCGACAGCCAGGATGAAGGGTTCGATACGCTGTTCGGAGCGCGACGGTGGGAATACATGCCCACCGGAACGTTCGGACCTTTCTTTCGAACGAATATCAGCTCGCCCGGATGGCGTGTCATTGTGACACCGGCACAAGGATGGACCGTGCAACTCAAACATCGCGTCTGGTACCTGGCTCAGAGCCGGGATGTCTTTGGAAGTTCCGGCTTGCGGGACATGACGGGACAAGCCGGCACCTCCCTCGGACATGACGTCGAGCTTCGTGCTCAATGGGCACTCAACGCCAATCTGGATTTCGATGTCGGGTACGTCCATTGGTTCAAGGGGTCCTATTTTGACCGCCTCCCCGCTTCCGCCGACTTACCCTTGGGTGGAAACAAGGATACAGACTACTTTTATGCCCACATGCGCGTGAGGGTGTAGGAAACCTCCTATGAAACAACTTCTCCTCTGGTTAAGCCTATACATGATCATGAGCACAGAGATCGTACGTGCTGAGGAGATCACGATCGCTGCCGCATCTGATCTGAATTTTACCTTTAAGGAGCTTATCCCAGAGTACGAGACGGCCAGCGGAGACCGGGTCAAACTGACACTTGGATCATCAGGGAACTTCTTTGCCCAGATTCAACATGGCGCCCCGTTCGATCTCTACTTCTCTGCCGATATCGCATACCCCAAAAAATTGGAAGAATCAGGCCTGACCGTCCTGGGATCACTCTATCGCTATGCCATCGGACGCATCGTCCTGTGGGCCAGGCATGATTCGCCGATCGATGTCACGCAAGGCCTTGCGGCGCTCCGTCAGCCATCTGCGAAGAAAATTGCCATCGCAAACCCCAAACATGCGCCCTATGGCCGAGCAGCAGTCGCCGCGATGGAGCATGGTGGCGTCTACGCCGACATCAGCGATCGGCTGGTTCTTGGAGAAAACGTCTCACAGGCCGCGCAATTCGTTGAATCCGGCGCAGCTGATATCGGCATCATTGCACTCTCGTTGGCACTTGCGCCTGCCATGAGCACGAAGGGAACGTATTGGGAAATCCCCGCGGAGACTCATCCGCCACTTGAGCAAGGAGCCGTCATCATCAAGGCATCGAAGCGAGCGGACTCGGCAAAGCGGTTCCTTGAGTTTGTGCAAAGCCGGCACGGACAAACCATCATGACACGCTATGGATTTGCGACTCCGGAGGTTCGATGAATTGGACGGCTATTGGGGTGACGTGCAAGCTGGCGAGCCTCACCTCCATCACCTTACTGATTATCGGCCTCCCCATCGCCTATTGGCTGACCTATTCGAAATGGCGTTGGAAGTTTCTGATTGAATCAATCGTGGCCTTGCCATTGGTGCTGCCGCCCACAGTGCTGGGCTTCTACATCCTCGTCGCCATTGGACCACATAGCCCGATCGGGCGCGTTTATACAGATCTCGTTGGACACCCCTTGCCGTTTAGTTTCCAAGGATTGCTGCTCGCCTCGATCCTCTACAGTTTGCCCTTTGCTGTTCAGCCGTTTGCCACAGGGGAAAGACCGTCTTATAAAGACAGTATTATTTGGGCATGCTAAACTTAGGAGTTAGTGGAGTTTCAACCACCGCTAAGGAGCACGATATGAAACAATTGTTATGGAAATTCATTCATCTCACCGTATTGGCAATTTTCATCTTGGTAAGTGGAGTGTCAATCGCCGCTGCCGACCATTCCTGGTCGACGTATCACTGGGCTCGTACAACTGACACGTTCATTGTGCCGGTCGGTGACAACACCACCAGCTTGAGTTGGCATACTACCTTAGAGGACGTCATCAGTGACTGGTTTTCAGGTAAGGGAAGCAATGTCGACAAAGACTATACCAATAGTACGGTATGCCCGACGTCGGGAAGCTCGCCCTGTATTTCTGTGATTGTGAAACCCCAAAAAGCAACAGGGGTAGCAGGAAACAATTGTGGTGCGGTACAGGGCACGACCCAAGTGTGCAACAAAACTTATGGCGCCAACGGGTGGTTAGGGTTGGCGACGATCTGGCTCAACGGGGGTCACATCACGAAGGGTACCGCCAAGATGAATGATACCTATCTCAGTAAGTCCGGGGGGAGGTATAACACTGTCAACGAAAGACGCCATGTCATGTGCCAAGAGGTAGCGCATACGTTTGGGCTTGGGCACCAAAGCACATCTGGGGTGTCTTTGGACACCTGCATGGATTACTACTCGAATACAGGGACCCAGGCAGAGTCCACTCTCAGCATCATACCCAATTACCATGATTATGAGCAGCTCTCTAGGATCTATGCCAATCATCTTGACAGCATCACCACTCTCTCGGCCACAGGTATTGCGCCGGCACAAGCGAACGCTCGGGATGATGAGAGTCCCAAGGAATGGGGGCGTTTGTCGAATCAGTCACAAGATGGTCGGAGTTCCGTCTACGAACAGGATCTTGGTTTAGGCATCAGAATTATTCGACATGTACGGTGGACCGAAGAGACTGCTGCGAAATGTCCGGCGTGCGACCATCGTTTTCATGACAAGGAATGAGTGCAACCAACAAGACCACCTTCCGGTTGCTCCCACTACCTCGTACAAGAGTTTCAGATGTAGGGACTACTGCCGCTCGTATCTCAATGAACGAGTGGCAGCCCTACAAACTCTCCCCCCCTCCACTCACACTGACTTCTTTACAGGAGAAAAGTTTTTGTGCTGGTCTGGTGCGAGTGACCCAATGACATTGACGCCGATCGATTATCCCCCCTGCCCCTCCAGGTCCCCGTCAGTCGAGTCTGACCGTCACGGTTTCTGTCACGGTTCCTGTCCGAAAAGAGTCACAGTGAGGGGATACCACTGGAGGACGCAAAGCACAACGGCAGGCCACAAACCCTTGATAGGCTTGCGCCTGCCGTTGTATGGTATAACTTACTATGGCCTGGTGTTTCTACCTAAACCAGTTTCCTAAACCGCGGGTCGTACGTTCAATTCGTATCGGGGGCACCAATTTTCAACTACATATTTGGGGACTTCTGGATTATGGCGAGCCTCAGCTGGACGGAGAATGCCTAAAGAACGCGGTTCGTTCTATTTCTTTCTGCTTCTTCTGTCTTAGGCTATACTTCTCCCTATGGTTCCGTTTCAAGACAACATCAGCGGGCTTTCCACACTCGAAACTGTGCTCCGTCTTCAAGGCTTTTTCCGTCACCGCTTGCAACCGCTTGGCGTCTCTCCTATTCAAGCCGGTATGTTGCTCTATCTTGACCGGCACCCTCAGTGCCAAGTGATTGAAATCGCTTCAGCGCTCTGTATTCAGAACCTCGCAGCGGTCAAGACCGTTCAACTGCTTCAGAGAAATGGATGGTTACGCAAACCACAGGCCAATGCGAATAGAAAGATCGTCAAGCTACAGCTCAGTGACAAAGGCACCGCCCTCGCTCAAAAGATCAAAGAAAACATCGAAGTCACTGACAAACTTTTTGCACTGGCCGCCAGCGACAAGGCTGCGTAAGCGTTTCTCAATATTGCCATCAAACAACACAACTAGACCGCCAGCCCCTCGAACCGAGCCCACGCCTACCCTCTCTTTGTCCTGGTGACGCACTCGAAATATGGGAGCCCGCGCTTCTACCAGACTAGCAGTCTGGGCTAAAGTCGCCTGCTGCTATATAGCTTATATAGTCGGCAGAGTTATGGGCCATTCCTTGTTTGAGCGAAGCCATACTCCTCATTGCTGCGCACCATAGCCTTGACTCCTCTCCACGGTCGGCCTAGCGTGGCGGGACAATGGAGGTGCGCTGATGGCCGACGAAATAAATAAGCAAGCCGTGGTAGTGACAGACATCCGTATGCCGTTCTTCTCGATGGTCATTTTCATGGTGAAGTGGGCCATCGCGGCAATTCCAGCCCTGTTTATCCTCATCGTATTCGGGGTCCTGACATGGGGAATGCTCGGTGGGCTCCTCCTCTCGCTGACCATAGGCAAACAGACAGACTCCGTTCGCAATCTAGGCACCGGGACACCCACTTCCGTACCAACTTCTACGGAGTCAACTCCATCCGTACCGGTTGAATCCACATCCGTTTCCAAACTCATCATGGCAGGAATCGTGGTTGAGCCCTCACCACATGGCAGCAAGTAGTGGAACGCTGCAGCGTGGCCATGCTTTGCGACTTAGCTGCGCTCTTCTACGACTCATCCCCTTGCGTCGCTTCACGGTGCAATGCGCTGCTTCCTGTTGCTCTGAAATACTCAACAGTGTTCTGATTCTGTGGAACCCTTCGCTCACCCGCCGGTCATTTGCCTGAAAACGTGTCCGTAGCCAACCTACTTTAACCCCCAAATTGACAGCACTCAACGCACGGCGTAGCATTTAGCGAATGGCGCGGATCTCTGTCTTGTTGGCAACTCTGCTCGTCGTTCTGACTTTCAATGCCTATGCCTGTGTCTTGCCGTTGCAACAAACAAGCGAGATGGACTGCAGCTCAGGGATGGAACAGCCCCTGCGTGGGACCTGCGATGCGTTTCTCGAAATAGGCCCGCAGTCACAGTTTTCATCTCACGACGCCGCAAACACGTTCCATCTTGCATGTGCATTACCTGGTCATCTTCTTCCCGACTCATTTATTCCACTTATTCGAGTCACCAAACCACCAGGCAGCACCAATACACCCATCCATCTTTCGATCCCCACAACAGTCCTGAGGATTTGATACTCCCTGCCGTTTAGCGTTCGACTCTTGGCCGTTAGGCAATTTCTTACGCTTTTTTTTCGCGGTCCACGTAATCAGCATGGACCATACAACACGAAAGGGGGACGTATGCCAGACATCAGCAGAAGAATATTTGTGACCACCGGTGCGTCACTACTCGCTACTGGTGCGTCGTTGATGATATCGAGAGGGGTGGGTGCCGCCACACACGATGCGGGCCATGATCCGATGCAAGAACCTCAGAGGCTCCCGGACTCGGCACCTCTCCACATGCCAGGAGAGACGACCACCATGGACGGGCATTGCATGGACGAGGAAATGCGACGCTGTATTCAGCTCTGCCAAGACTGCCATGTGACCTGCATCCAAATGATCGGTCATTGTTTACAACGTGGAGGTGGGCGTGCAGCCCCTAACCATATCCGGTTATTGATGGACTGTGCACAGCTCTGCACGACGACCGCCGATTATATGGCCCGGGAATCTTCTCTTCATGACCGCCTATGTGGCCTCTGCGCTGAGATCTGTCGGCTCTGTGCGGAAAGCTGTGAACAGGTAGGAGGAGACGATCAGATAGTGAAGCAATGCGTCGAGCTGTGCCGCCGCTGCGCCGAATCTTGTGAACGTATGGCATCGAAAAGCGGAGCCTAGCAACTCCCATTCCTGGGGAGGCTCAGAAATGAGGTATACACCCGGCCGCCACTCCAGGCGGCCGGGCTGTTCGGACTAGGTGCCGTTGCTACAGTCTCTCTTCTCTTGTGCTGCGCGGCACCCATAGCATCACATCGAAAACAATCCGCTTCTCCCCCCATACCTTTTCCCTCTCGAATAAGCAGAACCATAGTCCCTGTAAGGTTTTGGCCCAGGTACAGACTACAACCCATACGATCGGATGAGGGAGGTCCTCACGCAAACACAAGGGATTGATGGACTCTACACCATCCGGTTGTCGCACCTAGCGGAAAGTCTTAGCAAGCAATGGGCTGTTAACCAAAGGAGATCGATCATGACGCACACACCGATCAGTATGAGATCTGAGAAGAACGCTGAGGCTCTGAACCTATCCATAGCGGCAGCACTGGTGATGGCTTTCGCAGCACCCAGTTACGCGACTGATTTGCCGACCTCAGTCTCCGGAAAGGCTTCGGACGCCTTAGTCACCCTCGCCACCACCGGCAATCCAGAGCCCCTGCATGCCGAGCTCGGAGGCACGGTAATTTCATCGGACGACCTGCAGAAAAAAGCGAACGCCCTGATGAAGTTACAGAAGACGGAGCATCTGGCCCCCAAGGCCCTCGTCGCACCGAATTGAGACGTGTACGCAATGGTCGCACCCACCATTACCAAGGACAACTTCATTGTGGCCGACAGTCAGGGAAATGTGCTGAGAGTGGATGTCGGCGATTCAGAAGGACATCGGATGCCGTTTGTGGTCGAAACCATCGTGGAAGACGGAGGAACGCCCTGGTATCTGGAGTTCTGGCGTTGGATTACCCGTCAATAATCTGGTTCAACCGAGCCGGACCACGTGCTACTTTTTATCTTAGGTGAATACCATGACAACCAGTCCGATGTCCGACGACCGAAATAGTTGCCACAAAGCCCTGCTGATTGTTTCCCTGCTGGTGCTCGGTGGCTGTGCATCGAGCGCCGCCGTTCTTCCTCCACCGGCACCCTTTACTCCGGTCTCCGCCGACTTCGCCCATGTCTGGAAGAAGGGCACGCATCCCTTTACCGGTGCGGCGGTGAGGAGGCGGGGAAGGACAGCCTGATGCCTTGTTGCGCTACCGCGACGGCCGCCTCGTGAATATCAAGGATGGGACGGGCCTCTCGAATACCAGCGCAACCTACGGCAGTACGGCGATCGACATGGACGCGGACGGAGACACCGATTTGATCGTCGCGCGCGAGAACGGCGTCTATCTGTATCTCAATGACGGGGGACGATTTCAAGAAAGACCGATCCCCGTCGATCTTCCCGTGGACTCGGTCCCGTTTAGCGTCGCCGTCTCGGATATCGACCATGACGGGGACGGAGACCTCTACATCAGCGTCTTCGTGAATGCAAAGAAGTTCCGGAGAACGATTCGACGCACGCCAAGCCGAATCGCCTGTTATTGAATAACGGGGACCTCACGTTTATGGACATTACCGAATCGTCCGGCACGGCCAGCAAACAGAACACCTTCCTCTCCGTCTTTGTCGATCTGGACTCCGACGGGTGGCAAGACCTGGTAGTCTCCCAGAATACCGGCGCAGTCGAGATCTTCCGCAACATGAAGGATCGGACGTTTCAGCCTGTTCCTACCAAGTCAGATTTCGGTTTTTGGATGGGCTTAGCAGTTGGCGATATCGATAACGACGGCGACCAGGATCTGTTCCTTACCAATGTGGGACGATCGATTCCTCTCTTCCTGACGTCGGGCAACCTGCGAAAGGACCAGCGTCACACACACGATTGGATGCTCTGGCGAAACGACGGCGACTTCCGCTTTACCGATGTGACCGAACAGCACGGATTGACGGGTGAAGGGTTTGCCTGGGGTGCCGTATTCGAAGACCTGAACCTGGATGGCCAGCTCGATCTGTTCGTGGCCCAGAACTATATCAAATGGCCAATCCACAAGTTCCTCAAACTGTCAGGACGCACCTACTTACAGGCTGGGGAAAGCGGGGCA
>JABMDK010000006.1:39144-55117 GCA_015903995.1 Nitrospira sp.
CTCTCCGATCACGGTGTCATACCCATCTCCCAATTCCAGAATGAACTCGTGAGCACCGGCCAATTTTGCCGCCTGAATCACCGGTTCCATCCCCATCCCCGGATCCGTCAACGCGATATTGCTCCGCACCGATCCGTTGAAGAGGAAGTTTTCCTGGAGCACAACCCCCACGTGTCGGCGGAGCCAGGCCGGATCGACCTGCGCCAAATCGACGCCGTCGACCAAAATCCGTCCACGTTCCGGCACATAGAGACGTTGCAGCAATTTGGCGATGGTGCTTTTCCCGGATCCCGACCGCCCGACGATGCCGATCATGTGCCCGGGCGTGACAGCGAACGAGACCTTGCGAAGGACTTCCGGACCATCCGGCCGATAGCGAAACGTGACGTCATCGAACCGCACATGGCCCGTGACGTGGGGGAGCGTCGTTCCATTCGGATTGTACGAAGGCTCCGGCTGCGTATTGAGCACATCCCCCAACCGCTGCATGGAAATACCGACCTGCTGAAATTCCTGCCAAAGATTGACCAAGCGCAGGAGCGGGCCAGTCACCTGCGCCGACAGCATATTGAAGGCAATCAACTGCCCGATACTGAGGTCGCCTTCAATCACACAATAGGCGCCCACCCACAAGACTGCGACAGTGGTTACCTTTTGGACACAGGCTGCGGACTGACCAGCTATCGTCATGACGCTTGTGGCTCGAAAACTCGCTCGCACATAGCCGGCCAGTTGCTCCTCCCACTTCCGCACGAGCGGAGGTTCAACCGCCAGGGCTTTCACGGTCTGGATCCCGCTGACGGCTTCGACTAAGAAGGCCTGGTTTTCGGCGCCACGGTTAAACTTTTCATGCAAGCGCGCTCGGATCGCCGGAGTAATGGCGATCGACAGTACTGCATAAACCGGAAGCGACGCCATGACCACGAGCGTGAGCGTCGGACTGTAGAACCACATCACGGCCAGAAAGACGATCGTGAAGACCACGTCCAGCACCACGGTCACCGCATGGCTGGTCAAGAACTGGCGGATTTGCTCCAGCTCGCGTACACGCGCGACCGTGTCGCCGACCCGTCTCGCTTCAAAGTAGGAGAGCGGAAGCGCCAGAATATGTCGGAAAAGTTGCGCACCAAGGCTCACATCGATCCGGTTCGTCGTATGGGCAAAGAGATAGGTGCGGATCCCGCCCAGTATCGCTTCAAAGACCGCCAGTGTGATCATACCGATGGCCAAGACATGGAGTGTCGTAAAGCCCTTATGAACGAGCACCTTATCGATGACCACTTGCGTGAAGAGCGGGGTCAACAACGCGAAAAGTTGAAGGACAAACGACGCGACCAACACTTCACCGAAAAATTTCCGGTACTTGACGATTGCGGGGATAAACCACGTGAAATCGAACTTCAGGTCTTGCAGACGGACATGGGCCCGTTTTGTACACAGCACGAGTTCTCCGGTCCACGTTGCTTCAAATTGCTCACGAGAGAGCACGAGCGGCCGGGCTTCAATCGCGTCCTGAACCAGCACCTTGTCCGCTTCGAGCTTTGCCAGAACCTGGTAGCGGCCATCCGTTCGCTTCGCCATAGCGGGTAAGGGCATGCCTGAGAGTTTCTCCCATCGCATCTTGACTACACCGGCCTTCAATCCCAGATGTTTTGCGGCCCGGAGGAGATCGGTCTCGGAAAGGACTTGCCCGGACTGCGCAAATTGGTGCCGCAGCTGCGAGCCATCGGCGGGAAGATCATGAAATCGCGCAAGGATGAGAAGACAGGTCAGGCCGCTGTCGACCGGCAATCCGTTCGCAGAAGCAGCGGAAGAATAATACGCCCGTTGCGGTCCCGAATTATCCACTGTTGTGCAACTCAGTGAACGAGAGACATGATGACAGCATTCCCTAGCTGCGAATACTTGAGCAACTGACTTGGTTCCAAAGCTTTTGAGCGTGCGGTTCCAGAGCCTTCAGATACAATCCTTACATCCTGGTCTGCGGGCCGATTGTATCAACGGATCGGAATGATGCCGACTTCTCTTAGAGGGGGGACCGTCCAACGGAAGTGGTGTAATTGAAATAGGCCCATCGCCTGACGAATGAGGCGAAGTGGTCATGCACCCTGTGCAAGTAAAGGAGACGAACACTGAAAGGATTCCCGATAATCATCGGGAATCCTTTCACTATGTACTTATGTACTGTTGAAGCAGGGTTTCCCTTGTAAGTTAAGGGACGCTTTTCATGACGCGGCAGGTTGGCCCATAGCAGGTTTTGTTGGGAAGTCTTGAACATAGTTCCACACTCTCAGGATATCGACAGTCAGGGCTGCGCCGTAGGAGGGGCCATAGTCCCGTTCCGAGAGGTGGCCCATGCTGTCATTCCAGGTTTCGAACTCGATCTGTTCGTGGCCCAGAACTATATCAAATGGCCAATCCACAAGTTCCTCAAACTGTCAGGACGCACCTACTTACAGGCTGGGGAAAGCGGGGCACCTGTATTCCAACATGCACCGACCTTGGGCATGGAGAACAGGCACTTTGGCCAGTCACCGTTGATCGTGGATCTTGACGGCGACGGCAGACAAGATCTCCTGTGGCTCAACATCGACGGCCCCGTGCGAGCGTTCCTCAACACCACGCCCGGAAACTACATCACAATGGTCGTCCCCGATACCATCGCCAATCTGGGCACCCGCATCACCATCGAAACCAACCAGGGGCGAAGCTATACCCGCGCTGTTGTCGGAACCGTCGGCATGCTGACCGATCAAACTCCCGAATTGAGCTTCGGGCTGGGCCACCAGGAAGAGGTGTTACGGGCGGTCATTCGACGTCCGAACGGACAGATCGAAACAATCTCTACCCTACCCCTCAACAAAAAGACGCCCATCAAGTGATCAGGCTGAAGACTAGGTGTGCCCTGTGGCTAACCTGTCTTACAAGAGGTAACACTTTCCTCTACCAGCTCCGCTGCTCCATGCCCCTCTCCAACCGCACCTAGCAGGCTGCGTATATGGACTCCCCCTCCGGTGCAAGGTCATAAGTCATGGCACACCCCGTCAGAATTTGCTGTTTTCTTGTCATGCCGTACCCCCTCAGTTAGACTTTTTCACACCACCATGGCACGAGCACGCGCAGCAGAACATCAGCGGCCTCGATCAAAAACCGCTCCAATTGAAGAGGCTACACTCGGAATCGCCAAGCTTCAGGAAGTGCTGACAGCAATCACTGACCTCAGTCAAGAAGGGTTTCCCTATCGGGATGCCGCGCAAAGCAAAGCCGAGCTGCAATTTCGCGAGTGCCTGCGTCACACGTTCGGCGAGCGATCTCAGGAGTTTCAAACCTATCGCAACTTCAAACTTCGTACGGCGGACAAGGCCGAGGTGGCCCAAAGCCTTGCTGTTGTTAAGGGCCTCATACACACGCTGGAGGACCGAAAGCTGGAACTTCAGGGACTCAAGTCCCCACCAAAATCTGAGCCATCGCCCGAGGCAAGCCACGGCAATACAGCTCGCATGGTGCTGGTTTCGTCTCCCCCCCCAACCACCGTGACGGAACAGACACGCTCACCGATGACTGTCGCCGAAGCCGCCACAGTAAATGTGGGACCGTCGATTGCCCCCCTGATCCCCATACCCCAATCACAACCGTCCTTACCCGAGTCGCCGGTCATTACGCCTGTACCATCCCCGATTCCAACATTGACACTGATTCCCACACCTACACCATCTCCAACACCACGGCTGGCACCCACACCGATACCACTCCAACCACCTCCCATACCCGCAGCTCAACCCACGCCATCAGCGATTGATAGATCAATCGGAGCCGCGCAAGCGCCTCCGTCACCTGTGGCAGCTCCGATCCCTTCCTCAATACCGACGCAATCCCACATCAATTTCCCAGCCCCGATATTGCACAACCAACCGATGTCCTCAGAGATGTCGCCGAGTATGATCCACGCTCCACAAGACCTACCATCAGTCAAACAGGCAATCGGGGTGAGTATCGCTCGCGTGATTGAGTCCACACTCGACCAAGACCCCCTGAATCTCATCAGAAAAGTCTGCCTTCGCTTCCACTCCGTCGCCCGCCAGCTCCGACTTCGGAAAGACTATCGTCCGACACTTGAGGTCGACGACGATCATGATCTGCAGGACCTGTTGTGCGCGTTGCTGAAGGTAGAGTTCGACGAGGTCGCAACCGATGAGTGGACCCCCCCCTATACAGGTGGCGCGACCAGAACAACACTCCTGGTGAATCGAGATCAGATTGCGATTGTGGCGAAGAAGACCGGACCTGGAGTGACTGCAAAAGAACTTGCTGATCAGGTGGCGGCCGACTCCGCCTATTATCGAGCGGAAGGGCGATGCACCACAATATTTTGCTTTATGTACGATCCGGAAGGCCGCATCGGAAGCCCGAAGCGGCTGGAAACCACCCTAACCAGCGTCAGCGAGCACTGCCGGGTCGAAGTGCTTGTTGCCCCAAAGTGAGACTATGACTAAATCAAACGTAAAGAGGGTTCCTTCCATCGCAGCATCATCCAAAACCATCAAGGCCAAGCCCAGGTTGACAGGGCACAACAATTTTGCTATAACGCAGCCCACTTCCGGGGCAATTCCTTATACTATTCACGGTCCCGCTCCGGGAGATCAAGGCATGTCTGACCGGGCGTACGTGCTCATTAATGTTCTCCCTGGACAGACTGCAGCAGTCGTTAAAGCGCTGGGGGAAATCAGCGAGATCAAAACGATTGATCCCTGTTGGGGTAAGCCAGACATCATTGCTATAGCGGATATAGCGGACCAGGATGCATTGACCCAACTGGTCTTAAGTCGTATACATCGTATCGAAGGAGTGACACAGACCGATACTCACCTCGTCTACCGGCTGAAGGAGGCCAGAACACAATGATCCGAAAGGACTGTCTCGCCATCGTCGCCCTTTCCATTTTGGCATTTGGATGTACCGGCGTGCAGCACGCCATCCAACCTGATGTCGTTGACGTCACATTGCCTGCATCGGCAGACCGGGTGAAAGCGGCTGTGGCTAAGGTTTTGACAGATGATAACTACAATGTGGATTGGAAGGATGGAGCTCAGCTTCAGACCGGCTATAGGGACGAACAGTCCAGTATCTGGGATTGGCTGGTGAGAGGACGGTTCGGTGTGGTCAGGAGCCGTGCCGAAGCGTCTGTGGCGGCTGAAACTGACCAGAGTTCTCGTCTTCGTCTACAAGTCTCCTCAGAGGGAAAGCAAACGATGTTCCAAGGGTGGAGTCCCACTGAACCTCAAGTTCCTCAAAATGCTCAAAATAAGCTTCGTCTGATCAAGAACGAACTGAAAATCGTCCAGACCACGTACACGACTGAAACTTTTTACGGATCGAAGCCCTAAACAGGCTCTTTTTCAGTTCCTTCAGCTTCTTCTCCAAGATCCAGGCCGAAACGCTCTGCCATACGGTAGAGCGTTCGCCTATCGATGCCAAGGATCTTTGCTGCTTTCACCTTGTTTCCCTTTGTTTCTTTGAGTACGCGAGTTAAATGACGTTTTTCCACCTCTTCTAGAGTCAGATACACCTCATCGAGCTGATCGACGTGCGAAAGTCGTGCATCGGCTTCACTGGTTGCATGCTGGCGAATCACCTCGGGTAAATCTTCGGGTGTCAGGAGCGGCCCGTGGCTTAAGGACACCGCTCGTTCAATCGCATTTTCAAGCTCTCGAACATTGCCTGGCCATCGATATTGGGTCAAGAGCGCCATCGTTTCAGGCAGGACTCCCCGGACAGCATGGGCCGTGCCTGCCGCGCACTTTTGTAAGAAGTGATGCACCAGCATCGGAATATCTTCTCGTCGCTCCACCAATGACGGCAACGTGATCGGCACGACTTTCAGCCGGTAGAAGAGATCATCCCGAAACTTTCCTTCCTTCACCAACTGTTCAAGATCTCGATTGGTGGCGGCAATGATCCGGACATCGACTTTGGTGGATGTGGTGCTCCCGACACGGCGAACTTCCTGATCCTGCATGACCCGCAACAACTTCACCTGTAGCGTCTGTCCAAGCTCGCCGATCTCGTCGAGAAACAGCGTCCCTCCGGTGGCTGACTCAAAGAGCCCGACCTTAGTCCCGACGGCGCCCGTGAAGGCCCCTTTCTCATAGCCGAACATTTCCGATTCCAGTAAGGTATCGGGCAACGCACCGCAATTGACCGGGATAAACGGCTTGTCCCGGCGGGGGCCGTTCGTATGAATGGCCCGAGCAATGAGCTCTTTGCCGGTCCCGCTTTCCCCCTGGAGTAGGACCGTGCTTTTGCTCTCCGCCACCCGCGCTACCAACTTGTACACCTCCAACATTGCCGTACTGCTTCCGACCAGCGGAGACCATTCATCTTTATTCTTCAACTCCTCTCGAAACCGTGCATTTTCTTGAAGCAATCGGCAGTGATCCAACCCCCGTTTGACCACCAGCTTGATGTCCTCTTTCTTGAACGGCTTCGCCAAATAATCGTAGGCCCCCTGCTTAATAGCCTCGATCGCGCCCTCCAGAGAACCGAATGCGGTGAGCACCACCACGGCGGTATTGGGACTCACTCGTTTGAACTCCCGCAAGACCGTCAGCCCATCCACCGCGCCCATGCGGATGTCCGTCAACACTAGATCAACCCGTCCCTGACGTCCACGCGCAATCACCTCCGCGCCGCCGGCAAACGCCTCGACATGATACCCTTCCTTCCTGAGTGCCTCCGCCAACAGCTCGCGTGCAACCATGTCGTCGTCGGCCACCAGAATCGTCGCTGGTTGCATCACGCCTCCTCCCTCATATGAATAGGTTCACATCGCATCGCCGGTAACGTCATCGTCACGGTCGTGCCGTGCCCGATCTCACTCGTTAACGCCAGGTTGCCGCCATGAGTCACCACTGATTCGCGGCTCAAGAATAGCCCTAAGCCGGTCCCCTTGCCAACCGCCTTGGTGGTGAAAAACGGTTCAAAGGCTTTCTGTACGTCTTCTTCCGGCATCCCGCATCCTGTATCCTCCACCTCGATCGTAATCACCAACGACGACATGCTATCTGCGACCAACCGACCTCGTTCCAGTTCGGCGGACGACGCCTCGCGACTTCCCGCCCGGATGGTGACGTTCCCCTGTGCGGGAGTTGCGGCGAGGGCATTGGCCAAGACGTTCACCAAGACTTGATGGATTTTTTCCTTGTCTGCCCACATCAGCGGAAGATCCGTCGGAATGTCGACCGTCAGCGTGATCCCCTTCTCATGGAAGGCCGGTTCCATCAAGACCGCCGAGGGACCGACCACGTCCGCGACAGGCACCCATTGCGGCTCAGGCTGGCGAGGCCTGGTAGAAGATAATAAATCCTGAATGATTCGAACGACCCGCGTGAGTTGGTCGTCGATGACGGCGATCCGTTTCTTCATCTCCGGCGTCGCATCGGGCTCCTCGGCCAGAGCCTGGACATGCCACGCAATCGAGTGAAGCGGCGTACCCACCTCGTGCGCCACGGACGCCACGAGCTGTCCTACCGCAGCCAACCGTTCCGATCGGTTCAGCTGATCTTTGGCCTGGACCAATTGCGTGTTGGCTTTGAGCAAATTCTCGGTTTCTCGGGCCAGTGCCGCCCTCGCTGCTTCCTCTCGAGCCTTCCGTTCTTCCCAGCTCACCCCGAGGTATGCCACCGACAATAACACGCCGACAACGACGCTTCGATTGATGACCGCGGCTTGAAACCGGCCCGGCTTCGTCGGTTGGAGCAGACCGGAATAGGTTGCCGCGACACAGGCCACGACCATCACCAACATAATCGTTCGATTCCTAAGAGTGGTCACCAACAAGATCGGCAGTACATACCCATAGGCGCCGACGACGTTGGCCGGAGCGAACTCTTCAATGACCAAGATGATGAGAAAACACGCCGCCGCGACGGCCAGCACGAGGCGGTCACGATGCGTCATGGCAATCATCGACTCGCTCCGCCTGACTGAGGATTACAACCCCTGAATCGAAACCATGGATACCGTGTGGATTCCTTCACGGAAGTACTTACACAAGAGGGCGAGTCAAACGCAACAGCGCCGCAAGCTGTTCGAATCGAGCATCTTGGGCCAACTCCTCAACCGGCAGACTCAACTTCCGGCACCAATTCGGGTGCTGATCCACCGTCCCCGGCAGATTGGTCTGGACACGAGCACCAATGACATCGTCAATATTGGCCAAGACAATCCAAGCGGGCGTACGGGCCAAATACTGATGAATCCCCTCTACTAACTCAGTTGTCATCTTCGGCACCTGGGCTGGATCCTCCGATACTCCGGACGGCAGGAGTCCTTGAGACTTCAATGCCGCGAGAATCCCTGCTTTTTCTCGATGCCGCTCCGACCACATCGCATTCCGAGCCTCCTCCGAAGGAAAGAGACCAAGTGCGGATCGTGTCTCGATATCTACCCCTTCCCAATACCCGACCAACGTTGGAAGATCGTGCGTTGTGACGACGGCGAGGGCTTGAGCAGGATACTGGGTCGGGGGTTTCCATCCTCCCCAGTGTTCTCGCTCAAAATAGAAGACTCGATACGACAACACACCGGCTGGTCCCAGTCGGTCACGCACCCAATCGGGAACAGTGCCCAGATCTTCGCCGATCACCAACGACTTCGCCCGCACGCTCTCCAACGCCAAGATCGCCAGCAGTTCGTCGTCCCGGTAATGCACGTAGGTTCCCATCGCAGGCGGGAGACCACGGGGAATCCAAAACAGTCGAAAGAGCGCCATGACGTGGTCGATCCTGATTGCTCCCCCATAGCGAAGATTATTGCGGAGTAATTGGATAAAGTACTGGTAACCGCTCGCGCGCAGGCGCACTGGGTCGAGTGGGGAAAATCCCCAATTCTGTCCTTCGGGAGCAAATGCATCGGGAGGCGCACCGCAGTCGGCCTGGAACGCCAGGACCTCTTGATTCAGCCACCCATCGGCGCCATAGCGATCGCTGCCCAGCGCGAAGTCATGGTACAAGCCGATCGGCATACTGGCATCGTGCGTCTTCCTCACCGCCGCAAGGAGCTGGTCCGCAGCCAGCCATTGCAGAAATTGAAAAAATCGTACCCGCGGCATCTGTCGCCGTCGAAATCCCTCTATCCCTTCCGACGTCGGAGTGCGATAGGATTCCGGCCAGTCTTCCCAGATTGTCGCCGTCGAGGGTGCAGACTGCTGGTCTTCCTCCAGAGCTTGAAACAATGCATAGTGCGCCAGGGATTCCCCTTCCCGCTCCATGAAGTGCTGGAAACGCCTTCCCCGATCCGTCGTTGGAGTCAACTCCGGTTCGACTCCTTCGAAGTTGTCCCGAAGAAAGACTTCGTAGCACAGTTCAAGCACCTCGCGTTTCATCGACCTCACCGCGTCATAATCCACGAACTCGCAGCGCCGAGCCTCTTCGATCCGCGAGCGAACTGAAGGATCGGTAAGCCGACGTTGCACATCCGGGCCCGTCCAACACTCTGGAACCTGGGTCACATCGATATACAAGTCGTTCAAAAACAGGCGACTGGTGGGTGAATAGGGACTCATATGATAGGGCTTCGAATTCTTGAGCGCGTGGAGTGGGTTTAGCCCAATCACCGCAGCGCCCAGACGTTTTCCCGCCCATTCGATGACGGCACCCAGATCTCGAAAATCGCCGACGCCCCAATTGTGGTGACTCCGCAATGAATAGAGCTGCAAAGCAATACCCCACCATCGAACACCTTGCTGAAGTTCATCCGGGATGTAACAACGATCAGGTGCAACGATAAGACGGAATGCAGTCTTCGTATTCGTACAGCCTCCCTGCGTGTGGACTGTGACGGAGTAATAGCCGAGCGGCAGGTCTCCGGGAAACGCCATCGCAACACGCACAAACCGGCGTCCCTGAATCGTGCGAGTTTCTTCGACCTTGAGACCAGGCCCCTCCGTTCGCTGACATTGCGTCTCTCCGCTCTCCGCGTAGAGTGCCCACTCAACATAAAGTGCCGAATCATCCGAACTCTCGCACGGCACATACAGCGACCAAGCCCCTGCTTCTCGTCCCAGTCGGAGTACGTGGACAGGTTCACAGCCTCGCAGCCACCAACGGTTATCCCATACCTCTAACTCTGCAATGAGCTCCTCGCGAGTCGCGACCCGCAAATTCATGGCCACGAGAATAGCCCGTCGCGTCTCATCCGTCGTCACATGGTGCGTTCCGGCGATGTCGTAATAGTCGGCGGCAATCCCCGCCCGATCGGCCAACATACGCAAGAGATCGCTTTCAGACTGATCGTACATACCGGGAGTCTGAGTGAAGCGCTGGATCAAGTCAAGGTATTGCAGACTCTAGCCCCTTGGGTTGGGTCGGCTGGAAAGTAACCGATACAGGTGTTGCCAAATCGAGGAAACCTCAGGGATTGAGCAACGGCAGACCAGCAGTGACTCGCCCCCACAATACATGCTAGTTCAGCGCGTGGAGACTTCCGGTCGAGCGGGCAAGATTAACCCGGGCGGCATTGAGCTGGAAGAGCGCGGTCACGAGGTTTTCTCTGGCACGAGCCACTGACGAGAGTCCATTGGTCAGTTCAAAGTGGCTGGCGGAGGTGATAATGGCGTAACGTTCTCGCGCAAGATCCAGCTCCTTTGTCGCCATCTGTAATCCGGCCTGCGCGATGCCAACTTGTTCCTTTGCCGCGGCCAGTGAGGCGAGAGCATCGTGTACTTCCATCTTGATTTGGTTGAGTACCGACCTCATGCGTAACGATTCTTGCTCCCATTGGCTTCGGGCTTGGGCGATGCGGCCTTCACGCTGGGCTCCGTCAAAAATCGGGATCTGGAGGACCAGTGCCATATTGTAGGTATCGAGGCTGTTGTTCCAACGATTGCCGATGAGCCCGTACTCTCCCTGAGCCACGAGCGACGGCACCCGTTCCCCCGTAATGGAAGCATAGGTCAACTCCGACGCTTTCACACGGGTGTGCTGGGCCTGAACCTCCGGCCGTTGGCTCAAGGCCTCTACGACCGCCCCCTGCGGCGTTGGGACATCCCACACATCCATCTGCCATTCATCGGTCAAGACAAGAGGTATTTCTGTCGGTAATGCGAGTAGATTGATGAGGCTCAGTTTGGCATGGTCAAGGTCATACCGGGCAGATGATCCCTGTTGCCGCTCCGCAGCCAGTTGCGCTTCCAGCCGTACGATATCCAACCCTGTGGCCAACCCTCCACGTTGCCGAAGCTTCACAGTTCCGAGTAGCTCGTGCATCACCTGTTGATTCGCCTCGTGCGTCTTGATCATGGCCGTAGCCTTTAACCCTTCCATGTAGGTAAGCGCCACGCTGGCCATCGTGTCCAATTTCCTGGCTTCCGCCTCCTGCTCAGTCACCTGTAGCGATTCCCTGGAAGCCCGCCACCGCTGAATTAAGCTGAGGCTGAACAGATTCTGCGTGGCGGTAATACGCGTATCAAAAATGCTGAAGGGATCGGTACGCACCGGCGAGAGTCCGATGGTACCGAGAAATTGTGTCTGCCTGGTCTGTCGCACATTGGCGGAAAAATTGGGCAGCATGGCTCCCAACTGGGTCCGCACCTGGCCCTTGGCCTCCTGGATTCGTTCTTTGTACAACAGAACATCAGGGTTGTTATCAACGGCTGCGGCCAATGCCCCTTTCAAGCTGAGCTGAAGAGGCTGGTGCGGAAAGGGTTGAGAGAGGCCGCCACTTGATCCACCGGTTGGAGCATCAGCCCATACGTAGTCCGCAGCCAGCACCCCGACGGCAAGCAGACAGAGCCCAAGAGGAACAAATGATTTCACCATCCGCTCACCGCTCCCTCAAGCTTTCCTTCATCGACTTGAGCAAGGGACTCAGCAGATACTCGATGATGCGGCGCTGTCCGGTTTTAATCTCAACGGTCACGGCCATACCAGGCGAAAGATTCACCTGTCTGCCTTCAACTTGTATCGTCGACCGATCCATGCTGACTCTCGTTTGGTACACCAACCCGACTTTTTCAATGGGAACGGCATCGTCGGAGACGGTCAGCACAGAGCCGGGAATCGTGCCATACAAGGTGAATGGGAACGTTTCGACTTTGATCTCGACCGGCTGCCCTTCCTTCACAAACCCCACATCTTTATTTTCAACCTGCGCCTCGACCTCGACCGGATGGTCGTGCGGCACGACCATGAGCAACGGTTGGGCTGGAGTGACCACACCGCCCACCGTATGCACCGCTAATTGCTGCACCACGCCGTCAATCGGCGAGGTCAGCCGCTGGAACCCAGCCTTTTGACCTGCTTTCGTGACCTCTTGTGCAAGTGACGCGGCTTTGGTTTCGAGCGCCGACAGTTCGGCCTGTTTCGTCTGCTGAAATTCTGACAGCATGGCGCGATAGTGTTTGTCGGCTTCCGCGAGCGCCGCTCGATCTTGTTGGAGCTTCTTCTTTTGCCCGGCCAACTCTTGTGTCTTGTCGATGCGCTGCCCTTCAGCTTGCAGGAAGTCCATCTTGGTGACCGCTTCGTGTTCAAGCAGCTTCTTATAGGCCTCGGCACGTTCCGTCTCCATCGGCACCGTGGCTTCTAAGCGGAGAATGTTCTCCTTGGTTTGCTCGACCACGGCCTGACGTTGATCAACCAGATGTTGAGCCGCGGCCGTCTTGGCCTGATATTCGGCAAACTGGTCACGCAGTAACTGTTGTTGCAACAAGACTTGGACGTGCTCGGCATCGGAAGGCGCTTCAAACGTGGACTGCCCCTTGATTAGGGCCCGCAATCTCGCCGCCTCCACTTTCGCCGCTCGATATTCATTGAATGCCCGGTCACGATCGGCGCGATTGAGGGTCGAATCAAGCTCGATCAATACATCGCCTTGTTTCACCGTTTGTCCATCCTGGACGTGAATCGACGCAATGACCCCCGTTTCGTACGGCTGGATCGTCTTCGAATAACCACTGGCGATGATTTTTCCTTGAGCCGTGGCGACAATGTCGATCCTGCCGAACGTGATCCACAGTATTCCAGCCGTGAAGGCCGCCAAGATCGTCCAGAGGAGCGCTCGACCGATCGGCGAGGGAGGCGCCTGCTGAATTTCCAACACCGCCGGCAGAAATTCCGTGGCACGCCCGCCGGAAGCAGAGGTACCGGCTGGCCGGCTCGATTCGACCTGCCACGCTGCTCTCCAAACCGTCCAGTGCCGCGAGAACGCTCCGAACGCCATCATCCCCCCTCTACCCCGTACATACTTGATACGCGTGTAAGCGCGCATAACATCCACCGACATGGAGCAGCTCGTCATGCGTCCCCTGCTCGACGATCTCACCTTTATCAACGACATAGATGCGATGCGCAGGCCGCACGGTACTCAGTCGATGCGCAATGATGAAGACCGTACGCCCCTGGCTGATCTGCGCCATGTTCTGCTGAATCACGGCTTCGGATTCGTAGTCCAGCGCACTGGTCGCCTCATCGAAGATCAGAATACGTGGATTTGTGACCAAGGCTCGTGCAATCGCGATCCGCTGACGCTGCCCTCCCGACAACGTGCAGCCGTGCTCTCCGATCACGGTGTCATACCCATCTCCCAATTCCAGAATGAACTCGTGAGC
This sequence comes from Nitrospira sp., assembly GCA_015903995.1. GTDB lineage: Bacteria > Nitrospirota > Nitrospiria > Nitrospirales > Nitrospiraceae > Nitrospira_D. The sequence goes on from JABMDK010000006.1 coordinate 52,748, forward strand.
ACCGGCCAATTTTGCCGCCTGAATCACCGGTTCCATCCCCATCCCGCCGAGGCCGTCGAAGCCAGGCGATGTGGCTCCACCGATGCCCGGTCGAGTCGTCAAGGTGTTGGTTGCCGTTGAAGATCAAGTCAAAACTGGCGATCCTCTGTTGATCATTGAAGCGATGAAGATGGAAAGCCGGGTGCCGGCGCCAATCGATGGGAGAGTCGTTGCGATCCTGACTGCCGAGGGCGACAATGTGAAGACGGATGAGACGGTCATCCAACTGGAGTAATCCCATCACCGGCTCGATCCTCCGCCTATGCAGACTCCGGCATCTGGTGACCCTCATCCTTTGTCTTGTATCGTCCCTCATGACCGCCTGTGCTCCGCCCTCACAGATCCCGCCCTATTTTGAAACGTTGGAACGCACCCCGATTGAGCGCATCCCGATCAAAACCGTGCTCGTCCATGGACAACGGATCGCCTATCTCGATATCGGGACAGGCCCTCCGGTCATCCTTGTCCACGGCTTTGGCGGATCGATGTGGCAATGGGAGCATCAGCAACATGCCTTGTCTCAACATTTTCGTACCCTGACACTCGACCTTCCCGGCTCTGGGTTGTCCGATAAACCGGACATTGAGTACCTGCCGGATCAGATGTTGGACTTCTGTATCGGATTCATGGACGCCCTGCAGATTCCTCACGCCACACTAGTCGGCAATTCTATGGGCGCAGGGTTGGCCATTGGCATGACCTTGACCCACCCCACCCGTGTCGACAAGCTCGTGCTCATCAGCGGTCTACCGTCTCAGGTCATGGCCAAGCTCACCAGCCGGTCGTTCAGGCAAGCTCTGGAATCTCGAGCCCCTTCCTGGCTCGTCTCCTTCGGCAACTGGCTGTTCGGCGGGCTGGTCACCGATTCCGTCCTGAAAGAAATCGTCCACGACCACACCCTCCTCACCCCGGCCGTCATCGAACGGTCCAACCAGAACCGCCGACGCCCCGGCATCATCAAGCCCATCATGGCCGTCAGGAATGCCCTCCCCTCCTGGGAAACCGATTTCGCCCCACGCCTCACCAGCATCACGCACCCAACCATAATCATCTGGGGTGAACACGACCGGGTGTTCCCCATGGCCGTGGGTGAAGAGCTTCACTACCGAATTCGCGGATCCACGTTCGTCAGAATTCCCAAGGCCGGTCACATGCCCCAATGGGAACAGCCGGAGCTGGTCAACCGATCGTTGATCGCGTATATTCAACCGTCACCCTAAATGGATAGGTCGAGTGGGATCCCCCACTCATTATCTTCAGAAAGGAGCTTACGATGCAGACGAGATATGCTGGTTTCATTGGCACCACGCTGTGCCTTTCGCTTGGCCTCGTCGGATGTCAGACGATGGGAGGATCACCCAGCGCGGGTTTTTCCTACAAGAATATGCCGGTGGCAGATGGAACTGCGGCCGCGGGGGAAGGCAACAAGATCCTGTTCAAGGGCGACCCCCTGACGCTGGCCGGCAACGGCGTGAGAGTCGGCGACTCCCTACGCGAAGTGAAGGTGGCACAGAACGACTTGTCCCTCGTGAACATCGCGCAAACTAAAGGTACAGGGAAAGTGCGGATCATCAGTGTCGTCCCATCGCTCGATACCCGGGTCTGTGAACAACAGACGCATCTGCTGAGTGAGCGCAACAAAGGCCTCGATAAGATGGTGGAACTGATCACCGTCAGCGTCGATACCCCTTTCGCCCAAAAGCGATTCGCCGAGGAAGCCAAGATCGCCAACGTGACCTTCCTGTCCGACTATCGTGGAGCTGAATTTGGGAAAACCCATGGCCTCTTCTTGGAAGGTCTCTACCTCTTGACCAGAGCCGTCATGGTCATCGACAAAACCAATACCGTTCGCTATCTCCAAATCACCCCTGAGCTCACCCAACTGCCGGACATGGAAGCAGCATTCCAGTTCGCCCGTCGGTTGGTTACTGAGAGCTAAGACGAAACAGGTTAAGGTTGAGGTCGAGCCTCGACCTGGAGGTTTCATTCTTTCCTGAACCTCTACCGTGGTCCCTCTTGCGGACAGGGTCTCATGTCTCATTACGATCTACTCGTTATCGGTTCAGGACCAGCCGGCCAAAAAGCCGCAGTGCAGGCCTCCAAACTCGGCAAGAGGGTGGGTTTGATCGAGCGGAAGGAAGTCGTCGGAGGCGTCTGCATCAACACCGGCACAATTCCGAGTAAAGCCCTGCGCGAAGCCGCGATCTTTTTTTCCGGAATTCCACAGCGCAGCGTCTATGGCACCCCTTACCGACTCAAGAAAATGATTACAATCGAGGAACTCACCGTCCATACCAACTACGTCATGAAGAACGAGATTCAGATCGTGCG
>JABMDK010000006.1:55217-65576 GCA_015903995.1 Nitrospira sp.
CCCACCCCAATGTTGAGTCCAACTGAGCGTAATCAAGTTGAAGCCGAGAGTATTGCCCACCGTGGAATCGTACTTGTTCCCCAACCCATCGACCGGAGTAAACCGATTGAGGGTCAGTCCTCCCGTCAACGTCGAATACTGATCCGGGAATGCCGTACTGCCCCAATGCACCGAAGGAGCAGGGTTTTCACTCCAGGCTGGAGTCGCGTGAAGACCTATCAAGAAGAAAAGCGCGACAAGCGGAGCCACTCCACCCCTCACCCACCGACCATTCATCGTCATGCGCATACGATCCCCCATACCCAATACCAACACCCCCCTCATCGTCTGTCGCATGGAACGGATGTCTCCCTGTACAGAGAAGTATCTCCCCATGAAAACACCTGGCTCGAAGGAAAAACCCGCCACGTCGACAAACCGTTGGGGGCATTCTACACAATACCGGCGGACGTGGCGATCAATTAGTTGATGACGGACAGAGAGCAACTCGTCGTTTTGACAAGCGATTCTGACTTCTTACCGGCGCGCTCCCTCGACAGACCTCCTGATCCTATGCTAGCTTACGCGTTCGTTTTCCGGATCTATTCCTTCTCTGCACGAGAGCTGACGGACTCAGACATGTTTAAGAAGATCTTAATTGCCAATCGCGGTGAAATTGCCATGCGGATCATCCGCGCCTGCCGCGAATTGAACATCGCCACGGCAGCCATTTATTCCGAAGCGGACTCGACCGGGATTTATGTCAAGAAGGCCGACGAGTCCTACCTGGTCGGCCCAGGTCCGGTGAAGGGCTTCCTGGACAGTAAGCAGATCGTCGATCTGGCCACACGGATCGGCGCCGATGCCGTCCATCCCGGGTATGGATTTCTGTCTGAAAATGCGGAGTTCGCCGAGCTCTGCCAGGCGTCCGGCATTACGTTCATCGGTCCGTCCACCCATGCCATTACCCTGATGGGCAGCAAGGTCAAGGCGCGCGAGCTTGCCGAATCCGCGGGGGTCCCGATCGTGCCGGGGACGGATGGGGCCATTACCACTGTCAAAGAAGCCCTGGCCTTCGCAAAATACGCAGGCTACCCGGTCATGATCAAGGCGAGTGCCGGCGGCGGCGGCCGCGGGCTTCGCGTGGTCCGGTCCGACGATGAGCTGCGCGAGAACATGGAAGTCGCCGCGCGCGAAGCCCACGCCTCCTTCGGCGACGGCAGTGTCTTCATCGAAAAATACATCGAGCGCCCGCATCATATCGAGTTCCAAATACTGGGCGACCGGCACGGAAACATCATCCATCTCGGAGAACGAGACTGCTCGATCCAGCGACGACACCAGAAACTGATCGAGATCGCCCCCTCGTTGATTCTGACCCAGGCGCTCCGGGAAGAGATGGGCAACGCCGCCATCGCCATCGCGCGCGCAGTGAACTACGACAACGCGGGAACCGTGGAGTTTCTGCTCGATCAAGCCGGCAAGTTCTACTTCATCGAGATGAATCCGCGCCTCCAGGTCGAGCATACGGTGACGGAGCAGATCACGGCCATCGATATCGTGCGGAATCAAATCAAGATCGCGGCGGGCCTGCCGCTCAGCATCCAGCAACAGGACGTCATTCTCCAGGGCCATGCGATTCAGTGCCGGATCAACGCGGAAGACCCGAAAAATAATTTCCTGCCCTGCACGGGCACCGTGACCGCATACCTGTCGCCGGGTGGAATCGGCGTGCGCATCGACGGGGCCGTCTATAAGGATTACACGATCCCGCCCTATTATGACGCCCTGTTGGCCAAGTTGACGGTTCGAGGCCGCACCTGGGAAGAAACCGTGAGCCGCATGAGGCGGTCGCTCGAAGAATATGTGCTCCGTGGAGTGAAAACGACCATTCCTTTCATGGAGGCGATCATGCAGGAACCGGACTTTATCGCGGGACGCTTCGACACATCCTATCTGGACACCCACCCCGAGTTGTACTCATACCACGAGTTCGAGCAACCGGAGGATCTGGTGCTGGCGCTGTCTGCTGCGATCGCCGCTTACGAAGGACTCTAATTCGAACAAACTTCAGTTTCTCAAAGAAATGCAGTAATCATCATGGCGAAAAAAAGACCACCAACGAAGAAGCCACAGAAAAAGACCAGGTCGTCTACCCCGGTGATCAAGACCTCCAAAAGCGTCGTGTCTCGCCCCGGCGAGTTCACAATTGCACCGGCTCCAGGGAAACCGATCCTGATCACGGATGTCGCGTTGCGAGACGGCCATCAGTCGTTGTTGGCGACGCGCATGCGCACGGAAGATATGCTGCCCATCGCGCAGAAGCTTGATGCGGTCGGCTATTGGTCGCTGGAAGTCTGGGGCGGCGCCACCTTCGACACCTGTTTGCGCTTCCTCAAAGAAGATCCCTGGGAACGGCTTCGGGCCTTGCGGGCCGCCATGCCCAATACCAAGCTCCAAATGTTGTTGCGCGGACAAAACCTGGTCGGCTATCGCCATTACGCCGACGACGTCGTGGAGCGGTTCATCGAACGGTCGGCCACGAACGGCATCGATGTCTTCCGCATCTTCGACGCCCTCAACGACGTCCGGAATCTCGATCGGGCCGTCAGCGAAGTGAAAGCCTGCGGCAAACATGCCGAGGCCACCATCTGTTACACCGTCAGTCCGGTCCATAGTCTCGACCGGTTTGTGGATTTGGCCAAGAAACTGGAAGATCTGGGAACGGATACGATCTGCATCAAGGACATGGCCGGACTCTTGGCTCCGCTCGACGCCTACCATCTGGTCCGTCGGCTGAAAGCCGCCGTCAAGGTCCCGCTCCATCTCCACTCCCATTACACCTCCGGCATGGCCTCCATGGCCTCGTTGATGGCGATCCTCGGCGGCCTCGATATGCTCGATACCTCGATCTCACCGCTGGCAGGTGGAACCTCCCACCCGGCGACGGAAACACTGGTTGCGTCGCTCCAGAATACCCCCTACGACACGGGGCTGGAGCTCGCCTCGTTCCAGCCGATCACCGAGCACTTCCGAACGGTTCGCCGAAAGTACCGTCAGTTCGAGAGCGACTTTACCGGTGTGGACGCGGAAATCCTCATGTCGCAAATCCCAGGCGGGATGTTGTCGAACTTGGCCGCCCAGCTGACCGAGCAGAATGCCCTGGATCGGATGAAAGAGGTTCTCGACGAGGTTCCGCGCGTGCGAAAGGAAATGGGCTATCCCCCGCTCGTCACCCCGACCAGCCAAATCGTCGGCACCCAGGCGACACTCAATGTGCTGACCGGTGATCGCTACAAAGTCATCACCACCGAAACCAAGAACTATTTCTTGGGATTGTATGGCCGTGCCCCCGGACAGGTCGATCTCGACGTGATGGCGCGCGCCACCGGCGATGAAACGCCGATCAAAACCAGGCCGGCCGATCGGTTGGAACCGGAATTGGATGAGGCGAAACAAGAGCTTCCAGACTCGGCTCAGACCGTCGAGGACCAGCTGTCGTTCGTCCTGTTTCCCGCGATTGCACGCGACTTTTTCGAAGCCCGTGAGAAAGGCGAGTTGACCCCTGAGCCGCTCGAACTAGGCTCGGCGAAGGGCCCCTCCACCGCTCACGAACTACACCTGGCTCCGGTTGAATTCAATGTGACGGTGCATGGCGAGACCTATCATGTGAAGGTCTCGGGCTCCGGTCGAAAGATCGACGGACGGAAGCCCTACTACATTCGTGTCAACGATAAACTCGAAGAAGTGTCGCTTGAACCCATTCAGGAAGTGCTCGCCGGTGTCCCGGAATCCCAAGAGACGGGATCGGGAGGAAAACCCAAACGTCCCAGACCATCAAAGCCAGGTGATGTGGCGCCACCCATGCCCGGCCGAGTGGTGAAACTCCTGGTGGCGGTCGACGATCGTGTCAAGGCCGGCGATCCTCTGTTAATCATCGAAGCGATGAAGATGGAAAGCCGGGTACCGGCGCCGATCGATGGAAAGGTCGCCACCATCTTGACTGCCGCATGAGAGCTACGGAAAGAAATGGGAACTGACGGCGAAGCAGATGACATCCGTGCCGATGGCTCCGACGAACTATGCCTACACCAGACACATGCTGGCCGTCGCCGCCTCAGGCACCGCAGTAGAGATCACGGTCGTCGCCCTCCCCTGCGCCTGGGTCTACTGTGTTGTCGGACAACATCTGTTGCGGAAAGGTCAGCCGGCCAAGAATCATCCCTACCGGGATTGGCTCATGCTCTACGCCTCGCCGGAATTTGCTGAAGTCCAGCGGTGGATGCGAAAGAAAGTCGATCAGTGGGCCAAGACCGCCGGCAAGGAAGAACTGCGACGAATGGAAGACTCCTTCATCATCAGTTCACGCTATGAATGGATGTTCTGGGACATGGCCTGGAACGAAGAGCAGTGGCCGGTGTAGGACATGGACGGAGCCATGATACTAGGATTGACGGCCGGAACACTCACGACGGTCGCCTTTATTCCTCAACTCGCACAGGCGTGGACATCTAAATCCACCGGCGACCTGTCGTGGGGAATGGTGATTACGTTCAGCACAGGTGTGCTGTTGTGGCTGGTCTACGGCATCTGGATCGATTCGCTGCCCGTCATTCTCGCAAACACCGTGACCCTTCTTTTTCAGATCGGCATCATCTTACTGAAAATCAGATACGGATAGCGCAGAAGAATCCTAAAGACAGACACTTATCGTCCATAAGGAAACAGCGCCATGAGTAGTACCAGACTATTAGCATCTCAGGAAGCTGGAAGGTCACTCTATCTCCCGTAACACGGCACTCGCTCATTATGCAGAACGATGCGCACTATGATTTCTGTCTCGCCTTTGCCAATGCCAGCGCCATCGCGCCGATCGGCTGAGGCTCTCGTGCTGCCTGACTCGATACCGATGGCCCACGCCCACGAGAGTCAGGTGCCGGCTTAGTTCCAGACTGTGTCTGACCAGATGGACGGCTCGCAGCATCATCAAGACGCATCGTCAACGCGATGCGCTGACGTTTCAGATCGACATCGATCACTTTTACCTTAACCACCTGGCCCGGCTTCACTACCTCGTGTGGATCTTTGATGAATTTATTGGCCAGCGCGGACACGTGCACAAGCCCGTCCTGATGCACGCCGATGTCGACGAAAGCCCCGAATGCCGCCACATTCGTCACCACTCCCTCCAACACCATGCCGGGTTGCAGATCGCTCAGCGATTCAACCCCCTCTCGGAAACTTGCCGTCTTGAATTCAGGACGAGGGTCTCGGCCTGGTTTTTCCAGCTCGGTGAAAATGTCCCTTACCGTCGGAACCCCGAATTGCTCATCGGTGAAATCAGCCGGAGCCAATCCCTTCAAAACCGCCGGCTGACGCATCACGTCGACAATCCCGGTTCCGAGTCGCGTCAGAATCCGTTCAACCACCGGATAGGCCTCCGGGTGCACGGCGGAACGATCCAAGGGATTATCGCCGTCAGGGATGCGCAGGAAGCCTGCCGCCTGTTCAAACGTTTTCTCACCCAGGCGAGGAACCTTGCGGATCGCCGTCCGGTTTGGGAAGGGCCCGTTCGCATTGCGATAGTCCACAATATTCCTAGCCAGCGCTTTGTTGAGGCCTGAAACTCGTTCCAACAAGGGCACCGAGGCCGTGTTGACGTTCACACCGACCGCGTTGACGCAATCTTCGACCGTGGCATCGAGCGACCTCGCCAAGGCCCGCTGATCGACGTCATGCTGATATTGGCCGACTCCGATCGCCTTCGGCTCAATCTTCACCAGTTCGGCCAGCGGATCCTGTACCCGTCTGGCAATAGATACTGCCCCCCGCACACTGACATCCAATTCCGGAAACTCTGCTGCGGCAAAAGCTGAGGCCGAATAGACCGACGCCCCTGCCTCACTCACCACAAGCTTCATAACAGTTCGTTCTGGTCGTTGCACGGCGACCGCTTTGATCACCTCGCCGGCCAACTTATCGGTCTCCCGACTCGCCGTCCCATTTCCGATGGATATCAATTCCACACCATGTTGAACGACGAGACGCACGAGCGTCTCCAGCGACCCCTGCCAATCATTCCGAGGCTGATGCGGGTAGATCGTCTCGGTGGCCAACAACTTTCCCGTTGCATCGACCACCGCCACCTTGCACCCGGTACGAATACCGGGATCCAGACCAAGGATCACTTTTGGCCCGGCCGGCGCCGCCAACAACAACTCATGCAGATTCCTGGCAAAAATCTTGATCGCCTCGGCCTCGGCGGCTTCGCGCAATTGCACCAACAGTTCGGTGCTGATCTGGAGATGCATCTTGACACGCCACGTCCATTCGCACACACCGGCCAGCCATTTGTCCGCTGGTCGCCCGCGATCTTCGATACCCGCATGCACCGCGATCGTCGACACGCAGGGATGGGGCACGACCTTGTCCAGGGCTTCACCCAAACCCAATTCGAGCTTCAAGACCCCGAGCGTACGACCGCGAAACAACGCGAGAGCCCGATGCGACGGAATAGTCTTGATCGATTCCGCATAGGCATAGTAATCGCGGAATTTCTCCTCTTCCGCCGTTTCCTTGTCTTTCACCACCGTCGATGTGAGGACGCCCTGATCCCACAATCGCGTCCGCAACACGGCTAAAAGATCCGCTGTTTCGGCAAACCGCTCCATCAGAATGTCCCGCGCCCCTTCCAGCGCGGTCTTGGCATCAGGCACATTGATCGCCTCCACTCCTTCGGCAGCCGGCACGACACGAATAAAGGCGAGCGCTTCTTGCTCGGGATCCAGGCTCGGATCGCCCAAGAGACGATCGGCCAACGGTTCCAACCCGGCTTCGCGGGCGATCTGTGCACGTGTGCGTCGCTTGGGTTTAAACGGGAGGTACAGATCTTCGACGGCTTGCTTGGTAGTCGCGGCCTCGATGCTCGCCCGCAACGCGTCCGTGAGCTTGCCCTGTTCCTCGATCGAGCCCAATACCGCGACACGCCGCTCCTCCAATTCCCGCAGATAGAGCAACCGCTCTTCCAGCGTACGCAGGTGGGTATCGTCCAGATTACCGGTCGCCTCTTTCCGATAGCGTGCGATGAAGGGCACTGTCGCCCCGCCGTCGAGCAGCATCACGGCTGCAGCAACCTGAGCAGCTCCGACACCGAGCTCTTTGGCGATGATCGGAACAATCTTGACCTGCGCCGCATCCGCAGAAATCTGAGTCGTTTCAGTTGTCATCGGTTTCACACACCTATGTTTCCGTACGCGTCATCGGTCCGCGCGCTCTGAGAGTGAAGAAAAGAGAAATGCCATATTACTCAAGGGATCCGTTCGAATTCAGGCGTTCGAATTCAGGAGGACATGACAGAAATTCGGTACACGAGTTAATGCGCAAGCGTTCCAAACGCGGCAAATAGTCGCCCCGCAAGGTAATAGGTCCCACGAGCGTCGCCAATATGCTTGCGTCGGAGAAAATCGTTGAGGACTCGCCCATCCTCGGCCTTGTGTGTGTCCGGGTGCGTGAGATTCATGCGATACCGTTCAATCCCGGCTGAAACCGAACTTACGAACACCACGGTCCCATCGAGATCCACTTTCTCGACGACACCGACATGTGTGAGTGGGTCGTTCGGCAATCCGTCGCGGTTGAAATCCCATGTGTTGTGAAAAAAGACCAGGTCGCCCGGATGGACGGTTGGACCGTAATGAATCCGCCCATGTTCTACCACATGGGTAAAGATACGCCCGACGCCGTTGCCGCCATCAAGCTCACCCAGCCCACCGTACAAGTCAACGCGCTGCGAGGCATAGACGCCTCGAACGAATCCGGAGCAATCCGGCGTATAGTTCCGTCCACCGACCTGAATACGGGACTGTCCGACAAATCGTACTGCGGTCTTCGCAAGCGCCGTCTGCCGTGGAATGCCCTTCGCCATAGCGCAGCAACGGGCTCCACGTGTTCCCATCGTCGGCATCACACTCGACTGATCGTGCGCCGACTGACGCCCGGTTGCAGCACACCCACTGAGCATGCCCGCAACCAGCACGGCCACAAGACCGAGCGTTCCTAGGCGTCTGTCGTCGGCTGACCTCATGGCTTCAGTATACAGACCAGCTCCTGTAAGACAACACCTGTACGCGGTTTAGTTACCCGCCCGCGCTCCCCACCGGTCCACCCGGTTCGGTCATACGCCAAGGATCGAGGAGTTGAGCCAAGCGTTTATCCGATAAGACCTTTTGGTCTTTGGCCACCTGCCTGACGGTCTTGCCTGACTTATAGGCGTCCTTCGCCAGTTTTGCCGCGCCTTCATAGCCGATCTCCGGCGCCAGCGCCGTGCACATCGCCATCCTCATTCGCCTTGATCCCTTCGATACACTTGACCGAGAGGTTGTGGGAAGCTGTGGCCAGCAACTCAATGGACTGAAGAAGATTGTAGGCCATCACCGGCATCATGACGATGAGCTCAAAATTCGCCGCTTGGCCGCCGACTGTAATCGTGACATCATTGCCGATCACCTGCGCACAGACCATCGTAACAGACTCGGCGATGACAGGATTGACCTTGCCCGGCATAATCGAAGAACCAGGCTGCGTCTCGGGCAAATTGATTTCGCCGAGCCCGCAGCGAGGCCCGGAAGCAATCTTCATGAGACTCACGGCCAACACTCGCAATTGCCCACTGGCTTCAACCAGGGAATCCTGAGCCGACTGCGCTTCGAAGTGATTCTTGGCCTCTTTAAATGAGCACCCGGTTTCTTTTGAAATGATCGCCATCACCTTGGCTGAAAATTTAGGATGGCAGTTCAACCCCGTCCCAACCGCCGTTCCTCCGAGAGCCACTTCGGCCAAGGCTTCCTGGGCCTGTTTCACTCGCTGCATACCCAGTTCAATCTGACGGGCATAGCCACTGAATTCCTGGCCCAACCGAACCGGAGTGGCGTCTTGCAGGTGAGTACGCCCGATTTTCACGATCGTATCGAACTCTCTCGCCTTGCCCTTCAACGCCTTGTGCAGCCTGGTCAGCGCCGGCAGCAGTTGCTGCTGCATCATCTCCGACGCAGCGATATGAATGGCCGTGGGGATCACGTCGTTGCTCGACTGGCCAAGATTCACATGGTCGTTGGGATGCACGAGCTTACTGCCGCGCGCACCGCCAAGCAGCTCCGTCGCACGATTCGAGATAACCTCGTTCGTGTTCATGTTAGTCGACGTGCCTGACCCAGTCTGAAAAATATCCACGGGAAACTCGGCATCCAGCTTGCCATCAACCACTTCCGTGGCCGCCTGTTTGATCGCCTCCGCCGGCTTTTTACCCAACAAACCAAGGGCCTGATTCACCGTCGCCGCAGCCCGTTTGATCATCCCCATGGCTCGAATGACCGCCCGTGGCATGCGCAGCGAACTGATCGGGAAATTCTCGATCGCGCGCGCGGTCTGCACTCCATAATAGGCCTCAGCGGGAACCGCCAGTTCTCCCATCGTGTCCCGTTCGATTCGAGTCGATACTGACGACTTGTTCTGATCCTGTTTCATGCCCAATGCTCCATATGTAAGAGGTTCTCACGCCTTGCGGGCGTCATGATAAACTCAGCCCGCTAATTTTCACAAGAGCAGGACGCAATGACTTCTCTGTCAGATGGCGAAAAGTTTTCGATCCCTGAGACACGGAACCCCAGAGTGAGGTTAGGGTCCGAACATGCACCAGTAAGCGGTATATCGTGAGGCATCACCCCAACGAAGGAGCTTGGGATTGGTAAGACAGGAGCGGGATATCGTCACATGCGAGTGACGCCTCCCTCAACTCCTTTCGCCCGATTCGTCTCTGGTTGGAGCACATACGTGGGGTCGCGCGGGGCGGCCGTGAACAGATGCATGATGTCGATCCCCAGTCCGATCAATGCCAAGCACCATCCACCGACAATCATCCACCAAGCCGATGAAAACACGTCCGAGGGCTGACCGAAGTTGAAGACAACCACAACCCCCATGAGCGCCAGCACCAGTCCCACCGTCATCAGCGAATACCGGAGAGTTTTCATCTGTACCTCCTCAAACAGGTCAGGTGTTTGAACAGGGTCGACAGCGAGGCAGAAGGTCGACACGCCTTCTTGTCTGCAGACAGCTATCAGCGCCTCCTCTGCCTGTAGCCATAGCCGGCATCGATAAGATGCCAACTAACACGGGGAAACTCTACTCATTTTCAATCAAGATGCAATACGCAAAGATGCCCCTATCGAACGGATCCAATAGGGCTATCCTCTTTAATGTACCAACTGGCCTGATGAACGGTAGCTGTAGGGAGCAGGGGCAGGTTTAAACCAGAGGTAGGCAACCCATCCGATCAGAAGCAGACCTCCCGTCACGAGGAGGAACCCTAGTGACGGGAGGATC
>JABMDK010000006.1:65676-67302 GCA_015903995.1 Nitrospira sp.
AAAATCGTGCTTGGCATACTGAATTCAGAGCGCATCGACAACGAGGGCCGGACGAGGTGATGAACTAGGGACGTGAATGAGACACTCAGCCTTCCTCCTCTGCAGCATTCTCATCGTGCTGGTCGGCGTCGCGCACACGGCCTCTGCCGGAATAGAAGAGGATGTGATCGCGTTCGCCGTCGTCAACGAGCTCCCCAAAGATAAGACACGGGTTCCGGCGAAAGTCGCAATCGAAGGATCGGTCACCGACATGAAGCTTCTGGCCTCCGATCACATCCTGTCAAATTTAGCCTGGAAACAATTGGAAATCTGTCATGCGCTCAAGCTCGAAGGCCAGAAGTCTTCAGAGGGATTCCGGATCCACTCAGTGCGCGCCATCGACGGGGCCATGCTCCCGATGGTGTTACAGGGCTACGCAGGAGATTGCCTGCTAAAAAAGGCCTTGGAAGTGGCTCCCTTTGTCGATTAGCATTGGAAGTCCGGCTGATCAGGAAGTACAGTCTGGGCACTGCTCCGGTTCCTGGTCTGACTCGCGTTCTTCTAGAGTGAGGGGGAAGAGCACATCACAGGATCGGCAGGTCCGAATTTCAAAATAGGGAACGCCGTGCTCATCCATTTCAGTCGGAAGAAGGAGCTCTCGTGGGTCATACCCCACAAGCCCCTCGTCACTGAACTTGACCACGGCGAGTCGGTCGTTGAAGGCTTCGAACGTTGCTTCCTGTCCTTTGCGAGCAAGCACATGCCCAAGGACAAAGACAGGCTGACCCTTACGCTTGATGCGGAGATCCTTTAGTGTTCGCTGGGAAGCAGTGGCACAAGCGAACTGACCGGCAGAGCTGGTTCCAACCCACGGCATACACGACCTTGTTGCAAGAACACTACCGACCGGGATCTAAGCATAGACTGAAAAAACTCGTCAAGACGCGTCTGTTTACCAAGGAGTGACTATGGCAGATATCACGATTTATCACAAACCGACCTGCACGACATGCCGACAAGCCGTACAGATGCTCAAGGACAGCGGAAAACCCTTTAGAGCTATCAACTACTACGAGCAATCGTTTACCAAAGCACAGTTAAAATCCCTCTTGAGGAAAGCCGGCCTGTCCCCCAAGGACGTGCTGCGAACCAAAGAAGATATATACCAAGAACTGGGCCTGGCCAAGAAACAGCTCTCCGATGATGAGCTCCTTGACCTGATGGTGAAACACCCAGATCTGATTCAACGGCCGATCGTGGAGAAGGGCGACCAGGTAGTGCTGGCAAGGCCGGCGGACTCGATCAAGAAATTTTTGTAGATCAGACTTCTCGATTCACGAACCTAAAGTCACACTGTAGAACCTCAGAGGATGGCCAAAAAGCTCGTCCAGCAAGGCCGCAGCGAGCGAAAGGCTGAGGCGTACGCGGTTGGTACGTTGAAGCCTTGAGCGACGCGAGAACGACGGCTGGAGGGCTTTTGCAGCATCCTCGGGTTGAATCGCTTAAGGATCAGTGACATCCCCTGAGGGAGACCACCCGAGCGTCCGTGTGCGTTGATCGACGGTGAAGGCGACCTTCCCGTCAAGCGCGTCAAGTAGCAGCTCGCCCACCAAGATTCGTCTCCATCCCTTCAGGAGTGGGAGATCC
>JABMDK010000006.1:67402-98435 GCA_015903995.1 Nitrospira sp.
GTTGGACCAGGTTGGCATAGGCGACCTGAGGGCCGAAGCCGACCATCGCCGCGGCAATCTGGGTGTCGAAGAATGGCTTTGGGATTTGCCCGGCGTGGACGGCAAAGAGGTCCAGATCTTGCCGTCCTGCGTGCACGACCTTCTGAACCCGCTCATCGCAGACAATCTCCCAGAACCCATCGAGGGCGCCCCCGGATAGAACGGCTGGAAAATCGATAATGGCGGCAGTGTGTTCGGTAGCGACTTGAATGAGTTCGAGCTTCGGCACAAACGTCTCTTCGCCCACAAATTCCGTATCGAGCGCCAGGCGAGAGCTGTCTCGCAGTTGCTCGCAAAATTCCTTGAGTGCGGTTGCGCTCGTGATGTAGTGCTGTGGGGTGGTCATCATCACAGGTACGTCACTCAGACGGGCTGTAGGAACGATCTGGGGGCGACATCGGTTCTGTATTGCTGAGGCTGAGATATTCCTTCAGAAACTGATAGGCTTCCAACATGCGGCGGAGTTCCGGTTCTGAGCTGCGATCGCCGTTGTTCGCATCTGGATGCAACTGTTTCGCCTTGGTGCGAAAGGCAGCAGTGACGTCGGCGAGTGAGCTGCCGAATTCCACCCCCATAATCGCATAGGCATCCATGGCGTTATTCACGGCATGGGGACTCTCCGCCAGTGACCCTGTTCCACTGGCGGCCTTCAGCATATCCGCGAGACTAACCCGCTTGCGACGTCGGCGAGGGCGTTCACGAATTTCGCTGTCGAATTCATCCCACCGATCTTCGACGAACTCCAGTCTAGATTCCAGGCGCATCGCGCCGCTCAGGTCTCGAACGACTTCCAATTCTTCCTCGATTTCGATCAGGGACTTGATGATTTCCTCAAGCCCATGCTCAACCTGGAAAAACCCATCCACTCGTTCTTCCATCATCGTGTCAACGGCGAATTCCAGGCTGTCCTCCGTCTTTGAACGCAGTGAGCCGATGCGTCTCTGCATGCCGCTCCGGAATTTCAAAAATTTGGCGGTCGAGAACGGCATGGCCCCCCAGCCTTCAAAGAAGGTGCATTGTACCACAGCCGGATCTCCGGCCTGAAGGCTGTCGTCGAGACTTGGCTGCCCTCGGTCACGATGGGGGATTACTCAAGAATGGGGGAATCGTCCGCTTTCGCCCGTCTTCTCGCGACTCCGCTGGCTCGCGCGGCGGCGGCAACAGCCCGCGCGACACAAGGAACAACGGCCTTATCAAACACGCTGGGAATAATGTAGTCTTCGCTCAACGTGCCTTCCGGAATGACGTGGGCGATGGCCTGCGCGGCGGCCAACTTCATGGCCTCATTAATCTCGCTGGCCTGAACGTCGAGCGCGCCTCGAAAGATCCCGGGGAACGCGAGCGCATTGTTGATTTGGTTCGGATAATCCGATCGTCCAGTTGCGAAAATCGCAGAGTGAGCGGTCCCCAGCTCCGGCGGAACCTCCGGATCTGGATTCGCCAGCGCAAAGACAATTCGATCTGGAGCCATCAGATCGAGATCGTCAGCAGTCACCACATTGCCGACGGATAGACCGATAAAGACATCGGCGCCTTTCAGCGCATCACGCAACGTGCCTTTCGGACTGTCTCGCGTCAAACAGGAACGAAGATCGGCCCGGCAGGCTCGCAGGTGCTCGCAGATGTGTAACTCTCACAAGTTGCCTCCTTCCGTTTGTATGGGTCATGCGTGTACTCCATACACCTAGCTTCCGTCAATCCTCTTTCTGCAAGATCCTGTCCTTCGCCACGTCTCACTGCGACACCCGACGGTGATTCTGGGGAAATCACCGCCGGATTCGCCGACCCAGGCCGGAGCCATACAAAGAGGTCGAATGCTGGACAAAACAATCCAGTCTGGCTGCGACCCGAGATTGACCGAGATACCGGCAATGCCAGTTTCATTCCAGAAATCCTCGTTCGACCCTTCGCCACTCTTCCTAAATCATCATGATGTGGTCTGATTACTTAAACTGCTGACACCGCGCTCGCGATCGTAATACGGAGAGGTCGACGAGACGCTTCCTGAACCGATGGCAATCCCATTTCTTAGGGTGGAAGCGGCGCTGTGATAGAGAACCTGTATCTAAATAGATTCGGTATCTGATTGGATTCACCCGATCGAAAAACAAGAATGCCCTGTCATGATTCACACGACAAGGACGCGATGAGAGGGCGCCGGTAAAAACCATGTAAAACAGGGGCCGACAAACGATAGAAAGACAAAGGCCCGCCTGGAGAGGCGGGCCTTTGTTTCAGAAGCTCTCAGCAAATCCGCTTAGGCCACCTTCACTTCGATCGCCTTCGGTTTCGCCTTTTCCGACTTCGGCAGATGGAGGTTGAGCACCCCATCCTTGAACTCGGCCTTCACCTTCTCCTCCTCGATCACATCCGGCAAGGAGAACGTCCGAACGAAACTGCCGTACGAGCGCTCCATCCGATGGTATTTCTTTCCTTTCTCTTCTTTCTCGTGCTTCCGCTCGCCCTGAATCGTAAGCACGCCGTCTTCCACCGTGACCTTCACATCCTCTTTCTTCACATCAGGGATTTCAGCCTTAATCTGATACTCCCCTTCCGTCTCGCTGATGTCGACCGACGGCGTCCAATCCGCCACAATCATCGTTTCTTTCCCGCTTGCCGCTCGTGCAGCCGGGCGTGCAAACATCCGATTCAACCGATCTGAGACTTCTTCCAATTCCCGAAACGGATCCCATCGTACGAGTGCCATAGTAACCTCCTCCTTGGCTTCCTATTTGATTGTCAGATTATCGTCACTGGCGCCGCGCCGATTCAACCGCCTGGGAGATAGATAATTCGACCGCAGTAGAAGTCAAGGGCGTGGAAGGGCTCGTCAATACGTGGATTATCGCTGATGGATCGGCACATAGGGGCGATTATGCTCGCCGGAGTAGATTTGATCGGGACGAAACAGCTTGTTTTCCCGCAACTGTTCCAGCCAATGGGCCAACCAGCCCGCCACCCGCGACATGGCAAAGAGCGGCGTAAAGAGATCGATATCGATCCCCATCTTGTCGTAGATGATGCCGGAGTAAAAATCGACGTTGGGATAGATACCCTTACCCGTGAGCAGCAGCCCGGCTGCCGCCTCCACCTCCAAGGCAACTTCATACAACGGAGAGCTTCCACATTCCTGAAACAGCCGTCGGCAGAGTTCCTGTAGAACGGTGGCCCGAGGATCTTTGACTTTATAGACGCGGTGGCCGAATCCCATCAGTTTTTTCTTGTTCTGCAATGCGTGCTCGACATACGCCTTCGCCTTCACCGCCGTGCCGATCTCTCTGAGCATGACCACCACTTCTTCATTCGCCCCCCCGTGCAGAGGACCTTTCAACGCACCGATCGACGAGGCGACCACGGTGTAGGGATCGGCTAGCGTGGACGCCGTGACCAACCCCGTAAACGTAGAGGCGTTCATCGTGTGTTCGGCATGGAGAATCAAACAATCGTCGAAGATGTCCGCCCACACGGATGGGGTGACCGACTCGGTGAGCATGTACAAGAAGTTCTCGCTGAATCCGAGATCGTCCCGCGGCGGGATCGGATCGTTTCCGTGACGGAGCCTTGCCCAAGCCGCGACGATCGTCGGCAGCTTGGCGACCAGTCGCACCGCGCTCCAATAATTGTTCTCGACGTCTTTGACGTTCCGCCCCGGATAAAACATACCGAGTGCCGCCACCGCCGCCTGGAGCGCATCCATGGGATGCCCTGACTCGGGTAAATCCTTCAGGAAATCAATGATGCGGAACTTGATGCGCCGATGATGGGTCACGTCCGTGGTCCATTGCTGGAGTTCAGCCGCTGATGGAAGATGCCCGAACAGTAAGAGGTAGGCGGTTTCCAGATACGAGGAATCAGCGCACAGGGTTTCGACTCGGATACCGCGGTATTCCAGTATGCCGCGTTGCCCATCGACATCGCTGATCGATGAGGTCGCTGCGGGAACACCAGCTAAGCCTGGCATGAAATCATGAGGCATGAATCACCCTTGGAGGCAGCTGCATCATTGTCCGCGTTCTTTTACTCTACCATGACCGTGCGTCATTCTTGCAATGGAAAATCGTGCTTGGCATACTGAATTGAGAGCGCATCGACAACGAGGGCCGGACGAGGTAATGAACGAGGAACGTGCATGAGACACACAACCTGCTTCCTGTACAGCATGCTCATCGTCATGGTCGGCGTCGCGCACACGGTCTCCGCGGGAATAGAAGAGGAGGTCGTCGCGTTTGCCGTCGTCAGCGAGCTCCCCAAAGATAAGACACGAATTCCTGCGAAGGTCGCGATCGATGGAACCGTCACAGACACGAAGCTGTTGGCAGCTGATCACATCCTGGCGAATTTAGCGTGGAAAAAACTGGAAATCTGTCACGCCCTCAAGATTGAAGGGCAGAAATCCACGGATGGGTTCCGAGTCCACTCCGTGCGCGCCATCGACGGAGCGATGCTCCCGATGGTGTTACAGGGGATTGCAGGAGACTGCCTCCTGAAAAAGGCCTTGGAAGTGGCTCCGCTCGTGGACTAACATCAACATGGACGTCTCATCCGATGCAATCAGGACATTGTTCCGGCTCACGGTCCGAGTCACACTCTTCCAGGGTGAGCGGGAACAGGATTTCGCAGGATCGGCACGGGCGGATTTCAAAATAGGCGATGCCCTTGTCATCGATTTCAGTGGGAAGCAAGAGTTCGGCTGGATCGTACCCCGCGGCGCCCCCGTCGCTGAACTTGACAAGGGCGATCCGGTCGTTGAACACTTCGAAAGCGGCCTCCTGCCCTTTGCGATTCAGCAAATGGCCGAGGACCACAACCGGTTGACCTTTCCGTTTGATACGAAGATGTTTCAGCGTGCGTTGGGAAGCCGTGGCACAGGCAAACTGACCGGTGGAGTTGGTTCCGACCCACGGCATACAGGCCCCTGTTCTAGCAAGCTGCGGAAAAACTAATTGTGACTTCAGCAGACGTCGCCGACATCGACGTGTAGGACGATGCTGAACAGCCCCGCAGGATGCGCAAAAAGACCGTCCAGCAAGGCCGCAGCAAGCAAAGAGGCGAAGAGTACTCTGGGCTGTACCTTGAGCCTCTGAGCGAAGCGAAAACGACGCTGGCGGACTTTTTCCGCATCCTGCTAGAAATGCTATCGGCTGGGATCTATCATAGACCGGAAAAAATCGTCAAGGCGCGTCTTCTTACCAAGGAGTTATTATGGCGGATATCACGATTTATCACAAACCGACCTGCACGACATGCCGACAAGCCGTCCAACTGCTCAAGGACAGCGGCACACCCTTCAGAGCCATCAACTACTATGAACACTCGTTTACCAAAGCACGATTAAAAGCCCTCCTGAAGAAGGCCGGACTGTCCCCCAAGGACGTGCTGCGAACCAAAGAAGAGATCTACCAAGAACTGGGCCTGGCCAAAACACCGCGCTCCGACGATGAACTGCTCGACCTGATGGTGAAACACCCGGATCTGATTCAACGTCCGATCGTGGAGAAGGGAGACCAGGCCGTACTGGCAAGGCCGGCGGACTCGATCAAGAAGCTTTTGTAGGTTGTGGACTCCGAACCTCCGTGCGCGCGATCAGAGACGGATGTCCATGCAGGCGGAATCACTCCGCGATCAGAGAAGGCGACCACCGAATCGTCCTGGTGCGTTGATCGACGGTGAAGGCAACCTTCCCGTCCAGCGCATCCAGCAGAAGATTTCCCACCAAGACTCGTCTCCATCCCCTCAGGAGTGGGAGATCCAGCGCCGATCGATTCGTTTTGGCCTCGACTAACTCCTGGAGGTCGGACGTAGTGGCCAACAAGGTCGGCGCAATCTCTTCCTCCAGCGCGCGCGCTTTGACGATCGCCTGCAGCAGCTCGACAAACCCGTTCGATTCCGGTTCAGGCTTCCGCTCCTTGGTGAGCACCGGCCACGCTGATGGTGGAAGTGCCAACGCCGCATGAATCGCAGCCAATATCGACTCTCCATTGCGATCGACTTCTGACGGATGGAGACCTCTCACTTTGCGCAACTCATCCTGATGTCGCGGAGGCTGTCGTGCCAGCTGAAGCAGCACTTCGCCTCTCCTTCGCGCCACGCCGCGAGTTCCCGAAGGACCACGGCGGATTTCGGCTTGAGTTGATCCCATCCTCGTATGCGCTGGTAGCGTTCTTGCGGCTCACGACGAGTCTCGCCGACGACCCCTTCAAGACGAGAGAACTCTTCATCCACCCACTGGAGCCTTCCAAGTTTCGACAGCCGACCGTGCAGATGGTCATGGATAGCCAACAAAAATGTCACATCCTCCAATGCATAGGCCAGTTGATCGTGAGACAACGGGCGAGCACTCCAATTCGTAAAGGTATGGGCTTTGTCCAGTCTCTTTCCATGCACCCGTTGGACCAGGTTGGCATAGGCGACCTGCGGGCCAAAGCCGACCATCGCCGCGGCAATCTGAGTGTCGAAGAACGGCTTCGGGATTTGCCCAGCATGGACGGCAAAGAGATCCAGGTCTTGCCGTCCGGCATGCACGACCTTCTGAACCCGCTCATCGCAGACAATCTCCCAGAACCCATCGAGCGCGCCTCCGGAGAGAACGGCTGGAAAATCGATAATGGCGGCGGTGTGTTCGGTGGCGACTTGAATCAGTTCGAGCTTCGGCACAAACGTCTCTTCGCCGACGAATTCCGTATCGAGCGCCAGGCGAGGGCTGTCCCGCAGTTGCTCGCACAATTCGCTGAGTGCGGGTGCGCTTGTGATGTAGTGCTGTGGGGTGGTCATCGTACAAGTGCCTCACTCAGACGGGCTGTAGGAGCGATCCGGGGGCGACATCGGTTCTGTATTGCTGAGGCTGAGATATTCCTTGAGAAACTGATAGGCTTCCAACATGCGGCGGAGTTCCGGTTCTGAGCTGCGATCGCCGTTGTTCGCATCCGGATGCAACTGTTTTGCCTTGATTCGAAAGGCAGCTGTGACGTCGGCGAGTGAACTGCCGAACTCCACCCCCATGATCGCATAGGCATCCACGGCGTTAGTCACAGCATGTGGACTCTCCGATAACTGTCCTGATCCGCTCGCGGCCTTGAGCATATCGGCGAGACTGACCCGCTTGCGACGCCGTCGAGGGCGTTCACGAATTTCGCTGTCGAATTCATCCCACCGGTCTTCGACGAACTCCAGTCTGGATTCCAGACGCATGGCACCGCTCAGATCTCGGATCGCCTCCAATTCTTCTTCGATCTCGACGAGGGACTTGATAATTTCCTCAAGCCCCTGTTCAACCCGAAAGAACCCATCCACTCGCTCTTCCATCATCGTATCAACGGCGAAGTCCAGGCTGTCTTCCGTCTTTGAACGGAGTGAACCGATGCGTTTTTGCATGCCGCTTCGGAATTTCAGAAATTTCGCGGTCGAGAACGGCATGGCCCCCCCAGGCTTCAAAGAAGGCGCATTGTACCACAGCCAGATCGCCGGCCAGAAGGCTGTCGTCGAGGGTTGGCTACTCTCCCTCGCTATAGGGGGGAGCATCAACGATGGGGGAATCGTCCGCTTTTGCCCGTCTTCTGGCGACCCCGCTGGCTCGCGCCGCGGCGGCGACGGCCCGCGCAACACAAGGAACGACTGCTTTATCAAACACGCTGGGAATAATGTAGTCTTCGCTCAAGGTGCCCTCTGGAATCACGTGGGCGATGGCCTGCGCGGCGGCCAACTTCATGGCTTCATTGATCTCGCTGGCCTGAACATCGAGTGCCCCTCGAAAAATCCCCGGAAAGGCAAGGGCATTGTTGATCTGATTGGGATAGTCCGACCGCCCGGTCGCAAAGATCGCGGAATGAGCCACTCCGATCTCCGGCGAAACCTCCGGATCTGGATTCGCCAACGCAAAGACGATTCGATCCGGAGCCATCAGATCGAGATCTGCAGCAGTCACCACATTGCCGACGGACAGACCGATCGTCACGCAACGTGCCTTTCGGACTGTCACGCGTCAAACAGGCGCGAAGATCGGTCCGGCAGGCTCGTAATTGCTCGGCTTCCCCGTACAGAATGATGCCCTCCTTGTCGCACCCCAACACATGGGCCGCTCCGGCAGCCAACAACATGCGACAGCACGCCGTTCCCGCGGCGCCAAGGCCATTGACGACAATCCGAGCCTGTTCCAGTTGTTTCCCCGTAACCCGAAGCGCATTCGTCAACGCGGCCAGGAGCACCACGGCCGTGCCATGCTGATCGTCATGCATGACGGGAATATCGAGCACCTGCTTCAGTTTCCGCTCGATCTCGAAACAGCGCGGTGCGCTGATGTCTTCCAAGTTAATACCGCCGAATCCCGGTGCGATCCCCTGGACGATCCGCACGATGTCGTCCGGCTCTTGCGTATTCACACAGATCGGCCAGGCATCGATACCCGCCAGTTCTTTAAAGAGCATCACCTTGCCTTCCATGACAGGAAGAGCCGCCTCCGGACCAAGATTGCCCAACCCCAACACCGCGGACCCGTCCGAAACGACCGCGACACTATTGCTCTTGCTCGTAAAGGTATAGACCTTCGACCTATCCTTCGCGATCGCCTGAGCCACGCGACCGACTCCCGGCGTATAGACCATTGAGAGCACGTTTCTGGTACTGATCGGAAACTTGCTCCCGACCCGAATTTTGCCTCCAAGGTGAAGAAGGAAAATACGATCGGATGCCGACAGCACGGTCACGTCGGGCAGTTCGCCCAGTCGCGTGACGACTTGTTCACCGTGCTCCTCGTTCTGCACATCGAAGGTGATATCGCGAACCATGCGCGTCTTGGTCGCCGATACCAAGTCGACCGCCCCGAGATTCGCCTGTTCCTCCGCCAACAGAGCCGCCACCCTGGCGAAGATGCCGGGTTTATTGGCCAGCTCGAGGCGAACCGTCAACCGGTAATTCGAATAGGGGCCGATCTCGCTCATGGGTGCCGGTGAGCTCTCCTTCCTCCACTGAAGCCTACCACAAACCCATCCCTCGTGACGCGTGACGCGCGGGGTGAAACAAATCCTATTTCATCGTTGTTTGCGAAATACGAGAGACGTTTCACGTGATACGAGCATCACTCCGTTGACGCTGTTCTCGTCTCGATGCTAGGTTGATCCCATGTCATCCGATCCCAAGAAACAAACGCCCAATCGACTCATTCACGAAACCAGCCCGTACCTGCTTCAACATGCGTACAACCCCGTCGATTGGTATCCATGGGGTCCGGAAGCCCTGCAAACAGCAACGACAAAGAATCGTCCCATTCTCCTCTCGATCGGCTACTCCGCCTGCCACTGGTGCCATGTCATGGAACGGGAGTCGTTCGAGAACAAGGTGATTGCGGACCTCATGAATCGATGGTTTGTCTGTATCAAGGTCGACCGGGAAGAACGGCCCGATCTCGACGAGATCTACATGGCCGCCACCGTCGCGATGAATCATGGCCAGGGCGGTTGGCCGATGACGGTGTTTCTGACGCCCGCGCAAGAACCATTTTTTGCCGGCACGTATTTTCCGCCTGAAGACCGGTGGGGTCGGCCCGGCTTCGCCGGCGTGCTGAAACAAATCGCCGACTATTGGGAGACACGTCCATCCGAAGTCCAGGACCAGGCCAAAGAACTGACGGCCCAATTGCAGGGTTCCAAACAGCTGCCCTCCCCCATCTCCATCAGCGAAGCAGTGCTTGCAGAAGCAGCCGCTCAGTTCAAAGACGATTTCGACGAGACCCACGGCGGGTTCGGCACCGCTCCCAAGTTTCCCCCGGCGACGGGATTGTCGTTTTTGCTCCGGAGTCACCGACGCTCGGGCGATCCGCAGACCCTCGCGATGGTCACCAAGACGCTCGACATGATGGCGGCCGGAGGAATCTACGACCACATCGGCGGCGGCTTTGCACGCTATTCGACCGACGCACGGTGGCTGGTACCGCATTTTGAGAAGATGCTCTATGACAACGCGCTCCTGACCCGCGTGTACATCGAGGCCTATCAAGTCACCAAGAAGCCGCTCTATCGACAGGTGGCCACCGAGATCCTTGACTATGTGCGCCGAGAAATGACCGGACCGGAAGGCGGCTTCTATTCATCGACGGATGCCGACTCCGAAGGTGTCGAAGGAAAGTTTTTCGTCTGGACCCCTTCCCAGATACGGGATGTCCTCAAGAACGACGAGGACGCGCGGCGGTTCTGTGCGCTCTACGACATCACCGAATCAGGCAATTGGGAAAAGACCAATATCCCCAATCGGCTGCGACCTCTCGACGACGTGGCCAGACAGCTGAACCTGACGACCGATGAGTTGACGGAGAGCGCGTCCCGTGCGAAGCCCCTGCTGTACGACGCTCGTCGACATCGTGTCCCTCCCGGTCTGGATGACAAGGTGATTACCGCGTGGAACGGGATGATGCTGTCGGCCATGGCCGAGGCAGCCCGAGTCTTTGGCAGCGCCGACTATCTGGTAAGCGCTCAACAAACGGCTGATTTTCTGCTCCGCAGCCATGCCAAGCCCGACGGCCGCTTACTGCGCACTTCACGCGGCGATCGTGCCCATCTTGATGCCTATCTGGAAGACTATGCGTACCTGACGGAAGGATTGCTGGACCTCTATGAAGCCGGCGCCGACGAATCATACCTTCGGGCAGCCGCGCGACTGGCGGAATACGTGATCAGCGACTTTATGGACCACGAGCTGGGCGGATTCTTCACGACGGCGACACACCATGAATCCCTTATTCTCCGACACCGGGACGGCATGGACGGAGCTACGCCCAGCGCCAATGCCGTCGCCGCGTCCGCGCTCGCCCGACTGTCCTTCCACTTTGATCGTGACGACTGGCGCCGCGCCGCGATCGCCGCCATACGCGCCTACGGTCGGCAACTGACCCGTTACCCACGCGCCTTCGCAAAGAGTCTGGCCGTGGTGGATTTTTTGACCGAAGGACCGGTGGAACTGGCCCTCGTGGGCCATGAGTCGCAGGATGACCTTCACGCCCTCCGGGAGGCGGTGGCGCATTGCTATCTTCCCAACCGCATCGTGGCAACGAGTTCTCCGGGGCACCCATCTTCCCTTCCACTCTTACAAGACAGACAGGCCGTTTCCGGCAAACCGACGTTGTACATCTGTCGGAATTACACCTGCAGGCAACCGATCACCGATCCCCGTTCGGTTGCAGAGGCGTTGCAGGCCGACCGGCCTGCGCCGAGAGAGCGTGGAACCGAACCAAAGTTGTTGCAAGGGACCAGCTTGTCAGGATACGCCACGGTCCAAGGTACCGCGGCCTATGCGTCTCGAGCGATGGCGCGGGACGGCGACGCAGGCCTGGCTCACGGCTTTGCGGCGCTCGGGGCGACCGGCTTGACCACGACACGGCTCGGGTTCGGCACATACCGCGTCGATATGCAGCATGCCGACTACCGGAACGCGCTGAAAAAAGCCCTGCGAGGGGCGTGCAATCTCATCGACACCTCGACGAATTACACGGACGGCGACAGCGAACGGTTGGTCGGCTCCGTGCTGGCCGAGCTGACCACCTCAGGTGAGATTCGTCGTGACGAAGTCATCGTGGTTTCAAAAATCGGGTATGTCCAGGGACAGAATCTCAAACTGGCCGAAGCCAAGGAGAAGTCCGGCCGCCCCTACCCTGAACTGGTGAAATACGGAGACGGTATATGGCATTGCATCCATCCTGAGTTCTTGGCAGACCAGCTGACGTTGTCTCTCGATCGGCTGGGTCTGGCAACGCTCGATTGCTGTCTTCTGCATAATCCTGAATATTTTCTCTCAGAATCTCAGCATCGTGGTACGGATGATCTCACCGCACGTCGCGAGGAGTTCTATGCGCGAGTGGAACGGGCCTTTGCCTATTTTGAGACACAGGTGTCGGCAGGACGGCTCAGGTTCTACGGCGTATCGTCCAATACCGTCACCGCTGCGGCAGATGACCCGGAAGCGACGTCGCTCGCGCGTATGGTACACGCCGCTGAAGCCGCGGCTCGATCCGTCGGTGCGCCTGCTCATCACTTTCGGGTGCTGCAATGTCCGATGAATCTCCTCGAGTCCGGCGCCGCCAGGACCGCCAACACCGGCCGGCCTCCGCTCCAGACCGTGCTCGAGTATGCACGGCAGACCGATATCGCGATTTTGGTGAACCGGCCTTTGAATGCCATGGTGATTCCGAACCGGATGTTGCGGCTGGCCGATCTCCCGCTTGAAGATCCGCCCATCGATATCGATCAACAACTGAGTACGGTGGGAGCACTCGAAGAGGAATACCGAAATACCCTCGCACCCAACATCCCCCCGTCCGGAGCGGGGACGGCGCCGGCCGACTACTTCAATTGGTCTGCCGAACTACGCCGGATTCATCCGCAGATTCAAGGGCTCGAACATTGGGAACAGATCGAGCACCATATGATCGCCCCACAAATCAACCGCGTCTTGCAGCTCCTCTCTCACCAGCTTTCCGGAGACAGAGCCGAGCAATGGGAACACTGGCGTCAACGGTACGTTCCGGAGCTGTTGACGCTGCTGCGGGGGTTCCGGCGAGACGCGACCATGCGAAGCCGCACACAGACGGAAAGAGTCGCACGAGCGATCGACCCGTTGTTGCCGGTCGCACGTCGCACCGCATCGCTCTCTCAAAAAATGTTGTGGCTCCTCGCCAGCACACCGGGAGTCACCTGCGTGTTGAACGGCATGCGGACGCCGGCGTACGTTGAGGATTCAGCGGCGATCTTGAAATGGGAACCGATCACAGATACCCGACCGATCTATGACGCGGCACCGACGATTCCTCGGTAACGATCGGCCCATCCTTCCTGAGGAGGAGGATCTATGAGACAAGTTCGCGTGATCATGGCGTCGAGCACGTTCGTCCTCGTCATGCTTCTTCTCCAGGGCTGCGCGGCAAAATGGTGGTGGGGAGCGGAATCGGGACAAGAGGGGTCGATACAAGCGGAACTGATCCAGGAACCCGCGATCAAAGAGATCCCTCCCGACGACAGGCACCTGACCGACTCGCGAACGAGCCAGGCCATGCAGTCAGACCTCTTCTCTCGAAACGCGACCGGCCTGGCCCATGGGATATTCGGCGACGTCCTGTTCGATTTCGACCAGGACACACTCCGGATGGACGCGATGCGAGCCTTGGACGCCGACGTCAAACACCTTCAACGCGACCGGCAACGCGATCGAATCACCCGCATTCTCTTGGAAGGGCGCGGCGATGAATCCGGCACCTCGGCATACAATCTCGTGCTGGGCGAACGCCGAGCAAAAAATGTGCACGCCTACCTTCGGGAGCTGGGCCTCTCCATCGATGTCACGACCACAAGTTACGGAAAAGACCGCCCGCTGTGTTTCGACCATTCCGGCGAATGCAGTCAGAGAAACCGGAGCGTCCATTTCGTCGTCAAATAATCGAGACCTTCCACTCCGCGATGCTCCCCCAGCTGTGCCTGTAACGCACAGTGTTGACAGGCGCCTACGCATTCATTAAGGTCCGTTGATGCTCCGATCCTAAGGAACGTCTGTGTCTAAACTCGCCGTCATCGATATTGGGACCAACTCGATTCATATGGTGCTGGCTGAAATCCTTCCCGATGCCAGCTTCAAGATACTCGATCGTTTCAAGGACATGACACGGCTGGGCAACGGCGTGTTTGCCACCAAGCGCCTCTCGGACGAGGCCATGTCCCGGGCGTTGGACGTTCTCAAAACGTTGGTCACGCTGGCCCACAACAAAGGGTTCGACCGGATCATCGCCGTCGCGACCAGTGCCGTGCGCGAAGCGCAAAACGGCGGTGATTTCGTCTCCTTGATTATGGAGCAGATGGGACTGCGGGTGCGGGTCATCAGTGGGACGGAAGAAGCCCGTCTGATTTTCCTGGGGGTCAAGCACAGTATCGCCCTCCCGGACGGGCCGACCTTGGTCGTCGACATCGGTGGCGGCTCGGTAGAATTGATCGTGGGCAATCGCGAAGGCCTGATCCACGGCAAAAGTCTCAAGCTGGGAGCGATCCGCTTAGCCGAACAATGCCTTCCTAAAACGCCTCCGTCGGAGTCGATGATGCGCGCCCTCGAGCAGATCGTGCTCACGGAGCTGCGGGATGCGCTTGGATGCTTCAAGACGAAGAAGTTCCACTCCCTGGTCGCCACCTCCGGTATGGCGGGTAATGTCGGTGAGATCATCCATCTCCGTCACACCGGACGACCGTTGCCTCAGCTGAATCTTGCAACCGTATCATTAAAGGATATCCGCGGTCTCGGAACGGAGTTGGCTCGATCATCGGTCAAGACTCGCCTGGCTATTCCCGGCCTGGACCCGAAACGGATCGACACCCTCTTACCGGCCACCGTAGTACTCCGGTGTCTGTTGGAGTTGTCTGGACTGCATGCCATCACACTGTGCGACAAGGCCATTCGGGAAGGTGTGATCTACGATTTTATCGTACGGCACCGAGAGGGATTGAAAGCCGAACAGGATATCCCCGATGTGCGTCGTCGCAACGTGATCGGCCTTGCCCGACGCTGTCACGCACCGGAGAGTCATTCACTGCATGTGGCCGGCTTGGCGCTGAGCCTGTTCGATCAAACGAAAAGAGACCATCATTTAGGACCTCAAGAGCGCACCTGGCTGGAATACGCCGCCATCTTGCATGATGCGGGGTACCTCATCAATCCGAGACAGCATCATAAGCATGCCTACTACCTGATCAAACACAGCGACCTCGGGGGATTGACGGCCGAAGACATCGATGTGGTCGCCATGGTGGCCCGCTACCACCGTCGGGCCGTCCCGGCACTGAAGCACGAGGAATTCAACTGTCTGACACCACGCCTGCAACGAGTGGTCAGAATCCTGGCCTCGTTGTTACGGATCGCCGACGGACTCGACCGAACCCATTTCTCGTTGGTTCAAGCCGTGCACGTCAAGTTTGGGAAGCAGATCACGATCGAGGTTCATCTGACCGGGGATGCAGAGATGGAGTTGTGGGCTGCGCAGAACAGAGCCGACCTGTTCGAGCAAGTCTTCCGGCGGAAGGTTCAATTTTCAAGAGTGTCCCTGGAACCCAAGAAATCATGACCGAATCCCATGTGCTCGCGACAGCCCCTCATCCTCATCCGGGAAAACTGATTATCGTCGAAGGCATCGATGGGTCCGGCAAAAGCACCCAACTGCAACTGCTGCACAAGTGGCTGGAGTCCAAAGGCCACAGGGTATTCTTTACCGAGTGGAATTCCTCGGAACTGGTGAAGGACACCACGAAACGAGGGAAAAAGTCGAAAAGCCTTACCCCGACGACGTTCAGCCTGTTGCATGCCACGGACTTTGCCAGCCGCCTGTATCATCAAATCCTCCCTCCCTTGAAGGCCGGCATGATCGTCCTCGCCGATCGCTACATGTACACGGCGTTTGCACGCGACGTCGTGCGCGGCGTGGCGAACGAGTGGGTTCGGAAACTCTATGCGTTTGCGATCCGGCCTGATATGGCCTTTTATTTCAAGGTCCCCATTGAAGTGGCCATCTCCCGGCTCCTGAGAGGCACTCGCGGCCAGTTCAAGTACTATGAAGCCGGTATGGACCTGGACCTGAGTCCTGACGTCACTGAAAGTTTCAGACTCTTTCAATCACGGATCCTGGCCGAGTACGACAAAATCGTCGGCGAATATGGTCTCTTGACGATGGATGCGACGCACGATATCGAACTGCAACAGGAACACATGCGGGCGCTCGTGGAAACGGCGCTCCGTGGCTATAAACCAAGACGAGGCACCTATGGCCGACGCACGCTTTTTTGGCGACGGTTTGAAATACCTAGAGCCGAGTGATCTGAAGGGTAAGTTGATCGCGATCGAAGGCACCGACGGAGTCGGGCGAACGACGCATCTTGAGATGTTGCAGGAATGGCTGGAGGTTCAAGGCTATGGAGTGATCACGACCGGCTGGACCCGCTCCAACCTCATGTCCAAGACGATCGAAGCGGCGAAGGCCGGCAACATTCTTGACCGGTGGTCGCTCAGTCTCCTCTATGCCACGGATTTCGCCGATCGCCTCGAACATCAGATCATTCCGGCTCTCCGATCAGGGTTCGTCGTCTTGGCGGATCGCTATATCTATACGGCATTTGCCCGTGACTTCGTGCGGAGCGCCGACCGGAAATGGATCCGTGACGTCTTCGGATTTGCGTTGATTCCGGACCTGGTGTGTTATCTCCGCATCGACGTCGAAACGTTGGCACTTCGAGTCATCGAAACCACCGGAATGAACTACTGGGAATCCGGCATGGATCTCCGTCTCGGAGGCGACCTCTACGACAGTTTCAAGAAATATCAATCGCTGCTGATCGAAGAATTCGACAAGATGGCCATGGAATTTCACTTCAATATTATCGACGCGAGAAAATCTCCGGAAGAAATCCAGGACGAGCTCCGGGCATATATCCTCCCCGTATTACAAAACCACAGGCCTGCCGTCGGGACGAAAACAGTCCCGTCCTAACATGATTCATCCTGTTTCTGTGTCCGCGTTCGCTTGCCCAAGATCCGCAGTTGCATCGGCGGCAACCACCAGCGCAACCGTCCCTGACTCGGTTTGATGATGCCCGTTGCCTCGATGCACGCAGCCCCGGCCTTCTTAAACGGAAAGTTGGGAAAAGCTTTTCCACAGAGCAACAGGCTCACCGCTTCACCGAGCTGAGGCTCATGCCCTACGCACAGCACCACCGAATCCGGCGGGAGCGTGTTGAGGAGTGCCACCAATCGGTCGGGCCTTGATCCGACGGCCAACTCTTCCCGTGTCTCGACCTTCAGCGCCGGACAGACGGCCGTACGCAGAAGTCTCGCCGTATCGTAGGCCCGCACGAACGGGCTCGTAAACAGGTGCGTCGGCTTACAGTCCAGTGCCGCCAGCCCGAGCGCGACCTGCTTGACGCGCTTTTTGCCTTTCTCCGTCAGCGGACGATTTTCCTCTGCTCCGTCCCACTCATCGGGTTCGACCGCAATGCCATGGCGAATCAGAATACAGTCCATATCCACCCTCCAGATGTTGAGGGATGAGCCTACCACAGGAACACAACCTACTTGACGAAAGTTTTACGCGGAGGAAATCAGCCCGAAAGTGACGTACCCTGTCTTCCCGCACAAACAGCGTACGCAGGGAAGCGGAGATTGCTTCTGATATTGATGGATACGCAGTTCGAATACGAATTGCGAGCCTCCTCGCTCCCCACATAACCGCTGCATCGAGCTAGCTCTTTTTTGTGGCTGCGGTCGGACGGCGAGCGCTGAGCTGTTCGATACGTTCGGCTACATCCCGATAAGCCGCATCCTCCCGCCTGATCCAGCGATAGGCTTCCAGTGTTTCCGCAACTCGCCCCAACGATTCCAGTGTGCGGCCGAGGACATAGAGGATCTGAACGGTTTCCTTGGATGAGCCTGGTGTGGCCTTAAGTGCCTGTTGAAATGCCGTGACGGCATCCTCATAGCAGCCTGATAATTTATAACAGAGTCCCATCTGTGCATAGGCCTTGAGGGCCAAGGTCACCTCCACTGCGGCCAGTGCAAACTGGTCGATCGCCGCCTTATATAGCCCGGCCTTTTTGAGCGCGAGCCCCCGCTCATAGCGCTCCGCGGGGCTCACTTCAGGCTCGGACACATCCTTGATCGGATCTGACATGACTCGCTCGTTACGCCTCCCAACTTCCCGACGGCACCCGCCGGTCAAAGCAGAAATCACATCATGCAGACAGAAAGAGAGGGACGTTTACTTATGACTGCCGATGAGAAAGCGTTGAACCGTCTTGATCGCGCCGCTGAACCACGAGGGCTGGTCCCTGACAGATGCCCCTTTGTGACCAGACGGCTTCTGTGCCGGCTGCGACCCTCGCAACCGACTCGCGACATCTCGATACGTTGGGGCCAAATGATTGATGCGGTGGTAGACCTCCAGCGCTTGATCGGCCTTCCCGATGGCATCGAGACTGCGCCCCAAGAGATAAAGCACGTCAAGCATATCCTGCTGCCGAGCCGTGGAATCGTCCAGAGCAGTGCGGAACGCCTGTATGGCCGCATGATGTTCTTTCATCTTGACGTAACACAATCCGACTTGTGAATAGGCCTTAAACCACATGGACTTGTCCCTGGCCGCTGAATGAAACAGTTCCACCGCCTCTTCCAATCGCCCTCGTTCTTTCAAATCCATCGCCCGCGCATAGTCTTCTTCCGGAGAACTCATCGGATGGGCCTCGGCCGATTCAGCCGTCACAGGATTCGACTCCGAGCTTGGAAGAGGATCATCCAGTTCCGTAGGATCTTCAGGAGCCGATGCGAGTTCAATCAACTGTTCTTTCTCGGCCAGGGGAAGAATGCCTCCCTTGCTTCGATCGACGGCAGCCAGGGCGACTAATTTGGAGGTAATGATCCTCACCTGTTCGGCGTACCCGTAGGTCAAGGCAATGTCGGAGACTTGATTGATCAGTCGCGGGTTCCCTTGGCTTAATCGATACACCAGCGCGCAGGCCCGGTTCGTAAAAAGCGCCGGCGATCCACCGGCGACTCGTAGTCGATGGCGGATATACTTGGCGGTATCGCTTTCCGAGAGCGGCCTGAGATGATAGTCGACGACGATCCGCTGGGCGAATTGCGTCATGTCGCTGCGCCGGAGCAGGGTATGGAGATCGGGTTGTCCCGAGAGGACGATCTGCAACTTCAAGGTCTTGCCGTCGTTCATATTGGACAACAGCCGCAATTCTTCGAGCAACTCAGCCCCCAGGCTTTGCGCTTCATCGACGATAAGAATCACTCGTCGGGAGCGCTTCGCTTCCTGGGACAGAAACTCTGAAAAGAGATGGTAGGCTTCGATCGGGTCAAGCCGCTTGGTGCTGAGCCCAAGGGACAACAAAATCCACGGCAAGAGTTGCTCGATATCATACCGAGCGTTGGTGATCAGCCCGATTTTATGATGCTTTCCATATTCCGCGATGAGTTGCTGAAGCAGGGAGGTCTTCCCCATGCCGGGATCTCCGGTGAGCACCATAAACGGCGCCTCGCTCAGAATCCCATATTCCAAGAGATTATAGGCGGCCTGGTGCTCCGAACCGTGATAGAGAAAGCTGCTGTCCGGCAAGAGCGCGAACGGCTTAACCTTGAATCGGTAGAATGCTTCGTACATGGGTATGCCGTTCGACGGCCGACCTCGTGGACTACGTGGCCACCATGGCCTTCATCTGCGCAAGCGTCAGAGACGATCGGCCGGCTTTGTTCAACACCGTTCCCAGAACAGGACGCGAATTCTTGACCAGCGCCAGGGCCCGCTGCAGTTCCTCACCCGTCGTCTTCCCCTCCTCCACCACCATCAGCAGCGCGTCCGTATAGGGGGAAAAGGCCAAGACATCCGCCGTATGGAGCAACGGAGGCAGATCGAAGATGACGACTCGGGAGGGATAGCGATGCTTCAACTCCTCGACCAGCGCCACCATTTTGGGTGAGGTCAAAATCTCGGTGGAGCTTGAGATCGCCCGCCCCCCCGGCAACAAGACGAATCGCCCGATTCCCGGGTGAAGCAACAGATCCTCCACCGGCTGATCGTCCAGCAAATAGTCCGCAAGGCCAAGGCAGTCGGTCAAGCCGAACACCCGATGAACCGTGGGGTCCTGCAGATCCGAATCGACGAGAAGCACCGTCTGGGTCGTTTCCATGGCAAGACTCACGGCCAAATTGACGGCCGTCAGCGTCTTGCCTTCGCCGTACCCCGGGCTCGTCACCCCCACCACATTCCACCCGTTCTCCCGCAATCGCTGCGTGACCTGTGTTCGAAGAATTTTGTACGCATCGACGAACGGGCCTTTGTTGTGCGCCGCCATGACTCGATGCTTGTGCAGAACGGCGTGCGGAATGTTCAGCGATCTGGTTTTGGTATAGGTGATCGGGGGCGGCACCGACTGGGCCGTCTTCTTCGGGCTCTCCTCATGAGAAGAGGAGCCCCGCAAATCCTTATACAGCTCAAGCGCGGTTCGAATTCGATTCATAGCAAACTTTTTCCTTACTCCATCCCGAACCGCCGCAGAGCGGTAAACCACAGGACATCCAACGGGACGACAAACACATGTAAGACGACAAGGGCTGTCGCAACGGCGCCGATCCCCGCCGTCTGCACGATCCGCCGTCGCAGTTTCACGCGGGACACATCGTCCTCGTTCGGCATGAACGGAATCACCGCCAAGGGGAAATGCTGAGTCAAGGCGACAAGCTGGTCCGGCGTCCTGATCGAATGGTCGAATGATTCCGCCGCCGCTCCTAAACCGATTCCGCCGCCCACGGCAAGAATGAAACCAAGAAGGACGATGGCCATGCGATTCGGCTTGTAAGGTTTTTCCGGCAGACTGGGCGGGTCGATCAGCGAAAACCGCTCGCCTTTCCGCTGAACCTCCAAGCCTTCCGATACCTTCGCTTCCAACAATCGCGAGCGAATTTCTTGATACTTTTGGCCCGAGGTATCTCGGTCCCGCGTCAGGACCAAGTACTCCGGTTCAATCTCCGGAGCCCGTTCCAAACGCGTGGCATACTCCTGAAGCCGGCGCTTCACATCCACACGAGTCTTGCGAAGGGCCTCCAACGAAGCAGTTGATGAATTCAGCTGGGCTTGAAGATTGATATAGGCGGGGTTTTCTGGCCGCTGCGCGATGATCTTGTTCGGAACGGCTCTGAGCCGATGTACCTCCTGCTCAAGCGCGGAGACTTTTCTCCTGGTTTGAAGAATATCGGGATGCTCGTTTCCCAATCGTTCTAAGTCGGCGGCCAGCGCCGCGCGCGCATCGATAAGACGCTTCGAGGCTTCCTCCGCATCGGGAAGTTGCCCCGTCTCTTTTTCCAACGCCTCGATTTCCTGTTTCATCTTCATGATATCCGGATGATCCGGAGACAAATTGGCGGCAGCCCCGGCAAATTCGGCACGAAGCGCCCGTAAGCGCTCGGAAGAATCCAAAATGCGTTCTCCTGTAACGGATAGAATCGGCGTGTTCGGCTTGATCGTCGCCAATTCTCCTTCAAGATAGCTTTTGCGCTCTTCATGGCCTCTGATCTGTTGAAACTCGCGCTCGGCTTGATTCATCATCTGCTGATTGAGCGGCGTCAACTCAGGAAGCGCTCCGCCCGCCCGATGTTTGAATGACGCGATTTTCTCATCGATCTCACCGATATGCCGGGCGAGATTATCCGCTTCCTGCTGAAGAAATGACGTCGCTTCCTGTGCTTGCCGCTCTCGACTCTTCAAGTTTTCTCCCAAGAACAAGCTGGTCAACTCATTCGCCACCTTCTGCGCCAATTCGGGAGACCGGTTTTGATACGCCACGGTAAAGGCAATGGTCGCCTTGGTCGCATGCTGCGTGCGCTTATCCACGACATCGGCGCTGATCACTTCCACCTCGATGTCCTTGATGAAGCGTTTGACGATTTCCTCCGCCGGACTATTCTTCAGCTGATCGTGGTAAAGATCGAATTGCTCGACCACTTTCCAGAGCGTCGTGCGGCTCATCACTTGCTGTTTGATGGTCTCAATCCGTTGATCGGCATAACTGGTGATGGTCGAACGGACCAGGTCGGAGGGAATCTCCTGCTCTTCGATCAAGATCGTGGCCATCGACTTATAGGTGGGCGGCCAGAGAAAGGCCACCGTCAGGGACACCGTCAAGAGACTCAAGCCGGTGAGGAGAATAAGCTTGCGCCGGCGATGAAAGGCCGCAAGATAGTCCTTCATGCTCATAGTACGATCGGATGCCTGCATCAAACCCTGTGTCTGTGCCATAGCCTTAGTGGGACCATGAAAGTTTTGGTGGATAGTAGGTCACCATGAACGTCGTCGCATGGGATTGGGCTGAACTGATGGCCGTGTCGGTGTCGCGCCATCGATACATATACGACACCTCCGCCTGCCACCACTCGAGAAACTTCCAGGAGATCTTCGGGGTCAGGCTGACATAGCTGCTATCCGGAAAGACTCCGCCGATGGCCGCGCTGCTCTTTCCCGACGTAAGAATTCCAACCACGTTCATGGAGCCGGTCAAGGTTTCTGAGAGCTCATATGAACCGGCGATCTCTCCTCGATTGGTCTGGATGAGCAATCCAAACCCACTGGGTGTCAGATCCCGAGAAAAGGAGACATGCAGCCTGGCCCGCTCAAAATTCTTCGTCATACTCGCTCCTGCCAACCAGACCGTCTCGCGAGACGTGATGTCGCCGACCGGAGTCTGTGAGGTGGACGACAAGAATCTGGGACCTCCGTTGATGGTCCCGGTCAGCGATTCGGAAAAGGCATGCGTCAGGCTCATGTTGATTCCAGGAAAACTGGCTTGAAACCCAAATGGTGAATCGGTCGTGCGAAAGTGCGTATATGACCCCAATAATTGGAGTTGATCCCGCTCACTCAACTGACACAGCAACCCTCCGGACCCGCCCACGACCCGGTGATCCACCAACCGGCTACTCTCATATGTGGAATCCGAAAACTGAACACTCGATTGAACCGACAGCTTTTCGGTCAGACTTCTTGTCCACGTAGGATTAAATGTCCACTGATTCCGTTGAGCGAACTGCAGAACGACCCCTGTCTCCTGTAATTCACCGAGCAACGTATTGTCGCGGGTGAAGCCCCCGGTGAAACCGATCTGATCCTTTTCGGTCTTATACCGTACGGCCAACGGCGCAAAGACATTGGTGAACTGCCTGTCCTCTCCACCGAAGTATCCCACGACATCTACGGCCATCCGGCTGCTGACGTCCAGACGTTCGGTCTTGCCGGCCACCTCTGCTGCCGGAGTCACCCAATAGCCATAGGTTTCGCTATGGGGGAGAGGGGTCAATAGCAAGTTGCTGTTATAAATCCCTTTCGCCCCGATGGATGGCGAGAGCGACCACTCGGCCGCCTCGATGTGGAATGCCATGCCAAATTCCATGAAACAGATCCACAGGATGATCTGCCACAATCCTCTCATGCATAGAAATCGATCACAGCCTTCCCCCTCACGCCTCCACCGCATTTGTTACGGCACCATGACGACGTCGCCGCGCTGGAGAATGATATTCTGCTCCAAATCTCTGCCTTTCCGAACATCGCCATAGCGAAAGGGAAGGGCATATTGCTCTCCCCGCACTCGCCGCATGACCTTAATGTCGTTCTCCGCAGCAAACGGAGTCAGTCCACCGGCAAGGCTGAGCGCCTGCAGCACATCGGTATAGTGGCCGATTACGTACTCACCCGGCTTATTCACCCGCCCGATGACGTAGACCTTGTAACTGATGACTTTCGTGACCGCGACGGACACATTGGGATTGGGAATATACTTTGTCAGCCGTCTCACGAGTTCGCCACGAATGTCCTCGACCGTTCGCTCTTCGGCTTGGATATCGCCGACGAGTGGAAACGAAAACATCCCGTCCGGACGGACAATGACTTCACGCGTCAGCTGTTCATCCTTCCACACCGACACCAGCAGGGTGTCCTCGGCGCCTAGACGGTACCCCGGCTCGACTTGCGCCACGATCCCGGGAGTGGCCGCCTCACCGGCATGAACCGGCCAGTCTGATCCGACCACCACCACTACGATGAACAGAACGCCCATTACCGATCGAACAGCACGAGCCATAGAATCGCCTTACCCCCTTATCTGCGCGAGGGCCTGCTCTGCCTCTCGCCGTCCTTCGAACGGATCGGAACTCTTGAGCGCCTTTGAAAGATAGGTGCGGGCCTCGGCGCGCTGACCGGACTGAAAGAAGGCTATCCCAAGGTGATAGTTCAAGACGGACGTTTCCGGAGCTTTAGCAACGGCGCCTTTCATCAACCGAATCGCCTCTTCCTGTTGCCCCATCTTAAAACGCACCCAACCGAGGGTGTCGATAAAGAGAGGATGCGGCGCCTCCTTTTCAAAATCTCGGCTGAGCGCGAAGGCCCGTTGTAAACTCGATGGATCACCTTTGTGGTCCACGAGCAACACGGCCAGATTATTCGCCGCCAGCAGGTTCCGAGGATTCAGCCGCAAGGTCGTCTCATAGGCGGCCATCGCGCGATCGATCTGCCCTTGCTCGGAGTGCGCGGAGGCCAACAGCATGTACAATTCTTCGCTCTCAGGGTTGGCCTTGAGCCCTTCTTCGAGGACCTGTACGGCGACGTCCGGTTTCTTCCGGGACAACGACAACGTGGCCCAGTTGATCCACGGCGTCATCCATTTTGGATTCAGTCGCACGGCCTCACGATAGTGACTTGCCGCCGCTTCATACTCTCGCGTGAGCGACAAGACCTCCCCCAGCAATCCATGCACGAATGGATGGTCCTTGCGGGACGCAAGAAGGGCTTCCAAGCGAGTCCTGGACTGTTGGGCCTGTCCCAGCGCCACCTCCACCTTCACGAGAGACAGCAGCGGCTCCGGTTCGTTCGGAGCCAACGCCGTCGCACGTTCATAGGCTCGACTCGCCTCGCTTAGACGGCGCTGGGCTTCATACAGCCGTCCTTCAGCCATCAAGGCCACGGAATTATTGCCGCTGGAAACCTGACGAAGCCGCGTCAACGTCCGCTCAGCCCCAGTCCAGTTCTTCGTCACCAGGTCCAACGTCATCAGCATGTCGAGCGCGGTCACATCATCGGGACGCTGTTTCAGCAAGTCATCGAGCCGAGCACGAGCCTGTTCGTAACGGCCGCTTTTGCTCTCAAGCACGGCGAGAGACCGTTTGGCATCCACCTGGTCCGGATACAGAGCCACTGCTCGCTCAAAACTGTCTTTCGCAAGATTCATGTCGCCGGTCTGCTGATAGGCCTGACCGAGAAGATAGTGGACGGTGGCCAATTCCGGTTGATCGTGCAGAACAGTGCGAAACGCCTGCACCGCCTCTTTCCCGTTTCGTCTGACCAAGGCCATCCGCCCTGTCAGAATCAGTCCGTCCGATGAGCGAGGATTGGCCTTCAACACCTCCTGCACCTGACGTTCGGCGTCAACCTGCTTTCCCTCCAGAAAATCCATCTCCGCCAGTTTGACCTTGGCTTCCAGGCCGACGGGTTTGTCTGTGTATTCCTCGACCAAGAGGGTGTAGTGCCTGCGAGCCTTGAGGTCTTGTCCGCTCCTCCTATAGAACGCACTGAGCCCGAACTGAATATGGGTTGAATGCGGGATCTGCGCCGCCGCATCAAGAAGCACCTGTTCGGCCGAAGCCATATCTTTTATACTCACAAAATAATCGGCGAGCATTAAGCGACGCTGTTCGCTGTTCGGATCCAGCACGATCGCCTCTCGCAACACCGCTTCCGCTTGCTTTTGCGCTCCCTGTCCGACATAGAAGCGGGCCAGTCTCACCCGATGATCAAAGGAGGTCGGCTCAGCCTCGACCATCGACCGCATGACAGCCTCGGCACCGGCCATATTGTCGGCCTGCGTCAAAATCCTGTTCAAATTGTTCAGCAGATCCAAATCCCTCGGGTGGGACTCAAGAGCACGTCTCAATATCGTCTCCGCTTCTCGATAGCGCCGCTGCTGCCCGTACAATGTCGCAAGGAGGATGGCGACGTCCGGCTCTGTCGGAAACTCCTTCGCCAGCGCCTCCGCCTTGGGAATGACCGAAGGAATGGCTTCGTCGGTCACGGCCTGTGCCGCAATCTTCAGCGCGTTGGCTTGCGGATGGCGAGGATTGTTTTTCAATACCGTGTCCGCGGCTTCAACCACATGCTCCGTCAGTCTCGCTTCAAGATAGTACTTCGCCAGAGTAATGAGAGCCGCCGTGTGATCGGGGGCTAGGCGGACAGCCTCCTGATACAACTGGACGGCATTGCGCCAGTTTTTCTCCTTCTCTTCGACTTGCGCAAAGAGATAGTAGGCCTCCGCATCTTTGGGATCGATCTTCAGCACGTTTCTCAGAGCGACCCGTGCCTTGGGATAGTTGGCCGCCTCGATGTACTCATTCGCCTTGCCAAAGTACTTCGCCTTTCTTTCCTCAGGACCACCGCACGCCGCCACGGCGACGGCGGCCAGGAGAACGATGCCGCTCGTCACGCGCATGGAGGACATTTCACGGCTCCTGCTGTACGAAAATGGCGCGCTCATAAATGTAGGTTATTACGTAACCTGTTTCGCTACAACAAAATCCTGATTCCGAGTCCGAATAGAATCCAGAGCGACACAAGACCGAGCTGCCGGACGCGGTTGGCAAAGGCATGGAGCAGCAACTCAAATGAAAAAAAGAGCACCATCAATTTGGCGGCAAAGATACCCAGCTGCGCAATATCGGCGCTCACTTCCGGAAGCAGCGGAAACGTCATCGCCAAGAACACCATCAGATAGTCGAGCGGTGTGGTTTGAAAGCGGTTCTCCTCGTTGAACCGAAGACTCAGCAGCACCATGACGGCCACTACGACAAAAAATGCGTTGTGGATCATTGCGACGGAAGACATGGACCGATAGCGCGATACCTCACAGACATAGAGGAGAAAGGTCGTCCCGACGTAGAGCCCGCCGCGAACAAAGTACGGCGCAACCCGAGGTGAGAACGAGAGACCGAGCAAGACAATCCCGAAGATGATGATCGAGAGATATCCGACATCGGTCGGCACATTCGACGGGACAAACACCAGCGCAATGAGAAAACACGGCACCGTCACGGCCAGAAACCGCATGGGCAAATCCGTCAGCCATGGACCGTTCATCACTCGCTTCACCACCACATTCGAGAGGAAATGCCCCCCCTCCGCCGTAGGCGTGGGGAGCAATCCTCGCCCCGCCGCGATAAACAACATCAAGACCGATCCCGCAATCGTGAGATAGAGCAGCAAGATAACCGGATCGGACTGCCATCGCAGGACATAGGCCAACCCCAACAGTCCTGCCTGGATCACATAGATGACGGTCACGGCCTCATAGTGCGTGAATCCGAAGCGAAGCAGTTTATGGTGAATGTGCGCACGGTCGCCGATGAACGGAGACCGGCCTTCCGCCAACCGTTGTCCGGTCACACCGAGCGTGTCCAGGAACGGCAGCCCCAACAAGAAGAGTGCAAGACCCGGCGTGAACGGACCACGCGACGAATCCGTCAAGAGAACGGCCAGCACGCCCATGATGAATCCCAGCAATTGGCTGCCGCCGTCGCCCATGAAAATGCGCGCCGGATAGGTGTTGTAACGCAAGAACCCCAAGATCCCTCCCAGAAACGGAACCGTCAACAGCAAGACCGTCGAATCATTGGAGAGATAGGCGAGATACGCGATCCCGGACAGCGTGAGGAACGACAGTCCGCCGGCCAACCCATCCAACCCGTCCGTCAGATTGACGGCGTTGGATACGCCGACCAAAAACAGAACGGTGACACACATCCCGACCCAGGCCGGCGCCTCCACGTCGGGGAGAAACGGAAGCGTGGTAAACCAGATATCCCCTCCCACCACAACGGCAAGGGCGGCGAGCAGCTGGCCGACGAGTTTGCTTCGATAGCCGAGATCGACACGGTCGTCCCAAACCCCGAACCCCACGATGATCACACTGCCCAGCAGAACCGACAGCGTGACCGCGTCTTTCTCGCCCCACCAGGCGATCGACAGGCAGGCGCCGACGCCGAATGCAATCCCGCCGATCCGTGGAACCGGCTGTGCGTGAACTTTCCGACCTCCGGGCTGATCCATGATCTGCAACCGCGCTGCCATGAGCCGCAACAGCGGGATCAGCGCCATGCACACCAGCAGAGCCGTCATCGAACTAAAAAACAGCTCGTTCACCATAGCGATCCTCTCACAACCTCACACACGGCGGTTCAGTCCGGCACGAACCTCGTCAGTTCTTGCCTGGCGACGACCGCAAATTCCTGAAGACGTTGGTCGGCTGCGGACTCAGATTCACCAGGACCGACCAGCGAGGCTAATCGCACGAGGGCTCCGTCGGTCCGCTGTCGGGAAAAGGCGTCCCAGAGCAAGTAGAACTTGACCAGGTACTCGCTTGTGAGATCTCGCTCGCGTTGCTTAAACCAGTACAAGACGATTTGCTTCTGGTCCCCCTTCTGAATGACCGCCCGGTTGACCCTGAGGGGATGTAGCATTCCCTGCGCCATCGGCAGTTCCCGTTGCGTCAGGGACACAATCTCCCATCCCCCGCCGGGCAAACAGCTTTGCGGCGAATGAGCCGACTGCCCCTTCTTTTGTGAGCGGTAATAGGCGGCGTAGAAATTCACCGGCTGTTCCGTATCGGATCGATAATCGGCCAGCACGTAATCGTCGAACCGCAAAGCATCGATGTATTGAGGTTCGAGCGGGAAGGGCGTTCCGCGCCAGCCGTCGACCTGCATCGGGAAGTCGACGAACGCCGTTCGCGGCGGAGGATTTTCTTCACGATCCACGACTACGGTTGAGAACAGCGTGAACGGCGCAAGCAGGGCCACGCTGCAGAAGTAAGCGGCTCCGGGGACAATTCTGTGAGAGGCTGACGGTTGGAGGCGTGAGGAATGCTGGAGGTCGGAAGGAAATGCTTCAGGCCTCAAGCCTTGGACCTCCGATGTCTTGGCGCTCGCCTCAGGCTTCAGACCTCTCCCCTCTACCGCCCTTGAGCCTGTATCGGACCAGGTGAATCGTTCAAGAAATGGCCGCCCAGGCATCGATGCCTTCACCCTTCCCAATACCCACATTTCGAGGATCAACAGCCCGAGGCTGACCATAAAGATCGCCCATCCCTCGAAGAGATGATAGAAACCCTCCGCCGCACCTTTCCCATAAAACTCCACCAACATCCCGATCATGCCGATGCGGAAGCCATTCAGCACAATCGAGATCGGAATCGAGGAGAGGACCAGCACCACACGTTTCCACATCGCATCCTTGAATAGGTAGGCGCAGAGCAGCGCGAGAGACGTCAGCGGAAGCAGGTAACGGATCCCGCTACAGGCCTCCACGACTTGGAGTTGCACCGGGCCAAGATCGATGACATTGCCTTCTCGAAAGGCCATCACGCCGACGAGCTGCAAACAACCGACACCCAGAGACGAGGACCATAGCTGGAGCTTGCTCGATAGGCCCGCATAGAAGAACATCGGAAGCGGGACGGTGGTCAGGAGATAGCACAGGGGAAATGCGATGACCTTCGCCCCGCGAATCCCAAGCAATGTGACGGCCAATCCGACGATCACCATCCACAACGAGACATGGAGGATGATAAACAGCGTGGACAATTCCCCGACCACATAGAGCATGAGGCCCAGCGCGATGACCGCAAGACCTAACCATGACTTCTCCCTTGAAACCTGGTTGAGACGGTGCCGGGCTTGCCAAATCAGATACCCACTGATGAACGGCACGAAAATTCCGTGACTGTAATCTTCGGTGCCCAACCAGCGACTGACCAAATAGACAAGACTGTCCACATACATGTAGCCCAAGAGCGCCACAATGAGGAGTGACGTGAAAAGAATGGAGCGTGTGCTGGCCATACGACAGAATCACTCACACAATGATCAGGAATGAGACGAGCTACGCTAATCCGAAGAGCGGGGGCGAAGCCTGATTATCTACGGGAACCGCTGACCTGTCGAATGATTTCGGAGAAAGAACGGGCTTGATACCCAGGGATGGGTATCAAGCCCCAGTCGTCACAAACGAGCTTCGTGATTACGCCTTGGCCCCGCGGAGATTTCTCAACCCTCCGGCACCCAAACCGACCAGGGAGATCAGTCCTGCACCGAACAGAAGCACTGCGGCCGGCAACGGCACGGCTGTCAAACTCACGCTATTGAATAGACCTTGAACCCTGACCGTTCTTCCACTGTTCTCATCCTCAAATACCAACCGCCATCGGTTCGACGAGAGATC
Source organism: Nitrospira sp. (assembly GCA_015903995.1). Taxonomy (GTDB): domain Bacteria; phylum Nitrospirota; class Nitrospiria; order Nitrospirales; family Nitrospiraceae; genus Nitrospira_D. Next base: position 97,254 of record JABMDK010000006.1, read on the forward strand.
GCCCAAACTCGGTGGATTCTGAAGCGGCGACGTCCCAGTGATCGCCTCACCGTCCTCATCTTCTAAATCCATGCGAAATTCAGCCGGCACATAGTGCCTGGTATTAATTCCCTCGACACTCTCGATACTATTCCCCGTGACAGAGGTTTTCAGACGCCACAGATCACCGGAACTACTATCGACAATACGGATGGCGTTTGTATCACCCGTCGGATCGAGACTGACTGAATAACTCCCAAAGTTAAGCGAGAAACTCTGTATGGCCCCCATATACCTACCGGACCCAGGTGGTGTGGATGGCGTCTCATTGTCGAACGAGAATGTTCCCCACATCGAGGATCCCGACGGCATCGTCGATTTCAGCGCTTTACTGACATCCCCGACCGTACCGGTGAATGAATAGTTTACAAGCGCTGCCTGCACTGTCGTACAGGGAACCAATAGGGCACAGACCGCCGCAGCCGGCAGCACAAACCCTCTGGAAAACCATTGCTTCATCGTCTGCATATCACCGCTCCTTCTAGAGGTTGGCACATAAGGAACACATATCAGTCGTGGTAATGGGGTGATTGCGGAGCAATTCCCAGACCACCGAATGCCGCGCGTATGTTACTGAAAAGTAAGGAAGACGACGGAGATCTAGATCGACAACTGTGTGAATGTCCCCACAACGGCGTTCAATTATGTAGAAGCAAGATATAAGGCGGAAAAAAATGCCGACTGCGTGTCCTCTTGTCTGACGACACACATTCATATTACGTCCATGTCCCACACCGACTCGCCTACGACCGAGTTTCCCGCCGATGTCCTTGCTTGACTGTTCGGGCATGCCCAAATCGACGCACAAGCAAAGGTGACGATACTCCGACGTCGTTCACCGGAGGCCTCTCACGGTTGACGGAGACTGTCTCAGTCTCGCGCACGGTCCTTCCGCCGACTATCTCAAGCACGGCAGCAAGTTTTCCGGCGAGCACGATGCGATCAAAATGTTCCGTGACATAGTGACGCCCATTCTGCCCCAGCTCTCGGCACCGTTCAGGATGTTGAGAGAGTTCCAATACCTGCGCGGCAAGATCGTCCGCCTGTTCCGGCTCAATACAGACACCTGCCTTGGCCGCTCGAAGAAGATCGGCACTTTCCCCTTCCACGCCGAGAATGATCGGCTTCGCCATCGCCAGGCTT
>JABMDK010000006.1:98535-103551 GCA_015903995.1 Nitrospira sp.
CGAACATGCTGCTGACGGCCACGTCGAAGCCGGGTGAGAACTTCGCCGATCTCGAGGAGCTGTATGGCCGCATGCTCGGGCAGTGGGTGCTCGAGCTGAATCACGTGTCGGCGGTGGTGGGCGGGTTCGACTCGCAGCAGCGGCACTGGGGGCAGGAAGGTGTGCGGTTCACGCCCATTGCGGCCGCGCGTCAGGCGGCTGCCGTGGCGTTTCTGAACGGCCACGCCTTCGAGACGCCGGCGTTTGCGATCAAGCCCGATATGGCGTTTTACTTTAAAGTCCCCATTGAAGTCGCCATCTCCCGACTTCTGCGAGGCACTCGCGGCCAGTTCAAGTACTATGAAGCCGGCATGGACATGGACCTAAGTCCTGACGTCACTGAAAGTTTCCGCCTCTTTCAATCACGGATCCTGGCGGAGTACGACAAGATTGTCGATGAATGCGGCCTCTTGACGATGGACGCGACGCTGGAGATCGAGACTCAGCAAGAGCAAATGCGGGCGCTTGTGGAAGAGGCGCTCCGTGGCTATAAACCAAGACGAGGCACCTATGGCCGACGCACGCTTTTTTGGCGACGGTTTGAAATACCTAGATCCGAGTGACCTGAAGGGCAAGTTGATCGCTATCGAAGGCACTGACGGAGTCGGGCGGACGACTCACATTGAGATGTTGCAAGAATGGCTGGAGGTCCAGGGCTACGGAGTGATGACGACTGGTTGGACACGCTCCAACCTCATGTCCAAGACGATAGAGGTGGCGAAGGCCGGCAATATTCTTGACCGTTGGTCGCTCAGTCTCCTCTATGCCACGGATTTCGCTGATCGCCTCGAACATCAGATCATTCCCGCTCTTCGATCAGGGTTCGTCGTCTTGGCGGATCGCTATATCTATACGGCGCTCGCCCGCGATTTTGTGCGGAGCGCCGACCGGAAATGGATCCGTGACGTGTTCGGGTTTGCGTTGATTCCGGACCTCGTGTGTTACCTCCGTATCGATGTCGAAACTCTGGCGCTTCGAGTCATCGAGACCACGGGAATGAATTACTGGGAATCCGGCATGGATCTCCGGCTCGGAACCGATCTTTATGACAGCTTCAAGAAGTATCAATCCCTACTGATCGAAGAGTTCGATAAGATGGCGATAGAATTTCGGTTCAACGTCGTCGATGCGAGGAAATCCCCCGAGGAGATCCAGGACGAGCTCCGAGGATATATCCTTCCGGTGTTGCAAAATCCCAGGCCTGAACATCCCGCTAGAAATTGCAAGAGATAGTTTTAGGCGTGGGCAAGTTTGTTTGCCCGCCGCAGTTGCCCTACAGGCAACGATCTCGCGGCCACATGACCCGTGGTATCCTCCTCCACCGTACGAATCTCGTAGAGCCGCTCGTCTTTGAGGAGCTTGTAGATGATCCGGCACAAGTGTCGGCCCAGGGCTCGAATGGCCTGGTTATGGGATTTCCCTGCTTGGCGTTTCTTCTCATAGTATCGTTGGGACTCCGGTACAGATTTGCGATGTCGATCAACGGCCGTCATCATGGCGGCCTTGGCGCGGACGTTGACCTGTTTCGGCGGCTTGGAGCTGTGGCGTTGGCCGGAACTGTTGTCCAAGGTGGCCATGCCGAGATACAACGCCAGACTACTTTCCTGCTGAAAGCGTGTCACCGCCCCGATCTCCCCTGCGAGCTCTGCGGTGCAGATCGGGCCAAATCCCGGGATCGAGACTAACGTCGTGGCGATCGTGGAGGCCTGCGCCACGTGGTGCATCGTTGCCTCCAAGGCCGCGATCTGCGCGTCGAGGTCCAGCACCCGCTGGGCATCCTCCTGAATCATGGCCCCGACCCACTCCACTTCCTGACTCCACTGTGCCCGCGGCTGCCAGTCCTGGATGATGCGCGCATAGGCTCGCCCCACACAGGGGATGTTCAAGAGTGTCGCTTTGCGAAGGCGCGTCAGTTGCGGGAGCGTGTCCGCACTGACCAAAAAATGCAGGAACCATTGGTTGCCGACTTCCCGCGTGATCTCGAGCAATCCCGGACAGACCGCCTGGAGATCGGCGTGGAGCGTATTCACCACCCGAACGCGCTCGTTGACCAGGCGCCGTCGCCGTCGCGTCAGCCGCTTCAAGCGCTCATTCGCCACCGGGATGGCGCCGACTTCCTGTAACACGGCTTTGGCGAGCGGAAGATGCTCTCGTAGTTGAAAGAGTTCGAGCCCCTTGCGCGCATCCAGCCGATCGGTTTTGGCGGCTCCCGGAAAGATCTCTTTGAACCGGGCCAACTTGAGGTTGTTGATATTGTAGAGCCGATACCCACGTGCCTGGATCAGCCGATCCAACGGTCGCGCATACCCATTGTAGCCTTCCATCGCGACGGCGACCGGCCCCGGGTAGCACTGGTGATGGATCTCGATACGGGCAAAGAAGTGGGTAAACCCTTCCGGCTGGTGCGCGATCGCAAATTCCTCTAGCACCTCGCCACTCGAAAGCCCGATGGCGACATGGTGTCGTCGAGCCCCCACATCTATACTGACTCGCAGTTCAACGGTTGGTGTGACGACCACGTGGCCCCCCTCCTGTAGAAGATCGTTGAGGCATCATCCCTCGGTCTCGTCTACAGTCAGAGCCACGTCTTCTGGTCAGAAGATGGCACCATCCCGGTCGACCCCTCGGATGATGCAGGTGACGGAGGCGGCATTTCAGGCAGAGTGCGCCTGACGAAACAGGCCACGGACCCCACGAGCCACACCTCCGTCAGGAGCCCGTATACCGGAAACATGCTGCCCTGTCACCTACAAATTCCCATGGTAGACCCCGTGACCCCAACTATCTGACCGCGCACGAGCTCCTGCCGAGAGGGAGGGAGGACGAGAAGGGTGGCGACGCAGGACGCGCACCGCAACTCTCCGGAGTGGCGCGCGCGAGGAACTTTGCCCTTGACCTGAGCCTTCGAGATGGGCGACCCCTTGTTATCTCTCTTTTAGGTTGTCACCCTGTTTATACGACGTCTTCGTGTTCAACGTTACGAGGGCCCGAAAGTGGTGCTTCCAGGCCCACGTCGTGCGATAGGCATTACTAAGGGCAGACCATGGCTGTGTGGAATGCTCGACTCAAGAGGCTGCCACCGAAAAACAGCAGGTTGCGCATCTGGATACCAATGGTATTGCCCGCCGGTCCAGGAACAAGTTCCACGGTCGCTGGTTCGAAGGGCACTGTGGTATTCACCGAACCTCGGGTCGCGATGGTAGCGCAATTGGAGATGATCATATACCTACCGGACCCAGGTGGTGTGCATGGCGTCTCATTGTCGAATGAGAATGTTCCCTACATCGAGGATCCAGACGGCATCGTCGATTTCAGCGCTTTACTGACATCCCCGACCGTACCGGTGAACGAATAGTTTACAAGCGCTGCCTGCACTGCCGAACAGGGAACCAACAGGGCACAGACCGCCGCAGCCGGCAGTATGACTCCTCTTCCAAACCATTGTTTCATCATCTGCATAACACCGCTCCTTCTAGAGGTTGGCACGTAAGGAACACAAATCAGTCGTCGTAATGGGGTGATTGCGGAGCAATTCCCAGACCACCGAATGCCGTGCGTATGTTACTGAAAAGTAAGGAAGACGATGGAGATCTAGATCGACAACTGTGTGCATGTCCCCACAACGGCGTTCAATTATGTATGTGCTATGTACAGGCTGGCAAAAAGTACCTATACCTTTTCCTCTTACCAGACTCGACGCGTTCATATCGCTGCACCGTCCATCACTACGAGCATCCCCAGCGCCGACTACCTGGACTCACCATTCATCTGCAACCTAGCCTTTAGGCGCGGCCCATGGTCTGACTTCTATGGCAGGTGCGAATCGGAAGATGAGAGGATATTGGGAAGGTCGGAGTTTCTTCGGCAAAGTCATCTCACAGAGACAGAGACTTCCTCAGCCTCAAGAACTGTCCCCCTGCCGACCGTCTCAAGTACAGAAGCGAGTTTTCTAGCGAGCACGATGCGATCGAAATGTTCCATGACATATCGGCGCCCATTTCTACCCAGCTGTTGGCACCGTTCAGCATTTTGGGATAGCTCCAGCACCTGTGCGGCGAGATCGTCCGCCTGTTCCGGCTCAATACAAATACCCGCCTTGGCCGCTCGGAGAAGATCCGCGCTCTCCCCTTCCACTCCAAGAATGATCGGCTTCGCCATCGCCAGGCTTTCAAAGATCTTCGAGGGGATAACCGTCTTGAACAGGTCTGATTTTTTCAGGAGAACGAGACTGACGTCGGACAGCGCCCAAAACTCGCGCATGCGGCTTTTGGGTTGCTGGTCGAGCATCATCACGTTGCCAAGCGCCATGTCGTTTCGCATCTGGAGAAGCGCTCGCCGCTCGGCTCCATCGCCCACCATCAGGAAAACAATGTTTTTCGAGCCGCTTAATCGGTGGGCTGCATGAAAGATCGTCTCCAGGTGGTGGGCCATGCCATGGGTCCCAAAATAGGACACCACGAATTTTCCCCTGACCCCAAGTTCTTCAGCGAGAGCACTTGCGCCCTCATGCGGCGCATACTGAGCCAGATCGACACCGTTTTTGACGACATTGATCTTTCCAGCATCTATGCCCCTGCCCAGCATGTATGCTTTGAACGAGTCGGTCACCGGCACGATCCGATCCGCTTTTCGATAGGCAAACCGCTCGATCCAATCCAGCAAGGTAATGATTGCGGGACTTTTAATCGCACCCACGGCAACGATCGATTCCGGCCATAGGTCACGGATCTCCAACACCCAAGGTATTTTTCTCAGCTTGCTGACAAGGTAGCCCGCGAGACCATTAAAGAATTGGGGGGAGGTTGAAAGGACGATGTCCGCTTTGGGTAGAAAAATGGAGACCAGGACCGCGGAACACATATACGAGATGTAGTTCAACGTTCGTTTGAGGAAACCTTCATTAGCCGTTACGAACGTCCAGATCCTGACAACACTGATTCCATCTTTCGTTTCCCGCTGATAGATCCGATTGCGGTA
>JABMDK010000006.1:103651-134940 GCA_015903995.1 Nitrospira sp.
GCCGAGAGCGGTCGGGTACAGATGGAAGCGGATGATCGCACCCACCCCGCTGGAGTTGGTTCGAGAGATTCGGATCAAGGTCTCGTGGCTACGGGGCGAGCTGGAAGAATCGGTAGAGGTCAGCACCTATGTCTTCGCCGGCCGTCTCACCTTCTAGATCCGAGGCGGGCTTTACGCTCGTCGAGGTGTTGATAGCCGTGGCCTTGCTGGGCATGATCGGTGCCATGGTCTTTGGCTCGCTCGTCATGACGACGAGGGCCGTGGAGGCCGGACGAGACCATGTGGCGAAGGAACAAACGATCAGAAGAATATTGCGTCTCATGGCCGAGGAAATTGCTCTCAGTAAACGCACGCCGATGTACCCTTGGGTGGGAACGAACGGGACACAAGACGGACAACCGGCTGACATCCTCGCCTTCCTCGCGATGAGTCAAGAATTGAGCACGTCGGCCGCCAAGGAAAGTGAGACCGTTCGTGTGGTGTACACCCGTGAGCGTGATCGGCTGATTCGGTTCGTCCGTCGGAATCTTTATACGCTGACCGATACCAATGAGTCGTTGAGCCAAATGGAATTAGCCGATCGCGTCCAGGCCTTCAATATCCGCTATTACGACGACCAGAATCGGATCTGGATCGACGAATGGCCGGCGGCCCAGAAAATCCCCAAGGCCTTGTTGATCGAAGTGACGTTTCAATACCCCGATGCCGTTCCCTGGACGGTGCGGGAATGGGTGAGCATCGGCGCATCATGACTATCAAATGGCCTGAAGCATGGCGAGAGATCCTGGCCTGGACGGGAGGGGGAGTCTCCATTCTGGTGCTGTGCCTGATCGCGACGTTCCCATACGGAATGCTCCAATCGCGGATCGTTACGGAACTCACGCGGGCCACCGGTCTGGAGGTCCGAGTGGCCGATTGGACGGTGGGCCTCCCAGCGAGTCTTGAATGGCGGAACGTCACCTTGTCGAAACCGAACTGGACCCCGATCCAATTGGCTGAGTTGCAGGCCAAGCTCGGCGTCACCACCGCGCTGAGCGGCACGCTCGGGCTCGATATCGTCGCAAAGCTCACTGAGACCGCGTCCCCGACAGGTCTCGTGAAAGGCACCGTCACTGCTTCGTCCCTTTCCTTGGCCGCCCCCGTCATGATCAAGGGGCAGGTTCAACACGTGGACCTGTCCAAACTCCTCCGCCGCTATGTCACGCACGGCACACTCAACGGCAATTTTTCCCACCGAGTCGAGTCCGGCCAGGCGACCGTCACAACGATGAAGGGGGAAGGAACGTGGACAGCCGAAGCGACAGACCTGGTGATCGATCAGATTCCGCTCGGAAACGGGCGCACCCTGTCGCTCACCTTCAGCCAGGTCTCGGCTGGACTCGTATGCCGCGACCTCCGCTGCGACGTGACGCAACTGAAGGGTGATGGCATCGATGGCTCCTTTACGGGCGAAGGATACCTCACAATCCAGCAACCGATGCAACAGAGCCAAGTGAATCTCACAGTGACGGTCGTCCCCGGCCCTGGATTTGCCTCGAAAGCCGGCACCCTAGGACTCCCCTCACCGCCTCCTGGAACGCCTATGACCGTCAAGATCATCGGGACCTTGGCACAGGCGAGGATTGCATTGTAGAGTAGCACGCAAGTTTCGAATTGCACGTTTCACGTAATTTGGAGTTGTACGCTCACACTTGAAACCCGAAACTAGAAACATGAAACTACAGTAGATTCATGACCATCGCGAATGAATGTGTCGGGCTGGATATCGGACAAACTGGCTTGAAGGCTGTGCGTTTCCGCCGCCGCCTGAGCGGGCGAGAAACGATCGATTACTTCCAACAGCCCCTGCCGTTTTCCCGCCCCGAGGATCTCGAGCCGGCTCGCGCGAGCGCGGGTGGAAGCTTCTCCGGATTCGTTCCGATCAGTTCATTGGTCCCGATCGTAACGGTCTCCGGTCGCTCAGTATTGTCACGGAGCGTCAGGCACGGCACGCCGAGCACCGTCGTTTCCTCGGTGATGCCCCCCGAATCGGTAATCACGCCCTTGGCATGTTTGACGAGATAGTTGAATTCCAGGTAGCCGAGCGGATCGACGTAATTCAATTGTGGGGTCTTGTTGTCGAGGTCCCGCAGATGCTTGGCCGTCCTCGGATGGACCGGAAACACGACCGGCAATCCACGCGTCCCTTCGGCGATGGCGTGCAGGAGGCGCAACAACTGCTGCTCCCCGTCCACATTGGCCGGACGATGCAGGGTGATGACGAAATACGCGCCCGGCTCCAACTTGAGCTGGGCCCAACAGGCCGGCGGCCGCAGACGCGGAAGTTGCTTGAGCAGCGTGTCGATCATCGTGTTGCCGACGAAAAAGATGCGATCATCGGACACACCGGCACGGCGCAGGTTGTCGTTGGCTGTTTCGCTTGTCGTGAAAAACCAATTGGTGATGGAGTCGGTGACGACGCGGTTGATCTCTTCCGGCATGGTCCAGTCTCCGGACCGAATCCCGCCTTCGACATGGGCGACCGGCACGCCGAGTTTGCGTGCCGCGATGGAACAGGCCATGGTCGAGGTGACATCGCCGACGACCAGACAGAGATCGCTCTTTCCTTTCAGCAAGACTTGTTCATAGGCCACCATGATCCCGGCAGTCTGCTCGGCCTGCGTCCCCGATCCCACCTCGAGATTGATGTCCGGATCAGGAATCCCGAGTTCTTCAAAGAAGCTGCCTGACATTGCACGGTCATAATGCGCCACCGCGCTTCTCTGCCGTCTTCATGGCATCAATGATCGGCGCAATTTTCATAAAATTCGGGCGTGCCCCGGCGATAATATCAATGCGCTTCACTCAGCACCTCAATTCGGATGTGATGCCAATGGATCTACCGTGGAAGACTTCGAGGCGTACGTTTCGATACCTTGAGCCGCTGAGCCATGCAATCTGCCTGCGCGACGCGCTTCGGCGAGGCGGAGAGCGCTGCGGGCAGACGTTTTCAACATCCTGTCAGAACCGCACTTCCCGTATCACCTGACGGTTGGCCTGAAACCATTGGACTGTTTTCTTCAATCCGTCGCGTAGGGCATGTCGAGCCTGAAATCCGAAGAGCTGTTTCGCTCGACTGACATCCAGACAGCGCCGTGGCTGGCCGTTCGGCTTGGAGGCATCCCAGTTCATTGGGCCGGTGAATCCCACCTCGGCCGCAATCATTCCGGCAAGATCACGAATGGCCACCTCTTCACCGGTTCCTAGGTTGACCGGGAGGCTCCCCTCGTACTGTTCGGCCGCCAGAAGAATCCCCTCGGCCGCATCCTCGACATATAAGAACTCTCGGCTCGGCGACCCATCTCCCCAGAGCGTCATCGAAGCCTGTCCCGCGTCCTTGGCCGCCACGCATTTCCGGATGAGCGCCGGAATGACGTGAGAGGTTTCCAAATCAAAATTATCGCGAGGTCCGTACAAGTTCACGGGAAAGAGCACGATCGAATTGAACCCATACTGTTGCCGATAGGCCTGAGACTGCACCAGCATCATTTTCTTCGCCAGTCCGTAGGGGGCATTGGTTTCCTCCGGGTACCCGTTCCAAATATCGTCCTCTTGAAAGGGAATCGGAGCGAACTTGGGATACGCACAGATGGTTCCAAGCGCCACAAACTTCTTCAGTCCCCGTTGGCGGCCGACTTCGATCAGCTGCGTCCCCATCATCAGATTGTCATAGAAGAACCGTCCTGGATTGGCTTGATTGGCACCGATGCCGCCGACACGCGCCGCGAGATGAATCACCACATCGGGATTCGCATCGCCATAGAGTTTCCGGACGGCCTCCATCTGCACCAGATCGTAGTCCTTGCTTCGTGGCACCATGATCTGGCGGCACCCTTTCGCGCGCAACTGCTCGACGACGAACGACCCAAGAAACCCGGCACCACCGGTCACGACCACTCGCTTTTCCATCCAGAATGAAGTCATATCCCTTAGACCCCCTCAGCCTCTCTTCCTGGTCCCATCCAACTTCTCTCGTTCCAGCGCGAGATCCGCATCGACCATCATGGCGACCAGTTCTTCGAACCGGACTTTCGGCTGCCACCCAAATTGTTGCTTGGCCTTGCCGGCGTCTCCGATCAGCAGATCGACCTCGGTCGGTCGGTAGTACTTGGCATCGATCTTCACATGTTTCGTCCAGTCCAGTTTCAGCCGGTCGAACGCCAACTCCAACATCTCCTTCACGGTATGCGTTTCACCGGTCGCGATGACATAATCGTCCGGCGTCGGGGCTTGCAACATCATCCACATGGCTTCGACATAGTCCCCGGCAAACCCCCAGTCCCGCTTGGCATCAAGATTGCCCAGAAACAAATCTTGTTGAATGCCAAGCTTGATCCGGGCCGCCGCTTTGGTGATTTTCCGCGTGACGAAGGTTTCTCCCCGCCGCGGCGATTCATGATTGAACAGGATGCCGTTACAGGCAAACAGATCGTAGGCCTCCCGATAGTTCACCGTAATCCAGTACGCATACACCTTAGCGGCCCCATAGGGACTCCGGGGATAAAACGGCGTCGTTTCCTTCTGCGGCACCTCCAGCACTTTGCCGAACATTTCACTGGAGGACGCTTGGTAAAATTTCGACTTCAGTCCTGATTCCCGAATCGCCTCCAGCAGGCGGATGGTGCCTAATCCGGTGATCTCTCCGGTATATTCCGGAATATCGAAGCTGACCCGCACATGGCTCTGGGCCCCCAGATTGTAGATTTCATCGGGTTGGACGGTCCGCAAGATCCGATTGAGGGAGCTCGCGTCATTCAGATCGCCGTAGACCAAGTGGAGACGCCGATGCGGGACGTGCGGGTCTTCATAGATCGGATCGATACGACCCGTGTTGAACGAGCTGGAACGGCGAATGATGCCGTAGACTTCGTATCCCTTCCCAAGTAGAAGCTCCGACAAATAGGACCCATCTTGGCCCGTAATCCCGGTAATCAGTGCTTTTTTCACGCGTAGTGCCTCCCTCCTCTGAACAAGGAAGGGATTATTACGTGCTTCGGTCTCTTTGTCTACCTATGACCTAAAAGAAGTTGCCACAAGATTCTTGCGGCCGCCGATACAAGCCATGTACGATGAGGAGCAATAGAACCAGAGGCGATATCGTGCCGCCAATTTCTCAGCAACACATGCGCCGCATCGGACTCTTCGTCTGCTTGGCCGTGAGCGGACTCCTGATCGCCCATTCCATCAATGCCTTTGTCGCCGAAGCATTGTACGTAATTCCGACACATTCGGTCGGACCCGGCAACGATCGATCGACCGGCTCCTCGTTGCCGGCCTCCTATTCGCCGGCCCAGGCAGTCGAGGATGTGCGCGCCAGCGGCCTGTTCCTCCTTCCCGCCGTACCTCAGAGCGGCGCCACGAATGCGAACGGCCGAGGCCCCTCCGGTGCTCCGGTTCGAGCGTCGCTCGGCGTGGCGGCCAGGATTCGCTTGCTCGGCATCGTGTTCGGTGACCAGCACGGCGTGTTTGCCATCGCCGAGGAGCTGGCCTCGAAACAACAGACCCTGTATCGCGTCCATGACCAGGTACTCGATCTTGGGAAAGTGAGTGAGATTCGGCGGAACGGCATCCTGATTCGCCAAGGCGACCTGGAGGAATTATTGGAGCTGGCGATGTCGGACAACCCGGCGGTTCCGGGCGGTTCACCGGGTGCCATGCCGCCCGCCGTTCAGACACCGCAAGCCGGCGCTCCGTTGCGCAAAGTCCTTGACCGCCGTGAAGTGGAACAGGCCATGAGCGATCTGCCGAAACTCCTCTCCCAAGCCAGAGCCGCACCTCATATGGTGAACGGAAACGTCACCGGGTTTCGCCTGGACTACATCGCGCCGGCCAGTTTCTACGAAAAAATCGGGGTCCAGACGGGGGATGTCCTACAGCGCGTCAACGGAGTCGATATTCGCGATCCCAGTACCATGTTGAATTTACTGCAACAACTGAAGAATGAGCAGATCGTCAAGCTCGACATGTTCCGGAACAATCAGCGCTCAACCATTACCTACGAGCTTCGCTGACACGAACGTCAGCGCGCGTTCCCTTCGTATCCCTGTCAACGTGTCCTCCTCAGCACCTGCACGGCACGCAAGAAATGTGCGCGGTCCTTGCCAGGCCGTCGGAAGGGAGAGTATCTTTACGACCGAGAGGGACGCGGAGCGAAAAAACGACCGATAACGGCGCTCGTCTCCAGGCAGGAGAGGTCACAACCAATTGTCCGAACAGCTCGACAACGATCAACCCGGCCCTAATATTCGCCGTCCTCTCTTAGGACGTATTCTCGGGGAAAAGTTCAATCTCCCGGACTCCAAACTCGAGGAGGCCCTGGCCTACCAGCAGGAAAAAGGCGGCCTGCTGGGAGAGGTGCTGCAGCATTTGCGCCTCCTACGAGAAGAGCACGTGCTGGAGGCGCTCGCCCAACAATTCGAGATGGCCTGGCTGCCCCAGCTTGAAACCACTCAGGTGGACCATGAGCTGATCAAGAAGGTCCCCATCGCGTTTTGTCGTCGCTACCGCGTCTTGCCGCTTCGTTATGAGGAAGGGGCCATTCTGACCGCATCGACCGATCCTCTGGAAACCGTCGCGCTGGATGATCTTCGATTACTGTTAGGCAAACCGATTAAACCGGTCTTGACCACCAGCGTCGTGCTGCTGGCCTGCTTGAACCGAGCCTACGACGAAATCGCCAACCCGGCCGGCGCGGAACAGGTGATGGAGGACATCGCGGCCAACCAGAGTCTCGACCAGCTCGCGCATGAACTCGATGAACCTCAAGACTTGCTGGATGCCACCGACGAGGCGCCGATCATTCGACTCGTCAACTCGGTGTTGTTTCAGGCGGTACGGCAGCGGGCGAGCGACATCCATTTCGAATCGTTCGAGCGCGGGTTGGTGGTGCGCTATCGCATCGACGGCGTGCTCTACCCGGTCCTCACGCCGCCCAAACATTTGCAGGCCAGCATTATCGCGCGCCTGAAAATCATGGCCGGTCTCAACATCGCCGAGAAGCGCTTGCCGCAAGACGGCCGGTTCGCCATCCGCACCTCCGGAAAAGACGTCGACCTTCGAGTCTCGGTCTTGCCCACCTCGCACGGCGAGCGGGTCGTCTTGCGGTTACTGGAGAAGGAAAATCGCCTGCTGAACCTCTCGGAAATGGGCTTTTCGAAAGAGCGACTGGCCGCGATCCATCAACTGATCCAATTGGCGCACGGGATTATTCTCGTGACCGGCCCGACAGGAAGCGGCAAGACCACGACTCTGTATGCCGCTTTGAGCCACATCAATGCACCGGACAAGAATATCATCACGGTCGAAGATCCCGTAGAATACCAGCTGCTCGGCATCGGACAGATGCAAGTGAACCCCAAGATCAACTTGTCGTTTGCCGCCGGACTGCGCTCGATTCTCCGGCAAGACCCCGATGTCATCATGATCGGCGAGATTCGAGACCGCGAAACAGCGGAGATCGCCATCCATGCCTCCCTCACCGGACACTTGGTGTTTTCCACCCTGCATACGAACGATGCAGCGAGCGCCGCCACCCGTCTGATCGATATGGGAATCGAACCGTTCCTGGTCGCCTCGTCCGTCGTGGCGGTCCTGGCCCAACGACTGCTGAGAAGAATTTGTCCGGACTGCAAACATCCCTATGCGCCGAGCGAAGACGAACTCGGTCGCTTGGACGTCGCGCCCGGGACCAACGTGACCCTCTATCGAGGAGCCGGGTGCGCCGCCTGTTCCCAAACCGGCTATCGCGGGCGCACCGGGATCTTCGAGCTCATGGTGCTCAACGACGACATCCGGCGGCTCATCGGCAGCAAAGCCGACTCGACAGCCATCAAACACGCCGCCATCACCAACGGCATGGTGACGTTGAAACAGGAGGGCACCGAACGAGTGCTCCAAGGCCAGACCACGCTGGAAGAAGTCATGCGGATCACGCAACAGGAAATCGACGTCTGACAAAACGGCGTGACACGTACCTCGTGAAGCGTCGTTCGTGAAACGTGAAGCGCTTCGGTAAGCAGTTTCAAGTTTCATGTTATCGGATAACGTGAAACCTGAAACATGAAACTCAGAGTCGAAGGACGAACGACGCGCCATGAATCATATGGACACTAACGGCCCCGGAGTTTGCTGATCATGCCGGTCTATCAATACCAGGGCTACCGAAACGACGGCGGAACCGCGACCGGGATCATCGATGCGGAGAACGCCAAGGTCGCCCGCCTCAAACTGAGAAAAGAGGGCGTCTATCCGACCGATGTCGTCGAGCAAGGCCAATCCCCGACCCACTCGCAGGAGAAAACCAGCAGCCGCACCGAGCGATCCATCGGCCGATCAACCACCCTCGCCTCCACCGACCTGGCCCTCCTGACCAGGCAGTTTGCGACACTCCTCGTCGCCGGCCTTCCGTTGGTCGAAGCCCTTGGCGTCTTGGTGGACCAAGCCGAGAAGAAACCCATCAAGGCGCTCCTGGCCGATATCCGTGAGCAAGTCCGCGGGGGCAAAGCATTGAGCGCCGTCTTGGAGACCTACGAGAAGGATTTCTCTCCGATCTATGTGCATATGGTACGGGCCGGCGAGGCCAGCGGCGCGCTGGATCAGATCCTGTTCCGGCTCACTGAGTTCTTGGAGAAACAACTGGCCCTGAGAAACAAGGTCACCAATGCGATGCTCTACCCCCTCATCATGCTCGTGATCGGGTCGGCGATCCTCTTTTTCCTCATTACGTTCGTCGTCCCCAAGATTACGATGGTGTTCGCGCAACAGAAACAGGCCTTGCCGTGGCCGACGGTCGCCTTGATGTCGATCAGCCAGTTCTTTGCCGACTACTGGATGGTGTTGATCGGGGCGCTCCTCGGAGGCCTCTATCTGGCGCGACGGTTCATTCGCACCGGCGCCGGTCGCATGATGGCCGACCGGACGATCCTGAGACTCCCCTTGATCGGAGACGTCGCGCGGATGGTATCGATTTCCAGACTCACCAGCACGTTGGCCACGATGTTGGCCAGCGGGGTGCAGCTGCTCGACGCAATGGATGTCGCGAAGCGCGTCATGAACAATCGCATACTGGAAGAAACGGTCGAAGCGGCACGGCAGAACATCCGCGAGGGCGAGACCATCGCCGATCCGCTGAAGCGAAGCGGCGAATTTCCGGCCCTGGTCACCCACATGATCGCCGTCGGCGAAAAGAGCGGTGAAATGGAGGAGATGTTGCGCCGCGTGAGCCAAATCTACGACGGAGAAGTGGAACGGGTCATCGCCCGCTTGACCTCGCTCATGGAGCCGGTCATGATCCTGGCCATGGGCGCCGTCGTCCTCTTCATCGTCGTCGCGATTCTCCTGCCCATCTTTGAAATGGGGCAGATGGTCCGGTAACACAATCCTCTGTGACGGGTAATGCGTGACCGGCAGAAAGGAATAGGGAGGCATGTGATGAGCATACGAGAGCAGATCAGCAGTCAGCCCATGAGCATGAGGAGGAGAAAACAGCAGGGGGCTTCACGTCTTCGCCCATCACGCCTCGCGCCTCACGCCTCACCTCGTCGTCTCTACGAGGAACAGGCCTTTACCTTCATCGAGATCATGGTCGTCGTGGCCATCTTGGCCATTCTCGCGGCCCTGGTCGTCCCGCGCATCATGGGCAGGACGGATGACGCCAAACGCACGGCGGCCAAAGTCCAGATTCGCAATATCGAGGGTGCGTTGCAACTCTATAAACTGGATAACGGCGTCTATCCCTCGACGGAACAGGGCCTCAAGTCTCTCGTTGAAAAGCCCTCCGTCGGAGTGATCCCGAAGAAATGGAAGCTCGGAGGATACCTGCCTAAGCTGCCGGAAGATCCCTGGGGCAACCCCTATAAGTATCTCAGCCCGGTCCAACGAGGAGAGTACAAAGTGGAGTATGAAATCACCTCCCTTGGAACGGACGGCGAGGTCGGTGGGGAGGGCGTAAACGCCGACATCAACAACTGGAACCTCGACAAAGAATAGGACGGCGATGGGTGCCACCCACAGGACATTGAGTATGGGGTGTTCGGTTCACACGCGAGGGTCGCGCGCCCCTCGCGCCCTGCGCCTTCCCCCTTACGCCTCGCCCCTCACCCTTCACCCCTTACGGACTTCGCCAGGCTTCACTATTCTCGAAATGCTGATCGTCATGTTTCTTCTGACCATCGTCGTGGTCGTCGTCTTCCCGCGGATCAGTCTTACCGAGGACTTGAGTTCCACCGGACGGAAGCTTGTCGGCGTCCTTCGGACCGTTCAAGGACTGGCGACCACAAGCCAAAAGCCCCTGAAGCTCTACTTCGATCTCGATCAGGGGACCTATTGGATGATGACGGTCGAGGGCAAGGAAGAGCGGATTCCGCTTGACCCCAGCTGGAAAACTCCTCGTTCGCTGCCGGAATCGATCCGATTGACGGAGGTCGCCATCGGCCAAGAGAAACGGTTCTCCGGACGAGTCGATGTGTCCTTCTTCGCCAATGGCCGGATTGAGCCGGTCACGATGTATCTGACGGATGCGAAGAACAATCTCTTGGGACTGGCGGTGGATTCATTGACGGGCGGAATTCGGGTCAGCGACGAACGACTCGACCCTCCCCCGTACCAGATCATCCCCGACCGAGTCCGGTTGCTGTTGAAGCCGAACCAGCAAGCGGGGGCCGGAGCCCCGCAGCGAGGGGCGACGACTACTCCGTAAGACGATTACGATGGCTCGAGATAGAGGCCGAACCGAGCACGACGAAGGTGGATTCACGCTGCTCGAAGTGTTGCTGGCGATCGCCTTGCTGGCCATTGCACTCCCGGTTCTGCTCGGCCTCAGAAATTTCGACCTGGGGCTTGAGGAGAGAGCAGCCGAACTGACCGCCGCCACGCTGCTGGCCCAGGAAAAACTATTGGAAACCGAACTCTCAGGACAATATGCCATCGGGGAAACCAGCGGAGAGTTTCTGCCCCTCCCGCTCGGCACACAAACCACCGTCCAAGCGGTTCCGAGAGCGGTCGGATACAGATGGAAGCGGATGATCGCCCCCACCCCGCTGGAGTTGGTTCGAGAGATTCGGATCAAGATCTCGTGGCTGCGGGGCGAGCTGGAGGAATCGGTAGAAGTCAGCACCTATGTCTTTGCCGGCCGTTCCACGTTTTAAATCCAACGCGGGCTTTACGCTCGTCGAAATCATGGTGGCCGTGGCCTTGCTGGGCATGATCGGCGCCATGGTCTTCGGGTCGCTCGTCATGACGACGAGAACCGTGGAGGCCGGACGAGACCATGTGGCGAAGGAACAAACGATCAGACGAATCTTGCGTCTCATGGCCGAAGAAATTGCGCTCAGCAAACGCACGCCCCAGTACCCCTGGGTGGGCACGAACGGGACACAGGACGGACAACCGGCCGACATCCTCGCCATCCTTGCGATGAGTCAGGAGTTGAACACATCGGCCGGCAAGGAAAGCGAGACGGTTCGCGTGGTATACACGCGTGAGCGGGATCGGCTGATTCGGTTCGCCCGTCGGAATCTCTATACGCTGACCGATACGCAGGAGTCGTTGAGCCAACTGGAACTGGCCGACCGCGTCCACGCCTTCAACATCCGCTATTACGACGACCAGAACCGGATCTGGATCGACGAATGGCCGGCGGCCCAAAAACTCCCGAAGGCCTTGTTGATCGAAGTGACGTTTCAATACCCCGATGCCGCTCCATGGACGGTGCGGGAATGGGTGACGATCGGCGCATCATGACCATGAAATGGCCAGAAGCATGGCGAGAGATCCTGGCCTGGACGGGAGCAGGCATCTGCATCCTGGTGCTGTGCCTGATCGCGACGTTCCCGTACGGCATGCTCCAGGCACGGATCGTGACGGAACTCGCGCGGGCCACCGGCATGGAGGTCCGAGTAGCCGATTGGACTGTCGATCTCCCTCTGGGCCTTGAATGGCGGAACGTCACCTTCTCGAAGCCGAACTGGACCCCGATCCAAGTGGCCGCGCTGCAGGCCAAGCTCGGCGTCGCATCCGCGTTAAGCGGCACGCTCGGGCTCGATATCGCCGCCAAACTCACGGAGACCGCGTCCCAGACAGATCTCGCGAAAGGCACCGTCACGGCTTCATCGCTGTCCTTGGACGGCCCGGTCACGCTCAAGGGACAGGTGCAACACGTCGACCTGTCCAAACTCCTCCGCCGCTACGTGACGCACGGCACGCTCACCGGCAATTTCTCCCACCGCGTCGACTCCGGCCAGGCGGCCGCCGCCGCGATGAAGGGGGAAGGCACATGGACGGCCGACGCGACGGACCTGGTGATCGACCAGATTCCGCTCGGAAACGGACGCACCCTGTCGCTCACGTTCAGCCAGGTCTCGGCCGGATTGGCATGCCGCGACCTCCGCTGCGACGTGACACAACTGAAGGGCGACGGCATCGACGGCTCCTTTACGGGCGAAGGATATCTCACCATCCAGCAACCCATCCAACAGAGCCAAGTGAATCTCACGGTGACGGTCGTCCCCGGCCCCGGATTTACCTCGAAAGCCGGCGCACTGGGCTTCCCCTCGCCGCCTCCTGGAACGCCCATGACCGTCAAGATCGTCGGGACCTTGGCACAAGCGAGGATTGCATTGTAAAGTACCGGGCGGAGCAGTCCTTAAGGAGATTCCGGTTGAAAAGTGAGAACGTGCAAAAGTTCAAACGTACGAGAGCGAGGAGTCTTCTCAACTTACAACTTTCAAACTTGCCAACTTGAAACCTGAAACAAGCAACATGGAACGAACGTAGATTCATGTCCATCACAAACGAATGTGTCGGTCTGGACATCGGGCAAACGGGGTTGAAAGCCGTGCGTTTCCGCCGCCGTCTGAGCGGGCGCGAAACGATCGATTACTTCCAACAGCCCATGCCGTTTTCCCGTCCCGAGGATCTTGAGCCGGCGCGACGCGTGCAGTCGCTGCGCGGATTTCTCTGGCGAAACGGACTCTATGCCACAGACCAGTTGGTGACCGCGATTCCGTGTCAGGATCTGTTCGTCAGAACCCTGTCGTTTCCCTTCAAGGATTCGACCAAACTCGCCCAAGTCGTCCCCTTCGAGGTCGAAAACCTCGTCCCCATGCCCCTTGAAGATCTTGCGATCGGAAGCCTGGTCTTGCCGCCCGGACACACGGCGGACGGTCTGGTCCGCGAAAGCAAAGGTTCGGAAGTCCTGGTCACGGCCGCGCCGAGAGACAAGGTCGCGGAGCATCTCCGATTTCTGGCCCAAGCCGATGTGGAACCCTCGGCGATCAACGTCGACGCGATGGCCCTCTTCTCCGTCACGCAATATCTACAAGAAGAAGGAGCGGCCGTCCCGCAAGACCTGGCCATCATCGACGTCGGCGCCTCGAAGACGACGCTCTGCCTGGTGCAGGGAGGGCGTCCTCTGCTCCTCCGGACGATTCTGTGGGGCGGCAATCATCTGACGCATGCCTTGGCCGTCCGGCATGCCTGTAGTTTCGCCGACGCAGAGCGTCGGAAGCGGACGATGGCCGTGGATCAGGTAGGCGGATTGTTGGAGCCGATCCTGAAAGAGCTCCGCATCACCTTGCAGGCTCAACTGGGTAACGAGCGCAGCCGCTTGACACATTGTTGGGTATGCGGAGGCGGGTCAAAGCTTCAAGAGATCGGCAGCTACCTCTCGCGACAGTTGGGACTCTATCCGGTCGGACCTCGACAGGGATTCGGGGCCGAGACCCCGCGGGCGTTCTCCATCGCGTTCGGCTTGGCGATTCATCCCAAGATCATCCGGCCGCGATGGCGATTCACATCGGCGTCCCAGGAGCTCGCGCTCGATCTCAAAGGCGTCACCGACGCGGCATCGCCGGACAGCGCCGCGACGAAACAAGACCGTCGCCTGGCGCTCGTCGCCGGTCTGGTCATCGCCGTCTTGGCGATCGTGGATTTCTCGATTCACTTCTGGCTTCGCGACCAGCGGGTCGCTCGGCTGAAAACGGCGCTGCACAGCCAGTATGAGCAATTCTTCGGGCCGGGGGCGGCGCCCGGCGAAGAGCTCGATCAAGCGCAGTACCGCATCGGCGTTCTGGACAAAGCGCTCGGCGCCGTCGATACGGCGGAGGGGAAGGTCTTGCACACTCTCTCCACGTTCGTCAAACAACTCCCGCCCGGAACGACCGTCAAGGTGCGCGAGCTGACCGTCGACGGAGCGACCGTCCTCATGGAGGGTGAGACGACCTCCTTCGACGCCGTGGAACGACTCAAACAAACCTTCGCCTCGAGCCCTCGATTGAAGGATGTCTCGGTAACGGAAACGCGAGTGGGCGCAGGCCCCAATCAAGTCGTCTTTCGAATCACCGTCACGGTGGAGAAATCATGATGCAGAGCTTCCGGGAACGCTGGCGCCAGATGTCCCAACGTGAGCGCACCCTCGTGCTGGCAGGCGGCATCGTGCTCGGACTCAGCCTCCTCTTTATCCTGATCGTCGACCCCCTGTTGGACACCCTTGACCGCCTCGAACGCCAAGAGGTTCGGAAACAAAAAGACCTCGCCGAACTGGCGGTGCTCGGCCGTGCCTATCTCGCCAAACGGGACCGCTTGACCTTGACCGAAAGCCGCATGCCGGGAGCCGACAGCCGTTTTTCCCTGCTGACGTTCATGGAAGAAGCGGCCACCACCGCCCATGTGCGCGAGCGCATCACCAGCATGCAGCCGCAAGTCCAATCACTGGCACAAGGCTATCAGGAAACGGCCGTCGATCTCCGATTGGACGGCATCCAATTGCCGGACTTGCTGGCATTACTCGTGGCCATCGATCAAGCCCCCTACGACCTTCATGTGCGCCACCTGCAGATCCGTCCGAAATTTGACAATCCGGTCAATCTCGACGCAACTGTTCGGGTCTTGAGCTATGCGAAAAGCTGATGAACAAGGCGTCGCGCTGCTCTTAGCCCTCCTGGTGCTGACGCTGCTCACCGCCATGATTCTTGAGTTCGATGCGGAAGCGCGTCGCGAGTATCGAGCCGCCGCCGCCTTTCGCGACGATTACAAAACAGGCATGCTCACCCGAGCCGCCGTGCAGGCCGCGCGAGCCGTGCTGCTGCAGGATCTCTTGCGCGAAAAGATGACGGGGCAGAAATACGATGCGCCGACCGACATCTGGGCAATGCCGATCAAGAACTATCCGATCGGGGACGGATTCCTGACCGCACAGATTCAGGACGAGACAGGGAAATTCAACCTGAACGACCTCGCCACGACGACCGGAGGCGACATCGAACAGAAGAAGAAGATCCTCAGAGCAAAACGATTGTTCGAACTGCTCAGGGTCAGCCCCACCTTGGTCGACGCGCTCATCGATTGGATCGATCAGGATGACGTGCCTCAGCCGGCCGGTGCCGAGAGCCTCTACTATCAATCTCTGAGACCGCCCTACCGTGCCGCAAACAGTCCCCTGCCTGGAATGGGAGATCTCCGACTCATCAAGGGGTTCACGACGGAGATCATCGAACGACTCTCTCCCTACGTGACGGTCTTCCCGCAAGAGGGAGGCGTGCCGATGAATATCAACACCGCGGATCCCATCGTCATTCAGACCCTCGATCCGAACGTCACCCAAACGATGGCCATGGAGATCGTCCAGGGACGCCCCTACAAGACGAAGGTGGACCTTGATCGAGTGAGCAGCTTTCAAGAGATCGGTCGGACACTCAGAAGCGACTATGATGTCAAATCGGACTATTTCTCCGCGCGCCTCGCCGTCACCGTGAATGAAACGACCAAAACCTCATGGGCCGTCCTGAAGCGAGACGCCAGCAAGGGGGAGAGCACCGTCGAGTACCTGCGGATTCTCTGATAGGAAGCAGGAGTTTCAAGTTCCACGTTTCAGGTTTTGGAGGCCTCCCTCTCAACCTGAAACATGAAACTTGAAACCTGAAACGTCGAACATGAAAGGTTAGTCCAGCGGCACCGTCAGCGTCACTTCATTGCCCCGCTCGTTGTACGCCAAGGAAGGGAAAAACGATTGTGCCAAAAAAATCCCGCGCCCGTTCACATCCTCCGACTCGCTGATCTCGTTGGATCGCATCATAAGACTTCGCCACTTGAACCCCTTGCCTTCGTCGGTGATCCGGTACACCAAACTGTGGGCATCCTTGTCGTACGCGACATGAATGAGCACCCGACGATCCCTCAACTTCGCCTGAGTGAGCCGACGCACGAGCAGCTGCTCATAGCGACCCTCGGCGAGCGCTTCCTGTTTATCCTCGCAGACGATCTCAAGATTCCCATGTTCGATGGCGTTAAAGAGCAGTTCTTGCAAAGCTCCGCGAAGGTGCAACCGTCGGAGAGGAGACAGGGTCGAGGCCGTCGTCTTGATGAGCCAGGAGATCATCGCTGGGATATGGGTTGGATCGGAATCGACGGTCAGTTGATAGTCCGCTCGACAGAGCCCCGGGAGATCCGCAAGATTTCCCGGCAGAAGATTCCGGGCGCGCTGCAACGCCTCCGCCAGCTCTTCTTCGGTCACGGGCTTATGCAGATAGTCGGCGGCTCCCATCCGAAGCGCCTGGAGAATCATCGGTTCCGGTGCATCCTTCGCCATGACGATCACGGGACAGAGTTCATGCCGCGCCTTCAACTCCGAGAGCACGGTCAGACCGGTTGCATCAGGAAGAAACAACTCGGTGATCACGATGTCCGGCGCCGTCATGTCGATGGTGCTCAACGCCGTGGTCGGGTCGGACGCCGCAACGACCGAAAACCCTCTACCCTGCAACTGTTCGGCAATACGCGCCTGCGTGTCCAGACAGGGATCGATGACCAGGAGATGATCGGACGTCGTCAGGCCATTCATGCGGCGATTCCTTTGTCGTACACCTGACGGAGCGCGACGAGAAGCCGCTGAACTTCCTGCTCCAGCGCGGCATACTGCTGCCCACCCTGCGTCAAGTCTCCTGCTTTCGCGGACGTTTCCAATTCTTTACAGACGTGAAGGGCCGCCGGAGCGCAAAACTGCAAGAGCGCGCCCTTCAACTTGTGGCTCGAGCGCGCCACATCGGGCGCATTCCCGGCATCCAACGCCGCGTGCGCATCCGCCAAGTCCTTCGGGCCATGCTCCAGAAACAATTCGATCATCATCTGGAACGTCTCTCGGTCGTCATCGACACGGGCAAGGGCTTCATCCAGGCTGAAGACAGGGTCATGGTTCATGCGCTCACTCCTCCTGAACCGTCTCGGCGGTCAGACGGCGATCTCAACCCCCATCAAGGCCACATCATCAAGAAATTGCTCATGGCCCTGCCAGCGCACCGCCTCCGCAATGACGGCGGAAACGACGTCTGTCATGGGGTGATGACCGAGCGTGCGAATCGTCGCTTCCAAGCGTGCTTGTCCCCAGAGTTCTCCGGTCGGCCCCGGTACTTCATACAGACCGTCGCTGAGCAAGTACACCCGATCACCCGGAGCAAGAGGAAGCGTCGCCGTCACATAGGTCGTTGAGCTATCGAAGCCGAGCGGAAAATTCGGTTGAGTCATCCAACAGACGTCACCCGACCGGCGGTGAAGCAGCGCCCCGCTGTGCCCGGCCGCCGCGTAGGAGAGCGTATGACATCGAAGATCAAGGCTTGCAAAAACGATCGTGAAGTAGTGCCCGTTTTCCGTAAGAGGGAATTGCTTGTTCGCTTCCGTGAGAATGGCCCCTGGATCATTCGAGCCGACATGACGCAGCAAGCTGTCTCTGCGGAGAAAGGTAGAAAATGAGGATGATCGCAACGCCGGCGAAACCCCATGGCCCGACGCATCCAGCAGATACAGCCCCAAGAAATCGTCGCTCCACGGAACGATGTTGAAGAGGTCGCCACCCAACGCCAGACAGGGGCGGTAGGCATGGACCATCTGCACGCCCGGCACGATGGTCCCAGGCGTAGGAAGGAGCGACTCCACATACCGTGCGGCGGACTGGAGTTCCCGTTCGAGAGCTTCCTGCTTCTGCCGAATCTCCTCGGTGGCATCCTTCAAGCTTCTGACCAGCGTCGCCGCACGCATCCCGGCTTGCACACGAGCCGTAATTTCGTACTTACTGGCGGCCTTGCTCAGAAAGTCGTCGGCGCCGCGGGCCAAGCCCTCGGCGATCTGCTCCGGCTGATCGTGGCTCGTCATCATCAAAATCTGACTCGTTCGGAGTTCCGGATCTTGCCGAACCTGTTCACAGAAAGAGGGCCCGTCCATTTCCGGCATCATCCAATCCAGGATGGTCAGACTGGGCCGCTCACGCCGTAGCGCCTCCAGCCCGGCCTTGCCGTCGCCGGCTTCGATCACCCGATAGCCGAGCCGCTTCAGACGGGCGACCAAACCCAAACGCGCCGTGGGGTCGTCGTCCACGACAAGCACCGTGTGCGGTGTCGCCTGAACGGTCTGTTCAACTGACGCTGACGGCATCAGCACTCCTTGGCTCAAGAAGTTTCATGGTTCATAGTTCCATGTTTCATGATATCTGAACAGAACCTCCGAATAATTGAACTTGAAACATGAAACCTGAAACTTCCACACAAGATACGCTTCACGCCCCCAGCTAAGCCGCTTGCTTGTATGCCGCAAGCGCATCCTGCTCATTGTCATAGACCGGAATCAGCTTCTGAATGTTGGCCAGGCTCATGATTTCCCGGACGTAACTTTGCGGCTTCAACATGCTCACTTTCCCCTGGCTCAATTTGAAATTCTGAGACACGAGCGCGAGCAAGCCAAGGCCGGAGCTGTCCACGAATCGGACCTCGGCCATGTTCAAGATCAGATGACGGCAGCCCTTCTGCCGGACCGCTTCGACCGCCGTCTTGAACTGGTCGCGATTCGCATAGGTGAGATCTCCCGTCAGCTCAAGAATGACACCGTTCGGCACGGGACGCTCTTTCGTATGCATTGACATGAGTACCTCCTTCATGTAGATGGGCGAGATTGCCTCATCGATGTGAAGCGTCGCACGTGAAGCGCATCTCGTTCCGGATTCGGACGGTTCACATTCCTTCCCATCGCTTCACGTTTCACGAACAACAGATCGAGCCGAATCCGCTGGATGATCGGCAGAGAAACTGCGGACTCCTCAGCGGCTCACATGGGCCAAAATGGCGCCGGCGATATCATCCAGCGGCAACACTTTGTCGACCCCGCCCATTTTGATCGCCTCTTTGGGCATCCCAAAGACGACGCAACTCGCTTCATCCTGCGCGATCGTAAAGGCCCCGGCCTGTTTCATCGTCAACATCTCCTTCGCGCCGTCGCCCCCCATTCCGGTCAAGATCACCCCGACGGCGTTCGCTCCGGCATACTGGGCGACCGAGGCGAACAGCACATCCACCGACGGCCGATGGCGATTGACCGGAGGATCCTGGTTGATACGCACCGTGTACCGGGCGCCGCTCCTCAGCAGAGTCATGTGATAACTCCCGGGAGCGACCAAGGCATGGCCCGGCAACACACTGTCGCCGTCTTGTGCTTCCTTGACGACAATCCGGCTGAGACTGTTCAACCGGTCGGCCCAGGTCTTGGTAAATCGTTCCGGCATATGCTGCGTGATCAGGATGGGCGGGGTGTTCGGCGGCAGCCGTTCCAAGACCTCCTTCACGGCCTCTGTCCCACCGGTCGAGGACCCGATCGCGATAATCGTATCGGTGGTTTTGATCATCGCAGTTCGTGAAGCGTCCGACTCCGAAGACGAGATACGCTTCACGGGCGACGACTTCACACGAGCCTGAGCGGCCGCCTTGACCTTCTCGATCAGATCGCGCGCGATCTCTCCCATCCCTTCCCGAAGATCCATCTTGGGCTTGGTGATAAAGTCGACCGCGCCGAGCTCAAGCGCCCGCAACGTGGTCTCGCAGCCGACCTCCGTCAGCGAACTCACCATCACGACCGGCATCGGATGCCCGCGCATAAGCTTCTCCAGAAAGGTCAATCCGTCCATCTTGGGCATCTCGACATCGAGCGTGAGCACGTCGGGATTCAAGGCTTTGATTTTTTCCCGAGCGATATAGGGATCGGGAGCCGAGCCGATGACCTCGATCTCCGGGTCCTTGGCAAGCAAGGTGGCAAGCACTTGCCGCATCAGCGCCGAATCATCGACCGTCAGGACCCGAATCTTGCTCATAAGTCTCCTGCCATAAAGTCATCAAGTCTGAAAGTGGCCAAGTCTTCGGACTTGAAGACATTCCACTTTTCAACTTTCAAACTATCGTTCAGAACAACGTCACATCCTCCGCGGCCGGCTGCACCTGCTGTTTGATCTTGCCGGCATATTCGTTCTCCCGCTCGAAGATCGTCTGGTTCTTGACCCGCTCGATTTTCTTCATCAACACACGGCCTGAATCGGTGAAGTAATACACTTTCCGTGGAAAGACATCCCCGAGATCCGTCTTGGCCGCCGTCAATCCTTCGCTCCGCAAGTACTCGAGCACCCACTTGGCATTGTTGGCCCCCACGTCGATATTCCCATCATAGATCTTGCTGGCGCCGAACAGCTTGATTTCCAAGCGGCTCTTGAGACCGCCGCGCTTGATGATGTCGTTGATCAGCGACTCCATCGCATAGGATCCATACCGGGTCGACTCTCCCCAGGAATCGCTCCCGCCTTCTTTGGGTTTCGGCAACATGAAATGGTTCATGCCGCCGACCTCGGCGATCGGATCTCGAATACAGGCGGAGATGCAGGACCCGAGCACGGTGTACACGATCATCGGCTCCCGGCTGACGAAATATTCCCCCGGCAAAATCGAGGCGATCTCATAGGGGAACCGACTGTCGCGCATGCGCCGGATGTGGGCGAACGCCACATCGTCATTCGTGGGGCGTGAAGCGGGAAGCGTACCGGACAATTGGTCCACAGGAAGCATCTTTCTGTGATCGAGTGTCAGCCTGTCTACAGTTTCTTGATAAGATTCCTCAGCATTCTCGCTTCATGATCGAGTTTCTCGATCATAAGATCCCGCCCCTTCCGATCGACATATCCAAGATCCAAGGGTATCTCCACCTGCGTTTCAAGCTCAGCACAAGAACCGAGCGCAACAAAGAGCAGCTGCCGATACTCCCTATTGTGAAACCGATTGAACCCTTCGGCCACACTCGACGGAATCGACACCGACGCTCTTCGCATCTGGGAGACCAGGCCGTACGCTTCGCTCTTGGGAAAGAGTGCGGTCGCGCGATACACCTCCAGCACGAGCTCCTTCCCCAGTTTCCAGACCTCCAGGTCGCGAAAGCTCCTGATCTTCATCGGCGCACTCCGACACCACACACCCTATCAGCGAACCCGGCGGGAAGCGTATCTCGTGAAACGTGAAGCGCAGCAAAGGGGGAAACATAAACCGGCTGAATTCGGAGACAAACGACGCTTCACGCTTCACACCTTCTCCCATCACTTCACATTCCCACCGCTTCACGCTTCACGAACGACGCATCACGCCTTCTTCTGGTAAATCGTCGGAGCCAGCGAGGTAAACGAATGTTCCACCCACTGAAGACTTTCTGAATGACCGATAAAGAGGCACCCCCCTGGTTTCAAGTATCGATAGAACTTATTCACGAGCCGCTCTTGAGTCGGTCGGTCAAAATAAATCATCACATTCCGGCAAAAGATGAGATCGAGAGGGCTCTTGATCGGAAACTGTTCATCCATTAAGTTCAGGCGCCGGAATTGAATCATCGCCGACAAGTGCGGCTTCACCTTGAGCTGATGTTCACTCGCGCCACGTCCACGGAGGAAATGCCGTCTCACAGTCTCCAACGGAACACCCTGGACACGTTCTGCATCGTAGACGCCTGCCGCCGCCTTCGCCAGCACGCGAGTTGAGAGGTCAGATGCCAAAATCTTGCAGTCCCACTGTGCAGGATCGGACAGGCCATCGTACAGCGTCATCGCAATCGTATAGGGTTCTTCGCCTGTCGAACAGGCTGAAGACCAAATACGAATCCGTTTTTCTTCCCTTAGTTGTGGAAGAATCTCTTCACGGAGAAAATCGAAGTGTTTCGGTTCCCGGAAGAAGTCCGTCTTATTGGTGGAGATGAGATCCAGCATCCTGGTAAATTCTTCTTGGC
The DNA here is from genome assembly GCA_015903995.1 of Nitrospira sp. Lineage (GTDB taxonomy): Bacteria > Nitrospirota > Nitrospiria > Nitrospirales > Nitrospiraceae > Nitrospira_D. Next base: position 125,753 of record JABMDK010000006.1, read on the forward strand.
TGGGATCTCTGGTCAACTGCTCGTAGTAGTCAGAAAATGTTGAGAGGCCAAGTTCCCGTAGTCGTTTCGAAAGTCTGGACGCCACCAAACCCTGCTTCTGATCGTTGAGTGAGATCCCGCTCTCCTCATAGATCAGTGTCCGAAACTGTTGAAATTCTTCAGTCGAAATCTCAAAGTCCATACAGATCTGTCTACCGCTTGTGAACGTGGCGGTTCATCCCCGTGGAAGTCGAATGGTTTCTGTATCGGTTGGTTCGCGCGGTTTCTTAACCAACTGACGCAGCAATGGTCTCACGGCCGAGCAAACAGGAGCGCACATGTTATGTGCTGGCTCACGAGGAGGGAGTCGAATCGGTGCGCCTGATAACCCCGCGCTCTGTCAGGCGAGGAACGGAGTGATGGCTATGGTGAGGAATGGGTTCACCGCGCGTGAATGAGCGTTCGGAATTGAACACCGGTGTTTGCCAAGTCAGAATGCGTTCTAAAACTCCTCGAACGTTTCTTCCACAGCATGGTGCGCCTTGTCGTTCCTGACCGCGGCCCCAACCGGCTCCTTTTGCACAGAAGGTGGTGCCACGACCTGTTTCCTGGACATTACGGCATGACCAACCTCTCGGGTGACAGGCTTGATCGTCGGTGCACCGGTGAGTGGCATGCATGGGTGCCTCATGAGCATCGGCTCGGCGTAATGACCTTTGGCAACTTTAAAGACCTGCACCTGCTGCTGCAACGCACCGGCCTGCTCATGCATCGACTGAGCGGCGTTGGCGGTTTCTTCGACCACGCCTACATTCCGCTGAGTGGCTTGATCCATCGCGCTGATGGCTCGGTTGACTTGATCGATCCCAACCGCCTGCTCCTGGGAGGCTGCGCTGATCTCCGCAATGATATCCGTCACCCGCTTGACGGAATGAACGATCTCCTCCAGCGTTTGGCCGGATTGATTCACCAGGTCACTCCCGTCATTCACACGCTGGATCGACTCCTTGATGAGGCCCTTGATTTCCTTGGCTGCCGTCGCCGATCGTTGAGCTAAATTCCGCACTTCCGCCGCCACCACGGCAAAGCCCCGCCCATGTTCGCCGGCCCGCGCCGCCTCCACCGCCGCATTGAGGGCCAAGAGGTTCGTCTGGAACGCAATCTCATCGATCACGGTGATGATATCGGCGATCTTCCTACTGCTCTTGTTGATCTCGTCCATGGCCTCCACGGCGTGCTGCGTCACAACCCGGCCTTTGTCCGCAGTCTCGCGAGCGGTAATCGCCAGCTGATCGGCCTGCTTGGCATTGTCAGCATTTTGCTTCACCGTCGCCGTCATCTCCTCCATGGAAGCGGAGGTCTCTTCAAGGGCCGCAGCCTGTTGACTCGTTCGCTCTGATAGATCCCGATTGGCGGTGGTAATCTTGCCTGCGCCGGTCGTAACCCCTCCCACCGTCTGACGCACGGTGGTGATCGTGCTGGTCAGATTAGTCAGGGCTGAGTTTAACGCGCATTTCATCTCCTCGAACTCACCGTGATAGGCCCCGGTCATACCTCTGCTCAGATCATTGGCTGCCAACGCGCTGAGCACCCCTTGCGCCTCATGGAGGGGTTGCGTGACACTGTCCAGCAACCGATTGACCGAGTCCGTCAGATCTCGCAAATCTCCTGAAAAGATGTCGGTTTTGATGCGCTCCGAGAGCTGCCCGACCGCCGCGGCCTTGATCAGTTTCTCAACTTCCACTAAAGCCTGCTTCTGCTCCGTCATATCTATGCCAAGCAGCAGTACCTTGAACGGCCTTCCGACATCGTCCTTGACCGGGTTATAGCTCGCCTGCAACCAGACAACACGCCCACCCTTACCGAGATACTTATACTGACCAACGTCGGGTTCGCCACGCACGCATTTGTCCCACAAGGCGCGGTATCTGAGAGTCCCGTTGTCCGACGGATCGACGAACATGCTGTGAGACTTGCCCTTGATTTCTTCCAAGCTATAGCCCGTCAGCTGCAGGAAGATCCCGTTGGCTGTTTGGATCTGCCCATGAAGATCACACTCGACGGTCGCGTACGACGTATTGATCGCGTCAACCATTCCTTCCATATTATGACGTGCAATCTCGTATTGCGTGATATCGTAGCGGACACCTAGATATTCTCGTGGTTTTCCATTGGGCCCCATGAGCGGTTTGATGACGGCATCGACATAGTAGGGAGTCCCATCCTTGGCCCGGTTCTTCACGATTCCGCGGAAGATCTGCCCTCGCCCGATCGTGGCCCACATTTGCTTAAACACCTCCTTGGGCATGTCCGGATGGCGCACGATACTGTGCGGTTTGCCTATCAATTCCTCCCGCGAGTACTTGGAGATGTCCAGGAACTTATCGTTCACCGTGATGATGTCGCCCTTCGGATTGCTTTTCGAGACAATACTCGTCGTGTTCATGATGTCGATGCAGGCATTCATCTCCTCGATGGCGGCTTGCTGCTTGGCCGACGCGGCTTCCAGCGAACTGGCCATGTGGTTGAACGCCTCCGCGAGCTGTCCGATCTCCTCTTTCGTCGTGACGGTGGACCGGAAGGACGCATTCCCACTCTGCAGCTGACGGGCTGCCTGCAAAACATTGTCCAACCCCGACACCAGGAACTTCGAGATGGCCCAATTGGCGAACAAGCTCAGTACAAGCGATCCCCCGATGAGAGCGATCATGAGCATGATCAGGGTCATGGAAGCGCTTCGACTGGATTCATGGCTATCTTGGGCTTGGGCTTCGTTTTCCTTTACCAACCCGTTGACGCAATCCAGCAGCGCCGTGAGTTTCTCCGCCAGTTGCGAATCTTGTAACTCGGCTGCGGCATCTTTACTGAAATTGTCGCTGAGCGTCAGAACCTTCCCGCGAATCTCTTGATAACTCGTCCACTCGGACTTGAACCGGTCGAAGATCTTCTGTTCCGACTCGGTCACGATAATCGGGGCATAGTCTGCTTGAAACTTTTTGATCTTCTCATCGAGTTGGGCGATCTCCTGCTTCCTGCGTTTCATTGTCGCGGAGTCCCGACCCAAGATATGTCCGGCCACAAGGGCGCTCATCCGCTGGGAGTCTCCTTGCAATTCACCGAGCTGCTTGAGCGGGAGCACATTGATCTTGAAGATCGCTTCGATCCGCCCGCTGAGATCCATCAAGCCGGCAATGGACATCCCCCCTACGAGCAGTAAGGCCACGCCTATCAGTCCGGAGATGAGCAACAACTTGGCTCTGGTCCTGAGATTGTTCAGTGTGTTCATCATAGGTATCCTCAACTTGTGAATCTCACTCCCGCGCGTCGCGGGACGACCTTTGGGCAGGAATTCACCAGCATGGCATTCATTATTGGGCTCCCAGTAGCTTCCTATCGGTTGTGGACGGAAGAATCTTGAGATGACCTTGGAACGCCGAGGGAAACGGTAGGGCGGGCGGACCGATCAAAAGGCTGTGCGCCCAGGCACTGGGGCTTCAGCCCTCTCGCAGTCTCCTCGACTCTCATGATCCCCAGCGATCTCGGCCACCTCGCCCCATTCGCCTTTAAAAACTGTCTCAGAAGGCGGAACGACCGACTGTGTCGTCCTCCTTCAAAACTCCTCGAAGTCCTCCCGAGACGCTGGGTGGCTGCCAGCACCAACCCTGACCGTGGTGGTCTTCGAGGCCGAGGCTTGAGGGACAGAAGGCGAGGAGCTACGCGGCCTCTTCATATGTTCCTGTGGGCCCTTCGTAAACGCTCTCGAGATCGACCGAGCCGCATGTTCCCGTGCCGCAGCGATGGATGGAATGGCCGCCTTCTCAGGTTCGGACAGCGTGAGCGTAAACATGGCCATGCGGCGCAAGAGTTCCTCCGATTGGGCTTTCATCGAGTGACTCGTACTCGTGATTTCCTCCACCAAAGCCGCATTCTGTTGCGTGGTCTGATCCACCACCATAATCGCCTTGTTCACCTGATTGACCCCACTGGCCTGTTCCTGCGAGGCCGCGCTGATCTCCGCAATGATGTCCGTCACCCGCTTCACAGAACCGACGATCTCCCCCAACGTCTTCCCCGACTGATTGACCAACTCACTGCCATCCGTGACCCGTTGGATCGACTCATGAATCAATCCTTTGATCTCCTTGGCAGCGAGCGCCGACCGCTGCGCCAAGTTCCGCACTTCCGCCGCCACCACGGCAAACCCCCGGCCATGTTCGCCCGCCCGCGCCGCCTCCACCGCCGCGTTCAAGGCCAAGAGATTCGTTTGGAACGCAATCTCATCGATCACCGTGATGATATCGGCGATCTTCTTGCTACTCTTGTTGATCTCCTCCATCGCCGCCACGGCCTGCTGGGTGATATCTCCTCCCTTATTGGCTGTCGCCCGCGCTTCAATCGCCAGTTGATTGGCCTGCTTGGCATTGTCGGCATTCTGTTTCACCGTCTCCGTTATCTCTTGCATCGATGCAGCGGTTTCCTCAAGCGAGCTCGCCTGTTCGTTCGTCCGCTGCGACAGATCGCTATTGCCCTGAGTGATCTGCTCGGAGCTGCTCGCGATCGATTCCACCACTTCCCGAACCGTCGTGATGGTCTGAATGAGATTCTGCACGACGCCATTGACACTGGCCTTCACCTTCTCCAGCTCACCGCTGTAGACCCCGGTCATCTCCTGCGTCAAATCGCTTGCGGCAACCTGACCCAAGATCGTTTCCGCCTCGGCCACGAGGCGCTCCATATCAGCGGATGCCAGTTTCTGCGCCGTAATATCAGTCGCGAAGGTGACGACTTTATACGGTTTCCCGCTTACATCAGAAATTGGGTTGAATGTTGCCTGCAACCAACACGCCTTCCCCCCCTTGCCTACCCACTGGTACACGTTGGCAGCAAATTCCCCTCGATTGAGCTTTTCCCAGAACGCCACACAGTCCCCACCACTTGCAGAGTCCGGGGGACAGAATATCCGATAGTGCTGGCCTTTGATTTCATCGAGTCGATAGCCCACAATGTTCAAGAAAATGTCGTTGGCGCTCCGCACCGTCCCATCCATATTGAATCCAACCATCGCTTGGCCCCGGTCGATGGCTTTCAGAATGCCCTCGGACTCAATCGCCAACAATTTCTGCGCCGTCACATCCGTCGCATACTTCACGACTTTGTAGACAGTGCCTTCGGCATTGAGAATTGGGTTATACGAGGCCTGGATCCATATCTCCCGGCCGTTCTTGTGCTTCCGAGGATAGACTCCCGCCTCGAACTCACCACGGTTCAGCGTAGCCCAAAACACCTGGTACTCGGCACTGTTCGCATAGCTGGGATCGCAGAACATCCGGTGGTGCCGGCCCTTGATCTCATCCAGCCGGTATCCCAAGCATTGGAGAAAGTTGTCGTTCGCGATGATCACCGTGCCGTCCAGATTGAACTCAATCACCGCTTGGGATCGACTGATCGCATCCGTAATACCTTTGACCTCGAAAGTCTTCGCGGCGATTTCGGCATTCTGCGCCTGTTGGGCAGCCGCGGCTGTTTGCAGTTTGTCTCCCATGTCATTAAAGGCGTGCGCCAGCTGACCCACCTCATCCTGCGTCGTCGCGACAGCCCGTACCGAGAGATCGCCACCTCCCAGCCGCTGTGCCGCCTGCAAGACCACGGCCATGTTTCGTGTGATGAACCGAGCCAGCAACCAGCTAAACAGGATCCCCAAAACAAGCCCAACAAGGTTGACCAGGATCAACATCACTTTGGCCGTGGCATAGAGTGACTGGGCGCTCTCATATTGGCGTCGGGCCTCACTCTGGGTAAGCTCGACCAAGTGCGTAATGCTCTTCAGCACCGCTTCGTACGCCAACCTGGTTTCGTTGTCGATCCGCGCCATCGCCTGCGCCTGTTTGCCTTCTAACGCCAATTCAATGGTTTTCGCCCGGCTTTCTCGATAGGCCACTAGTGCCGCATCAAAGTCACCAAACGCCTTTCGCACTGCATCCGAGGCGATCGTCTTTTCGAACTGGACTCTATTGTCGTTGTTCTGCTTAACCAACGCTGCAATTTTTTCGAGAGACGCCTCCTGATAAGCCTTATCTGGAGCCGTGACTGCACGCAGAACCCAGAACCGCACCATCGAGACATTGTTTTGAATGGTGAGCGCCTGGCGAACCGCGCTGAGCTGCACCTCATAGAGATTCTCGGTGTTCGCATTGATCATCTTTAAGTTGATCATGCCGATAGCCCCGACCACCGTCATAATGACGCCGATCAGAGCGGAACTGATCATGCATTTCGTCATCAGTGTTTGATTCTTGAACCAGGTCACGATCGAGCCTCCTTCGCCTGAAAACAGGCACCCCCTCCGACGACCGCAATCCTCCTCACGTCGGGCGGACGTGCGCGCATCGTCAGCCTACACCGCACACACCCAAGCCGACTATGGCAATTCCGCCATCAAGACCGTATAGACTCCTTATCGGTAGCTTTCTGTCCGGATTAAAGCCAGAGGATCGGGCTGGGTGCGCTCGAGCGCTTGGATCTGGCTTTTCTCATCCACGCTGAGGACCACGGCATGCTCGGGCGGGTGCAGATACAGGCCCACCACATCCTCTAGCTTGTCCTGGAAGTGTGGATCCTGGCTGAGTTTGAAGGTCCGGACCCGGCGGGGCTGCAGGCCATGGGCGGTCCAGACCCGCTGCACGAGGGCGGAATTCGTCCCCAGATACCGGGCCAAGGTGCGGGTCGACCAGTGAGTGGCGTCGGGCGGTGTTACCTGGGTCGTTGTCTTCAGAATGCGTGCGATGAGCGCCTGGCGTGGTTTGGGAGGCCGCCCGCCGCGGGGTGCATCCTGGGCGAGACCGGGCAAGCGCTGGGTGACGACGCGGTGCCGCCAAAGACCCACGGTTTCCCGACTCGTGTCCAGGGCGGTGGCAATGTGTTGGTTGGTGTGGCCCTCGGCGGCCAACAAGGCAATCTTGGCGCGGAGCACGAGCCGCACGGGGGTCCGCCGGCCTCGCGTCCACTGCGTCAGTTGCTGGCGTTCAGGATCAGTCAGCTGCAGGGACGGGGCGATGCGCATGGGCCGGTCCTCCTCTGGAGGAGAAGTATACCCGTACGGCAGAATAAGTACATCTATTTATGTATCACTACACTAGCGGCCACTGTCCACGCGTTGGAAGATTGTACCGCCCGATGTTTCTATGCAGAAGGGGCACGGCAAGCCGTGAGGGCCGTTTTTTAAGATGTCGCGCTCTATCCGTGCTTCAGCAAGCTCGCGTGTGAGCCGGGACAGTTCCGCTTCCAGATCCGTCACGGGCCGTCGGCTCTCCCCCAGCGTCGCGAGTTGGCCTCGCCGGGCGCGACACACCCAGCGCTCGAGGGTCTTGCCCGACATGCTCAGGCGTCTGGCTCCCTCCGGAATCGTCACCTGCTGTTCCAGGACCAGCTGCACCGCTTGCTCCCGGAACTCCGTCGTATACTGCTGTCGCGGTACCTGTTCCATCCCACACCTCCAGACCTCAGATCATAGGTTGAAGGCGGCCACGTTTTCGAGCCTAGCACGGGCACCCGGTTTGGCTTCAACATGCTCTCCGCCGTGAGTGCACAGGGCCACTGCCGCTTCATGCTTGTCGAAGGGCGAGTCACCGCGACCGTGTTCTGTGCGTTCTTGCGGCGCCTGCTGTAGGGGGTGACCCGCAAGATCGTGCTGATCGTCGATGGCCATCCTACGCATAAGGCGAAACGGGTCCAGCGGTTTGTCGCACGGCAGGCAGGTCGCGTGGAGTTGCACTTCTTGCCACCGTATTCGCCGGACTTAAACCCCGACGAACTGGCGTGGGCCCATGTCAAAACCAAGCTGGGCCGGGGGACAGCCAGAACGAAAGCGGAGTTGAAGACCCGCGCGCACGGGATTCTGCGCAGCCTGCAATGTCGCCCCCATCTCGTCCGCCGGTTCTTTCACGCGCCCTCATGCGTGTATGCTGCCGTATGAGGCTTTACTAACGACGGTCTTAGTAACTATAGTATTGATGCGTACTCACCGCTAATTATTTGCATGTTTTGGCTATTTCGTCCATGGAGCCGTTCGGCCTCAAGCTGAACACCTCTAGCGGATTGCAGCAAGATTCGTCGCAGGTGACGAATCGCATTTCAAATGTAACGTTTTTGGTTTCGAGTGTCGCGAGGCTAGCTTCAGGGAGAATGTTTCAAGTCTTGAGGTTCACGTTTCAGGCTAGGGGACAACTTGAAACATGAAACCAGAACTCAAACGGCTCATCCAGTCGGCGGCGATACCAACAGCGCTCCGGTTACCACTGAGTTCTGATGGGATATTGCACGATGAGCGGATCTGGTGTGAGCAGCACACAATCGTGCTCAATGGCCTGACAGATCAGCATCCGATCGAACGGGTCTCGATGCAGCGCGGGAAGTTTGTGTAAGTGAAACACGGCCCGTTCTTCGAGCGGCAAAACCGATATCCCGTGCATCTCCCGCTGGGCCAAGACAAACCGATCGACGGACGTCGGTAGAGGCAACTTTCCCAGTGAATGTTTGACTGAGATCTCCCACACCGATACCGCACTGAGCAAGATCTCATGGGTGGGATCAGTAAACATGCTCGCAGCGGTCGGAGAGAGTTCCGCGAGCCTGCGATAATCCACAAGAAGGTACAGGTATCGAGGAGACACCTCACGCCTTCTCGCCCTCGAAGGCGTGAAGCAGATCATCAGGAAGTGGCTCAAAAAACGACGTTGGGACGGAAAACGTCTGCTTGGCCAAACCAATGGGGCGTGGACCTGTCGGGACTGCGGACAGCGGAGTGATCTGTGCCACAGGCTGGTTGCGCTTACACAATACGATCCGCTCCCCGGTTTTGAGCTTGCTCAGATATTTGGAAAGATGGGTTTTCGCTTCATGAATATTCAGCTTCATCATGGTTGCATAATAAACTAACTTGTTGGTCCGGTCAAGGGGACAGCCGTTTCGCACATGACGCAGCCTGGACATCGTCTGTCGAAAGAGTATCGGCGATACGATTTCAGGTTCAAGTTCCAAGTTCAGGGTTTCACGTTTCAGGTAAGAGTTCTTGAAAGTCTCCCTCTCAACATGAAACTTGGAACCTGAAACCTGAAACTTAAGACCGAAGGACGCGGGCGTCGTGTGATCAGTCGGCTTGACCGTCCGGCCGGTGCTTGCTACAGTGCGATCGGGTGTGTGCGTCCCTTGAG
>JABMDK010000006.1:135040-139172 GCA_015903995.1 Nitrospira sp.
GGTTGAACGCCTGGACTCAAAACCTGAGACCCTGAACTTGAAACCATGGTTTCTTCTATCTTAAGTACGCTGTCTTCTCGGACGAACTCGAACACATGCTCAATCGCCTTTGTATCCTTCATTGTAGCGAGTGTCATGCGCCACGAGAGGTAGCATTTCTCTGGGTCAATCTCAGCAAGTTCCGGAAGACGCGAGAGATCCATCCGGACCTCGGTCAGCGTCCCGAGTGCTCGTAGTTCTTTCATGATTTGCAGTGGATCGAGCCCGCGTTGGAATAGCCACTCAGGAGGGGTCCATTGGATGGCGTAGGATCGTTCTCCCTGAGCAACCGGCACCTGAGCCGGCTTGACCACTTTGGAGCCGGTATTGGCCGACTGAGGACCGGATGCACTCTCTGCCGCTAACTCTGTCGTCAACCGCTGCACCGTCTCATCGTCGACCGGCGCACCGGTCTTCACCGACTCGACCAGGGTCTTGAGGTAATCCGTTGACGTGAGAAGCAAATCGGCGATTGCGGGCGACACGGCTTTCTGCCCGTTCCTCAGCAGATCAAGCAAGGTCTCCATCTTGTGGGTAAATTGCGCGACGACGTTGAACCCGAACATTCCAGCCCCACCCTTGATGGAATGAGCCGAGCGAAAAATCTTATTCAGAAGATCGCGATCCTCCGGGTGCTGTTCCAGTTCCACCAGTCCTTCTTCCACGACCGCCAAATGCTCGGCGACTTCATCGAAGAATGCGTCTTGAAATTGCGCAAAATCGTTGCTCATCGTGAACCTCGTCGTTCGTGCAAGACGTGACGCGCATCTCGTGAAACGTCTCTCGTTCCGGGTTCGGACGCTTCACGCTTCACGTGATACGCGCGACGCATCATGCCGGCAACACCTTGGCGATCGTTTTCAGCAAGACCTCTGGGTTGAACGGCTTCACGATCCATCCCGTTGCGCCGGCTTCTTTGCCCTCTTTCTTCTTTTCCATTGCTGACTCGGTCGTCAGCATGAGAATCGGCGTGAATTTGAAGGACGTCAGTTTCCGTAGTTCCTTAATGAGGGTAATGCCATCCATCTCCGGCATATTCAGGTCCGTCACGACGATATCTAACTTCACATCACCTGCCGTGCTCACCTTGTTGACCGCGTCCTTCCCATCCTCCGCTTCGATCACCGTAAACCCGGCGTTGGTGAGGGTGAATGCCACCATCTGCCGCATGGTGCGTGAATCATCAACGATCAGTGCTGTCTTACTCATAGGCTCCCTCCGTCTGCAGGCTACCTTGTTCTATCCATTTCACGCCCATCACTAGAAAAGGATCACCGGCTCTTCCTCACCGTCGGTCGTCTCCATATCGGTTGGGACAGGTTCAAGATAATCGGATGTCCCGGCCGCGTCGTGCAGACGGCGTTCAGCTTCCATGGTGTAACTCCGCTCGACCCGCTGCAGCGCAGCAATCTCTTGCTGCGCTTCTTGGTTGTGCGGCCCTTTCAATAACGCCTGCACGTGCTTTTGGAGTTGATCCAGCGCAAAACTGACATGCTCTAGTTTCTGGCGCGTGATGTCCTGGAACTGCATGGCCATCACCACCTTTGACAGACTGGTCGTTCGCTCTTTTGGCGTGATGGTTTCACTGGAAGACGCCAGCACTTGCAGATGCCCCATGAGCTCCATCGCAGCTCGCTCGGTTTCCTGTGTCACCGCCGTCATGTGGGCCTTGAGAACCGGAATGATCTGGACCGCGTCGCCGCCGAAGCTTTCCCAAGCTTGTCGATGCGCCTGAAGTTCTGCATCGGCTACCCTGAGAGCCCCAGTCTGGTCCGCTCTGCACGCTCGTGTTGTATCCATCCTCTGATTCACAATCTACTCGACGCAGTCTCCCTCACCCGCAGTTTCTCACTTTTCAGAAACACAGGTTGCACATCAGACACACGTGATCCGTCTCCTGTTCCCCCCGCGGGGTATCATTCACTGAGTGACTCTATAAATCCGAGCTGCTGTAATCTCGTCTGCAGGTCCTCGGAGATCCCCGGCACGAACATTCGGTTTTGCTTTTTGGCTGCCAGCAACAACTGGATGGCCGCCGTATCGACTCTGGTGACACCGCTGAGGTCCAATGACACCAACCCATCGTTTTGAAACAACTTCGTCAGCGCATCCTTAAATTCGCTCACTTCAAAAATGGTGATATCCCCTTTCGGAGCGAGATGTCTGGGGTTCTCATCGCTTATCTGAAATGCTTGCGGCGCCGATGATTCCGTAGTCATGGAACGAACCCCCTCCTCATTGCAATTTCTGAATCAGACTGTCGGTTGCTTTCGATCGAGACTTGAGAAGCGCCTCGCGACAGTTCTATGGTCTTGGCACTCGCCCCTTGCCGGAGAGTTCGGGAACTAACGTCGATGCGCTCGATGACTCGTCTTGCGTCGATCGTCCAAGCGCGTCCATATTGTCCTCCGGCTGGGGGATTGGAGCGGGCGGAACCTGCTCAAGAATGACGACTTCCACGCGACGATTCTTGGCCCTCTGTTCCGCATCTGCATTGGCCGTCAGAGGCCTGGTATCGGCATGTCCCACAGCCGACAGGTGATTCGCCGACACTCCGTAGAGTTCCGACAGCACACGCACGACCATCACCGCCCGAGTGGCCGACAATTCCCAATTGGACGGAAAGAGTGCCGTCCTGATCGGAACGTTATCTGTATGGCCTTCGATGCGTGTATGCCGATCGAGTTCGAGAATGGCGGATCCGAGGCCCTCAAGAAACCGCAGCGCCTCGGGACGCACGGCGGCTTCGCCGCTGTTAAAAAGGAGTTGGTCCGGAATGGTAATCACGATATCCCCGTTCACTTTTTCCACGATCCGCACGAGGGCCATGTGCGGCGTCCCGTTGAGGACCTGCACCAGATTGCGAAGCCGGCGGACGGCCACTTCCTTCTTCCCCGGCGTGTTCGGCGGCGTCAGCGCGGGGTTGCTGGCGTTCAAGCTGAACGCCGAGGGGGACGAGGGAGAACTCACGACCGGATTGAGGGCTGCCTTGATCGATTCACTGACGGTTCGATATTTTCCAACATTGACGGAAGAGATCGAGTACATCACGACAAAGAATGCAAACAGCAATGTAATAAAGTCCGCATAGGAGACCAGCCACCGCTCGTGATTTTCATGCTCTTCGTGTTTATGCTTCGCCATTTATAACAGTACCTTGTGAAGCGTGAAGCGTATCTCGCACAAGTGTTTCGGGTTCCACGTCTCTTGTTTCACCTTCGCCCTCCGAATGTCGGTCGTCCGAACTAATCAACGTGAAACCTGGAACGAGAAACTTGAAACTTCCAGCCGGGACGTGCAACGCCTCACTTCTTCGTTTCCTTCGTGCGTTCATTGTGGGGAAGAAAGCTTTCCAGTTTTTCCTGAAGTAATCGCGGATTTTCCCCTTGGGCGAGTCCTACCAGCCCCATGATGATGACGTTGCGGGCTCCCGCTTCCTCCTTCAGCTTGAACTTGATCTTATTGGCAAGCGGGAGAAAAAAGAGATTGGCCGCGCCCACGCCGTAGACCGTGGCGACGAACGCCACCGCAATGCCGCCGCCCAGCTTGGAGGGATCGGCGAGATTCTCCATCACGTGAATCAGCCCCAGCACCGCGCCGATAATACCGACGGTCGGTGCGTACCCACCCGCGGCTTCCCATACCTTGGCCGCATGGACGCCTTGCTCCTCATGGTGCTCCACCTCAATCTCAAGGATCTCGTGCACGGCTTTCGGATCAGTTCCATCAACGATGAGCTGGATCCCCTTTTTCATAAAGGGATCTTTGATGTCTTTGAGTTTGCCCTCGAGCAAAGGGATCTTTGATGTCTTTGAGTTTGCCCTCGAGCGCTAACAGCCCTTGTTTCCGCGAGATGTTGGCAAGATCCAGGATCAACTTGATGGTTCCCTTGTTGTCGATATGGGGGCTGAGAATTCCCAGAGACAGCGAGCCGAACGCCTTGATGACCACCGCCAGCGTATTCTGCACACAGATGGCTCCGATCGTCCCGCCAATCACGATGATGAAGGCCGTGAGCTGCATAATCGAGCCGACGTGCCCGCCTTCGAGTATCTGGCCTCCGATAATGGAGCCCAACGCCAGCACCAGCCCG
>JABMDK010000006.1:139272-198252 GCA_015903995.1 Nitrospira sp.
ATCACGATGATGAAGGCCGTGAGCTGCATAATCGAGCCGACGTGCCCGCCTTCGAGTATCTGGCCTCCGATAATGGAGCCCAACGCCAGCACCAGCCCGAGTATGGTGGCAATATCCATGATGCGAGCGCCTCATTTAAACCCGAATTGAGCCAGGATATCGTCGGCGACTTTCTGCTTCATGGCCGTCGTTTTCGACTCTTCGAGTTGTTTGAGCAGATCGCTCGTTTGACCAACAGCACCGATTGCCTCGCCCTTCTGCTCCAGGCCGAAGACCACGACGAGTTTCATCAGCTTGTCCTGTACTTCATCAAGAATCGTCACCAACTTCTTGACTCGTTGCGCGACCAAATCCTGAAAGGACAGCGCGGTCATGATCTCCGTCAGGTGTTTGCCGTCTTCCGCCATGGTCATGGTCGCCTTCTCAAGACGTTCCGCAAGCTTGATGCAATCGATCGCCTGCAACGTCTCTGTAACCGCACGCAGATCCTTAGCGATACGATCACGATTATCTTGGATCAACTCGGTCAGTCGCATGACTTCCAGCGTGCCGTCTTCCGTCATCTTATTCAAATCGCACAAGTGGGATGTGGCGGACGGTAGTTGCGTACTGCTGGACATGATCTGCGGACCGACCTCCGAGATCGCCTTCGTCGCATTTTCTACGAAACGGGCCAACTCTCCGAGCTCTTCGTACAACTTATATCCTTGACTTTGCACATGGCCTCCCTCGGTACGGATTCATGCGACCATCTCCCCGAATCACAGGCTACTTGAAAATCTTCCCCATCTTTTCCTGCAACGTCTCAGCCGTAAACGGTTTCACGATGTAATTGCTCACTCCGGCCTGAACCGCCTCGACTAAGTTGCTTTGCTGCGCCTCGGCCGTCACCATCAAGACGGGGAGGGCTTTGAGCTGAGCATCCGCCCGAATCGCCCGGAGCATATCGATGCCCGTCATAACCGGCATGTTCCAGTCGGACACGACGAAGCCGAACGTATCGGCCTTCAGCTTTTGCAGCGCCTCTTGTCCGTTTTCCGCTTCGTCGATATTGCTGAACCCCAATTGCTTCAGAATATTCTTGATGATTCTCCTCATCGTCACCATGTCATCGACCACGAGAATCTTCATATTCGGATCGGCTGGCATACGGTCTCCTTTCTCTTACTCCACTCACACAACGGCGATCACGCATGGTCTGCTCGTGGCGGGATGGCCAGCCCGTTCTCCTGTCCCTCGGCACCTCATCAGATATCGGCACATTCGCCCAGCGACCTGAGTCGGAACGACTCGCCTCATGGATGCTTTCAGCATATGGACGGGATTTGATCGACGTGCGTGGAGGAAGGCGTATTCTTGAGCGGTGCTCTCCGGTCTGATCATGCCCACCACTCATGACCATGGCGCCTTGCCGTCTGAGAGATGGAACCTCGAGTCCTTCTGCCGATCACCCAGGCGGCCACTCGCCGGTCACGAACCTTGTCGAGACCGACCATGCATCCACTCATGGATATCACGGCGAAGGAACCGCCAGTGCTTTCCGATTTTTGACGCAGGCAATTCACCGACTCGGGCGAGCTTATAGACGGTGGACTTCGGTACCCGGAGAAACCGAGCCACCTCCATCACCGTGAGAATTTCTCCCTCCCGTGCGGTGACCTCCTCGGTCTGAATCGCTGTTGCTGTAGATAGTTCATTATTCATGACGACTGAGGTATCGGTGTGGCGGTTTGAAAACTTGAGCACCCGATGGGAGCGAATCTTGGCCTGCAGCCTTCGCGTCACGCTCGTTCTACGCGGAGACCTGCTGTCCATTCATGTTTCTCCACGAGCGACCGACAAAGGATGTGCGACTGGGCCTCAACCAATAGGAACTGAACACAATGGCGCGTGTGATTTCGGTCGCGTCGGGAAAAGGCGGGGTCGGGAAGAGTGTGGTGTCGGCCAATTTGGCGCTCGTCTTGGCACGAAAGGGGAACCAGGTGGTGCTCGCAGACCTCGACGTCGGCGGCGCCGACGCGCATGTGCTGGTCGGCCTGCTCAACCCACCGCTGACCCTGACCGACTTCCTCAACCACCGCGTCGAGCGGCTGGATGATCTGGCGCAACCGCTCCCCCTTCACCCGAACTTGCGGATTATTCCCGGCACCGGCGACACTTTGGCGACGGCCAACATGTCCTATTCACAGAAGAAGCGCCTGATCCGGAATTTCCAGGATATCCGCGCGGACGTGATCGTCGTCGATATCGGAGCAGGCGCGAGTTATCATACCCTGGATTTTTTCCTCATGGCCGACCATCACGTCGCGGTCGCAACCCCGGACCCCACCTCCGTCCTGGATCTCTACCGGTTTCTCAAGCTGGCGGCGATTCGTCGTGTTTTGTCGCTGTTCGTGATGCGGAATGTGATGGCGGAAGGTCTTGCGAACCGGGATTACAGCAGCGTGGAAGAAGTGTTGGATGTCGCGGGCAAGACGGATGAATCCGGTCGCGCGATCGCAGAAACCACCCTGCGGGCGTTTCAGCCGACGCTCATCCTCAATCGCGTATCGGGACGCGCGCGCGTCAACGTGCTCCAGCTGAGGAAACTGCTGAAAGAGTACGTGGGCGGCGACTTGACCTTGCTTGGAGAAATTCCGGACGACCCTGCGATGGAACAAGCGGTCCGCGCCTATGTCCCCGTGGTTCAGCACGCTCCGTCTTCTCCGGCCGCCGTGGCGTTGGTGAAAACGAGTGAGATGCTGCTTCAGCTCCTTACCAGCCCTCCTGTCCAAGCGGCATAGCCGCCATTTTCACGATTGCTTGGGTGTTACGCAGTTGCGGCCCGGCGGGCTCTCAATCGCTCGGCCTGCGTATGGAGGATGTGGCGGATCAGATATTCCTGATCGTCGGGCTTCAGATCCACGAATTCGGTGGCGAGGACAAACGCGAGTCCGTCTGTCTGAGGGACGGAACGAATGACTTTGACCACAGCCTGGATAAGCCTGAACGGCGGAAGAATCATTTTGATCGCGAGCTGGTCACCGGCGGCGAACTCCCGAGAGGAAATGAACCCCATGCCTCCCGCGCTCAGATTGACATCGGTCGGTCGCGCCATCGTGACACTTGCCGGATGCGTCATCGCCAAAGAGTTGAGAATGACTTCAAGCACGTAGTCGACTTTCATGATCCAGGGAAGCACCGGTGAGCCGATCAGCGACTCGCCCGTGCGCGCGAGCAGATCCGCTGTCGGTTGCGTGACGACTGCAGAGATCATCTCCGGAGTGGTGTTGGCTGTTTCGATCGGAACGGCGGTTCCCGGCTCGGCCAGCACCCGATATTCCATCAGCACCCGATCGTCGATTCTGATCCATTCTCGCCGTTCATCGACGGCGCTCGTGGATGGGATCGACGATGTCGTAACCGAAGCTGCCATGGTCAGATCACGTTCAAGGTTAGGCGGCACAACTCAGTGTCACAGCACACGCGACTCCCGGCGGGTTCGTGGCATGAAAGACCACGCGGTTCCGTCCTTGAGCCTTCGCATCATTCAGGGCGGCATCGCCGACCATCATCCACTCTGCAATGGACACTACCGTGGCATCCGGAACCGCAGCCAAACCGATACTGGCCGTGGTACGGACCTGCCCGTCCTCGATCGCAAAGGGGTATCGCTCAACACACTCTCGCAGCCGCTCCGCAAGTGCGCGCGCCTGTTGCCTGTCGGTGTGAGGCAACACGACCGCAAAGGTGTTGCCTCTGTATCGTCCGACGATATCGCTGTCGCGCACCGTCCCTCGTATCAGATCGGCTGCCATCTTGAGCACGTGATCCCCGGCTGCGTGGCCGAGTCGGTCATTGACGATCCTGAAGAAATCCAAGTCCAGCAGCAGCAGACAGGCCGGCACGCCATAGCGAAGCCCGACGCTCAACTCCCGCATCAACGCACGCTCGAAGGCGTGAGAATTGAGCAGGTCCGTGAGCGGATCGTGAAGCGCCATCGCTCTCGCCTGCTGTTGCGTCTGGGCATGACGGAGAGCCAGAGACAGCGACGCACCGACCGTCTCAAGTGCTTCCCGTTCACGTGGAGTAAACCGATCCTGATCTTTCATCTGAACAAGCAGAAGGCCGGTCTCCTCAGCCCCGAGAGCAAGTGATACCTCCTCTCCGAGCGTGGCATCCTGTTCTTGTATGGCGTGTTGCGATGCCGACGGTGGAACAAGTCGAAGATGCCGTGAACGGCCGCCCCGAGGAGGAGCGCTTGATTCAGCATCGTGAGAAGGAGACTGGCCGAGTCTACGCAGCAAATACCGGCGTGCCTGCGCCTCCCGTTCCCGATTCTGGGGATCCGACCAGATCCAGGCTTGGGTGCGCTGCGATCGGGCGACTCCGACCAGAGCAGGATCGATCAGGGACTGCAATCCTTTCACCAGAACCTTGATGATCCCGTCTTCATCTGATGAGGAGGCCAGCGCATCGGTCAGACGATGCAGCGCGGTCAATCTTTGATGGGAGTGTTGGAGTTCATCCTGCGCATGCACCAATTCGCGCGTGACCCGGGCCAACTCATCGGATAACCTGCTCGCGTCTGAGACTGTCTGCTTGGCCATCGTCCGCTCCTGCCCCTCTGCTACGCCGTCCTGGATATGGTCACAAAGGGCAAAGACTGTCCCTCTAGTCGTTGATGGAGGCCTTGAAGGCGCTGTCTGGTCGCTGTCGCCTCTCCCAATAACGACACCAGCACGGCTTGTACGGTATGCACACGATCGCGGATCTGTCCATCAAGCTTCAGCAAATCACTCGCCTCTCGGATCGGTGTTTGGCTGGTCGCCAAGAGAGCACCTCGCTCACCATAACATTGAGCCACGATATCCCATTGTCCACGTTCCGCCGCCTCCACCGCAGTCTGCGTGAGTCTCACGATGTCCGTCTGACTCTTCATCCCCGTGGAGTTCATCGTACACCGGCCAGTTGACTCTGCTGCACCGCAATCTCACGCCACCCCTCGCGAAGCGTCGTCAGACAACGGTGCGGACCATCGAGCCGGCGCACATCGTTCCGGGCATTGGCCATGACCAGTTCGCTGAGCATGTACTCATAGAGACGATGCAAGGACCGTGCGATCTCACCGCCCTGTTCGAAATCGAGGACGCTATTGAGCTCCCCGATGATGGAAATGGCTCGTCCGAGGAACCGGCCTTTTTCCTTCACATCATTGGACTCGATCCCGGCCCGGGCAAGTTCAATCGATTGGATGGCGGCGTCATAGAGCAGTACGACGATCTGCACTCTTGACGACGTCATCACCTGTGTCTGCTTGTACTGGTTCGTATATTGAGTGAGCATAGGTCCTTTCCCTGGACACTCCTAGGATTTTTTCGCGAGCGAGGAATTGTTCTGAAGGAAGCTCAACTGACTCTGGAGTTGTCCAAGCAACCCGTCGAGCGCCGCATACTGCAGGCGAAGCCGCGCTTCATACTGCGCGATGGAATCTTCTTTTCGGGCAATCTCGTCGGTCACAGTTGAAATCTGATCGGTGAGGCCCTTCTTCCGGAGCGTCAACGCCCCGGATTCAATATCCGCGAGCGAATCCACCGCGGCATTGAGGCGCTGCGCGACCCCGACGCTGCCGGTTTGAGTGACGAACAGATTCTTGACCGCGGCGTAATTCGAACTCAGTGCCGCGCTCAGCTTGGCATCCTCGACGGTCACCGTGCCGTCACGCTCTGTCTTGAACCCGATGTCTCCCACCGACGCATACGTGGTCAATCCCGGCACGGCGGAAGAGAGTGCGCTCCTTGCTTGGCTAAGCACTGTCCGCACCGTCGGCTCGTTGAAAAAGATCCCGCCCTCCTTGGTAGCGACGTCATAGGTATTCCGCTCGTTGATGAACGTGACCACCTCATTGTAGGCTGCCGCTAGATTCTTGATGCCGGTTTGGACCGCCGTCACATCCCGCGAAACATTGACCGACACGGTGTCTGAACTGGTGGTCTTCTTATTCAGCGTCAAAGTCACCCCGGCAATCGCATCGGTGATGGTGTTACTGCTGCGCTGGAACGTCACCGGGTTGAGCGCGGGATCCCCCACGACGATCACGGCATCTTGTGCCGCTTGCAGGGTATCGATTCCTCCGGTTCCGCTGCCGTTCAGAAAATCAAGATCGGTGTTGTCCGTCACCAGTGTGATCGCGCTACTGGCGCCGGTGCTGACGGCGGTCAGCGCCAGACGATACGCAGGAGACGATTCACTCCCCGTATTGATCGCCGAAGCCGTGACGCCGACACCGAGGTCATTGATGGCGGTTTTCAGATCTTCGATCGTCGCGGTGGCGCTCAAACTCACGGTTTGATTCGTGCCGCTGCCTACGCGAAAGGTGAACGTCCCCGAGCCTCCGCTCACGATGTCGGTCGTCGTGGACGTGACCGCCTTTGCCCCCTTATTCGCAATCTGGTGCGATTGCGCCAGTTGCGTGACCTTGACGGTGTAACTGCCCTGGACGGCCGACGACGATCCCGTCGCAGCCAGCACGGTAGCGTCGCTGACCGACACGCTGGTACGATCAAAATTGGAGGGCAGACGCAATTTGTCGGCCGCGCTTTGCAGGGCGATCAACTTTGTGCTCAGTGTGGCATAGTCGGTCGATTTTGAATTGAGCGTGCTCTTTTTGGCCGTGAGTCGCTCCACGGGGATCCGCGACGCTTTGACCAATTGGTCGACCACCTGACCGAAGTCCAGTCCGTTTCCCAGACCGCCGAAACTGATCGTCGCCATACGCGCTCCTCTCGATCGCCCTACCCCTGCTCCTGCAGCAGCACCCCCTTCGGGCTCGACAGGTACTTTGCCAACTCCAGCAACTCTTCGGGTGGAATCTGGCGGATCAACTCGCCGGACTCTTGTTCGACCACCTTCACGACGACACGTTCGGTTTCATCATCCACTCTGATCCTGAGCTGCGGATTCGACAGACTCAGGACCTCGTTGACTCTCGTCGCCGCCTGTTCGATTTTGGATCGCTCGGCAGATGCCTGGTCAGGTGACCGCTCTTCTGCATCCTCTTGTCTTGCCTTCGGCTTTTGCCTCACCGCACCCGCTGGTTCTTCCCCGCGTGTACGTTCGACCCGAAGATCTGCCTTTGGTGTAACGCTGTGTATCATGGCAGCCTCCGCACAAATTTACCGGTGCCGCGCCCCCCATGAAAAGGAGGCGCGGCCCCGATGGCCAGTGATTAC
The DNA here is from genome assembly GCA_015903995.1 of Nitrospira sp. Classification (GTDB taxonomy): domain Bacteria; phylum Nitrospirota; class Nitrospiria; order Nitrospirales; family Nitrospiraceae; genus Nitrospira_D. The sequence goes on from JABMDK010000006.1 coordinate 146,484, forward strand.
TGGAGCAACGCCAGTGCCTGTTGCGGCAGTGTATTCGCCTGCGCGAGCACGGCGATACCCGCCTGCACCAGAACCTGGTTTTTGGTGAATTGCGAGGTCTCGTAGGCAATGTCCGCATCGCGGATTCGCGATTCGGCTGCCGTCAGATTCTCGCTCGACACCTCGAGGTTCGCGATCGTCGCTTCAAACCTATTCTGGAGCGACCCATACTCGGCGCGAGCGGTTGCCACGGAGCTGATGGCGCTGTCGATATTGCTCAACGCGCTCTGCGCGTTGTTCGCCGAGGACACGTTCACGCTGCTGATACCCAGCGCAGAAATCGTCAGCTGGTTCAGGTCCATCGACAACGTGTTGCCTGTTCCGCTCTTGAATCCGACCTGGATGCTGAAGCTGATCGAGCTCCCGCTGGTCAAGGCTTGTCCGTTGAACTCCGTCACCTGCGCAATACGGTCGATTTCCGAACGCAGCGCCAAGAACTCCTGATCGATGTACGACCGTTCGGTGGCGCCCACCGTGCCGCTGGACGACTGCGACGCCAGTTCCCGAAGCCGGCCCAATAAGTTTCCGATCGTGGCGGCCGCTCCGTCGGCGATCTGCGTCAAACTGATGCCGTCCGAAGAGTTCCGAACAGCCTGGTTGATGCTGCGAATGTGCGCCCGCAAGGTTTCGGATAATCCGAGACCGGCCGCGTCGTCGGCGGCGCGAGTGATGCGAAGGCCGGATGAGAGACGCTCGACCGAGCGGCCCAAGCTTGCCGTGCTCACACCCAAATTGCGCTGGGCCGAGATGGATGCGGGGTTGTTGTTGACAATAATTGCCATAGCCCATTCCTCCTTGAGACAAAAACTTGATCAGCCTGTTCGCTTCCGGCATCCGTGCAGAAGCGCGTGCCCGGCTCATTTCTCTGAGCGGGTCTGGTTGCCTTATCGGCTGAATCAAGAGGGACTTGAGCCGCTCACCAATCGAGTACGAAGAGACTGAGCCGCTGCTAACGGACACCAATCTGCCGTCACTATCGGACCTCCAACCGCGGTAAAATCTCGTACTCCAAGAGATCCGCTACGCGAACACGGTCTCCGATAGCTCGCGCCTCCACCAGCTGTTGCACCCAAGGCGCCAGAGCGGATCCCCCGGTCCCTGCCTCCATCGTGGCCGAAACCCCATCGACGAATTCGAGGTAATCGGCCAGCTGCCCCAACCAGGCATCGAGCCCGGACAGCGACCACGGTCCGAATCCCAACGTCGAGAGCAAGGCCGTTCCCTCCCTGCGCAGCGTCTCTGCGTATTTCTTGATGGACCCGTCGGCCGCCCGTATGAGCTCAGGCATCGGCTGCGACACCGCCGTCAACTGCCGGAAGCGCACAACCGATTCCGCGAGAAACGCAGGGTCCAAGTCACGGTCCGTAATCGTACGCTGGTCAAGCTGCAGCTTAGTGACGATACGAGCTCGGGCATGCGCACGTTCACTGACCTCCGTCAGCACCTGTTCCATCGTCAGCGGCGCGTCGGCGTTCCAGCGGTCTTGATCGAGCATGATTTGCATGGGTCTGTCTCCTCTCATTCGATACCGGCATACGAGATAGGTGCGCGTGCCATCGGAGCGTCCACCCCTGGCGCAGATGCAAGGTGGGTAGCCATGAATTCCGTCTCGCGGCGCCAGCGATGATACGCCGCCGCATGATGCGTCGCCATTCGCTCCAGTCCTTGCACATTGTCCTGATGCAAGAGGCGAAGCGCCGCCGTGGTGAGCGGTTTTGTAGCCCACGTCGCCGCGCCGACCTGAGCGACCTTCTGACGCTCCTCCGTTTGAGCCCGCTGCAGCGCCTGAATGGTTTGGACGGGAAGCGGCATGTGCCTGGTGAGCCGAACGATGTGATCAGCCCGTCGGCAGAGACTGTCGAGCAACGGTCTCATCGCCCGAATACAGGCCACGCCCTCGTCGTGGTCCGGAGCAAGACCGGTGAGCGCCGGCAGCCGGCTCGGCTGGCCGGTGAACGACTCGTACCAGCGGCGTCGCCAGAAGGCCGCATACCAGGCCACCGCTGCATCTTCGTGGCCGGAGACGAGTTCATACCTACCCAGTTGATCCGCATCGACACCCGATCGATACAATCGATAGCCCGGTACGGCTGCAGGCAGTGGGCCCTGTCCCACCGCGTACTGCATGAGCGCAGCCACCGCATCGATCGGCAGCCGCTCTTTACAGGCGTGATGCGAACAGACCTGCTCAAACCCGCAGGGTGCGCACTCCAGATCCGGCTGCATCACCCAATGCCCCGGTCCGTACGGGCCGGTCTCCTGAAAATCCACATGGCCGACCGAGAGATCAACGACCGGAATCTGCACGCCCACGGCCAAATGCATCGGCCCAGTATCGTTCGTGAGCAACAAGCGACAGTCCGCCAGCAGCGCGACCAGCTGCGCCAGCGTCGTGTGCCCGGCGGCATTCTTGATCGCGCTGCGCCCTCCGGCCTCGCGATATGTCCGGATGACATCGGCGATCGTGCCCTGTTCCGAATGCGATCCGATAAAGAGGATGCCGCCGTCCCACTGTCGGCTGAAGCGGGCCAACGTCACACCGAAATGCTGCGGTCGCCAGGCTTTCATGACGTCACTCGCCCCTGCTTGCACCGCAATCCATGCGCGATTCAGCCCGTCGTGGCTCGACAGAAAACGCCTGGCCCAATCTGCACTTTCAGACGGCGCCGTCACACACAGTGGCGCAAACAAGCCTGGTCTGCTGCCCCCCATCGCATAGACATCGACGAGGTTGAATCGATTGATCCGACGGATCTGATGAATATCGGTAAAGTACGCCATCCAGGGATTGTCGATAACTGTCCCACCGTCCCACGCGCTTCGCGCACCTCGGATATCAGGGGCACCGACGTACTCAGCCAACAGCGCGCTGGGCCGGTTGAACGTCAGATTGACGATGCGATCGTAGCGACGCCGGCTCAAGTCCTCGGCCCATGCTGCGACTTCTCGATACAGCACGACGGTATCCTTGACACAGGCACGGCTCTCATCGATCAACGCATGAAAATCGTACGCGATGATATCCCGCAACCCGTTCAGCATAGAGGCCACGGGAGCGAATTGCCGATCGACCACGAGATCCACCGCTACACTGGGCCATTCTTCCCTGAGACGCGCCAACAGAGCGCCCATCTGCACGAGATCCCCCATGCGGGTAATATTGAGGATCAACACTTGTTTCATCGCTGCATCAGGCGTACACGGCATGTGTGAATTCACTGCGTCCTTATTTGTACCCCGTGAAGCGTATCTCGCAAAGCAAATGAGATACACTTGCGTTCCGTTCTGCGCTTCACGAAATACGTATCAGACAAGGTCCCTCGTTTCCGCCCGATAACTATCCAGCATCAGGATCAACAGCTCCTCGCGCGCCAATTCCCGACCGGCGCCGTTCGCCTTGATCTGGGCCGCCACATCCTTGAGCTCCACGCGTTGGCCCGGCGGAAATCGCCGGAGCAATGCCGCAAGCTCGGGCGACGAATCGGCACGCCGCGCCAGCACACCGGCGTCACGATCACCCCGCACCATGGCTCCTATTCGATCCGGCTGATGCATACCGATCGCCGCCAACAGCTCGCGCATACGATGTGCATAGGTATGCTGCGCCAACACACGGCGGCGCGCGGCGGCGGCGATGTCACACCGTCCGGACGAATCGGCAAGCCAGGTGCGGATGAGCGACGGGACATCGGCCGCCTCGGTGAACCGGATCAGCTCATTGGGAGCGAACAGATCGGGAAGAAGTGATCGCTCGTCGACCAGTTGAAACGCGCCGCACGCCGCCAGCTCAAACGTCCGGGGATTGACGAAGTCCGCCTCCGGATCGAGCCCGTCGCCAGCATAGGAATGAAGATTCAGATTGACGGACGTGGCGTTGAAGACTTTGATGCAGGTTTCCATATCGATACGGGCGCCTCCGCGCTGGAGCACCGAGGCAAGACCATCCGCGCCGTCCCATTCATTGCCCCAAAGCTTGAACGACCAGTCCTTCGAGAGCCATCCAGGAAGCACCGTGCGTCGATTGGCATACCCCGCTCCGACGAACGACACATCGGCGCCATATTCGGCCTGTTCAGGCTCGGTGAGCTCCAGGCGTCGATGCAAGGCGGGATCGGCGGCCATCGGCAGATACTTGACCTGGCGTGCCCCCGCTCGCGTGAGCGCATCCACGCACGACGCTTGTTGGATGACGAACCAATAATCATACCCGCCCGCCAATTGCTGCCAATAGGTCAGGTGCCGATAGTTTTCGACGAACCACATGGCAGTGAGAAATTTCTTTTTACGCAGATGCTCTAGTACCGCAAGATTCAACGGCGCCTGTGCGAGCGCCAAGACGAGATCCGGAGGATCTTCCGCAAGATGCGTCACTACACCCAAACTCAGCAGATCGGCAAACCGGCCTTGCATCGTGAGGCGATGCCGCGAATCTCGGTAGGATGCAAACTGCTCATAACTCGTCTGATACGGACTCTGATCCAACCAGCTGACCCGATGGCCCAACGATTCCAATGCCGCAACCGTATGGTGTGCGATCGGGAGCGAGCCGCCGTAGATCGGTCCGACGACTGCGACATGCAGTCGTCCACCCTCCTTGGCCGCAACGACCCGTCGAAGCTCCGTTTCCAAGTCGCGATGGGCGTCCGCATGCAGACACGCCGCCGGTCCGTACGTCATGAACCGAAGCGGCGCCGCCTGTGTAGCCAGCTGCTCGGCCATGGCCACCGGCGTTCCCCATATCCATTCGACCCTGCTGACCCAGGCCTCCATCGGTCTGGTCGACACAGCATCTTTGAACTCAGCCACATCCGGCACGACGACCGCCAGCCTCGCCCCCTGAGGCTTGAGCGCGACCAAGGCCTCGACGTGATAGAGCAAACCGACACCAAGCACGACCCCGAGTTCGCCCGCTTTCCATTCGAGCAAGTGGGATTCGGCCCATGTGCGGGCTTCTTTGCGCGGATCATATCCGCTGTGAACCCATCGCCCTTCGTGCGTTGCCGATGGACTTCCCTCCCGAGACGGCACGACGGTCAAGAGACCGCCAGGGCTCTCCTGCGTGGTCTGGACAAGCGCCGGGTACCGTGTGCGAAGGCCTTCGAGATTCTGCGCCAGATAGTTCATCAGAGGGCCGGCTCCAGTGTATGCCAGAGCGCTTCCCGTTCAGGCGGGGCAATGGCCGCCTGGCCGACCGGCGCATAGTAGGCGCCCCATGTATCGCAGTGGCTCATCCATACGCTCCAACCTTCCGGTGCCTGATAACCCTGTTCCAATACCGCTGCAACGGTTTCGTCGACCGGCCAGGTTTCCTCTCTCGCCTCGTCGGCCTGCCACACGACATGATCGACGCCATACGGTCCGGTTTCATGGACCCGTGCCCGCGCAAAATACCAACCGATCACCGGTCTGCCGAGCGCCGCAGCAAGATGCAGCGGGCCTGTGTCCGAACCGACGACTCGATGGCATCGAGCGAGAATGGCGGCAAGCTGTGACAGCGAGGTGCGACCGGTCGTGTCCCAAATCCGTCCCAGAACCGACGGAGGCAACGGCGCTTGAATCTCCGCCGCTCGTTCACACTCTGTTCCGACCAGCACGACACGACCCTGCGGTGCGGACGCGAAAAAGGAGTTGATCCACCGGCGCCAGACCTTCGTGGGCACACACCGCTCGGCCTCCCCTGCTCCCACAATGAGGGCGATCCACGGAGCACCCTGTTTGCCGATTGGTTCCAAATCATCAGGCAATCGGACAACCGGAGGATCGAGCGTGACGACATATCCTGGAGGAGAGACTCCACAGAGCCCGCAAAACGCATCCGCCAAATGTACGCGTTGCCCCAGCCGCCGCTGCGCCACATCGCGTACGTAGGCGGCCCAGGGCGTCAAGGCATCGCCGAGCGGCCCATGCAACACCGGTCCTTGCACCTCGCGAGCCAATAAGGAGCCGGCCACCAACGCCCGACGATGTTGATTGAGAACATAGGCACAATCATACCGGTCCGGTGCCAATTTCATGAGCGTTGTTTCTATTTCCACCAGATGCTCCGCTCGCAGGTCTTGTTGGGCAGCCATCGCCCGCTGTTGCCAGGCCGCTCCGTCCCACTCGAGAACCTTCTCAATGCCCGGCAGGAGACGCCCCACCTCTGCCAAATGAGACGGGCAGAGGAGATCGAACTGCGTCTCGGGATGACGCACATGGAGTTGCGTCATCGCCGGCAGCGACTGCAGGAGATCCCCCAATCGAGCCAGTTGTATGACGAGTGCGCGTGACATGCTTCCTGTCTATGGTTCGCCCCTAAGCCGACAGCGGATACCGCACACTGAGACGCGTCACGAATGTGCGGCTTCCATCATCGGCACGGCTTGTTTCGCTGCGATCGCCTGTCCAAGTTCGATCAAGCCGTCGTATGTCGGTGCCAATGTGCGCAGGGTGTCGTATTCTTGACGGGCAGCCTCGACCTCTTCTCCTCGAACCAGCACACCGGCCAGCGCAAAACGGATCGCCAAGTCGGCCGGATTGCGCGACAGGTATTTGCGTAGATGCCGGCTTAGTTCACCCCAACGGTTTTGCCCGGTGCCGGCCCGCAAGAGCCAATGGATCGCTTCGGCATCATCCGGAAACTCCTCCAATACTTGCAGAAACCGTTCCCAAGCGCCTTGCGTATAGGCGCGACCCAACGAGGCCATCCCCATCCCCATCAGGCACTTTTTACGATTGGCCCCGCCACGCAATGCCGACTCAAATGCGGCCTCGGCTGACTCGTATTGTTCCCGCTGCATGCACAGCACACCTTTCATCAACAATCCTTCCGCATGATTCGGGGAAGACGCGAGCAGGGTCCGGAGATGTTCTTCCGCCCCCGCCAAGTTCTTCTGTTCGAGCAAGGTTCGGATCAGTGCGGCCCGCTCAGCCGGTGCGTCGACCAACGCCAGATAGCGCGAGAGAAACTTGGTACGACTGATCGGCTCCTGAAGGCGTTCCGCCACCATCGCTCCCCAGGACAACACAAATCGGTCGTTCGGCCAATTCTCCACCAGCCCTAGTTCACGCTTTACAGATTCCCAATCCTTCTTCACCGCAGCCGCTTGCACAGCCGCAACATGAGCCCATGCCGCCCGATCACAGATGTCAATCAAGGGCTTCACGTCTGTCGCAAACTTCTCATCCTGAGGTCCACCAACTAGCTTGAATCCATCAATGTGGTAGTAGAAGTCTGCGTCTTCTATCCACCAATGGTCACCCCAGCGTTCTCCCAACAGCCGGGCGTTCTGCTCATCACGATCGCTACGGCCTGACGTCTGACTTTCCAAGTGATAGACCACGCTCCGCGGCTGGTAGATCACATGATGCCCTTGCTCTCGAACTTTTAGACAGAGGTCCACGTCTTCGAATCCATTGATGAAACACTCATCAAACCCCTTCACTTTCTCGAAGACTTCCCGGCGAATCAGCATGCAGGCCGCCGTCACCGCTTGAAATTCTCGTCGCTGATTGACCGCGGACATGGTACTCGGAGCTGCGCGATAGATGTGATACGGAATCACACGCGACCGCATAAACACCACGCCGGCATGTTGCACCGTGCCATCGGGATACAACAGTTTGCTGCCGACGATGCCCACATCCGAATGGGCATCCACTTCGGATACCAGCGGGGGAAGCCAGCCTGGTTGTGGAATCGTGTCGTTGTTCAAGAACACCAGGTACTTGCCGTGCGCTGCCCGTGCGCCTTGATTACAGGCTTTGGCAAAGCCAAGATTTTCCTGATTGGTGATGACTTGAATGTCACCGCCGAGCGTCGAGAGAAAAGACGCGGTGTCATCGGTCGAGTGGTTATCGACCACAATCAGCTCCCATGAGATATCATCGGTCGTTTTGGCCAGAGCTTCGATACACTGACGAGTCAATTCACATCGATTCCATACCGGTATGATGATGGAGCAGGCGCAAGACTTCACGGATGCTTCAGCCTGGAACTTTTGAAGATGCCGCTGCTGGGCCTCACGGATAGCGGCATTGCCTTCTGCATAGGGTGCGTACTTGCGATAAATAATCTCCGTCGTGCGCTTATAGGTATCTCGTGTTCTGCTTGTCATGGACGAACCGTCACTTCTCCAGGTGAACTCGGCTGTCCTCACCGCCAGATGCTTGAAGGGAAACCGGGTGGCCATCCTGATCCAGAGATCCCAATCTTCATGCGCGAACAGCGATTCGTCGAACCCCCCCACCTCGTCCAAACATTGCCGCGCATGCATGACACACAACACGGGGAAGTAATTGCTGATCAGGAGATCGACCGGACTGAACTCATTCGAGTACGGCACATCGCGCGCGGTCTCGACATATCCGCCGTCGACCTGTCGTTCATGCACGCGCCAGGCATCCGTATAGGCCACGCGGCATTCATGCCGATCCAGATACGCGACGAGCGTTTCCAAATGATTCGGGAGATACCGGTCGTCGTCGTCGAGATAGGCGATGTAGGTACCCTTCGCCGCGCGAAGTCCGCTGTTGCGGGCCGCGGCCAATCCGCGGTTCCGATCGTGACGGATGATCGTAATCCGGTGCCGATCGGCGCAGGCGTCGATGACGGCTCCCACCTCGCAACCTGCGTCGTTGACGACAACGACCTCAAAGTCTTGATAGGTCTGTGCCGCCAGACTGGCGAGCGCTGTCTTTAGACGCTCCGGCCGATTGTATGTCGGCACGATGACCGACACCTTCGGCGCGCGCGTAAAGGGAATGGGGCGTGGATCGGCGGTTCGCTGACAAACCCACACTTGATAAATAGGAAGCAGATTCATGGAGCGCAGATCGGCCGGCGTGGGAGCCGGGATGTATCGGAGACTCGACGGTTCGACGTGGACACGTTCGAGGCCCAGTTCCGAGAATCCCTGCGATACAAACAACGCGCGCAACTGGTCTTCGGTAACCCAATCTTCCACCGGTTGATTCGGCGGTGCGATCCTCTTCCACTGTTCCCACATTTCGCCGCGTGGCGTCGTGAGAATGAGGTAGCCGTCTGGCCTGAGCAGTTGAGCCAGTTGTGCAAGGAATGCTTCCTTTTGTCCGTGCGGGACATGTTCGATGACTTCGGACGTAAGCACGACGTCGTAGGGAGCAAAATCCGAACGACTCAAGACACTCTCCGCCGTGCCAACTTCGAATCTGAGGTGAGGGAACAGCTTGCGCGCGTGCTCAACGACGGCGGCGACCGGCTCAATGCCCTCACAGGTCCCGTACATTGTCGCAAGATTGGTCAACCAGCCTCGTCCGCAGCCGATGTCTAAGATTCTCAGCTGCTTGTTCGGCCCCTGCTCCCGAACACGGCGCAAGATGTACTCCAAGAATGCCGCGATCTTGCTCCAGCGGCTCGCCTCATCCGCGTTCGGATGGGGCGTCGACCACATCGGCGAGTTGACGAACAGGTTCTTATAAAACGTGTCTGAGTGCATGCCCCCTCCGTTGGTCTGTCCAACCACGTCGCTTACCGACTGCCCGTTTCCTGCCGTTGTTGTTTCGCTTGCCCCCAACCTCACTCGCGCTAATTGACCGGCAAATGCCTGTCGTTGCGCAGTCGTACGTTCAGCCACGTCAGCCGGCATGGTATAGGATCTGCTCAACCGTCCCGTTTCAATCAATTCGATCCACCCCTCCAGCACGGCAGACCATTGGTGACAGGCTTCCCAATGCGCGTAGCCCGTTTCACCGAGCGCACGGCACAAGGTCGGTTCCTGCATCAGTCGCACTACGGCCCGCTTAAAGCTGTCTAAAGGAAGCACCACGCCACCGGCCTGTTCATGTGCGGCGTCGCATTCGGGCGTCGCCATCCACGGCAAGCGATGGCTCATGGCTTCAAGAATGCACAACGGAGAGGCTTCCGCATGTGAAGGTACGACCAGCACATTCGCCGCCTGCATGGCCGCCGCGACGCCCTCGGGCGAAAGCCCTGGAATATAGAGGACCTCCGGTCGACCGGCCAGCGCCTGCCGTACTTGCTCGACATACCCAGTGTCGTCTGTCTGGTGGCCGACCAACACAAGTTTTGCGCCTTGCGGCATGGTTGCAAATGCCTGAAGCAGCCCTAAGTGATTTTTAACCGGGTAGAGATTCGCGACATGGAGAATGATGAACGCATCAGGCGCAATGCCGTGCTCCTCGCGAAACGCCCCCTTGGCCTGTATGGCTCGGATGCCGTTGGGCAGATAGGTCGCCGTGAGCCCATGGCGTCCGAAAAAAGAGGCATCGCAACCGTGTTTCGACAACACCACCAACTGATGCGCATGGGCCACGAGCTGAATCACGAGGTCTTTGACCTGACTCATGCCGGACAAGAGGTCGCAAATTTCTTTATTCAGTGTCGGTTGAACAATGAGTCTGGTCCGGTCCGGCAACGGACGAGTCATCGCTCCATAGAACAGAGGGTTGACCGGTGCGCCCAACATGACACAGGCGTCGTACTGTCTGGAGCCGATCAGCCGCTCCACTTCCAGCGCGCAGGCAGGAACAGACCCTACTTGACGGTCATGGGGAGACAGTGTGATGACCTTGACCCCTCTGTGCGTCGTTGCGTGACGCCCGGCATGAGGATAGGCGGCAACGTCGACATGGTATCCATGGGCCAGCAGTCCGACCCCCAGCTCTTCCGCGACACACTCCACTCCTCCGATCGAGGGCCAGAAATGCGGCGTCACAATCAGCACTGATTGGGTCGGCGATCCGTTTTCCCACTTCGTGGCACAGCCAACAACGGTGGACATCCGACTTTGATCACCCTCGCCCTTCCACTGCACCTGTTCAAAGGGGATCGGCCTATGCACGGGCGGCGACGCTTCTCGCGCAGCAGCATAGGATTGCGTCAGCGGTGGATTCGACAGAAAGAGCCGCCTGAACACATCAAGTTCCGCGAGCTCGTAGAGACGGGCATCCTTCTCGCGGTCGGGCGCCAGCGGGGCGCAGATAATACCGTGCGCCGCGCCCAACAATGCAAACAGCTGGAGTGGATCGCCGGTTTGGCGAAACGCATCTGCCTTGCGGCGGATGTCCGACGTCAGAACATTCCATTGCCGGATATCCTTCTCATACATCGTCTTGTAGCGCCGGTAGATGCTGTCGACCGTGTAGGACGTGCCATGACGACCCTTGACGTCCGGATGGAGAATCCATTGGATGCCGCGACGCCCCATCTGCTCCAGAAGATCCATCTCGCTGGCTTTGATATCTCGGAACGCCAACGACTGCATGAGCGCCGTTCGATAGATCTTGACCCCCTGGATCGGCAACCCTCGATCATCGTCGAACAGGTGGAAACAGATCATCCCCACATCATCGGGCGCCTGCCGGATCGTGGCCTCCATCGAAGCCACCGCATCCAGATGGAGCATCATGTCCTCATCGACCTGAATAAAGAACTCGGTCGCACACCCTGTGATCATCCGTTGCGCCGCCGCACTGAAGGGGCAAACGTTTCGGATGACCTCCAGCTTGAACGATGTCCCTTCCTGTTTGTGTAGGGACTCCAGGCAAGCCGCACATACAGGATCATCCACCGTCAACACGAAGACCGTCGTCGCAACCTGTGCCTCCGATTCAGACTTGTGGACAGTTGGCATGACCACTGGTGAAGACGAGCATGCGCCAGTCGATTGTTTCTCAGCGGCAATTCCGTAATCCGGTTCCTTTCCAGTCTCAATCCACTCCAGGACTTGCTGCATGCGCCGTTCCGCCGTGTGATAGGTGTGCACCTTGCGCTGTCCCTGAGAGCCTATCGTTCTGGCGAACTGCTTATCCGTAAGAATGCGATCAATCTGGTGTGCCAATGCGCTCGGATCATCGGGTGAGAACAGCAGGATCTCCCGGTTGTCCTCAAACAAGGCATTGACTCTGGGCCTGTCGGGAATGCGCCAGGAAATGACCGGGCGTCCTACCGCCATAGCTTCATACACCCGGCCGCCGAAACAGCGAGTCAGACCGGGAAGGTTGACGATACCGGCCCAGTCGGCGAGTCCCGACAACCAGTCGTGAAACTCTCCCTCGCGCACAGTGTGTAGGGCCCGAACGTACCGCTCCAGATCTACAGCAGTCACCAATGGAAGATGTCTCACCCGCTCACTTGAAATCGATTGGAGTTCATCGAACTTCCGTTGATTCGGCGTGTATTGAACCGGCGCGTTCGCAAACGTCATTCGCTCACGCAGCAGAGGATGCTCGATCCACCGGGCGCGTTCACCATACACATTGCCGTGGAAGACGGCTCGATTGTGACGAGGATCGTGTGGAATATCCGCAATGAAGCGACGCGGCACTAACCCGGGACACCAGAGAGCAGGCGTTGTCCCGAGTGCCGTGAGTTCAGCTACATCTCGTTCATCCACCAGCAAGGCGTGCGTGAGGTACTCAAGCTGGTGGTGAAAGACGATATGCCGATTCCGCAATTCGGGAGCCCAACGATAGTCCTCTTCCTCATACCGCAGCGATTCCATGAAGAAGCCAATGCGTACGGGAGCAAGCTCCGCCACCCATTCGAGGATCTGCACATCGAGGGACGCATGGACGAGCCATATCCACACCTGATCGAATCGTTCTCCGGCCAGTATGCGGCGGGCATGAGACAACCACGAGTCGGGAGAAGAAGCCGCTGCATCAGGAATGATCGGAACAGTCACGCAGGTGACTCCGTTGGCGGCGAGCCCATCGGACACAGCAAAGCTCGCTCCGTAAGTCCAGGGTCTGGCCGTTTTCCAGGTCGGAAACTCGAGTTGGAGAAGCAATGCTTTCATCAATAACCTGAGATGCCACCAGAAGGTGTACAGTCGTATGCCGCAGCACTGACTCACCTGCTCAGTTGAGCGATATACAAAGAATGTGCCAGCGACGATATGTCAGTCCGTGAAGAAATTGGGGCGGAATGCACAGACCTAGACCCACCAGATCTTTGAGCGGAAATAATTGCCGAGTGATCCGGCAGCAATATCCACTGCGAACAGCGACAGTGACAAGCGGACGCGCGAGTGCATGCGAGACGATGAAGAAGAACTTCTTACGCCGCCAGAGGAATTGCCAGCGCATTCAGGGTTCGGACGCGATCGGCGATCTCCCTCATGCCCAACACCGTAAATCGTTTCGTCCAGTATGCCGACTCCTCCTGAAAACGTTTCGCCAACGTGAGGCGCCGCTGGCTCTCACCGAATTCACGCAGCTTTGACGCAATGACGGCGAGAAACAGATTGCCCATCGCATTGTCGACCGTGTACTCATCGGTGATTTGCTGCAGCATCACCCGGATGTTTCGCAGCTTGATCGGTTCGTGAACATGGAGCAACTTCTCATAGTTCATTCTATAGTCGGCAACGAACCAAAGGTCATCCAGCTCCGCACTCGTCGGCACATGATCAGCAGGGAGCGTCTGCAATAGATCCACGAATTCCAGCGCTTCATACTTCTCCGCCCGTTCCCGCTGACGCAGCGTACCGCCGCCTTTGCTCTTCGAGCCGGCCGCCAACCCCTTGAAGCTGGCATCGGTCGGCGGTGTGATCAGCCCCTGTTCGATCATGCTCACGGTGATTTCCGTTCCGGGAAGCGTGGTCAGCAGCTGCAAGGGATACCAGCCGAATTGCAGTTCGCATCCCAAGTTCACGGTGTCGCGAATTTGCGCGATCGTCTCGTGAGGGAATCCGATGATCATGAAGCCTTTGACAAAGACATGGGGGTAACGATCCAGGATGGCGCGGGCCTGCCGATAGCTTTTCGTCGTGCCGGGCTTGTGAATGGATTTCAGAATCCGGTCGTTCCCCGACTCCAGACCAAGATTGAATCCGATACAGCCGGATTCCGATGCCGCCTGCATGATCTCAGGCGTGATGGCTGCCGCAATCAATCCGTTGCTGGCATCCCAGGTAATGCGGAGATTGCGCCTGGTGATCTCGTTGAACAGCGCAATCGCGCGCTTGCCGTTGTAGAGCAGGTCGTCGTCGAGCCACATGAAATGAGTCACGCCGTAGGTCGTGTAAAGGCGCTCCATTTCGTCGGCCACGTTGGAGACGGCCCGGCCGCGAACGCTGATGTCGTTGAAGTTTCGGACGGCGCAGAATGAACACATCGCCCGGCATCCTCGATTGCTGATGATCGTGGAGGCCGTCCGTTCCCCCCGCATGAAATTGTAGGCGCCCATGGAGCCATAACGCGAGTAGTCCCCAATGGGCAAATCGTAATATTCCGGTTGAATATCCATCTCCCGATCGGATGGCGTCGCCCGTTCCTTCGTTGAAACCAATTGCTCCCCTGTGAGGATTGCTACCTGTCTGATTTCTGATTCCGGCTGTTTCCCATTGATCACATCCAGCAAGTCCGGGAAGCTGCGGTCCCCTTCATAAAAGCTTCCGATGTCGATTTGCGGAACCGTGCGTAAGATAGACTCCACATCATTGGAGACACAGACACCGCCGGCAATAATCGGACGCGAGGGATAGTGCGATTTAAGAAATGCAGCAACGTCGGCAAGCGACGGCCGTGAAATGGTGAACATGACGCTGATCCCGATCAGGTCAGGTTGAAACTCTTCGATCTTTTCGGCCAGCTTTTCTTTCCATATCTGAAAGCTGAAGTTCGATGGATTCTCATGGACATGTTTCAAGACATGAAAATTCAGGTCGAGCAAGGCGCTCCGGTACCCTCGCTGTTCAAGGTTGCGCGCAAGAATGCCTGGTCCGTAAGGAGGAAAACAGGGATAGCGCTTGCTCAGGACCAGGTGATGGTTGAAATCATTTTCCGGTGATTCCGGAGGCGTAACCAAGAGCACTCGGCGGCATCCGTGCGGGAAGAGGCCGGTAAGGTGATTATAGATGGCCTGCCTGGCGAGTCCCAGGTTGTCCCTGTCCGGAGGAGCGCTTGAACAGCCGCTGTCGGATGCGATTACGTCCAATGTTTTGCTCGTCATGTCCGCTCCCCTCCGTCCTCTACGCTCGCCTCATTCTCGCTGGCCGGACCGGCATACGGCTGTCTGTTCGAAGAGACCTGGGCATGGCGCATGCTTGAATCGATGTCTCATCGTTGTCCGGCAGTCCCCACTGTGTCTCGGCCGAAGTGCCTCGTCATATGTGTGATCCGTCCCGCACGCTCAGGATTTCATGGGTTCACGCGGCCAGTTTCTGACGAAGAGAGACGACCATGCGATCAAAATTCACCAGTGCCGCATGCGGTTCGAATTGTCCGCGGTGACGGTCATAGTACTCAAGGGCTTCACGGTGGGCGTTCCGTTCGCACATGGACACCATCCGATTCAGAAACTCGTACAACTCCAACGGAGGGACTTGGGCCCGCCCGACAAGGTTGGTCCCGCTATCCGGTTTGCACGCAAGCTGATCCGCAGGCAGTTCCTCTTCAGCGCCTGTCTCCGTTTCAACTGACAAGAGAAGCCCCTTGCCTTTTGCGACCGGCACGTTGAGACGAACTCGCTTATAGCAATGGAGACATCCTGTAATGACTTGGAGCCCGTGAGTGGGGACGTGCCCTGGTTCCGTCAATTCGACAAACGAGAATTCTCGCTTACAGTGCGGACACTCTGCGAAGAGTTCCCAGAACTTTCTGGTTCCGCCCAATGTCATGCGATTGTGAATGGCGCGCTGGAGAACCCGAGTGACATCCACCGTCATACAGTACGGAAGACTTTCAAACGCATAGATGGCGCGCAGATACCCGATCCACATGGCATCCGGCATCTTCGTCATATTGAACGGAGTCTGGTCGATCGTTTTATAAAAGGCCAATTTGTCAGGGAGCAGCCCCATCTCCTGAGCGACCCCATACAACGCACTGCCTGGGTAGGGTTGAATACCACTCATGAAACAATGAATGTCTGCACAATATTTCCGGTAGAAATCCAACGTCTCCGAAATCGTTTCCGGAGTTTCCGCTGGATCGCCGAAGATGAAATTCCCTCCGAACCCGATCTCAGCCTGTTCGGCCAAGGTGATGGCCTCGGCATACTGATCAGGATGGGTGCCTTTCTTCATGCTCTTCAGTACGCGGGGACTCGCACTTTCCAACCCATAGCTGAAATAAGTACATCCTGCCCGCTTTGCCAATTGGAGGGACTCAAGATTCAACCGCGCATTCGCATGTGTCTGAAACATCCAGTCGAAATCCCACCCGTACCGCTCCCGATACTCGAGCAGAATGCGGCAGAACTCTTCTAATTTCTGCTTGTTGACGGCAAACAGCTCATCCAGCACGATGAGAATATTGAACGGATAGCGATCATAGAGGTACTTGATCTCCTCCATAACGTTCTCCGTCGTGCGAGCCCGATATTTCGCTCGCCCCCCGTGTCCGTGGAGACAAAATGTACAGGCGAATGGACATTCGCGTGCGGACACGATGGGCATGAGCTTCGGATTCTGACGGGTAAAGCGATACAACGGACGGGCGGCCCATGAAGCCTCCAACATCCCCTCGATGTCGAAGATGGAATAATCGGGAAAGGGATAGGTGTTCAAGTCCCGGCCGAATTTGAGATTCTTTTCCGTGAACACCAATTGCCCATCTTTCTGGTAGCAGAGATTGGGGATGGCATTGAGGTCGCCCTGCCGTTCAAGCGCATCGGCGAGCATGACGATCGTATCGTCGGCTTCACCGGCAAGAGAATAATCGGGCTTGAGAGCCGAATGAATGAACTCCTGATCGTAGGTGATGATCGAACCGCCCATGACAACCGGAACAGACGGAGCGTAGTGGCGGATAATGTGCAACGCATCGTGCACGAACCGGAAATCGGTGCAGAGTCCGCCGATCCCGATCAAATCAGGCTTTGTAGCGGTGATCGCGCACGCGAGCTTGTCGTGAACCATGTCGAGCGCGGAGGGATAACCCGGTGCATTGTTGGGATTGCACCCAAACACCTGGTGACCGGCGGCCTTCAGCGACGCGGCAATGTAGGCAAAGCCGCATGAAAAGTCAGACGGCGCCAAAAAAGACGGATATTGCGTCGTATAACGGTAGGTCGGTGGGATCAGCAATATTTTCATTCTCTACTCTCCCTGGAAAAGCCTCCACTGCGCTATCACAATGAGATGGCCAGGCCGTACCCATTCCTCTCGACGGTGAACGGCTGCGATCCCTCACCATTAGGCGGCCGGTATGAGGGTTAGGCGACCTTCTTCTCCACGACTATCTTCTTGCGATACGGCTTCTGCATATCGTCTACGAAGCCGATGCTTGGTCATGTCTCGGATATGTTCGACCGTGTCCTTGCCGAATCTCGCTGCGACATGTTCGAGATATCGAGGATGTTCAAAAAATGTGTGGAATGCAGTGTCTCGAAAACTCAGGACGGCCCCAGCCGAGACATGCTCGGTCGGAAGCGGAAGAGCCTCGTAGGCATGCTGGGAATAGCCGATCCAGATATCCGGCAGAGGCAGATGTTTCTCCAACGCGATCTCGTAGAGTTTCGATCCAGGATAGGCCATGGCCGAGTAGAAATTCGCCCAATCTGGGCAGAGCTCGATGGCCAGATCCAGCGTCTCCTGCATGGTGACCAGCGTGTCGTCGGGAAGTCCGAAGATGAAATTCGCCCCGATATTGATATCCGAGGCGCGAATCTTCTCGAAAATCTCCTTGATATCCTTCTTCCCGAAACTCTTGTCTACACCGTCGCGGACGTATTTACTGGCGGATTCGATGCCGATGCCCAGCCAGTTGACCCCCGCCTGCTTCAGCTTCTTCAGCATGCTGTCCTTGACCGTATCGATCCGCGCGTAGGCCCAAATGTTTAGGTCATAGCTCCGCTCGATGATGAGGTCGCAGATGCCGAGGACCTGCCGCTCGTTCAGGATGAACATTTCGTCGGCCATCTTGATGTTGCGCACGCCGTATTTCGTGACGAGTTCATCGATTTCCCGGATCACACTGTCTGGACTACGGTAGCGAATCATCGGTTTTCCGAATGGCGTGTTGATGCAGCAGAAGGAGCATTTAAACGGGCATCCGAGACTGGTATACATCGACGCATAGGGCTTGCGATCGTCGAGACGCCCGAAACAGTGCCAATTGTGGGCACGGTATTTCTCCATCGGAAGTAGGTCCCAGGCGACCGCACGCAGATCCTTATCCAGGTCTTCGATCACCGGGGCCTGCGGCGTTGAGCAGATGACGCCCTGCTTCCGATACCAGAGTCCGCTGACCCGGTTGTAGTCGACCGGCCCTTTCCACTCAGCCTGCTGCAGGAGGCCGAGCAGGGTATAAGGCCCTTCACCTTGACAGACGAAGTCGACGGACTCTTCCCGCATGGTCCGTTCCGGCAGTGCCGACGGATGCAAGCCGCCCATGAGCAGCGGCTGGTCCGGCACAAGACGCTTGATGGCCCTGCAGACCTCTCCGGCAGCCGTCATGTTTTGGGTCGATGCAGAAGGCTGTTGTCCATAAACAATGACGGCGGTCAATCTCGGGTTCTGTTGGCGTACTTGCTCTGCGACTGCTTCCGACCCGATGCCTTCCGCTTCGGCATCCAGGATCTGGACGGAATAGCCGCGGTCCCGGATGAATGTCGCCATCAAACCGATCCAGACCGGCGGCTCGACCGCCGCCAGATCAGAGGCGAGGCTCTGATAGACCCGGGCTCGCGAGTTCGGATTGATGAGCAACAGATCAAGCCGTCCAGGAAGTGTCACAGCATGCTCCTGCGAGCGGCAGGCTGACGTTACTGGTCCGATCTGGAGCATGGATCCCCTCCCCTGCCTTTCAAGAACGACTCTCGATGACCCGCGCTATTCACTCGTGGCTCCCGCCGGGACGTTTCGTCCGCTGCGGACTAATTCCCGAACGACGCGCACAATCCGTTCCGGAGTGGGAGTCGGATTGTCCAGCGATTCGGCGACGCCGGCCGAACGGTCTTCCAAGCCAAGGGCGAACACCGGCGCTCCGGATTGATGCATGAGATCATAGGCAATCGACCGTGACGGGCCGCCGATCTCGAAGTCCGAATCGATCACCAGTCCGAGTTTCGTGCGGGACAGACTGCCCCGCATCTCATCGGTCACCGTGAAGGGTTTGAGCCACATAAGGTGCTGGATGTTGCAGATGATCCCCTCCTGCCGCAAGGTCTTCGCCGCTTCGACTGCATTCAGGCGGGCGGCAGAAATCGGGAACAAGGTGATGTCTGCCTCGGACTCAATGCAGTTTTCGAATTCATAGTCGATGGCAAAGCTCCGCCGATGCTCGCTGACATACAGAGGGTCGTTATGGCGCATGAACCAATTCCAGGCTTCCGTCCATTCGTTGGGCGACATGGGCGCACACACCGGCATTCCAGGCATCCGCATGATGAGACCATGCTGCGACGCGGACGCGACCGGACCGATACCGTTCCCTTCCATCGCAATAGCACGGAGAAACACCGGACAGGGCACACCCCAGACGTCTTTCGATTTGGCCGCATAGTTCACAATGGGGGCGGCGTTGTACCACATGAATCCTTGATAGCGGACCGTATAGATCGGACGCCGTCCGGCGAGTGCCGCCCCGACGGCGATGCCGGCGTTGGTCACATCGGCGAGCGAGAGCTCGACGATGCCCTCGGCCTCCGACATATCCGGTACGGTGCCGCCGATCCATCCGACAGCCGTCACACACTGGCCCAAAAAGAGCCCGCGGTTGTGCGTCAGATGGTGCCGGGTGGTATCTCTTATGACTTCCGCAACTGTTCTGCCCATAGGTTCTGCACGGTCATTTCGGTGTCCGATTCGATGGCGAGGGTCTCCGGCTCCAGGCCAAGCGCCTTCATGGTGTCTTTGATCAAGGCAAACCGATCCCATTCCGGCGGGCCGTCACAACCGGAGCCTGCGTGCCATAGGCCACGACAGGTGCGAATGTTGATCAAAGCCGGCAACTGTCGGCTGAGTTCCTTCACATGATGCGCAATCAGCCAGGGATCGTCCGTGATGTCGACTGCGGGGAGCCCCAGCCCTTGAGCGAGGCCATACAGAGTCCACGAACGGCGGACAGGCGTCCTGGTCAGGATCGACAGATCATTGTCTTCGCAGACGAAGAGAACCGGGAGTTTCTTGGTGACGGCAAACCCCAAGGCTCCGTAGATGTAGTCCTCTTCGGCGGAGGCATCGCCCATGACCGTCAGCACCGGCTTGTTCGCGCCTAAGGCCGCGCCCACGGCGATGGGAACCTGGTCTCCCATGAGTCCGCTGTGTCCGAACATGCCGATCTGGGGAGCATGGATGGAGGCAGAGCCTCCCATGCCGTGCGCGCATCCGCTCGGTCGGCCCAGGAGTTCATCGATGAGCTGCCGGGGATCGCCGCCGAACGACAGATACACCGAGTGGGCTCGGTGCTGGGCGAAGATCAAACAGTCGGAAAAGACCGACGCGATGGCCGCCGAGATATGTTCCTGCCCGACCGACAGATAAATCGGTAGCTTCATCAAGCCCCGGTCGTAGGCTTTCTTTACCTCGAACTCGAAGAAGCGGTTGAAGCAGGCTTGAGTGAAGAGCTTCAGGGAATAGTCTTTTGAAAACGTCTTGGCGATATCGGAGATAAGGCCGAACGTGGGGGTTCTCTGTTCCAACTCGCAATTCATCGATGATCCTCTTAAACAGCTATGGGCCACTGGCTCAGGAACTCTTTGAGACGAATCAGTCCGGCTTCCAGTTTGTCGACTCGTGGAGTAAACGCGAGACGGATGTACTTGTCGGATGTCGGGCCGAAGGTCGCCCCCGGGGCCACGACGACATGGGTGTCTCTGAGGAGGCGATCGGCGAATTCGTCGGAACGAAGGCCGGTGAACCCGATATTGACCAGCAGGTAAAAGGCACCATCGGGCCTGTGTCCGACATAGGGGCCGAGCATGTTCATCACCAGGTCGCGCTTGTACTGATAGGCTGCTCGCATGGCCTCGGGATAGGCGCCGCCATCGGCCAATGCCTGGAGCGCGGCGTATTGTGAGATCGAGGAGGCGCAGGAAATATAGAGTTCTTGCGCATTGAGCAATGCCCGGCGCAGCGCCGGATGTCGTGTGACGACATAGCCGACGCGAAGGCCGGTGATGTTATAGCTTTTCGAGAAGCTGTACAGTCCCACGACATGGTCGCTGCCGGTCAATGACAGCGGTGAGACATGCCGGCATCCATACACATAGGTTTCATAGACTTCGTCTGACACCAGCCACAATCCCCGCTCGCGGGTCAATTGGACCAGTTGCTCTATCAGGCCGGCGTCGATGACTGCGCCGGTGGGGTTGCCGGGAGAATTGATGATGAGGACTTTGGTTGCCGGAGAGATGAGCGCCGTCAGCTCATTCAGATCCGGGATGAAGCCTGTTTCTTGTCGTAGCTGATAGAACTTCACGACACCGCCATAGTGGCGTACGGCTGCGGCGAAATTGGGATAGCCTGGGTCAGGCACCAGGACTTCATCTCCCGGGTTGATCAGGCATCCAACGGTCACGGCGACGCCATAGGTAGCGCCGGGCGTGACGAAAATACTCTCGACATCCGTCTCGATGTGATTGCGAACGGCGAGCTTCGTCGCGATGGCGTCACGAAGAGCCCGCATGCCCGAATTTTCCGTATACGCCAGCGTGCGTTCTTCCGTGGCCTTGACGATGGCCTCACGGATGAGATCGTCCGTCGCTTCCTGCGGCTGCCCGAATCCCAGCTGGATCGTATCGTCCATGTCCCGGCTTCCCATGACTTGGTCCGTCAGCCGGCGAATGCCGGAGCGAGGCAGGTTCCCCAGCACATCGTTTACCCTGTGCCGAGAAACCGTCGTCATGATCGAAGCCGCGATGCTCATGGTTAGCTCGCTAAAAGGACGCCGGGTTCATGCATCCACTGGCTGACCGACTCGTAGGAGATCTTGTTGATCGCGACATGTGAATGGATGGCATGCAAGATGGAATCGGCGGCTTCCTGCACGGACATGCTTTCATCGTTATGGGCCTTCCGCGTGGCCTTATCCCAATGGGCGGTAAAATCGGTGTTCACGGATCCGGGATTGATGAGCGTGAATACCATGCGGTATTGGACATATTCCTTTTGCATCGCCTCGACCAGCTTTTCCACCGCCCCTTTGGCCGCGGTATAGACGCTCAGTTTGGGCAAGGTGCGTTCGCCTGAGCGGGAGGACAGCATGAGGACGTGCCCTCGCTTGGTCTCCCGCCGGTCGATCTTGTTGTGTTTCATATAAGGCAGGAGCGCCCGCATCCATAAGATTGGAGCCTTGGCATTGACGTCGAAAATCGCATTGATGTCCGCCATGGTCATTTCTTCCAGCGTCCCATAGACGTGGCTGCCCCCGGCCGAACTCACGAAAATGTCGATCTGATCTTTCCCTTTGGAATAGACGTCACCGATCCAGGCCTGGGCGGATTCGATATTGCGCACATCCATTGCGCAGGTATTGATTTCCGTATGGATGCCGTTCCGCTTATTCTTTTGCAGGCGCAGTAGCGTTTCCTTCGCCTCAGCGAGCTTGCCGTTCTCATTGCGCGCGATCAGCGAGATCTTTCGGCAGACTCCGTTGAGGCGTTTGGCGACTTCGAACCCGATGCCGCTGGATCCTCCGGTAATCACGACATGTTTCCCAATGCCCCAAACCGGTTTCGCAAGTGTCAAAGCATGTTTCATAGGGTCGCTCCTATTGTGACAGTGAGGTGGTGTAATGGCGTTCGGTTGTGTCTTTATCGAGCGCTTCGAATGCCGCCAGGCGAGCCGGCGTTCCGATGTCGTAGAGGGGAACCTCGCAGACATAGCCATAAAGCCGGCCGTCCGCCAGGCGAGGAAAGAAATCTCGCTCGAGTGAACAAGGACCGGACTCGGGAATGAGGTGAATCGCGTTCGTCTGGATGACGTAGATGCCGGCATTCAGAAACGGCGCCGGTTGTTTTTCCTGAAACGAGTGGATCCACCCCAGTTCATCCATCCGGACTCCTCCCGCGTCGGTCCGATCATTCGATGGGATCACAGCCATCGTCGCCACGGCCTGCCGATGACGATGCCGGGCAACCAGAGCCTGGAGGTCGATCCGGCACAAGGAGTCGCCGTTCAAGACGAGGGTCGTGGCGCCGGTGAGCTGGGAAGAACAGGCCCGCAGAGCTCCGGCCGTTCCGAGCGGGGTCTGCTCATGCGAGATGATCGCCTCGCAATCGCTCCGCCGGCTGACGTGCTGCGCGATCCAGTCCCCATGATGGCCGGTGCAGAATACGATGCGGCGAAAGCCGTGCGAGAGGACATGGTCGATGACCAGATCGAGAAATGGCCGGCCGTTGATCGGAGCCATTGGCTTGGGACGATCCTTGAGTGCCGGTTGAAGCCTGGTTCCCAAGCCTCCGCAGAGAATGACGGCATCGCACAAGGTGTGGCTCATCAGGCGGCATCCTTTTTCCACGTTTGAACGGCCGTATGTTCTTCGAGTTCCGCAGAGATAGGCACCTCATTCCACAAGGGAGCCCGCCTGACCGACGCCTCCTGCTGAAAAAAGACGATCTGGCTCCCCGATCCCTCGAACTGAAACGGGACTTGCAAGAGGCCGGGCAAGGCGGCATTGATCTTGGCGTGAAGTTCGGGTTTGGCATAGATCAGCATGAAGCCTCCGCCTCCGGCTCCCAGCAGTTTTCCGCCCTGCGCGCCGGCATTGCGCGCTGCGTCATAAATCTGATCGATGAAGGGAGTGGTAATCTTGCTGGTCAGTCCCCGCTTGACCATCCAGGCCTCATGCAGGAGTTCGCCGAACTCCGATAGATCATGGTCTCCGGTCAGGAGGGACATACCTTCCTGCACCATCTGCAGCATGGCAAACAACTCCACCCGCCTCTGCTTGGTTCTTTCAATTTGCTCCTTAGCGATTTCGGATGCGGTTCGTGAGAAACCGGTGAAGTACAGCAGGAGATGATCTTGAAAGGCTCTGAGCCGTTCGGGTTTCATGATCAAGGGGGTGTAGCCGATGTCCCCGGTGGGAGAGAAGGTCAGCCGACACAGCCCGCCATGGGCGGCCAAAACCTGATCCTGACAACCGACCGCTTCTTGGACGATGTTCTGCTCGACATGAATGGCCGCATGAGCCAATTCGGATTTTGTTGGCATCCGATGTTGCATTGCATAGAGCGCGTGCAGCAGGCCGACCGTGAAGGAGGAACTTGATCCCAGTCCGGTACGAGCCGGAAGATCGCCGTCATGATGGATCTCAAGCCCTTCGGTCATCTTGAGATACTGGAGGACGCCTCTGACGGCAGGATGCTTGATATCGGCATTGTTCTTGGCATGTTCGATTCGCGAGTACGCAATCCGCGTCTTATGTTCAAAGAACGGCGGGAGATGGCGGCACGAGATATAGCAATATTTGTCGATCGTGGTGGCGAGGACGGCGCCGCCGTGCTCCTTGAACCACACGGGGTAATCGGTTCCGCCTCCGAAGAAGGAGATGCGAAAGGGGGTGCGGCTGATAATCATCGAACCTCTCCTTCTGTACGTTGGCCGACCACGCTAGATATTACCGTATGCCATTCCCGTCACGATGGTGTAGCACTTGGTCAATTCCTGAATGCCGCGCTCTAACGACCAGTCTGGCTTGAATCCGGTCGAGAGAATCCGCTCATTCGAAACAATGTAGTCCCGTTTGTCGGGATCTTCTCCAATGGGCGCTTCAAAAAAGACAAACTGAGGAATATATCGCTGGATCTCCAGACACAATTCCAGTTTCGAGAGATTGGCATCGTCCAGACCGACGTTATACGCACGATTCTTCATGCTTTCGAAATGATCCATGGCGTGGAGAAAGGCCTTCACCACGTCGCGGATATGGATGTAGTTGCGTTTGCAATACCCCTCGAACACCACGACGGCGCGATCATGCACCGCGCGCCACACGAAGTCGTTGACCAGGAGGTCCATCCGCATTCGAGGTGACGCGCCAAAGACTGTGGCTAGCCGGAGCGTGATGGCATTGCCGCGGTCCAGGACGGCCCGCTCGGCTTTGACCTTGGTCTCACCGTAGAGGCTGATGGGCCGCAAGGGTGAATCTTCCGTGCAGGGCACTCCCGGTTGCCCGATGCCATACCCGCTATTGGTGACCGGGAAGATGATCTGCTGTTGTTGCGAGGCTAGCTTGGCCAGCATCTGCACCGCTTCGAAGTTGATGGTGGAGGCGCCGACTCGATCGCGATTGCACAGCGGGGCGCCGACCAGCGCCGCGAGCGGAATGATGACATCCGCGTCACGCAGAAGGTCCGAGAGGATCCGTTCATCCCGGCAGTCCCCTCGGACGACACGAAACGTCTCAGAGGCGCAGCAATCCAATAGGCTGTTTTGTCGATACAGAAAGTTGTCGAGGACGGTCACACGATGTCCTC
Source organism: Nitrospira sp. (assembly GCA_015903995.1). Classification (GTDB taxonomy): domain Bacteria; phylum Nitrospirota; class Nitrospiria; order Nitrospirales; family Nitrospiraceae; genus Nitrospira_D. Next base: position 171,871 of record JABMDK010000006.1, read on the forward strand.
TGTCCAGGAGCTGTTTGCAGAGTACAGATCCTATGTAGCCGGCTCCGCCGGTTACCAGCACATGTGTCGTGTTTATGCCCATGGAAAGAGCGACTCCTTAGAGCTGCTGACACAGCGGAGGGGTTTTGCATGACGCCCCCTCCCCTGTTGTGACATGTTCAATGAACCATCGTACCGTCGTTTCAAGTCCGGCTCTGAGACCGGTGAAACGGCAATCAGGGAACCGTGATGGAAACGTCCCGCTCAGTAGGCGCTTCACCAGCACGCCTTCAGGCTGCGTGCGGTCAAACACAAGCGGCCCCGTATATCCCATGACGGTTGCAATCGTTTCTGCCAAAGCTCGAATAGTGACGCCGGCATCCGGGGCAATGATGGTCGTACTCGAATCGAGGTTGCCCTGGATCGCTTCGAGGGCAATCCTGGCTACGTCGTCTACAAAGACAAATTGGCGTACCGCGCGGCCGCTCCCCCACACGACCAACGGAGTACCGGTTGTTTTGGCTCGCCAGCACCGGCTGACCAACGATCCCACGACATGACCGTTTTCGAGATCAAAAGAATCCTTAGGGCCGTAGAGTGTGACCGGTGTCAGCGTGCTCCACATCCAACCTTCTTCTTTCGCCACGAGGCGAGTGTGAAGATCGAGCATGCGCTTGGCATAGCCATACCCCACATTGCCGTCATAGGGAAGTGCGGCCTGAAGATCGTCTTCAGTCGTCTCCCGATCGGGAAAGAGAGGAAAGGCACAACTTGAGAGAAACGACACAAGTCGCTGTATTCCCAGTGAGCGAGCAGCGGATAGCACGGCCGTATTCATCAGCGCGTTATCCTCAAAGAAACGGCTATTGTTCGCCGTATTGGCCTTCACGCCCCCAACCAGCCCAGCCAGATGAAGGATTTGCCCTGGTCGAATATCTTGCAGAAGGCGTTGCGCGACGCTGCTGTCACGGAGATCTCCGTCTGCACTCGAAAGGAAGATTGCGTCGGGACGGATCTTCCGAATCGCCGATCCCAGGAGCCCGGTTCCGCCGGTCACCAGCAGCGGGCCTGTCATGCGGCCTCCAGGACGATCTGCACAATGGAGGAGACATCGTCCGGCGTCAGCGCGGCGTGGTTTGGAAGAAAGAAGCCGCAATGGTGAATGCGATCGGCTACCGGGAAACTCGTCGTGCCGTACCGGTTGGTCCAGAATGGATGGAGACCCAGGTTGCCGGCTGAGAAAATGCGCGTCTCAACCCCTCGCGTCACGAGGGCTTGAACGATCCTCTGGCGCTGCCGGCGTGACTCTGCCAACAAGCCCACTGAAATGCTGGCGACCTGACTGTTGTTCGGGGGGCGTTGGACATAGAAGCTTGAACTGAGGCGATCCAGATAACGCCCGTGATTCGCCCGGCGCTGCTCTGTCATCCAATCCAGCTTCTCCACTTGCCCGATTCCAATGAAGGCATTCAGATCGGTCGATCGGAGATTGAAGCCCGGCTCGTAGAAGACGAACGGAGAGTGAAAGTCATCGATCAGGTGTTGGGTGACGAGCGCACGATGGGTCGCGGGTTCCAGATCCTTGCTCCACCCGTGACTACGAAGCATCAGGAGCAGATCGGCGAGGGCTTTGTCGTGAGTGGACACCATGCCGCCTTCAATGGTCGACATCTGATGGCCGAAATAGAAGGAAAAACTGGCCATATCGCCGAATGAGCCGACCTTTCGCCCTTCGTAGCTCGCGCCGATCGCGGCACAGGCGTCTTCCAGCAAGACGAACCCATAGCGCTCCTTCAGGGCCATCATTTCCCGCATCTTATGTGGCACACCCAAGACCTGAACGAGCATCACCGTCTGGGGTTCATGCTGCTTCACGAGCGCTTCAAGGTGGTTCAGATCGAGGCCAAAGGTGTCCGGGTCGGCTTCACACATGATCGGTTCAAAGCCGAATTGGATGGCGGGGGCGAGCGACGTCACCCAGCCCACACTGGGGACAATGATCTTCTTGTTCTTCAGACGTCCGGAAGCCAGCAGGGCGTAGTACATGAGCAAGTTGGCCGACGATCCGGAATTGCAGAAAACGGAGTGTGACGATCCCAGCCATTGCGACCAGCGCGACTCAAAGTCAAGCGTGATCGGCCCTTTCGTCAGGCGTGGATAGGTCCGGAGCCACTCGATCAAGCGATCGATATCGTGACGGTCGATCGTGTCATATGCAAGACACCATCGTGGATTGAGCGTTGATTGCGCTGAGCTGAGGCCATCCATGGCGTTCACTCCAACTTCTTTTGTTTCGACCGGCCGCATCAACTCCGTTCAAGATACATGCCAATGCAACCATCGAGATTTCATATACAGAGCCTGGCTTGCGATTCTCTGATATGAAGGAGTAGGAAGAGTTTGCCGATCAGTGTGGAAAGAAAGTTCTTAGGAAGGATCAGAGCGGTCAGTTGTCACAGTGGCGGAAGGGCAATCGTTTTCTGCGTCGTCCACTGTTCTATGGCCTGCCGAACCGACCCGCCCCATCCTCGATATTCAATGTACTCGAGTTGATTGAATTGAAACTCAATCCCGATAAGGTCTCCACCCTGGTGCGTGTCGGCATTTTTCACGAGACCGGTCAGGTTGGTGATATGCCCCAGGCCCGGAAGCTCAAATTCCATATGAACCGTCGTTCCCGGGCGAACCCAGGTCGGCGTGCCAACCAATAACACACTACATCCTCCTTCGCTGAGATCTTTTAAGAGACCGCCGAAATAGTCGCTGGTAGGCAGCGCGGATCCGGATGAATTGGCGTGAGTGACTCGCATCAGCAAGGTCGGTTCGTTGGCAGAAACACGGAGGTGTTTCCGCAAATACATCTCTTCCACCGCTTTGGGGTACGCGACAAAGAGCAACGGCACAGGCGCAACAATCAGGTTTCGGATGTCGCTGCGATACCCGACCAACTTCCCGTCATGAAGATAACTGACGGTACAGGGTGTGCCGCCTTCAATATGCTGATCATAGCCGAGCTGAATCGGCCATTCGCAGACAAGCCACTCGTGATCCTTCCATCCAAGAAGCGTCGATCCATGCATGACCTTCTGCTGGCCTAGTGTGAAGGAAAGTTTCAGCGGCAGCCCGACCGATAAAAACGATGCCGCAGGGGGGACGGATACCACGATGTCGTTCATATCCCTCGCTCCAACATACTCACTCGACTACTCGACAACAACCGGCTCTGATGACCTCTATCGGAGCATCATCGACCAATCTTGAGCCTTAGCACGCGCGAGGGAGAACAGCGGCGTAGAACCGATCACAAGGCGTCATGATGCATGAACAACCATCAAGTTCGAGGCCTGCTCAACCGATAACATCCATGGAATCTGCCTTCTGTCGGCACATTCGACCGGAACCTCTTCTGACCTGGAGTCCTAAGGCATATGGCGACAAAACGTATCGCAATCGAGCAACTCATTCCCGGCATGTTCATCATCGAGATGGACGTCCCGTGGTACCGGACCCCGTTCCTCTCCCATAAGCGCCTGATCAAAGATCAACAGACCATCCAACTCATGAAGCAGCATGGGATCAAGATGGTGACCATCGATACGAGCAAAGGGGCCGATCTGCCGTCGGCCCCCTCACTGGCTCCCCCGTACGGGGCAAGCCAACATCCTCCCAACCCGGCTATACCCGCTCCGCCAGATCACGCAACCGAACATACGTCTGAAGCGAAACCTAGCGATCATTCCACCACCATGATCTACGCACAGGCTCAAGAAGCGGTTGAGCGCATCTTTGAGGATCTCGAACGGGGTATTCCTCCGTCTCCTGAGGCAACCAAAACCATTGTGTCGAACGTGCTGGGACAAGTGCTCAGCGACCGCACTGCGATGGCCACTCAGGTGGCCATTCAGAAAATCAAGCAGTTCGACCGCTCCCTGACGACTCATGCGTTGGACACCTGCATCTTGTCGCTCGTGGTGGCCATTGAGAGCGAGTTGGATCAGCCGACACAAGAACTGGTCGGCATGGGCGCCTTGCTCCATGACGTGGGGTATGTCCGCCTCCCGCGCAATCTCGTTCGTAAACGGGAGGACTGCAGCGGGCAAGACAAGACCCTGCTCGAACAACATTGCAAGCTTGGCGTCGCGCTCCTCTCCGAACAGCCGGGCATGACCGAGAATGTCTTACGCATCGTCAGAGAGCATCATGAGCGCGCCAATGGAAGTGGGTTTCCGGCTGGATTAGGCATCGATCAGATTTCGAGCCTGGCACAGATTATCGGCATCGTCGATTTTTATGACGGCATGGTCAGTCGACGCGGGACACGCCCGGCCATGATTCCGCACGATGCCGTTCGGAAGCTCTTTTTGGCTGGGGAACAAAAACTTTTTGAAAAGTCGCTTGTGGAGATCATGATTCGGAGCATCGGGGTCTACCCGGTCGGAAGCCTCATTCGACTCAATACCGGTGAACAGGCCGTCGTCGTCGGAGTCAACCCTCAGCAACGACTCAAACCCCTGGTCAAAGTCACGACCGATCCTCAAGGAGGCTCGTATACGACACCGATTGAAATAGATCTGGCGACACCATCTCCCGATCACACAGTCCGAACCGTGCTGCGGGTTCTCGATCCGGCCCGAGAACGTGTCAATATCGGCATCCACCTGGACCAAACCCTCTCACGAGCCGCATGATGAAGTCCTCTGGACGGAAACATAAACGCGTGGGACATCACCATACCGACTCGCTTCCTGGGATTTCCGCAAGCCTCGACCTGCTCGAAGCGCTTCCACTGGCCACGGTCATCCTGAACTTCGATCTCACCGTATTGGCGGGTAACCGGGAGAGTCACCGGTTGCTTGGACCACGGTTTTTTTCCTCCACTTCCCGCTCCTTTCCATCCCTCTGGTCGGCCCGGACCCAATCCGACACAGCCACCATCACAGCCCAACTGAACGGAGTGCTGAAAAGCCGCCGTCCGCTGTCTGTCACGCAACCGCTTTTCTTGCGGAAGGCCGCTCACCTCATTCCAGTGAAATGGAGCTGCGCACCCAGCATGCTGAGCGGGAAGACGACCGTGCTGATTCTGAGCATTCAAGACTTGTCCCATGAGCTGGAATTAGAGCAAGATCGCGATCGATTGGCCGCGATCGCCGAGGAAAGTCCCTTGCCGATGATCGAACTGGACCGGCAGATGAGTCTGCTCTATGCCAATCCAGCAATGATCTCCCTGCTCTCTCGGTTTGGATACGACCTCAAAGGATTTCCCAACGTCGCCCCGCGGAACCTTCCGGACCTCGTGCAACGCTGCCTCGCCACAAACCTGATCCTTCATGATGAAGCCGTCGTGCTCCCGGAAGCCAGTTTTTCATGGACCTTCTGTCCCGTTCTCACGCATGGCGTCGTGCGAGGCTATGCGACCGATATGACGAGCATCCATAAAACGCAGCAGGCGCTCCAACTCTCCGCCGACCAGCTGCACCAGAGCAACCGACGCCTGGACCAAGCTCTGGAGGTGGCGAAAGAATCGGCGCGCGCCAAGACGGCATTTCTCGCAACCGTCAGCCATGAATTACGCACCCCCATGAACGGGGTCATCGGGACGACCAGCCTCCTGATGGAGACGCCCCTGACATCGGAGCAACAGTCCTACGCGGAAACCATTCGACACTGCGGCGAAGCGCTGTTGCAGCTGATCAACGACGTCCTCGAATGCACCAAAATCGAGGCCGGCAAGCTGGAACTGGAATGCCTCGACTTCAATCTGAGAACCACAGTGGAGCAGGTATTGACACAATTCGCTGAGCGGGCGGAGACAAAAGGGCTGGAACTGACCGGACTGGTCCATGCTGCGGTTCCGACAGGACTCAAAGGCGACCCAGGCCGACTGCGCCAAATCCTCAGCAATCTGGTTGCCAACGCCGTGAAGTTTACCGACAAGGGCGAGGTGACTCTGCAGGCCTATCTCGAAGAAGACCGACCCGACGCTGCCGTTATCCGTTTTGAAGTCACGGACAGCGGTATTGGAATCAATCCCACGACGCAAGCCAAACTATTCAATCCGTTCGTACAAGCTGACAGCTCCACGACAAGAAAATACGGCGGCACCGGCCTTGGCCTATCCATTTCCAAACAGCTCGTGGAATTGATGGGTGGACAGATCGGCGTACGCAGCACCGAGGGACAGGGCAGCACCTTCTGGTGTACCGCGCGTCTCCAGAAGCAGGTCGGTTCTCCCCGTGCAATTCTTCCGACCGGAGATCTCTCCGGAAAGCGTGTCTTGATCGTCGACGACAATGAATCGAATCGTGTCATTCTCCATCATTTAGTCTCAGGTTGGGGGATGCTTGACGACCTTGCAGAAGATGCCGAATCAGCGTTGCACCGCATCGCGGTCGCGAAGCAGCGGGAGATGCCGTACGATCTCGCGATCTTGGACGTCATCATGCCTGGGAAGGACGGGTTGCAACTCGCACGAGAGCTGCAAAACCACCCGGCTGGATCCGGCATTCGCCTGGTCGTCATGACCTCGATGCTGCAACGGGGCCATGCGGAACAAGCCCGCCAAGCCGGCGCGATGGGCTACCTGCCAAAACCCGTCCGTCATGACGAATTGCGCGACTGCCTACGAACCGTGCTCGGCTTGACGGAGGGCCACGCGCCGAAGGATGCCTCGACAGGCTCCGTCGTGCCTCAACTCGTCACCAGGCATATGGTCGCGGAACATGTCCAACATCGGCGCGTGTTGGTGGTGGAAGACAACATGGTCAACCAGAAGCTCGCCGTACGGATGGTGGAAAAACTTGGGTACCAGCCGGACGTCGTCGGCAACGGCCAAGAAGCGCTGGCTGCGCTCGCCAAGGGAGACTATGCCGCCATCCTGATGGATTGTCAGATGCCCGTGATGGATGGATTTGAGACAACCCGAAGCATTCGCAACGGTGAAGCAGCGGCGGCATCGCATGACTCACCCGGTGAAAGCCCACATCATTCAGACCGGACACCACAATCGACTCCGCATATTCCGATCATTGCGGTCACGGCCAATGCCATGCAGGGAGATCGTGAACGCTGTTTGGCGACCGGAATGGACGATTATCTCGCCAAACCGATCAAACTCGACGAACTGCGGAGCGCCCTGGCTCGTTGGGTTCCCACACCACCGGATGTGGTTGTGAGCGGCAAGCAGAAACCACTTCCCACCACGACCGACCCAACCAAAGGAATCTTTGATCCTGCAAAAATGTACCAGAACATCGGCGGCGACAGTGAGTTGTTCGCTCAACTCGTCTGCCTCTTTCTCGATCGTTACCGCACGATGCTCACTGACATGAGAACCGCCCTGGCCGACGCAGACGCGATCACTGTTGAACGACTGGCGCACACCTTCAAAGGGACCGCGGGAAATCTGTGCGCCTCGGAGGTCGCACTGACTGCCGGCCGCCTCGAAGCAGTCGGCCACCTCAACACGCTCCACGACGCCCCTCCCGTCTACGCGCAACTAGAGCTCGAAGTCGCACGACTCGTGCGTGTCCTTGAATCCTACCGGCAGGGATACCCCCTCATCACCCAGGCAGCTGCCTGACCGAGGCCTGCGGCAGATAGGCCACGTCAGGTTGAGCAGTCGGTGTCAGGAGGTCAGCGACCGACTTCGGTTCGATATTCTACGGAGTGAGCAGTCTGCGACGACGATGGGAATTCGGAGACAGGAAACAACGGATGTCTGGTAGGAAAGGTTTCTGAAAGGACCAACTGCTTGCCTAGTTTGGTCTGATGGCTGATGACCAGTGGACCTCGCAAATTGGCGGTAATCCGACCGGGATCATCTGATGGAATGGTCAAGATCACGACCAGCGCCAGATCGTCCCTCTCCTCTGCCCTGATTTCCGCCAAGGCATCGGCAGGAACATCGATCTGATAGTCCTGATACACCATAGCTGGATCCAGAATGACAAATGCCAGGGACGGTTCTTCGACCGATTGCAGCCACTTGAAAGGAGCCTCGGTATCATGATCCAGAATGACGTACCGTTGCTGCTCGGGAAACCCCAGCAGTCCGGAAGGAAACGTCACGATACTTTCGTCGGGAACTTCGAGTGATCCGAACCGAGTCGATAGACTCTTCACAATAATGGCCTCATGAAGCAATTTTTGATTTTGCAGGGATCAAGCGGCGCAAGGCGTCTATGGGGACCACGTGCGTCTTCGCGGCCAACCGGTTCTCCTCTTGAATCCTCACATAGACTTCTTCCCGATGAACCGCAACCACCGGCGGTGCTTCGATTCCCAAGCGGACTTGACCACTTTTCACCCCAAGCACGACCACCCGGATGTCCGGGCCGATCCCACATCGGCGGCTGAGTACCAGCATACCAGCCTTCCTTGGCAAGAGGTATGAGTCTTACCCATTTTCGGCTTGCTCGGGCAGAACCTTTACACCACAACCCGACCGCCCCCATCGCTTAGAACGCCAGACACGCATCGCGCAAACCAGAGGCCACACCTACTCTCATAAATAGTTCAACAGCGAGTTTTCAAACACCTTGGTCAACGTCTTGCTGGCCGCTTCGATCGCATATTGTTGCAAGGTCAGATCGGAAATCGCTTTCGCCAGATCAACATCCTCCGTTTCCGAGAGTGCTTGGATGAAAAAGCTCTTCGCCTCTTCGAGCTGCGCCGCGCTCGTCGTCAGGCGATTCGATGTCGCCCCGACTTCTCCCTCAATGGCGGCAATCTGAGACACCCCCTGATTGAGTGCTCCCAGGGCGTCGCTGATGCCGGATCGATCATTTCCACGCAGGGCAGAGATCAGTTGTTTGACCTCTGCAAAGATATCGATCCCGCCTTCGATAAAAGCCCGGCTTCCGGCAACATTGGTCGGAACAGTCTGGTTTGTCCCGACTTCGATGGCATGAACGCCCGCATCTCCCTGATACTGTAGACCCGAAACAATGGAAAAGAGATCGCCGCTCGCCGGCGCACTACTCCCATTGGTCAACGTCATCCTGAGACCGTCGAAACCGATCTCGCTCCCCGATACATAGGTCTGGTTGGTGAGAACATTCCTGGGCGACAGACTGACGGAGAAGGTATCTCCGGTTTGCGGCCCTCCCTGTTGACCGTTTGCCAACACCACACGCAAGCCGGCGAACGCAATCGCCTCGCCAGACAAGTAGGTGTTGCCGGACGACAGCGTGGTGCTGGTCGTCTGATCCACTACGGAGTATTGGGTCGGCGAGGTGAACTGGATTTGATAGTTGTGCAGCGTGAGTTGTGCCGCATCCACCATGCCGGCATCCCGTACGACCGCTCCGCCGGTGTTGGACGTCCCACGGGACGTCGTGACGGGAGCCGTGACGTTGAGCACATCGTAGGTAGTCGGGGACGTAAACCGGATCATATAATCGTCTAATGTGGCGGCATTGTCGTCGACGACCCGCCCTTGTCCGGCCAGAGCGCCTCCTGTGTTGCCGACAGCAGCAGCCACCGCCGCGGTCAGCGCAAACGGCACGCCACCGGTCGTCTCACTGCCGCCCGCAAATCCGACTGCCGTCTGGGCCAGACCTCCAATGACACGTACCCTGGACTGCGAACCGTTCAAGTCGGACGTGATGATCAGACGATCTCCTTCGAATGTAACCGATACACTCTTTCCGGCATTAGTCAGTGCCGTATCGGCGTTGATGCGGCTTTGGATGCGTGCCGCCAGCTGAGCGCCGGTCAACGCTTCCGTCCCGGATGTTAAATCGATCGTGCCTGAAGTGGTTCCATCAACCGTCACGACCAGAGTATCATTGCTGCTGTTGGTCAATGTCAGAGGTGTCGTGATCGCAAGTCCCGTGGCCCGCCCATGCGTACTCGTGCCGGTAAAGATCGGCTGATTATTCAGCTCCGTATTGGCCGCTTGTTGGAGCTGCGCGAATAATTGCCGTACTTCCTTCGCCCCGATCACCCGATCCGCCGCGCTGTTTGTATCGTTACGAAACTGTACGGCGAGCTGTTGCACGCGGGACAGCGAGGTCATTGCGTGGCTCAACGCCCTGTCCGAAAGATCCAGCCTCGTTTGTCCGAACACAATATTGCGTTTCCGTTGCTCAATCGCGGCAAGCGAGGCCTTGTCCAACGCAATGTGATTGAATGCGCTGGGGTCGTCGGACGGTTGACGCACCAACTTGCCGGTCGACACCTGTTGCTGGAACTCCAGACCGCGTGCGCGAGCACGGGCCAGGTTATTCGTCAGCACACCGAACGTCTGTAGTTCTGTCACTCGCATAGAAGCCTCAACCTTACGGTTTGATCGACAACAGCGTTTGGAACATTTCATCGGTAAGACGCACCAGCCGCGAGGCGGCTTCAAACCCCCGTTGGAACTTGATTAGATTCACCAGTTCCTCGTCCATCGAGACACCGGACACCTGCGCGCGCAAGGTCTCAATCTGGTCCTTCAAAATTTCCTTCGCCTCTTTTTCACGATCAGCCGTTTGCGCCACGACACCAAGCTCTGCCGCAACAGACCGATAGGCATCATGCAAGGTCCCGTTTCCCAGACTGGCAAATTGCTTGTGCTGGAGTGCAACCAGCGCGAGCAGGTTGGTATTGTTGCCGGGAACCCCGGTTCGTGTGGAAGACGCCGCGATGGACGACGGATTCGTGAGCACAACCGCCAGATCACGAGCAGCATGGCTGTACGAATCCACCTCGAAGACGTCTCCGCCTGCCGCCGCACCGGTCAACGACACACTGAGGCCATCGAAGGTCAACGTTGCCGGACTTGTATACGTGCCGGAAGCCGACGTACTGGTGCCGGCAATTAATCCGAGCGACGTTCTCGCCGTGCCGCCGGTGACGTTGAGCGCCGACGCGGTTGTCGTGTCGTTCGATGTGATGACCAACCGATTGCTTGTAGTGTCATAGGTCACGGCCACGGTTTTCCCCGACGCCTGGAGCGTAGCGTCAGCATTGATCTTGTTCTGTACCTCTTGTGCGAGGGCCGCACCGGAGGTATAGGACAAGCCAGGACTTGCGGCGCCTGCCAGCGTGATCGTGCCGGACGCCACGCCATCCACCGTCACAGTAAGCGTGTCATTCACACCTGCTACAACGGCGAACGGCGCATCGGCTGATGGTGCAGTAATCGCAGTGCTGGTATAGTTGCCGCGAATGGTGGCGCCCGTCGAAGCATCCACGATGGAATAGGCCGTTGCGGAAGAAAACCGGATCTCGTAGTCGTGAAACGTCAGCAGACTGTTCGCAGTAATCGCACCGCTATTGATCACGGCAACTCCCTGATTGGCGGTCACGGCCCGCGCGGACACCGCCGTAGGGCTAAACAAGTCGAGACCCGTCGATCCATCGAGTCCATACCCTTGACGATGAATCATGTTCACGGCGTTCGCCATCGTCGCCGACAGCCGGTCGAACGAAGTACCCAGATCTCTGACTGTGGTGTCACGGACATCCAAGAGACTGCGTAAGCGACCGTTCGAAATCAGAGCATCGATGCTTAGGGGACGCGTACCTCCGGTCGAATACCCGACGGCAAACAGCCCATCGTTGTCCGGATCCTCAATGGCGCTCAACTGCCGGACCGTAGCTCCCTCCACCAGCACCTGTCCTCGTGCCGCAAAGACCGTCAGCGCGCCTGTGCCGGACTCCACGGTTGTGATGTCGATCCGCGCGGCCAACTCATTCACTGCAAGCTCACGTTGATCCCGGAGATCATTGGCATTCTGACCTGTTACTTCGGCTGTAATAATCTGGCTATTCAGCTCCGAAATTTGCTTCGACAAACTATTGATTTCCGTCACCGTCTGCTGGACCTGAAAGTTCAAAGACTGTCGTGCAACGGCCAAATCCGAGGCAACCTGATTCACACTCGACGCTAACTGTCGCGCGTTGGCCAACAGCACGGAGCGAGGCGCCTGGCCGCCCGGATTGGTCGACACATCCTGTAGCCCACGGAAAAAATCGTTCATGCGCGCGGCAATGCCCTGATTGTTGCTGTCTCCGAACAGGTTTTGCAGTCGGAACAATTCCTCCCGCGACACCGAGAGTCGTCCGAGATTCTGCTGGATCGTCGTCAGCTGCCGGTTGATGAATTGGTCCGTATACCGCCTGATAGACGTGGTCTGCACGCCGGTCCCCACCATGCCAGGCCGTCCGTTGAGCGGCGGACGTTCTGTCAGCACGGTTTGCTGCCTGGAATAGCCCGGTGTATTCACATTGGCGACATTATGTCCGGTGACGGCGAGGGCTTGTTGCGAGGTGACGAGCGCGCTTCTTGCGATATCAAAGAGAGATGAAAGACCGATCATGATCAACCCTGCTGATGAATGAGGACGTTGACACGGCCTGTACCGATCGCTTGTCCGTCGGCTGCATACAAATCCTTGACCGGAGACACGGGAGCACCGGTCGACAGAGCTTGATCCACGACGCCGCGAATCCCCTCGATGAGCACGACGTTCTGCCCGATCTCGTCGCGGACGGTCTTGGCTACCCCCATATAACTTCGGTAGACCGCTCGTAAGTCATCTGCCGAGGAGTCTTGAATACGGTCAAGACACTCCTGGATCGAGGCTGTTCCAGGCTGCAGACCGTAGTGCCTCGCTAGTTCACCGACAAGTTGCTGTCGTTCATTGGCAAGAGACTGCAACGATTCAAGAATCGCCAGCCTCCGGCAGTTGATGGAATGGAACTCCGTAATCGCAAGCGTCCGAATAGCGGCCCGTTCGGTGTGGACCGTCTCAAGCAGCTGATGGCAGGTGGCCTCCTCCTGGCGCAACAAACGGCACAACAGGGTGATCGTCGGCAAGAATGTGGACGTGGACATACAGACTCCTTATGACCGTACGCGTGCGCTACATTCCGCCGTCCATCTCTTCTTCGTACCCTCGTTCCCGAAGGAGCGAGGACGGAAAGAAACCACGGCGAGTGAGTATTCAGGAGCCTGATAAAGATGGAGGCTACAGTATGGCGTCGGTTAGAACCTGCTTGACGATAGCATCGCCAACTGCACGGCCACTGACATCATACGTGCCGCTATCAAGCGCACGCCTAATGCGCTCCAGCTGTTCAGTCCGCTCAGGATTAGGTTGATTGGCCAATTCTCGAATCCGTTGAAGTTCCTTTGCTTTGGCCGAAATCTGAACCTCATCCTTCCCCACCTGGGTGCGGGTAGCTGCTTGTCGACCACCCGTCCCCTCGGTTTCCTGAACCCCAAGCAACAGCTTGGCAAGATGATCGATCTTCCCATGACCTGAAATCTGCATATTGCCGCTCCTTCCCCGGCGCTCGTCTCCCAACGACCACGCTGAGAGAATTATGGACTTTACCCCGGTCGAGCTTCTTATCGGTTTCTACGCAGAAAAACTTGAGCGTTTCGGGGGAGATGATGAAAAATATTGTTGCGCATAGTCCTGAACCATCTTGGCGATGCCTATCCCCCCGGATTCGGCCGCCCGTTTTCCGATTTCCTCATCGTAAAATGAGTAAAAATATGCCCCTTGCTTATTGGTGATGGCATCATCAGGAACCGTTTCCCGCATAACCTTCAGTAAATACGAGACAAAATAGGCCTCGAACTGCTGCCCAGCTTGGACCAGTTGTTGACGGGACTGGGCAGGGTCCTGCGAGTGTGAGGCATTCATCTGAGCAACCAGATGACTCGCGCCTCCGGTCAATCCAGGATCCACGTAGGACGGGGCAGAGAGCCCGGAATGTATGCCGTACGGTTCGATGGTTTTCATGTGGATCGATCGTCCATCTAAATAATTTCAAGGTTCGCTTGCAGTGCTCCTGCCGATCTCAGAGCCGAGAGGATTGCGACAAGATCACGCGGCGTCACCCCCACGGCATTGAGCGCCCGCACAACCTCCCCCAATGTCACGGTCTCATCCACCACCAGAAGCCGAGATTCCTGCTCCTTGATCTCCGTCTGCACATCCGGTGTAACGGTCGTCTGTCCTGCAGAGAAGCCGATGATCGGCGCCGTCGGCTGCGACACGTTCAAGGTGTTTTTGACTGAGATCGTGAGATTCCCGTGAGAAATCGCGCATGTGGAAATCCGTACATGCTCTCCCAACACCACGGTGCCGGTCCGCTCATTGACGACGACTTTGGCGACGGAATCGACAGTCACATCGAGCCCCTCGATCGAGGCGATATATTCGACGACGCGGCCCTGGAACACGTGAGGAATCGTCGCCTTCACGGATCCGGCATTCATGGCTGATGCACTGCCTTTTCCGAAGGCACTCTCGATGGCCTCGGCCGTCCTGATGGCAGTCGTAAAATCAGGTTGCCGGAGCAGCACGGAAACGGTTTCCCATGAGTCGATGTCGACAGGAAGTTCCTTTTCGATGATGGCACCTCCGGGAATCATACCGGCCGCCTGATGATTCTTCGTGACCGTCGCTCCGCCGGCCCCTCCCGTCCCTCCCAAAAAACCACCGATCGAGACCGGTCCCTGCGCGACGGCAAACACTTGCTGGTTTGCCGCCTTCAACGGCGTGAGCAAGAGCGTCCCGCCTTGCAGACTTTTGGCGTTCGCCATCGACGACACCACGGCATCCAGCGTCATTCCCGGCTTCGAAAATGGAGGAAGTTTGGCGGTCACCATCACCGACGCGATGTTTCTCGTCAGCAACTGGATGGGATCGATCACCAGATTGACGCCCATCTTGTTCAACATGGACATCATGGCCTGAATCGTGAACTGTCCACCGATGACCCGGTCGCCGGTACTGTCCAGACCGACCACCAAACCGTACCCAAGCAACTGGTTTTCGCGGACGCCTTCAATCACGCCGATATCCTTGATCCTCACCGCATCCGCGTCGGAGGGTGTCAAGAAACCACCGGTGAGGACCAGCACGCTGACTAGAGCGATACACCGTGTGAACATGCGCGGGGCACCTATCCTCTCCACGAACGTTTGGGAACGGAGACCTGTACCCGACGACCAAGTATGATACGCGCCAGCCATCCCTGCTCAGAAGCTGATTCGTTTCCCGAGTCGTGAGCAGCCTCATCACGCGTATGGAATCGCGCCCTACTTCCGAACGTGGGAGGATCAAAGTCGGCCCGTCTGACCACCCCACTCTGTACCATCATCTGCAGCGTCCGGAGATTCAAGGGACGCCGCTTGAGTAAGCCTCTCGGAGTCGGCTTGCGTCTAAGCGGAACCGTCATGGCACTCCTCCCTCCTCAGAACGGATAGATCCAATCGAGGATTCGAACAAACCAGCCAGGACGCTGAACATCATCCAGCACACCGAGGCCTGAGTATTCGATTTTGGCATCCGCAATAGCGCTCGACGCCACGGTATTCTTAGTATCCACATCGACACGCCGGACGATCCCACCGATCGTCATCAGCTGCTTTTCACTGTTGACGGTGACTTCACGCCGCCCCTCGATCCGAAGATCCCCGTTGGAAAGCACCTCCGTCACGATCGCAGAGATGGTCCCTGTCAATGTACCTTCACGATTGGTGGAACCTTTTCCATCGAACTTGTTATTCGCGGTCGCATTGATTCCGAATCCACGCTTGGTTTCATCGCTGAAGCGGATCCCCGGAAGCCCGATATATCCCATGCCGCTCCCGACCATGCCGTTCTTAATCGTCGAGTCCCGTTGAACTGCCGTATCGGCTGACTTTGACCCTTTATGCACTTCGGAGACTTTCACGGTCAGAATATCCCCGATCCGCATGGCGCGCATATCCTCATAGAGATAGGCTCGTCCGTTTTCTTCCTGCCAGAGCGAGCCAAGCGTCTTTGGAGGAGGGAGCGGCGGCACAGTCACCTTGCTCGACGGGCTCGGCGGACTTGAACATCCGTGCAGTGCGATGGTGATGATCAAGCTACCGACTGCCGTATGAAAAGACGGATTACCGTGAAAGTGCATGTTGTTCCCTGGCACGATTCAGCTAAAATTCCACCTCAACAAGATTCGGCGCCACCACTTTGGCTCTCAGCTCCCTACCGGAATCCAGATTGGCGACCATGACGGTCTGCCCGACCTGTCCACTCGCTTTTGTCACGCCGTAGGCCCGAATCGACAGCCCCCCACGCTTCGCTTCAATCAGGACTCGATCACCCTTTTTGACGACCAGCGGAGCCTTCACGAAGGCCGGGCGTAGCGGCGTATCAGGCGGAAGAGGCCGTGATGCGCTCTTTCCGGCGGCCTCTTCTTGATCGGTCATGAAGGGGTGGTTCACCTGATGAACCCGCAACCCGACCGTCTTGAGATCGCCCGTCTCAATCAGTTCATCGGCCTTTAGAAAACGGGTGACGACGACCGCGTCGATCATCGCCGCAACATCGGCGACCACCTGGATCGTTTTCTGGGCTTTCCCGTTTGCCACCGCGTCCACGTGAAACATTCGCCGTCCGAGGCTTTCTTCCTGCGCGTTGGGAGTGACGCGCAACTCCACCGCCCCGCCGGGGATCATCACCGGATCGGCAGGCTCCAAGACGGTCACTTGTACCGTCTTCACCTTGCGCCCCCACTCGCTCTCCAGATGTTTCTGAATCGCTTTCCGAATCAGATCGGGATGGACCTCGCTGTCGGCCGCTCGATTGACAACGGCGTCGGCCGCCCGATGAATCGGACCTCGGGACACCGGCGAGGTCGTCCTGGGCTCGCCGCTCGGTCCCGCACTTGCCGTCGTCGCGTCAAGGACTCCGGATGCAAGGAGCATGATCAGAATCGGCCAGAACCTAGACATGAGCAGCTCCTTATCGTCTGAGATTGTTCGCAATGGCCATCATTTCGTCGGACGCCTGGATCGTCTTGGAGTTAATCTCGTAACTTCGCTGGGCGATGATCATGTTGACCATTTCCTCGGCGAGGTTGACGTTCGAACTCTCCAAGAATCCCTGCTGAATGGTCCCGAATCCGGTGGTGAAGCCGCCTGTCCCCTGCGTCGGCGGCCCTGAGGCAAAGCTATCGATGAAAAGATTGCTCCCCATCGCGACCAAGCCGGAAGGATTGTCGAACCGTGTCAGCTGAATTTGCCCCACTTGCGAAGCTTGCGTGACGCCCGGCAGCAAGACCGAGACTGTGCCGTCCTGCCCGATATCCACCTTCAGCGCGCCGGACGGAATCGTAATCACGGGATTGAGGAGATCGCCGTCGCCGGTCACGAGATTGCCGACATTGTCACGTTTAAACGACCCGTTTCTGGTATACATGATCGTCCCATCGGGGCGGGAAACTTGAAAAAACCCGGACCCATCGATCGCCAGATCCGTTTCGTTGTTCGTTTGCCGCATATTCCCCTGCAACCATTCTTTGGCCACCGTCGTCGGTCGAACCCCGGCTCCCACCTGGATGCCGACGGGAAACACTCCGACGTTGGATGCGTTGGTGCCCGGGAGTCGCTGAATCTGATACAGCAGGTCCGCAAACTCAGCCCGGCTGCGTTTAAAGGAGTTGGTGTTGACGTTGGCAAGGTTATGGGCGACCGTATCGACATTGATCTGCTGAGCCGTCATTCCGGTCGCCGCGGTCCACATGGCACGAATCATGGGAATCCTCCTCGTCTCTCGTCGGTCGTGAAGCGTATCTCGTCACGACTTCGGACGCTTCACAAGATACGTTTCACGGCATTACAACACTCGTCCTACGTCTTGAATCGCGACCTCCGCCATCCGATCAAGCGTTTGAATCAGCTTTTGCGTCGATTCGTAGTTGCGCATCCCCTGCAGCATCTTCACCATCTCGCCGATGGAATTGACGTTGGACTCTTCGATGTGTCCGACTTGAATCTGTGGATTCTTGCTCACCGTGCCTTTTTCCGAGAAGAACAGCCCATCCGAGAACTTCTGCGGCATATTGTCGTCAGAAAATTCCATGACTTTGATCGTCGCCACAGCCTTATCGTCGACTCTGATCTCTCCCTGCGTCGTAATATCGAGTTTCCCTGGAGGAATCTTGATCTCCCCCTTCGTCCCCATCAGGGGATAGCCAAGGCCGGTTACCAACCGACGTTGATTATCCAGCGAGAGCATGCCGTTGCGGGTATATCGAGGCCCTTGCGGCGTCTGGACCTCAAAAAACCCTCCTCCTTGAATAGCAACGTCCAGCGGATTGCCGGTCAATCGGATGCGCCCAGGCTCAAACGTGGTCTTGAGTTGATGTGGGGCGACAAATGCACGCTCTGATGGTCCGGATGGCCTGGCCATGATCTGTTGGGCCAACCCCACAGTTCGGCCTCCGGTGGGAGCGCCTGCCTGGTATCGTGGAAATATGGCTTTGAAGGCCTGCTCGTCCTGCTTGAACCCGGCCGTATTCACATTGGCCATATTGTTCGCGAAGACCTGCATCCGCCGTTCATGAGCCAGCGCTCCGGACAAGATGGAATAAATACCTCGATTCATACGGCCGACTCCTTTTGCCTTCAGAGACAGCAACCCTTATGCCAGACTCATTCCAAACAGAGCTTGCGCAATATCGAGCACAAACTCCGCCAAATACGGGCATGAATTGACGTCCATGGTGACATGTCAGGTTGGGAGTGACTCGCCCCGCCACAACGCAAGGATAGATTCTACCCATTGAAGTGAAAATTCTTCCTAGCTGCGACTGGTGAGAGATGCCTCATGCCGATCGGAAGCTGGTGGGAACGAACGTACCTCAGATGCTCCCAAACATGGCTGAGGAACAGCCATAATCAGTATGCGTCTCTCTTCATGTGATCGATTATTCTCGAGGACGTCCGAAGCAACATCAAGGAGCGACTCTGCGGTACGTCCCTGTTGCGGCCCCACGACCCCTCCAATCCGGCAGGACATCAGCAACTCCTGGCCTTCGACCAGCAGGGGGAGCGCGATGGCACTCTGAATTTTCTCCGCGCACACTCGAGCCTCGTCCGGTGACGCGAGATTGTCGACGACCACGGCAAAGAGATACTCGTCCAGGCGAGCGACAACATCGTGAGACTGCAGCGCACTCTTGATTCGAGCGGCTTGCACCCGCACGACCAAGGTCATATTCGGAGCAGCCGAGGCGGTCGACAACGGGCGAAACTGTTCCAGGCTACAGACCAAGACCGCTACGTGCCGCTTGATCGTCTCAGCCCTGCTTAACGCCTGTTTGAGCAGGATAAGAAACAGTCGTCTGGTGGGAAGACCCGTCACACCGTCATAGGCCGACGGCACACCATCATGCTTCCGCCGCGTAGGGTCCTGAGAAGACGGCCAACTCAGAAGCCCCACCACGGCACATCCGGCCGCGACAAAAAGCCCCAGCCATCCCACGAGAAGCCGTACAGAAAGAACCTCGGTCAGGCTTCCAGAATCGGCCGGTGTCGCTTCTATCCACGCCATACTTATCCCGCACACCGTTGCTGAGACACACCACCAGGCAAGAGATCGCTGTCGCGAGCGTGGGAACGCATGGGATGATACCTTCACGAGCATGGTCTTGATTGCCGATTGAGGACCTGACTACGCCGAATACTGATCGAGAGTTCGCCCAGAGTGGTATCGGTTTCTTGGACTCAGAACTGAATACGGGCAATCACAGACGGTCGCAAATCGCCTCACAACGATTTCGCACGAGCACCCAGCCGAATCGGCTGATCGACGCAGTCAGCTCGGTCGATGCAAGTATGCCTTGAGCTGGATGATGGCCTTCGTATGGATTTGGCACACCCGAGACTCGGTGACTTTCAACAACTCTCCGATTTCCTTCATCGTGAGCTCCTCGTAGTAATACAACGTTAAGACGAGACGCTCTTTTTCCGGCAACATGTGAATTGCCTCGGCAATCACTTCACGTTCACGCTCGTTGACCAATGAAGAAAGAGGATCCGGCGTATGCGTATCGGCCAACATCTTGACCACTTTGTGTCCGTCTGGTTCATGCAGGCCTAAATCGTCCACACTGATCATCACCGCCCCTCTGGCCCGTGTAATGAACTCATCCAGCTCTTCCAGCGACATCTTCAGCTCTGTCGCCACCTCTTCATCATGTGGCGGTCGCCCCAATCGGCTCATGAGCATCGTATGCGTCTTTTGGAGCAAGCCGATTCGCTCATGAACCGATCGCGGGATCCAATCCATCGACCGAATCTCATCGAGCATGGCGCCGCGGATTCTGAACTCCGCATAGGTCTTAAACTTCGCTTCTCGTGTGGGGTCATACTTGTCCATGGCATCCATAAGTCCGATCGTGCCGACCGAAATCAGATCCTCTGCGTCGAGGTACGCCGGGAGGCGGAAGGCCAAACGATGGGCCATCGCCCGAATGACATGGGCAAATTCCTTGATGAGCTGTTCGCGCCCGACTCCCTGGTCTGCAAAAGATTTCCGCTCGTGTGGTAACGCCGTCTTGCTCATATTCTTTCCATCGTTCAATCGGTGATCAATTACCGGCCGGCGTCGCCGCCCGTTGCCAGACAAGCTGTATGGAACTTTTGGGAAGACCAGGCTTCGGCCACTGGATGACGTGCTGTGCCAACCGCTTGAAGGCTTGGGCGGCCGGTGCATCCGGGAATATCTCCGAGAGCGCCTTCTGCTGCATGACGGCTAAGTGCACATAGTCGTCATAGGGAATCGCCCCGACCAACTCGACGGCCACATGAAGAAAATGATCCACCGCCACATCCAACTTCCCGAACACTTCAGCCGCTTCACGGGGGCTCTTAGCCTGATTCACCAGCACTTTGAACCGGCGTTCCCGATACTGACGGGCTAAGACTTTGATCAGGGCATAGGCATCCGTGAGCGAGGTCGGCTCCGGCGAGACGACGATCATCGTCTCATCTGCCGCCGAGGCAAAAAAGGTGACGTTCGGTGAGATACCCGCACCCGTATCGATCAGGAGCACGTCCATCTCTGAGGTGAGCTGTGCCAACTGTTCCTGGATCATGACCTGTTGGGCTTCCGTCAGCGCCGTCAGCCGTGCGACACCGGAACTGGCCGGAATCACATGAATGCCGGCCGGGCCGTCGAGTACGATCTCCTCGATCGTATGGGTGCCCACCAAAACATCTTCGATCGTATGCCGTGGAACCAGCCCCAGGAGGACATCGAGATTCCCTAAGCCGAGGTCGGCATCCAAAATCAACACCCGCTTGCCAAGCCTCGTGAGTGCAATGGCAAGGTTCGCAACCACATTGGACTTTCCGACTCCTCCCTTGCCGCTGGAAACCGCGATCACGTGAGTGGATGGACCACCTCGACGACTCAGCTCCTCCGGCATCAGGACAGACCTTCTTGTTCCAAACGGCATATCAAGACCTCCAGCCAGATTATCCATGGTGAATTGCTGCTTCCATCAGCGCAGGCGATGCGTCTGATGATTGACCTGCCCGACCGATGCGCACGTGAGAATCACCGGCCTGTTCCGCCGTCAATAACGCCGCCAACCGTTCGGATGAGGCCACCTCGATATCGCCGGGAACCCGCCGACCGATGCTCCAATACGACAACGGCACGCCGGTTTGATGCGCGACTTCAAAGATGGTACCAAATGATTCCGTCTCGTCCAGTTTGGTGAACAGCAGGCGCAGCTGCGGAAGATCACGGAGTTGCTTCGTGATTCGGCAGAGCTCCTGCTCCCTGATGGAAGCAGGAAACACCAGATGGGTCGTCACGGCCTCAGGAGGAAGAAGCCGTCGGAGTTCGTCGGCCAATGCCAGGTCACTCGATCCGATCCCAGGCATGTCAATCAACACCAGATCGACCTGCCGATGGCGACGGAGCCCTTCGTGAACCTGTCGAGCCGATACGGCGCACGCGAACGGCACCCCTACGACCCTGGCATACCGACGCAGCTGCTCCACCGCAGTTTCCCGGTAGGTATTAAAGGTAATGAGGGCCACGGATTTCCGCTGCTCGATGCGATAATAGGATGCCAGCTTCGCTGCGACCGCGGTCTTCCCCGCTCCACTGGGTCCGATCAGGAGACCGATGGAGGGAAATCCCTCTCCGTGCAGGAGCGGCCCACTCGTTCGTACGCGAGTCGCGATTTCCCGCCGGAGCGCACGCCGAATGGACGCATCATCATCTGAACCACCCCTTTGTTCGGTCTTACACACTTCGTGTACCAACAGGTCCACAGTGGACGCATTCATCCCCTGCGCGATGAGAGACCGGCGCAGCCAGACCAACGGAGGCACGGGCTGACGCTCGATGGACCGGACGTCTTCCCGAGACAAATCCTCCAAGAGGCGGCCTAATTCATTTACCACCGTACGGAAGTGTCGCCGGCGATTCGGCTTCACCGGCATTCGAGATGACTTCACCGAGGCGGACCGGCCGACGAGCGGTGCGATCGCCTTCCCATTGGGCTTTAACACCCCTTGCAGGGTTTGCTGAAATGTCGGCGCAGACTCCGCGCCCGCATCGGACGGTCTCCCTGGCATAACACTCTGTGGAGCTTTTTCTGCCTGCTGAAGAGGCCGTGGGACGTCTTGATCGGATGCGGCCATGACTTCCAGGACCGGTCGATTGAATGCCTTCACGAGGCGCCCGCCCTCACGCACCTCTTTCGCGGACAAGATGATGGCGTCCGGACCCAGCTCTTCCTTGATGGCACGCAAGGCATCCTGCATGGTGAGCGCGTGAAATGTCTTGACCTTCATGGCTTACCTTATGATGACTGTGCCAATTCGAAGTCGATCCGCACCGTGTCCAACGACTGCAGGCGGACAAAGGAATCCACTTCATTGAGGCCCATGACGGGAACAGTGTGCAACATTCGATCGCAGTGCCGGCGGAGATGGCGGCGAACGACCTGCGAACAGAGGACGATCGGCTGCTGTCCTCGAGCCGCAACCCGTTCGGCGGCCTGCTTGAGGCCGGTCAACAGCTTGTGCGAAAGTGTAGGGTCAAGATTCAACATGGCCCCGGGCGGCAACGCCGCGGCTTGTTCAGCCAGGGACCGGTCCAGTCGGGGATCCAAAGTAATGACCTGGAGGCTACCGTCAGGCGCTTGATACTGTTTGGTGATGGTCCGAGCCAGCGCCTGCCGTGCATACTCGGTGAGCACTTCTGCGTCCTTGGTGGTGGTGGCTTGATCAGAAATCGCCTCGAGGATCGACCGGAGATCGCGAATCGGAATGCCCTCCTTCAGCAAGTTCCCGAGAACCCGGACAACCGTTCCGAGCGGCACCAGCGTGGGAATGAGCTCCTCCACCAACTTCGGATGCGATTTACCGACTTCATCCAGCAGCGCTTGAACTTCCTGTCGTCCCAACAATTCAGAACCATGGCGCTTGATCAACTCGGACAGATGTGTGGCGATCGCCGAGCTCGCATCCACCACGGTATAGCCGGCCATTTGCGCCTGTTCCCTGGCACTGTCAGGCACCCAGAGTGCGGGCAACCCAAATGCCGGCTCCTTGGTCGCAATCCCCTGCACCAACCCCCGTTGACCGGTCCCCGGATCGATCGCCAACAGATGCCCAGGCAACACGTCCGCTTTGGCCACTTCCACGCCCTTCAACATAATGGCGTATTCGTTCGGGCGTAGCTGGAGATTATCCCGTATATGGATGGGCGGCACGACAAAGCCCATCGATTCCGCAAATTGCCGCCGGAGCGCCTTAATCCGATCGAGCAATGCAGTGCCTTGCGTTCCCTCGACGAGACCGATCAACCCGTACCCCACCTGTACTTCCATGAGATCGAGCGGAGTCACTCGAGTCAGACTTTCCTCGGCCTTGGGCGTGTTCGGAATGGGCGCCGGAGCAGCCTGAACCTGTTCCCGCTGATGAAGATGGTAGGCGACCCATGCGATGGCGCTCCCTAACGCTAAGAACGCCACATGCGGAAGCCCAGGCACCAATCCCAGCGCAAGGAGAATACCCGCCGCCATGCCCACCGGCTTGGGGGACGTCAACAATTGTCGCGTCATCTCCCCGCCCAAATCCGTTTCCGAAGCGGCGCGTGTCACCACGATACCCGCAGCCGTCGACACGATCAGGGCGGGGATCTGCGCCACCAATCCCTCACCGACCGTCAGCACGGTATAGGTTTGGGCCGCGAGTCCCGGACTCATGCCCTGTTGCAGAATACCGATCGCCAACCCGCCGATAATGTTGACCAGGACGATAATGACGGCGGCAATGGCATCCCCTCGAACGAACTTGCTCGCGCCGTCCATCGAACCGTAAAAGTCCGCTTCTTGCGCAATTTCTCGGCGGCGGCGGCGTGCGTCCGCCTCATTGATCACACCGGCATTCAGGTCGGCATCAATACTCATCTGTTTGCCGGGCATGGCATCCAAGGTGAAGCGAGCGGCCACCTCGGCCACACGTCCGGCACCCTTCGTCACCACGACGAAATTAATGATGACGAGAATGGAGAAGACGACCAACCCGACTGTGTAATTGCCCCCGACGATGAAGTTCCCGAACGCCCGAATCACCTCGCCGGCCGCCCCTGCCCCTTCATTCCCATGCAAG
Organism: Nitrospira sp.; assembly: GCA_015903995.1. Taxonomy (GTDB): domain Bacteria; phylum Nitrospirota; class Nitrospiria; order Nitrospirales; family Nitrospiraceae; genus Nitrospira_D. Next base: position 196,265 of record JABMDK010000006.1, read on the forward strand.
AGAATAAGCCGGGTGGACGCAATATTGAGGGACAGTCTGAACAATGTGATCACCAACAGAATGGATGGAAACACCGAGAACTCGATCGGGCGCCGTACTTGAAGGCCGACAAGCAAGATGACCACCGACAACGTGATATCGAAGCTCAACAGCAAATCAAGCACAAATCGAGGCAACGGCAACAGCATCACCATGAGAATGGCCACCACCCCGAGGGAGATGACGATATCCGGATGCTTGAGCAGCTGCGGTTGTTCGATCGGTTCTATTGCCGTTGCCATAATCCTCTATCAGGCTGCGAATACACTCGTCGGTACGTTGAGCTGCTGAGCGATGCGACCTGCCTGCGCGAAGCCGCTCCGGTGAAGGCAGAGAACAGCGCCGGCGGACTTTTTCAGCATCCTGCTCATGGAGTCATGCCCCTGGCGCGATACACAAACGCAAGGATCTCCGCAACCGCACGATACAGCTCGTTTGGAATTTCTTTGCCGATCTCGACGAGTTTAAACAGTGTTCGAGCCACGAATTTCTGTTCGATGACCGGCACCCCGTGATGTCGAGCCAGCTCACGGATCCGTTCAGCAACCAAGCCGGCTCCTTTGGCGACCACCACAGGAGCGCCCATCGTGCTCGTGTCATACTTCAACGCCACCGCCAAGTGTGTCGGGTTGGTGATCACTACGTCCGCCGTCTTCACGGCGGCCATCATGCGTTTTTTCGTCAGCTCTCGCTGAATGGTCCGCACCCGACTCTTGATGAGCGGATCGCCTTCTGCGGCCTTGTGTTCCTCCTTGATCTCGTCCTTTGACATCCGTAGATTACGTTCCCACTCAAAGCGTTGGTACGCATAATCGAACCCGGCCAGGACCGCGATCGCCCCGGCGACGGCCAACCCCACCTTCAACGCGAGCCGTCCGGTTAGGTCCAGCACGCTCCCCATATCGAACCCGACCAATCCCGGGATCTGAAGCACGTCGTACCGAGCCACCCACAGACCGACGCCCGTCACGATTGCGATCTTGAGCAGCCCCTTGACGAGCTCCATCACGGACCGCAGCGAAAACAACCGGGATAATCCTTTGAGCAGACTGATGCGTTGGACATCCGGATGAATCGCATCGGCACGCCATAACAACCCTGTCTGCAGCAGCGACGTGCCGCTCCCCATCACCAGAATACCCAGCACGACCGGAAGGCACAGCGTCACCACCGTGAGGCCGGCGTGGATGACGACCTCGTAGACCTGTTCGATAGACATGTGTTGGTAGAAGGCTAAGGGGAACGGGAGCGTCAGTCCCTGACGGGTCATCTCCGTCATCTTGAGAATGCCGACCGGCAACATGGCCGCCAGCAGTCCGATGCCGCTTAAGAGAATGACTGCCGTCGACAGATCGCGACTCATCGCGATCTGTCCTTTCTTGCGCGCCTCCTCTTTTCGTTTCGGCGTCGCGGGTTCTGTCTTATTACTCCGATCCTCAGCCATGTCCCAGCGCTTTCATGAACTCCTCGATCGTCAATTGCAGTCGCTCGATTTCCCGGACCAGGAGTTCCACCACAAACGGTGCGGACAGCGCCATCACCGCCAACCCACCGGCGATCGTGACGGGGAAACTCAACACAAAGACGTTGATCTGACTGACCGCCCGTCCCAGCAGCGCAAGCAGAATATTGATCAGGAGGATGATGACAAGTACGGGCGCCGCCAACTTCAACCCTATGAGAAACATGTTCTGAGCGAGGCGGAGAATCGCCTCCCCCATGCCTCCCGTGAGGGAGGCGCCGAATGCCGGAATGGATTGATAGCTCGAGAGAATGGTCGCCACCAGCAAAAGATGTCCGTTCAGCGAGAGGAAGATGAGGGTCGCCAGAAGGGTGAAGTATTGGCCGATGATGGGAGTCTGTTCGGCTGTCGTGGGATCGAACAGTTGCACCACGCCGAATCCCATCTGCACGCCGATCACCTCTCCGGCCAATTCAAGCGCTCCGAA
>JABMDK010000006.1:198352-225642 GCA_015903995.1 Nitrospira sp.
GCCATGTAGGTGGTCATGGTGTTCAGCATCCAGGGGAGGAAGAACAGCAACGCCACAAACAGGGCCACCACTTTCGGAACAAACGTGAGCGTGGCTTCGTTCAGTTGCGTCATGGCCTGGAGGGCACTGATGGCCAGGCCGATGAGCAAGCTGAGCCCCAGAATTGGTGCCGACACCAACAGCGTCGTTTCCAGCGCATGCCTGGCCAGTTCCGTTACCATTTCCGGCGTCATAGATTTCGTTCCTTGTTGTTCGTGAAGCGTCGTTCGTCAGAATATTGCGAAATACGCTTCACGTTTCACGATCCACGCTTCACTGAAAGCTGCGCACCATCGACCCCACGACCAGGTACCAACCATCGGCCAATACGAACAAGATCAACTTGAACGGCAGCGAGATCACGACAGGCGGAAGCAGCATCATGCCCATCGACATGAGGATACTCGCCACGACCATATCGACGATGAGAAAGGGGATATAGATTAGGAATCCGATTTGAAAGGCAATCCGCAGCTCGCTCAGAATGAAGGCCGGAATGATCGCCTGAGTCGGCACGTCCTCCACCCGATCCGGTTTTGGCACGTGACTCAATGTGATGAAGAGCTCGAGGTCCTTCTCCCTCACCTGACGCAACATAAAGTTCCGCACCGGCTCGATGCCCTTCTTCCACGCCTCTTCATACGAGATCTGCTCGGCCATCAATGGTTGGAGCGCGTTGTTGTAGACGGCCTGCCCCACCGGAGCCATGATGAACATCGTCAGGAACAGCGCTAAGGACAACAACACTTGATTGGGAGGAACCGACTGCGTTCCCAGCGCTTGTCGGAGAAAGGCCAACACGATGACGATCCTGGTAAAGGACGTCACCATGATGAAGAGGGCCGGCGCCAAGGAGAGCACCGTGAGCAGAATGAGGATCTGGATCACCACGGCGGTTTGTTTCGGGCCGTCGGCGCCAAAGTCGATGCTCACCGATGGGCCGGCCGCCATCGCTGCTGGCAACGGCAACACAAGCAGCGTGATCCCTCCGACGATGATCCCCCAGAATATGTGCGCGCGCGGCTCGTGCCTATTGGTCATGAAGTCCCTTATGGTGATGCCATGTACCGGGCGATAGCCGCCGCACCCAGGAAGCAACCCGTTCCTGGGAAACCGGCGGCGCCTCGACGGACGCTTGCTCGCCGGTGAGAGCGAGCAATTCCCGCAATTCAGCCGAATCACTGATGCGTCCCAACGGAACAAGATCAGTCGCGGTCGTCCCCACGATCAAATATTCTCCCGCAACCGACACGAGGGCAATGGTCTTGCGCGGAGCGATGTAGCCGCTGGCCAAGACCTGCACGAGCGGGCGCCCGCCGGCGATTCCCAATCGTTGCCCCATCACTCGCCGGACCGTCACCGTGACCACCCCCATCAACACCAGCACGACGGCCAGGGCTGAGACGGTGCGGAACAGGCTTTCCCACAGATCAATCACGGCCTCTCCCTCGGATCATTCAGCGCAGGTGCTGCACACGTTCCGCCGGGCTCACCACATCCGTCAATCGAATACCGAATTTCTCATTGACAACCACGACTTCACCGCGCGCAACCAGCTTATTGTTCACCATCACTTCCATCGGCTCACCCGCGAGTTTATCCAGTTCAATGACGGAACCTTGCGCCAGCTGCAAGAGATCTCGAATGGCCATCTTCGTGGATCCGACATACACGGTGACGCTCATCGGAATATCCAAGATAAAGTCGATATTTTTCGGAGCGCCGCCCGTTTCCGTGTTTTGAACCGGCGGGAACGAGGCCGTCGGCGGGGATTGCTGCTCGGTCGTCTGTGAATCGGAACGCGTTGCGGAATCTGACTCAGCCATAGTCACTCTCTCGTTGGTGTCATGACTAGCTCACGACTTTGGTCACGCGGCACGCGTGATTTCCCTTGTAAATGCCGGGACTCCCCTGAAATTTGTGATGCCCCTCGATATAGCAGTCGAGCGGATCGCCCGGATGCTGATCGAGCAAGATCACGTCACCCGCGGAAAAATTCATCACGTCCTTCACGGTGACCGTGGCGGTTCCCAGGCGTACGGCAATCGGGAGCGGACAGTCTTGCAGGCGCTCTCGAAATCGCAGGTTCCACTCGCCATTTTGATCGACGTGATCAGAGACAAGGCCGGAGTAGAGTTTCTCCTTGATCGGTTCGAGCATGCTGTAGGGATAGACGATGTACAGCTCCCTGGCCGTTTCTCCCATGATGACCTGTAACGTGACGACGACGACGATTTCGGATGCGGTCACCACCATCGCGAACTGAGGATTGCTCTCGGAGCGCATATACTCCACCTTGACCGGCACGACAGCATGCCATGCCTTTTCCAGATCGACGAGCGATTGCAGCAACAGCTTTTTGATGATCCGCAGTTGGACGGGCGTGAAGTCCCGCCCCTCGGGCTTCACGTGGGTCTGACCTTTGCCCCCAAAAAAATAATCCACGATCAGGTAGACAAGGGACGCGTCCATCACAAAGAGTCCGCTGCCCCGTAAGGGCGCCATATGAAACACGTTCAAGGATGAGGGCATCGGAACCTTCTTCAAAAACTCACCGAATTTGATTACTTGGGTCCCGACGACGGCAAAATCAATCGCCTCCCGAAACATGCCGGTCCAAACCACGGATTGGCGGCGAATGAATCGATCGTTGATCATCTCCATGGTCGGCATCCGGCCACGAATGATCCGTTCCTGATTGAACAGATCGTAGCCCTTGACGCCTGTTGTGTCCTGGGCGGTTTCCTTCGGAGCCGTGTCCACCTCACCGGAAACGACGCCCTTTAACAACGCATCGATTTCGTCCTGTGAGAGAATCTTTTCCATAGTGCCTGCTGCTACTGCACGACAAATTCCGTGAAATAGGCCGACCGGACGCCGGGTTTCTTCAAGAGGCCGTTGATGCGCTGCGTAATTTCATCGCGCAGCTGGAATTTTCCCTGCGTCGTTCTCACCCCATTGACGTCCTTGCTGCTGAGCAAGACGAGGACCGCATCTCGTATTTGAGGGATGCGGGTGGTGAGTTCAGCAGAGACCGCTTCGCTCTCCGCCTCAAGCTTCAGCGTCAGCTTCAAATACCGAACCTCTTGAGTGTCCGCAAGATTGACGATAAAGGGATCCAAATCGAACATGACGCCGGACGACGCGGCCTGACCATGTTTTCCACCGGCCTCGCTCTTCGACTCGGCCTTGACCTCCTCGTCGGCTTTGTGGTCCTCCGAACTTTCAGCCCCTTTGCTTCCTCCTCCCAGGAATTTCACCGCCACAAACGCCCCGCCGACGCCGAAGACCAAGGCAATAACCGATACAATAATGAGCAGTTTGATAGGGAACGCCGGAGCGGGGGCCGCTGCGGGAGCTTTTTCGTCACCTGCGGCTGCATCTGCCATAACTCCTCCTCGATTGACTCATTGGTCCGGTGCGGAGACTGCAATGCATATGCCACTGTGCATTTCGACGCGCCGATAGAAGAATTAACGAATCGCCATATCTGGCGCATACTCCCATACGGCACACACCACGCACGACGCAGGACATGAACGCCCTGTCAAGCAACCTCTTGACACCGTCAAGAAGCTGACGGGATGCAGGATGAGGGCTCCGGAGTAGGGATTGACACCGGACGGGAGGGCAGAGCGAAGAAGAGAAGGGCTGGGAACGAGGATCGTTCCCAGCCCTATCGTGAAAGAACGGATCTACCGTTTCAGATTGACCAATTCCTGTAAGATTTCGTCGGACGTGGTGATGACGCGCGAGTTTGCCTGAAACCCGCGCTGCGCAGCAATCATATCGATAAAGCTTTCCCCGAGGTCGACATTCGATAATTCCAACGAATTCGACAGCACCCGCCCGAGCCCGGCACTGTCCGGAGTCCCGTTCACCGGCTGACCGGAGTTACCGGACTGAGCGAATGTATTTTTGCCGGTCCTCGTCAGCCCGATAGGATCCGGGAAGCGCGCGAGCACGACCTGCGCCAACGCGCGCAGCTGACCGTTTGAGAAGCGGCCGTTGATGATGCCGTTCGCATCCACGGAAAAGGCTTGGAGCGAGCCGGCGGCAAACCCATCCTGCGTCTGCTGCACGAGAGCCGAGGTCGACCCGAATTGCGTCGTTCCATCGAGTCCGCTCCCGCCGTCGGTCGTCACGCTGGAACCAAAATTCATGGCAATCAACTGATCCGGCGTCGCACCGACAAAATCGATCTGTAACTCTCCGGGCACAGTACCCGACGTCCCGGCGGCAGTCCCAGTATCGTACCGAATCACCGTACTCTCACGATCCAAGGTTCCATCCGTCCCGAACGTCAAGGTACCGGACCCGACCCGAACGATGCCCAAGCTGGTGTCGATATTGCTCGAATGGTAGTTCGCCGTCACGACGTCGCTTGCGGCCGTCACCGTATTGTAATTCCAGCTGTTGGCGCCGATCTTGGTGAAGTACGTCGTCAGCAGATGACTGTCGCCCAGTGTATCGAACACCGTCATCGACGTGGAAAAACTCGAGGTGGCGGATGGATCGGACAGCAGAAAGTCCGTCCCGGTCGTCGACGCCGGCGCCAGCATATTAAGGTTGGCCGCCAGCGTATCGCCGCCATTCGCCGTCACCACCACCGTTCCGATGCCGGTCGTGGAATTGTTCGTCGTGCCCGTCATGCCGGACGCAAAGGTGAAGATATTGGACGCATTGACCGACGCGGTAAATCCTGCGTAGGCGGCGGCTTTAAAGGGATCGTTGGGAACCAACGCGCGCACGGCGTTTTGAATAGCTGTGGCTAACGCCGCATTAGTCGTCAAGCCGGCCGCCACGGTGATGGTCCTGACGCCGTCGCCGTTCAGATCGATGTTGAATGAAAGATTGCCGGCGGCGGTGGGCACGGCGAGGGTAGCAGCCGCAGATGCCACGACGTTGCCGCGCACGCCCATCAGCGCAGTCGCTGAGTTCAGATTGGCGGCGACAAAGGCCGTGGTCGTGGCCCGTGGCGATGCGGTGGTGGAAGGCAGCGCCACATCACCGATCGTGCCGGTGATTTGGCCAGCAGTGTCGGCGAGGAAGCCTTGTAATTTAAATCCCGTGGGGTCGACCACATTGTTGTTCTTATCGAGCCGGAACAGGCCGGCACGGGAATAGAAGGTGGCATTCTGCGCATCTTTCACGATGAAAAACCCGTTGCCGTCGATGGCCAGGTCCAACACATTGGCCGACGTCGACAGCGATCCTTGCGAGAAGTTCCCTTGTACCGAGGTGAGCGCGACACCGATACCCGTCTGGATTGCGCCGGACCCGCCTGAAATCGACGAACTGATCAAGTCCGCGAACGTCGCCTTGCTCCCCTTGAAGCCGACGGTACTGAGGTTGGCGATGTTGTTGCCGATGACGGAAAGCGCCGTCCCGTTGGCGTTGAGCCCGCTGACTCCGGTAAACAATGACGACAGAATTCCCATGGGTGCCTACCTCCTTCTTCAACCGGTTCGGATAAGTCTCGTCTATTGCACTTCCACAATCTCCGACGGATCCACCGTGAGGGCTCCGACTGCTAATTTAGGTTGTCCCTCTTCCATGCGCACACCCGTAACCGTCAGTTGCGCGCGACCTTTTGCGAGAATCGACGCCCCCTGCTGATCGACGGCGGAGACGGCATACTCATACACACCAGGCGTCATGGCGGCACCCTTACTGTCCTTTCCGTCCCATCGCGCCTGATTGAGCCCGACCTGGGGGTCGGTGGCAGCCAGCGTTCGGATAACCTGCTTTCGCTGATCGAGAATCGCAATCTGCACGCGAGCTGCGTTCTTTTCGAGGGCATACGTCATTGAGCCTTGCCCATTCTCCAGCTGGACCAGCGGACGATCAATGCTGATGCGGCGACCCACCATGGGCAGCAGCGTGAACTGCAAGGAGGCGCTCTGCGCATCGAGGCTCTTCTGAAGCAGCTGTGACTGCTTCGCGGTCTGTTCCAACTGACTAAATTGGGCGAGCTGCGAGACAAATTCGGCATTGTCGGTGGGTTTCAAGGGATCCTGGCTCTTTAATTGCGTGACGAGCAATTTGAGAAAATCGTCCTGCCCTAATTGCCGAGGCCCGGTTTTGTTCGGGGTCTCCGGAGTTCCCGCCGAGTTAATCGTCGATACATCGACCATGTCTGCTATCTCCCTTCCGATCTACGCCACGACATTCAAGCGGCCATGGAGCGCTGTGCGTGCCTCATCCTGTCGGTCCGGACTCTGCCCCCACTTCATGTCGTGAGACCTCTGATTCCAGGTCTGTCCCTGTTCCTGAGACAAGTCCTGCTGGAACGAACGACCGGCACTCTGACGATCGATGTCCACACGGAATTGTCCCATGTCCAATCCGGTCGCCTGCAACGCGGCTTGCAGACGATCCTGACTGCTGACAAGAAATTGCCCCACCTCAAGCCTCTCGGTGGAGAACTGGGTATGCACGACATCGTTCGTCATCGCCACGCGAATATTCACATGGCCCAGGTCGGGCTGTGCCACATCTAAGACGACCGATCGCGTCATGAATCGCATCGACGATTCAGCCGTATCATGGGCTGGCATGGACGGTTGCGCCTGATTCATAACTGGAGGGGCGGGAGCGGGCGGTGGACTGGAGACGGCACGCCCGTGCGCACCGGCCACTATCGACTCGATCGGAGGTCCGCCGGATCCTTGCCGATCAGCGACCATCGCCTGCGGCAGCTTGGTTTCAGCCTGATCGCGTTGCGCGTTCTGTTGTTCACCCCAAAGCTCGCTGAACTGTTCGGTCCCATCACGGCTCAAAGGCTGCTCCTGTCGGCCCCCCCACGGCGTCCTCAGTCCGCTATCCTGCGCGTTGCGAAGAGATTGCGCATACCAGTTCATCTGAGCCGGCGTCGTACGATCTGCCGATCCCTCATCGCCTATCACGGAATCAGTCTTCGGGATATCCTGCTTGCCGTCCGATAGCCCCGCCCCGAGATAGCCGGGATAGCCCCGACGCACCATCGCCTCAGACTGCAGAAGAGCTGAGCCGGATGGCGGCTCCAGCGGTCCTGGACGAGACTCGACACGGTTGGCGCTCTCAGGACCGGCATCCTCGACAACCATCTGGACCCCCGGCTTGACAGCTAGAGCCAGATGCGAATCGCCGCTGGTGGCAATCACCGGAGCAGCTGATCCATGGACTACCAGATCCGACGGTGCATTCTGTTCATGATCGGCAAGAGAGCGGCCTTCCGTCAGATGAGAGACCGTCAGGGGAGCATTCATCGCCTTAGGCACCATCAACGGAGACCGTGAAGAACCGCCCTCCGGCTCAGCTTCCAGCTCAGACACGGACTCCCCATCAGAAGAGTGATCTTCTCCCTCCGTGAGAACATTCGTCTGGTTATTCGGTTGGGCTACTACTTGAGGTACCACCAGGGAGACGAACGGCATTGGAGCTTGCCCTTGAAGGTCACCACCGGTCTGACTCGGTTGAACCGTAGCTTCCAATGTATTGCTGGAATCTTCAGCGCCCCTCTTTCCATCGTCTCCGGATCTGCTTCCATCTTGGATGTGGGCCTCTGACAGTGATGCATTTGCGCGCTCATCCGGAGTGGCAGGAGCATGCTGCTCTTGTGTTTCCCTCGATTGAGCCTCACGTTCAGACTTGTTCGTTGATCGCACCTCAGTGCGCTCAGATTGAGTGGAGGAAGGATTCGGCTCTTGTGTATCTCTCGATCGAGCCCCACGTTCAGACTTGTTCGTTGATCGGACCTCAGTACGCTCGGCCTGAGTTGAGGGAACATTCCGATCTTTGGCTTCCTTCGATTGAGCCCCTCGCTCAGTCTTGCTCGCTGATCGCGCCTCTGCTGCTTCACGAGCCTCCATCCTCCGTTCGTCCGCACGAATTCCTTGGAGCACAGCGGGAAAACTCCTCCGGCTGCCGCTGGAACTGGAAGCCGTCGAGGCCCGAGACGGTCTGACTCCCGTATCAGTAGGGGCTCCGGACGGATGGGGAATCATGTCAGCCAGAGTGAAATCCATGGACACCAGTCCTCGTGTGATTCGAGCAAAGCAGAATACAAGCCCCATGCCAGATGCGCAGCATGCAACACCGCGGATAATCAAGCTGGTTGTCGTGAGCACCGGAACGGCGTGTCCTGAGAGAGGAAAACTTTACAGCCTGCTCGGCAAAACTAGCCGAGTTGACTGCATGGATGGCGTTTCGTGAGCGACAAAATCGGTTCAACCGGCAGGGAAAATTTCTTGGAGCGGGCCCCGGACAACTTACACATGACAGGCCAGTAGTCCTATAGCCCTATCCGTCCGCTTCACTTCTCACGAGATACGATTCGAAGCGATACCAGAACTCTGCAGGCTGGCTTTTCGAACATTCCGTTAGCCAGTCTTTCGGTCAGATCGAACCTGCGCTTCTGCACCATGCACGCAGACCCACCACTCACAGGCTTCACATCCCACATGTGCCTTCATTGAGACCACTGACCGGCGATCATGAGCAGACTGGCTGCAATACTGATGATGTGTCCCTGTTCGTCAAGGATCGGAATCAGCCAAGCGTTCACATTACCCGTCCCTTGGGCACCGCTGAGAAAGTTCATTCTGCCGTTCAACAGCAGGCCAGGCACGAAGTTACCGACCGGTGTTTCAATGCAGGTCACACCATCCGAAATCCCACAGGGCACCGGAGTGGGGCCAAGGCTGGACACGATCGTCATGTTTGCCTCGTAGACACCGACGGTCATTCTGGCATAGACGGGACCAGACTGGGTGGCAAGAGGAACGTTGGCGTCGTAGGTGATTGTGAAGCCACCACTGATGTCGCCTGCAAACGTGCCTTCGATGTGACGGTCTCTCACGATAAACCGCCCGCTTTTACCAGCTGGATCGACATCACCGACATCGATCTTCGAAATAGTTCCGCTTGCGCTAAACAGCGTAGGCGACCCAGCAAACGCCGGTACGGAAATACATCCAACTGCGAGGACAACAGCACCAAACAAAAGGAATGCTGCACGCTGAAGTACGCACACTGATCGACTGCCCCGAATACTGGCTTCAGATATATCATTCCCTCCCTTCAGTTGAAGAAAAATTCCAGAACCCAGATAAATATGTTGCGACATATACCGTAGATAGTAGAAGAACACAAGACGGCGTGAATGTGGTGCCAGAGTCGCCTCCGCATACAATACAGGGTGAGGTTATGGAGTTTCCGGGGACATCACATTCCTGTGAACATCGTGTCCAGGCCAAGGCCGGAACGGTTCGATGGGCGCAAATGATTTGCAAGCAAGGATTGAGTTGGGGACTTGTAGATCGCTACGGCGTGTGGGTCAACAGCTGCTCCGTGAGTTTCGCAGCCCGGTCGGCTTTGACTTGAGCGAGGATCGCGCCGGCCGTCTTGGCTTTCACCATCTTGAGAATTTCGATCGCTTTCCGATCCGGCATATGTTCAAGACGCGAGGCGGCGTCTTCGGACGGCATGGACTCGTAGATTTTGGCAAGCTGTGTCCGTTGCTCCTGCGCCGAACGTTCCTTCTCTGCATGGAGCTTCGCCTGTTGCGAGGGTGATCGGTCCTCCTTGGCCTGCGCGTTCTGAATCCGCTTCTCCAAGGCTTCATTCTGGTCCAACAGCTCCTCGACCTGGCCCCGTACAATCATGAGTCGTTCTTCGTTCTGGCGAAGCGCTTGTTCCCGCCGGTCAAGATCGCGCTTTCGCTGCGCCAGCATATCAAGCACTTCCCGAGGCACGTCAATGGCCGGCCCCTGGGCCGCCGGTGGAGCCAACAGTTTGGCATCGTCATCGGACTCGGCTCCTGAATGCTCGGCCGGCTGTGCTTGTGGTGCTCCGCCCTGCGTCAGCCCGCTCGTCGCCGCCTGCGTTTTATTTTTTGGTTCGGAAGAGGCTTGTCCCAATTGCACCATGACCCAGAAGAGAATCGTCGAGCCGACGATTCCTCCGACCATCGTCCAGAGCTGGGAATGTCGGTGCATCCTCGGCATCGCGCTCGCTCCCTGCCCGAGACGGCCGAGACTGAAACGATCTCCCCACCCTCTGATGGATCGTGTCCTCATGACTGATTCTCTCGGCGCGTCACATACCCGCGGCTCGCCGCCTCATCCGTAGCCCGCTGCTCCTGGCGCGCCGCATCGGCACGTTGCGCATCCCGGCGTTTGTCGGCGACAACATCGAGCAACTTACGCTCCAGGCTGGCTTCAACGAGCAGCGCTTTGGTCTGTTGCCACGCCTCGACGGCGTGGTCGATCTCCCGACGCGCGCGGCGCAGCGCGGCCTGTTGCGAATCCATACGTCCCTGCCATTCCACCCACGCTTCGATCATGAGCCCCTGCGCGGATTGCCGCTCGTATGTGACGACCTCCTGCTGAATTTGGGCATCAAGGTGCTGATACCGTTCCTCGCACTGAGCCAACGTACGGGTGATCTTCGCCAACTCCATCATCAAGGTCTCGACGGTCTGCGCACGCAGCTTCCGCAATGCCTCGAGGCTCATGCCGCCTGCTGGGCCAACGCCTCAAGTTGCTGCACCGACGCGGGCAGGCCTGCCGGCTGGTCAACATCCTGCCGCAAATAGGCATTGATCGCTTCCTGCGCCTGAACGGCACGGTCGAGCGCGGCATTCATCCCTGGCTTGTAGGCCCCCAGCACAACCAGGTCTTCGGATTGGCGATACCGGGCCACCAACTCAAGGAGCTTCCTGGCGGCATCGTAGTGTGTTCGTCCGACGATATCCCGCATCACGCGGCTGGTACTCTGGAGGAGATCGATCGCCGGAAAGTGATTGCGAGCGGCCAAGGTCCGTGACAAGACGATATGGCCGTCCAAGATCGAGCGTACGGTATCGGCGATGGGATCACTGAGATCATCGCCGTCGACCAGAACGGTATACAGCCCGGTAATGGTGCCTGGGCCAGGTCCGGTCCCGACACGTTCCAGCAATTTCGGCAAGAGCGTAAACACGGAGGGGGTATAGCCCTTGGTCGTCGGAGGCTCCCCGATCGCCAACCCCACTTCTCTCTGGCTATAGGCCAATCGCGTCAGTGAATCCATCAACAGCAACACCTGTTTCCCCGCATCGCGGAAGTATTCGGCGATGGTCGTCGCAACCAATGCCGCGCGCAACCGTATGAGCGGAGCTTGGTCCGACGTCGCCACCACCACCACCGTCCGTCCCAACGCTTCTGCGCCCAAATCGCGCTCCAGGAATTCGTTGACCTCGCGGCCCCGCTCGCCGATGAGGGCGATGACATTGACATCCGCTTTCGTGTACCGGCTGATCATCCCCAACAACACGCTCTTCCCGACTCCGGATCCTGAAAAAATGCCCATCTTCTGTCCACACCCGCACGTCAGAAACCCATTGATGGCGCGAACTCCAAGGTCAAGCGGAGCGCGGAGACGGGCTCGTTGCAAGGGGTTCGGCGCGCCCGCATACAGCGGATACCGCTCCGTCGCCGTCAGCGGCCCTTTGCCGTCCATCGGATGGCCGCAACCGTCGAGCACCCTTCCCAACAAGCCCGGTCCGACCGCGAGATCGGCCACGTGGCCGGACATGGTAATTCGACTGCCCGGCCCGATCCCGTGCATGTCGCCCAGCGGCATCAGCAGAACCCGATCCCCCCGAAATCCCACGACCTCCGCGGCAATCGGCCCTCCCTCCACCTCCCGCGTAATTTGGCAGAGCTCGCCGACCGTCGTCATCGGCCCATAGCCTTCCACAACGATCCCGACCGCTTGCGCCACTCTGCCGGACACTTCGATGGGATCGACGCGCTCGATGAGCTGACTAAGACTCATGATGCGCCCTGTTCCTCAGGGCATCGCCCAAACGGAGCAACTGTGTATCGAGAGAGGCATCGGCCAACCGTGTCGCGGTGTGCACAAGACAACTTCCTCGTTGAAGAGACGCCACCGGTTCGATGGTGAGCTTCAGTGCGACCTGCTGCCGTCCTGTCAGCTCCGCCCGGACCGTTTCAAGCACGGCCGCATCGGCCGGATGCACTTGTATCACCACCTCATCCGACGCTTGCACGGCACCGAGTGCGGCCTTGACTTGCATCACGATCTGTTCACGACTGGACTCGGCTGCTTCATGCAGTATTTTTGACGCGATCTGAAGCGCCAGGGCGATGACTTCGTCGTCGACCGTCTTCTGAAGCACAGACCGCGCGGCATCAAACTTCCTGACGGCCTCGGTCAACACCGCAAGATCTTGTCGGTGCTGCGCGTCCGAATATCGCCGCCCCTCTTCCAGACCCCGCTCATATTCCGTCAGCCCGTCGGCGCCTTTCTGCGTACCGCCGTCCCCGAACGTCTGAAATGGGACGCTCTGCATCTGCACAGCCCCGGACCGTACTGCGGCATGCTTCAAAACCGTCTGATCGGTGCGAAGCCGATGGAGTTCCAGCAACCGACGAACCGTGGCGAGGACCCTGTCCCGCTCAAATGGTTTCGTGATCACATCGCTGAAGCCGGCTCTCATCGCCCGGACGGCAAGGTCGACCGAAGCCGCTTCAGCCATCACGACTCCGATCATGCGACTATCGATCCGCTGTGCCTCCTCCAGAACGGCGATGCCGTCTCGATCGGGCAAAGAGGCATCGACGATCAGCAATGCGGGAGCCTTCTGCTTGACCATCGCAAGCGCTTCCTGGCCTGAGCCAGAGAGGCGAATAGACACTCGTTCCGCCTGAAGCAACTCATGGAGCCCCTGTCGGACCCCTTCGTCGGCATCAACAATCAGAACCGTCCCTTGAAGGCGTGCCACGCTGCGCTCGGAACCGGCCAATGCCGTGATGGGTCCCCCCGTCACTACAGCATCTCCTCCCCTGCACCTGCGATGACGATCCGGCCTTCTTCTTCCAGCTTGCGGCAGACCTTCAAAATATTCTGCTGGGCCTTCTCGACATCGGACACCCTCACCGGCCCTTTTGCCTCCATATCTTCTTTCAACATTTCCGCGGCACGGCTCGACATATTCTTGAAGAATTTCTCCTTCACCTCCGGATTCGCGCCGCGAAGAGCCAACGGAAGGTCGTCCTTGCTGATCTCTTTCATCAATTCCTGCAGACCGTGATCGTCGACCTTCACCAGGTCGTCGAAGACAAACATGAGCGCCCGGATCGCGTCCGCCAGCGGCTGACTCCTCTCCGCGATCTTGACCATAATGCCGCCTTCATTGGTCTTATCCATGCGCGTGAGGATTTCGGCCATGACCTCCGGCCCTCCCAGGCTCTGCGACCCCATTCCCGTGCTGGCCAGGAGTGTCTCTTGGATACTTTGGCTGAGTTCCTCCAAGACATCCGGTTGCACTTCCTCCATGGTGGCCAGCCGAAGCGCCACGTCTCCGCGCATCGCTTCCGGAAGCCCTGCAAGCACCTGCCCGGCTTGATCGCTCTCAAGATGCGCCAGCACGACCGCCACGGTTTGTGCGTGCTCGATCTTCAACATTTGGACCAGCGTTTTCACATCAACCCATTTCATCGCCTCCAGTCCCGGATAGCTTTTCCGGGTCATCGATTCGATGATCCGCGCCGCCTTCTCCGGACCCAGCGCCTTGATGAGGACCGTCTTGATGAACTCTTTTCCCTGGAACTGCACCTCGCCGGACGCGCTGGCAGCCTGAAAATCCGAGATGACCGCATCCTCCTCATCCCGCGAAATCTGAGCCGTGCCGTTCATGAATGTTCCCAGCCGCTTAATTTCTTTGGGGTCCAGTTGTTTCATGACCTGGGCGGCGGATTCTTCTCCGATGGCACGAAGAAGAATAGCCGCCTTTTGTTCGCCCGTCAGATTCTTCGCCATGGGTACACGCTATGTAGGATTCTTGAGCCACTGTTTCACGACCACGGCCGTCGTGTCGGGGTTCTTTCTCGCCATGTCGATGATCTGAGCCCGGTCTTGCCCACCGGCCAATGAGGCCGCTGCCCCTCCCACGGCGCCGGGCAGCGCAGCCATCGACGCTTCGGCCGACAGTTGCTCGGTCGTCGACCCCAACATGCTCAACAACGGACGCACCACGAACAGAAGAATCACGGTAAACAACAGAATGCCGACCCCGTAGCGGAGATACGGCACCCATGGCTTCGGCCCCTCGGCCACGGCTTCTGCGGTCGCACTCTGCAGCTCTTCCGGTTCCGCGCCGAATTGAACGTTCACGACTTGCACCTGATCCTGCCGCTCGGGCGAAAAGCCCATCGCTTTCTTGACGATGTCCTCGATCCGCTTGAGGTCTTCTTCCGAACGGGGGACGTATTTGCGTGCGGCAGCCGGCGTCTCCGTCGACTGTCCCTCACCGGCTTTGGCCGTTTCATAGATTCCATCAACCAGGACGGCCACGGACAATTGTTTGATGACGCCGACCGGCTCGACGATTTTGGAAACCGTTCGGCTGATCTCGTAATTGACCGTTTCATTCTTTGTCTGACTGTTGTTCGAACTGGTTTGAGGAAGCTCCTGGTCCGTTCCAGGCGGGACGTTCGACTGGACACCCGGTACGCCTCCGCTGACACCGTTGGTGCCGTTCGCCTTTTCCTGTCCGCGCTGTTCGCTCCTCACGACCTGGCTGTTCGGATCGTAGCGCTCCTCCGTGGTCTCGACTTTGCGGAAGTCCACCACGCTGGACACTCGCACCACGGCCTTGTTGAGTCCGACGATTCGCTCCAGCATCGTTTGAATGCGCGTTTCCACATCTTTTTCGATGCTCCGCTGATATTCGAGCTGGGTATTGGTCAACCCGGCGGTTTCATCCGTCATGGTGGAGGACAACATACGGCCGTGCCCATCCACCACCGTCACATCACGGGCCTGCAGGCCTTCCACGCTGCTGGACACCAAATGGATGACCCCTTGCACCTGCGCCTGAGCCAGCTGTTGGCCGTTGCGAAGGGAGACGATTACGGACGCGCGCGCTTTTTCCTGTTCGTTGGCGAAGAGTCGCCGTTCAGGTATCGCCAGATGCACCCGTGCCCGTTCGACTTCCGGCAACTGCGCAATGGTTCTCGCCAACTCCCCCTGTAAGGCGCGCCGATAGTTGAGCTTCTGCACGAATTCGGACATGCCGATCGACGTCCGATCGAAAATCTCAAAGCCGACGCCGCCGCCATGGGGAAGCCCTTGGGTCGCAAGCTGTAATCGCAGATCGTGCACTTGGGCGCTCGGCACCAGCACCGTCGCTCCCCCGCCGGTCGTTTCGTACGGCACCTTCGTCTCTTTCAGTTTATCGATGATGGCGGCCGCGTCTTCGCCGTTGAGATTGCTAAACAATACCTGCATATCAGGCTGCTGCGTCCATAGTGTGAGTGCAATGAGGCCCGCCACCGACCCTGCCAGGGCAATGAGGATGATCATCCGCTGATTGATGGAAAACTTCGAAAACATGCTACCCATGCTCCTTCATCGGACCTGACCGCTTACATCTGCATCCGTTGAATCTCTTCATACGCCGTGACCAGTTTGTTCCTGATTTGCATCATCAATTGGAACGACACGTCTGCCTGCTGCAGCGCGACCATCGTACGGTGCAGGTCCTGCGTCTCGCCGGTCATGAGGGCACCCACCGCTCGGCCGGCTTCCATCTGCGTGTCGTTGACCTTTCCGATTGCGGTTTTGAGAGAATCCAAGAACCCGGTGGCGCCGGCGGTTCCCGCCGACCCGCCCGGGGCCACATCGGGAATCGGAGCGATACCCGAAGTCGGACCATAAATCTGAGTCATACTCACCTCCCGATTTCCAGTGCCTTGTTCCACATGGCACGTGTGGCATTGATGGCTTGGACATTGGCTTCGTACGCCCGCGACGCGCCGATCATATTCACCATTTCTTCCATGACATTCACATTGGGGAGACGCACGAACCCTTTGGCGTCGGCATCCGGATGATGGGGATCATAAATGAGCTGTCCCGGTTTGGAATCTTCCACCACGCGAGCGACGGAGACCCCTTCGAGCGCATGCGCCGACGGCCCCACTGCGACCTGGCGAAAAGCCCGCTGGAATGTGCTTGGAACCGCCGTCGAGCGAAAGACGACATCCCGCCGCTTGTACGGACCGCCGGTCGGTGTTTTCGTCGATTGGGCGTTCGCAAGATTGCTCGCAATGACATTGAGCCGTCGCCTTAGCGCGACATGATGCGCCCCACCGTAGATCCCATCTTTCGATCTGACAGCCATCCCGTTATGACAGATATTTTCCCGTCCCCCATCCTGGCGCTTTACTAGGGTGACGGGTAATTCTCGATGGGAATCATCACATGCGCATAGGGAGTTCCCGCCCACATGACCCAGGGGCCGCCGGTTTTTGAGTTTGTTGGTAAGCTCTTCAACGTGTCTACATCAGGCACGAGAACCATGATGTGGGCGCCAAGCTTCTCAACCCAATCATCTCCCGGCTTCGGTTCGGTTGCGTACGGATCGGTGTTGCTCACCGGCCGGTCGCCCTGAAGCATGTAGGCAATCCCGACTTGGGTGTAGGTGGGCTTCTTCTTGTTCTTCAACGCATCCATGAACTTGCGCCATGATTCGTTCATGCAGATGGAGTCCGTTCCTGCCGTATTGGGATCATCCGGTAAGCACATCCACCCATTGTTCCCGATGCGAACTACGTCTCCGTCTCGATTGAGAATGGTGGCATTCTTCGAGAGCGACGAAGGCGCAGCATGTTCAGCCGCCGCCACTTCGGCGGCCTGACGTACAACGTCACGGCGCGCCCCTCCTTCGCCGAGAACCAACGACGGTAATAGTGCGACGGTGACGACCACGACCAACGCTCCGGCCCGCATAATTATGGATTTCCCATCTCACATCATAGGCATCTCTCCTTTCTCAAGAGGTCGGCAACCAGTCGTGAATATCCTAGGCGCTCGAAGATTCCACGTGCAATGGGAAAGGCACCAGGCATCACAGGGAGCCACGTTTGTACGAGATACGATGGCTGTTTCAAACACAAAGGCCGCGTCACCTGAGACGCGGCCTTTACAGGTCCACTGAGGCATCACCCCAGACCGGAGGAGTGAGGTCTATCGCTCCGCCTCGGTCAAATTTGTTTCGGCTTCCAGTTCGTCCCTCTCGGCATCCGGTTTTCCTTTCGTGGTCGACGGATGGAGTCCGTACTTTCTCAGCATCTTATAGAAGTCGGCTCGGTACCGTCCGGCAAATTGCGCGGCACGGGAAATATTTCCGCTCGTCAATTGGAGGACGTTTTTCAAATAGGTCCGCTCGAATTCTTCTTTGGCCTCCGTCAGAGGCTTGAGCGGTGATTCAGCCGACACGCTGACCGCCGGCAAGAGATCCGGCGTAAGCATATCCTGTCGCGACATCACCACGGCTTTTTCAACTACGTTTTCCAACTCCCGCACGTTCCCCGGCCAGGGATTGACCATCAGCCGATGGAGTGCGGCAGGCGTGAACCCCTTCACCTCTTTGTTCGCCCGCTTCATGCTGAGCTTGAGGAAATGTTGCGCCAACAACGGAATATCATCCCGGCGATCCCGCAACGGTGGAATGAACAGAGGCACCACAGAGATCCGATAGTACAGATCGTTGCGGAACGTCCCGCTCTTCACCGCCTCGCCCAAGTCTCTATTCGTCGCCGCGATGATGCGAACATCCACTTTGACCGAGGTCTCCGCCCCCACCTCTCGAATCTCCCGTTCCTGGACGGCGCGCAATAATTTGACTTGCATGGACAGCGGCATGTCGCCGATCTCGTCGAGAAACAACGTGCCGCCGTTGGCCATTTGAAACAATCCGCGCTTCGCCCCATGGGCGCTCGTGAACGCGCCCTTCACATGTCCGAACAACTCGCTCTCGAACAACGCTTCGGGTATGGCAGCGCAGTTGAGCGCCACGAATGGGCCTTTTCCGCGTCGGCTGTTCGTATGGATGACGCGCGCCATCACTTCTTTGCCGGTGCCGGTTTCACCGAACAGCAAAATCGTCGCATCCGACTCGGCCACTTGCGCGATTTGCAGAAAGAGCTGTTGCATCGCCGGACTCCGCGCCACGACATTTTCGAGTCCGTACAGTTCCTTCACCAGCGACTTGAGCCGCTGAATTTCCCGGCTCATCCGCTGTTGTGCGAGGGCTTTTTCGATCGTAGCTTTCAGCTCCTTATCGTCGAACGGCTTCGTCAGGTATCCGAACGCCCCCCGCTGCATCGCCTCCACGGCATTGGGAATGCTTCCGTGGGCCGTCAGGATGATGACCGGAAGTCCCGGATGACTGCGAAGCAGTTCTTCGGTCACGTCCAACCCATCCTCGCCGCGAAGACGCAGATCGGTAATCGCCAAGTTGAACATCGTTTTCTTCGCCTGTACGACGGCATCTTGCCCCGTCGTACAGGATGTGACGGCGAACCCCATCGCGGACAACCGCATTTTCAATAAATGCAACAGCCCCTCATCGTCGTCGACTACGAGAATATTTTCTTGCTCCATAATCACAGTTCCTTCTGGCATTCGTTAGGGTGTCGTCTCGGGACCGGGAACCGGAACAGTGGTCAACGGCGGACGTATCGGCCGCACCTTTTCCCGCATTTCCTGATCGATTCGTTTCAATGCCTCGAGTTGCGTCGAAAGCTCCTCAATCTTTCGGTCCCGATCGGCAAGCTGTTTTTGCATCGTTTGGATCACGACCGGATCGGCGGACACCTTTACTGAATCTTTCTTCGACATAAGCGCCTCTATTTTATGGTCTCGATCCGCCAACTCGCGCTGCAACGCCTCAATGGTCTCGGATTCATCCTCTTTGGAAGTCCGAAGTTGTTGAATGAGTATCTCCCGATCAAGCAAGTCTCGCACCAGACGATCGGTAGTCACGGCTAGTGAGGTGTTGGTCTCTGCAAGAGTCGGCCCTCGAAACACGGACTCGGCCCATGATCGGTGACCAGGAGCAGGTTGTTGCAACAATGACAGCCAGGCTTTGCTAGAGGCAGCCAGCTGGCTCTTGGGAGCAATGGCAATGACTTTCCCGAAATATTTCTCCGCAACTTCGCGGCTTTCGTACAGGCCAAGCAGTCCTCGCGTAAAGTACACTTGATCGCAGGAGTTCGATTCACCGCATTTAGGGGCTATGCTCTCTTGTTTTCTTGCAAACGATTGAAATAATTTGATTTCTCTTGGCTCGGCTGAAAAGTAGGGATGGGAGCCTGGGACTGGCGTCGTCCACGTCGCACACCCTGCCAACAAGAGAGAACTGATGATGATGGAGTTGCTTCTCAGAGACACGGCTGTTCTCGTCACGCGTGCCCTACCCTTTCCGGTGTTGCCAATCGTAGGATAAACCGTACAGTCGTCCCCTTACCTTTCTCGCTTTCGATCCAAATTCTTCCGCCGTGAGCTTCCACGACGTTCTTCACCAAGGCCAAGCCCAATCCACTCCCCGCCGTATGCTTCCCTTTCGTACGGCCTTGATAAAACCGTTCAAAAATATGCGGGAGATCCTCCGGCGCGATCCCGGGTCCCGTATCCGACACGGCCACCTCAAGCACTCCGGCTTGGGAGTCTGGTTTCACCTGTACCTTCACCACCCCGCCCTCAGGGCTGAATTTCAGCGCGTTTGAGAGCAAGTTATCGAGCACCTGTTCAAGGCGAGACGCATCCGCCTTGACCCACGAGCGATTCCCGATGTGTTCCAGCACCAACTGCACATGCTTGGAGTCCGCCAACAGACGAACCTTGTTGATGGAGATGTCCCCGATTCGTTGAAAATCAACCGGAACGATGCGGTATTCCATCATCCCTGCTTCCATTTTCGATAAATCCAGAATCGTGGAGATCAGATGGATCAGCCGCCGGCTGCTGTCGGCCATAATCCGAAGGATCGTGCGTTGCTCCGGGACGAGCGGACCTGGAATCTCATCGAGCAGGAGGTGAGTGCCTTCCTGAATCGAAGCCATCGGGGTGCGCAATTCGTGAGACACGTGCGCCAAAAACTCCGTTTTCATATCGTCTATTTCCTGCAACTTCCTGCCCATCCAATTGACGGTATCGACCAACTCCCGTAACTCCGCAGGCGCTTTGATCTGAAGGGAGGCCCCGAAATTGCCTTGCCCGATCTGTTTAATGTGCCCTTGTAGCTCTCGCAGCGGACGCAAGATCGTATAGCTGGCGATGCCGGCAAGCCCCACCCCGAACACCAACGCCACCAGAACCAGTTGCTCCGTGACGGCCTCGGCTTGGGCCGCGCTGGCTCGAGACTCCGTCACCCCGACGCTCACACGGGCCTCGTGCAGATCGATATAGCCTTGAATCGAAGCGGACATCCGATCCATCAGGCCATCGCGCCGGTGTTCATACTCCGGAGCGGCCTGACGAATCTTCCCTTTGACGATCTGGAATTCATCCTGAAAAATCTTCAGCCGCTCCTTCAGTAAGTCATCCGTCTTTTGGAGCAGCGTCAACCCCTGGGACGAACTTTCCTGCCCCCGCAACAGCTGGAGACTGCGCTGAAACTCATCCACCTCTTCCGTCAGATTTGTCAGGAAGGTGCGATCTCCGGTCGCAAGGTATTTCTTTTCGCTGTTCAGTTGCGCATAGAGCGACCCCAACAACCTCTTCGCGGATTCAGCAGCCGGATAATGGTAGGACGCCATCTGGGTACTCATTGCCGTCAACTGCCGAAGCTGAAAGAGTGCGTAAATATTGACCCCGCCCATGACGGTAATAATGATGAGGGACGTGATCACCAACCGCCAAAAGATAGAAAGTTGCATAGGTCGGCACGCATCCTGATCATACCGTGAAGGAATAGGATTCTGGTGTATGGTGAACCATACGCTATTTCAATTCAGAATCACAAGCCACGAGCCGTCAATCGTCCAAGAAGTGGCTCATGCTGGTACAGAGACCACGGCCATGAAACACCGCTCGATGAGCGCCTATCGTGACGTCAGACTCTTACCGCCTCGTATCAAACTGGTGAGAAAAGAGGCGCTGCCGCCTGGAAGACCCATGGAGCGATGCAAACAGATGGCCGCGGAACAAGAGGATAACCATGGCCATCGGAGGGGTGAGGAGAAGCAGCACGATCCCCTGTCCGTCGGAATCAAACCCGACATAGGACAACCACCCCCCGATCGCGGTGAACGGGAGCAGAAGAATCTGGAAGAAGTCGAGGCCGGCGCCCCGACCGACACGACCGGACAGCGAAAAAAACTCCAGCAGGCCGCTGGGAGAGAGCACCACCGGCAAAATCAAAATCGCGAACGGGAGAAACCACTCGATCCAATGCTCCAGGATAAACTGATACGAGGTCTTCAGGACCTCGAGTGAAGAATCGTGCCGGACTTGATAGATCACCTCCGGAGCCGGGTTCAACAGGAGAAACACCAGGAGCAGAAACGCGGACGACAGAAATTGGCCGTACGGGTTGGCTTGCATGCCCATATCGAGCAGCAGCGTCGGAATCCATAAGATAAATCCGACGCCGATCACATCCCAAAAGTAATGCCCGACGCTGTCGGTCACATCCGTGAACTGAATGGTCCGTGCCGCGCTGAGCGACTGTTCAATCAGCCGGAGCGTCGCACCAACTAACGCGGCGTTCACGAGGCCCAGAATAAACCCGCCGGCCATGCCCAACGGAGCGGCAATCCTCGAGACCACCAGAAACAGCACGGCAAAGACCATGAGTGCGAGCATCGTCACCCAACTTCGGGTGAGCGAACGTCCCGTCGCGTACAGGACCTGTCGATAGAGGTGAAACGTAACTGTCACGAGGCTGACCATACCAGTGCGTACCCTAATCGGGATTGCGCAAGACGTCAAGAACTAGTCGCGGCGCCGGCGGGAAATCCATTCGGAGTTGACTTATCCCGCCCGATGATTATCACATCATTCAGCACGAGTGCCTTCATACCTTTATACAGGTGAATCGCCATGGACATGAATCGAATGACCATCAAACTGCAGGAGGCCTTACAGGCCGCCTCGGGACATGCGCAGCGTCGAAGCCATCAGGGCATCGATGTGGAGCATCTGCTGTCAGCGCTGCTTGAGCAGGAAGGCGGAACGACCCCCGCGCTGCTGGAAGCCGCCGGGCTCGCGCTGACTGCCGTTCGACAAGCGGTCGAACAAGCCCTGGCCAAGCTGCCCCAGGTACAAGGGGCCGGCGCCACGCCTGGTCACATGCATGTGGCCGCTCGGCTTAATCAGGTCTTGACCCGCGCAGAAGACGAGCGGAAATCGCTCAAGGATGACTTTCTCAGCGTCGAGCATGTGCTCTTGGCCATGGTCCAGGAAGGCGGGGTGCTCAAGACACTGGGACTCACCCGCGACCGTCTCCTGTCCGGCTTACAACAGGTGCGCGGCAACCAGCGTGTCACCAGCCAGGACCCGGAAAGCACCTACCAGTCGCTGGTGAAATACGGACGCGAGCTGACGCAATTGGCCGGACAAGGCAAGCTGGATCCCGTCATCGGGCGAGACGATGAAATTCGCCGCGTGATTCAGATCCTATCCCGACGCACAAAAAATAACCCCGTGCTCATCGGCGAACCGGGAGTCGGGAAAACCGCGATCGTGGAAGGCCTGGCGATTCGTATCGTCAAAGGGGATGTACCCGAAAGCCTCAAACAGAAGAAACTCTTCTCGTTGGATATGGGTGCGCTCGTCGCCGGAGCCAAGTTCCGCGGCGAGTTCGAGGAGCGGCTCAAAGCCGTGCTCAAGGAAATTCAATCCTCCCAAGGTCAGATTCTGCTGTTCATCGACGAATTGCATACGGTCGTCGGGGCCGGAGCGGCTGAGGGCGCGATGGACGCGGCCAATTTGCTGAAACCGATGCTGGCACGGGGCGAATTGCACCTCATCGGCGCCACCACACTGGACGAATACCGGAAACACATCGAAAAAGATGCCGCCTTGGAACGCCGTTTTCAGACAGTCCTGGTCGACCAGCCCTCCGTCGAGAACACCATTTCGATTTTGCGCGGCCTCAAGGAGCGGTACGAAGTCCACCATGGCGTGCGGATCAAAGACAGCGCCCTGGTCGCCTCGGCGAAGTTGTCGCATCGATATATTTCCGATCGGTTCCTTCCGGATAAAGCGATCGACCTGGTCGACGAGGCAGCCGCACGTCTCAGGACCGAGATCGACAGCCTGCCGGCCGAACTGGACGAAGTCTCACGCAAGGTGCTCCAACTGGAAATTGAGCGGGAAGCCTTGAGAAAAGAGAAGGACCCCGCGAGCGCCGCCCGGTTGACCACCCTCGAAGCTGAACTGAACGAAAAGCAACGTGATTTGCAGGCCCTCAAAACCAGGTGGGACTCGGAAAAGGCCTCCGTCTCCAGGCTCCGGAAGACGCGTGAAGCCATCGAGGAGGTCAAACTCAAGATCGAGCAGGCTGAGCGGGCCTACGACCTCAATCGCGTGGCGGAACTGCGGTACGGAGACCTGCCGAAATTGGAGCGAGAACTGGAACTGGAGCAGCAGCACCTGGGGAAAAAGCAGAATGAAACCAGGCTGCTGAAGGAAGAAGTCGATGAAGACGAGATTGCCGCCGTGGTCAGCCGTTGGACCGGCATTCCGGTCTCTCGCTTGCTCGAAGGGGAAACCGACAAACTGTTGAAACTCGAGGAACTGTTGCACCAACGGGTCGTGGGACAAGACGAAGGGGTCCGCGCCGTTGCGGATGCCGTCCTGCGGGCACGATCCGGCATCAAAGACCCCAATCGCCCGATCGGCTCCTTTCTGTTCCTCGGCCCCACCGGAGTCGGCAAAACAGAACTGGCCCGCGCGCTGGCCGCAACATTGTTCGACGACGAAGGCAATCTGGTCCGAATCGACATGTCGGAGTATATGGAAAAACACACGGTCGCCCGCCTCATCGGCGCGCCTCCCGGCTACATCGGATACGAAGAAGGCGGTCAGCTCACCGAAGCCGTTCGACGACGCCCGTTCTCGGTCATCCTGTTCGATGAAATCGAGAAAGCGCACCACGATGTCTTTAATGTTTTGCTGCAAGTGCTGGATGACGGGCGGCTGACCGACTCACAAGGCCGCACGGTCGATTTCAAGAACACCGTGTTGATCATGACCTCCAACATCGGCAGCCCGCACATTCTCGATGCGCAACAACAGGGCGCGTCTTATGAGCAGGTGCGGACGGTGGTGATGGGTGAACTGCGGCAACATTTTCGCCCGGAGTTCTTGAACCGCGTGGATGAAGTGGTGGTATTCCATCCGCTCGGCACCGAGCACTTGATCTCGATCGTCGACATTCAGCTGAAACATCTCCGCAACCGATTGGCCGAGCGGCGGATCACCCTGGCCATCAGCCCGCCCGCGCTCAAGCATTTAGGAGAACGTGGCTACGATCCGGTCTACGGAGCCCGGCCGCTCAAGCGCCTCATTCAGCAGGAATTAGAAACACCGATTGCGCGGGCGCTGGTCAAGGGAGAATTGCGGGACGGGGATACGGCGTCGGTCGAGGTACGACAGGGGGAACTGGTCGTCGTACCGACCGTCACGGGCGACGCGACTCCTTCATCTAGCCGATAGACACCGCGCCCCCCTTGGCATCCTGCGTGAGGCCGCTTTTTCGCTGCTTGTCGATTTTCCACTCCGTCGGCGAGACCTGCAAGAGGTGGCCTTTCATCGAGTGAAACTCCCCGCGCGAAAACGACACCAGCTCGGGAGCCTTCACTTCGAGATGGAGCAGAGTCTTGCCGGACTCGGTCTCTTTCACCGCCACGATCGTCAATTCATAGGCACGCCGTTCGTTGAACATCATCGTACTGTCCACGACCTTCGCCAACATCTTCCCCGTTGAATCGAACAGCGCAAAACTGACCAGGAGCGCGCCGGTTGTGGGGTGTCGGGTAAGTTGAATTTGCGGGACCCCCTCGACTTCGATGGTGCCGTTCGCATTGCGGTAGAAATTCGAGCCGATATCAATATCCATAGTCCTCAATCACCTTGTAGGTCCATGTCGGCTGATGCCAGCCGTCCTACTCGTACTTGTATCCTTAAGACCGGCCTGTTTTCAATCCTCATCCGGCCGCGGCAATGAAAGCCGTTCTCGGACGGAGAATGAACTGAGTCAATCGCTTGTGATCAAACCGGCGGTTTGTTAGACTCGCCTAAGCTGATGTGAGGCACAGAATGGCTGGACCCGCCGTACAAATAAAGCGCTGGACCCGCCGTGAATACGACCGTATGGCCGAAGCGGGGATTTTCTGCCAGGACGACCGCGTCCAATTAGTTGACGGTGATATCATCACGATGACACCTCAAAACAGTCCCCATGCGGCAGCCATCGGAACAACACAACGGGTTCTTGAGCGTCTCTTCGGAGCGAACGTCTGGGTCCGCGTGCAGATGCCGCTCATCATCGACCCTGATTCCGAACCGGAGCCGGACCTGGTAGTTGTTCCCGGAGCGCCTCATGACTACCGCGACGAACACCCGCGGTCGGCGTTGCTTGTCGTTGAAGTATCCGATAGTACCATTGCACTGGACCGAGACCGCAAACGTGCCCTCTACGCCCGCGCAGGCATCCGAGAATACTGGATCGTCAACCTCGCCGAACGCTGCCTGGAAGTGTATCGAGAACCGGTGGCCTCCCCTGACCAAACCAGCCTATACCGATCCTCCAGAAGACTCACTCCTTCCGACAGCATTGCGCCACTTGCTGCTGCCACAGCCACAGTAGCCGTTGCAGACCTGCTTCCATAGGCAGGGTGCGCAGAGATTAGTTTCCCCCCTTCGTTGTACCCCTCACCCGCCCTTTCATCGAAGATACGATCGCAGCCCTCGATGATCCGCGTAGCGAGCCATGCTGTGCACAACACAGGACGTGCCGCCATATCATATGACTCATAATGGCTCGATGGCATTGCATCAGAGAAGGATATGCACGAGTCCAGATCCACCCCCAATACAGGACCGCTCAGGAGTGAGCCCTCGGCGGTGCGGTCAGGACAGACGAGTCAAGAACGAACAAGGGATCGAGACGGGATATATCTAATATGGTATAGTATGCCCGTCCATGTGGGAGATCTACGAACACTGTCGAGCGAGCAAGAGCCTGGATCGCCTCCCGGTCGAGTTACTGAAACGCTATGAGAAGTGGAAAGACATCGTGCGAATCTCCGGCCCGGCGGGCCTACGCCTCATCAAGGGGTTCCATGATGAACGGCTTCGAGGAGAAGGGGAAGGACATCGCTCGTCACGGCTGAATGCGCAATACCGGGTGATCTATAAGGTTGAAGTGCAGCGCATCTTGGTAGTCGTCATGGACTTCACCGCGCACGATTATCGGAGGCAATAATGAAGACAAAAGACGTTCGTCCGGCAAAAGTACGGCTTGCAGTGTCGGTAGGCGAATCCGTTCGGATCGTCCGTGAACTACAAGGGCTCACGCAGAGCGAGCTGGCTCGCAGGACCAAGATTCCACAGTCGACGATCTCGGCCATTGAAAGCGACACTATCAATCTGGGCGTCGAACGGGCCAAAACCCTCGCCCGTATCCTGCAATGCCATCCAGCCGTCCTGGTCTTTCCCGGCTGGGACGTGACGAAATCGTCCGCAGCGTAACTTGTCGGAACAGCGGATCGGTAATTGCAGCAGAAGTGTTCATGAATCATACGGGTTAGCAGGTCACGGGTAAAGTTCCGTCTGCACACGTTCAAGCACAAACAGTTTCAGAAGGGTTTGCTAGGGAACGTCGCGTTTGTTGGCCAAGGTCTTGCGTTGGTCGAGCAGCGACTTGGGCAGGCTGAGGGAAATAGTTTCCGTCGACGGTTTCAGACGTGGAAACACCAGGCGGCGTCCCTTGTGTGCACACGACGGATGTATTGTCGGCCGAGACCCGCTTGTTTCAGCAATCATATCGCATCAGAGAAATGCATGCACAGCTCAAGGTCCGCCCCCAATTATTTCTGCTTCTGGAAAGCGCTGAGCCCTGAATGCTGGGTGGAGTAGCTCCCGTTGACAGGTGTCATGCACCACATTACACTTAGGCCGTGATCAAGACCTTTGCCGACAAGCGTACAAGGGATCTGTACGAGAACGGCAAATCGAAGCGGTTTCCGCCTGATATGTGGGAGCGGGCCTTACGCAAGCTAGAGTATCTTGATCTGGCGACCAGCGTGGCGGACTTAAAAATCCCTCCGAGTAACCGACTCCATAAGCTGGAGCGCGACCGGATGGGTCAGCACTCAATTTCCATTAACGACCAATGGCGCATCTGCTTTCGCTTTAGGGACGGCGATGCGTACGACGTGGAGATTACAGATTATCATTGAGCGAGG
>JABMDK010000006.1:225742-242327 GCA_015903995.1 Nitrospira sp.
TGGTGTTTAACCTCAAACGGTTGGTTGTCCTCGACGCGAACTTGGTGGCGGTCTAACCCGAAAAGAGCCCACGGAACTGCCCCTCAAGAGGGCGGATCCGACCTCATCGCGGGGGGGCGCAGGGGCACTCCACGGTGAGCGCCTCAAAGAAATAGCGGCCTCGAGAGCGTTGACACAATGGTGTTGACGGACATCGTCGTACGACAAGGCCTCACGTCGCTTTATTCAACAGTCCATTTCTGAAAGATTGTCTCCCCGCACATGGTCCTCGACTCCGGCAAGGAGTTCCGACAGCTGTCCCGACTTGTCACCCGATTTGCCACTGACATCCCGCATTCCCGATGCCGCTCCGGCGCGAACTCACATGGCTCGATTATGGGGATCCTACAGGGACAAGAGGCGAAGGCCGGCACTCGCATTGATGCAATCAACACGACCACCGATGCATGAATGGTCACACCGAGGAAGGAAGAGACTCGCTGTCAGGATTTCTTGATTCGATCCAGGATCAAGGCGATGCAGCCGCAACCCGCCGCCCATAATGGTGGTCAGCAGCTCGACGAGTTTCAGCTCCCACACGGACCCTTGCGCCTGCATCACTTCCCTGATGCCGCCTTGCACCATGATGACGGCGAGCGCCATGGTCGCGCCCACCACAAACCACCACAGAAAGACTTTCGTCGACGTCACCGAAACCTCACAGGTCTGGGCTGCGGTCAAATGAACGGTATTGAATGGCTTCCGCGATGTGCACGGTCTCTATCCTCTCCGAGTCGCCCAAATCGGCAATGGTCCGCGCGACCCGCAAGATACGCCCATGCGCTCGCGCCGACAGTCGCAGCCTCGCCATCGCCTGCTCAAGCAACTCCTGAGCGGGCTGATCGAGCCCACAATACCGCTTTATCATCCGCGGCTTCAACTGCGCATTCGTATAAATTCCGTCGTGCCGGTACCGCCATCGCTGACGTTCCCGAGCCGCGACGACACGCGATCGGATCGCCGCCGATCCCTCCGGCGCGGGCAGTTCCGTGCGGAGCTCTCGCACCGAAACCGGCGGCACATCCAGATGAATGTCCAGCCGATCCAGCAGCGGCCCTGACAGCTTCGCGCGATACCGACGGATCTGCGTGCCGGTACACAGGCACGGTCTGGTGCGATCTCCATAATATCCGCAAGGACAAGGATTCATCGCGGCAATCAACATGAATCGGGCCGGATATTTCAGAGTTCCGCTGGCTCTGGTTAAGACCATATGGCCATCTTCCAACGGTTGCCGCAATCCCTCCAGCACACCCCGTTTAAACTCAGGAGACTCGTCCAGGAACAGCACGCCGTTATGCGCAAGCGACACTTCCCCAGGCTTCGGCACGGTGCCCCCTCCGACAAGCCCGGCATCGGAGATGCTGTGATGAGGCGCGCGGAAGGGTCGCACCGTCAGCAAGGGCCGGTCCGGAGCAAGTTGCCCGGCCACGCTGTGAATACGAGTCGTTTCAATGGCCTCTTCTGATTCCAACAGTGGAAGAATCGAGGGGAGTCGGCGCGCCAACATCGTCTTGCCGGAACCAGGCGGTCCGACCATCAGCACATTGTGCCCACCAGACGCGGCTACTTCCAGCGCCCGCTTGGCATGGTCCTGCCCACGGACGTCGGTATAGTCTTCCTCCTCCGTCGTCCTGGTGGACTCCAGCAATGCATGGTTCGACCGGCTCGGGACGATGGCTTGGCTCCCCTTCAGAAACTCCACGGCCTCGGGGAGACTATGAAGGGGATAGGCGCTCACACCGTCCACCAGCGCAGCCTCAGCGCTATTGTCAGCCGGCAGCAACAGGTCATATCCGGCCCGGCACGCGAGCGCAAACGAGAGGGCACCCATGATGGGTCTCACACGGCCGTCCAACGAGAGTTCTCCGACCAGCACCCGCTTGTCCAGCATGGCTTGTGGAATGACCTCTTCGGCGACGAGAATCCCGACCGCAATCGCCAGATCAAGCCCTGATCCCTCTTTTTTGACCCCGGCAGGAGCGAGATTGACGGTAATGCGTTTGGCAGGAAAGTGAAACCCGGTGTTCTTCAGCGCGGACCGCACGCGGTCACGGCTTTCCTTGACGGTGGCATCGGGCAGGCCGACGACCGAGAATTGAGGAAGGCCCCCGGAGATATCGACCTCGACATCCACCAGATGCGCATCGAGACCGACAAGGGCCGCGCTCCTCACTTTGGCAAGCATGACAACACTGCCTTTCCGTCCGGACCGCGGCCGAATGCGTGGATTAAATGGATTATATGAAGTCTCCGAATGTGTTTCAAGAGAGGACCGCCTGCCACGTCTTCTCTAGCAGCGCTCCTCCCGACTCTGTCATAATCCGCGCATGCGCCCCTGGTCTTTCCCGGATGGAACGGTCCCTTCAATTCGATCATCATCCGACGGGCAGGTTCGCCTGATCATGGCCGTCGGCCTCGTGCTTGTGTCCCTCCTGATGGAATACGCCTCACCGTTCGCCGGGAACCACCCCCCTCCGATTTCGGCGCAGCAGTCAACGCGCACCTCCCCCTATGTCGGATCGGCCATGGCCGTCCTCGCGACGTTGGAACAGGCCCAGGTACTTCCGCCCGAGGGCAGCCGAGAAGCTGACCGTATCGTTCAGTCCGTTATCCAGCTCCAATCCGCCTTTACCACGGGCACAGACCGGTTCATGCAGGAGTTCGCTCACCGTGCCGTGGCCGCCAAACACGGCGAGAACGCCCCGACCGTCCTGGAACGGTTTCGCTCGCGCGGATGGACCGCCGATATGTTGGAGGCGCTCGCGGATGCGGACCTGTCGGCCTCGGACGACGAACGACAGCAGCTGACAACCGGGCTGGGACCATTCAACCTGTCCGTCGATGATTTCACGCGGCTCATGCAACTCGTACGAGACGGCCGGGCGGCATTCGTCGCGCGCGGGAAAACCTTTGCAGAGATCTATGCCTCCCGGCGGAACGCCATGCCGGGAGCGGAAGGACGGTGAATCCTGTATCGCCTGACGCGTCTCTCGTATTTCGCAACAACGATCACGCGCTGAATATGCTATAGCGTATACGTCACGGTTCACGCACGATGAAACCTACAAGGAGGGACACATGGCAACGAGAGCCTACATTCTCATCAAGGTCAAAGCGGGTAAAACCAAAGATGTCGTCGCCGCGCTGAAGCGCATGCCCGGAGTCGAACAGGCCCATTCCTGTTTCGGCCGTCCGGATATTTTCCTCTTTATCAGCGTACAGGATGAACGCGCGCTGTCCGACGTCGTCATCACCAAGATCCATGCGGTCGACGGCGTCGAAGAAACCGACACTCACATTGTGGCGGAATGAGACGAGAGAATCGGCAGGGTGACCGGCGCACCGCCGTCTTGCGCTGAGCGATAACAGGCTTCGGCAATTTCGACCGCACGGAACCCGTCTTCGCCTGTAATGGGCATCGGCGTATCATCCCTCACGGCCTGCACGAACGCCGTGAGGGTGGCCAGGACCGTCTGGGCCGGAGGGAGCTCGACGTCGGTTGTTCCGGTTTCGCCGGCATAGTGGAGCCGGCGTCGGCCCCAATCGGCCTCCAGTCGTCCCTGTGAACCGCTCCATACGGCTCGTCCAACACGCCCCGTCGCAACCCGCGCGATGTCGATCCGACATACCGTTCCTCCCCTGGTGGTGAGATCAACGGAGGCCGCGGTTTCCGGCGCGGCCGGCGGAAGGACGTCCATCGTACAACGCACTTCGGAGACTTCTTCACCGGTCAGCAATCGAACCAGATCGAGCATATGCACTCCGATTTCCAGCACGGCTCCCCGCTGGCCGTAGCCGTCGGCATGGTCAGGGGCCGTTGTTTTGAACTCGATCCGGCTGATCAAGTCCAATCGTTCCGACCGCCCGATACGATGCCCCTCGGTCTTCATCTGCTGAATCGTGTGGTCGAACCGGAGGGTCTGCGCCGTCATCAACGGCACCCCAGCCTCACGGGCCAGGACGACCATGGCCTGAGCATCGGCCGCGGTGGTGGCCAGCGGCTTTTCGATCAAGAGGGGCTTGCGAGCTTGAACTGCCGTCCGACAGATATCCGGAGAAAAGATGGGAGGCGTGACGACAATGACCACGTCGACTAAAGGATCGGCGATCAGCAATCGGGGTTCTTTGTATACCGTAACGGAGGAAGCTCCGGGGAGATCAAGCCCCTGCTCGGGATGTTGCCGACAGACGGCCCTGAGAGACGCGGTGGGAAGATCCTGCACAATGTGCCGGGCATAGCGCATCCCATGCCGGCCCACCCCGATCAATCCCACACCGATGCGTTCGTTGTTCACGCAACCTCACAAGGCCGCCACTGTAAAACGGCACGGCAGATCCGTCAATGGCACGTATTTGACATTCCCGGAAGGGGCTTCATATAGTACGCCATGCCGAGAGCAACGCCCCTCCGATAAGACATTCCAACCATGTCCACGACGCACGCAACCCCATTCACATTGGAACAGATCGGAACAGGAACAGCCCGTTTCCCGAGCGGCGTCCCGATCCCCACACATACCGATCAGATGGTCGATCCCTACTTCAAGAGCAAAATGCCGAAGGAGCACCAAATCGATTCGTTGCTCTTCTGGCCGCAACAACCGGGGACCTATCCGGGACTTGTCTTGTTGCATGATCGGTGGGGCCTGACCGGACAGATGAAGGATGTGGGCGCCCGG
This sequence comes from Nitrospira sp., assembly GCA_015903995.1. Classification (GTDB taxonomy): domain Bacteria; phylum Nitrospirota; class Nitrospiria; order Nitrospirales; family Nitrospiraceae; genus Nitrospira_D. The sequence continues at coordinate 230,464 of JABMDK010000006.1, forward strand.
CTGGCCTGTGAAGGCTATGCGGTGATCATTCCGAATCTCTACGGCCGGTTGGGAGGCATGGTCACCGCCAACGATGACGTGGCGGCCGCGCTGCAGGAACGACAGAACGACGCGCATGTCATCACGGATATCAACTCCTGCTGTGAATACCTCAATACCTGCCACTTCGTGAAGAGAAATATTCATGGAGTCGTGGGGTACGGAATGGGCGGATCCTATGCACTCCGTTTCGCCTGCCATCGGAAACGGCTGCGCGCGGCCGTCTCCTACTACGGCAAGCCGGTCACGCCCAAAGAGCTGATGAAAGACCTCTTTTCATCGGTGCTGTATCACCAAGCAGGGAAGGACGACTGGACGACGCAGGACGACGTCGAGCAACTACGCAGCGCCTCCGCCGAATATGCCAAACGCGTCGAGATTCATCGCTACCCGGAGGCGACTCACGCCTTTTGCAACGAGATGAAACCGGCCTCCTATGATCCTGACAATTCGGCCCTCGCCTGGGAACGAACCGCGGTGTTCTTGAAGTCTTGCTTTCAAGGAACATGACGCACGCACACTCAGTGCTCGCCAACCCACCTCGTCGTCGAGCGCTCGGCCTCCTGTGGAATGCCGCATGCAGAATCCTTGTCCTCAGCCTAGGAATCTCCCCTCTCACCTCCTCCCTTCCGGCCCAAGCCGGAGACGCGTCGCCGATGCTGCTCTCTCAGATGATCGGACAAAAAGGAGAACACCTCGCGTCACTCGATTCAGACGGGACTGCCCAAGCGCTTTTCACCGCAACAGTCGGTCCTGCACTCGGTCTCCACGATGCAGCGGCGGCAGTCGGGGCCAAACGCCTTTCAAGTAAACTGGTCAAGGAGCTGGGCCTGGCTGAATTGTCCCAATCCATCTCCGAACTGATGGCAGCACTGGCGGTCTGGCAGTTTGCCGATTCGATTTCTCATGATGAGACGCAGTCCGCGGCCAGCAGCTCGCTTCACGCAACCAAGCAAGATTGGATCAAGAGCCGCAGCAAGGTCACCTCCCTCTCCGACCTGCTCCGTCTCGTCCAGACAGACCAGAGAACAGGCCCCTCTCAGGCGACGGCCCTGCCAAAGAACATGGACTTGTTACTCGCGGCCAACCGGACGGCACTGGAAGCCAGTCACAAGGCGACCGCCGCGTGGTGGGACATCTATGGGTGGAAGGAACGTATCCGGCAAGCGAAAGGCCGAGCTCGCCTATGCGGGACCTGGCAATGGATCATTCATAACCACCAGATCCATGGAGAGCAGAAGGCCACCATCATCTTCCCCCCACCCGGCCAAGTGTCGGCTCAGGGCGCAACACCGACCGAGATCATCATCCTGGGAGATGCCATTTACTTGCGATGGGAACATAACGGCCAGCTCCAAGAGGACAGTCTGCTGTTCATCAAGGACGATGCGAAGCTCGAAGGGTCGTTTGTGAACAACACAGGAGGATGGGGACCGATCACTGCCAAACGCACAGCCCCCTGTCAGCCCTAGCAGGATACCGAGAAACGACGACGACCTAAGCCCGCTTCACGTTTCACGAGATACGTTTCATGCACTTTGGAGCGATGCGAGAACAAAGCTGACAGGTTTTTTCAACTTCCTGCCCCACGCCAGGCACGCCACGCCAGTACCGCCCACCCCACGATGAACAGCGCGCCTCCGACCGGCGTTACCGCGCCGAGCCAGCGCACACCCAACAACGACACGCCGTACAGACTCCCGGAGAACAACAGCATCCCCGCAAAAAACAGCCACCCGGCTGTGGCCGCCCCCGCATCGCCGCCGATACGAACGGCGAATCCGGCTAAGATCATGCCGAAGGCATGATACATTTGATAGCGGGTCGCCGTATCGTAGACGGCCAACATCGGCTGATCCAATAGGCCTTTAAGCATATGGGCCCCAAAGGCGCCGGCTGCCACGCCGAGTCCGGCACAAAGACACCCAACGACAACCAACCGTCGAGATGAGACATCGATATCCATTGCGTCTGACTCCCCCGAAATACCGGTGACGGAACCGCCGGATCATACGCGATCCCACCTGAATACGCCATCCGGCGCATCGTGGCCGACGACCGCCCCTCATAGGTGTATGCTATAATTTTGGCATGGATCGACACCGTACGCCGATGCAGCTCTTGTGGCTCTCGCCCCTGCTGTGGATGGCCGTAAGCGGGGTTGCATGGGCTGAATCCCCACAGCCCGAACGCAGCAAAGGCCTGACCGTCCAAGATCTTGCACGCGGGGTACGGAGCGCCGCACAGAACATCGAAAAGGAGATCCCCAAGGTGGGAGCTGCGATCGGCAAGGCCGTCACGTCGATCAGCGCAAATAGTTTGGAACAGAAACCAACTCAGCAACGCACCGCTGCCAAGAAATAGCTCTCGATCCCAACCAAGAGGGATACGTACAAGTCTGCCTTTGATTCTTTCTCTCGACTCCTGTATGGTGGCCCTGATTATCTACTAGTTCTAGGCACAGGCTGTTTCCACTCGTAAGCGCAAAGGGTCTGTGTCGTTCGGAGAGGTCAGAGGGATCGGATACGCTCATCATCCAGCCTAAAAGAGGATCGTCATCATGTGGGACAAAAAACGAGAACTCGAAGCTGACAATGGAAATTTTACGGTTCTAGGGAAAGACGTCACATTCAAAGGCGTCGTCCATTTTCACAGCACCGTTCAAATCGATAGTTCCATCGAAGGAGAAATCCACGCCAAGGGCATGTTGGTGATCGGCGAAAATGCGCTTATCCGAGGCTCGATCGTTGCCGAATCCGTTGTCTGCAGAGGAAAGATCCAAGGGAACGTCACCGCGAGCAGCAAGATCCAGCTCCTGAAGCCGGCGGTCCTGCTCGGTGATATTGCCTCCCCGTCGTTTTCACTGGAAGAAGGCGCGTTCTTTAAGGGGTCCATCGACATGGGTTCCCATCCGGTGGTCGATGAACTCCAACAGTCGACCGTGGTGCTCTCTGATTATTCGCCGAGGCTCAACTCATCGCGCCCTGTGCTGATTGAAAGCGAATGAGGGAGCGGACGCTCCCCCACGTCGTTTTTTCTGGCCGGTGATCGCCCCCTCCTTCGATCGAACAGAGGTACCGCAGCCCGTATTCAACCTCTTTTCGCTTGCCTCACCCTTCTGTAAGATACCGCCCCTGACTGTTCGCCACCCGGGAGGCTTGCCGATGGCTCGAACCGCTTCATTCCGTTCGTTCGCACGATTGATGACAGCCGCCTTGCTGGCCGAACGCCGAACCTGTTCAACCACCGATGCGATCGAAGCACTCCAAGAACTGACTCAGGCTCAGACTTCTTCACGGACGTCCCGACGTCAGTTCCTGCTCGGCGTAGGGGCGACCGGTGCGACACTTGCCCTTGGGACGATCCCTGGATTTCCACTTCGCGCGGCTGATGCCAAACCACTCTCCTCTTCACTTTCAGTGGGCATCGTCGGTGCAGGGCTTGCCGGACTGGCTTGCGCCGATCGGCTCAAGGCACAAGGCATTCGAGCCTCCGTCTACGAAGCGGCTGATCGAACGGGAGGCCGTTGTTGGTCGCTACGTGGCTATTTCCCGAGACAGGTCGCAGAACGCGGCGGTGAGCTCATCGACAATCTCCATAAGACGATGCTGGGCTACGCACAGCGATTCGATTTAGCCCTGGAGGATGTGAACAAGCAGCCGGGCGAGATTTTCTACCACTTCTCCGGACAACGATATGCAGAGGCCGCGGTCGTGGCGGAATTTCGCGATTTCCTCTCGGTGATGCGGACCGATTTGAATCGCCTCTCACAAGAAGTGACGGCCGCCGCTCATACCGCTGACGACGTGACCCTGGACCGTACGAATCTGCTGGCCTATCTGGACGGACGCAACGGAGCCGGGACCCCAGCCGGTCCCGTGGCCAAAGCTGTGATCATCGCGGCCTATGAGGCCGAGTATGGGCTGGAGGCCGCTGAGCAAAGCTGTCTGAATTTCCTCCTCTTCATTCACGCCGACCGCCGTTCGAAATTCACCCCCTTCGGCGTGTTCAGCGACGAACGGTATCACTTGGTGGATGGGAACGACCGGATCACCGAAGGGCTGACGCGAGAGCTCACCGGACAAGTCACGTATGACAGTAGACTGGTGCGGGTCCGCCGCCTCAGCGATGGACGCATCGAGCTGACGTTCCGGGCAGGTAACCGCACCGTCACCAAAACGCACGACGTCACGGTGCTTGCCGTTCCCTTTACCATCCTCCGTGAAGTCGAGCTCGACACCGGTCTCGCAATCCCCTTCGATCAACAGACGGCCATTCGCGAACTGGGCTACGGCACCAACGCCAAGATGATGATCGGATTTTCCAGCAGGCCATGGCGCGCGTTGGGATCGAACGGAACAGCCTACGCCGATCTGACGCATGTTCAAACGACATGGGAAACGAATCCAACACGAGGCACGGAGACCAGAGGTGTGCTGACCGACTATTCCAGCGGCACACGAGGTGCGGGCTTCAATCCAAACAATGTGCAGACGGAAGCCCACCGATTCTTGACCGATCTGAATAGCATATACCCCGGTACGCTCGGCACGGCCACGCGCACGCAGGGACAATACCTGGCACATCTCGAACATTGGCCGTCAAATCCGCTCGCCAAAGGCAGCTATACCTGCTACAAACCAGGGCAGTTCACGACCATCGCCGGACTGGAGGGCTTATCAGTCGGCAACCTCTTCTTCGCCGGTGAGCACACGAATTCGTTCTACGAGTGGCAGGGGTTCATGGAGGGCGCGGCGCTCTCCGGCATCGCCGCGGCGCAGTCGATATTGGCTATGGCCGCTGCACGCTGATCTCCGGTTGAGCGAGGAATGATGACGGGATCCGGTATGCACGGAACCAGGGAGCGCACACGAGCGAGACAATCAATGATTGCTCCTCTTCTATTTATTGTGGCAATCGCTCAGGTTCTCGATCTCTCAGGCTGCGCGATTAAGAAGGACAACTTCAAGATCGAAGACCATGTCGTCATGGTCAATGGAGCAGGAGACCTCATTGATCCGCATGCCAATGTAGGAAACCCCGATTCCAACCGACATATTCTGTTCAAGCCTTACCCGACGTTGCAAACCCCGGAGAAATACTTTAGTGATCTTTTCTCCTCGATCGATGAAAAGACACCACCAGGCCCCGGAGGGAAGAGGCGGATCCTCCTCTATGTGCATGGCGGCATGAACACCGCGCGCAGCTCCATCGAACGGGCGACGAAATACAGCCAGGAGATTCTCGCCGGCGGGACATACCCCATCTTCATCAACTGGGACTCCTCCCTGACATCAAGTTACCTTGATCATCTGCTCTCCCTGCGGCAAGGGCGCGTCGCCGAGGATTGGTGTTGCGGGGCGTGGAAGGAACTCGGCGGGTGGCGCCATACCGGCGCACAGATGGCCGGCTTTGCGGCCAAGGTCGTGACCACCCCACCCTACCTCGCGCTGGACCTGGTGCGTGGAGCGATCCGGCTTCCCGTCGACATCTATGGCGTCTATGCGGAAATGATCAGCACCCATTGGCGGAGAATACGCACACAAGAGGCAGAGAAGCCCTATGCCTGGCCGAACATGGATTGCACCACAGTCTATGAAGATCGCAAGGTGGGAATCACTCCACGAGCCGATCGATTGCTTTGTGAGTCTTCCAAGCACACACCTGACTCTTACCCCATTGCCCAGGGGTTCGACGAGCGATCAGGCTTCGAGGTGGCCAAGCAAGTCGGACTGACCATGCTGACGTTCCCGGTTCACATCGCCTCGGGCCTGGTGATCGATGCCGCCGGCACAGGGTCGTGGAGTGCCATGCATCGTCGCACCACGGCCATGTTCAATCGGGATGACGATCTGTGGGCCCGTGGACCTCATCAGCAATCGACCGGTGGCATCGCCCTGTTCATGGCCGAGCTCCGAGAGTGGCTCAAACATCATGGCGGGAAGGAGCGATGGGAAGTCGTGTTGGTCGGACACAGCATGGGGACCATCATCGTCAATGAAATGGTCCGACAATTCGGTGAGCCCTTGGAACCAGATCATCACCATCATCAACCGCTGTTCGATAAAATTGTGTACATGGCCGCAGCCTGCTCCTTGCGGGACTACCTCAACACCATCCCGCATTATCTCGAGGAGTACGAAGGCCCGACGATGTACCACCTGGTGCTGCAAGACAATGCCGAAGCCGCCGAACAATTTCTATGGTCCTCGCTCCCCGGCTCACTCTTAGTGTGGCTGGATGGATTTTTTGCACGCCCGGATGCCCCCTTGGATCTGGTCGCAGGCCGCTATCAGAATCTGCTTCGCGTGGTCCATCTCCATGACAAACCCCATATTCGGTCGCGCGTATCGCTGAAGGCGTTCAGCTTTGGAGTGGCCGCACAAGAAACAAGCCCGCAGACACACGGAGATTTTGACAATTTCCCGTTTTGGAAAGACACGTTCTGGCAGACCGGTGAGAATCCCTTCGCCGAGAAACGCCTTCCATCTGCAGCACGGAAGTGAGCATCGACCACGACGCACCCACGCTCGGAGACAAATTGGCTTGCGATCGCTTCCACTCACTGAAACCCGACCATCTCCATTCACAAATCCGGAACGCACTCAAAAGACGTTCTGCCGCGGCGTCCGGCATTGCTTCGGCATACCCTGGCAACGACCACGACGGCACTCGCTCGCAGGGCACAAATCAGAGGCGAAATTGCTCACATACATCGATCGTCAGCCTGACACCAAGGCCATGGATCGATATGAGGTCTGAAAATGGACACAATGCGAATGGGTAACGCAGCCGGGATCGTGATGGTCGGCATGCTGGCGGTCAGCGTGCTGGCTGCATGCAGTGGGAAGCAGGATCTGATCCACGACTCGCCCCGAAAGGACAATACATACCTGCGAGTGCTGGACAGAGCACTCATGGAACTGAAGACGACTCCACCGCAAGGCATCACCAGTGAGCAAGCCCAGGTATTCAGCGCCGAACTCCGCACATTGCCCTTCGCAAGCCTTGCGAGCGTCCTTGCTGCAACCTCGTTCAAGCCAGGCGAGATCGTGTCAGACGATCCGATCGACCGGGCTGCCACCCTCGCAGCGACTGAGCCAGACGTTGTGGCAGCGAGGAGCGACAAGGCCGCGATGAAGGATGTGCTCATCAACGTGTTTCGTGGGCGGATCAGTCCCAAAGATGCGCTCCAAGATGAGACGCTGCGAAAGGTCCTGTTAACCGCCGGAATCAAGCACATGGCCAAGGAGATCACAGGAATCTCCGCCTCACAGGAGGAAATACAGGAAATCATCCGCATTGTGGAAACAGGCACATTCTTCGGAGATGCGTCGTCGATTCTGCACGCCGTCTTTAACGGAGTGGAGAGTTTTCCACGCGACGTCCTGGATGATATTGAAGATGACACTCTCACTAGATTACCAACCGGCCTTCTGCATGCGACCATCCGTGATACGACGGGTTTCCCTAGAGAGATGGCCAAGGCACTTGGTTCGCTCGCCGACGGGAAAGAAGGGGATGATACAGGGCAGGGCTTCAAAAACACCTTGGGGGAACTCAAGAAACTAGCGGTTACGAAACGGTCATTCGTGTTGCTCCGGTCGGTATTGAGCAGCAACAACCGTTCGGCTCGTCTTGCCCTGATTTTCTACGCGCGCGCGAATCACATCACCATCTCGGAGGACACCATCGATACTGTCTACCTTGCACTCGATCCGGACAATCCGAATCTTGGCCTGCCCTTGAAGAAAGCCATTGAGGTTATGATGGAACAATTGGGCTATGAAGGAGCCATCCGATTTCTAAGGATGTTAACGACACGCACGGCAGAGCGAGCTGAGAATCAGCTTGCCCACTGAGTCCGGTTCATGAAGGCAGAGCTGATCGTATCGGTGTTGATCTCGTCCCTGGCCGGCTGTGCAACCGGACAGTACCGGCCGCTGAGTGACGCAGGATCGACTGAGGTTGAGCAGCTGAAAGAAAACGTCTACCGGGTGGAATATTACGCCAGCGCCTTCACCTCGCAAGAACAACTCGATCGCTACCTGCGTCGACGCTGTGCAGAACTGACGCTTCGGGAGGGATATGACTTCTTCCATATAGGGCAGCGAGCCGACGTGTTAGGGCTCTCACGCCGCACGGCCATGACCGTGACGCTGTTCAAAGATCCCAAGCCGGTCGGAGTTGCAAACCTCTACGATGCCAAGGCCGTGTTGGCTGAACCCTCAACCCTTTCACAATCCCGCTAACAAGATGAATCAGTAGACAGGCTTACTTCCATCCCACCGCTTCGCAGCGACAGCGGGCATAGAAGGCATCCGGGTGGCTGCCCCAGGCAATCAGTGCATTTTGCATCGCAGCAAGCTCCGATTCCGTCGCCCATTGTTCCTTCAAGATCATCTCGCGGTGCTGATTCAAAAAGATACCGCCGAAGTAGCGGCTGAACCCGGCCGTCATCTCCGTGGTGCCGAAAGCATCGGACGACGCTGAGGCGACAATGTCACGAAATCCAGCTTCCCGCAACAGTCGGCGTTGTTTGCGTCCGAACCGCGCATCCCCACCGCTCTGTTCGATTACTCGTACCGTCAGATTCCAAAACCGATCGACATCCTTATGAGGCGGATAGTACACGTCCCCATCAAAGTCGGCATCACGCAGACCGATCATGCCTCCCGGTTTGAGCACGCGCCGCAGTTCCCGCAAGGCTTTCATCGGCTCCGCAAGATGATAGACGACGGCATGGGCCAACACCGCATCAAAGGTTCCGTCCGCAAACGGCAGGGCATAGAGACTCGCATGGTGAAATTCGACGTTGGGAATTCCTTGCTGCTGCGCGGCTTGGCGGCCCATGTCAAGCTGGCGGTCTTCAATGTCAACTCCCACCACCCGCCCCTGCGGGACTAGTGCGGCCAGCGTGACGCTGATCCCTCCCGGTCCACATCCACAATCCAATACGTGCATGTCCGGTTTAAGGTATGGCACGAAAAACGCGGCGTCACGCGTGGCTGCTCGTCTGGCCAGCCCTTGCAATACCATCGGATCGTACCCGGCGGAATAGACTTCGTGTTTCTCGAGTCTCGCTGAGCGACCAGACCGGGAATCAGGCGTGACATGCTCGTCCAGATACTCGACAAAGTGATGGTCCTCCAGCACCGCACCAAGCCTTGCACACACCCGCTTGATCAAGTCAACCCCACGTTCATTGGAAAAGTCGAGCATAGCAGCGGCGATGACCCAGGTGGTCAGTGGCGCAGACAGTCCAGCTTGAACATCCTCTTGAAGATCCGCAGCGGTATACCCTTCAACGCCATTGAACACCAAGGTCTCGCAGTACAGATTTAGCAACGACTTCTCCGTCGCTCGTCGCAACTCCACCGGAAGCGACCCGGACAGGAAGTACGCCAGATCGCGCGGACCAGGGGCGCGTCGTGCCACCTGCCAATCGAACACCGTCACGCCTCTTCCCTTATGTGTCGTGGTAAAGGCAAAATTATCGGCCCGGAAGTCGCCGTGGGTCAGTGTCTGTGGCCTCTGTGATGCCCAATCGAGATAGTTCGGCAAGGCCACCGCAAATTTCCTGGCGGACTGCACCAAGCTCGGGGTTAGAAAATCAGCGCACCGTTGTTCGAAGCGTGGCAACATCATCCGATAGAGGGCGATCCTGGCCTCAGCGTCATCAGTGAGCGTCCGCAACCAGGGCAACTCTTTCAGAAAGGGATCATTCCAAAAGTGGGCGTGCAAGTGCCCAAGTTGCTGCACAACGAGTTGAGCATCCGTTGAAGAACAGCCGGCAAGATTGTCTCCGAACTCTGCCTGACCGAGATCCTCGATCAGCAACACACAGGCACTTGTCGCTTCATCGTACAGACTCAGGTATGGACAAGGTACCGGCACGGGGAAGGTCGGCAGCGGCGCGAGGTCCCGGTAAAACTTGGCCTCGGTCTCATAGAGTCCCACCCTCCGTAGTTGTTGCCTCACCGCGGGATCCGCCGAAGAGAGTTTGGCGAAGACGGATGCGGGTGCACTCGCCTCCTGCTCGCTGTAGGTAATCTGTAGGCGAGCGGCCTGCCCGACAAATCCACTGCCGGCTGCAATGGGCGTCACATCGACGGCCACCACCTCAGCGCGGTCGAGCACTCCCACCTGACGTAACGCCAGCGTGAGCCAGCTTGGGTCGATGGCATCAGGCGTCACCGGAATCGCAAGATTTTCTTCGGGCATGGGGCAGAGGGTACCATACACCTTCGAGACATGGAACAGCACAGCCGATCACGATAAGGTCTTGCGTCGAGCTGCGATCACTGGCAAGCTCGGGCCTCACTCACGAACTGCGTGGGAACACGTGTCCTGTACCGTACTCCTATGACAATACCTCTCCGCGCGCTCTTGCAACCCATGGCCACCATCCTCCTGCTCCTGCAGGCCGGCTGTGGAGTCGCGCAGTTCGGGATATGCGCACCGCATACGAAAGAAGAAGGCACCCCCACGCAGAATTGGACCGAATGTTTCGATCACCCCTTCACACATGCAGGCATCACCCATCCGGTTTACTGCCTCAATGACGGCACCTCCAAGCCGCCGGTGCTGTTGCTCCACGAACTGACCGGCCTCACACCTGGCACATTGGCCTATGCGGAAGAACTCTCGAAGGACTTCACCGTCTATGTGCCCCTATTATTCGGCGAGAAGGGCACGTTCTCACCGGCCGGCGGACTGTGGGCCTATTGGTTTCGAGGAATTCTCGATTTCTTCCCTGGCGGCGAATGGGGTGTCCCTTCGCATGGAAGCACTCCCATCGTCGGCTGGCTGCGCGGTGTGGCACACAAGATCGGAGAACGCCACCATCTGCAGCGCATCGGCATCATCGGCAACTGCATGACCGGCCCCCTCCCTGTAGCGCTGCTCGACAATCCACAGGTCGGCGCCGTGGTGGTGGCTCAACCAGCGCTGCCCATGCGCTTCTGGTATCTCACGGATGCAGACAACACCTCGCTCGGTCTCTCCCCTGACGATCTTCAGCCAGCAAAGACAAGTACGGCTAAAATCTATGGACTCAGATTTGAAACAGACTGTATGGCAAACCCCGCCAAGCTCCACACGCTACGCAACGAATTTGGGGAACGGTTCATCAATGGAGAAATACCCGCGAGCACATACCAGAAAGATGGAAAACCAACCAACGCACACAGTACCTTGATCGGCTCGTGGCGCGAGCATGACCGGGCCGGACAGGCATCGCGGGACGCACGTGCGAACGTCCGGACGTTTCTCCTGACGGAATTGGGCGACGGTAGTTCGAAAATGTGATGGGCCTACCCGGACCCTCCAGGGCGTCGAAGCAGCCGATCGATGCGCCTCCTTCCCGTTGATAGGTTCAACTCCTCGCACGGTCCAACGGCACACACTAATCCGTGACGCTGCTCTGGACGTCTGCGTCTTACTGGCTTATCATACGTTCTCTGCCTGCCGGGAGGTCCTCATGAACTCCGCAACTGCCTTTCGGTTCCTCATCCTAATCATTCCGGTGGTCTGGGTCATCATTCGCCTCTTGCCCGCTGAACACCCGAAGTACGGGAATCTCAGAGCCATCGCGTCGCACGCGCAAGAAGATCCATCACACTATATGGAACAGGGCGCGACCGGACGGGACAAGACTACACCCGACAAATTCGCAAGCCTTGAATCCTCGTTTAACACCCATTACCAATCGCACTTCGCCGCATCAGACTACGACTACAACCACTACCGGCTGGCCTATCGGTACGGATTTGACCTTGCGCTTGATCCAGACAATCAGAAGATGGACTGGACCAGCGTTGAAC
>JABMDK010000006.1:242427-250110 GCA_015903995.1 Nitrospira sp.
GGATACTGCAAAACTCGCTGAGACTCTCAGCCCATGACAAATCTCCACAGCTGCGATGAGATCAGATAACCATGCAGGATGCTCAAAATGGCCGTCCGGCTAGGCCGCAGCGAGCGAAGAGTCGACGCGTACGCTTCGGTACGTTGAGCCTCTGAGTGATGCGAGAACACCGCTGGCGGACGTTTTCAGCATCCTGCTAGAGCTTCGTGGCCAGGTCGGCCTCAATCATCTCCGGCTTATCACTCGGCGCATAGCGTTTGAGGACCGTGCCGTCGGCACCGACAAGGAATTTGGTGAAGTTCCATTTGATCGCCTCGGTCCCGAGAATCCCGGGCTTCTCCGATTTCAGGTATTGATAGAGCGCGTGTGCGTTCATGCCGTTCACGTCGATCTTGGCGAACATCGGAAAGGTGACACTGAAGTTCCTCGTGCAGAACTGTTCAATCTCTGCCTCGCCGCCAGGCTCCTGCTGGCTGAACTGGTTACAGGGGAACCCGAGCACGACGAAGCCCCGATCTTTGAATTTTCCGTAGAGCGCCTGGAGCCCCTCATACTGCGGCGTGAAGCCGCACTGGCTCGCGACATTCACGATGAGCAATGTCTTGCCGCGGTAGACCTCCATCTTCTGCGGCGTACCGTCGATCGTGACGAGGTCGATGTCGTAAAGACTCATAGATCCCACCTCACGGCGTCTCCATGTTCATGACCGTACAAGCCTGTCATCCGTCTGCGCAGACAACAGGTCACGCGTAGGGACAGTGGCATGCACGGCCCGAAACATGCCAAAGCGACACAGCCCTGTCCCGAATGCCAGACGCATTAGCAGAATCGTGGGCACTTCTCGTAACGATTTAATCAACCCACTCACGCCGAACCGAACAAGCCCTGCTGGACGGATAACGCCCTGCCAGATTGAATCGAGCCATGAAGGTAAGGTTTCGGCCGTCCAATCTGCGGTGGTGACGTCACCCGCCACCAGACCGGTGGCCTCTAGCAATTCCGAAAACTCTTCAATGCTCGAAAAGGCCGGATGGGACCACTGATCCAGCAGTTGTCGCATCACCGGCTTTTCCCACCAATTGAGGGGAACCTGGCGATCGTCCCGCTGATTCCAATCGGCAACAACGAGAATTCCACCCGGTTTCAGCACGCGCATGATCTCTCGAGCAAATTGGGCCTTATCCGGCATGTGCGGTCCCGCCTCGACCGACCAGACCACATCAAAACTGGCATCGGGGAACGACAGGGCCAGCGCATCATCGACCTGAAAGTGGGCATTCACCTCTGGGGCAGTGAGTTCTTGGGCACGTCTGACTTGCTGAGGGCTGAGGGTGACTCCGGTGACCGCAAAGCCATACTCCCGCGCTAGCATGCGACTGCTGCCGCCGATGCCGCAGCCCACATCTAAGACCGTCGTACCGGAGGGAAGCTTGTCTAACCCACCCCACTGCACCATTTCGTGCACAAAGTCTGACTTGGCTTGGAGAAAATCCTTGTTCCTGGGTGGGGAGCCATAGTGTCCCAGATGGATATGTTCGCCCCAGTAGAACTCGAGAATGCCGTCATTCGTCCAGTCATCATAGGAATTGGCGACAGAATCGGCAGACTGATACTTGCGGGGGACTCGCACGTACAGCACGACTCCGATCAGCAGGAGGACCAGGATAAAGACGATCGCCACGAGAAACATGTTCGTCATATCGAATGTCTGATTACCGTGATGTCGTTACCATTGCTGACCCATCCCAAGAAACGTGACCGAGTAGCCTGGAGAACACCCACCCTTCTCTATTGCTCTACCAACAAAGGCGAAACGTGGCGCAGAGTAGACTCGGAAATGTTTCCAAGTCAAGCTGCCGGAGATTCCGCCTGCCACGCCCTGAATCGCCAACTGACACAGAGCCTCCCGCCCCTTCATTCCGCTCGAAGGGCTGTTGCCGAGTGATAGACCTGCAAGAGATAATGTGTCCCTGAAGGAACAACTCACCGGAGGTCAATCAGAGAAGGAGAACAAGTCTCCTCTCCCCTATTTCTTTTTGAGGGGGAAGTGCTGACTCTCCTTGATGGAAAAGAGGAGCATCGATCAGTCATGGATCTGAAGGTCGAGGAACAGCGAACTGAGCCCAGAATTGCAGTGCAATTTCAGGCTATGGTGTCGGGCTCCGTTGAGTCTGAAGGGACGGGAATCATTCTCGATCTCTCACGAAATGGGTGTCGGCTGGAAAGCCAACTCCTCATGTTGCCAGGTCTCTCGTTAGAACTGCGCATCGCGGTCCCTGGCTTGGAGTGGGCGCTGAAGGTCGATGGGGCCGATGTGCAGTGGGCAAACGAGGACCTCGCCGGACTGGCCTTTGTTCGCATCAGAGAGACGGAACGGCAGAGATTGAGTGAGCTAGTGTCGGCTCGACTCGCGAATGAGGCTGATATTGGCGATGGCGCACAGGGCGAGCTGATGCCATTTGAGTTCCAAGGGCTGGAAGCGGTGCTGGAGAAAAATCCAGAAGTGGCCACCCGCAAAGGACTGGCGTGGTTCACGCAAGACCGGGCGGAATTCCGTTTTCGAGGGGGGAGTCTCCTTGGGAGAGCATTCCCCACCTGCACGCCTGAATTCGCGGCCGCGCTCGGCAAGTTAGTCAGTGCTGGTGGTGATACGGAGGCAGATTTCGCTCTCGCACTTCTTCAGAACTATCTTGGATCGACCTCCATTGATGGCGTCTTGAAAGAAATTGTGGCGCGATTTCCCCATGACGATCGAAAACTGGGCGAAGTCCGGACCATCATCAACAGCACCGGCCTGACCTCAGGCTCTGGTGAATTCGCGCTGGCGGAAGCATGGCGGGTCAAAAAAGAGTCGCTGACGCGCTGGCTGACAGATGGGCGACCGGCGATCACAGCCTTCGCCGAGCAGCACATTGCAGAGTTTGACCAAATGATCGCGGCAGAGCGGCGCCGCGTGGAGATTGAAAGAGAGCTCAGAGAGAGGAGTCAACATGAGGACGAGTCAGGTCACGATCATGGGTACAGGCCGAAACCATTCTGATAGTGGAGCGTCGAAAAGAGGGGCAGATTTTGAACCCTGCATGACTCAGAAACTAAAGTTCGGCCTTACCTCCAATATCTGAGCAGTCGCCACACTATCCGGCCTACTCCCCGCACAGGTCCGAACTCCCCCTCGGTTCTCTCCCATAGATCCACCAGACTTGAATAGGTAGACTAGACAGGCGACTATCCCCTGACAAAGCAGACCCGCCATGCTGGAACTTCGGCCAACCTGCGAGCACTACAACAGATCGTTGCCGCCTGACTCACTTGAGGCACGCATCTGCTCCTATGAATGTACGTTCTGCACCGCATGCGTTGCCGACGTGCTGCACAATGTCTGTCAGAACTGTGGCGGCGGGTTTGTGTCTAGACCTATCAGACCGTCAAAGAATTGGAAAGGCAATAACTACCTCGGCAACGACCCGGCGAGTACCACAGTGAAACACCGGCCGGTTGATCCCACCGACCATCACACATTCGCAGCCACCCTCAAAACAATCCCGCCTGAACAGCGGTAGACACCGAAGCAACGGCCCGAGGAAGCAAGGAGGATCAAATCTTGAATCGTGCATGAGGCACGAATGAAGGCTTGGTTTTACTCAGACATCTTAGCAGCTGCCATGTCCTCCACCCGCAGTTCCCTGCCCTGCTTGTGGCGAGCTCAGTCGAACCGAGCACACCGAAGGGAGCTCGTGAAACCCCACTCTCGCTTTTCTCCTCCTCCACTCTTCCGCATTCGACCGGACAGGCCGTGATCACGAGATTGACATCATAAGAATATCAATCTGGTTGACCGATTTCGGCGCATGGCCTACCTTCAAGGTACCATTCCCGTGCGCTGAATCGGGGGCCCAATGACCGTCACAGGAACCTATGACTATTTCATTCGATTCGCTCGCGGCTCTGCTGAAATTGTTAGTGAGATCATGGGCCAGCTTGGCCTGGAACAGGCGTTGAGGAGAGCGCACTGTATTCCTGGGCACCGGATTGTGATCGAAGCACACGAAGATCGATCGGATCCATACGAAACTGGTGCAGCCCTGCGTCGTCTCGACGTACTGCGTCACCATTTCATCGCGGGGTCTGTTAAGGAGGAACGCCTTGAGCTGCAGATCCACGCCGAGAATTGCTGTCCAGAAGAATCCTCAAATAGCGAATGGCGTCGACGTGCAGATATCTATCTCGTTCCACGGGTGGCAAGTTTGTTTCCCGACATCGGTGGTCAGCTCCTGAGTCTCAGGAAATATCGTGGTTTGGAATCAGCGAGGGCTGCCACGTTTGAAGACGATGACACGACGTGCAAGAAGCTCGAAGGCAAATACACCCAGGTTGAGTGGAAGCGAATACTAGGCCATGAGACTTTGCGAGAATGGCTCGAAGCCGGAGCATACCACCCCCACTTCGTATCAGCAGGCCTCAACATAGGCCCGAAATATCACTGAAGGCCCACTGGCTTCCCCGTCATTGCTCCATTCTGACCTTCCCCTAATTTCGTGGACACCGGGTTAAGCCACGATCGCTATTGAAATAAAAGGGGTCGGGAGTGAATGGCACTTACTTAAGCTTCTTCGGATGGCCATAGTTGCGGATGTCTTCTCTGGCGATCGCACGTGGTTTGGTGAGCAGCGAGTAGGGCTTTGGTCGTCGCTTGATGGCCCTGGCCTCGATGCGGCCGGGCCGGTCGCCGACCCGCTGTTGAGCGATCAGGACGAACAGGGCATACCGCGTCTTGTTGTGGTCGATGTCAGGGCCATGATGATCCCAGGCGATCCAGAGTTGCAGGGTGTGCTTGAAACTCAGCTGGCGCGGCAGCCAATCGGTGAGCAGCGCCGCCTGAGCCATCATCAGCCGAATGAGATTGTAGGCCAGCAGATAGGCCCACATCTCCTTGATGGCCATGGTCGGGGTCTGACAGCTCAACCGCTCCATGCCCAAGGTGCTCTTGATGTTGCGCAGATCCAGCTCAACATGCCATCGGCTTCGATACAGTGACTTCAAGGTGGACTTGTGCGTTTCCTTGGGACACAGCAGCGTTGTCACCAGGATCTTGCCGCCGGTGCGCAGTTCCCGTACCAGTAGGGTCGCAGGGGCCTGGTCGTAGGCCGCCTGCGTCATCCTGTCAGGTTTGATGGTCGGCTTGTGCAGCACGATCAGATGGTCGCGCGGGCCCAACCGCTGACCGCACCGAAAGTCGGTCCGGCGTTGGCGGGCACCGTATTGCTCAAAGACCGCATCAATGCCCAGTTCGCGCAAGGTGCACAGCAGAAAATACGTGGCGTAAAATACATCGCCTACGAGCAGGTCCCCACGCTCCAACGTATCGAGTATCGAACGGAGGAGGGTCTGTTCATCGCCGCCCTTCCCCTGATATCGACCGATGGCCGCATTGAGCACCGCCCCGCTCCCGAGACACAGCATACCCACTAGCCGACACACGGGGAACCCCAGGCCGGGCTTCTGACTCCGTGGTTGTGGATAGGCGGCCTGATTGGCTGGCGTATCCGGCAGCACCACGGTGGTGCCGTCCACCAGCCGGACCGGACGCCCTCGCCACCGCCAGGGCTCGGGGGCCTGCGCGGTGATCCGTCGCCCCGTCTGTCGTACCAGGGTCGAGAGCACCTCCGTTGGTAATCGTTGTCGCGCCCGACAATAGGCCCCGGTATGCGTACTGCAACGCGGCAGTCCTCTGACCACGCGTGTGACGGCCCGATCGTTCACCGCGTTCTGGCACGAGCGATCCGCGCTAAGCGCCTGCGTGAGAAACATCGACAGTGTTTCGATTGGGGGGAACAATCGTTCCCGATGCGGTGGCCACAGCGACTCGACCGCGCCCAAGAACTCAGGGCGTGTGAGCAGGTTGAAGAATGCATAGGCATCGCGGTTGTGGACATGACAACGAATCCGTCGTTGGTGCTGGGCACGCGGGCGATGCTTCGGATGCATTCAGACTTACTCCTCGGGTGAAAGGTCGATGGGTGTTTGGCCCCCCCTACCGTATCACTGAAATCAGCCTTTTGTGCGTCACATTACCTATGTAGCCGTTTGTAGCCGTTAAGTAAGTGCCCTTCGGGTCGGGAGTCTTTTTTTGACGGGATCGCAGTGTTTTCGGTAGAAGACTCGCATGCCGCGCCGTCCACGCCTCGCTGCTGGAGACCTCGCCTATCATGTCCTGAACTGCCGAGTCGGGCGACTCCCCTTAAATTTCGAGAAGTGAGCCAGCCCGCGAAATCACTTCGCGGTGCATATCAGGCCGGCAAGGTTCGTCGTTCATCGCGCTCCCAAACAATTCATCGCTCATCGTTCAACGCTCATCATTAGCGATCGTCCACCCCTCACACATGCGATGGACTAGGCCGACGATACAAAGTAGAATGGTCCCGGTTCCTCTCCTAATCCCGTCGCATGACGTCGTCATAAATCTGTGGGCTTTACCTCGCTAGCGGGGATAGGCCAGTATCCCAGGGAGCATGCATGCAAAAGACCCGCATCATCTGCACGATCGGCCCGGCCACGGAATCCTACGAGATGTTGCACAAGATGTACGAGGCCGGCATGAATATCGTACGGCTGAACATGTCCCACGGCGACCACGACTCCCACGCCAAGGTCATCCAGCACATCAAGACACTCAACAGGAAGGTGAAGCTTCCCATCCCCATCCTCCTGGACACGCAAGGCCCGGCGATCCGCACCGGGGACCTCTCCAACGATCTCGATCTGCAGCAGGGCGCCATTGTGTCCGTCACCACGCGCGGGCCAATGGACGTGGAAGAGAGCTCCATCCACATCGACTATGCGGACTTGCTTGAGGCGGTCAACGTCGGGGATAAGATCACCGTGGACAACGGGCTGATCAATTTCGAAGTACTGGAGAAACAGGAGCGCTTCATGCGGTGCCGCGTCTTGGACGGTGGGCTCTTGAAGAGCAAGCGTCACGTGAATCTCCCCGGCATCCGGGTCAATCTGCCGGCGATCACGCACAAGGACACCAAGGATATCCTGTTCGGCCTGGAACGGGATGTGGACTTCATCGCCCTGTCTTTCGTGCGCGAGGCCGCGGATATCAAGCAACTCAAGGCACTCATGGGCGACAAAGTCGGAAGGGTGAAGATCATCGCGAAGATCGAGGACCAGGAAGGGGTCCGGAACCTAGAGGAGATCATCACAGAATCGGACTGCATCATGGTCGCGCGTGGAGATCTGGGAGTAGAGATCAACGTGGAAGATCTGCCGAATGTCCAGCGGACGATCGTGCAAAAATGCGCCGAGTACGGAAAGCGCGTAATCGTGGCAACCCATCTGCTCGAATCCATGATCCACCACCCGCACCCCACCCGCGCCGAGGTCACCGACGTCGCCAACGCGATCTATGAAGAAGTCGACGCCGTCATGCTGTCCGGGGAAACCACGGTCGGGAAGTATCCCGTGAAGTGTGTTGAATACCTGCGCAAGATTGCGCTTAAATCCGAAACAATACCCGGATTGCGGTTTGCAAAACACTTGCGCAACGCGGGAAATAAGCAGCAACTCGCGGTGGCGGCCGTTCAGCTCGCCCAGGGAGTCAAGGCCAAAGGAATCGTCGTGATCACCAGACGGGGACTCATGGCCGATCTCGTCTCAAACTGCCGTCCTTTCTCTACC
>JABMDK010000006.1:250210-278793 GCA_015903995.1 Nitrospira sp.
CCGCAGCGAGCGAAGAGGCGAATCGTACTCTGGGCCGTACGTTGAGCCTCTGAGCGAGGCGAAAACGCCGCTGGCGGACTTTTTCCGCATCCTGCTAGGTCTTCCACTACATTGCTGTCCTGGCGTGGAGCTGGTGGTACATGCTGCGTCAATCTCCTTCCTTTCTTCAGCGAATGTTTCGCCACCGGTCGACAAGCGTGACGTCGGAGGGCGTTCAATTCCTGCTCTTCACCCTGGCGATCGGCATCGCCGCCATCAATACCGGCAACAATCTTTTCTATCTCTTGCTTGCGATGATGCTGAGTCTCGTGCTGATCTCGGGAATTGCGGCGGAATACTGCTTGCGCCGGTTGGAATTCCATCGCCATCTTCCCGATCATCTCATCGTGAATGAGCCGACGACTGCTACGCTGGTCGTGAAGAATCGGAAGTCACAGCTCCCCAGCTTTTCCTTGAAACTGTTGGATGTCAGTGATGGCCGGAAGCTGGATCGAGGCTTGGAGATTCGTCAACTTCTTCCAGGCGCCAGCCAGATGGTGTCCTATCCTCTCATCGCCACACGGCGTGGTCAGTTACACCTGGACGGTGTCTGTGTCGGGACGGAGTTTCCGTTCGGACTCTTCACGAAACACACGTTTTACCCGATCGATGAAACGATTATTGTCTGTCCGGCAATCAAACCGATCGACGAGAGCATGTTGCAAGGGCTTCTCGCTGTTGGAGCGGAACAGAGCGTCCCGCAACGGGGACCCGGCAATGATTTATACAATCTGCGTCTGTATCATGCCGGGGATGACTCACGAAGCATTCATTGGCCAACGACGGCGCGGACGTCTCAACTAACGGTCCGAGAAACCGAGGCTGAAGGCCAACGCCGAGCCACCGTGCATTTACCCACTGTTGCTCCGGTGAGTCACGATGCCGTGTTTGAAGAGGCTGTCTCCCTCACGGCCTCCATTATTCAGCACCTGGCGCAACGCGGGTATCTGCTCCGGTTGCTCGTGGGGTCGTCTCGCTCATCGTTCGGTCAAGGAGACGGTCACCTCTTGGAACTTCTTCACATGCTCGCCCTTTGTGAGCGGTGCTCACCCCTTGCAGGGTCCGTCGTGCCGACAGAATTGTCCGGAGACCCTTTGGAAGTCGACGGGGGGGTGATGATTGTCGTCCAGTCATGGCGAGGTCCGGGGGATATCGAGCCTGACCAGCCTACCATTCTGATCAACGGACACCTCATTGCCGGAGCGATCCATGCCGTTTGATCAAGCCCTGAGGTTCGCGTCGATTTGGCTGGCGTCTATCTCTTTCATCGGATTGACGCTTGGAGCGGGGCTGCCGGAATGGCTGGCTGCGCTGACTGGGGCCGCGCTGATCGGTGCGCTCTTACGGAATGCAGGGGGCAAATTCGTGGAGCGATTCGCCACGTCTGCGCTCATGTCGACCACCGGGTGTAATCTTCTGGTGATCGTCGGCTTTCTTGGATTCTGGGTGGATATGTTGTGGGTCTCGGGCGAACTCCTTCCGGCCGGAATTCACTTCCTCATGATCCTTATGATCATCAAGCTGTTCAATCTCACACGCCGTCGCGACTATCTGCATCTCTATGCCATCAGTCTAGTCGCGATTCTGGCTTCCGGATCCCTCACGACGGAGTTGTGGTATCTCCCGATTTTCTTGCTCTATCTGTTGGCCGGCGTGTGGACACTGTTGCTGTTTCAGCTGACTAAACATCCGGAGGAACCCAGCATGCTCACGATGCCGGTCGCCATGCGACCACAACCTCCGGCATCGGTCAGCCAGGTCACACCACAACTCTTTTGGCTTGCGAACGGGCTTGCACTCACAACCTTTGGGCTGACGTTGGTGATTTTCTTCACGATTCCCCGAGTCGGTGCCGGGTTCTACCAAAAGGGATTTGGGGAGAACATTCGCACGTCAGGATTCTCCGAAACGGTCAATTTAGGAGAGATTGGACCCATCAAGCGAGATCCCAGCGTCGTCATGCGGGTTGAGCTGTCCGATGGCCCCCCGCATGAAGCGAGTCGCCTGTATCTACGAGGAGTTGCCTTCGATCAATACGACGGCAAGGCCTGGACAAATCGGCTGAACTACCGGCGGAGCGTGAGCGAAGATGCGATCGGTACCTTTATCCTTCGTGGCAGTCGATCTCTTACGCCTCTCCGCCTTGGTGAGACTATCCGACAGAAGATTCTGTTGGAGCCGCTCGATACTCCGGTTCTCTTTGCGGCTCCGTTTATCGAGAGCGTCAGTGGAAAGTTCCCGAGCGTCCAGTCCGATCTCACCGGCTCGGTGTATCTCCCATTCCCCAGTTCGTCACGGATTGAATATTCCGTCCTCTCCCGATCCAACCCGGTGCTACCGGAGGATCTCGGCGCGGAGCCCAGTCTCTACCCTGAATCGGTCATCCGACATTTCCTGCAGATCCCTGCGCAATCCGAGCGGATTGCCGCTCTGGCCAACGAAATCACTCACACACAACACACAATCTATGGCAAAACCACCGCTATCCACTCATTCCTGACCCACAACTTTCGGTATAGCCTTGATGCGCCTCTGAGCGAGCAGGATCAGCCGCTTGAGGAGTTCCTCTTTACCCGCAAGACCGGATATTGTGAACACTACGCCACCGCCATGGTGATCATGCTTCGGACGATCGGAATCCCGGCGCGTCTCGTCACGGGATTTCTCGCCACGGAGTGGAACGAATACGGCAACTACTATGTGGTCAGACAGCAAGACGCTCATGCGTGGGTAGAGGTGCACCTGCCGCATTCCGGGTGGATCACGATGGACCCAACTCCTCCTTCGATCGAATCTGTCGGCAACGGGTCTCCGGCCTGGTACGCGTTGGGACGAATGCTGGATACCATCAGGCTTCAGTGGGGCCGATTTTTTGTGCAGTACAGTGCGGCTGATCAGCTTGCTGTTGTGCAGGAATTGAAAGCGGGGAGTACGTCGGCCCGAAACAGGGCTCTCGACTCCATGAGCGCACTCTTCATCCCGCTCATGGCCATGTTTGTCGAGATGACGGACTATGCATCCAAAGGAGCGATACAGCCTTTGGTCGAGGTGCTTGGCCTCGTGCTGATCGGTCTCGCCCTTCTTCTCTGGGTGGGAATTAGGCGGCCCTGGGCCAAGGGGGCCGTCAGTAAAAAAACGACTCGGGATGAACGGGTCATCACACAGCTCTACGGACGAATGATCGGACATCTCGCTCGGAAAGGCATTGCGAAACTCGCGGAGATGCCGCCCCTTGAGTTTGTCCGCTTCACTCAGGAGCGGTGGAACGATGCTGGTTCAGCGGTTGCGTCGATTACAGAGCTCTATTGTCGAGTACGATTCGGTCAAATTCCCCCAACCAGAGAGGAGTTGTTACTCGCTGAAGATCGTCTTCGCGACCTGATGGCACTCAATAGACCGTAACACGATCAGGAAGAGACTCTCCTTCGTACACAGTACACAGCAGGATGGGCTGAGAACACAGAGTTAGAGAGGAAGTCTGTCGAAAGATGATCTCGATGGAGCGGGAAAAGGGATTTGAACCCTCGACCCTCGCCTTGGCAAGGCGATGCTCTACCACTGAGCTATTCCCGCTCGCGAGGTTTGAGGTGGGGAGTGTACTGACCTCTCGGGATACTGTCAAGCCAGGAGTTTGGTCGATTCACACAAAATATGAGTTACAAAAACCGAGGCGTTACATTATGGTAACTATCACGAATTTCGAAAAACTCTTTATAGTTAAACAGCATGATTTTATGAGTATTAAATCATTAACTGCACAAGATACAGGCCCTAATCACGCGAAGACCGTTACTATTTTTACTCATAAGTTGTACATGATGGAATTACATGATTTAGAAATACAATACAGTAAAACAAATTGTTTTTCAGACTCTTATGAGAAATTAGATGAAACGCTTTCAAGCAACTAAGTGTGGCTCGAATATTGCGGTTGTTTTTAGTTGCAACGAATGATGGGCGATGGTATATGCCTTACGGTTTTTTTCAACAGGTTAGGGCTGAGACGGACGCTCTGTGTGTTATGTCCCTCGTGGCTTAGGCCTATCGAGAAAATGAATGATTGCTGGGTGATACCCAGGACATGTGAAAACAAGCAGGAAAACTGGGCTCGTTCAAGTTCATAAACGTTGAGGAGGTATCCACAATGTTCTTGTCACGTCGACAATTTCTGAAGGTCTCTGTCGGCACTGTTGCTGCCGCAGCCGTGGCGGACAAAGTTCTGGCATTGACGGCTCTCCAGCCGGTCATCGAAGTCGGCAACCCGCTGGGGGACTATCCCGACCGATCGTGGGAGCGGGTTTATCATGACCAGTATCGCTACGATTCATCCTTTACATGGGTATGCTCACCCAATGACACGCATGCTTGCCGGGTACGCGCCTTCGTTCGCAACGGAGTGGTCATGCGCGTGGAGCAGAACTATGACCACCAAACCTATGAAGACTTGTATGGTAATCGTGGAACGTTTGCTCACAACCCGCGGATGTGTCTCAAAGGGTTTACCTTTCATCGCCGTGTGTACGGGCCTTATCGCTTAAAGGGCCCCTTGATGCGTAAGGGGTGGAAGCAGTGGATGGATGACGGTTCACCTGAGCTGACTTCGGAAACCAAGCGCAAGTACAAGTTCGACAGTCGCTTCCTCGACGATATGCTCCGTGTCTCCTGGGATACGGCCTTTACCTACGCGGCAAAAGCGATGATCATCATTGCCACCCGGTATAGCGGTGAAGCCGGAGCGCGGCGTCTTCGCGAGCAGGGTTATGCGCCGGAAATGATCGAGATGATGAAGGGCGCTGGTACCAGATGCTTTAAGCATCGTGCCGGAATGCCGGTTCTCGGTATTATCGGTAAGATGGGCAATACGAGAATGAACGGTGGAATCAATGCCTTGCTGGATACCTGGATCCGCAAGGTCAGTCCTGATCAAGCTCAGGGCGGTCGTTATTGGTCGAACTATACCTGGCACGGGGATCAAAATCCTTCGCAGCCGTTCTGGTCCGGTGTGCAGGGTTCGGATATCGACCTTTCAGACATGCGCTTCTCAAAGCTGAATACGAGCTGGGGGAAGAATTTCGTCGAAAACAAAATGCCGGAAGCGCACTGGAAGTTGGAGTGTATTGAGCGCGGAGCTCGTGTGGTCGTCATCACGCCGGAATACAATCCCACTGCCTACCGTGCTGATTACTGGATGCCTCTGCGTCCGGAATCGGACGGTGCCATATTCTTGGGCGCGATGAAAATCATCGTCGACGAAAATATGCACGACGTGGATTTCTTGAAGCAATTTACCGACGCGCCCATCTTGGTACGTACGGATACATTACAGTACTTGGATCCGCGCGACGTAGTCGCGGATTACAAGTTTCCGGATTTCTCCAAGAGCTACTCAGGCCGAATTCAGTCCTTGAAGCCGGAACAAATTGAGCGTCTCGGCGGTATGATGGTATGGGATCTCAATAAGAAACAGGCTACTCCGTTGCATCGTGAGCAGGTAGGTTGGCACTACACCAATAGTGGTATTGATGCAGCGCTCACAGGCACCTACCGAGTGAAACTGCTCAACGGTCGTGAAATCGATGCGATGCCGGTGTGGCAGATGTATCTCATCCATTTCCAAGACTACGATCTGGATACGGTTCATCAGATCTGTCGCACACCCAAGGATCTCCTTGTGCGTTGGGCTCGAGATTCGGGCACCATTAAACCCGCTGCAATCCACAACGGTGAAGGAGTCTGTCACTATTTTCACATGACGGCGAACGGACGCGCAGCTGCGATGGTGCTCATCATCACCGGCAACGTCGGCAAGTTCGGGACCGGTCAGCACACCTGGGCGGGAAACTACAAAGCGGGAGCATGGACGGCGACGCCATGGTCGGGTGCCGGATTGTCCGTGCATACAGGCGAAGATCCCTTCAATATTACGTTGGATCCGAATGCCCACGGAAAAGAAATTAAGACCAAGTCTTACTATTACGGTGAAGAAGTCGGGTATTGGAACCATGGTGATACGGCCTTGATCGTCAATACGCCGAAGTATGGACGCAAGGTCTTCACCGGCAAGACCCATATGCCGACACCCAGCAAGTTCCGTTGGGTCGTCAATGTCAACGTGCTGAACAATGCCAAGCACCATTACGACATGGTGCGCAACGTTGATCCGAACATTGAGTGTCTGATTACTCAGGACATTGAAATGACGTCCGATGTCAATCACAACGACATCGCATTTGCTTGTAACTCTTGGATGGAGTTTACCTATCCGGAAATGACGATCACGGTTTCCAATCCATGGGTTCAGATCTGGAAGGGAGGCATCAGGCCGTTGTATGACACCCGTAACGATTTGGATACTTTCGCGGGTGTGGCCGCCAAGCTGTCGGATATGACCGGCGACAAGCGCATGCGTGACTACTTTGCCATGGTCTACGCGAACCGAGTCGATGTCTATGCACAGCGCATGCTGGATGCTTCAAGCACCTTCTATGGCTATTCAGCCGACGTCATGTTGAAGTCCGAAAAGGGCTGGATGGTCATGGTTCGTACGTATCCGCGGCATCCCTTCTGGGAAGAGACCAATGAGTCGAAACCGATGTGGACCCGTAGCGGACGATACGAGAACTACCGTATCGAACCAGAGGCCATCGAATACGGAGAAAACTTTATCTCCCATCGAGAGGGTCCGGAGGCCACGCCGTATCTCCCGAACGCCATCTTCACGACGAACCCCTATGTTCGGCCTGATGACTATGGCATTCCCATTACGGCGCAACATCACGACGACAAAACAGTCCGTAATATCAAGTTGTCGTGGCATGAAATTATGCGCCACTCGAATCCTCTATGGGAAAAAGGGTATCAGTTCTACTGCGTGACCCCCAAAACTCGTCACCGAGTCCACAGTCAGTGGTCCGTAAACGACTGGGTGCAGATCTACGAGTCCAATTTCGGCGATCCCTATCGTATGGACAAACGGACGCCAGGAGTCGGCGAGCACCAGATTCATATCAATCCTCAGGCCGCCAAAGACCGTGGCATCAACGATGGCGACTATGTGTATGTCGATGGGAACCCGGTAGACCGCCCCTACCGCGGGTGGAAGCCGAGTGATCCTTACTACAAGGTGGCGCGGCTGATGATTCGTGCCAAGTACAACCCGGCCTATCCGTACCACGTTACGATGGCCAAACATGCGCCCTATGTGTCCACCGCGAAATCGGTTAAGGGCCATGAAACCAGGCCGGATGGACGAGCGATCGCGATTGATACCGGATATCAATCCAATTTCCGATATGGCGCCCAACAGTCGTTTACCAGAAATTGGTTGATGCCCATGCACCAGACCGACTCATTACCTGGTAAGCACGCAATTGCCTGGAAGTTTAAGTGGGGGTATCAAGTCGATCACCACGCCATCAACACGGTGCCGAAGGAATGTCTCATCCGTATCACCAAGGCGGAAGACGGCGGCATCGGCGCCCGCGGTCCGTGGGAACCGGTTCGGACCGGTTTCACGCCGGGGCAAGAAAACGAGTTTATGATCAAATGGCTTAAGGGCGAACATATTAAAATTAAGGTGTAAACCAGGACACACGACAAAGCGTGTGAGGCTCAAGCGTGAATGTGCAGGGCCTCACACGGAGAACGTCGAACATAGAACGGAGGACGCAATGCCTGAAGTCTATAATTGGCAGCTGGGACGAAAGATGCTGTATCCCTACGAGGAACGGCATCCGAAGTGGCAGTTTGCCTTTGTCTTCAACATCAATCGTTGTTTGGCCTGCCAGACCTGTAGTATGGCCGATAAGTCGACCTGGCTATTCTCCAAAGGGCAGGAATACATGTGGTGGAACAACGTGGAAACCAAGCCCTATGGGGGGTATCCTCAGTTCTACGATGTCAAAATCACGCAGCTGATCGAACAGGTGAATCCTGGGGGTCAAGTCTGGAACGTCCGCGTCGGCCGGAAACACCATGCTCCCTATGGAGTGTTTGAAGGGATGACTATTTTCGATGCGGGAGCCAAAGTGGGTCAGGCCGCTATCGGCTATATTCCGACGGACCAGGAATGGCGCTTCGTCAATATTTACGAAGATACTGCCACCTCAATGCGGGCCTTAGTCGAAGGCATTGACAAGACAGGGTTCTCGCGGGATGAGCCATGGAAAATGACCGGGAGCAGCCTTCCGGAACACGAAACTTTCTTCTTCTACCTCCAGCGTATTTGCAATCACTGCACCTATCCAGGCTGCTTGGCGGCTTGTCCTCGGAAGGCTATTTACAAGAGACCCGAGGATGGTATCGTCCTCATCGATCAGAATCGTTGTCGGGGCTACAAGAAGTGTGTTGAACAATGTCCATATAAAAAGCCTATGTATCGGGGGACGACCAGGGTCAGTGAGAAGTGTATCGCCTGTTATCCCCGCATCGAAGGAAAAGACCCCCTGACTGGTGGAGAGCCGATGGAAACTCGCTGTATGGCAGCCTGCGTCGGGAAGATTCGTATGCAGAGCCTGATGCGGATTGGCGAGGATGGCCTGTGGGCGGAAGATCGGTGGCATCCACTCTATTATGCGATCCGAGTGGAGCAGGTGGCCTTGCCCCTGTATCCGCAATGGGGAACCGAGCCTAATGGGTACTACATTCCACCGAGACATTCCCCGCGGGGCTATGCACGGCAGATGTTCGGTCCAGGTGTGGACAATGCCATTGAGAAATACTTGGTTCCCAGTCGCGAACTGTTGGCCGTACTCCAGCTTTGGCGAGCCAGTCAGCAGATTGTCTTCCGCTACGATGTCATTCCAGGTCCAAAAGTATTTGAAACCCAGATCCACGGGAAACGTTTCGAGATGTACAACGATACCGTCTTGGGCTTCAATAAATCAGGGAAGGAAGTGGCGCGGATTCAGGTCGAAGAGCCGATCTACATTCGGCCGGCCGAGCGAGTGACCTGGTTATAATCTGACGCAGGTGTTGTCTTCGGATGGGGGTGGAGTCCTTCTCAGGGTTCCGCCCTCATCTGTTTTAGGAGCATAGGTTTCTAACTGATTCGTGAAGCATCATATATATCATGACCCTATTTTCACGAAGGTTTGTATCGGGAGCTTTGTAATATTCATGCTCTCACCTCAAAGTCCTTACCAGTACCAGCCAGTCCAATCCCATACGTGTAGATCTTAAACCTGCTAGAGCCAAACTATCCCCCACTAATGGTCTTTTGGCTCAGCAGCACTGCTTCTTTTGCACGCTTGACGGGACAGACCCTGTCCAGTACAGTTTTGTATCATTGAGTCTTTGCTCTTGTATTAGGGAGTACTCTCGGCGTGACATCACATCAGCAGCAAGCAGTTCCCTTTGCTGCCAAGGCCATTCCATTTGATGAGTTTCTCGCATCCGGTAAACTCCCCGATGGCTATCTGAATAGTGAATATGTCGCTCAGCAATTCGTCGAGCGCCTTGTCCATTATATTCTCAGCGTTCCGGCAGGCAGTTATTCCATGGCTCAGCTGAGTCAACTTCTTGAGCAGCTTGATCCACGCACGCAGGTCTTTTTCTTCAAACGGCTGAAGGAAACCAGCCCGGACTGTTTAAAAGACTTTGCGTCCCTCTACTATGGCTTCATGAACGAGTTCCATTCGCTCCTATTCACCTAAGGAATGTCTGATGAATTCCGTTTTTGGGCCATGCAGCTCTCAAAACACCGGAAACTCAACTGGATTGTGATCCAAATTCCGAAAAAATCAGACCTTCCCTAAGATCACAACAAAAAATACTCCTTGTCGGTACTCCAATCTCATGTATAATTGCGACTCATCCAAAGGAGAAGGAGTATCATGAATCCATCGTTACAAAGGGCCGTCACCAGTTTTTACAATTTGATTTACGAAGCACAGACCTTTGCCACCGCGATGGCAAGGATCGATACCGCCGAGCAGGAGCATTACGCTGGACGTATTGAAGGACTCAATTGGGTCCTTGACCGATGTCAGGAACTAGAGGACATGGACACCAACCTGACGCCGTCGTCTCTCCAAAGGATCCTGGGGGAAGTGAAATCCGATTTGGAGCATGAACTCTCCGTCCAGCGGAGGGAAAAAGGACGGCGTGCTGATGGGCGCGAGGAAGCCCTTAATTTTGTTGCGGATTATCTCTCCAGCCTCATCACAGCCACTGAAATAGAGTCTGCCAAAACCACCGTCTAACTAGCTCCTTTCGTCTGACGGGGCGGCTGCCTCTCTTGTGGCACAACAGAGGTACGGCCCCGCCTATTCCAGCTGGTAAACGGAATCGATCACCAGGCACCAGATCGATCTATTCTCCACTGAGAGGTCACAATCCGCTGGCTTACCTCTGTTCTCAGATAGAGCAGCACTGCTCTATGCGGGCCGCTCTTTCTCGCGGTATGATAACAATTGGTTTAACATGGCGTTATGTCCTCCCTGGGTCGGCACATTATCCGTCTGATTCAGGGTGAAATTGATTAACCCTTGACCAAGACTTCCGATTCTCACTAAGATTAAACCATGCTACCGTCCTCACGTCGACCAAACAGCCAATGGATACCTGGGGTTCCACGACAACCAAGAAATCGGCCACGCCCTTCCACGGATACCCCCCAAGACCAATTCGGTTCACTCAATGCTTCTCTCCTCTTCTGTCCGCGATGCCGTGTAGCCACTCCGACAAGGGAACGACTCCTTCTGGTGCTGCCAACCGGAAATCTGTATGAGTATCTCTGCACCCACTGTGGAACGTCTACGGGATCAAAGACGGACCATCCCGTAAAAGCCCCTCAGATCGTCACTCCTTAGCCTTTTCAGACATCGCTACAGCAATCGTCGAAGCATCCGAGACTTTGGGTGAACTCAGTCTCCATGTGTGAGTAACTGAGATCGTGACTGGAAATCAGTCACAACCCATGGGCTTCTGAACGCAGAAGAGCCCTATCGACTGAAGAGAAAACCTAACGAGGGTCATCTCCTGAACAGTATGGAAAGGAGAGAGAAAAATACGCCAATCAAAAGGTGTCAATCAGTTGGGTCATTGAATTTGTTCTAGCGGAATGCCTTCTTCAATCAGCATCACCGGGATGTGGTCACGGATGGGGTAGAGGATCTTCCGATCGGCACGAATCAAACCACCGTCGAGTTCGCCGGACACCGGCCGCTTCCCGGCATTCTTCAATTCGCCGCGCGAGACCGCAGCATTGAGCTTCTGAATGAGAGACTCTTCAGCCAGACTCACAGTTTGCTTCGTCTCAGGGCAACAGAGGATTGCCAAGAGCTCTTTATCAATACTCATGAGCGTCGACCTCCCGCTATGTGACAGCCGGTAGAATAATCGATAGACATATCAAGCGCAAGCCGTCAGAAGGAACTCCTCATCTTCTGCCGTATCTGCTACAGTAAACAAGATTCTCGTAAGGATGTGCCGTGATGATCAAAGCCTTCTCAAAGACATGCATGACGGGCCTCATTGTTCTGGTCCCGGCCTGGGCGACGTTCTTGATCCTCATGACGCTCTTCACGACACTTGATGGCTTGGTTGGTCGATACATGTCGGATCCCCTCCCAGGTCTCGGACTGCTCCTGTTGGCCGCCCTTCTGATTCTTGCCGGTCTCATCGGCGACCATGTGATCGGGCAAGGCTTGCTGGCACGGCTTGAGCACCGCATTGAAAAGATCCCGCTTGTGCAGAGCATCTACCTCACGCTGAAGGGTATGACGGATATCCTGAATTTTCGCTCTCGTTTCGGGCGTAGTAAGGTCGTCGCGTTTCCCTTTCCTCGAGACGGTTGTTGGGCATTGGGATTTGTGATGGGGACAGCGCCTCCTTCCGTTCAAGTCGAGCCTTCCCACACCCTCTTTATGGTTTTTGTTCCCACCGCGATTCACCCCTTTACCGGCTTCCTCGCCTTCATCCCGGAACATGTACTGCGGCCGATCAATCTTCCTGTCGAAGACGCGATGAAAATGGAGTTTTCAGCCGGATTCTATCGACCTCCAACTGGTTGGCTCGATCCATCGCCATCGCTTCCCAGATGATCTATGGTGCCTGAAAGCCTCCAGATCAGACCTGCCACCACGGATGATGTGGACACCATCGTCGAGTTCAATAGAGCCATGGCACTCGAAACAGAGAATCGTCGGCTCGATCTCTCGACCGTGCGTCAGGGCATTCTCGCATTCTTAGAAAGCCCAGGCTATGGATCGTATATCGTTGCCGAACTGTCAGAAGACAACAGACGTGAGCAGGTCGGTCAGCTTATGGTAACGTACGAGTGGAGTGACTGGCGAAACGGAGTCTTTTGGTGGGTCCAGAGTGTCTACGTTGTTCCGGAACGGCGTGGTCTGGGCGTATTTAAGGCCCTGTACAATCACATCTTGGCCAAGGCGAAAGCGGATCCACAAGTGTGCGGCATCAGATTGTATGTGGAACGGGAGAACCACAGGGCTCAAACCGTATATCAGCGTGTAGGACTCACCCAG
Organism: Nitrospira sp.; assembly: GCA_015903995.1. Lineage (GTDB taxonomy): Bacteria > Nitrospirota > Nitrospiria > Nitrospirales > Nitrospiraceae > Nitrospira_D. Next base: position 262,738 of record JABMDK010000006.1, read on the forward strand.
TCGGTGTATACGGTATTCGAGCAGGATTTCGTCCTGGGACATAAGACTATCCAGAAATAGACAAGGAGTTCTCATGAAAGTTGTTCACTATGTGTTTGGTGTCGTTATGGTTGCATTGTTGCTTCAAGGCTGTGCCTTCAGCCGAGGAACGCTTGGAGACGACGTGAAAACTGAGGTTATCGCAGCCATTCAGAAAGGCACGACGACAAAAACAGAAGTCGTCAACCTGCTGGGCGCACCTGATCGGTTAGTGCAACTCAACGGACGCGATGTGTTTCATTACTATCGATATGATGCAAAAGCGGGAAGCCTGCTCCTGATCATCCTGAACTTCACAAGACTGTCAGTGAAAAGCGATGATGTGTTTATCATCCTGAATCGCGAGGGGATCGTCGAGGACGTGATCTCATCGAAACGCACGGATGAGTTGGCCTTCAGATTCTGGCCCTTTGGGGAGTGATATGACACGTGTAATCAGGAGAATGCTCCCGATGATACTGGGAGCGCTGGTCTGTCTCCCTTTATTGGGTTGTAATGTGGTTCGCGTAACCCTCAATACCACCCTCACTCCAGAGAGCGTCGCATTTATCGTTCCCGGCAAGACCACCTTGACCGAGGTCGTCACCAGGCTTGGCACGCCAGATGCCATTACTGATGCTGATGCTGGGGTGGTGGCAACATACCGGTTCCTCGATCTGAAATACTCGCGTGTCAATTTTGGATGGTTAGCAAAACCCTGGACTCCTGTGGCTGTGGATCCAGATTTGATCTTTTCACGGACGGGACTAGGTGTAGACGAGTTCCAAGTGTTCTATAGCCCTGACTGGGTTGTGGTACAGCAAGGGTTTCAACGCAGTCTCGCCAGACCTCCGTTCCATCCCTATCCCTTCTAACGACACGTCTACTTAGCTCAACAATGAATTGCCGCCTTTATCATGCGGCAGCTATAATTGCACGCCATGAGCCAGGAAACCAGAGATCCCGCTCCTCGTCCGACAAGTGACAACCAGTCCTCCTCCTATATTCCAGCGGATAAAGATACCGAGTTTCTCCAACGAGACGAGCTCCGTCCCATTCGGATCGGCCTCGAACTGCTGAAGCCGGAGCTCATTCAAAAAGAAGAACAGATTGAATCCACGATCGTCGTGTTCGGCAGTGCGAGACTGCATGAGCCGGCGGTGGCCAAACAAGCGTTGCAGCAAGCCGAAGCAGAGGCTGCTCGCACGCGGAATGATCCAGCATGTCGCCAGAAAGCGGCCATTGCCAAGCGGCAGCTTGAGCTCGCCGCGTACTATGACGTGGCCAGAGAATTCAGCCGCTTGGTCTCGTCCACCTGCCAGATCGATGGACGCTGCGACTACGTCGTGGTGACGGGCGGAGGGCCAGGCATCATGGAAGCGGCGAACCGTGGGGCGGCTGATGTTCAGGCGAAATCCATCGGGTTGAACATTACGCTCCCCCATGAACAATATCCCAACCCCTACATCACGCCGCGGCTCAGCTTTCAGTTTCGCTATTTCGCCATCAGAAAAATGCATTTCCTCATTCGGGCGAAAGCGCTGGTCGCGTTTCCAGGGGGATTCGGCACACTCGACGAATTGTTCGAAACACTGACGTTGCTCCAAACCGGCAAGACCGACAAGGTCATCGTCGTCTTGGTGGGACGGGACTTTTGGGAACAACTCATCAACTGGCAACTGCTTGTCGACTGCGGTCTGATTGCGCAGACGGATCTTGACCTCTTTCACTACGCTGAGACAGCGCAGGAAATCTGGGACCTGATCGCACACCACAATGGAGTACCCAACCCATGAAACTCTCATTTCACGGAGCGGCTCGGTCAGTCACAGGCAGTCGTCACATGCTTGAGGTACCGGGCTTCCGCATGTTGCTTGATTGCGGCATGTTTCAGGGGCGCCGGGAGGAAGCAGTGCGTCGGAACCGAGACTTTGGGTTTGAACCCAAGTCGCTCGGGGCGGTGTTGCTCTCGCATGCGCACATCGACCATTCAGGAGCGCTGCCGGTCTTGCCCGGACAGGGGTTTTCAGGAAAGGTCTACCTCACCAGAGCCACGGCTGATCTCGCGGGCATCATGCTTGAAGATTCCGCCCGCGTGCAGGAAAACGATTGCCGCTACGTGAACAAACAAGAGAAGCGGCGGGGGAGAACCTGCATTCAGCCTCTGTACGATGGCGACGATGTCCGAAAGATTATCAGAAAGTTTCAAGGGGCGCGCTACGGGGATCAGCTCAAAATTGCGCCGCGTGTCGTGGCTTCATTTCACGATGCCGGTCATATCCTGGGATCCGCTGCCGTTCGAGTGAAGTATACAGCGCGCGGGAACAGCACGACCGTCTTGTTCAGCGGCGATCTTGGACGATCCCACATGCCGATCCTACGCGATCCAGAACCGCCGCCCGCTTGCGATATTCTGATCCTGGAGTCGACCTATGGCGATCGCTTGCACGAACAGGCCGGCGAAGAGATGAAGAAGAAAGCCCAGGACCTGATTGCCCATGCGCGGCAGCATAAGAGCAAGATCATCGTGCCGGCCTTTGCGGTGGGCCGTACGCAGGAACTGGTCATGCGCATCAAGGAACTGGTCGGTGAAGGTCGCGTCGATCCCATTCCCATCTATATCGACTCACCCTTGGCCGATAAGGCGACCGAGGTGTTCAAACGTCACCCGGAATGTTATGACGAAGAGACCATGAAGACCTTCTCGTCTGGCGGTGACGTCTTCGCCTCACGCTATATCCGCTTTATCTCCTCGTCGGAAGACAGTAAACGTCTCAACGCGATGCGAGGCCCCTGTGTCATCATCTCCTCATCGGGGATGTGTGAGGGCGGGCGCGTCATTCACCATTTGAAACATGCGATTCAGGACGAAGCGAATGTGATCGTGTTCGTCGGCTTTCAAGCGGAACATACCTTGGGCCGCAAGCTCGTCGAGAACTGGGACGTCGTGCCGATCTTCGGGGTGCCGACGAAGCGACGAGCCCAGATTGTCAAGTTCAACGGCCTGTCGGCCCATGCCGACCGGAATGATTTGCTCGCCTACGTGCGGGCGATTACCCCACAGCCCAGCACCGTCTTCATCGTGCATGGGGAAGAGAAACAGGCGCTCTCGTTGGGTGCGGCGATCCAAGCGGAACATCCGAAGATGGATGTGCGGATTCCGCATCAAGGCAGTACGCATGACGTGTAGTCTCAGGCCTACGGCGCCGTTCCTAGTGAAGGGGACCGTTCGGCTGCTCATCCTGTCGTGCCTTGCCTCCCTGATCTCTAGCTGCGTTTCTATAGCTGCTGCCGAATCGGATGAAGGCCGCCAACGAATTCGAGATCTTGGGATCACAATCGGTTCCTACCAGCCTGGCCCTTTCAATGCGATCACCGACGTCGCTGGTGTGAAAGTCGGTCACCAGACCCTCATCCAAGGCGACGGGCCACTCAAGCCTGGCCAGGGTCCCGTCCGCACTGGTGTGACCGTCGTGATTCCGCGCGACGATGTCTGGCACAAGAAGGTGCCGGCTGGATTTTTCGTCCTCAACGGCACCGGTGAAATGACGGGGCTCTCATGGGTGGCCGAATCAGGATTCCTCGAATATCCCATCGCGCTCACGAATACGCTCAATATCCCGCGCGTGGCGAACGGCGTCATGAGTTGGATGATCAAGCAGTATCCCGAGATCGGCATCTCCGACGATACGCTCACGCCGGTGGTGGCCGAATGCGATGACGGACGGCTGAACGATATCCAAGGCCGCCACGTGTCCGAGCAGGACGTCATCGCCGCGCTCGACAGTGCGAGCAGTGGCCTGGTGAAGGAAGGGACGGTCGGCGCCGGCACCGGCATGATCTCCTATGGATTCAAGGGCGGCATCGGCACCGCATCGCGGAAACTGTCCGAGAAAGAAGGCGGCTATACAATCGGCGTGCTCGTCAATGCGAACCATGGCCGCAGGCCGGAACTTGTCATCGCGGGCATGCCGGTGGGAAAACGATATGAACTGTCTCAGCAACTGTCCGAAGCACTCGCCCCGGGCCAGAGTGAAGGGTCCATCATTGTCGTGATCGCCACCGATGCGCCGCTCGATGGGCGGCAGCTCACGCGACTCGCCAAGCGCGCAGCCCTCGGCCTCGCCCGCACCGGCTCCACTGCCCGCCACAGCAGCGGAGACTTCATGCTGGCCTTCTCGACTGCCAACGTCATCCCGCACTATCCCAAAGAGTCGACGTACCAGTTGACCCATCTTGCCGACACCCATCTGAATCCACTCATCACTGCCACGGTTGAGGCGACCGAAGAAGCCATCCTCAATGCCCTCACCATGGCGACGACGGTCATCGGCCGAGATGGGCACCGGATTGAGGCCATCGACCTGAACCGCCTCCAAACACTTCTGCTCGGTTTGCGATGAAACTGAACAACTGAATGACTGAGCATTTGCTGTAAGGTTAACCAAGCTTGCAAATGTAGAGATTCCCTCGTTATCCTGCGAACGTTAACCAGGAGGAATGGTATGGGCGATTATCAGATCGGCGGAGGGTTGCAACTGCTGACGGCGGTGCAAAAGACGGAAGCCTTTGCCGAGTTCCTCAAAGAGCGGATGGTTCACGCGTTGGAAACCGAAGATCCGACGGAGCTGCACTACCTCCTGGCACAAGTCGACGACTATCACTCGTACCTCTGGCGTTATTATAAGAAGCTCGCGCAGACCAGAGCCCAACGCATGGATCCGGGGGTCTGACTCCCAGTACGTTCCAAGCTCGTGCGACCCATATCTATATGCCGGGCTCACCTGCCCGTCCATATCACGAGGCGCAACCGTGCAATTTGCCGTGGCCCTTTCGACAATAGGAGAGACAGCATCTGCGGCTCAGGCTGTCGCCGAGGACATTCTGGCGCAGCTCAGCGGCGCCCCGATCGACCTTGCCTGCGTCTTCTTCTCCGCGCACCATGCAGAGCAGGCCGAGGTGCTGGCGCAGGTGCTGACTGAGACGCTTCGTCCGAACCTCCTGATCGGTTGTAGCGGAGAAGGTGTGATTGCCGGAGCCGAGGAGTTCGAGACCTCCGCAGCGATCACCGTCTGGGCCGCCGTCCTTCCCGACGTCCATCTACACCCGCTGCGATCGTCGTTTTCACCGACGCAGGATCAGTTTCACCTTTCGGGATGGCCTGAGCCAGGGGCTCACGATGCGTCGTTCCTCCTGCTTGCCGATCCCTTCACCACGCCGATTCAAGATATCCTGGGGATTTTGGAGGAGCGCTATCCCGGTGCAAAGGCGGTCGGAGGATTGGCCGGCGGTGGACAGGAGGCCGGCATGAATCGGTTGATCCTCAACGATCAGGTCCTCGACGACGGGCTCGTGGGGGTCCAGCTCACAGGGGCCGTGGAGATCCGGCCGATCATCTCCCAGGGCTGTCGATTGATCGGCGACCGGTTCGTCGTGACGAAGGCCGAACGCAATCTAATTCACGAGCTCGGGGGCATGCCGGCATTGGAGCGGTTACAGGCCGTATTCGAATCGCTGCCGGAAGACGACCGGTTGCGTGCCAATCGGGCACTGCATCTCGGAATCGTGATCGACGAACATCGGAATCGGTTCGAGCGCGGAGATTTTCTCATCCGGAATCTACTCGGGGCCGACCGCACCTCTGGTGCCGTCGCGATCGGAGATGTGGTGCAAGAAGGCCAGACGGTGCAGTTCCATCTCCGTGATGCGGAGTCCGCCACGGACGATTTGAACGAACTGCTGATGACCGACCGAGCCGGCCATCGGCAGCCTGCGCTCGGTGCGCTCATGTTCAGCTGTTGCGGTCGTGGTCGTGGGCTCTTCGGACGGCCGAACCATGATGCGGCAGCGACCACGGAACGCCTGGGACCGATTCCCCTCGCGGGATTCTTTGCACAGGGCGAGATCGGGCCCATCGGACACCGCAACTTTCTGCACGGATACACCGCCAGTCTGGCGCTCTTTGCCAAGCGGGATGCGCCGCGAAACTCCAGTTGACCAAGCAATCTTTCCCATGCCATACAGTGAGAGGAAGGAGATCCTATGAAATCACCGTACATGTTGTCACTCGTGACAATGATCGCGATGACCGTCTCATTGGGAGTAGGAGGTTCTATGGCTGAGAATACTCAGGAAGTCACAACGTCCTCTGGGCTGAAATATGTCGATCAAGTGGTCGGTACCGGTGATGCGGCGGTCGCCGGCAAGACGGTGAACGTCCACTATACCGGATGGCTGGAGAACGGGAAAAAGTTCGATAGTTCCGTCGATCGTGGACAGCCCTTCTCGTTTCCCCTCGGCGCCGGGCGGGTCATCAAGGGTTGGGACGAAGGGGTGCAGGGGATGAAGGTGGGAGGTAAGCGCAAACTCACGATCCCCTCCGATTTGGGGTATGGGTCGCGCGGCGCCGGCGGTGTGATTCCTCCGAACGCCACGCTGATTTTCGACGTGGAGCTTCTCGGAGTACGTTGACAGGTTCCAAGTTAACAAGCTGACAGGTCTGTTCCCCACACGTGTATTCACCTGCAAGCTTGCACACTTGTCAGCCCCGCCAATATGAAACAGACCCCCCTCATTGCACAACATCGCGCCGCCGGTGCCAAGCTGGTCGACTTTGCCGGATGGGAAATGCCCATCCAGTACAGCGGCGTGGTGGATGAGTATCACACCGTTCGCAGCAAGGCCGGTCTCTTCGATGTCAGCCATATGGGGCGGCTGGTCGTCACCGGCTCCAGCGCGGAGTCGTTCCTTCAGCGCATGACGACGAATGATCTGGCTGCGCTGAAACCTATGCAGGCGCAATACTCGATGGTCTGCAACGAGCAGGGCGGCATTAAGGACGATATCTTCGTCTATCGGCTGGCGAGGGCCGGAGAATTTCTGCTGTGCGTCAATGCATCCAATCGAGACAAGATTGTCTCGTGGCTGACGGAGCACAATCGGGAGATCCCTGACTGTCAGGTCTCCGACCGGTCGGCAGAGATCGCGCAGATCGCTTTGCAGGGCCAGGCGGCGCGGGTGATCGTCGGGTCGCTCGGATTGTCACAGCTGGAACAGCTCACGCTCAGAGCCTCCACGATGGTGCGAATCGCGGACGTGGAGTGTCTGGCAGCCCGAACGGGCTATACCGGAGAGTTCGGGTACGAGTTCTATGTGTACGGAGCAGCCGGCCGAGTCTGGGACAAGCTGTTGGACACAGGCAGATCGTTCGGATTGAAACCGGCGGGACTCGGTGCACGGGATCTCCTGCGTCTTGAGATGGGCTATTTGCTCTACGGCAACGATATCGATGAGCAGACGACGCCGATCGAAGCCGGCGCGGAATGGGCCGTGCGTTTTGAGAAGGGGGAGTTTGTCGGAAAGTCCGTCCTCTTGGCGCAGAAACAAGCAGGCCTGTCCCGGCGATTCGTCGGCTTTGAATTGCTGGAAAAAGGCGTCCCTCGCCACGGGTTCACGATTTTTTCATCATCCTCATCCCGGACTCCCATCGGAGAAGTCACAAGCGGCAATCTTTCTCCTCTGCTCCAGAAGGGAATCGGATTGGGATATGTCTCTCCCAAATATGCCGAAATTGGGACGGAGCTCTATATCGACATTCGAGGAAAAGCGGTTCCGGCGAAGGTGGTGAAGCCGGCGTTCTATAGACGTCCTGTCACGTAACGGAAGCCTCCGCCAGCAAGGGCAGTTTTCGGTGCGATGTGGAGAGTGATCAGCCGAGGAGAACTCGAATGGTTCGTAACATTTATACCGGGAAAGTCGTCACACTGAATGTGGACACCGTTCGGTTACCGAATGGCGTGACCATTGACCTTGAGACGATCCGCCATCCAGGGGCAGCTGCGGTCGTACCGATCAAGGATGATGGGACTGTGGTCTTGATCCGGCAGTTCCGTCACGCAGCCGGGGGATTCATTTATGAAATTCCCGCGGGAAAACTTTCTCCCGGTGAGGAGCCATTGCATTGTGCGGCACGGGAACTGGAAGAAGAAGTCGGCTATCGCGCGTCCTCGTTTGAATTGCTCTCGAGTATCTTCACCGCACCTGGTTTTGCAGATGAAGTTATTCATGTCTACAAGGCCAACGGTCTCACGAAAGGACGTCAGCAACTGGATCGCGACGAAGTCTTGGAGATCGTCGAAATGCCGCTGCACTTAGCGATCGAAAGAATTCTGGATGGCACGATCCGGGACGGGAAAACGATTGTTGGGCTACAGGCAGTCTATATACAGAACATCACGCGTCGCTGATTCTCACGGAAGCAAGTACTAGTCCGTTAATAGCGGCGTGCTTGCGGAAGACCGCGATAACCCATTACATAACAGAAGGGACACTCCAGATGGAGGTGCCCCCTTCTTGGAAAGGTTATACGGCGAGGTAATTGTTACTTATCCGCCTTTTTCTCTTCCTTGTCTCTAACAGGATGCTGGCCTATTCAGCATCGGCCTCAACCTCGATGTCTGTGACGGCTACATGAGTCACAAAGAGTTTTTCCGCAGCCTGCTAAAGGTGTCCGCATGACCACCCTTCTTTTCTTCCTTCTTCTCTTCGCCAGCGAAAGCAGGAGCTGAGAAGGTCACTGCTACTGCCACAGTCATCAGTGCCATCAACAAGCTTTTCACAACTCGTTACTTCCGAGAAGTAGTGTATACCGACTAATTCGGTACCTAGTCATGGGTAGCTGAACAAGCTTGATGCACCATTTCTTCTATTGCTGGAAGGTGCTATAGCGTCGAAGAATTAGGAAGTGTTTGCACAGCGTTACGAGATTCCCAGCAAGGCTCTCGTGAATTCTTGGGGCTGAATGGAGTGGGTCTAACCGAAATTACTTCAGGTCGGCGTGCCAGGACCTCTGGCGACCCTGTCGTATTTCACTGGAAGATAGAATCGTGCTATCTTCCGTCACCCAGGCCAGAGTAGTTTTCTCGCTACCCGGGCTCTATTTGGGGTGTGTAAAACCTAGGTGTTTGGGAAGGGCAGTCCTGGTCAACGTGTCGTGCCATTGACCGCTCCCATCGATTTTCAACAAAGGAGAACGGTGCCGATGTTACTCACTGGTAAAAAAGGACTTGTGATCGGTGTGGCCAACAAGCACAGCATCGCCTGGGCTATCGCTCAATCGGTGGCCGGCCAGGGCGCGCAACTCCTCTTCAATTATCAAAACGAACGGCTGAAGCAAAATGTGGAGGAGTTGGCTGCCACCTTACCAGGCGCGAAAGCCTTTCCCTGCGACGTGAGCAACGATGGAGAGATTACGTCGCTCATGCACCAAGTGCAGAAGGAAGTCGGTCAGATCGACTTCCTCGTCCATTCCCTAGCATTTGCGCCTCGGGAAGAGCTGAGCGGACAATTCGTGAATACGAGTCGACAGGGGTTCGCCATGGCGCTCGACATCAGTGCCTATTCTCTCGTGGCCGTCGCCAGGGCCGCCTTGCCGTTGATGACCGCCGGGGGTTCTATCGTCACCCTCACCTATCTAGGGAGCGAGCGTGTCGTCCCTCACTATAACGTGATGGGTGTCGCCAAGGCCGCCCTTGAAGCCACGGTCCGCTATTTGGCCTATGACCTCGGTCCACTGAATATCCGGGTGAATGCCATTTCCGCAGGGCCGATTAAGACCCTTGCCGCGCGAGGCGTTTCGGGCATTTCTAAGATGGTCGATCTGCATAAGGAATTTGCGCCGCTCCGTCGTCCAACCGAACAGGGTGAGGTCGGCGATACTGCCTTGTTCCTGGTCAGCTCATTGGGACGGGGCATTACCGGCGAAGTGATCTATGTGGATGGAGGATTCAATATTCTTGGCATGATGGCTCCCAGTGAATAGTCCAATTATTGGGACCAGCTAACACGAGCTCAGGATCAATCCAAACACATCAGGAATAGGTGGTGTGTTGTTCTCTACACACATCTACCAGGATCTGTCACCGCCGTCAGGCAGTATGCCACAGCTATATCTCACGCCTTCCAAATTTATCAAACGGTTCTCTTCTCCTATGTCCATGATGCGGACGTGGCATCAGCTTTGCTCAATCATGAGTCATTTATACTTGGGATAACCGAGTGCTTCATATGACGGACAGTGCTACTAGAGGAATCGTCGGGGTCGCGACTATCACAAGCCTTGTACTGCTGTGCTCAGGTTCGGTCTGGGCTGAAGATTCCGCGAAGGATCTTGCCAACAGAGCTCTTGAGCAGTGCACGCAAGGGCGGGTGGCCAAAGAACGTGAGGTGCGCCATGCCCATTTTCAACAAGGACAGGTCCTCGGGGAACAGGCCGTGGCTTTGGATGAGCGATATCCTGAGGCGCATTTCTCCTTGTTCTGCAATCTGGGTGAGCTGCTCCGCGTCGATGGGGAATCATTGACGTCGATCTTCGGGCTGCATCGCATGATGAAGGAACTCGACCGAGCACTTGAACTGAATCCCAAGTATCTGGAAGCGCTGTCGGCCAAGGGGGCATTGCTGGTGAAATTGCCTGGAATATTGGGCGGTGATACGAAAAAGGGCGAAAAACTTCTAGAGGATGTCATCCAACATGCGCCGAAAGCCATCAATGCCAGGTTGGCTCTCGCCAAAGTCCGGTGTGAACACGGCAGACATCACGAAGCCGTGACCCTCGCGTCCGATGCGTTGGCCATTGCTCAGAAGCAGAATCAGGCTGATTTTATTCCCGAAGCGCAAGCGGTGCTCGATCAGCTTCAGGCCAACCCCACCAAAGCGACCTACAAGGCACAGTTCTAAACTTCTGCTGCTACGTCCGTCTTGATCGGATCGCGATCAAGACTCATCGAGCGTTCTTCGCAGTGACTTCAAGCGTCCCTGTCGCTTCTTTGACGCAATTCGTCGCTCGTGAGCACCCTTTGTCGGTTTCGTGGCCCGTCGCTTCTTGCGAGGGATCGCGACGCTTTGAATTAAGAGGCGGAGCCGCTCCAGCGCGTCCTCCCGGTTTCGCTCCTGCGTTCGGTGCTGCTGCGCCTTAATAGTGATGATCCCATCAGTCGAGATGCGGTGATCTCGCACTGTTAACAGGCCGTCCTTATAGAACTGCGGCAACGACGATGCCCGGATATCAAATTGCAAATGGATCGCGGTCGAAACCTTGTTGACGTTTTGTCCTCCAGCACCTTGTGATCGAACCGCGTGGAGTTCGATTTCATGATCAGGAATCGACACGGACGATGAAATGACCAACATGAGACGTAGCTAACACAATCATACGGCGGACGCAATCTTCGGCAGCAGGTCACGATCAGGACCGAAATTTCAGACTAGCGTTTTTCGTTCTGGACGCGGTACAAGGTCGAGGGAAGGCAGCGTAGAGATTCCGACTCACGGGCCGGTACAAACCCATCCTGAGGAAAGGAATCCATGAACAGCGATCGCCTTCATCGAGGACAACGGGCCGGGTTTTCTCGATTCTTTCATTCATAGGCCCGCACAAGGAGGGACCATGCAGCGTGAAGCAGGAGAGCAACGCACATGCACGTGGGGCCTGAGGCTCGCAATTGTCGCCTTCGCGTGGAGCCTATTGGCCGGCGGCGAAACCTTCGCCCAGGCTCCTTCGACATTCAGTCAGGACTTTCGCCTGTGGTCACCCATTTTCATGACGGCGAAGCTGCCGTCATCCTTTCTTGCCTATATGGAAGTCCAACCGCGCTTTGCCGATCTGGATGAGAACGGGCACATCGATCAGCTGCTACTTCGCCCTGCGGTTGGCTATCAACTGACGGAGCATCTCTCAATTTGGCAAGGCTATGCCTGGGTCGGTAACTATAACCAAAGGCATACGCCCCCTCAGTCGCCGTTCTTTGATGAAAGTCGTATTTATCAGCAAGTGTTGTATACGCGTAAGTTCGAGTCTTTCAAAATCGTCAGCCGAACCCGGCTTGAGGAGCGTTGGATCGAGCACGTGGACGGCACTGCCGTCCGCTTCCGCACGATGTTGCGGGGACAGTATCCACTACCGATGGCACCTGAATGGGCTCTCGTCGCATCTGATGAGGTGTTTGTCCACCTGAACACGGTCGGTGCGCGAGGACCTCAGGCGGGTTTCGACCAAAACCGGTTCTTTATCGGGATCAACCGGACATTTTCGAAATAGCCGGTCGATTCCCAACTTGGCGAATCAGATGAACCACGTCATCTTATTTCAGCTGTTTATCAATCTGTAAGAGAGCATGGCAAAGATCGGTCTGGCTATGACTCTCACCAATCGGGATGGGAGGGGGGAGGGATCGAACCAGGATGATGGCCTTCGTGGCCCTCTACCCTCTACGAGCAGGTTGCTTACTGGAGTTCGGGTAGGCGATCGATGATGCGAAGTTGCAAGTCATTCCCGAGTCGGATCTGCACCATCTTGCTGGCGAGCTTCTCTCGGATCTGTCGCATATCCTCGGGAGTGAATTGCAATTCCCCTCCACACCGATCAACGAGATGATAGACAAGCAGGGACGTCAGGTAGTGAACTTCCTCATCGCTGGCGTGCTGGCTCAAATTTAAGAATTGTGACATGGTGGAGGCTGGTCGTGACCGGTGCCTGTCACTTATCGCTGAGCCGACTGGGCTTCCACAATGCCTCAAATGTAGGGGTGTGGCGGTCATTCTCATGACCTCAGAGCCTCCTTCTCAATTTATTACATTATTATAGGGCCAGGCCATCGCGCGATGGTGCAGCTGATGCCCACTGAGGCACGATCTCATCGTGCCATGGGTAGCCGTGGGGGGAAACCGTCCAATGGTATCTACCCGCCGTCACCGGCTTCAAGTGGTAGGTCAGCCTGACGCCGGTGATGCGGCACTGGGTAGAGGGCTAGCAGGGGTTCAGGGGTTAGGAAGAATCACCCATCAATTCGGTCCTCGCGTTTCTTTCCGTAAAAACCCCTGGCCTATTCAGGCTACTCCTTCGGTGGAACCGCCGATGAATGATGGCTGGTAATCAGCCATTGTTTCCCATCCCACTTGTACGTAAAGGTGTATCGGGCTTTGACGCTGGCCCCGGTTTTCTGAAATCTGAAGGTGTAGAGTCCCGTGTCGATCGCCGTGTTGCAATCGATCTCGATTTCACGCGAGTCAATGCTTCCCACTGGGTGGTTCTCGAGAAAATGGTGGAAGTAGTCCTCCTTGTCAACAGCTGTAAATCGGGGTCTGCTCGATACTGTCGGTAGAAGAAGGGATGTTGGTGCGTAATGGGCAGCCACCTTATGAACATCTCCCGTTTGGAGATCTCCATTCCAGCGGTCGAATAAAGCGGCGATCTGCTCCTCACTGGCCTCTACGCATTCTTCCGCATGTTGCGCAACAGCTTGATGAACATGTGTCGGAGGTGCGTCTACCGTGGGCAGCGCGGACGAATGGTGGGTGGTGATCAACCATTGTTTCCCGTCCCACTTGTAGGTAAACGTATACCGCGCTTTCACGGCGGCACCGGTCTTCTTGAAGGTGAAGGTATAGAGTCCTGTATCGATCGCGGAATTGCAATCAATCTCGATTTCACGAGTGTCTTGAGAGTCGATGTGCCCGACCGGTTGGTTTTCCAGAAAATGGTGAAAATAGTCTTCTTTATCGTAGGCCGTGAGTCGTGGTTTGCTCGACACCGTCGGCAGCAACACGGACTTTGGCGCGTAGTTGGCGGAGACCTTGTGAACATCCCCAGTTTGTAGTGAGCTATTCCAGCGGTCGAACAAAAGCGGTCGAACAAAGCCGCAATATCCTCCTCGGTGGCCGCCACACACACTTCGGAATGTTTCGGGACCACGTGGTTAAATTTATGAAGTGAATCGGCTTGCGGTTTCTCGGTGAGCGGTTGTCCTGCACAACCGGCTATGGACACAGCAAACAGTGCGGCAAGTAAAGAAAATGCCCTCATGACCCTTTCCCTCCCCTACAGTTGATTTCTGCAAGCGCCTAGATACACGACTCGCTGATTCTTGCTCTATGAAACGGCGCAGAATTGTATACCAGCGCGTATGCCTTTCTCAACTTCAGAATCGCGGGTCGAGTGGCAAGAAAATCTCAGTGCAAAGGTATTCTAACTATAGAAAGTGCCCACGGTCACAATACGGAAATCCAGCAATGCCCTCGCCGGTTCAAGCACTAGAGCAATGGAATTAGTAGACGGTCAAAGGCCTATAAGAACGGGTGGTTACAGACACTTGATGGAAAGGAAAGGATGAATTGTTCGAGCCTGCGCAGCGTCTTCGGGAGGCACCTATTGGGGTTGGTTGGGCCGGCCACGCTCCGTTTGGGAGGCGTCATGAAGCAATTTCTCGACGACTTGGTCGGCAACACGTTCTGCCACGCTTTGTGTTGGGCTCAAGAGCCCTGGTTGATATTTGTGTCTCCAGATCGGTTGCTTGGTTCTTGAATCGACCAGTCGCACATTCCCCACGCCTAACTCATGATCGTCCAAGTCACCCTCCATCCCGTAGTACCCTTCCAGTCCATGATACCAGCGCTCAACACCGACCAATCCTGTGAGTATTGCGTCAGCCTGCTGTGGATCCTGGACCACTGAAAAGCGACCAGATTTGACCAACTGAGTGCTAATTATCTTCCTTACAGAGCGTGTTTCTTCAACGAGTTCGGCACCCTCATCATGTCCCAAATCCTCAATATAGATTGATCGAACGGCAGTTAACGCCTGAATGTTACCTAGTGGTTCAGAGGGTCCTTCCTGAAGCCCTTGACACCCAACAAGTAGACAACAGAGTAAGACAACTGAAATGGTTCTCATGGTTTGGTGCCTTCCCGATTAACCGGCTCAGAACCGGTGGATGAGCCCTGCTGAGACATTGGTGTTATGGTCATGCGTCTGTAAGAAGTTCTGCCGGCGATTCGCGCGTTGGACGGTTAACATCAGTGTTGTCTTATCCGTGAGCTGGTAGAAGAGCCGTCCATTCCCCTGGTAGATGTTTTCATGTCCACCATTCCGCTCGTCCTCTGGAATCCCGCTCGTAAAGTTATTACGTTCATAGTGAAAATCGAGTTCAAGATCCAGATGTTCCATTAGTCTGGTTTCAAAGCTCACTGCGGCAAAATGGTGTACATAGGAGACATCATCGTGGAGTTCAATTTCATGCCGTCCCTCTGCTAAGCCTCGTTCGTAATGATAGCCGAATACCATTCTGGTATGGTGGCTCATATGCCAAATTAGGTGTGGGCCAACCGTCCACAACAGGGTATTCCGTTGGTGAAAGGGTTCGTTGAAGCGACGGATGCCAGCACCGAATTCTGGATGGGCATTGCCGGGCCGATCATGAGTGCCCTGATCGGTGGGGTGTGTCTGGGGCTGGCGTGGGTGGTGGGCTGGCCCCTCTGGACAGAGCCGGCAACGCCACTGCTGGCCATGCTGGTCTGGCTGGGGTACATCAATGTCGCTCTGGCGCTGTTTAATATGCTGCCGGGCTTCCCGATGGATGGCGGGCGCGTGTTGCGGGCCGTGGTCTGGTGGCGCACGGGGAACGCGGTGCGCGCCACCCGCCTTGCGGCGCTGACCGGGCAGGGGGTGGCCTTTGGCTTTATTATCCTGGGGCTCCTCCGGTTCTTTGGGGGTGCCGGCTTTGGGGGCCTGTGGATCGCCTTCATCGGCTGGTTTCTGCTCAGCGCGGCGCGGGCCAGTTACGCGGAGACGGAAGTGCGTGAGAGCTTACGCGGCGTGCGGGTCGAGGCGGTGATGACGCGCGACTGCCCCGTGGTGGATGGCCGCGCTGACTTGCAAACCTTCGTGGAGGACGCGCTCTTGGGCACCGGACGCCGGTGCTTTCTCATCACCGAGAACGGCGCCACGGTCGGCCTGATCACGCCGCATGAGGTCAAGACGGTCGAACGGGCGCGCTGGCCGTCCACTATGGTGTCTGACGTGATGCGTCCCCTCAACCACCTCCGCACGGTGACCCCGGACACCCCCGTCGCGGACGCCTTGGAGATGATCGGACAGGACGATGTGAACCAGTTGCCCGTGCTCGCCAATGGACGGCTGATCGGCATGATCTCGCGTGACCACATCCTGCGTTATCTGCTCACCCGGGCCGAACTGAACATGTA
>JABMDK010000060.1 GCA_015903995.1 Nitrospira sp.
GCTGGCGATGGGACGGCAATGGCATTTGTTCTTCGCCTGGTTCTTTGTGATCAACGGATTGCTATTCACCGCCTATGCGTTTGCGAGTCGACATGCCACACGAGATCTTGCTCCAACGGGCAAGGATCTGCGTCGCATCGGCAAGTCAGTCAAAGATCATCTGATCCTTCGACATCCCACCGGTGACGAAGCCAAGCAGTACAATGTCCTTCAGAAGTTGGCCTACGCAGGCATCTTATTCGTTGTGGCGCCGCTGATTGTGCTGACTGGTCTGGCGATGTCACCGACGATCGATACCGCCTTTCCTTGGTTGCTCACCATCTTCGGGGGGCGACAGGCAGCGAGGACGATTCACTTTATTGCTTGCTTTTCGTTCGTCGGATTTATCGTCATTCATATTCTCCATGTGATTGTCACAGGATTCTTCAACAACATTCGCTCGATGGTCACTGGTTGGTTCATCGTTAAACGTGAGGGGTAAGCCATGAAGCATGAATGTGCGATAGAACGACGCCGATTCCTCAAGGCAACGTTGGGAGCCGCGAGTCTGGTTGCGCTGTCGGGTTGCGACAATCTTACGCAGAGCAGCTGGTTCCCTGGCATTCTCAATAAGGCTGAACGATTGACGGAAGTTGTACAACGGGCGGTTACTCCACGAGACGCATTGGCGAAAGAATACGGGGAGGCAGATATCTCCAAGGTCTTTCCGGCAAACGGCAATACCGACCCCGGTACGGAGCAATACGCCGAGCATGTGGCGCAGAGTTTTTCCGGATGGATGCTGGAAGTAGTCGGTTTGGTGGAGGTGCCGAGAAGCTGGTCGCTGGCCGCGCTGAAAGAACTTCCTGCCCGAACGCAAATCACCCGTCATGATTGTGTGGAAGGCTGGAGTGCCATTGGAAAATGGACCGGGGTGCCAATCGGAGATTTGATGCGCCAGGTCGAGCCGTTACCGAATGCCCGTTACGCCGTGTTCCACTGTGCCGATGTGGATGACGAAGGGATTGCGTATTACGAGAGCATAGCCGTGGCCGATTGCTATCACCCCCAGACCATTTTGGCCTACGAGCTCAATGACGTACCGCTGGATGTGCCGCATGGCGCGCCGCTTCGTTTGCGCTTCGAGCGACAGCTCGGCTACAAGCAGGCGAAGTACGTCGCGAAGATCGAGCTGGTCGAGTCTCTCACCGGCATCGGCGGTGGGAAGGGAGGCTATTGGGAAGATCAGGGGTATGAATGGTACGCCGGTATATAGGGCAGAGTGATGAAATAAGTCTCCAGCGGCGTTCTCGCGTCGCTTAGACTCTCAACGTATCCCAAAGGGTACACTGTCCTTTAAGTCAGCTCGCTTTTGATCAAAAAACGACATACTTTGGGCTGCGTGGACAGCGACTCTTAGCGCCATTTGATGAATACAATGTTGGGAGCACTTGGGAAGTATATGGACAAGACTTTCACCGTGAACTCTTTGATCTTATAAAGTGAATCAGTCGCGATATCATGGAGGGGTTAGTGGTTTGATAGAGGTGTGCTGGTAATTCGTTAGCTGACGTCCAGCCTCGTGAGATTACTCATTGCGCTACGGAGTTCAACGGCAGCGTCCTTCCCGACTGCCTCCTCATACTCCTGCTGTGCTTTAAGCCAATACTTCTTCGAGTCGGCAAACTTCTTGGCGCCTTTTGCGGTCAGGATCACGCGACGTGTTCGTCCGTCCTCCGCATCTGGCTGCAACACAACCCATCGTCTCCGCAACAGGGGTCTGAGGTTATGGCCGAGAGTTGAACGATCCATGACTAAATACTCTGACAGCTCGTTCATGGTGGGAGGGGGAGATTGGATAAGGGACAGTTGGCCGAGCAATGAAAACTGTGTGGTCTTTAGCCCGCTTGCTTTGAGATGCGCGTCATAGAAATTGGACACACGACGAGCAGCTTTCCGCAATGCGGCGCAGTGGCACGGGGATTGCGCTACATTGGATCGGGCCTCACGATCGCTCTGCGCCAGAGATTTCAAGATTCAGCAGCCTCCCTCTTGATTGAAACGATTATATAAAGTCTTCGGCCATTTGCAAAGGGGGTTGACATGAGGTGTGATGCGAAGTATATATGGGCATATACCCATAGATAAGTGTATATGCCCATATATATACGGGTGGTGAATCGAAGGTGTGCAGGTGAGTTAGTGGCCGTGGATAGCTCGAGGCTTCCTAAAGAAGGGAGGGCTGCGAATGGGCAAGGGCCTGTGGGGGGCTCGGTGAAAGATTCCGTTGTAGGGTAGGGTAACGGGGGGCTCAATATCTATTAAAGACCAGCGTCAATCGTTGAATGAAGGGGGAATCCGCCATGCCATTATGGAAAGTCTATCATCCAGTTGGTGCGTTCACTGCGGAGGACAAAAAGGCTTTGGCCAAGCGAGTAACGGAAGTGTATGC
>JABMDK010000061.1 GCA_015903995.1 Nitrospira sp.
TGCCGCACTGAAAGCATTGGCCCTCGCTATCCTGGAACGACGGATGACTATTTCCTGGTGGGGCAATATCCGGTTCGAGACCGCCTTTTCACCGGACCTATGTCGCCTGCTCTCCGCCTCCGGCTGCATTGCCGTCACGGCAGGGCTCGAAGCCGCATCGGACCGCCTACTGGACAATATGAAGAAAGGCATCACCGTCGATCAAACCGCTCTGGTCGCCGCCGGATTCAAAGATGCCGGCATCCTGATCCACGCCTATCTTATGTACGGATGTCCGTCGGAAACGATTCAGGAAACCATCGATTCTCTCGAACGTGTCCGCCAGCTTGTCGCGGCAGATCTTCTGCAATCAGCCTTTTGGCATCGCTTCACGGTCACGGCCCACAGTCCAGTGGGGCTGGCTCCCTCTGCCCACGGGGTGCGCATTCTAGGACCTGCATTTCGAGGCTTCGCGGAGAACGACCTTCTGCATCACGATGACCGTGCGGAAACGCCACCCTGGCTGGGTGAAGGGCTCCGCCGATCGCTCCTGAATTACCTTGAACGGCGGGGACTCACCCGATATCCGTCAGTGGTTCGAGTATGAGGTCCCTCGCCCTCGCGTATCTGCTTCATGGCTCAGCCGCTTGCTCAAGAAGCGGACGAGTGAAGACCATTCAGACTTAGAACGCCGTGTGGTCTGGCTGGGTGGAGCCGTATCTTGTGAGCTGATCGGAAAAAGAGCAACACTCACCGTGACCGGCTCCCGAAAGGAGCACGTCATCACACTTCATGAACCAGAAGCCAGATGGTTGGAGCAATTGATCAGAGACGCCACCCCACAACAAACAGGCCAGACCTATCCGCATATGCGGGAGGCTTGCCGACGGTTTTCCGGTAATGCGTCGACGTTCAACGCTTTCCTCGCCTCCTCTTCCTGGAAAAAGACCCGTGAAGCAGGCCTTGTGCTCGTGTAACTCTCCCAATCTTTCCACTTGCCCGGCAGCCGCCACACGCTGACGCCGCTGTATACCTATCGGATCGCATGAGTTGGTAGAAAAAAGAAAGAGCCGGAACCCAGCATATGGATTCCGGCTCTTCATTGAGCACGGGACGTTCTACATCACGCGAGTTGCTTAGTACTGCAGCTGCAACGCCACGTGGAACGAATCAACCTTGTCGCCTGTCGCGCCAGGTGTAAAGGTGTTGATGAAACCCTTCGTGTTGATATCCCCATACCGGTAAAACGCGGAGATACGTGCATTGTGGCCGGAGATGATGTAATTCACACCGGTTTCCCACTCCTGCCGCATCGCGCTGTACCGGGGATCAATACTCGTGAAGCGCACATAGGGCTGGAACCGTCCAATACCGACCTCCTGTGGAATCAGATACAAGCCATAGACTGTCCACGAATGGCCATTGAACTGACAGAATCCTTGGCAACCACCCACAAGGGCACCGGTCCCATAATTGGCCCAGTGCCGCTTAAATTCTCCATTGAATGTAAACACGCCCATGTTGTTCGGAAGAACCTTTTCAATCAACAGATCGACGGAGGCTCCGGTGAAATCGGACACGTTCCCAGTCACAAAACTCCCTGCGCCATCTTTTTGGTGTTGAACGCTCGCCCCGAGCGCCACAATGTCTCCCGCCGTCCCATAATAGGTCCCGGAGGTGTAATAGCCAGGATTCGGCTCATCGTTCAGCAGATTCCACTGCAACCGCCCCGTGTACATCAAGCTGTTCCCCCGGTTCGGTCCATTCCTCAACCCCTGAGAGACACTTAGAACGTACAGTAAGTGAGTACCAAATGGGTGAACCTTGCCCCAGAAGGTGGCCGCATTATCACGGCCATAGAGACCAGCTCCACCGCCACCGGAGTTCGCACCGTTGAAATTGGGGCTGTAGTCGGCTGGGAAAAACGGCGTCCTGAATCCATCGAAGGTGGCATGGTAGAAGGGACCATTCAACTCACCACGCTCACTCGGGAGCAACATGCGCCCGACCCAGAGGTTGAGCATCTCATTGAACTCAAACTTCCCGATCGCATCGAGCAAACCGATCGACGAGTTGCCTCCAAAATTCTGAGAACCACTAGGGAAAGGACCAGCCCCCCCCTGAACGGCACAGTTGAAGCAATCTGTGTTGAACTCGAACTTGACGTATTTGTGGATCTGCCCGTTGAGGTAGATACGGGCGTTGTTGATGGTGAACTCGTTACTGTAGTGCGTCCCGTTCGCTGCTCCATTTTCAATTGAATTGAAACTAGTCCGGATACCCATGCCGACCGAAATC
>JABMDK010000062.1 GCA_015903995.1 Nitrospira sp.
TGGACGGCGGCGTCAAGGCCATTCAGCTCAGAGAACGAGACCTGCCCACGAGAGAACTTCTGTTGTTGGCACAGGAAATTCATGCCGTGAGCAGTCCGCGATCGGTACCATTGCTGATCAACGATCGTGTAGATCTTATGATGGCGCTCAATCTGGATGGGGTGCATCTTCGATCCGACAGTCTGCCGACGCGGCCTATTCGTCAATTGATCGGGTCGCGACCATTGATCGGGATCTCCACACACTCTGCCGAAGATGTCCATCGGGCGAATCAGAGCGGTGCCGATTATGTCGTGTTTGGCCCTATCTTTGATACGCCGTCCAAGCGATCATTCGGACCTCCGTTAGGACTTGCGTTGCTTGCCGAGGTGTGTCGTCGATCATCCATCCCGGTATTTGCCATCGGAGGCATCACGTGCGACCGGGTATCAGACGTCCGCCGAGCCGGTGCTCATGGAGTGGCGGTGATCGGTGCATTGTTGACTCGTGATGACATCGGTGAAGCGGTTCGAGAGTTCACGGACGCGTTGTAGATACGATGTGACGTGACGGCGCGTGAGTCCGTGACGCGTCAGAACGCCCGTTGCAGTTGACCACCCCTAGGTCGGGTGTTAGAATCCCTCACACCAAACGTACTCTCGCTTAGGCTCGATATTTCGAGCTGGTCGTATCGTCTCACTATGGCGGATAGCAAGAGTCAGCCAAACCGACTCCGGTCCCTCCGAGATTCTGTCAAGAAGATTACAAAGCGGTTGTCCGAGGGGGAGGGGGAGATGATTCACAAGAACAGTGAACAGGCTCGGGAGCTCGACAAACTTCGCGTGCAAATTCAGTCGATGGAAGAAGAGATCCGTCGGCTGTATCAATCTCGCTACCAACTCGACCAGGCGACCAAACAGAACGAGAAACTCGTCGCGACGCTGCAAGACGCCAAAGCTCAGATCGAGGCCCTTCGGGCTGAGGTGGAAAAGCTGACGGCGCCTCCGTCGAGCTACGCCATCTTTTCCAGTCTGAACGAAGACGGAACGGGCAATGTGTATGTGTCGGGGCGGAAAATGAAAGTGAGCCTTCATCCCTCGATCAACCGGACTGAGTTGCGGAAGGGGCGAGAAGTTGTCTTGAATGAAGCCCTCAATGTGGTGGAGGTCAAGGGATTTGACAGCCAAGGCGAAGTCGTTCGACTCAAGGATGTGCTAGAAGGGGGCCGGGCCTTGGTCACTCTCCATTTCGACGAGGAGAAGGTGGCTGATCTGGGCGATCCCTTGTTGGCTGAACGGCTGAGTGTGGGAGATCATCTGCTCTACGATGTACGTTCCGGCTACGTGATCGAAAAACTCCCGAAGTCCGAAGCGGAAGAGCTAGTCTTGGAAGAAGTTCCGGATGTCGATTATGCGCACATCGGTGGCCTTCAGAAAGAGTTGGAGCAGGTTCGTGATGCCGTCGAACTCCCGTTTTTACATCCACAGGTCTTTGCGGAATACAAACTCAGTGCGCCAAAAGGGGTGTTGCTCTATGGGCCGCCTGGTTGCGGAAAGACCCTGATCGCCAAAGCGGTGGCCAACTCGATCGCCAAGAAGTTGGGAGATCGATCCGGGAAAGAGATTCGGAGCTATTTCCTGCATGTCAAAGGTCCGGAATTACTCAATAAGTACGTCGGTGAATCGGAGCGTCAAGTCCGTGAGGTGTTCAAGAAGGCCAAGGAGCGGGCCGAGGATGGACATCCAGTGATTGTCTTTTTTGATGAAATGGACGCGCTCTTTCGCACCCGTGGGACAGGCGTATCCTCGGATATTGAGTCAACGATCGTTCCCCAATTTCTCTCCGAGATCGACGGCGTCGAGCGATTGCGGAATGTCATCGTCATCGGAGCGAGCAATCGGCAGGATCTGATCGATCCGGCCGTGCTGCGCGCCGGGCGGTTAGATGTCAAGGTGAAGGTCGGGCGTCCGGATGCCGACGCAGCACGGGACATTTTCTCGAAGTATATCTCGACGGAACTTCCGTTCGCCGAGGAGGATGTCGCGCGGCATGGAGGGGATCGGCATGCGCTTGTCGAACGCTTGACCGCGATGACCGTCGAAGCCATGTATGCGGCCAGCGAAGAAAACAAATTTATCGAAGTGACCTATGCCAACGGCGAAAAGGAAGTGTTGTACTTCAAGGACTTTGCCAGTGGTGCGTTGATCGAAGGGATCGTGTCGCGGGCGAAAAAGTTCGCCGTGAAGCGGGTGATCGCCAATGAGGGGACGGGTTTGCGCTCTGATGACTTGATTCGTGCCATCCGGGAAGAGTTCAAGGAACATGAAGATCTTCCCAATACGACTAATCCGGACGATTGGGCCAAGATCGCCGGCAAGAAGGGCGAAAAGATCATCCATCTTCGGACCATCAGTGGTGGACCGACGGAGCATCGTCAGATCGAAACGATCAGTACC
>JABMDK010000063.1 GCA_015903995.1 Nitrospira sp.
CGTCAAAGGCCTGTCCTTTGCCCTGTTCTCCGTGGCAAAACCGACAATATTGCTCGTAGAGACGCTTGCCCTCCTGGAGGTCGTAGTGTTCGCGCAGTGTCTTTGCATTGCCGATCTTCTGCTCCGAAGCAGCGTACGCCGAGTTCACCCACGACAGAACCATCAACAGCAACAACACCCTGGATATTAGTGACATACTCCTCCACCTCAGCTGATCACCTCTAACATCTCCACCGCGCAATCATTGTGCCACCGGAGCGAACCGTGCATGCCGCTCTGCCAATTCTGAAGGTGTTGAAAGCATGGGACTTCGTACCGGTTACTGTACGATCCCTCTCTAGCGTTGGGAAAAACTCCACGAATGGCCGGTGAGTACTGTCGCGGAATGCCACATCTCATCGAGAACGGTTGAACGACAGTAGGAGATCCTGGCAGTGCTAACAGATTCTCGGGAGTTGCTCGCCAGAGAGCAGATCGAGGACACGATGGGTGCCGACAACTGTGTGCAGGACAACCATCGAAGGATTGCGGTCTATCACAATGCCGATGTGAGCCGCTTGATTTGCCGCCTCATGCCGACGCATCACGATAAGTGCGGCTTCAGCCTGTTGAGCCGGCACGATCGCAACAAAGCGTCCTTCATTCGCCACATAGAGAGGGTCAAGTCCCAGCAGCTCGCAGGCTCCACGTACCGGCTCCCTCGCCGGAATGGCAGGCTCCTCCACCATCATACCGACCTTCGCCGCAACGGCCAGTTCATTGAGCACGCTGGCCAGCCCCCCACGGGTGAGATCGCGCAGGCAATGGATGTCTATGCCACTGTCGATCAAATCGGCCACAATGCGATGCAACGGCGCCGTATCACTTTCAACATTGCCGGCGAACGTTAATCCTTCTCGTACACTGAGGACCGCCACGCCATGTGAGCCAAGATCGCCGCTCACAAGAATCGCATCACCCGGCTGGATCAACGTCGGCAACACACGAACACCGTTCGGCACCACACCAACACCAGACGTATTGATGAAAATCCCGTCGCCTTTGCCCCGATCCACAACTTTGGTATCGCCGGTGACGATCGGCACTTCCGCTGCCCGCGCAGCCTCGGCCATCGAGTTCACGACTCGCTGCAGCACGTCCATACTGAGGCCCTCTTCAAGGATGAATCCCGCACACCACACATCGCCAGATCGTTGATCGTGCCGTTCACAGCCAGACTCCCGATATCACCGCCCGGGAAAAACAGCGGACGCACCACATAGGAATCGGTGGTGAAGGCAAGCGTCCCCTTCTCCACTGGCCAGGTCGCCCCGTCGTGCAGAGACTCCAGCATGGGATTGTGAAAGGCCCGCACGAACACGTCCTGAATCAGCTCCTGCATGAGCCGACCGCCCCCGCCATGCGCAAGCTGCACAGTATTCTTTGCCGAGATCGGCAAGGGGCAGGATGGTTCAAAGGGTTTGTTGTCATTCCCAGTCATTCGCTCGCCCTTCCCGGCTAGGCTCTAGCTGTGGCATGGGAACGGTATCGATAATAAGCGGCGCAGGCTCCTTCGCTCGACACCATCGGCGCGCCCAACGGCTGCTCCGGCGTGCAACGAATCCCGAAGGCAGGACAGTCCATCGGTTTGAGCAATCCCTGGAGAACCAGCCCACTTTGGCACTCCGGATCTTCGATGCCTTGGGTGAGTTGAGACAGTTCCCGCTGAAACTTCAGTTCAGCGTCGTAGAGGCTATAGGCAGACTTGAGGCGAAGGCCGCTTGCTGGAATTTCGCCGATCCCACGCCACGCACGAGAAGCTGGTTCAAACACTTCATCGACGATGGTCCTTGCTGGTCGGTTCCCTTCCCGGCTCACGGATCGTACATACTGATTCTCGACCTCGACTCGTCCCTCTTCCAACTGGCTGACCAACATGGCCACACCTTCGAGCACATCGAGCGGCTCAAACCCGGTCACGACAATCGGCACGCGATACTTCTGTGCGATGGCCTCATACTCCTCATAGCCCATCACCGCGCAGACATGGCCCGCAGCGAGAAACCCTTGAATCCGATTCTGTGGTGACGACAAGATTGCTTCCATTGCCGGAGGCACCAACACATGGGCAATGAGTAGACTGAAGTTGGTGATGCCTAACTGCTTCGCCTGCATGACCGCCATGGCCCAGGCCGGGGCGGTGGTCTCGAATCCTACGGCAAAACAGACGATCTCACGATCAGGATGTTTGCGAGCCAGTTCGAGTGCATCCAATGGTGAATAAATGATCCGGACATCTCCACCTGCCGCCTTCACGCCGAACAGATCCCCGCGGGAACCGGGAACGCGCAGCATGTCACCGAATGAACAGAAGATCACCCCAGGCAAGGACGCGAGACAGACAGCTTGGTCGATCAGCGATACCGAGGTCACACAGACCGGACAGCCCGGCCCATGAACAAGTGTGAGATTTGGTGGCAACAGACTGTCGAGACCGAACCGCACGATCGCGTGGGTCTGTCCTCCACAGACCTCCATGAT
>JABMDK010000064.1 GCA_015903995.1 Nitrospira sp.
TGTGGATGAATTGGAAACAGCCGGGCTTCGTAATGGAGGAACCTGGGCGAAAATGTTCGGGTGGACGAAGAAGGTGTTGGAGGTTTTTTAACCTTTTATGATCGGCAGGAGGCCGGTGGCCGTCCTGCGGGGTGATCGGAGGAGGTGGCTCAATGTTCTCATTTCAAGAAGATGTGTTGTCGCCGGTCCGTATCAAAGTGATCGGAATTGGTGGGGCAGGATGCAACGCGATTAACACCATGATCACCTCCGGGTTAGCTCGCGTCGATTTTATCGCCAGTAACACCGACCTTCAGGCACTCGATCGCTCCCTGGCATCCTATAAAATCCAACTCGGGCCGGATCGAACGCGCGGCTTGGGTGCAGGCGCCAAACCGGAAATCGGGCGAGATGCCGCACTTGAAAGCCGAGAACCTATCCGAGAATGTATGGATGGGGCAGACATGGTATTTGTCACCGCCGGTATGGGGGGAGGGACCGGCACCGGCGCTGCACCTGTCGTCGCCAGCATTGCCCGTGAAATGGGGATCCTGACCGTCGGTGTCGTGACCAAGCCGTTTCAGTATGAAGGCCAACGGCGACACAAGCATGCTGAAGAAGGTATCCGGGACCTGCGCCGCCATGTTGATACGCTGCTCGTGATTCCTAACCAGCGGCTGCTAGGGATTGTGGATAAAGCAACTCCGCTGCTGGAGGCGTTCAAAGTGGCAGACGACGTCCTGCGTCAAGCCATTCAGGGCATCGCCGATGTCATTACCACCACGGGCCATGTAAACGTGGATTTCGCCGATGTGCGTACCGTGATGTCGCACACTGGGCGTGCGGTGATGGGGATGGGTGTTTCTCGCGGGCCGAATCGAGCAATCGAAGCAGCCCAAAAAGCGATGTGTAGCCCACTCCTTGAGGAAGGGAGTGTAGAGGGAGCTCGTGGAGTCCTCCTCAATATTACGGGAGGTCCCAGCATGTCGTTACATGAGATCGAAGAAGCGGCCTCCATCATTCAGCAGACAGCAGATCCCGAAGCCAACATCATCGTCGGGCAGGTCATTAACCCCGACATCGGTGAAGAACTCATCATTACGGTTATCGCAACCGGGTTTGAACGAGACGAGAATCCAACAACCGTTGCACCCGAAGCGGATCGGGGAATCAATCGGACGGCCAAACCTATCCAACCGGTTCTGGCGGGTGTGGTTGCCTCCCTTGCCGCAGAGCGACCAGTGAAAGATCTCGACCGTCCGACGTTTCTGAGGCGAATGAGTGAAGCGAAGGAGTCGGCAGATCGGAATTCGCTGACAGCGGAGGACGAGTGGGATGTGCCGACGTTTCTTCGCAAGCAAACGGACTAATTTCATGCCGGTCATCACATGATGGAAAAGTGAATGTCGATATGGCGAGAACATCGGTCATTACCGTACCAGCATTTTCGGATGCCAGAAATCAGACCAGGCACTTTTTTGGGACTCGGCAACACGCCGTCGGACTTGATCTCGAACTGGGTGTTCCTCGCAGGGGCGTAGCAGCGGCGGGAGCCAATTCATGGACGCTGACCGTGAAGCAGGTCCATGGAACGGACGCGCTCGTGGTGGATCGCGCACTGGCACCAACGGACCGATTTGCGGGAGGCTGGGACGCCTTGGTGACAGATCAGCCAGGGGTTATGGTGGCAGTCCGGACGGCGGATTGCGTCCCCATTTTAATGCATGATCCAGCACGCCGAGTCGTCGCGGCCATCCCTGCTGGCTGGCGAGGTGCGGTGGCGGGCATCGTACCCAAAACTCTTGCTCTATTGGAGTCCCGCTTTGGTTCACGCCCAGACCAGGTCCGAATCAGTATCGGTCCCTCCGCAGGGGTCTGCTGTTATGAAGTGGATGAGCCGGTGTTAAACAGTCTGTGCCAGGGGGTCTCAAGTTGGGAGAAA
>JABMDK010000065.1 GCA_015903995.1 Nitrospira sp.
GAGTTTGTCTTTGAAAAAACTCAGTTCTCTCTTTAGACCAGGACCTGCCAAGGTGATTCCGGCCAAGCCTCAGTCGGATGAGCGACGGATCCAACCAAGATTCAAAACGCAATTTCGCAGTACCTTTTCTGGGCACAAGCAGGAGGGGCAGGGGCGAACTCTGGATATTTCTGCCGGCGGTTGTAAGATCGAAAGTGATATGAAGGTCGAGCCGGGATCAAAGTTTGAATGCAGGCTCCACGTTCCTGGCCTGGATTGGCCGCTGCGAGTTGACGAAGCCACTGTGCGTTGGGCCGATGGTAATAGCTTTGGAATCGCTTTTTCTCGCATTGCTCCAGAAGAGTTTGCGAAGCTCAAAACTGTGCTCTCCGATCTCGAAGCGGACGAGTAGCTCTTCCTCGATCTCAAACCTCTCCAAGTCCTGCTCTCTCTGACGACTGGATCGCTACAGTCTGATGATAGTGAATGAACCCTTCTCCTCGTCTCGTGATCGACGATCCTCAACGTAGCTTCGAACAAGGTTGACAGGGCTACCACAACTGTCACAAAGTACGGGCTCGGTGATCACTCAAACTAGGAATCGTGAAGGACGAGAGAGAAAGGAGTCATGGGGGTGGAACAGAGGTACGCAATTACCGTGAAGTTCTTGGTTGATGCTGATTCTGCGGAAGATGCGGAAGAGATGGTGGAGACGGCCTGTGAGAAGGCGTCGGCGTCGTTCCCAGAAATGAGTTACGAAGGAATTGAAGACATTGAGGAGGAAGAAGACGAGTAGTGGGCTCCGTTCAGTGAAACAAACCTACCGTTTACTCGACACACCGCACGATGAAAGAGGAGTTACCAAGGACCTCAGCGGAGAAAGAAGTCGCCATTCTTGCCGGTGGCTGCTTTTGGTGTCTCGAAGCGGTCTATGATCAGGTCAGCGGTGTGGACTCAGTCGAATCCGGTTACATCGGAGGCACCGTAGACAACCCCACATACGAGGCGGTATGTGGAGGACATACTGAGCATACCGAGGCCGTGCGGATCACCTTTAATCCAACGGTGATTTCCTACAAAGAGCTCCTGGAGATTTTTTTCGTCATTCACGACCCCACGACGCTCAATCGACAGGGAAACGACAGCGGTACCCAATACCGTTCCGCAATCTTCTACTGCACTCCGGCACAGCGCCACACCGCAGAAACTGTGATCAAAACGTTATCCGGCGGAAGACTGTACGACGCACCCATCGTCACGCAAGTCGTGCCGGCTACGAGATGGTACGAGGCGGAGTCCTATCATCAGGAGTACTTTGCGCGGAATCCACTCCAAGGGTATTGCCAAGTCGTCGTCGGCCCGAAGGTGGCAAAATTCAGAAAACAATTTGCCGCGCGACTGAAGGCATAGTGCTGCCTTTGGTTAGTCTCCAAAGATCCTAAGCAGTAGGCGCTGCATCCCACTGAACACTGCGGGCTTTTGAAATACCTGAGAAGGTCTTACCGCCACCTCGGCCAGAACTGGACAAAACGGCCATTCATCAGATGGGTTTCCCTGGACTTGGGCGAGAAATGAGTCGCCCGTTTCGGCCTGCGAGAGGTGAACGATCATCAGGGGACTGTCTGGA
>JABMDK010000066.1 GCA_015903995.1 Nitrospira sp.
CACGAGGCAGAGCAAGCCATCGCTGCTGCCGGATAGCCTGCAAGTATCGATGGGGCGCACCTACCCTCCCCACGACATGCTGCAGTTCGACTGCACCGAACAAACCAGGACCTTGGAGGGCTTGCTCGGCTGCGAGAGCTTCTTCATCAAGGTGACATTCCAACAAAGGGACCACGTACGACTGAGATCTTCGTTCGTCCTGAGGTGCTCGAAGGATGGGTGAAGAGTTATTCCGCAGCGCTGCTCGCACGAACCTGCTGGTGTGGTGTGTGCGAATATAAGGGGTCAGACCCCATTATGGTCCACATTCTTCTCCGGGCCACCACACCCCAATCATCCCCGTGAGCCATGGCGTAGAGGCTGAAGAGCTTCTGTGCATGGCTGGTTATCTCTGTGCCGTCTTCCCATGGTACTCCCTGACACGTGTCGAGGCTGGGGCTTGGCGGCCCGGACCGCGTGCAGGGGCTGGTGGTCTTACAGGTTCTGGAGCCGACCCTCGATGCCATCCTTCAGCGGAGGACTGTCGGATTTGTGAGTGGTCAGTTGAACGCCATTTGCCAACCGACAAGGCCTCATCGTTTCCGCCCACGACCGTTGTCCGTGTCTGCCTGCCTACCGCAGGGATCTGTTCCACTGGGTTGATGAGTGCTGACGTCACATGCCGGTGACTTGTTCTGTGCCCGTACACCGCTCAGAAAGGCCACGTTTCAGCCTCCGCTAGGCATTCAAAGAAGGATTGACTATAATGGGCCCTGTGACTGATCACGAGTCGACTGACGTAAGGGAAGGCGCGATGGCAACGAGAAGCTATACGGCGATTATCGAAAAGGAAGGTTCGGGGTATGTCGCGCTGTGCCCGGAACTTGATGTAGCCAGTCAAGGTGAGACGGTCGAATCGGCCACGGCCAATCTGAAGGAAGCGGTCGAACTCTTTCTCGAGTGCGCCGACCCCGCCGAAGTGGAGCGCCGCCTCCACTCGCAGGTCTTTATCACCCGCTTCGAAGCGGCCCATGGGTAGACTCCGAGTCCTTTCCGGACGAGACGTCTGCCGCATCCTCGAACAACAGGGTTTTCAGGTCGTTCGGCAACGTGGCAGCCACATCGTGATGCAACGCCGAACGGACCTCGGCACTGTGACGGTTCCAATTCCCGATCACTCTGAGCTTCGGATCGGAACGCTGCAATCGATCATTCGGCAAAGCGGGATCCCTCGCACGATCTTCGAGATCTAACCGGCCATTGAAAAACTGTCTTTAGGACTACGAACTCTTGATTTCTCGAAGGGCACGGACCGTATCTGAACCGCCTGTAAAGTGTTCAAAAAGTCCTCCAACGAGGCCGCAGTCAGCGAAGAGGTACAAACCAACCTTCGCTTGACCCGCTCGCTTTGATCACATGCGGGCGGATAGGTGATTGGCCTTCGACTTTCCGTACGTTGAGTCTCTGAACGAGGCGAGAACGCCGCTGGCGGTCTTTTTCCGCATCCTGCTAAGTGCCGCGAGAACGCCGCCGGCGGACTTTGTCAACAGCCTGCCAGGTCGACGCCGGTCACCAGCGACATCGATATCTCATAGGGCTCAAGAAGTACACCCTGTCAAAAGGAAGCATCCCGTCAACGCTGCCCCCAGGGATCACGTCTGACCGTCCGGAGCAGGTTCCTGTTGATGTGATTCATGCGATTGTGCAGAACGCTCTGTCCAACCATGACGTGGCGTCGCAGGATGAGGCCACGGCGGATGACCATCGCCCGGTGGCCATCCTTTCGGGGATCACAGCCGAGAGGCCTGATTGCTTGCCGGTCGACAAGATCCTGGCGATCGTGAGGGAGGCCTGGTCCAAGGCGGGCCACTGCGGGGCCGGCCGCGACGACGGCTCGGTTGCGGATGTGCATCTGGTCGGTGTCAGCCGCCTTCCCGTGGACCTGTTCTGATTTGGACGGCAGCACAGCCGGCACTCCCGTTGAAAGTGGGACCGGCTGCTAATACGTAGCAGCACGGATGTCGTTCCGTCATGCAGGCTGGCCGTCACGATACCACGTCGACAAGCCTCGTCGGACCGATTCGATCCGACGAGGCTTGTGTGTGTCGGCCCCTCCGATATAGTTCTGCGACGGTTCCACCGTCACAGGGTGTCGTCGTTTCCTCCACAGGTTGTTGCAGGAACCTTTCCATTGCTCCCCGATTGAGTCATCAACCATAGGCCATGGCCTGTTGTAGCTCAATGAAACGCCGATGGAGGCACTGTCCACATGTGGACAGTGCGGGGCCATTGTAGGTGCCTGCGTACAATTCCTTCGGATCACGTACGATAATTGGTGGGGCCCACGTAGCTACCTTCGCTCAACTCGGCGATTTTCCGTACGAGGCCGATAGGCACGTCGATTGCTTATCCCTCTGTCCATTCAGCGGACAAGGGGGCGTATCGCGGTTATAGCCAGACGCGTCCCAAT
>JABMDK010000067.1 GCA_015903995.1 Nitrospira sp.
CCGTCGGTCTGGAAGGGTGAGGGCCTGGTTGAGATGTGTCATGAAGGCTGACCGTGGAATCTCTTCCGCGCCGAACCGGCCGACATGGGGAGAGAACTGTTGGCAATCGATGAGGCCA
This sequence comes from Nitrospira sp., assembly GCA_015903995.1. GTDB lineage: Bacteria > Nitrospirota > Nitrospiria > Nitrospirales > Nitrospiraceae > Nitrospira_D. Next base: position 119 of record JABMDK010000067.1, read on the forward strand.
AAATTCCAGGCTTGAAGCTGCTTGACGAGCCTCACGAGTGCCACCTTGGATGCGTCATCAACCGTTGTGAACATTGATTCCGCAAAGAAGGCACCTCCGATCGCCACGCCATAGAGTCCGCCGACCAGGTGACCGTCCTGCCATGTCTCGACCGAATGGGCGTACCCGAGTTCGTGCAAGCTGGTGTAGGCATCCAGCATGTCACCGGTGATCCAGGTTCCTCCCTCGGGATATTGCGGGCGCGGGCCTGCGCATTGTTCCATGATGTTGCGGAAGTTCGTATCGAGCGTGACGGTGAACACATTTGGGCGAAGGCTTCGCTTGAGGCTGCGCGAGACATGAAGCTTGTAGGGGAACAACACGGCGCGAGGGTCCGGCGACCACCAGAGAATAGGTTGATCGTCGTTGTACCAGGGAAAGATGCCGTGGCGATAGGCTTCGAGCAACCGTTCCGGACGGAGGTCACCCCCGACTGCGAGAAGGCCTTCAGGGGAGGCTCGATCCACCGGGGGGAACCGAAGATCCTGCCGATTCAAGCGAACCATCATCGTGTACGATACGTGAAGCGAATCAAAAAGACTACGTCGGCAGAACGCAACGGGCTTCTAGTGGACGCAGGAAAGTGCTAAACTGCATCAATAGTATGATGTCTATCGGAGGCCTCACGATGGGAACGACACGTAAGACGATCACTGTCACGGAACAACAGGATCAATGGATCAAGGCCCAGATCGCATGTGGGAAATTCACGAACGACAGCGAGTATATCCGCGATCTGATTCGACGTGATCAGGACAGCGCCAAATTTCAGACATTGAAGGATGCCATTCAGGAGGGATTGGATAGCGGAGTCAGTGACCGCACGGTGCCGCAGATTATGGAGGGAGTCGAAACGCGGCTGAAGACGAATGGTCGGTTATAGCCTCTCGTCAAAAGCCGCCGCCGATCTCGACGGCATCTACGAATACACGATTCTTCATTTTGGGTTGGAACAGGCGCGGGTCTATCTCCTAGGCTTGCACGAGCGGTTCCAGATGCTGGCAAAGCAGCCGACGCAAGGGCGTACGGCCGATGAACTCGCACCGGGATTACGGGGGGTTGAGTATCAGTCCCACGTAGTATTTTACATCTCCACGGACAACGGTATTCGAATCGTGCGTGTGCTGCACCACCGCATGGATGTGACGAGGCATCTGTAGCAACAGGCGAGTGGAGCATGCAGCATGAATTCGCACATCCGCAACCTATCCAAGACGTGATCGAACAGTTTTCTACGAACCCATTCTTGTTGTAAGGGTGGACCATCGGTCAGACCAACAGTGGAAAAACACTGTCCGTACGCTTCCAGTAACCGCTCGATACTGGGACCTCCGCTTAGTATTACCGAATCGCTCCGAACCGTGCTCGATCACCGAATTGAAAAGAGGTTGTCCACTATCTGCATGTGCAGTGAGATAGGAATATGAGCCTTCTCAAACAGGGGGGCTTATGCGGATCCGTATAAGACCTCGTGAGAAATGGGCTCATAGCCGCAACTCATTGAAACAATGACAGTTGTGGCGTATTGTTCACGAACAGTAACGGCGTGTCAGTCGGACAGGAATTGGCAGATCCGGCTCTTATGCGGATCCGCCTAAACATAGTTAGCCGGCAGTGACCAAGAGGACGCATCGCCCGAAGTAGATCGCCCCATGAACCTAGTTAAGTCCAAACAACGCGTCGCTGACCACGGGGAGGTGTTCACGCCACCGTGGATGGTGGAAGCAATGCTAGACCTCGTCAAGGGCGAGACCGAGCGGATCGACTCCCGCTTCTTGGAGCCGGCATGCGGCAGCGGGAATTTTCTCATTAGGATTCTGCAGCGGAAGCTTGCTGCCGTCGAACTAAGGTTCGGAAAGTCTGATTTTGAAAAGCGGCATTACGCTCTTCTTGCTCTGATGTGCACATACGGGATCGAACTCCTGGAGGATAACATCGCTGAGTGTCGCGCGAATATGCTAGAGATCCTTGCCGACTATCTCAATCTCGATGAGTCGGATAACCTGTATCGGGCCGCCTTCTATGTGCTATCGCAGAACCTCATCCACGGTGATGCCCTGACGATGCAAACCAACGATGGCCACCCAATCACATTTGCGGAGTGGGGTTATCTCGGTAAGGGGAAGTTTCAGCGGCGAGATTTTCGGCTGGACATACTCACGCAGGCGTCTGCCTACAGTGCGGAGGGAGACCTCTTTGCCAACCTCGGAAAGCATGAAATCTTCATGCCGACCAAGACCTACCCGCCAATGACGGTAAGCGAGCTGGCTGCTGGGTTTGGGCAGGCAGCACTTGCACTATCGCCCGAGGAGGAGGCATGACGACCGTGGCTGCTTCCGTGC
>JABMDK010000068.1 GCA_015903995.1 Nitrospira sp.
TGAAGCGATCACAAGGCAGATTCTGTCTCATCAAGGTTCGATCACGAGTCGGGGAGCCGACAGGTCGTTGCTCGATGGCATGAGCAGAGTCATCACCAGTGGGCGTCTATCATACTTCATTTTCGTTGCGGTATCGATACTGGTTGTCGGCTCAAAGGGTGCTTTCTGGATCTTCCCTCAGTACCTCGACATAGTTACTCAAACATGTCCTTACCCCATTTATGCCATCGGCAGTATCTATGTTTGTCTGATCGCGCTGGTATGGGGCTGGTCCAGGATAGTGGATCGACAGATGGGGGCTGAGGCACAGAATCATTGGCAACGTCATCGCCAAGCGCTACGGAGGATCTTGTCGAACAATTTGAGCGAGCAACCATCACCAGCTACCGATGATGGTCAATTAGGAGAGGCCTTAGCTCAACAAGTGGCGAGCGACCTTGTATTAAAGTAGTGAGCAAACCGATAGCAAGGCACCGGAGAAATCGGTCGATAGTGTATTGGACAGGGAACCTGTTATCAGATCAGAAAATGATTCGAAACGCACTCAGTGGTGTAGTTCTTGTCTCGCTTGTGGGGTGCGCGACGATGACGGGTTCGCCTTGCGGGGATGGGGAGCACCGTGCGGTCCAAGAGCTGCTGTATTTCGGAGCAGAAACGCCATCGGGTAACGTCACGCCAGACAACTGGACACAGTTCCTCAATGAGACCGTGACTCCACGGTTTCCCGAGGGTCTTTCCGTGTGGCAGGCCTCAGGCCAATGGCGATCAACCTCAGGCAAAGTCATTCGTGAGCCAACTTACGTTCTCAGCCTTCTTCATTCCGATGATCCCGATCAGGAACAAGCCATTCAAGAGCTCATCGGATCCTACAAGACTCGCTTCCAGCAGGAAGCGGTGCTCCCGGTCAGATCGTCGGTATGTAAATCGTTGTAGTCTCACATTTTGAACGTGGGTTGTCGTAGGTGAGCAATAAGTGAGAATTGAGCCCATCACCTTCTCGATGCCGCAACGGGAAGGCATTAAAGGTGTGGAGCCGATTCGGAGTGGACTGGACGCTTTTGTTCAAAGTGTCGTCGAACAAGCATTTCGACGGACTTAAAATGGCGTTCCGGAAGGTTCTTGAAGCGACGTCTACAATCGATCATCGCTTCTTCCGCGGTGGGGAAGGACTCTATCACCGCTTGAAGATGGCCATAGTAGTCCCTCAGTTTCAATTCGGCCGTCCGTAGGTAACTTGGATCGCCGGCGATGGCCAGTGCGGCTTTAGCCTGGTCGCCCTTGGCTTCGACGAGGGCTTGGAAACAAAGCCCCTTTAACCGTTGTGTCACCGTACTACGGTCCCAGCCTAGCGCCTTGGCGGTTGTTTGCATGTCGAAGTTGTGTTCCCTCAAGCAGTTCAGGACTGCGGCATCACTGGCGGGGTCCGGGAATAGTTGGCTTGCACGTTCTGCCGAGAGTGTGCTGTCTTCATCGAGCCGGAGGGATTCCTTCGTCAATAGGGGCCCATCATTCAGGGTGACGGCTCGCTCTAAACAATG
>JABMDK010000069.1 GCA_015903995.1 Nitrospira sp.
AGCAGGCCGCTGAACCATTCTTTCACGGTACAGTTCTGAAAACCGGTTTCCTTCAATGCCCCGACGATCGTTTCCGGTGGCACACACTGTTCCGTCGTTTCCCACCAATAGGCCATCAGTGTCTTCATGTCTTGATTGCCGGTCCCGGCGGCAAATGCAACGCCTAACAGACTCTTAATATAGAACCGCGACAGGTGAAGCACCAGCGCGGATCGCGGGCGCGAAATCTCCAGCAAGAGCACGATCCCACCCGGCTTCAGGACGCGGCGATACTCAGCAAAGGCGCCTCTGAGGTCCGGCACGTGCCGGAGCGCGTACCCCATGCTCAGAAAATCGAAGTGCCCGTCGGGAAACGGCAGATGCTCTCCCACTCCACGCACCAGGCTGCGGCAAGGTCCCCTCTGCGCTTCACGCAACATACCGATGCTGGGGTCGAGCCCGAAGACTGAGCCGGACGGTCCGGCGAGATCCGCCGCACACTGCGTGACCAACCCGGGCCCGCAGGCGACATCCAGCACCTTCATACCGGGCTTGAGCCCCGCCAGCTGGAGCGCCTTCCTGCGATACCACATCCCAGACCCGAAGCCGGTCGCCTTGTCGATATTGCGATATTGGTATGCGGTTCGGTTGAACAGTTCGTTGAGAAAGCCCTGCCGCTCCCCGACCTCATCATAGTATCGGCGTAACGGTGGATGAGGAGCGATCGGTCTATCAGCTCCCCGTGTGGCCTGTTCTGTGCTTGGCTCCTTAGGTGCACGCATGAGAGACAATCAACCCTCAGACAGCTACACTTGTAGCAGGACACAGGAACACGGGCAAGGGAAAGTCATCCGCATTCTTCAGTATGCTCTTGAGGCAACACCAACAGCCGTGCAGGATTCTCAAAAAGGCATCTCATCTCACCCGCCCAGCCCCGGCGCGCCAAGGCGCGCCGATCCGCAGGCAAGGCCGCAGCAAGCGAAGATGAGAGGCGTACGCTTCGGTACGTCGAGCTTCTGAGCGATGCGAGAACGCCGCTGGCGGACTTTTTCAGCATCCTGCTAGAAGAATGCTTGCAGGGAAACAACCACATCATTGTCGCGGTCGCGATGGTTGTAATCCACCCGCACCGCCCAATTCTGGGCAAGGGTTACGCGCGAGCCGGCATACCAGCGAATGTCGTCCGATGTATCGCCGAACGGATACCGTCGATACGACCCCGACAGCATCAGCTTCCAGCGGTCGGTCACATCTGTCAACATCCCCACCGTGGCGCCGCTCCTCATAGGCCTTGCTGTAGTTCGCCTCGGCCTCAGCGAACGCGAAATAGACTTCCCGATTCAGCATATGGGATTCCATCGCCGCCCCAACGCCTCCATCAACGACCACGTTGTCGCAGAGTTGACAGCCCCGTCGGCGGATCGTGTCCATCCCCACGTTCACCCTCCACGACGGCGCCCGGAACAGATCATCAATCGGCGCGAGAGACACGATGTTGACCAGTGTCGCCCGTTCGACCCTGACGCGGTCCGCCTGATTGTAACGACGCACCGTTGCTGCAAACGCTTCAATCTGCGCATCCGGCGTGTACCCTGGCTCTGGGTCGAGGAGATTGTGATACACGGAACGGAACGAGACCTCCTCAAACGTATCGTGATTGCGCCAGCCGCCTCCTATTGTGACTCGGGACGTCCGATGCCCGACGTCCGGTTGTTTCGTAAAGGGACGGATCTGGACATCCTCCGAGGGAATCGACAGTTTGCTCCGTTCCGTCAGCACCGTTCTGTTGCGCTCTTTATAGACCGTCACCTCCGGATCGTCGGCTTCCCCCTTGTAGCGAAGATAATCCGAGGCGACATCGAGGACGAAGGCCTGCCGCTTCACAGGCAGCACGGCGAAGGCGGCGTCCCCGATCGTGTCCGGATTGTGCATGATGCGGTTCGACAGCATTTGTTCTTCGTCCGTCAACAGAAGCCGTTTCCGCTTAATGATCGTACTGCGGGAAGGCCGGTAGATAGCCGTTCCCGCCAATCCAGGATAGTCCACGATGGCTCGGACGGTGTCGGCTGGAATAGTCCAGATATAGAACCGGTCTCGTAAATTGAGGTCGGGATTGGCGTATTCCAAGAGAGACAAAATGTGATAGGAGCAATTTTCCTTAAAAAAGAAATAGTCGAAGTAGGCGTTGCCCATCTCCCACGCGTGCATCAGCAGCCGGTCAATCTGGGCGGCTGTCAGATTGAGGGGATATTCCCACATGGCGGTAGGCCTGGACTTTGAGGTAATAGGGAGGCGTGGAAAAGAAACCTTTATATCCACCGAATAGACCCTTGAATGCGAACTCCACGCCAGCACCAGGCGGCACATCCGCGGCATAGTCGATCGTGTAGGCGAGGATTCGCGTCTGCTCCGTTTGCCCTTTCTGGTCGATCCGCAAGAAAGTATGGCCGAACATGGAGGCGGGATTATTCAGAAACGCCGCGGGAAAGATCAGACTGACTCCCTGGGGGTTCATCTCGACCAGCCAGCGGTCGAATCGGCCGCATTCCACAGAAGCCAACCGGCTAGGATCGAATCGCAAGCGTTCTTTTAACCAGTGATACCGAGCGATAAAGGCGCATTGCGCCGGCTGTTTCGAGCGGCCAACCGGATCGGCTGAAAAGAACTGCACAATCGTCGCATCAAGCTCCGCTTGCGGATCGTGTTTGCCCTGGGGTGATAGAAAAAACCCAGGATCGTCCTCCTCGCTGGTTACGCCGCCCAGGAAATTATTCTGATAATGAAGCAGGAGATGCCACTCGCGCTCGTCGGCCAAGCGAGCTTGCCGTGCCCGCTCGACCAATTCTTGCTGATACGCATGAGAACCGGGATCGGCGAGACCGTGGGTTGGGATACTGAAAAAGACGATGAGCGTGAACAGAATCACTACAGCAGGTAGAGAGAGAAAGGGGCCTCCACCGAATGATGGAGGCCCCTCAACGACAACCGACTAGTTCAACGCGACCTTTGCCAAGGCAGGATCGGCGGCAATCCCTTCGTTCAACGCCTTGACCATCGCACCCCTGAGCGAGCGACGCATACTGTACTTGCGCCATCCCGAAGAAGGCGGCGTGGTGCTGCTGGGGCACTCCCAAGAGCGTGGCCATCGAGGCCAGATGTTCACCGCGGCCCTGAGCCATTTCCTGAGCCAAGGCATCGGAGTTCAGTTCCGCGAACATCGTGACCTTCTGTTCGGCCCACACTCGGCCATCATCCGTGCAACCAGATGTTCCGGTGCTGATAGCAAACGTTTGCCCCCCAGTTCCATTAAGTGTCGCCATCAAAACCTGAGCACCCTTGGTCTTAGCATTGGGGTAGTTCTGGAACGCAAGCTTGCCCAATCCACAGCCAGGGCCTGTGTCCGGCGTGCCGGCCGCCAACACGAGCCCACCCTGCATCGCAAATGCCGCTGCCACTGTAAGCATTACCAGCTTCTTCATGCCGCTTCCTCCTTTATGATGGATGAGTGAATGCACCATATCGTTGAACCAGCAGGAGTGATTATAGACGAATTAGCAAAGAGTACCAGAACTTTTTTCTCTACCATGGTCTTGTGCGCATGCGAGCGACCGCCAGGCTCACTGTACCGGAGCAGGCTGAGCCCCAAGCGACTCTCGAACCTTTGCCCATTCGAACGTAAAGGGTGCGGGCGACAGCTTCGGCAGGGCCGCCAGTTCCGCTTTCAATCGGTCGGCCCGACCCTGGCTCATCGGATGAGTGGAGAGCCACTCCATTCGCCCCGCATCTTTTTCCGAAAGCCTCTGAAAGAAACTGATCATGCCGGACGGATCGATCTTCGCCCGATAGAGCAATTGCAAACCCGTCAGATCCGCTTCCGTTTCTTGTTCCCGACCGAATTTCAGCGTCAACAATTCAACTCCGAGCTGTTTCGCCAGTCCCACCAGACCCTGTTGATCGCCCAGCACGATGGAGACGACGGCCACAAGGCCGAGCTGTTTGACGATCCGCTCCAGCCCATGGCGCTGCAAGACATGGTTCAACTCATGGCCCATGACGCCCGCCACCTCTTCGCCGCTTTCAGCCTTTTTCATCAATCCCGTGAATACGACGATGTAGCCGCCCGGCAGCGCGAAGGCGTTCACCACATCGCTTTTGACCACGGTAACTTCGAACTTGTAGGGATTGTTCGGAATCTGCGTGGTGAGGCGACTGGTCAATTCTTCGACCGCCGACACCGCGATGCCCTCTTTCAGAATGTCCTGTTGCGCGAGAAAATCCTTATAGGCAGACTCGCCCAGCTTTTGTTCCCACTCCACCGGAATCCGCGCGACGGCCAGCTCCACCAGGAGGTCGGCCCCGAACCACAACCCCAACACGAAGGTCAGCACAACGCCGCCAACAGCGCTCCATACCATGCGCCGCCGGTGCCGCACCTGCCGGACCCGCTCCGCCGCGCGTTCGAGCGGATCGGTCAAGTGATCGGGCGCCGCTTGGCGGAATGTGCGAATCACATCGGGATTCTTGAGGTAGAGCGTCCGCTCTCCTTGAGGCCCCGCCCACTTCAACACCAGCTGGTCATGATCCTGCCCACCGGCTGAGACGGTCAGATCGGAGAACGAGACTGCCTCCGATCGGTTCTCCGGCGTATCGGGAGCAAAGGTGAGCGTGAGTCCATGAGCTTCGACATGCACCAGGCAAGGCGCGCCACTGGCAGGAAACTCGAGACCGAAACAGAGGGCGTTGGGAGGCGAAGCCATCGTAGATGCCGTCAATCGTCACTCGTCATTCGTTCACAAACCGGCCGCTTTTCTTCTCCACGCTCCACGGTTGACGCTTGACGAATGACGTCATAACGCGAATCATCACTCGGCCACAGGAATGAACTGCCTAATCCAGGCGCCGAAACTGCCCGGATTGCGGCTTTGAATATAGACCACGCCAGGCCCACGGAACCGGCAGACGAATCCCTCGCCGGACGTGAAACTCGCTACCCACCCGGATGCGGCTTTCTCGATGTTGTAGGACGTGGTCGCCGACCAGGCGACCAGATGGCTGTTGTCGACGATGTATTCCTGGTCCGGTTTCAACTCAATCTTGTGAATCGCGCCGAAGCTGTTCAGGATCAGTGTGCCCTTGCCGCTGACCTTTAAAATAAAGAACCCTTCTCCTCCCATGAGCCCCCGGCTCAGACTCTGCATTTTACTCTCAATGCTGACCGACTCGGCGC
>JABMDK010000007.1:0-7592 GCA_015903995.1 Nitrospira sp.
CCGCTTCGCCATTCTGTTGGTCGAGCAAGGCCTCCACTTTGCCGCTCGCCTCGCCGAGAAGTACGTCGTCATGGCCAAAGGCGCCGTGATGGCCCAGGGCAAGAGCTCGGAGTTGAATGCCGATATGGTCCGCCACCATCTGACCGTATAGTGTCTGAACCCAAAAAGCTGGCCACTTGGTGATCGGGCGTTATGTTGGGAGTCTGGCTGCGGCGGGGGGCCCCGTGTTGTACGTGGAGATAGGGTCTTAGCTCACAATCACAAGGAGGGCTAGCACGATGAGGATATATCTGACAAGGTTATGGAAAAAGTTTTGAGTTGCTGGGGCCATGGCGGTGCTGCTTGCTGGAATGGGATCCACGCTGCCGAGTGCCTATGCTGGTGGCACGATCAAGGCTGACGATGACAAGTGGATTTCGGTCGGTATGGGGATCCGGACCAGCTTCAATGCGATCGAAAATGGGGCGGCGAACGGGACACACTACAGCAACAAGTTTACCATCAACAACGCGCGTATCTACATCAACGGGCAGATCCACAAATACGTGAAGTTCGAATTCAACACGGACTGTTTCAACTGCAGTGCGCAGGGGGGGGAATGGACTTTTTGGCGGCAACTCGACCATCGGCTTACTCGATGCGATCGGGAAATTTGAGTTCAATGAGATGGCCAACCTCTGGGTTGGACGGATGTTGCTCCCGAGCGAACGGGGCGAGCTGAACGGGCCTTTCTATCATGCCACGTTCGACGGCTTCCGGACGCCGTTTTTTTCCTCCGACCTCAGCGCCAACTTTAACGGGGCCGGCGGTGGGGGCGCGGGACTCTATGGCCGTGATAATGCGGCGACCTTCTGGGGCAAGATTCACCCCTTTGGCACCCACCTCCTGTATGTGGTCAGTGTCTCGCAGGGGTTGCGCGGCGCCGGGGCCGCGAGTGTCAATCAGGGCAACAGCCTGATGTATACGGGGCGCTTACAGTGGAATCTGTTGAACGATGAGCCGAATCCGGGCTATTACACCTCCGGGACCTATTATGGCACCGCGGGTGATGTCGTGGCGCTCGGCGCGAGCGTGCAGCATCAAAAAGATGGGGCGGGGAACAACGTGACCGGGAATGTGTCGGATTTCACGGGGGCCTCCGTCGATGTGTTGATTGAGAAGGTGCTGCCGAACAACATGGGTGTCTTCACGTTCAACGGGGAATTCAAGCGGCATTGGGCGAACTATGGGGCGGGAGCCTTTACGGCGGGCAATTGCTTCTGCGCCTTCAATGGCCATTCCTGGACGGTGTACGGGTTGTACCTGATTCCGCAGGAGATCGGGATCGGGCGTTTCCAGCCCTATGTGCGGTTCACCAGCATTGATCCTCGGTGCAGCGCGATGCGGCAGGAGTGGGAAACCGGGGTGAACTACGTCATCTCCGGTCACAATGCGCGTATTTCGGCGTTTTATCGGTACGGTGACCTCAACGCAAAAGGGTTCTTCAACAACTTTGGGCCTGGCGCAACCGGCGACAAGGTTGATTCGTTCCACGTGGCGTTGCAGCTGCAGTACTAGCTTGAACGGAATGGAAGTGAATTAGTCTCTTTAGAATAGTGGATCTTCAGCAAGGGGGGCATTTGCTGAGCCGCTGAAGGGGGACTAGTATGCCGGAATCTTCAGGGAGATAACAAACGATACCACCTGGCACATACTCGCGCCGGCATTCAGGAGTGAGCTTGCCCGCTCCAATTGTTCAGCAGGGTCCCCACGCTTTTCTGGGGACCCTGTCTTCTTCCCCTAAAGAAACAGCCAGGGTTTCTGAAGCAGTCGTTCCCAAGGTCGTTTTTCAGGGAAATCCTGGAATCTCATCAGTAATGTCTATCCCTGTATCCAGGGTATTCCCGATAGGTCTATGCCGTTTCTTCCACTATGCTCTCAAGGGATAGAAAATACGTGTCGGAAAGATTGCCTCTGCGAAGGAGGTCAGGCGAATATGAACGTGAAGGGGTTCATTATTGAAGACGACCAAGGGAGAGAGTTCATGGTGGTGTGTGAGCCTCCCTATAAGCAGTTGGGTGGAACGTTCTCTCTCCGAGGCTGGCAGCGGCGGCGCCTGGTTCCGCTGCAGTATACGGAACGGGAGCTTCGGAAAATCATCGGGGGAGTGCTGGCTACACTACAAGACTTATTCAGGAGTTTACCGAGGCTGCTTGAGCAGGGCCATGGTGTCTCTTCCGGTCATGCCACTGCGCACAGCCTCCGACAATCTGGTAAGCGGTAGATGTTCTTCAGGGACTGTCGGTTTCCTGAGACCATGCGGTGTGTGATTGGTCTGATCCCGAACGAACCTATTGACGATCGACTGCTCCCGAGAAATGTTCTCGCCGTGCCCGGCTCGCTTGCAGTATGATAGGGGTCCGCTGAATGAGGGGCGCAGCGTGTTGAAACAGCGTATCGAAGCCGTCACGAAAGCCAACCAGAAATTCTACGACGCGTTTGAGAGTCTTGACATCGCCAAGATGGACGAGCTCTGGGCTCATCAAGAATACGTTACCTGTATTCACCCGGGTTGGACGATTCGTTCCGGGTGGCCTGCTGTCCGCGATTCATGGGTACTGATCTTCAATAACACCTTTTCGATGAAGTTCGAACTCACCGACGTAATGGTTCAGGTGGCCGGCGATATGGCCTGGGTCATTTGCGTGGAACACCTCACCACTCAACAATCCGACGAACCGCAGCAAGCCAAGGTCCTTGCAACGAACCTGTTCGAACTTATCGGCGATGAGTGGCTGATGATCCATCATCACGGGTCGCCGGTGATGGGGTAGGGGAAAAGCAGGCAACCTGGTCAACTCCTGTGCTCGCGCAACGCGCGGTCTGAGAAGACCCTCGTTGCATGCGCGTAATGAGGAGACGACCAGATTGCTCGCTGGGGAGAGGGATTGGTGGTGCTCGCTCAATGCGCGCAGGAGAAAACCACACAACGCCCCGCTTTATGAGAGGGAAGGGGATTAAGTGTGTTTGCCAAGCGCGGTCTCGGAAGACCCTCGTGGCTGCGCGCTGTGAGGCGACGACCAATCCGCACCTTCATGAGAGAGGAAAAGGGAACAGGTAATTATAGCTTCGGTGCAGCGGTGGGCACGTCATCTGTTCTGATGGTTTTGACCCATTCGGCGGCGATGGCATCGCGTTCTTCCATCGCCATGCCGGCGTAGGAGTGGAACATCTGAGTGCCACGGCGACGGCGCCAGGTGAGAAAACTGAGGAAATGGTCTTTGCAGACGGAACGCGTACCGGCCGGAGCATAGGGTCTCTCCAGGCAATTGGGCACGCAGCAGTGTGTATCTAACATCTCAGTCTCCTGTAAGCTTGCTCAGTATGCCGGTCGGCTGTGCCGCTTTTCAAGCCCGCAGCCTTGTTCTGCTGCTTGACCTCAATCGCTGCATAGGGTAGGACTGCCCGATGTACGCGTTCTTTCTCTCGGCCGGTATTCTACTCCTGACCTCTTCCCTCGTCGGTTGTCCTATTTTTTCAGGTGAGCCTGTTCGATCCAGCAGCTCGTCTGGTGGAACGCACTTCGTGGGGTCAGATTTCTTGCCCCAAGGTATTGCGGTCGGCGATGTGAGTTCGCAACGCGCATTACTCTGGTTGCGCACCGATGGACCGGCCTCGGTTCAGATTGAATGGGCCTCGGTCGCACGGTGGGAGCAGGCCGCGAAGCTTTCGACGGTCGTGGCCCCTGTGTCGAGAACGGCGCCTATCCCGACGACTGCGGAGACGGATTATACACTGACGATCCCACTTGAAGGTCTAAGTCCTGCCACGCGCTATCGGTATCATGTCCTGGTCGGCTCTGCCGACCAAACCCCAAGGCAGCGCTCTGCGGGCCTCGCGGCCAAGGGTGAATTCAGCACCCTGCCTGATGAGAAGACCTCCGCCGCGGTGACGTTTGCCTGGAGCGGAGACCTTGGCGGTCAAGGCCGATGTCGCCAGGGGGTGAGCGGCTATCCTATCTTCGATGTGATCCAACGATACAATCCTGCCTTCTTCTTATTTCTCGGCGATACGATTTATGGCGACCATGTGTGTTCTTCGCCACCGAACGAGCCGGGGGCTGATTTTAAAGCCACCACGCTGCAGATGTATCGGCTACGCCATCGTTATCAGCGTGGAGCCGAGGCGCTCCAGCAATTCTTGCGGACGGTGCCGGTCTATGTGATATGGGACGACCATGAGGTCAAGAACAATTTTGCCGGGCCGTTTGAGGAACAGATGCCGGCTGGCCGTCAGGCATTGAGCGAGTATTGGCCGATCGTTTCTCCAGCTGAAGATCCGCATCGTCTCTATCGACGTGTACGGTATGGCGCCGACCTCGAACTCTTTATTTTGGACACCAGGCAATATCGCAGTCGCAATGCCGATCCAGATGGTCCCGGCAAGACCATGCTCGGAGCGGTGCAATTGGACTGGTTGCTCGATGGGCTGCGCACATCAACTGCAACATGGAAAGTGATAGCAACGTCTGTGCCACTCTCAATTCCCAAGGGTGGTGATGCGATGGTGCCCGGCAACGATGGGTGGGCTGGGGGACCGGACGGCACAGGGTTCGAGCATGAGCGACAAGTGATTGTGGATGCCATTCTCCACGACACGATCAAGAATGTCGTGTTCATTGGGGGCGACGTGCATTGGGTGCAGGCCAATGCCTATGATCCCAATCAGGACGGCATCATAGACTTTCACGAGTACATTGCCGGACCGCTCTCCGCTCCTCCGGGAAGGTTCGCACCGACTCGTCAAGAACTGCATCCGACGCAACTGTTCTATGAAGTTGGGTATCACAACTTCGGTCTTGTTCGGGTCACCAAGGACGTGTTTGAGGTGACGGTTGTGGACGAGACGGGCAATCAGCGAGTGTCTCATATCGTGCAGGCGAGGCCGTAGACCGTTCTCACCGTGTAAGCCCCTTGCAATTGCTGCAGATGGCCGGGTACCGTACCGCTTCTGAGGTCATTGGTCAGATTCACTTCAACGAGAGAGAGGGAGCACACGTCATGTCAGGATTGATGTCCGCCGATGATATATTCTCGAAAGCGGAAGCGGCGGCCGTAGCTGCGACCGGGCCCGATGAAAAGGCCCTGCAAATCGATTACGATGCATTGAGGGAGAAATTTCGTAAGGCGTTGGGCGACCGTAAGGTTGCGCTCTGCCACATCAATAAGTTCTTGCCGGAAGGGTACGAAGATCAAGGTCGATTCAATCTGGCATTGTTGACGGCCGGCAATGTCGTGTTCGACATCGTCATCGGTGATTCCTACTTCCGATACGACGTCGTGTCGGTCGGCCAACTGGATAAGGTGCAATTGATCGACGCGATGTGGGACAACAAGGAAAAACGTCGTGAAGAGCCGTTTTTGAGCCTGCGCCTAATGCATGGTGAGGAAGCCCATCTCCTGTTGGCGTTGGACGACGAGGAACGGGCGAGTCTTCTGAAATTTGCCTCGGCGGTTACAGCGGCGCGTAATCCGGATCATGTCCTGGTCGGCTCTGCTGGCCAGGACACGAGGCAGCTCCCCGCGAGTCTTGTGGCCAAGGGCGAATTCACCACCCTGCCGGATGAGAAGACCTCTGCAGTGGTGACGTTTGCCTGGAGCGGGGACCTCGGCGGTCAAGGACGATGCCGCCAGGGAGTGAGCGGCTATCCCATCTTCGATGTGATCCAGCGGCACAATCCAGACTTCTTCCTCTTTCTTGGCGATACGATTTATGGCGACCATGTGTGTGCTTCGCCACCGAATGAGCCGGGTGCTGATTTCAAGGCCACCACACTGCAGACCTATCGGGTGCGCCATCGCTATCAACGAGGCGCCGAAGCACTGCGCCGATTCTTGGAGACGACCCCGGTGTATGTAATCTGGGACGACCATGAAGTTCGGAACAATTTTGCCGGCCCGTTTGAAGAACAGATGCCGGCCGGCCGGCAGGCGTTCCGTGAGTATTGGCCCATCGCTTCTCCCGCAGACGATCCGCATCGACTCTATCGACGTGTACGCTATGGTGCCGACCTTGAACTCTTCATTTTAGATACCAGGCAATATCGGAGTCGCAATGCTGATCCAGATGGTCCTGCCAAGACCATGCTTGGAGCGACACAATTGGCCTGGTTGCTCGATGGGCTGCGCACTTCAACCGCGACATGGAAAGTGATCGTGACCTCCGTTCCGCTCTCGATTCCAAAGGGTGGCGACGCCACTATGCCCGGCAACGATGGCTGGGCAGGGGGGCCGGACGGCACGGGTTTCGAGCATGAGCGACAAGTGATTGTCGATGCCATTCTCCACGACACGATCAAGAATGTCGTGTTCATTGGGGGCGACGTGCATTGGGTGCAGGCCAATGCCTATGATCCTAATCAGGATGGGGTCATCGATTTTCACGAGTACATCGCCGGACCGCTCTCCGCTCCTCCAGGAAGATTCGCACCAACTCGTCAAGAACTGCATCCGACGCAACTGTTCTACGAGGTTGGGTATCACAACTTCGGTCTTGTTCGGGTCACTAAGGACTCGTTCGAGGTGACGGTCGTGGACGAGGCGGGCAACAAGCGAGTTTCTCACGTCGTGTCGGCGAGGCCGTAGGCGCTCTCACCGTGCAAGCCCCTTGCAATTGCTGCAGATGGCCGGTTACCGTACGGATTCCGAGGTTATTGGTCAGATCCACTATCAACGATAGAGAGGGAGCACACGTATGTCAGGATTGATGTCCGCCGATGATATTTTCTCGAAAGCGGAAGCGGCGGCCGTAGCGGCGACCGGGCCAGATGAAAAGGCCTTGCAGATTGATTATCCGGCGTTGAGAGAAAAGGTTCGCGCGGCATTGGGTGACCGAAAGGTTGCGTGCTGCCATGTGAATAGATTTTTACCGGAAGGGTACGAAGATCAAGGTCGGTTCAATCTGGTACTACTGACGGCGGGGAATGTTGTGCTCGACATCGTGATCGGCGATTCCTATTTCCGGTACGATGTCGTGTCGGTCGGCCAATTGGATAAGGTGCAGCTGATCGACGCGATGTGGGACAACAAGGAAAAGCGCCGTGAAGAGCCCTTCTTAAGCCTGCGTCTGATGCACGGTGAGGAAGTTCATCTACTGTTGGCCTTGGACGACGAGGAACGGGCGAGTCTGCTCAAGTTTGCCTCGGCAGTCACAGCGGCACGTAATCCGGAGCGCTGAATTTGCACTCGGATGTAGCGCGGCGGTGTTCTTCTTTCCTACGGGACGTGTGATTAATTCACGTTTGCTCTGAGATAGCAGCTCCTGAGTTTGTCGATAAGGGCAATTCGTATCAGAACGGGATCATCTGAGAGCATCTGATCGGGGTTCGCCCGCGACCCCGGTCGCACATCCGCCCGCCAGGCCACCGCCAACAAACACCGTCGAGCCACGTACGGATTTCCCAAACTTCAGCTGGCGGACAGCCAATGGCGGTGGTCGGTTCCGCTCAAGGTACGACGTGGTTCATCTCGTCGAGAAACCGCTCCCGGCGGGTGGGCTTGCGAGACTCATCACGTGAGATCTCGGCACCTGTCGATTGCTCCAAGGGCGGGACT
>JABMDK010000007.1:7692-13398 GCA_015903995.1 Nitrospira sp.
TGTGACCGTTTTGATGTCGCTCCCGAGCGGGCCCTTGACGATCTCGTCACCCTGGTGAATGAGCTGATCCAGGAGGGGCTACTCCAATAAGAAAGGAGGTGAGGCAGCATGAAGAAAGAGTCATATGTGCAGCCAGTTCTGGCGAAGCACGAGCTCCTACGGGATATCACCGCAGGCCGTTCAGGCCATGGTGGACCGCAGGGCAATAACGGTTGGGGTAACCGCGGTGGGGATGGCGTGCCGGGAAATTCCGGATTCTCGGACATCGGCCGTTAACCGAATTGGTAGTACTGGCTGGCCAATCCTACGGCCAGCCAGTTTTAACCCAGTCGGGTAAGTGGGCAAGAACTATCGACTTGAGGGCAAGTATGACGATGCACGTGGGTGACCAGCCTATGACCGAGTCGCTCTTTTCCCTGTACGGTATGCCGGTACGGTATGTCACGGCGTCTCCTTCCCTGGCTGGACCAGTGAACGAACTGCTGAGGCATTTTCGACGAGACTCGCTCGATGAATCGACTCCACTTGCCTTGTGCTTTCATGCTGTCCAGACGCGAGCCGATATTCCATTAACTCTGTCACCATCGGCGCGTCGGCTTGCTTCCGGAACAGGAGCGGCGGTCGGTGATCGACGAGAGACTAATCTGCCTTATCAGGTGTTTGATGACGGTGGGCGCTTGATTGCGGATTTCTTCGATGCCGGAGTCCTCATGATTGATGGCTCGCAGCGTAGAGCCGACGGGTATCTGATCAATCCTCGGACGATGCCTGAAAGTCTGATCGAGTATTTGTTCCATCTGGCGTTGATCGAACTCTTGCGACGTCAAGGACTCTATACAATCCATGCCACAGCGTTGGAAAAGAATGGCCGTGGGATCCTCATTCCAGGGAATAGTGGTCGCGGCAAAACGACTTCATTTATTTCACTGCTTCGTTCCGGCTATCGGTATCTCTCGGATGATCATCCCTTGTTGCGAGACGCCGGAACCCATGTGGATCTGCTTCCCTTCCCCATCAAGGTCAATGTGACCGAAGACACGGTCGCGTTTTTCCCGGAACTCCGGGAGGCGCCGGATGATCTGCTTCACCCTGGTTTCCCCAAGCGAGCATTTTATGCAGAACAGCTCTATCCGACCTCGATTGGCGAATGTTGCCGTCCGACCATCGTGTTGTTTCCTCATGTTATTGATGCTTCGCATAGCCACCTCGAGCCGCTTCCTAAGAGCCGGGCCTTAGAAATGCTGCTTCCTCAGGCTTTGTTGGTCTACGACGCCGAAGTCGCCAGGCGTGAGTTTCAAGCCTTAGTGAAAGTAGTCCAACAGGTTGAGTGCTACCGTCTCCATTTTGGTCGAGATATTCTCGATCTTCCGAATTTAATTACGCCACTTCTGGAGCGAACAAAGTGATGCTGAAAGGTATCGGAACTAGGCAGTTACCCCTACTGCATGAAGCAGAACTCATAGTCTGGTGTGCCCGAACGGATATAACCGATGAGCTGAAGATACGTATTAGGAAGAGAGTACAAGAGTCGATTGACTGGTCGATGGTCCTTGCGATGGCCGAGTATCATGGCGTGGTTCCGCTGCTGTACAAAAGCCTGTCGACAGTTGCGCCGGACCTTGTGCCCGCCCTCGCAGTGGCCACGTTGCGCCAGAAGGCCCAAGTTGGGTCGTTGCTCAACCAGTCACTCGCCAAAGAACTCGTTGCCTTATGTGAAGCATTTGAGGTACGAGGGGTTCCTGTCATTCCCATCAAGGGGGCAACTCTGGCGGTCTTAGCCTATGGGGATCTGGCTCTTCGTGATTTCACCGATCTCGACCTGCTTATCCCTAAACAATCTATTTCTGAAGTACGAACAATCATCCTCTCGCAAGGTTATGAGAGGAAAACCTCGAATGGCGAGAGCCGTGAAACTCATAGTCACGAAGGGCCATATCACGTCTTTATCAAGAAACGTCCGATCTCCCGAGTCGACCTTCAATGGGTGATGGCGCATCAGCACTTTACCTTTTGGCTAGATCGGCCAGAGTTCTGGCGATCTCGGATGTCTGTGATGTTAGGGGACAAGGCGGTTCCTGGATTGTCCCCGGAGATGTTGTTGATCGTTCTGTGTGTTCATGGTTCCAAGCATGCGTGGGAGCTGCTGAAATGGGTATGCGATGTGGCCGAACTGCTTCGCTCCCAGCCGAACCTGGACTGGGATCAGATTGTTTCGTGTGCATCGAACTGGCGCTGCCGCAGCATGCTTTATATGGGATTGTCGCTTGCTCACAGGCTTTTGGATGCGCCTCTTCCAGAAAGGGTGTTGACCAGCCTGAAGGATGAGACGGATGTACAGGCGCTGTCACATCGGATGCCGGCCAGTCTCCTGGAAAATTACCAAGAGGGAGTAAGCGAGGAACAGGCAGGCGCACTCTATTTTTCCCTGAAAGATTCCTGGCGTGAGCGGTGGTGGCTCGGTTTGTTGTTGTGCAGAGCGCATAGCCAACTGGCGCTGACGCCTCCTGCGTGGTTTCGCTGGCGAACTTCCCTGTCCCGTCTAGCTCGCCTTATTGTGCCAGCTCATCGAGCGCTGACGCATCTTCTCTCACCGACGATTCGCCATGCCATCCATCGCTGGGTCACACACGGTATTTAGGTGTCAGTATCGTGATCACTTGTATGACAAAATATTGGAGGGTGTTTCGTGTAGGGTATGTGGTGCTATCGGTTCGTATCTTGCTTCGACTGAGTAATTTACCGCAGGTTCTTCAGCGGTTAAGCCTCCGCACCATGGCAGGCAAACCAGACGAAGCTGTGATGAAGGCGTTGGTTGGGTATGTGGATTACTGGCTCAAGCTGTTCCCGTATAACAAACGAGGAAACTGCTTCCTTCGGTCCTTGTCTCTGTATCGATGTGCTCGACAACTTGGCTATCCGGTGGTATTCCATTGTGGAGTACGAAGAGATGCCACACGCCTCGATGGTCATGCCTGGCTCACGCTGGATTCTCAGGCATTTTATGAGCCTGGTCCACATTGGCAGCGTTTTACTGTGACATTCTCTTACCCTTCCGATCAGGTTGGGAGTACTGCCAAAATTTCTGTCGGCTGATGCCAGAGAGTGTATGGGCTAACTGCCTATGAAAATCAGCAAGCAACGCATCGGTTCTTTACTTATGACGGTTCGCTGGGCACTTTCACTCGTGTGGGAGAGTAGTCCGAGTCTTGCTGTCGCCAGTATTGTCGTGCGTGTCGTCCAGGGACTCCTTCCGCTGATGGTGCTCTATCTGACGAAGCTGTTGATCGATACCGTAACCGAAGCGCTCAAGACACCAGCCGACGACCCTTCGTTCACCCGCATACTCAGCATTCTTGGAGGCGAGGCATAGCCGGTGTTGCGGCGATCACCGCCATGTTGACCGCCTTAGGTGGTCTGATTTCCAGAATTCAGGCCCAAATCGTCACCGATCACATGTATGCGCTTCTTCAAGCCAAATCGGTTGAAGTCGACCTTGAGTATTATGAGAATGCGCAGTATCAGGACACGCTGCACCGCGCACAGCAAGAAGCTCCCTATCGCCCGACGCGGCCGCAGCCCGTCGCCCAGGCTGAATGACACGTCGTAGGCCTTCATGATCTCGCAGATCTCTTCGAAGTGGGTGTAGGCGAAGTTCTCTTGATGATGCGCCAGGCACCACTTGGCGTGGATTGAGCCTCCGCGTGACACGATGCCGGTCATCCGCTTGGCGGTCATGGGCACATAGGCGAGACGCACACCGGCGTGAATCGTGAAATAATCGACACCCTGCTCAGCCTGTTCGATGAGTGTGTCGCGGAAAATCTCCCAGGTGAGGTCTTCCGCTTTGCCGTTCACTTTCTCGAGCGCCTGATAGATCGGCACCGTGCCGATCGGGACCGGCGCGTTGCGAATGATCCATTCACGCGTTTCATGAATGTTTTTCCCAGTCGAGAGGTCCATCACGGTATCAGCGCCCCAGCGTATCGACCAGATCATTTTCTCGACTTCTTCTTCGATGGACGAGGCGACCGCAGAGTTGCCAATGTTCGAGTTGATCTTGACGAGGAAGTTCCGGCCAATGATCATCGGCTCACTTTCCGGATGATTCACGTTCGAGGGAATAATCGCGCGGCCTCGGGCCACTTCATCGCGGACGAACTCGGGCGTGATGACGTCGGGAATGCGGGCGCCCCAGGATTGACCGGAGTGCTGAGCCACGCCGCCGCCCTTGCCGTTGCGCTCAGCGCGTTCACGAGCCACCTCACGCGACTGGTTTTCACGGATTGCGATAAATTCCATCTCTGGAGTCACGATCCCTTTGCGCGCGTAGTGGATCTGGGTGACGTTCTGGCCGGTCTTGGCACGGAACGGCTTGCGGATATGTTGAAACCGAAGGCCGTCCAGTTTGGAGTCGGCGGCGCGTTGGCGGCCGTAGTGGGACGAGATGTCGGCGAGTTCTTCCACATCCTGCCGGCCTGCGATCCAGGAGCGGCGGAGCGGCGCGAGTCCTGCTCGGACGTCGATCGTGACAGAAGGGTCGGTATAGGGACCTGACGTATCGTAGACGGTGACCGGTTGGTTCGGTGTCGGCGCGCCGCCATTCATGGATTTGGTCGGGCTCAGGCTGATCTCTCGCATAGGCACATGCACGCCGGGATGGGTGCCTGCCACATAGACTTTGCGTGAGGCTGGGAACGGTGCGGTTGTCAATGTCGTGGGCTTCTGTCCGTTGCCGGTATATTCGCTCATGGTCGCATCCTTTCTGAGATGAGGAGCGTTGAGGGGGCACCTCAATAAAAAAGCCGTACTCCGTGGGGGAGGTACGGCTGAGTGCTCACAACGACCGCGGCTATCGGCTTCCCTACGCTGGTATTATCCAGGTCAGGTTGTGAGGGTCGTCCGAGTGCACGGACTCTCAGCCTCATGGCTCCCCTAGCTATGAATGAGTGATCGTAGTACTCCATGCCACCGAAGTCAATCGGCTATTAGACCCATGCCGGAGTTTCTCCTTTTGGGGCGAGGGGATGGGACTTTTCCACAAGGTGGGATTCGTTGATTGTGGGAGGGGGCTATCGTAGAATCAACCTCCTGACATGGGAGGACGTATTGTGACTGCAATAGCGACGCTACCAAGACCCATTACCGAGTATCAGGCATTGCCGGCAGAGGAGTTGTTTCGCCGGACAGTATTCGCGAAGCAGGTGCTTGGCGAGCGCGTGATGATCCTCGGCCATAACTACCAGCGTGATGAAGTCATTCAACATGCCGACTTTCGTGGAGACTCGCTGTTGCTGGCCAAGCTCGCGGCTGAACGTTCTGAGCGGCCCTACATTGTGTTTTGTGGCGTGCATTTCATGGCCGAGACAGCGGATATTCTCAGCCGCTCCCGGCAGACGGTGATTCTGCCCGATATGGCTGCCGGTTGTTCAATGGCAGATATGGCCAATCTCTCCAATGTCGAGCGTGCCTGGCGTGAGCTTGCATAAATATTGGATCCCGATGAAGCAGTCACTCCGGACACATATATAAATTCTGCGGCTGACCTTAAAGCTTTCTGTGGCGAGCACGGCGGTATTGTCTGCACATCCAGTAATGCCGGTAAGGTTCTACAGTGGTCATTTAATCAACGGGAAAAAGTTTTGTTTTTCCCTGATCAACATCTCGGCCGTTGGAGCGGACCTTTACCTCGGGCGATCGCGTCCAGGA
>JABMDK010000007.1:13498-42991 GCA_015903995.1 Nitrospira sp.
CGTAAAGGTCCAGCACATGTCTTCGCCGGCTGTGTTGATGGTATCCCCGAGGTTTAATGGCTCTTGCCATTCGCCTTTTGGATTCTGGTAGGAAATCCACTCATCATGTCCACCCCGTGAGCCCATGTCCGGACGCGTACTGGTGATGATGAGGCTCTTCCCGTCTTTTGATAGGCCGGTCCAGTGCATATGGTCACGGTAGGGCGAATTGATACGTGGTCCGAGGCTCACAGGTTTCTGCCAGACGCCATCCTTCTTCTCGACTTTCCAGATATCGCTGTCTTGCGTGACTCCGGGCTGCTGATAGCTGAAGTAAATCAGGCTGTCGGAAGCTATGATCGGACAGTGTTCCTCGCCGGTCGGGGTATTGATATGTGGGAGTTCCGGGACATCGTTCCAATTCCTGGCTGGTTGCCAGACACCATTGATTTTCTGGGTCACATAGAGGTCACCGGTGGAGAGATTGCCCGGTTCGTATCTCGTGAAATATATGACGTTACCGTCATCCGAGAGGCTCGGTTCCAGTTCCCATGCAGTTGTATTGATGTTCGGACCTGCCGTCGGATCAATGCCTGGCCCCAAATGAATCGGGGATTGCCACGTGCCGTTCACGTTATGAGACATCCAGATGTCGAAGTTGTAAGGGACTCCTGGTGAAGAGATGCTCCCTTGGCGCCCTGAGACGAAGATGGCCGTCTTCCCATCGGTGCTGTAAGTCATCTCAATCTCTGACTCCGATGAGTTGATCGGTTCACCCATACTCTTCGATAGCGAGGAAGTCGCGTTCATGCGTCCACCGTGTGGCATCTCCATCCCTGACATCGCATAGGTCAGAGTAGTGGGAGCGAGAAAGAGTGTGAGCATTGCAGCGCAGTGATGAGGACGTAACGTGTGCGATTTCATACAACCTCCGTGTTTTGATAGTGAGCGTTCACAGTGTGTAGCTATCAGTCATCTACTCATCCGTGCTGTTATGACAATCGTTTGCATGGTTGAATGAAACGGATTGTCTCCACCAAGTTCGCACGAAGATTGTTGCCACTGCATCGACGATCGGTCCGCCAGGTGCAATCTCCCCTGTACGCCTTCCCTGCATAAAAGGCAAGGTTGAGGTGGCGCCACAGTCGTGGTGTTCAGTGAAGAGGCTCCGAATGGGACGTGTTCGGTTGCAGACCCATAACCAGTGCGGCCTTCATGTCTTGCCGCAGGGATCTCACACCCTTGATGACGCCAGGTCCGCCATTTTGCCAGTGGACTGTGAACATCCGAGTCTGCTTCTCGCTGGGCAATAGGTATTCGGAAACTTGAAGCACGACTTCTGTCCCACCGTCAATGAGCGCCGGTGAGGAGAACAGCTTAAGCACTGGGCCAAGCTCTCGAAGGGTAATAGTGATGACCTTGTCGAACCGTCCATTTGCCCAAGCAATTTCTGCGGCAACTATGGGTGGAGTTGTCTGTGGCAGGCGGCGAAGCTCAGAGTTGGCGAAGCATCCGGAGTTCTGTAGGAATTCCTTCAAGCCGGCCTCAGCGGCGGCTTCCCGCTCCGGCACGTCCTTTTGGTTCGGGCGCCACTGAGGTGCCCAAAGAATGAGCGTGGATGCTCCGCTATCGCAGACCGGAGTCTGAGGTGACGGAGTAACACGTATTGTAGTAGTCGCACAACCGATGAGGACGGCACAGGCTACCGCTATTGTCGCATGTTGGAGCGACGTGAGTGGACGACACATCTTCGATTTCAAACACTCACCATGGAAGTGGTGGGCTGGGATAAATTTATATCGATCGATGAAGAACGGTACTGGTCATGGTACGTCAAGCTCAGATTCTTGGCAACGGCATGGAGAACGGATGGAATTGCGGTCGCAGTTAATCGAGATGTTCAGGAGAGCTTTTCTGAAACTTCCTGCGTAGACCGGCGAATGATTTTCTCAGAGAACCTTGAGAGACCCTGGGCTCCACAGCGACAGCAGGCAGTGACTTTTCTCCAGAAGAAAACCGGCCCACGTCGATCCAGGCTTCACACCCGATTGAATTCAGTTCCGCCATGATCGAAGTGGTGAGTCCGGGCTGCGCAGAGCTGTGTGAGATGAAATTCATCGTGTGTCCCGTTCAAACAAGGGCCCACCATACACTCCGAGATGCGTGACAGCCTATTCCTCTCTCGTAGGTCTGCGACCTCCGCAGCGTTTCTTGGGGTTACACGAGTTGATCTGATTCCGTGAGGAGTGATTCGTCTCGTCCCCCGTCTCAGCTACAGCAAGGAGAGTGCCATGTGAACAATCAGACAAAGTGGATAGGGTTTTTCGTTCATCGCGTTGATATTGAAGGGTGCCAGTTCCTCAGACGGATCTTATGAGGCTCAAGATCCTGTATCCAGAAGGATTCAGAGATGTATCTCAACGTGCGTGGGGTGATTCGATGGGAAATCGTTCTGTCTGAGTAGGGGGCAAGAGGCTACAGCTCTCCCGCATTCACTTGCCTGACTCGTTCAGCTGGGATGCTGAGTGCGGCCAAGAGGTAGTCCTTGAATTGGGTGCTATAGGGTTGGACGGCGAGCGCACGTTGCATACAGAGGAGCCAGGCATCGCGTTCTTCATAGCCTATGGGGAATCGCTTGTGAGCGCCAGGAATGCTGATTGGTCCATAGTGCTGCTGAAACAGTCGTGGCCCTCCAAGCCAGCCACAGAGGAAGTAGGTCAGCTTTCTGCGTGACTCGGTGAGATCGGGTGGATGCATGTTTCTGATGGTTTCGGCTTCCGGCAAGGTATCCATGTTGACGTAAAATTCGTCTACCAAGCGGGTGATTCCCGCAAGTTCCCCCGCTGCCTGATACGGAGTGGTTTGCGTACGGTCTTCTTGCTCATCAACGGACATGGTCTTCGCGAGGTATGAGGTTAGTGCTTGGTGTAGAAGGGCAGGGGCTGAACGGTGGCCGGATGTTTGCCGCCTTCGAATTCCACGGTCAGTTCCGTTCCCGGTTTACTGAAGTCGCGCAGAGGAAATCCGAACGCAAGGGTCTTGCTGAGCTGGGGGGAACGGACGGCACTGCTGATCCAGCCCACTTCACGGTCACCGTGATACAGTTTGGCTCCATGCGATGGAACAACGGAATCTTGAAGGACCAGCCCAACCAGTTTGCGGCGCACGTTGCCGTACGTATCCATGCGTGCCACGACTTCTTGTCCTGGATAGCAGCCTTTGCTCAGGCTGAACGCTTTACCCTCAAGACTGGCTTCGGGCGGAACAATCTCCTCGTTCAAATCCGGACCGGCCTTTGGGATGCCGGCTTCGATACGCAAGGCCTCGCGCGCATGGGTGCCGATCGCTCTGATGCCGAACTTGTCTCCGGCTTGCATGACACTGGTCCATGCGGATAGGAGACTCTCCGCAGGAAGCAGCAGCTCGATATCCACTTCTCCCGTTTCTTCGGTGCATAGCACCAGGGCATGATGTCCACCGATCTGTGCCGTGACAAAATCAACCGGCTTCAAGTCCGTAACGTCCACGCCGAACGCGGATTGCACCACATGCGTGGCTTTCGGTCCGCTGATCAACAGCAGCCCCCAACTCTCGGCACAGTTTTCCATCTTGGCTTTGACCCCGTAGAGCAGGAATTTCCGTAGGGCCTGGAATGTGGTGTCTCCGATCTCGCCCACGTCTTCCAGCATGACGGCTTCTGTCTGCATGTACAGGCGGAAGTACGTGAGCATCTTGCCTTTATGGGTCAACAGGCTGGAATAGCGGCCTTGCCCAGGTTGGAGGGGACGGATATCGTTGCTGATGACGCTCTGCAGCCACTTTACGCGATCCTCGCCCGTCACTCTGAGCTTGCCGCGATGGGAGAGATCGGCGATTCCCACTGCCTGGCGAACGGCTCGATGTTCAGCCGCGACATCGCCGTAGTGGGCCGGTATTTCCCATCCGGCGACCTCCTCAAACGTCGCTCCGAGTTGGGTATGTTGCGTGTAAAGACGAGATTGTTTCATGTTCAGTTTCAGTGAGAACGTCTACAGGTCTCCAAGTCGAACGTCATAGGGCATCAAGACTTTCGGTGCTACGATTTGACGGCGCGGTTGTTGATGACTTCTTCGACCAATGCTCTCGTTCGAGCGGAGAACTCATTGCGAGAGACGATCTTCGTCACCCCGAGTGTTTTGGCACGGTTCCAGGTCTCAACTTCTTCATGATTGGCAAAGGCCAACGTTGGAATGTCCTTCAAGCGTGGATCGGCTTTCAGCTGCTCCAACGCCTGAAAGGCGTCAAGCGTCAGGTCGTTCATGTCGAAGATGATCACCCCTGGGTCAGTCGACAGGGCCTTCTCGATAATATCCTGTTGTACCCGTGCCTTTTCAAGCTGGTAATCAGGTTGGCGTAATGCGTCCCGGACTTTGGTGTAGAAGAACAGATCGGTGATGGCGACAAGAATGGTCTTCTGCATGAGTTTTGGTTTCAGTTCAGTGAGCTGACTAACCGCCCGAGCGCTTTCCTGGCCAGTGTGTAGTTCGGGTCCAGGGCGAGCGCTTTCTTGTACGAATCGATGGCCTCCGTCCAGTTCCCTTTTCGCTCATACACGCGACCGAGATTGAGGTGAGGATAGGCCGGATTCTCATAACGCCTCGCCTGGATCGCCCTCTGAAACCAGGGAATGGCCTCGTCGAATTCACCTTTCTCGATCAGATAGGCGCCGATATCGTTGTAGGGGTTGCCGAAGTCAGGATCCTGCGCAATGGCCTTGTGACATTCTTCAATCGCCTCATCAATCCGCCCCATCCAGCTGTAGGTCCATCCCAGGAACGTATGGGCCTCGGCCGTGGGATGAGTGGCCAGCGATTTCTTGTACAGGTCGACGGCCTCTTCCAGTTCACGCTTCATCTGTTGTTCATAGGCCTGCTGAAAGAGATCCCACGCTTGGCGCTTGTCTTCCTCGCGTCCTTCACCTTGGATCAAAAAATCTTGAATATCCATGGTTAGGCTGTTGGAAAATGGTTTCCGTGTCGTTCTCGCGTGTACGAACTTCTTAACGTACTGTGACGTACACCTCCGGGTTCGCGTTCCCTGCGGTCTTGCCGGATGGCTTTTTTGATCGGCCTGCAGGCTTCCAACCTACCGTTCCGTCTCATGACTCCTGTTTCAGTTTCTTCTTAATCAATTCCGCTCCATATCGCCCGGACAGCAGCATTGAGCCGAAGGCGGGACCCATTCGTGGGGTGCCATACACGGCGGCGACAGCCAATCCGATGACGAAGCAATTGGGATAAACTTCACCGGTACGGTCCATGATCTCTTCTTCAGATCGGGCGACCCACATGGCGCCGTTTCCTGGTACCTTATCATACAGGTTCCGCTTGTGAAGGAGTTCGACCAGCACGGCATCATGGCCGGTCGCATCGACCACGATCTTGCTTTCCAGGGCAATGGGATCGACGTGGATGATATCATGACCGGCCATCTCAGCGGTGGTGCTGTTGACGACGACCCCTTCCAATGAACCATTGTTGCGCAAGATCAAATCCACCACTCGCGTCAGATTCATGATCTTGGCGCCGCCTTTGTAGGCGGCTGCGATCAGGGCACCGGTGGCATGTGGGGGATCGACCATGTACATGCCTTCGCATTCTGTGATCTTCTTGCAGGGGACACCGACTTCCTCGAGGATCTCATTCGCCGGCTCGCAAATCGTCGCTTTGTTCATGAGGTACCCGCCGGACCAGAATCCCCCGCCCAGAGCCAAGCTTTGCTCAATGAGGACGGTGCGGAATCCCATCGAGGCCAAGTCGTGGGCACAAATAAGCCCTGATGGTCCTGCGCCGACGATGATCACGTCGCTCTCAATCAGCTGATCGAATTCTTTATAGTATTCCCGTGCAATATGCCGGGTGATGTCTCGTTCACGTAACGGTGCTGGTCTTGGTTTGGCCATGTGGCGCTCCTTTAGCGGATGCTGAAAACAGTCTCCAACTTCGTTCTCAGTCACTCGTTCCCCGCAACGTACGTAACGGCAGTACGCCTTGGGGCCCTCGCTCCCTGCGGCCTTGTTGGAAAACTGTTTTGAGCATCCGTTTTTGGATTCATGCTAACGGTAAATCTCGGAACCGGTTTTCTTGAACTCTTCGGCTTTCTCTTTCATGCCGATTTGAATGGCTTGTTGCTCATCGATCTTGAGCTGGGCTGCGTAATCTCGAACGTCTTGCGTGATTTTCATGGAGCAAAAATGCGGTCCGCACATCGAACAGAAATGCGAAACCTTGGCGGCGTTGTCCGGGAGCGTGGCATCATGGAATTGCTGCGCCGTTTCCGGATCGAGGGACAGATTGAATTGGTCTTCCCAGCGGAATTCAAACCGTGCCTTTGAGAGGGCATTGTCTCTCGCCTGCACGCCGGGATGTCCTTTGGCCAGGTCGGCGGCATGCGCGGCGATTTTATAGGTAATGACGCCGGTCTTGACGTCCTCGCGGGTCGGCAATCCCAAATGTTCCTTGGGTGTGACGTAGCACAGCATGGCGCAGCCGTACCATCCGATCATGGCGGCGCCGATACCCGAGGTAATGTGGTCGTAGCCTGGGGCAATGTCGGTCGTCAGGGGACCTAAGGTATAGAATGGGGCTTCCTGGCAAGCCGCGAGCTGCTTTTCCATATTGGCCTGAATCATGTGCATAGGAACGTGGCCGGGCCCTTCGATCATGACCTGCACATCGTGTTTCCACGCAGTCTTGGTCAGTTCGCCTAATGTTTCCAGCTCGGCAAACTGCGCGTCGTCGTTGGCATCAGCGATTGATCCCGGTCGGAGCCCATCCCCCAAGCTAAAGGCAACATCATAGGCTTTCATGATCTCGCAGATTTCTTCGAAGTGCGTGTAGGCGAAGTTTTCCTGATGATGAGCAAGACACCATTTCGCATGGATCGAGCCGCCACGCGACACAATCCCGGTCATGCGCTTGGCGGTCATCGGCACGTAGGCCAGGCGCACACCGGCGTGAATGGTGAAGTAATCGACACCTTGCTCCGCCTGTTCGATCAGGGTATCGCGAAAGATCTCCCAGGTGAGGTCTTCCGACTTGCCGTTCACCTTTTCAAGCGCTTGATAAATCGGCACCGTGCCGATCGGGACCGGTGAGTTGCGAATGATCCATTCACGTGTCTCGTGAATGTTTTTTCCCGTTGAGAGATCCATCACGGTATCGGCACCCCAGCGGGTCGACCAGATCATTTTCTCGACTTCCTCTTCGATCGACGAGGCGACGGCGGAGTTGCCGATGTTGGAATTGATTTTCACGAGGAAGTTCCGGCCGATGATCATCGGTTCGCTTTCCGGATGGTTGATGTTCGACGGGATGATCGCGCGCCCACGGGCCACCTCATCGCGGACGAACTCCGGCGTAATGACCGACGGAATGCTGGCTCCCCAGGCAAATCCCGGATGCTGTTTGACGCCCCCGCCATGACCGTTCTGGGCTACAGCCTCGGCTTCCAATCGGCGGGATTGGTTCTCACGGATGGCGATGAATTCCATCTCCGGTGTGACGATGCCTTTGCGGGCATAGTGCAGTTGGGTCACGTTCAGACCAGCCTTCGCCCGCAATGGCCTTCGGATATGCTGAAAGCGAAGGTCGGCCAACTTTGGATCGGTCGCACGCATGCGTCCATAGGCCGAACTCACTTCAGGAAGTTCTTCAACATCCTGTCGGTTGAGCACCCAGGGACGTCGTAACGGCGCAAGTCCCTGGCGAACATCGACAGTCACGGAGGGATCGGTGTAGGGACCTGACGTGTCATAGACGATCACAGGGGTGTTGCCGGAGCTGGCTCCATTCGCCCCTTTGGTCTGGGACAGACTGATTTCCCGCATCGGGACATGGACGCCGGGTTGTACGCCATGGACATAGATTTTCTGCGAGGCCGGGAAAGGCGTCGTCGTGAGTGGGGACGATGGGGCGACAATGCCGTTTCCATTATCCGATCCGTTTGTATGGCTGTGGATGCTCATAAGGAGATCCTTTCGTAATTGGCTGACATCATGGAGCGGGAAGCAGCCTGTGGTCTGGTACAACAAAAAAGCCGCTTCCCATGCTAGACGGGAATGCGGCTGATTCCTCACGCGATCCGTTGATGTCCGGCTTCCCTACGCTGGTATTACCCAGGTCAGGTTGTGAGGGTCGTCCGATCATTCGGACTCTCAGCCTCAAGGCTCCCCTAGCGATAGTGGCTGATCGTAGTACTCCGAGATCGTGAAGTCAATCGGGTATTAGGCCCATACCGCGTCCTCTTCTTTGGGCTGGTGACTAGGACTTTTCCTCAATGGGTGATTCGTTGATTGTGGAAAGGGCCTGTCGTAGAATGAATTCCCTTAACGTGTGGAGGATTATTGTGACGGTTACTGCGACGTTACCGAGGCCAATCACCGAGTACCAGGCGTTGCCGGCGGAGGACTTATACCGTCGGACAGTTGCGGCGAAGCAGGCACTGGGTGAGCGAGTGATGATCCTGGGCCATAATTACCAGCGGGACGAAGTCATCCGGCATGCCGATTTTCGCGGAGACTCGCTGTTGTTGGCGAAATTGGCCGCCGAGCGGTCCGAACGCCCGCACATCGTGTTTTGCGGCGTGCATTTCATGGCCGAGACGGCGGACATCCTCAGCCGTTCTCAACAAACCGTAATCCTGCCGGACATGGCCGCTGGTTGCTCGATGGCCGATATGGCGGCGATTGAACAGGTCGATCAGTGTTGGGAAATGTTGGGACGCGTGGTGCCGGTCGAAGAGACGGTGATGCCGGCGGTCTATGTGAATTCGGCGGCGGTGCTCAAGGCGTTTTGCGGCGAGCATGGGGGGATCACCTGCACGTCCTCCAATGCCAAGGCTGTGATTGAATGGGCCTGGGCCAGGCGTGAAAAGATTCTCTTTTTTCCGGATGAGCACTTGGGGCGTAATACGGCGAACAAGATGGGGATTCCCCGTGAGCAGATGATCGTGTGGGACCCCTATCAACCCAACGGCGGGAATACCAAAGAGGCTATTAGGCGAGCCAAGCTGATTCTGTGGAAGGGCCACTGCAGCGTCCATCAAATGTTTCAACCGGTTCATGTGGATCACTTCCGCAAACAGTATCCGGACGGGAAGGTCATCGTCCATCCTGAGTGCCATGAGGATGTGGTGAACAAGGCGGATTTGATCGGGTCGACTGAATTCATTATTCGCACGGTCACCGCTGCGCCAGCCGGCACGACCTGGGCGGTTGGGACGGAACTGAATCTCGTCAATCGGTTGAAGCATGAACTCACCGACAAGAAGGTATTCTTCCTATCCTCCACGGTCTGTCAATGTGCCACCATGTTCCGTATCGATGCGGCACACCTCTGCTGGGCCATGGAGAATCTGGCCGAAGGCCATATCGTCAACCGGATTGTGGTGCCGGACGACGACAAGCACTGGGCGAAAGTTGCGCTCGACCGCATGATGGCCATCAGTTAGGGCTGGTACCTTCCCCCCTCATTCCGGTATATTCCCTCGATCTTATTCACTGTGTGAAGACTCGGATCCCATTGTCTATGGATTACAAATCAACGCTCAACCTTCCCAAAACCGATTTTCCCATGAAGGCCAATCTGCCGCAGCGGGAGCCTGACATGTTGGCCTGGTGGGAGCAGCAGAAGCTCTATGACCAGATTCAGGCGAAAGGGCAGGGCCGGCCTCGGTATGTGCTGCACGATGGCCCTCCCTATGCCAATGGCCGCATCCATATCGGACATGCGTTGAATAAGGTTTTGAAAGACATCATCGTCAAGTCCAAGACGATGGCTGGTTTTCATGCACCCTACGTTCCTGGGTGGGACTGTCATGGGTTGCCCATCGAACATCAAGTCATGAAGGAACTTGGGGAGAAGAAGAAAGACTTAGATGTTTCAGCGATTCGCAAGCTCTGTCGCGACTATGCCGAGCGGTTTGTGAATACGCAGCGAGAGGAATTCAAACGGCTGGGGGTGTTGGGCGAATGGGATCACCCCTACTTGACGATGACTCCTGGGTATGAAGCCACGATCATTCGAGAGTTCGGAAAGTTTGTCGAGCGTGGGGGGGTCTACAAGGGGCTCAAGCCGGTTCTTTGGTGCACGCAGGATCAGACGGCGCTTGCGGAAGCAGAGGTTGAGTACGAGGACCATACGTCCCCGTCGATCTACGTCAAGTTCCCGGTCGTCACATCGCCGACTGTTCTCAGCCGCACCTTCCCGGGTGTCTCCTTTCCGGAAGGAGTGACTGTAGTTTCCATCGTTATTTGGACGACCACGCCATGGACGCTTCCGGCGAATCAGGCCGTGTGCCTCCACCGCGATTTTGACTACGCCTTTGTTCAAGTCGGCGACGAGTTGCTGATTGTGGCGGAAAAGCTTTTGGATAGCGTCGTGAAAGCCTGTGCGATCGAGCGCTATCGCGTGATCGGTGTGAAAAAAGGCGGAGATGGGTTCGAAGGCTTGGAGACACAACGGCCATTGTCCACCGGTCTGTCACCGATTCTGCTCGGCGACTTCGTGACGCTCGATCAAGGAACGGGTTGCGTCCACATCGCGCCGGGACACGGTATGGAAGACTATCTGCTCGTGCTTGATTACAATGCCAAGGCTTCAACGGGGGAGCGTCTTGAGATCGTGGCACCGGTGGATAACGGTGGACGGTTTACATCGATCGTCACGGAGTTCGCAGGACAGCAGGTCTTGAAGGCCAATCCGAAGATTGTGGAGTATCTCCAGGCGAACGGGCGCTTGCTTGGGCATGGCTCGCTTCGGCATTCGTATCCCCGCTGTTGGCGGTGCAAAAATCCGGTGATCTTTCGCGCCACCGAGCAGTGGTTTGTGTCGATGGAGACCAACGAATTGCGGAAGGAAACCCTGGCCGAGATCGAGCGGGTCCGATGGATCCCTGCCTATGGCCGTGATCGGATTTTCGGCATGATCGACAACCGGCCGGATTGGTGTCTCTCGCGGCAACGTGTGTGGGGCGTGCCCATCCCAGGCTTTACCTGCGAAGGGTGTTGCCATGTGTTGGCTGACCCGGTCGTCATTGAACATCTTGCTGCGTTGATGGAATCTAAGGGCGCCGATGTGTGGTTTGAACGGGCGGCTCATGATCTGTTGCCCACGGGAACAACCTGTCCGAAGTGCGGAGGGAGCACATTTGAGAAGGAGCGCGACATTCTGGATGTCTGGTTTGAATCCGGAGTCAGTTTCGCAGCTGTTCTGAAGCCACGGAAGTGGTGGCCGGCCGATTTGTATCTTGAGGGTTCCGATCAGCATCGAGGGTGGTTCCATAGCGCGCTGCTCGCCGGTGTCACCACGGATCATCGGGCACCCTATCAGGCGGTGCTGACCCACGGGTTTGTGGTCGATGGGCAGGGGAAGAAGATGTCCAAGTCGGCCGGAAATGTGGTGGCGCCACAGGATGTCATCAAACAGTCGGGCGCGGAGATCCTTCGTCTGTGGGTTGCGGCTCAGGATTATCGAGAAGATCTGCGCATCTCGCAGGAAATTCTGAATCACCTGATCGAAGCGTACCGGAAGATTCGCAACACATCTCGGTTCTTGCTGAGCAATGTGTATGACTTCGATCCGGCGATACACCGTGTGCCCTATACCCAGCTGTCGGAATTGGACCGATGGGCGCTGTCGCGGCTTGGAGAACTCATCACGAAAGTGCGCTGCGCCTACGAAGAGTTTGAGTTTCACACCATCTTTCATGCGCTGAACAATTTTTGTTCCGTGGATCTCAGCGCTGTGTATCTCGACATTCTGAAAGATCGCCTCTATACCTTCCGAGCCGACTCTCCATTGCGACGAGGGGCTCAGACCGTTCTGTGCGACATGACCGTGGTGTTGGCGAAGCTCATGGCGCCGATCCTGAGTTTTACCGCCGACGAGATTTGGCGCATGCTGCCGGACGCGGTGCGCAAGGATGCGACGAGTGTACATCTCGCCTCGTTTCCTGAAGGCGAGTCTGTCTGGCGAGACGAAGCGCTCACGGCTCGATGGGAACAACTCCTGGCCTATCGATCTCGCGTTCAAGGGGACTTGGAAATCCGACGCCGAGATAAGGTGATCGGGTCGTCACTTGAAGCCCATGTCCGGATCGAGGCGGGGCCTGAGGCCTATCGATTTTTGACGGCATATGCCGGAGATCTCAGCGCAATTTTTATCGTGTCGCGGGTGACCGTGAAACAGGCAGACATGGGACCTGCGGATATTCGGATCACGGTTGAGAGGTCGGATGCCGCCAAGTGCGAACGTTGTTGGAACTATCGAGATGCGGTCGGCAAGGATGCGGCCCACCCCACACTGTGCGATCGCTGTGTGGAGGCGATCCGTTGAGCGCATCAGGCCTTCGCAATCTGGCGCTCTCTTCGGTGACCGGCGGCATTATTCTGCTTGATCAGCTGACCAAACAGCAGATCATGCAGACGATGCGCCTCCATGAGTCCATCCCCGTCATTCCCAATCTCTTCAGTCTGACCTATATCAGAAATCCAGGGGCGGCCTTCGGCCTCTTGGCCGGGAGCAGCAATGCATTTCGGATGGTCTTCTTCGGGTTGACGTCGATCTTTGCCCTTGGATTGTTGGGAACGATTCTGTTACGGATGCCGGAGCAGGATTGGGTGGGGCGGGTCAGTGTCGCCGGGATTCTTGGCGGGGCGATCGGGAACTTGATCGACCGGCTTCGTTTCGGCGAGGTAATCGATTTTCTGGACGTCTATATCGAAAATTACCACTGGCCGGCGTTTAATGTGGCGGATTCAGCGATCACCGTCGGGGTCATTTTTCTCATCATTCACTTTGCCTTTGAAAAGCAAACCGACCCCCCCGCCGCGTCAGAAACCTCCGCGGCTCCCTAATCCAGCACACACCAGACACAGTTGTTAGTGTTGAGTACGTATGTTGAGGCGCGACTCAATAGCCGACAGTCGACACTCAGAACCGGTGACTATGCCGGCATTCGAACGATAAATCCGCCCTTTTCCTTCACTTGCTTCTGCTGCTCGGCCGAGAACATGACCAGCGGTTCGCTGTGACAGAATTGGCACTCTCTCGTTGTGATCGTTGCAGTCGGCTCCCCGATGCTGACCAGGTACTCCTTGGCGAGTTTGAGGGCGGTGGCTTCGTCCGTCGTCATGACATCGAAGTGAATGCGACCGCTCTTGCCGTTGACCCAAGTATCGTAGACGTGAATCGTATCTGAAGACATGCACAGCTCCTTTCAGCGGACGACCAACATGACCAAAATTCCGAGGATAATACGATAGTATGCAAAGACGCGCAAGGTATGCCGTTGGACATAGGTGAGAAAGGCGGTGATGACGGCCCAGGCAACCAGAAATGAGATGAGCATACCGAGGCCGAGCGCCATATAATCCTGATCAGTAAAGGCTCCTCGTGCTTTCCATGTTTCGTAGACTGTCGCGGCGATGATGGTCGGGAGTGCGAGGAAAAATGAATATTCCGTGGCCACTTTGCGGTCGAGTCCGGCGAGCAGACCTCCGATGATCGTTGAGCCGGATCGAGACATGCCTGGGATGAGGGAGGCACATTGCGCCAGCCCGATCCAAAAGGCATGAACGACCGACACGTGATCCAGACTTTTGGCTTGGCTGGTCCGCTTTGTCGCTTCCACGATGAGGATGATAATGCCGCCAAAGATCGATGTCGCAGCCACCGTCAAGGGAGTGAACAAATGCGATGTGATCCACCCATGAGCCAACAGGCCGAGGATGGCAGCAGGCAAAAACGCGATCCCGAGTCCCAGCAAGAACCATACGTTGGGATGGCTCCGCATGGAGTGCTTGACGCGGTCTGACCATGCAGTGGGAGACTGGTTTGCCCAGGCTGTACGCAAGGCCTGCTGTTCCTGCCAGGCGCCGGACAGCAGTCGCCCGATTTTTTCCCGCTCAAAGACGATGACAGCCAGAATGGCGCCCAGCTGGATGGAAATTTCCGCGTTGGCAGCGACATCACCGGTGAAGCCGAGGGCATGGCCGACCAGGATCAGGTGTCCCGTGGAAGAGACGGGCAGAAACTCCGTGAGTCCTTCGACGATCCCCAGTATCACTGCGAGTGCCGGACCCCATTCGTTCATGCGTGCTCCATCTTCGATCGTAAGTGCGAGGTTTCAGCCATCATGGCCGTCTCTGATAGAATGTGGGGGATGATCACAGAGCGACGACGATCCGTCAAGCGGCAGATGGTTTGTCGTGGGCGTTGCATCAGGCCTGAAGCGATCCCTACAACGGCAAATATGTTGACAATGTGAGGATGTTGGCATACACACAAGGAAAGAAACCGCGCGAACCGCGGTCGCAATCGGGTGGGCGGAATGTTCCACCTGATGCTCGGGCAAGCCGTAGGATTTGATGGAGGGAGGATCGCATGAGACGCGAGTGGACGGCGATGGTATTGGTTGGGGCGGTGTTAGCCACGGGTTGCGTATCCAACAAGAAGTACCAAGACGCGTTGGCTGAAGCAGATAACGTCAAGATGGAATTGGAGAAGACTCGCCAACAGAAGAGTGCCATGGATCAGCAGGTCCGAGCCCTCAAAGAACTGAATGTGAAGTTCAGTAATGAGGCACAAGCGGCTCGTGATGAACTCCAGCGCATTGAGCACGG
The DNA here is from genome assembly GCA_015903995.1 of Nitrospira sp. GTDB lineage: Bacteria > Nitrospirota > Nitrospiria > Nitrospirales > Nitrospiraceae > Nitrospira_D. The sequence continues at coordinate 28,140 of JABMDK010000007.1, forward strand.
GCGTGACGCGGAGCGAGGCACGATCGACGGACGAACTAAGGAACTTGAGGATAAAGTCAAGGCCTTATCGGCGCAGAATAAGAACGTGCGGCAGGAATATCAGGATGTGAAGCGCCATAATGACACGCTGAAATCATTAGTCGCCCGTTATCAAAAAGAGCTCAAGGATCGTTCCCATGCCGGGGCGCCGGCTCAAACAGCGACCCTGACTCCGAGTCAGGCTCCATCCGGAACCGCGACGGTCTCTCCGACAGCTGCTCCGGCAGCAGTTTCGGCGGCAATGAATATCAATAAGGTTTCAGCCAGCGATATGATCCTCTTTTTGGGGCTGAAGCAAGACGAAGCGGATCGTATCGTCAGCAATCGTCCGTACCGTGTGAAGGGCGAATTGGTGGCGAAGAATGTCGTGCCGAAAGAAACGTTCGATCTGATTAAAGATCGGATCTCGGTTACTCCATAGATCATCGCGATCAGTTTCTCGGTAACGAAAAGGGCTGTTCTCCGAAAGGGGAACAGCCCTTTCCTGTTGTATTGTAAGGATTCAATGGATGCCTTTTTTATGGAGTTGTTGAGAGGGTAACAGGTCTTTTAGCGAGCGGAAATGAAGGTTCAGTCCGTTACACACCTCAACCTGCCGATCGAAGCGGTTCTTGGTGCGGACCACGTTCCACAACTCGCCAAATCCCACGCGACCCCAGGCTGCCAGATGGAAGACCGAGAGCGGATAGTCGGTTCCGAAGAGCAGCCGATTGTGAAGCTCGGGGTACTTGCGCAGGTGCAAGAGCATCCGCAGGCGATTGGGTAGCGTGAGTGCGGAAATGTCTGCGTAGAAATTGGGATATCGTTTCACGAAGTCATGCAGAACCGGAATGAATTTTTCATACAGTATGAGGCCGTAGCTGCAGGCATGGGCGGCGATGACGGTGACTCCTTCTTCGAGTGCCAGTTGCAGGCGGTTCGGGTCGCCGACTGATTGATCTTTGCCGATCAAACTAAATTCATAGCCGACATGGCTGAGGAACGGCAGCTTCCGATGCGCGAGCGCACGATAGAACGGAATGTATTTCTGATCAGCCGGGTTGAAGTGCTGGGCGTTCGGTAAGACTTTGATCAGGACAGCTCCGGCATCGGCGCAGCGATGCACTTCATCAACAGCATCTTCACGCTGCGGATTGATCGAAGGGCCGGCAAGAAAGACCTCAGGATTGGCCTGCACGGTTTTGAAGACGTAGTCGTTACTGATCATAAAGTCTGTGTGCTGACGATTGAGCAGCCCGGTCTGGTCATAGAAGCCATCCATGCCGAGGAGGACCGCTTTCTGCACGTACTTCGACGCGCGGAGCTCCGTCATGAGCTGTCGGAGATAGCGCGCATTGGCCTCCCGCGGATGGGCGGGTGAGAGGTCGTGCTTCCAGAGGAGAAAGCGAAAGAGCGGACTTCGGAGCAGCTTCGGTGAGATGAAACAACCATTGTCGCCATCCGGCAACGCTGCAAGATGAACATGGCAATCGATCAGGGATTTGTGAACCGTCTCTCGTGAAGAGTCGTTCGTGAAGCGTTGTTCGGAATACGTCATCGGCTGGTGCTCTGGCCTGGTTGCCGCGTTCTTATTCTTGCGAGAGACGCTTCACGAGTCACGCTTCACGCGAAGTGAGCCGTTCCATCGCGATTCGCTTCACACCCCGCAAGTCGAGCTTGCCGGTTCCCAGGACCGGTAACGCGTCGACCTTGATGAACTGGTGCTTCCCCGGAATGAACAGGTTAGGCAGGCCGCTTGCTGAGACCCTTTCCAGGATGTGCGGAATGCGGGACTCCTCCAGCGTATGGAGGACGGCGAGACGCTCTCCCTTTTTCTCGTCGGGCAAGCCGGTCACGGCAAAGACTTGCGTCTCGGCTTCAGCAGCCTGGTGCAAGGCTTCTTCGATTTTGCCGTGGGGGACCATCTCGCCGCCGATTTTCGAGAAACGTGACAATCGGTCGGTAATCGTCAAAAATCCGTCTTCATCCAGCGCGGCGATGTCACCGGTAATGTACCAGCCGTTCCGCATGACCTGCGCGGTCAGATCTTCGCGCCCAAGGTAGCCGTTCATGACGTTCGGTCCCTTCACGAGCAACATTCCCGGTGTGCCGGCCGGGAGCGGGGCGTAACTGTCGGGATCGACAATCTGCACCGACACACCGGGAAGCGGCTGGCCGACGGTACCCCGGCGCGAGGCCGGTTGATAGTAGCCGGCTGCGCGGAAGTCCGGACAATTGACGGCAATGACCGGGGCACATTCCGTGACGCCATACCCTTCGATCGGCCCCACACCGAACTTATCTTCGATCGCCTGGGCGAGTCGTGCCTGCAGTTTTTCCGCACCGGTGAGGATGACGCGCACCGAGCTGAATTGTTCCGGCGTACAGCGGCGCACATAGAGTTGCATGAACGTCGGCGTAGTGACCAGAAATGTGATGCGATATTGCCGGACAATTTCGCCGATCGCCGTCACATCGAGCGGTGAAGGATGAAAGATCATGGGGGCGTTATTGGACATCACGAACCAGAACACCATGTATCCGAATGAGTGAAAGAACGGCAGGATCCCGAGGACTCGTTCGTCTTGATAGAGATGCAGTACCTGTGTGGCACCTTGGCTGTTCATGTCGACGCTGAAGTGGGAAAGCATCACTCCCTTGGGCTCTCCGGTGCTGCCGCTGCTGAAGATGATGGTCGCCAGGCTGTCGGGTGTGAGAGGAGTTGTTTGTCCGCAGGCTCGTTCGATGAGGCGGCAGGGAGCGAACAGGGCCAGCAGGGCGGCCAGCACTTTCTGCCCTGTGCCGATTGTCTTGGCCACATCATCGAGCCAGATCACCGACGGCCCGTCCGGCAGCTCAAGCTTGGCTTTTTCGATGAAGGTATGACTGGTCACGATCGTGCGCAGGCCGGCCAGACGTACAGCGGCCTCCAAGCCTGATTTCCCGACCGTGTAGTTCAAGTTCACGATGGTTTTGCCGCAGAGCGGTGCGGCGACATTGACTAAGGCTGCGGCCACGGTCGGTGGAAGCAGAACGCCCACCCGTTCCTGGTCTAGCCAGTAGGAACGCAAGATTCTCGCCAGAAGGATGGATCCGATCAGGGCTTGTAACGAGGAGACGTGTGGGCGAGTCTGGTCGGCCATGGCTAAGCTGAGGGGCGCGCGACGCATCGCCGAGATAAATTGACGATGGAGGGGACGGCGACTTGGTTTCCTGAGTTGCCAGGCCGCTTCGCCGAGTTCGAGAATTTTCCCGCGCAGTTCATGTGTCGTCGTATTTGACGGGAGAGGCGCCCCAAACGAGACGGTCACGGGATAGGGGAGACGCTCCGGCATTTTCCAGAGAAAGCGCCCGTGGTTGAAACTGAAGATGCTGCCCCACACACGGTCCAGGTGAATCGGGATGATAGGGGCGGTCCGGTCTTTGACGATCCGTTCGAATCCTCGGCGGAAGGGCAACAGCGTGCCGGTTCGGGTGATCTGGCCTTCAGGAAATATGCAGACGAGTTCCCCCTTGTCGATGGCGGCACCGGCGTCGCGGAGCGCCCGCAAGATCACGCGCAAGCCTCCATGAGAGGAGATGGGAATGACTCTAAGCGCCTTCATAAGGGGTTTGAAGATCGGCTGCTCGGCATACTGGGAGTCGACGACAAAACGCACGGGGCGATCCACACTGGCGATCAGCAGAAAGCCGTCGATAAAAGAGACATGATTGGGAACGAGGAGTGCACCGCCTGATTTCGGCACATGAGTCTCGCCGACGATGCGGAGCCGATAGACGGTATTGGTGAGGACGACCAGCACCAAGCGAAGCAAGGTGTCAGGCAATAGCCACAAGGCCCATCCGATACCGGCCAGGGTCATGATGGCGGCAGCCAAGAAAATACCGGTCGTCGAGACACCGACATTGGCCAGGGATCCACCGGCCAATGATCCCAACAAGATGCCGGTGAAGACACAGGTGTTAGAGAACGAAATAACGGCGCCCCGCCGATCGGGCGGGGATTTCCACTGGAGAATGGCGTTCAACGGAACAAAGATGAACGAACTGGAGATTCCCAGGGCGACCATCATAAGAAACGTTCCGGACAACGGGGGTGTCAGGATGCCGAGTAAGAGCAAGGTGAAGAAGACGCCCATGGCACCCAAGGGAATCAGCCCGTACTCCACTCGGTTCTTCGAAATCCGTCCGACCAGCATGGCGCCGATGCCGATACCTACCGACAGAACGGTAAGCGGAAGACCGGACATCGCATCGGAGAGATGTAAGACAGCCTTTGCATAGACGAGCAGGTTTTGCCCGAACAGGCTCGCCACCGTCCAGAAGAGGATTTCCATGGGAATGGCCATGCGCAGCATCCGTTCGGACTGAATTGCCGCCCAGGCGCCTCGGATCGTGGACCCCACACCTCCGGTAGCGCGGGCGGGTGATACCGGTGGAACGCCGAAGGCGGTGACGAGACCGACGACAGACAGAATGGTCAAGGCGAGCGGCGCGAGCCACGTGTGATCCCCGGCCATCTGCAGAAGAAAGCCTCCGGCGGCGGTTCCCAGCAGGATTGCCGCGAAGGTCCACATTTCCAATAATCCGTTGCCGGCGGCGAGCCGTTCATGGGGGACCAATTCGGGAAGGATTCCATATTTCGATGGGCTAAAGAGTGCGCTATGCACGCCCATGCCGCATAAGACGATCAACGGTAGGATTCCTCCAGCTGGATTCAGCCAGAGGGCGGTGGTGCCGGCGCCCATGAGAAAGACTTCGACGACCTTGATCGAGATGATGACGGTCCGCTTGCTCACGCGATCGGCTAAGGTGCCTCCGACAAGAGAGAGGAGCATCAACGGCAACGTGAAAATGACGAACGCCATGGCCGTTTGCGTCTGGGCAACGGTTTCAAGCTCAGGGCCTGGTGCCATGCCGAGAGTCGCTTGCCGTATGGCCAGCAAGGCGACCATCAGCTTCCAGGCGTTGTCGTTGAAGGCCCCGCAGAATTGGGCAATCAGGAGGCCATGCAGGGGATGGGAGAAAGACTGAGGTTTGGGCCAGGCCGAGGTGCTCATCTGTGGAGTCTATTGTGCCTGATTGTTAGTGTGTGGGGAAATAGGCAGGCCTTCCAGCTCCATAATCCGCAGGGCGTTCGTCGTGGGGCAGGGGCCAGGTCTGAGTCGATAATCGAACTCAAGTGCGCCGGCGGCGACGGTTTCTTGAAAGTGGGCATTGATCAAACCGGGGATCGCTTGCTCCAGATCCGCCAACTCCAGATCATGGGTGCTCACAAGGCCGAAGCCCTGTCCTTGCGACAGCGCAGTGATGTAGGCACGGCTGCCGATGAGTCGTTCCCGGTTGTTGGTGCCCTTGAAGATCTCGTCGATCAGGAACAGCACCGGTGGTGCGGCACGATCTTTGGTGGCATCGAGGATGGCTTTGAGTCGTTTGACTTCAGCATAGAAAAACGAAAGGCCAGCATCGAGTGAATCATCGACGCGAATGCAGCAGGCCGGGCGGCTCCAGCTCCACGTAAACGACTGTGCGCAGACCGGGGCGCCGGCTTGCGCCAGGCAGAGATTGATGCCGATCGTTCGTAAGAATGTACTCTTGCCCGACATATTCGAGCCTGTGATCAGGTGGATCGAGCCGAGCCCGGTTAGATCGACATCATTTGCGATACGGCTCTTCGTCGGGAGGAGTGGATGGCCAAGGTGAGTGGCATGCAGACCGGCTACGGTGCCGTTCTGTTCACCGGTTGAGATGCCGGGAGTGGGCCATGTGTAGTCGGGATGAAGAGAGGCAAAGGTCGCCAGTGCCGATGCCGCTTCGACTTCTGCCAGGCAGTCCAGCCACTGAGGGAGAGCCGTCTTGATCTCGTGCTGGGTGCGAATCAGTCGTCGGGTGAACCACAGATCCCAGGGGCACAATGCGTTGACGGCCAGATGGACGAGCGGATGGGCTTTGATGCTGATGGCGTGCAGTGTCCGTGCTGCGCGCTTGAGATGCAGCAGGGGACTGGCTCCACCTGTCAGATTCGTACAGACCGAGGTGAGAGCGGTGCCTTGTCGCCGAGCCTGACGCTCAAGGTAGCCGAGGACGATGGCGAGTCGTTCGGTCTCATGGTGCAGGCCGACCGCATGTTCCAGGAGCTCTTCTCCTTGATCAGTCATGAAGTAGAGCAGGGCGTATGCGGCGAACGAAAACATCCAATACCCGGGAAGCAGACCGAACAATGTGGCCGATGCGAGGACGATCGTGGTGCAGGCTAAGAGGCTTTGGATGACCAACAGTACATTCAAATTGGGCAGACCGACTGGGTGTTCAAGCACCGCAGCCAGCCGCTTGCCGTTGATTTCCTGTTCACCTGTCAGTCTGGCCTCAAGGGTCAAGCGGTCCCGGAACAACGAGCGAGGGGCCAGTTCCTTCGCCAGCGCATGCCGTGCTTGCCACTGTGAAGGGGGAGGCGGTTGATTCAGCAACCAGCCGTGCAGGCGCTCACGGCCATGGTCCGACACGGTGGTGTCGAGGAGATGCGTCACGGAATGAGCGCCGAAGAGATCCAGATCGACGGCATAGGGGTGCGACTTCGGAGCGTCGCCGGATCGTGGTGGAATCGCCGCCCAATCCAGAGCCATGCGGGCGAGATGTGTGAGCTTGATCTGCTTCCATTGCCGAAGGCGATGAATCCGGGTTTCCACCCTGTTATGATACGCGGCAACCGCGATGAAGATTGTGAGGAATATGCCGACGCAGAGATTGCCGCTGTGATACCAGTCGAGCTTGTAGAGAGTCACGATGCCGACGAGGCCGATGAGGAAAATGGCCAGCCGCCAGCGCGTGAAGGTCGCGCTGGCCTGTGTGCCGTGAGCGATCAGGCGGTCTGTTCGCCGGACCACCGTTTCGAGTTGGGTCGTGCGGGAGCGTGCCATGCTGGGCGACCTTACTGGGAACGGGCGGGGGACGTCAAATGACAATACTGAGGATCTGTCGATCTGTTGACCCGTTGATCTGTTGAATCCAGAAACTGCAAAAGGTCCAAATCAACAGATCATCAGGTCAACAAATTCCGTTACGGGGTCACATGCCCAACCATTGGGTTGATATCTGTATTCAGGAACGCCTCGATGCCGGCGAGCTATTAAGCAGGCTCGATGATTCTGCCGTTCAGGGCGCCTGGGAGGACGAGGGCGTGGTCCACCTCTATTGGGCGGAAGACCAATGGAACGACGAAAAGCTGGCGTCGGTACGGTTGGTTCTTGCAGATCTCGTGCAGTCGAGCAGGGCGATCCCGCTTTCGGTGCAGCGAGTGCCGTCTCAGGACTGGAATGCGGCATGGACTCGTTCCGTGAAGCCGCTTCGCATCGGGCGATTGGTGATTCGTCCGAGCTGGGAGCCGGTTGTATTGGGTCCACAGGACATCGAGATCGTGCTGGACCCGAAACAAGCCTTCGGCACCGGCCACCATGCAACGACGCGCATGTTGCTGGAGTGGCTGCAGAAAGACATTTGCGGTGGAGAGCAGGTTTTGGACGTGGGGACTGGGAGTGCAATCTTGGCGATGGCTGCGGTCAAGCTGGGCGCAGCCTCCGTCATTGGAATCGAGATTGATCCTGTCGCCGTGGATTGTGCGAAAGAGTATGTCGAACTGAATGGCTTAGCCGATCGGATTGAAATCCTGTGCGGTACATTGGCCGATCTTGCGCAGGAGAAGCGGGCGACCACAATGCTTGTATTGGCCAATCTCGACCGGCAAACGGTCTTGAACCTTGCCGAGGATTTGGCCTGTTCTGCGCTGCGAGGGGCAAGCATCTTGGTGTCAGGCATTCTGGTCGAACAACAAGCTGAGATCGTGGATCGCTTATCCAGTCTTGGTCTTGCGTGCTTGGAACGGCGTGAAGAAGAGGGTTGGGTAGCGATGAAATTCCTCAGGCCCGAGTCGTGCGAAGGAGAAGCCTAGGGATGTCCACCAGGCCTTCCTATCCCCATGTGCATCAGATCAGCGTGTCCGACGGCGGGGTCCCGAAGCTTCCGGTGTTGGAAGCGACGGTGAGTGACAAAGGAGTGGATGGCGATCGCCAGCGGAATCTCAAGTTCCACGGTGGCCCGGACCGTGCTCTCTGCTTGTATTCCCTCGAACTGATTGAGCGGCTTCAGGATGAAGGCCATTCCATCGATGCCGGATCGTCCGGCGAAAACTTGACGCTGGCCGGCTTGGACTGGGATCTGATACGGCCGGGTGTTCGATTGATGATTGGCCCGGACATCGAGCTCGAAGTGACCAGTTATACGACTCCTTGCAGCCATAATGGGCGTTGGTTTCGAGACGAAGACTTCTCGCGTATTTCGCAGAAACTCCACCCCGGATGGAGTCGCGTCTATGCGAAAGTGCTGCGCGGCGGCGTGGTATGCCCAGGGGACGTCGTGACAATTGGATCGTGAAATGTATCTCGTGAAGCGTCTTAATCCGGAACGAGATACGCTTCACGTGCGACGTTTTACGAACGACGAGGGGCGAAATGATGGATCGAATACTCGAACCGGAACTCATGGACGATCCGAAGCAGGCCGACGCGTATGCGCGTGCAGATTTTGCCGAGGAGAATCAAGGATTCGTCGAGCGCTTCAAAGACTACTTTCCGGAGTTCTCGCAGGGGCGTGTGTTGGATCTTGGTTGTGGGCCGGCTGATATTCCGATTCGGTTCGCCACACTTTATCCAGCCTGCCACATCATTGGGGTCGATGCCTCGGCGCCGATGATTCAGTTGGGTGAACAGGCGGTGAAGCAAGCCGGACTGGCCGATCGCATCACGCTGCGTTGTGAACGGTATGAAGAGGTTGCCGGCGCCAGAATCGTCGACGCCGTGATGTCCAATAGTCTGCTCCATCATCTGCCGAATCCGTTGCAGTTCTGGCAGAAGCTTCGTCAACTGGTCAAACCTGGCTCGCCGGTTCTGGTGATGGATCTGCTTCGACCAGACTCGCCGGAAGCGGCACAGGCTATCGTCGATCAGTACGCAGCCAACGAGCCGGATATTTTACGCCGAGATTTTTACAATTCCCTCCTTGCCGCATTCACCGAGGACGAGATCGGATCGCAGCTGGCCCGCATGAATCTCACCAGATTGTTAATCGACATCCCGGACGACCGGCACTGGGTCGTCGGTGGGATTGTTTATTGAGCAGAGGAAGGTCTGATTAATTCAAAATCCTAGACGATGATCAGTCGGATTCTCCGTATTCCGCACACTACTCCATTGAAATCGGAAACTAATCAGACCTTCCCTACGCAAGACCCATTGCAAGACCGCTGCATGTTGAATGTCCGGCACGCTCTACTAAGGCGTAACCAGGGTTATTGCAGGACATCCGGCGGGGTTTTGAGGAGCTTGGCGAATCGATTTTTGTCGATGGATTTCTCGTAGGCCTCTTCCGGCGAGATCCATTTCTTCGTGAGGAGATCCTGGATCGCGTCATCGAGAGTCTGCATGCCGACGTTTTTCCCGGTCTGCATCTGCGAGAATCTGAAATGCCTTAGCCATCTGAACGAAGAGCACTGGCATCAGAAGTCATTGCTTTATGTGGCGGGCCAGCACAATGGTGGTTTGCACTCAGTAGTAGAAAACCAGGTGATTCTTCAGTAGACTTGCTCGGTAGAGGTGGCAGAGGGCAGAAGATGAAGAATCTCAGGTGAAAACCACCAAGTATTTTGACTTCATTCGACAACGGCCTGATCGGGCGCTCATCCGGGACGAATGGATTGAACGGGTGATTCATTGCCCAGTAAAAGAAACGGTACAGCAGGATGGAAGAATCCGTCGATGGGCATCGATCGAAGAGATGGGAAACCGGTTCTTGCGAGTTGTGTTGCTGGCTGATCGTGAGACGGTGCACAATGCCTTCTTTGACAGGAGCTTTATAATATGACGATTAAGTATTTTCAGGATACTGATACGCTCCATATCGAGTTCCGTATGGCAGAGGTTGCAGAAACAAAGGATTTGGACGAAAATACGCAACTTGATCTCGATAAGGATGGCAATATCTGCGCAATGACCATCGAACATGCCAAAGACCGAGCGGATATCCCCCACTTCTCCTTCGAGCAGATTGCAGCCTAATCATCAAATAGGTTCGTATCCTGGCTGTGTAGGACTTTGCTATGAGAGGGCCAGGCAAGGCGCTGCGTGTTAAATTCCCGGTCTGCGCTATTGCGTCACTACTCTCGGTCTATTGCAGCGCATCCGGTGGGGTTTTGAGGAGCTTGGCGAAGCGATTCTTGTCGATGCATTTCTCGTACGCTTCTTCCGGCGAGATCCATTTCTTCGTGAGGAGATCCTGGATCGCGTCATCGAGGGTCTGCATGCCGACGTTCTTTCCGGTCTGCATCTGCGAGGCGATCTGAACCGTTTTAGCGTCCCGGATGAGATTGCTGACCGCCGGGGTGCAGACCAAAATCTCCAGTGCGGCACACCGCCCCTTCTGATCGATTCGCTTGAACAGGTTTTGTGCGACCACGACGCGAAGCGCGGTGGACAGGGTGTTGCGAATCTGTGGCTGTTCCGCGGCTGGAAAGACTTCGATGATGCGGTCAACCGTCTTGGCGGCATTCTCCGTGTGCAACGTCCCAAATACCAGATGCCCGGTTGCTGCTGCCTCCACTGCAAGCTGACGGTAATCTGTTCGAACGGACCCTCGCTGTCTCCCTGGCCAAAGAAGTCGAAGCGAAAGGTGGCGATGCCTTGGCCGATCAGCATGCGGGTGAGTGTATTGTTGGTCGAGCTGGTTTTCGATGAAAGAAACCCGTGACACAAGATGGCGATCTTGTCCGTTCCTCCGTCGGGGACGGTCAAGATGGCGGCGACCCGATGCCCGTGAGGATCGAGAAATGAGAACCGTTCTTCCATGGGAGGGATTGTATCAGAGTCGGGGGCTGAGTGAGGTCAGGAAGAAGGGTGGCCTGGCGGAATTTTTCCTCATCCTGTTAGGCCGTGAGTTTCAGTTCGTCGGTGGAGGTTTGTGCGGTCCGAAGTCGGTCCGGTTTCTTGGCGATGATCGAGGTCAGCTTGACTGAAAAGAGAACCACGTCCAGGTTGCAACCTGGATATAGAGTGAGGTCAGCGGCACATTCCACGTGAGTGCGGCCAAGAGGCCAAGCCCCATGGTTCCTAGACTGAGCGTCGCGGCTTGAAGGGTACTCCAGCGGTTCATGATCATATTCAGTTGATCACGATACGGTTCGCGCTTCTTGGTATTCGGGACACGGTCGGTCGCGATGGCGATGGGAAGTACATAGGTGCACGCGCCCATGATGGCGTTCACGATGAAGCCGATGAATGTCATATGGGTATAGGCGACGAGGTGGAGTGTGCCGTAGGGCAGCTTCGGGGGACTCGAAAGGTTGTTCACTCCGATAAACACGCCGAGGATGATGGTGAACAGGAGAAAGAAGGTGCTGACCAGAAGATGGTCCGAGGCGGCGCTGCCGGTGTGGGCCGAGGAGCGCCAGGTTCCGACGAGATTGCCGGCCCAGAGAATTCCACCCGTGAAGAGTATGGCGCCGGCAGCCATTTCAACCGGGACCGATGAGTTCAAGAATCCCCCGATCAAGACGGCCATGCCGAGCGGCATCATGACCATCGCCGTCTGCGCGAGCTTCGGGCTCAAGAACGAGCGGTTCCAGACCGTCGGGAGGATATGGTGCATCATGCCGATGATGGCCAGCACGACAAAGCCGAGCACCACCAGGTGAATATGCGCGAGCCGCACATAGCCGGCGGATTCCGGAATCACCCCCAATGCCAGCATCTCCCCACAGATTGATCCGCCGACAAGGCTCAGGAGAGACAGGGCGTAGTACCAGGCCTGGTTCATGGAGGACGCCCACATCCGGCGTGCCCGGCTCCATAGGGTATAGATGACGGAGCAACAGGCGGCCATGACCACCAAGCCGGTGACGGCCACGACATCGTAGCGATGCAGCCAGAACCCTACGAGCATGCCGACCACGCCGCTGTTCATCGCCCAGAATGCGATGGGATGCGAGTTCTCGCCTGTTCGGTTTCCCGAACTCGGTGGAGCGATGAGCAGGAGCAATCCGCCGAGAATAATCTGGCCCACGCCGCCGACCAAGACCGCATGGACATGGAGCATTTTGACCCACGGCGGCAGCGGAGTGCCGCGAACCAGCCCGATGAGGATCGCCAATCCGAGGATGGAAGCCAGCACCAACCAGCCGAGGCCGGTGAAGCAAAATGCGAGAGGTGGGGAGGTTCGCACCGACATTGACGTACCGTTATCGTTCTAGAAAATAAAAATGATCCGTGGGGCCTTGCCCGTGGCCGATCGCCAGGCCATGACGGATCGCTTCGGTGACATAGGATTTGGCGGCTTGCGCCGCATCGAGGACTGATCGCCCTCGTGCCAGATGCGCCGCCAGCGCGGAGGCGAACGTACAGCCGGTGCCGTGTGTATGACGGGTCTCGATGAACTCCCCCTTCAAGACATTGAAAAATCGTCCGTCATAGAGCAGATCCGTCGCCCGTTCGGTGAGGAGGTGGCCGCCTTTGATCAACACATATTTGCATCCGAAGCCATGAATGACCTTAGCGGCTCGCCGCGCATCGGCCAGCGAGGTGATCTCGATTCCCGACAGCTGCTGGGCCTCATGGACGTTCGGTGTCACGACTAAGGCGAGCGGCAGCAGTTTCGTCTTCACGGCTTCGACCGCATCCGGTCGCAAGAGCGCATGCCCGCTCTTGGAGATCATCACCGGATCCACGATCAGGTTGGTCACGTGCTGCGGTGTCAGCATTCTCACGACGACGTCGATGATGGCCGAAGAGGACAGCATTCCGGTCTTGACGGCAGCAACATCGAAATCATCGAAGACCGCGTCGAGTTGTGAGGCGATGATGGCCGGCGGCAACTCGAAGACATCCGTCACCTCCTCGGTATTCTGGGCTGTGATCGCCGTGACGACGGACATGGCGAACACCCCGTTGGCGGACATGGCTTTGATGTCGGCTTGGATCCCGGCGCCTCCGCCGGAATCAGAGCCCGCGATGGTGAGCACTTGCTTTAAGGTCTTCGACATGTGGGATCCTTTAGGGTGTTGTCTGCGTCGGTTCCGACGACGAGGTAGCTTTTAAGCCATCGATGACAAACGAGGCGTCTCGTCGCGGCAACATCTCGCGAACATGCAGTGTGAATTGAGTGGCGACTGTCTTCGGTGACCCGGTGAAGGTCAGGACGGCCCGTTCCTTCCGGCGAGGGGAGAGTTCGAGGCCTCTGGTACACAGGCCTTCTCGATTGTCCCCAATGCCTTGATGCCAAGCCGTTCCCTGTTCGTCCGTCAGGAGTGTTTCCTGCAAGTGGCAGAGGAGTTTCACATCGCGTCGAGAAAGGTTCTCGACGGTGAGATCCATCTTGACGCGGTTGGCCTGCAGTTCGATCGATCGGACCACCATTTCGTAGTACTCGTTCCTGTACGTCCCTAACCCGACCGGTGTCGGGGCTTCTTTAGAACTCTCGATGTGCACGACCGGCTGAGCTGCCTCCTCTTTTTTTAAGAATGCGTTCAAGGGGCCGGTTTTGGGCAGCATCCCTCGGATCGCGCGGATCGGCTGGGCATTCGACGGGCTGATGAGCCGCACGGTGATCTGCAGGCCGTCGGGTGTGTCGAGAATTACGCCGTCCACAAACAGGTCGGCGTGTATCGCGTTGGCCGCCTGTTGTACGGCCTTCGCGTGGGCTGAGTCGATGTGATCGACGTGGAACTTCTTCAGGGTTGCGTACGCAAGTGTGCGATCCACCGCCGTCAATTCACCGGCCACCATGATCTGTGTCCCGAGTTCCTCTGCCAGGAACTGTCCCATCGGAGTCGATTCCCCTTTGCCATCGGTAAAGTCGAGGAACGCCAGGCGATGTTTTTTCGCCTTGGCGGCTCCTTCTGTCACCCCGTCCGCCAACTGTTTGAGGCTCTCCTCATACTTTGCCCCACCCCACGAGGAGGTCGGATGAGCGCAGAGCGTCAGGAGCCCGACGAGTAATGCCAGAAGTCTAATCATAGTCATGAACTGATGTCATTATACTCAGGGCAGCTCTGCTGTCTAGCGCGCCATAGAAAACGGAGTGTGTGAGTACGCTCCGTGGGACCTCCTCCAGATCGGCATCGGCGGCTGGCAGGCGCCTCGGCCCGGTGTGAAGTCCGGGAGAGAGCGCTAGCAGGCTGCGGAAAACTCCTTGTGACTCCTGTAGCCGTCACAGACATTGAGGTTGAGGACGATGCTGAATAGGCCCGCAGCCTGCCAGACGAGCATCATGACCGTGACCGATTGTGTCGAGATGGGCATTGAGAACGCCGCCAAGCAGGCGCTGGAGGTGGCGTGGGACGGTGTGGATGCGGTGTGGCTCAGTTTCGATAGGGATTGCCTGGATGCGGCCTTTGTGCCGGGAACCGGCTGGCCGGAGCCTGGTGGATTTATGCCGCGCGAGGTCTTGAAGTTTCTTCAAATCATCGCGATGCGAAGCCGCTGGCAGGGATGGAAATCGTGGAGTGTTCACCACCGTATGACGCTGCCGAGATTACCAGCCTGATGACCACGCGAGTGATCTGCGACGTCTTGGCCTGCCAGGTGCGCTCCGGTCATCTGGCGGGGCGGAAGAAGCGGTAGGCAGTCCGCGAATGGCCATTCTCGTTATCGAGTCGCGCCACTGGTTGTTGACGACTGAGTGCGGCGTCGTTGCGGATAGTCTCGACTTGAATTGTTGGGTGTCTGTTCGCGTCGGCGGCTTCGGTAGGATTACCTTTTGCGTATCCGAGGCGTTGATTGTTTCCGGTAGTAGTC
>JABMDK010000007.1:43091-58937 GCA_015903995.1 Nitrospira sp.
CGCCTGCTGCACGGTCTTCGCATGGGCCGAGTCGATGTGGTCGACGTGGAACTTCTTCAGGGTCGAGTACGCAAGGGCGCGATCAACCACCGTCAATTCACCGGCCACCATAATCTGTGTTCCGAGTTCTTCGGCAAGGAACTGCCCAATCGGAGTTGGTTCTCCTTTCCCATCGGTGAAGTCGAGAAAAGCCAGGCGCTGTTTTTTCGCCTTGGCGGCTCCTTCAGTCACCCCGTCCGCCAACTGCTTGAGGCCCTCCTCATACTTCGCCCCAGCCCACGACGAGGTCGGATGCGAGAGGAGTGTCAGGAGCCCGACGAGTAGTACTCGAAGTCCAATCATAGGCATGAATTGATGTCATTATACTCAGGGAAGCCCTGCTGTCTAGCGTGCTATAAAAAATGGAGCGTGCTCGAGGCCTGGTTTGAACGGGGGGAGGGTAATCGTGAGCCCTTGAACACTGGGCAGTCAGTGAGTGTCCCACCCGCGGTATGTATGTCACGAATAACCATCGTAATCTGCTCGTAATTCGTTGCTGATTTCCGGTAGGTAAATCGGTATTCTCCTCCCGTAGCATGGTCCAGTAACATCGAGACAAGGAGGCCTCTTCATGGCGAACGAGCGGAAGTATCGAGGCAAGGTTCCCCTGCATGATCGGTATGGCCCGGAGGCGAAATACGCTGTGGAAGCGGAGGCGCTGCTTCCAACCACGAAACACGAAGAGGAAATCGCCCGTGGCCTTCAGTTGGGGTTACCTGGCGCCGATTCGATCACGGATCGTCGCATCCCCACGTTCAGCCGTGGAGAGCTTCCGCATTTTGCCGGAATCAACACGTTTACGAAAGCCCCGTATGTAGAGGATGTCCGCAAGTGCGGCGAGTACGACGTCGCGATTCTTGGGGCCCCATTCGATGGGGGGACGACCTATCGCTCCGGTACACGGTTCGGTCCTCAAGGCATCCGCAAAATTTCGGCCTTGTACGGGACCTATAGTTTCGAACTCGGCGTGGATCTACGGGAGTCGATCTCCATGTGCGATCTCGGCGACGTCTTCACCATTCCCGCCAATATCGAAAAGACATTCGATCAA
Organism: Nitrospira sp.; assembly: GCA_015903995.1. Classification (GTDB taxonomy): domain Bacteria; phylum Nitrospirota; class Nitrospiria; order Nitrospirales; family Nitrospiraceae; genus Nitrospira_D. The sequence continues at coordinate 44,182 of JABMDK010000007.1, forward strand.
GTCAGTAAAGGCGTCGCACATGTTTACGCAAGTGGCGCCTTTCCAGTGGTGCTGGGGGGAGATCATTCTCTTGGCTTTGCGACGGTGCGAGGCGTGGCTCAACATCTGAACGGTAAGAAGCTGGGCATCATCCATTTCGACCGGCATGTGGACACACAAGACACAGATCTCGACGAACGCATGCACACCACGCCGTGGTTTCATGCCACGAACATTCCCAACGTGCCGGCCAAAAACCTCGTCCAGATTGGAATTGGCGGCTGGCAGGCGCCTCGGCCTGGTGTGAAGTCCGGGAGACAACGTCAGACATCGATTATGACCGTGACCGACTGTGTTGAGATGGGGATTGAGAATGCCGCCAAGCAGGCGCTAGAAGTGGCGTGGGATGGTGTTGATGCGGTCTGGCTCAGCTTCGACGTCGATTGTCTGGATGCGGCTTTCGTGCCGGGAACGGGCTGGCCTGAGCCGGGTGGATTTATGCCGCGTGAGGTGTTGAAGTTCCTCCAAATCATCGCGGACGCGAAGCCGCTGGCTGGGATGGAGATTGTAGAGTGTTCGCCGCCCTACGACGCAGCCGAGATCACCAGTCTTATGGCCACCAGGGTGATCTGCGACGTGCTGGCTTGCCAGGTGCGTTCCGGCCATCTGTCGGGGCGTAAGAAGACATAGAAGCGGTGGATGGGGGTTGTATCCCATAGACGAGAGTGACCGGATTTCTTAGCGCACCATTGAGCATGTGAGCATGGTGACTACTTGCCTTCCTCAAGGACAGGTGACGCACCCACCAGGGACCCTTTGGGTGTATGCCGCGGATCTTGGCTAAGAAACCGGCACTTCGTCTGGTTTATCACCTACTTCCTCACTGTTCCCTCGTTTCCGACTGAGTCATTGACGCTGCATTTTGGTTATCGGCCACGCAAGCAAGCCTTTGGTGGGGTTTGACAAGAGCGCTTGCCGGTGGAGTACACTGCCACCCCTAGATCCCCCCATTCACTCCTACTGTCCAAGGAGGACTCAATGCAGAACCGCTTCTGGTTGACGATGCTCAGCGCAGCAAGTCTGTTTCTCTTGTGCGTGACGAGTTGGGTCGGTGCCGAAGAGCCGGTTGGTGCCGTCAATGAGGCGCGCCTGGTCGCGCAATATAACTACTCGATTCACATCCTGGCCATGCTGGTTGTCGGGTTCGGCTTTCTCATGGTCTTCGTCCGACGGTACGGTTTCGGGGCCACGACCGGCACCTATCTCGTGGTTGCAACTGGGTTACCTTTGTACATGTTGTTACGTGCGAACGGAGGCCACGCTGAATCCTTCCGCTTGGATATGGTCTATCAAAGCCCGAGTCTGTTCAGTATTGAATCGAAACTTCGGTCGGGCAAGGACCTCTTCATATTCGGTGAGGATTCTGGCATCGACGCACAGTCTCAACGTGCCCGATGCAACCATACGGAGAATCTCGCCCGGCGGGCCAAACGGCGACAAGAGTCCCGCGACCAGGACATTCGTGTCCACCACGACCTTCACCGGCGCCGGGCCCTCCGTACGGCCTTGATCTCAGTCGTGATTTCGTCAGGGGAGAGTGAGTCCGTACCCATCTGGATCGACTGCCGCTGCAGTTTTTCCACTGCCGCCACGGCTCGCGCACGTCTGACGGCTGTCAGTGATTCTTCCAGCGTCTCCTCCGACACGGCGGACAAAATGGCAATGGGCTTCCCATTCGACGTTAGGATGACTTCTCGTTCGCGAGCGAGCTTGGTCCAGACCTGTCCGGAACGCCCGCGTAAATCCCGCACCGTAATGAACTTCATGGCAACTCCTTTTCTGGATGACGATAGAGTATACGATCGAGAGCCGATCGTCAAACATCGAGCATTGCCGAGATGTGGTGCTGATCCTCACAAACACGAATTGGACTGCACCGGCCCTTAGACTTTCGCCATTCGTACAGGCCGTGCCATACCCTCCTCCATCAAGATGTTGCATAAGACTAGCGGTATGGCCAAGAGTTGCCGCCGGGACGAGTCGGGAGAGGTGGCGTAGGGGAGAGGCCGGGACCTCGCTCGCGAGAACTCACAGGCCTGTCACTGACCTTCTCACCGCAAGCTCTTCTACAAAACCGGCACTTCGTTTGGTTTATCACCAACTTCCTCCGTGGCTCTCCTTTCCTCCTGACTCATTGACGCTGTATCTTTGGCATCAGCCCCGTGCATACGCCTTAGGCGGGGTTTGACAAGAGCGCTTGCGGGTGGAGTACACTGCCACCCCGAGATCCCCCCATTCACTCCTACTGTCCAAGGAGGCCTTCATGCGGAACCGTTTCTGGTTGACGATGCTCAGCGCAGCAAGTCTGTTTCTCCTCTGTGTCACGAGTTGGGTCGGCGCCGAAGAGCCGGCGGGTGCCGTCAATGAGGCGCGGCTGGTCGCGCAGTACAACTACTCGATTCACATCCTGGCCATGTTGGTCGTCGGATTCGGCTTTCTCATGGTCTTCGTCCGACGGTATGGGTTCGGGGCTACGACCGGCACCTATCTCGTGGTCGCAACGGGATTGCCCCTGTATATGTTGCTGCGTGCCAACGGGATCATAGGGCATTCGATACAGGCCCATTCAGTCGAGACCTTGATGTTGGCGGAATTTTCGGTGGCGACGGCGCTGATCGCAATGGGGGCGGTGCTGGGACGCTTGCGGGTGTTTCAATACGCGTTGCTCACGCTGTTGTTGGTGCCGTTCTATGCGCTGAACGAATATTTGGTGTTGGACAATGGTTCGGGGCTGACCAAAGGGTTTCAGGATTCAGCTGGGTCGATCGTCATCCACGCGTTCGGTGCCTATTTTGGACTCGCCGCGTCGCTGGTGTTGACGACGATGCAGCAGCGGAGTCAGCCGATTGAATCCGATCCGACGTCTGATCGGTTTGCGATGCTCGGGTCCATGGTGCTGTGGCTGTTTTGGCCGAGCTTTGCGACCGCGATTGTGCCGTTTGAGCAAATGCCCCAAACCATCGTCAATACGATCCTTGCCCTGAGCGGGGCCACGCTGGCCACCTATTTCCTCAGCACACGTTTTCATCATGGGAAAACTTCGATGGTGGATATGGCCAATGCCGCATTGGCGGGTGGAGTCTCCATCGGCTCGACCTGTAACCTCGTGAGCCCTACTGGTGCGTTTGGGATCGGATTGCTGGCCGGTGCGCTTTCGGTGATTGGGTTCGTCTTCATTCAGCCCATGTTGGAATCAAAACTGAAATTGGTTGATACCTGCGGCGTGCACAATCTGCATGGGATGCCGGGGCTTCTGGGTGGACTGATCGCGATTGTCGTGGTGCCTGGTGTCGCCGGGGTTCAATTCGTAGGCATCGCGATGACGCTTGCCATGGCAATCGTTGGAGGAGTTATCGCAGGCATGGTGATTAGAGCCACGGGTACCACGGAGCAGGCCTATGAAGACTGTCATGAGTTTTCCCATGTCCCTGGGCCGGACAGTGAACGGAGAGTTGAAGAACTTGCATTGGGTGCAAAGGCCGATATCGAGGCCTTGCAAAAGGAACTGCTTACTCGAGCGGCGGCACGGAGTTAAGTCGGAACGAAAGCTCGTACCGACTGTGTAGGGCATTGTGTTATCCCTTGCTCGTTCAGAACCAGCGGTGCGGGATGCATCCACTCGTGAACTGACCTGTTGATCTGTCGATGACATGGGAGACGGCTAGGCTGGATGAGCCTCCGGTACGAGGGAGTGATCGGAATCGAATTTAGACTACGGGAGGTGTTTATCCGTGCGCAACAGTAACGATAAGACGATAAATAGCGCACGGTGCGCATGAAGTGCGGTTTGGTGCGCCCGACAGGACTTGAACCTGTAACCTTCTGATCCGTAGTCAGATGCTCTATCCATTGAGCTACGGGCGCATCCGAAGCAGTGCTGAGCTCTTGGGTCCTGAATTCTAAAATAAAGGCTAGCCTGAAGACGCTTAATTGAGGCTGGAATCTTACGTCAGCACTCAGCACGTTCGTCTCAACATGTACCAGCGCTAGTGGTTATACAGTTCTCTATGAGGAGGGGTCAAGAGGAAGTGGCTTGAGGTAAGCTGAATGCGAATTACGCAAGTCATTGCCGAAAACGACGAGGGGCTTCCTACGCTGTAGGAAGCCCCTCAATCCGGCATCAGCCAAGCTGAAGCTTACTTGGGCTTCTTCTCTTTCTGCTGACCCTCGTCGCCGAAGGTGTCGGCATGGCCGCCCCTCTTCTCATCCTTCGGCTTCGGGGTCCCCGGGTCACCGTACACAACGACGTGACCGCTGCCCTTCTCCTTCTTTTCCTTTGGCTTCTCTTGGGCGAAAGAAGGAGCGGTGAAGGTCACTGCCACTGCCACTGCCATAACCGCCATCAACATGCTCTTCATTATAGGAACCCCCTTAAAAGAGTTTAGAAGAATGTGTGCCACTCATTGGCACTTGTCTAGATGTACAGCAAAGGTAATGCCGCTCCTGGTTTTTCCTCACATGAGAGCAAGAGCAGTGATGAATCAGCAGGTTAGAAAATCTCTCTCATGAACGCTCGAATGGTTTCCCCTACAGATAGCTGTAGCAGAATAGCTGTGACCCAGCTAAACCGCCTCAGTTCATGAGGGTGGGGGGGTACGATCGCCGCGGAAGGATGCTTTTGAGTCCATTGTAAATCGGCAGAGAGGCCTCAAACGGTCGTTCCGAGTCGGAGGGGAACTCCAAGTTTGGAGGCGAGGCGGATGATTGGTGGAATGTGTAAGTCGAAAAGCGATATGTTCGTATTCCTGCTTATTCTTGGTAGGTGCTCCTGCGAGGTACTGTGATGTCGTGTGTGAGAACTATCCGCCTGAAATCACCGGTCTGATTTCAATCTGGTCCTGATCGAAGAGCATCTCATCCTCAGTCACCAACTCATCACCACGAATGACGAGGTGCGCTTCGACGACCAAATTCAATTCTCGCAGGAGGTCCTTGGCTCGCTTCGGACCTTTGACGCTGATCGATCGTGAAGGGTGACTCAGTTGGACCTGCATACCCCGATAATACGAGTAACTAGGATCAAGGGGCAAGGGGGAGATGTGCCCGCGCACATATGCTCTTCGTGAAAACCGAAGTCGGTTAGCATGGAGTAGACAGCTTGCTTTTGGCGTAAGCAAGCCCTTCTTCCAATGTTAAAAACTCTCCGTCTAGCTGAGCCTCGAAACAGTCATCGAGCAATCGGCCCATGTCCGGCCCAGGAGGGATCCCGAGTTCCAGCAGATGACGGCCCATCACGAGGGGGAGCGGGACTTGCCGATCTACGGCCAGCGCTGTGGCACGGGTCAGGAGCCAGTCTCCGGCAGGGAATCCATCAAACGGCTTCGGTGGACGGCCTGCATGATCGGCCCTCGCCACACGCACCAAACGGTCGATGCGAGTGACCTGCCTGGCGAGACGTCGGATCGCACTGTCCGATGCCTGAACATCGAAGAGTGCACGGGGGCGGAGGTGACATTGTACGAGGGGGATGACGTCGTCAATCACATCTTGTTGATTGGTCAGCCGTTCTAGAAAGTCTTTTGTCGGCTCTGTTCCTTCCGATTCATGGCCTCGAGATGTGATGTGCTCGCCGTCATCTTTGGTCGTCGCCGGTTTCCCGAAGTCATGGCAGAGGACACCCAATCCCACGATCAGATCATCGCGTTCATCGCCTATGCGTTCTGCTGCAAACCAGTCCAAGCAGTGGAGGGTATGAATCCAGACATCGCCTTCAGGGTGCCAGCGAGGATCTTGAGGGCAGCCTTGAAGCGCGGCGAGTTCGGGATAGAAGCGAAGCCAGCCGCATTGGTCTAAAAAGTGGAGCCCAAGGGAGGGTTTTCGACTCAGAAGGAGAAACTTCTTCCATTCTTCCCATAGCCGCTCACTCGGATGCCCGTCCTGTGACAAGGTTCGGCAGAGGGCAACAGTCTCTGGTACCACGCTGAACTCGAAGCGAGCTGCGAGATGCATACCTCGGAGTACCCGCAAGGGATCTTCCACGAACTGGTGCGAGGCGTGGCGTAACCGGCCAGCAGCGAGGTCCTCTCGACCATTGAAGGGATCGCGCAGCTCCCTCGTGTCCGGATCCCAGGCCATGGCGTTGATCGTAAAGTCACGTCGCGCCAGCGCCTCGTCGATCGGCATGTCTGGATCGGCCTGTCGTAGCAGGGCAGGAATCGATGTGGTTTCGGTGGTGTGCAGACGGGAGGGAATGGAGATGTCGACGGGAAGCCCCTGGAGTTTGAATACGGCGAAGGCCTTTCCTACGAATTGGACAGAGAACTGTTCAGATAGCAAGGTATGAAGCTGTCCCGGTGGGAGACCGGTGACTTCGAGATCCAGATCACGGGGCTGTCGCCCAAGCACAAGGTCGCGGACAGTGCCACCCACCACCCAGGTTCTGCCGCCGATCCGACGGACACTCTCTTCAATGCGGCGAAGGATCCCTGTAAGCGCGGGATCCTCCAGGCGGAGGCGGGCCGGCATTTAGATTCCTGCTTCGCGGAGAAACGTCGCGGCTTCTTCCGGTGACACCGGATTGATATAGAAGCCGGTGCCCCATTCGAAGCCGGCCACTTGCGTCAGTTTGGGGATGATCTCCAGGTGCCAATGGTAGTACTCGCCGGTCTTTTCATGAAGGGGCGAACTGTGGAGGATGAAATTGTACGAGGGGCGGGACAGCACTTTATCTATGCGGCGCAACGACTCCGACAGGATCGGGGCCAGAAATTCAAACTGCGACTTCTGACTTTCCTCAAAATACGCCGCATGGCGCTTGGGGAGAATCCACATTTCAAAGGGGAATCGTGGCGCGAAGGGTGTGACGCAGAGGAACTCCGGATTCTCGGCGACGATGCGATCTCCTTCCGAGAGATCCTGCCGGAGGATGTCGCAGTAGATGCAGCGCTCTTTCTGCTGATAGTGCGCGCGGCATCCGTCCAGCTCTTCCTGCACGTTGGTCGGGACGATCGGCAGGGCGATGAGCTGAGAATGGCTGTGTTCCAGTGTGGCGCCGGCGGGCGCGCCGTGGTTCTTGAAAATGAGAATGTAGCGGAAGCGAATGTCCTTTCTGAGGTCGATGATTCGGTCCCGATAGGCCCACAACACGTCCTCGATCTTTTTGGTCGGGAGATCGGCGAGGCCTTCGACGTGGGCCGGTGTTTCGATGATGACTTCGTGGGCGCCCACGCCGTTCATACGGTCGTAGAGCCCAATTCCCTCGCGACCCATGTCGCCTTCGACCTGCAGCGCGGGAAATTTATTCGGGACGACGCGCACGGTCCAGTTGGGAGAATTGGGTCCGCCAGGCTGCGGTCGATAGGCCATGATTTCTTTCGGCGTGAGCCGCTCTTGTCCCGGGCAGAACGGACAGAGGGTTGTCGAAACCGGTCGGGCCGGTTGGAGCGTGATAAAGTCATGCGGGCGGCCCCTCCGTTCGGTGGAAATGATCACCCAGCGGCCCACAATGGGGTCACGTCTTAGATCCGGCATTTCTTCTCCTCCTGAAGATTAGGGGTGAAGGGGAAGGGGTGAGGAGACGAGAGACTCACCGGCATCATCGTGGAAACCTAATCCCTTCTCAACCCCTTGCGCCTCATTTTTATCCGTTACGATGATTACACTCTCCACAGACCGGCCTCAAATTCAGGCCCTGGTACGGTAAGGACGGCCGGACAATGGCCTGGGTAGCGAGCCACTTCAAGGCCGTGTTCTCGCACGATGATCGACATCTGAATCGTGTTCCCTTGTTCCAGACCCAGCTCTTTCCAGGGGACGGCCAACTCCAGAATGGTGTGACTCTTGATCGACTGATAGGATCCGATTTCTTGCCAGGCATCCGCCTGGGTCTGGCGAGACAAGAGAAAGGCCTTCGGGCCTGGCGAGGCAAGCGGAAACGTCAGCCGAAACGTGTCAGGAGGTCCCTGCAACAGAATGTCGACGTCGAGGCCCTGTCGCGTCGTACTCGTATCGTCTGGGTCGAATCTCATCACGAGTTGATCCGATGTCCAGCCGAATTGGATCGCTGTGAAGAGTCCGTCGGCTTTCCACATGGCTCCAAGCGGGGGACGGGTATTGATATTCCCCGCGCCACGCCATTCGAAGAAGTCGGTCACCATGCCGTCGATCGTGGGATTCAACAGGGCGAGCGGCTGTTGGACTGAATCGAATTCAGCGGCGATCGTCCTGGTGCAGATCGGGGCGTTCAGTTGATCGGGAGGCGGCATACCCATATGCGTCCAGACATTCCGGAGATGCGTGCGGAAGAGCCGGTCGAATTCCGGCTTGAAATCGGTGTCGAAATCATCGCCGTACCACCAGAACCAGTCGCTCCCTTCGGCCGCATAGAGCTCCTGCCACGCCGCTCGTGCACGGTCAGGCGGAAGACTCGGCGCAAGATTCATCAGCTGTGTGCGGGTGTGACCGAGGAGATCCCACCCACGATTGTCTTCATAGTGCCCGATCCAGATCTTGTAGTCGGAATTGATCCAGGAACCTGAATGGAGGCAAGGGAGCTGCTGGGTGGGCTGCACGGAGGTCAGCGCGCCCGACATCGTCGAGGCCTGGACCATGATTTGTCCGGCGTGATCCAGTTCGTGGTTGGTGAAGGCTTCGTACAGCAGTGAAAGAAATCGTTCGCCACCGTCGTGATAATGCTCCCATGGATTTTCGCCGTCCAGGATGATGGGAATGATGATCTTCTCGTGCGGGACATCGTGGACAATGCTTCGGATACGTCGCAGGGCATCCTCAGCGGCGGATTCGGGCGTCGTCTTGTGGTAGACGAATCCGAATGCGTCGGAAATCTCGCGGTCGCGGAACAAGACGGTCAACGCATGCTCGGGTTGACCGATGTGATAGGGTTGATAGAGCTCGGACTGACGATGCCATGGGCGGCCGCACATGCCCAGAGAGCGTGCGAGGATGCCCTCATCCGTGGCAAACCAACGAAGACCGGCCTGGTGGATCAGCGGCAGCATCTCGGGACACACTGATCCCTCTGATGGCCACAAGCCGGTCGGAGCCCGGCCGAATGTGTGCTGATGAAATTCGACGGCCTGCTGCAGTTGGGCAGCGGCATCTTCCGGAGCATGAAAACGAGCGGGCAAGGGAAGGTCCGGCCTGGCCCGTCGGTTGATATCAGTATCGATCACCAGTGGCAGAATCGGATGATAGAAAGGCGTCGTCGTCAGTTCGACTTGTTCCCGCTCCAAGAGTCCCCGGTATAGCGGGATGATTGCTTGCACGGCCGTCCGCTGCAACTCCAATACTTCCTGTTTGTCGTCCTCGGTGAAGCCGCGATTTTTCTGGCGCAGCGTGGCCAGGCGAGGATATTGTTGAACGGTGCCGTATCCGAACCAGGCGAGGTTGTGCCACACTTGGAGGTCCAGCAGCTCTTGCGTGGAGAAGTGACGAGCGACGCGGTGGAGATCATGCGCCGGCACGTCTAATCCGCGCTTCACCAGCAACTCATGGTATCGCGGGTAGGGGCGCACCATTGTCGCCCAGTTGGCGGAAAAGAAATGACGGACCAGAAAGGCCTTTTCTTCAAGGGTGAGGTTGGCCGCTGGTCGTTGTGCATGTTCGAGAAACAGGTCGAGAATCTTCCCCGTGCCGATTTCTTGTAACTGTAAGAGGAGGGATGGAGTGAAATTGAATGTGGCGCTCACACCGGGAAATTTCTCCAAGAGATAGGCCATATCATAATAGGCCTTGGTCGCATGCAAGCGCACCCACGGCATACTGGCCGATCCGGCCACCGGATCGGTGTAATAGGGCTGGTGCATATGCCACAGAAAACACACGTGGACATGCTTCATTGATGCCGATTTGTCCTCCATTCGGCGAGTATGTCATAGGGGATATGCGCATGCAATCCATGGGCGGATTTGTGAGAGAACATTGCATGAGGAGTTGAGATGGTGACATTTCTTCGGTACTGGGGGCCGGTGTGCGGGTATGCCGGGCTCATTTTTTATTTATCCGCGCAGTCTCATCCGGAAGATCATATGCCGTTTGTCACGCATTTCAGTGACAAGGTCTTGCATGCCGTCGAGTATGCGGTACTCGGTGCGTTGTGCTACCGGGCTCTTCGTGGAAGTGGGAACGATGCGTGGAGACAACAGGCCGTCCTGGCGGCCATTCTTCTGGCCTCGCTGTATGGGGTGAGCGATGAAGTTCATCAATCATTCATCCCGTTTCGAGAATCGAGCTGGCTCGATTGGCTGGCAGATACGGTCGGAGCCGCGCTGGGAGTGACCGCCATGCATCGGGTGTTGAGTCTCAGACCGGTGAGGTCGATTCAGGACGCGCTGCCGTAGGACCGATCAAATATCATGGCGTTCGTGACAAGTCGCGGGACGCTCGTTATAATTTGCTGAGTATGTTGCCGGCCAACACTACCTCTGTCAAAGCTCCGCTGTCTCCTCCCGATCAAACGCTCATCGCTCAGACCGTCGAGACTCGTCTTTCTCCCGGCCTCGTCTTGAGGTCGCTGACACCATTGCCCGGTGATGCCTCCAATCGGCGTTACTATCGAGCCACCGTTGCCGGTGGGCCACCACATTCTGTGATCGTGATGCAGCTGGCCGAGGCGGAAAGCTTCAAACAGTCTGAAGAGGCAGTGAGTGGGGCGATCCATCAGATCGCAGAACTACCGTTCATCAACATCATGTCGCATCTGGCCAAAGCGAAGGTGCCGGTGCCTGCACTCCACTACTATGATCAATCCGCAGGGCTCCTCTATCTGGAAGACTTCGGAGATGTGACTCTGGCGGAGGCCGTCAGCCAGGCGGATGCGCCGAGCTTGGAGTCACGGTACAAGCAGGCTATCAATGTCTTGGTACAGATGCAGATCAACGCCACGACGCCGGCGGATCCAGGGTGCCTGGCGTTTCACCGCAGTTTCGATGTGCCGTTGTTGATGTGGGAGTTCGATCATTTCCTTGAGTATGGAGTTGTGGCGCGTCGCGGCAGCCCCTTGCCTGAGGAGGACGCCATGGCAATAAAGCGGGAGTTCGAAGGGATTGCGGAACTACTCGCCGGGCAGCCACGCGTCTTTACGCATCGTGATTATCACTCTCGCAATTTGATGGTCGACGGGCTGAGGCTCGGCGTGATCGACTTTCAGGATGCGTTGATGGGACCGGCGACCTACGATCTGGCCTCACTCCTTCGGGACGCCTACATTCGACTCGACGAAGCCCTCGTCGACGATCTGGTGGGGTACTACCTCGACCAGTTGGCCGAACGGCGTGTCGTCTGGACCAATCGTGCCGCGTTTCGACGGCTGTTTGATCTGACGAGTATTCAACGCAATCTGAAGGCGGCCGGCCGGTTTGTCTATATTGATCGGGTCAAAGGCAACTCGAAATTCTTAGCCGATATCCCTCGTGTCTTGAGCTACGTCAAACGTAATCTTGAGAAATATCCGGAGCTGGGTAGGCTTCGGAAGCACCTCACACCATATGTGCCTGAATTGCAATAACCGGTGAAGGGTAAGGAGTTAGGGGTGAGGAGACGACGAATCACTCAATTGCTCTTTGCCTCTCACGCCTTACGACTCACTCGACTTTATGAAGGCCATGATTCTTGCGGCTGGTCTTGGCACCCGCCTGAGACCGCTGACGCACAACATTCCTAAACCGTTGTTACCGGTTGGCGGGGTGCCGCTCATCGTCTGGAATCTCTTGCTGCTGAAGCGGCACGGGTTTTGCCAAGTCATCATCAACCTGCATCATTTGGGACCGATGATCGAACAGGCCTTGGGCACCGGGTCGAAGTTCGGGATTCAGATTACATACTCCCATGAGCCGATCATCTTGGGAACAGGAGGTGGGATTAAACAGGCCGAGTCTTATTTCTCCGGAGAACCGGTGCTGATTCTTAACGGGGATACGCTGGTGGAATTGGATCTTGAGGCGCTCGTCGATTTTCACCGTACACGCAACGCGGCGGCAACATTGGTGCTCCGGGAAGATGCGGATGCAGCCAATTGGGGGTTGGTTGAGGTGGGAGAGAAGGGGCAGATCCTGCGTATCACCGGAAAAGGGCGTATGGATTCCGTTCCAGCGATGCCGCGCATGTTCGCTGGGATACACATCTTGCACCCGCGGTTGCTCCGGCAGGTACCGAAAGGAGTGGTCTCCTCGATCATTGATCCCTATGTCAGAGCAATTGAACGGGGAGAGACGGTGCTCGGGTATGATCTGCAGGGCTATTGGTCGGATATCGGCACGGCCGAGCGCTACGCGCAGGCGGAACGGGATGTCCGAGCGGGACGGATTCGTTTGGAAGCCCGTCAGTCTGCCGAGTGGCATGCGCCGCTCAGCTAGACCGGCGCGTCCCGGCCACCTCGTCTCGCCTATTTTTGCTGTTTGAGTAATCGAGCCAGATAGGTTCGCTGGAGCTTGAGTGATTCAGCGGCTTTTGTCTGATTACCATCGGCCAGCTCCATTGCACGCGCGATGATGTAGCGGCTGTGTTGTTCCATCGATTCATGGTAGGGCAGGTTCAGGTACGGCAGTGGAGTGTCTTCATTTCGACAGAAGATGGTGTCATCTGCCAGGAGCGCCAACATCTCCGGTTCAATGGTGTCTCTCGGGCTCAAGACCACGGCGCGCGCGATCACATTATCCAATTCCCGAATATTTCCCGGCCATGGATAGCGAGTCAAGGCCTCGATTGAAGCTGTGCTCAGCATCATGCCTGGTCGTTTCGCGTCTCGTGTATGCCGATCCAAAAAGAACTGGGCCAGGGCAGGGACATCCCCTGATCGTTCGCGAAGCGGGGGCAGGGTCAGAGTCACGACGTTGAGTCGGAAATAGAGGTCTTCGCGGAACTGTCCTGCTCTCACGGCCTGCCGAAGGTCCTTATTCGTGGCCGCAATGATGCGAATGTTCACCGAGACGGTCTTGGAGCCGCCGACGCGCTGAAATTCCCGGTCTTGCAGGACACGTAACAGCTTCGCTTGCAACGGAAGGGACATGTCTCCGATCTCGTCGAGGAAGACGGTCCCGCCGTCGGCCATTTCCAGCTTGCCCTTCTGCTGTCGGTCGGCCCCTGTGAACGCTCCTCGCTCGTGTCCGAATAGTTCATTCTCCAGCAATGTCTCCGTCAAGGCGACGCAGTTGATGACGATGAGCGGCATGGCACCACGATGGCTCCACTGATGGATCGACCGGGCGAAGAGTTCCTTGCCGGTCCCGCTTTCGCCGAGGAGCAACACGCTCGCATCGGATTTGGCAGCCCGCTGAGCCGCCTCTACGACAGATTTGATGGACGGGCTGTTGCCGACGATGGAGGCATAACGGCCGTCGACTTCAGACCGGAGATAGGCGACCTGGCGTCGAAGCGCATCCCGCTCCAAGGCTTTGCGAATCACGATCAACAGATGGTCTTTGTCGAGCGGCTTGGTCAGAAAGTCGTAGGCCCCTTCCTTCATGGCCTCTACCGCGGCTTCAACAGAACCATGCGCGGTCATGACAATGACTGGAATATTTTCAGACGGTTTGATCTGGGACAGACGCTTGAGGACATCAAGCCCCGACACTTTGGGCAGTGTGAGGTCCAGGAGGATCAACTGGGGGGACTCGTGAACGATGTGGTCAAGCGCTTGCTGTCCCTCGGTGGCCGAGACGGTCTCGTAGCCGCAAGCATGGAGCCGGTCCTCCAGCATCATGACGATGTCGGGGTCATCGTCGACAATAAGAATTTTCGCGTTCATCGGAGTAATCCTCTGTCTTTGGTCGGCCGTTATGGCCGAATCGGCCAGGAAGTCGCTGTGCCATTGCCGAGCGGCGAGACATCTTTACCTACCCGTTCATGACGTTGATGACGAGTCCCGTCAATGGCTTCGGGTAAAAATACGTCGATTTGTGCGGCATTCGCTCGCCCGCAGCGGCGACGGCTTGCACTTCGCTGACTTTCGTGGCGTTGAGCAGGAATGCGCCCGTCCCTGTTCCATTGGCCACCCAGTCCAGGGCTTCGTGGTCATCCTTGGTGTACAAAACGGCTTCTTGTTCCTGCTGTGTCGGACAGAGCCTGGTCACGATCAGTTGCTGCAGCAGGGAGACATCGAGTTTGGCTCGAGGTGAAGCCTGAATAGAAGGTCGATGGGCCGGCTTCAGCGTGAGGGTAATGTAGCGGTTGTCGCCTTGTCGCGTCAGTCCGAACACCGGGGCACTCTTTCCTTCAGTCCGCAAGCTGGCCAGGAATTGTGAACGTGTGTGGTCTTGAGTGGATGCATTGAAGGGAAACTCTCGCAGCTCGAATACGTCGCTCAGTACCGTCTTGATCTGGTCGGAGGACGGCAAGGGGGTGGTTGCAACACGGTGCGTCGGTAAGACCGTCAAGCCTGGATCTTCAAGCGGGGTGAGCAGCATGAGCACCGAGTCGTAGGGCTGCAGCCCGGTCTGAAGACCTGCCTGCTGTCGCCGGTGTTTTTGATAGTTCAACGCGGTTTCATAGCGATGGTGACCATCCGCAATGAACAGCGGTTTGCTATGCATTGCATCTGTCACGTGTTTGAGTACGGTTTCATCGGTCACGGCCCATAGGCATTCGCGACAGCCGGCATCGTCTTGAAAATCGTAGTGTGCCGGTGTGCCTTTGATCGCGGTTTCCAGAAGTTGGATGATGGTACCGAGCGGATCTGAATAGAGGGACCAGATCGGGCTGAAATTTGCGCGACAGGCTTCGAGCAGATTTAGGCGATCGGTCTTTGCCGCGGCGCGTGTGTT
>JABMDK010000007.1:59037-68227 GCA_015903995.1 Nitrospira sp.
ACCGAGCGGATCTGAATAGAGGGACCAGATCGGGCTGAAATTTGCGCGACAGGCTTCGAGCAGATTTAGGCGATCGGTCTTTGCCGCGGCGCGTGTGTTTTCGTGCGGGTAGACATGTCCGGAGTCCAGCGCCTCCAGCTTTGCCAGCGCCAGGAATCCCCGGAGCATCTTTTTCGGGGCATTGGGGGCTGAGTAGGGCGGAGCATATTCAATCGTATGATAGTAGACGGCAGGCCGTGTGTCACGCTTGAGGATTCCCTCGTGAAGCCAGGTCTGCAGTGTCGCGGCTGCGCGGGTGTAGCGGTTATGGGCGGGGCTGTCACCGGTCTGGTCGAGCCCTAATTCCATTCGGATAATGTTGTGAGGGTGGCGGTTGTGAAGGCGTTTCTGTCCCTCCGCATCAATAATATCGTACGGCGGGGCGACCACATCTTTGATAGTGCCCACGAGCGTTTGATCGTACCGCATGCCCTGGAATGGAAAAATCTGTGACATGAACAACCCCTTGGTAATGTCGTAACAGTGACGACGGTTTGATGGTTACAGGAGAGGCGGGGTCCTTTCGCCCTACGCTGCGCCGCTTCTACAGTAATCTAGCGCTCTTTCAGTGAGTGGGAGACTACCGGTCGCGGGTAATCATGTAATCAGCGGCGACCGCCAACGCACGGCGTGCGGTACTATCGTCGAAGCATTCAAGCTCATGTTTGGCGGCGGCGATATAGGCGTTCGCACGATCCATCGCATAGGTGATCGAACCGAAATCGGCCATTAACAATAAGATTCGTTCAAGATCGGCGGTGCTGAGCGTCCGGGTTTCCATTCGGTCCTTGATCATTTGGCGGTCCTGTTCTGAGCAATGTTGCAACAGATGCAGCAGCGGCAGCGTCGCTTTTCCCTGCCGCAGATCCTGTCCGATCGTTTTCCCGAGCGATGCGCCGTTTGCGATGTAATCTAACGTATCGTCGGCGACTTGAAACGCGATGCCGAGGTATTGTCCAAAGCGGAACAGCGCATGCTGTTGAGCTTCAGACGCCTCGGCCAGAATGGCACCCATACGGCAAGCTGCGGCAATCAAGCCGGCGGTCTTATGTTCGACGATTTTAATGTACTCAACTTCCGGCATCGAAGGGTTGCCGTTATAGTAGAGCTGAAGGACTTCACCTTCCGCCATTTTGTTGCAGGCCTCGGCCAGGACTTCATTGATGCCTTGACTCTGGAACTCGACGACTTTGCACATGGCCTTCGTATAGAGGTAGTCGCCGACCAGAATGCTGATCTGGTTTCCCCACACCTTGCGTGCGGTTCTTCTCCCTCTTCGGAGATCGGCGTCATCGACGACATCATCGTGTAACAGAGTCGCAGTGTGAATGAATTCCACGATGCTGCCGAGCTGATGATGCTCGGTCCCAAGATAGCCGCAGAGGCGAGCAGACAGGAGGAGCAGGAGGGGTCTGATGCGTTTGCCGCCACCGCTCAAGATATGGGCAGCGACCGTATTGACCAGGGTCACACTGGAGTCAAGGTTTCCCCTGACTCGATCTTCCACTCCGTCCAGTTCGCCACGGTAGGCGTCCCACACATCCGACATACTGTGCAGGGCTGCGATCGCTGGACCTTGTGTCATGCGCGGATGGTATGGCAGCCGAGGAAATAAAGTCAAGCAAATGAAAGAGGTATAGACCTCCCGCAATCTTGACAGAGGAATGACCCATCCAGTAAGGTCCCAGCGTAACAATCGGGTGAGGTTCACCCTGATCACTAAAGGGGTAAATCCACCCTAGGTTTCTCGCGTGCATCAATCCCTACATGATAGGAAAAACTCTCATTCTTTGAACGAGATAGGTACATGAATATTCCTGGGTTCCCCCGCCAACAAGGGCTCTACGATCCGCAGCACGAGAAGGATTCCTGTGGGATCGGCTTTGTCGTCAATATCAAAGGGAAGAAATCCCACGACATTGTCCGTAAAGGACTTCAAGTCTTGGAGAACTTGACCCATCGTGGAGCGCAGGGCTGTGATCCCTGCACGGGAGATGGAGCCGGAATTCTTTTGCAGATCCCTCACACGTTCCTGAAGCGAGTTGCAGGGGATGCCGGCGTGTCATTGCCGGATGTGGGCGAGTACGGAGTGGGGCAGCTGTTTCTCCCACCCGATGTAGATTCTCGGCGACTGTGCGAGAAGCTATTCGCCGAGATTCTAGTGGAAGAAGGTCTCCGTCTGCTTGGTTGGCGCGATGTGCCGGTCAAGAGCGACCAGATCGGCGTGCAAGCTCGAACGACCGAGCCGTTCATGCGGCAGATCTTCATCGCCCGCGATGCCTTGAACGAGGCTCAGTTCGAGCGAAAACTGTATGTGATCCGCAAGCGGGTTGAAAAGGCAGTGGCAGAGTCGGCCATTCAAGGCCGGGAACACTTCTACGTCTCCAGCCTGTCGGCCAACACTATTGTCTATAAAGGGTTGCTGTTGCCGCATCAAATGGCGGCCTATTATCCGGACCTCACCGATGAACGGATGGTGAGCGCACTGGCCTTGGTGCACTCACGTTTCAGTACGAATACCTTTCCCACCTGGCCGCGGGCCCATCCCTATCGATACGTGTGTCACAATGGGGAGATCAATACGCTGAAGGGGAACGTCAATTGGATGAAGGCACGCCAGGGACGTCTTCATTCCGAGTTGTTCGGGAAGGATATGGAGAAAGTGTTCCCGATCGTCTCCGAGAATCAAAGCGACTCGGCTTGTCTGGACAATACCCTTGAGTTTCTGCTGCTCGGGGGCCGTTCACTGCCGCATGCCATGATGATGTTGATTCCCGAACCGTGGGTGGCGAATGCCCAGATGGATTTGGATCGCCGGGGCTTTTACCAGTATCACGCGGCGATGATGGAACCGTGGGACGGACCTGCGGCTGTCTGTTTTACCGACGGCAAGATGATCGGTGCGACGTTGGATCGGAATGGGCTGCGTCCCTGCCGGTATCAAGTCACGACCGATGGTCTGGTGGTCCTTGCGTCTGAGGCCGGCGTCTTGCCGGTCGACGCGAAAGAGATCCGCATGAAGGGCCGACTTCAACCGGGCCGTATGTTCCTCGTCGACACGGTGCAGGGTCGTATTATCGATGACGAAGAGATCAAGGCCGATATCGTCGGACGAAAGCCCTATCGCAGTTGGGTGACGCAGTACGGTGTGTCGCTGGACGAGTTGCCGGAGCCATTGAACGTTCCGCAGCCCGACCACCCGACGATTCGTCAGCGGCAGCAAGCCTTCGGCTATACGGTCGAAGAACTCAAAATGGTCATCACGCCGATGATCGTGACGGGGGAAGAAGCGATTTCCTCGATGGGCACCGATACCCCGTTGGCGGTGCTGTCCGATCGGCCGCAGCTCCTGTTCAAATATTTCAAGCAGCTCTTTGCGCAAGTGACGAATCCCCCCATCGATCCGATCCGCGAACAGCTCGTGATGTCGCTGGTGACCAATATCGGCCCGAAGCCGAACTTGATGGACGAATCACCGGAGTCGTGTCGTCGTATCAAGGTGCAGCAGCCGATCCTCACGAACGCCGATCTGCAAAAAATCAGGGGTATTTCTGATCCACACTTCAAGAGCAAGACCCTCAGGATGTTATTCCGTGTTGCCGAAGGGCCCGATGGCCTTGGCGAAGCGGTCGATGACATCTGCCGGCAGGCCTCGCAAGCGATTAAGGAAGGCTACAAGTTTCTCATTTTGAGCGATCGTGGCGTCAATGAACAGTGGGCCCCAATCCCAAGTTTGCTCGGTATCTCCGCCGTCCACCATCACCTAGTTCGGGAATGTACGAGGACCGAAGTGGGTTTGATCCTCGAAACCGGTGAGCCTCGCGATGTGCATCAGTTCGCCTGTTTGATCGGCTATGGCGCGGGGACCATCAACCCGTATCTGGTGTTCGAGTCGCTCGTCGACATGGAGCGCGACCATTATCTGCCGGAAGGACTTGATGCGCAGACGGCGGAAGGGAAATTCATCAAGGCTATCAATAAGGGGCTGCTCAAGATCTTCTCGAAAATGGGGATTTCCACAGTGCAGTCCTACTGCGGGGCGCAGATCTTCGAAGCGATCGGGTTGAGTCGCGAACTGATCGACCGCTACTTCACCGGGACTCCGTCACGCGTGGAAGGGGTCGGCATCCGCGATCTCGGCGAGGAAACCTTGCGCCGTCACCGGGTGGCCTATGAGCCGGCGGCGATCCGTCAACTCGATTTCGGCGGCGAAATTCACTACCGCATCCAGGGGGAACACCACAACTGGAACCCGGAGACGATCTACAAGTTGCAGCATGCCAGTCGCTCGAACGACCCGAAGACCTACGCTGAATTCGCACAAATCGTGAACGACGAGAGCAAGCGGCGGTCGAACCTGCGAGGTCTGCTGGATTTCAAGTTCGATCCTCGGCCGATTCCCATCGAAGAAGTAGAGTCGGCCAAGGATATCGTGAAGCGATTCAACACCGGTGCGATGTCTTTCGGCTCGATCAGCAAGGAAGCGCACGAAACGCTGGCGATCGCGATGAATCGGCTCGGCGGCAAGAGCAATACGGGCGAAGGCGGTGAAGATCCCGAGCGGTTCAAGCCCTTACCGAACGGCGATTCGAAAAATAGCTACATCAAGCAGGTGGCATCGGCTCGATTCGGAGTCACGGCACATTACCTCGTGAACGCGCGGGAGTTGCAGATTAAGATGGCGCAGGGCGCCAAGCCCGGTGAAGGCGGTCAGCTGCCTGGGCACAAGGTGGACGAAAACATCGCGCGTTTCCGATATGCCACGCCGGGTGTGCAACTCATTTCACCGCCGCCGCATCATGACATCTATTCGATCGAGGATTTGGCGCAATTGATTTTCGATCTGAAGAATTCCAATACAGAGGCTGCGGTGTCCGTCAAGTTGGTCTCCGAAGTCGGTGTTGGTACCGTCGCGGCCGGTGTTGCCAAGGCGCATGCGGACAAAGTGTTGATCAGCGGCGATTCAGGGGGCACGGGTGCATCACCGTTGTCGTCGATCAAATATGCCGGGATTCCTTGGGAGCTGGGGCTGGCGGAAACTCACCAGACGCTGGTTCTCAACGATTTGCGCGGACGCATCCGTGTCGAAACGGATGGCCAGCTGAAGACCGGTCGCGATGTGGTCATCGCCACGCTGCTCGGTGCGGAAGAATATGGGTTCGCAACGGCTCCGCTCATCGTCGAAGGCTGTATCATGATGCGCAAGTGCCATCTGAATACCTGTCCGGTGGGGATTGCGACACAAGATCCCGAACTGCGCAAGAAGTTCAACGGCAAGCCGGAACATATTGTGAACTATCTGTTCTTCGTTGCCGAAGAGGCCAGGCAGCTGATGGCCAAGCTTGGTTTCCGAACGATCAACGAGATGGTGGGACGTGTCGACAAGCTCACGATCACTAAGGCTGTCGATCATTGGAAGGCCAGCGGGCTGGACCTCACGCCGCTGCTGACGGCGCCTGATGTTCCAGCTGAGGTGCCGCGCTATTGTGTGCAGAAGCAGGACCATGGGCTCACCTACATTCTCGACAACAAACTTGTCGAGCTCTGCAAGGCCGTGATTGAGAAGGGGGAGAAGGTTACGCTCGATCTTCCAATCAGAAATATCAACCGGACGACCGGCACGGTGCTCTCAAGCAAGATTGCGAAGAAGTACGGACCAGACGGGTTGCCGGAAGACACCATCTCGATCAAGTTCTCTGGATCGGCTGGTCAATCGTTCGGAGCCTTCCTCGCGAAAGGCATTACACTGATGCTGGAGGGAGAATCCAACGATTACATCGGCAAGGGATTGTCCGGCGGCAAGATCATCGTCTTTCCGCCGAAGAACATCCTCTACAATCCGGAAGAGACGATTTTAATCGGCAATACATCGCTCTATGGGGCTACGCAGGGTGAGGCCTACTTCTATGGGATGGCGGGGGAACGGTTTGCCGTGCGGAACAGCGGGGCGCAGACCGTCGTCGAAGGGACGGGCGATCACGGGTGTGAGTACATGACCGGCGGCGTGGTCGTGGTGCTCGGCAGGACCGGCCGTAATTTCGCAGCCGGCATGTCCGGGGGGGTGGCGTTCGTGCTGGACGATGCCGGGACATTCCAGAGTCGCTGTAACACCGGGATGGTCGAGCTGGAGCCTGTGACGATGAAGGAAGACAAGCAATTGCTGCATGGATTGATCACCAAGCATTTTATGTATACCGGGAGCCGTAAGGCCAAGCTTGTGCTTGATGCATTCGAGGCCACCTTGCCGAAGTTCGTCAAGGTCATGCCGGTCGATTACAAGCGTGTCATGGAAGAACGGAAGCGGAAGGCGAGTGCGGTACACTGAATGGACTCGTGAAGCGTGAAGCGCTTGCGAGCGACGAGATACGAAAGACGAACAACGAGTAAGAAATGGGTGATCCAAAAGGTTTCATGAAATACGCCCGTGAGGGCCCGAAGCGTAAGCCGATCGAGCTGCGTGTGCTCGATTGGAAGGAGATGTACGAACCGATCTCCGAGGACAAGCTGAAGACCCAGGGCGCGCGCTGCATGGATTGCGGTGTGCCGTTTTGCCAAGGCAATACCGGTTGTCCGGTCGTGAATTTGATTCCTGAGTGGAACGATCTCGTCTATCGCGGACGTTGGAACGACGCGCTGAAAGCGCTGCACACGACGAACAACTTTCCTGAGTTCACGGGACGGCTCTGTCCGGCGCCCTGCGAAGGGGCCTGTGTGCTGGGCATCAACGAAGATCCGGTATCCATCCGCATCATCGAATGGAACATCGTCGACCGTGGGTTCAATGAAGGCTTTGTGACGCCGGTCGTGCCGGTCGTGAAAACCGGCAAGACCGTGGCGATCGTCGGTTCCGGTCCTGCGGGGTTGGCCGCTGCACAACAGCTGGCTCGGGCCGGCCATGAGGTGACGGTCTTTGAAAAATCCGATCGGATCGGGGGTCTGCTTCGTTACGGTATTCCTGACTTCAAAATGGAAAAGTGGGTGATCGACAGACGGCTGGAACAGATGAGGGCCGAGGGGGTGAAATTCCAAACCAGTGTGGCCGTCGGCAGGGACCTTACCGGTGAACAGTTGCGGCAACAATTCGATGCGGTGGGATTGACGATGGGCGCCGAGCAGCCGCGCGAGTTGCCGATTCCTGGACGAGAGCTGAAGGGCGTGCATCTCGCGATGGAATATCTCACCCAGCAGAATAAACGGACGGCAGGAATCTCGTTTGCCGATGAGCCGATCACGGCAAAGGGCAAGCGGGTAGTCATCATCGGCGGCGGCGATACGGGATCTGACTGTCTTGGCACCGCGCACCGTCAGGGCTGTCTCGAAGCGCATCAATTTGAATTGTTGCCCGAACCACCGCCACAGCGAGCAAGTTCAACCCCCTGGCCGCTCTGGCCGATGCAACTGCGCACATCCCATGCCCATGAAGAAGGTTGTGACCGGCAATGGAGCGTATCTACA
This sequence comes from Nitrospira sp., assembly GCA_015903995.1. GTDB lineage: Bacteria > Nitrospirota > Nitrospiria > Nitrospirales > Nitrospiraceae > Nitrospira_D. The sequence continues at coordinate 66,532 of JABMDK010000007.1, forward strand.
ACGAAGTTCTCCGGCCACGACGGCCATGTGACAAAACTCCATGCACACCGAGTCAAGTTTGAACACGGCGAGTTTGAACCGATGTCCGGGACTGAGTTCGAGATGAATGCTGATCTGGTGCTGCTGGCGATGGGCTTCACCGGTCCCGTGAAGAACGGCTTGCTTGACAACCTGGGCGTGAAGTATGACGCCCGTGGAGCGGTCTCGGTGGATGAAAAATTCATGACCAACCTCGACGGCGTCTTTGCCGGCGGCGATACCAAACGCGGCGCCTCACTGATCGTTTGGGCCATCGCCGAAGGGCGCAAGATGGCGGCGGGGATCAATCAGTATCTGCAGGCCAACCGTTCTGCCAAGAAAGCCGTCTCGTGAACTGACCTGACTCATCAGTTATCCGCACAGTGACCAGGACTCACCTCGTCTTACCACCTTCCAGACTCAGCTAGTGAAGAAGATGTCTTGCCTGACGAAGGACAAGCAGCTTCAGCTTCACCATGATCTGCTGTGTTCGTTCAGGCTTTGCCTCGTTGACAGCGTTCCATCCTGGAACGTAGCCTGTCTCCTTGTCCTATCACATTCAAAGGTTCATAGGAGGCCTATTATGGCGGCTGTTGACTATTTCCTGAAGATCGCCGGGATTGAAGGCGAGAGCAATGATCTGAAGCACAAAGGGGATATCCATCTGGATTCATGGTCGTTCGGAGGCACGCAAACGGGGGGTGAGCATTTCGCCGGTGGGGGAGGCGGGGGAAAGTTCTCGGCGCAAGATTTTCATTTCACGACGAAGCTCAGCAAAGCCTCGCCGAAGCTTTTTCAGGCCTGTGCGACTGGTGAACGTCTGAAGAATGCGACGCTCGTGGCGAGAAAGGCAGGCGAGGGACAGCAGGAGTATTACAAAATCACGTTCAGCGACTGTTTGGTGGCTTCCTATCAGCAGGGTGGGGCGGCTGGATCGGATCTCATTCCAACGGATCAGGCGTCGTTGAGCTTCGGAAAGATTGAGATTGAGTACACGGAACAAAAGCCGGATGGGTCGCTCGGAGCAGTGGTGGTGGGTGGCTATGACTTGAAGCTACATAAGGCTGTGTAGAGGAATCAAAAGAAGAAGATTCACGGCAGAAGGCGTTTATGCGGCGACGGTGCTGAGAACCGATTCTTCTTCGGTAAATTGGTTCGAAATAGCAGGCGCTGTGCAGCCTTCGACCAGATCCGTGAACTGCTCACGGACTCCCTGTGCGTACCGAAGAAACTCGATCCCGAACTGGTTGTCTTTGTGCCATCGCACGATGGAGACCTCGACGGCGAGTGGAGATTCTGTTTCAGGCGCCTCGATGTGCAGCGCGAGGTAGCTGCCTGGCGTCAGGCCGACGCTACTCTGCATTCGGCATCCTGTTGGAGAAAGATCGAAGAGGGTCCCTTCTCCTGCGCCATTGTCGGTCTGGACGCTGGCGGGGTACCGGACATACTTCCTTGAGCTGCATCGGAGCTGCATATCAACCTCGCTTCTAGTGTCTTTATCGGCAGTGCCGAGAGAAACTTAACTGTGCCGGCTATATGATTCCTCTTCCTCTGGTTCATGCTGGACGCAACTGGTTCTATGCCTGTATCGTACGAGTCACTCTTAGGCTGGAGAACCGAACAATGGCTCAGCAAATCTATCCCCGCAGTCCCAAGGCTCTCCTCGGCGGCATCGCTC
>JABMDK010000007.1:68327-78632 GCA_015903995.1 Nitrospira sp.
ACGGACCACCATGTTGGAAAGCGGATGCAGCCAGGTAAACCACGGGTCGTTCATCACCAACTGTAAGAGTTGGCCGGTGGTGTCCACTCGACCGTAAATGCGCTCATAGGTCAGCTGTTCGGCGACGATCAGGGCCTTATGCAACCCTAAGAGTCCATGCCGAACATCCACCAAGGTTCTCCTGAGCGGGTTGGTTTCTCGAAGCTGCGTCTGTTTTGATGAGAGCGCCATAAGAATAATCCTAACAGGTCAATGAGAAAATAGGGACTTAGGGGGCCTTCCTTCATTCATCGTCAATCACGTCATATGCTCTTATCGGAAATCAGCGGGTTGTTCTGTAGTCGCAACGGAGGGGATGGCGAGGGGGCGGTTGAGGCCTGATGCTCATCGCGATCATTCGAGCTGATTTGGCTCAGTGGTGGACCGGAAGTCAGCGTCATTGTTCGGGTAATTCGGAGGACAGGGAGACAGCGGCTTGCCGCTGGTTCGGGTTCTGAACACCCGTTTCTTCCGAAGAAAGAGGTTGCTGTGGGCTGAGCAGGTTCCCATAGAATGCAAATAGCTCGCCGGTCAGACGGGCTGCGTTCTCAGGATCGGTCGGGTGTTTTCGCCGGATATAGTCGTTGAGCACACGGCCCTGGGCGGTCTTATGGACATGCGGCTGGTCCAAGTTCATATGGTAGCGCTCGATGGCGTGGGCGACGCGGCTGATGAAGACCACCGTGCCATCTGGTTCCAGCCGTTCGACGACCCCTACATGGGTCAGGGGGTCGTTTAACTTGCCGTCTCCGTTGAAATCCCAGGTATTATCAAAAAACACGAGATCGCCAGGGCTGACGTTCGACCCTCGAAGGAGGGTGCCGTGCTGGCGCACATGGTTGTGGATGAGCCGGACGCCGTTCCCTTTCGGGTCAGTGAACGCTCCACGATACAGATCGATTCCGTGCTCCAGGAAGATGGCACGTGTCACCCCCGCACAGTCGTAGGCGATCCGCTTGCCCTGACTTGTAATCGTTCGCGCTCCGACCAGCCGTGCTGCAGACTCGACGATAGCCAATCGGCTTGGGAGAGACGTCATGAAGGACGTCGGGTGACTCCCTGTGGCTGACCTGGGAGAAGATTGCGGCAATGCCGGTATGTCGCGAGACTCCGTCGTGTCCGCTGAGATTGAGGGCACAACGATTTCTCTCTTCAGCGTCTGGGCCGGCTTGGTGCAGCCCATGAGAGTCGCAATCGCAAGAGCGGCCATGGTCAGAAAGAACGACATCGGTGGCTACCGCACGTTCACAAATCGGCCTTCGGCTGTCTGCCGAAGCGCATCGATGTCTTCACGCCGAGTGACGGAAAGCGGAACCGTTTGGGTCAGTTCTTCAATGAGCAGGTCGGTCGTGAGCGGAGTTTTTTGATGCAGCGCTCGATAGAGGGCCGCGACGACCGCTTGTTCGATTTCCGAACCGCTGAAGCCGTTGCTTGCGCTGACGATCTTGTAGAGGTCGAACGTCCTGCTGTCCTGCTTGCGGAGATCGAGGTGAATCCTCCAGATGGATTCCCGTTCGGTGTCGTCCGGCAGATCGACGAAGAAAATCTCATCGAACCGTCCTTTGCGCAGGAGTTCGGGCGGAAGTGACGACAGATCGTTGGCCGTGGCGACCACGAACACGTCCTGCTTTTTTTCCTGCAGCCAGGTGAGAAACGCTCCGAAGAGTCGGCGACTCAACCCTGCATCGGCGTCGCCGCTTCCTCCGCTGGCGACCATCGCTTTCTCGATTTCATCGATCCAGAGGACAATCGGGGACAAGGATTCCGCCATTTCAATTGCCTTGCGGAAGTTCTTTTCGGATTCGCCGACAAACTTGTCGAATAACCGGCCGGCATCGAGTTTTAGAAGCGGGAGTTTCCACTCCCGTGCGATTGCCTTGGCGGCGAGCGATTTGCCGCAACCCGGCACGCCGACCAACATGATGCCGCGAGGCGGGGTGAGATTGAGCGCTTTGGCTTCGGTGGTAAACCCGACTTGGGCGCGTTCCAGCCAGGATTTCAGATTGGTGAAGCCCCCCAACTCAAACCGATTGTCCTCCAAGGGATAGTATTCCAGGAGGCCGCCGTCCTTGATCGCCTGCACTTTGCGCTGCAGGATGGTTTGGACATTCTCGGCGGAGAGTGTGCCGCGTTCGACGAGGCATTGGGCGATGACCTGACGGGCTTGATGGAGCGTCAACCCTTGTAGGGCACGGAGGATGGTTTCGGACTCCTTGGATGCGGGGCTGTTTTCGGCGCTGTTGGCTTGGCTGATCGATCCGAGAATGCTTGAGGCAAGGGGCGTGGACCGCGGATGAGGGGCGGCTCGAGGTCCCAATGATTGGAGCAAGCCACGCAGCATCGACCGGAGCTCGTCTCGATCCGGGAGTTTCAGATCGAGTCGCACTGCCATTTTGTCGAGGTCCTGCGGCAGCGTGATCGGCTGACCGGTCAGCACGCAGGTGGCCCGTGATCGGCTGTAGATGGCTGCGACCTCTCGCAGTTGTCGGCAGACCGTGGGATCTTGCAGGTGTGGTCCGAGATCCTTGAGCCAAAACACCGCCTCGACGGTCAAGCCATGAAGATGCTGAAGAACCGCCAGGGGGGTCGCGGTCATCTTGCTGAGTGTTGAACCCTCGTCGGCACGGGTCAGTCCTCTGGTGATGGACCACTCGAAAAGCGGCATGCGTTCCTGTGCCGTGACCGATTGGAGGAGTGCCAGCACCCGCTCCTCCTCCACCGTTTCAATGACAACGAGAGGATGGGAGGAGCGGATGAGGGTACGGAGATCATGCACACTGGTCGAGAGAGCCATCGGAGGGCCATGCTAGCATGAGGCCTCGACCGGGCAAAGAAAACCGGTGATTGTGACCGTGGCTTGTCGAAGGCTTATGTCTTGGCTGGAGTTTCGAGCGCCTTATTGATTTCGTTGATGAGGCGGCGTTCGATTTCGCTCGTTTCTTCGTGGCTGACGGTTAAGATGCGCCCTCCCTGTGCGACTCGTTCAAATTCCGCTTTCACCCCGAGTTTGGTAAGGCTGTCAGGAAGGGCTTGAAGTGAAATGAGATATTGATTTCGCGAGCCCGTCATTTCGAGCGAGGCCGGGTTGGAGATCTTGCGCTCCGTCACATAGACCGCCCGTTGATCGGTCTTGACGCTGACCTTCAGATGATATCCGTTGCGTGCCAGTGCGTCTTCAACGACTTTGGCCACGGTCGGCATCGGCCGAGGGAGCGTATCGGACTGGGCGCCTTTCTCCTCGACTTTGAGGGATTCCGCCATCTGCGTGGCAATCATGCGTTTGGTCTCGGCCAGCTGCAGTTCCATTTGCTCGTTCAAGCGTTTGGCATCTGCTTTGGTGGCCTCCATGCTGTTCTTTGCGTCCCGGAGCTCTTGATTGAGCAGATCGATTTGCTGCTGCATCACCTTATTCCCATCCTGTAACGAGCTCAGGAGGGACTCCTGTTTGACGACTTGTCTCTTGAGTACTTCGTTTTCAGCGCGGAATGGGCTGTCATCCGGAGTACATCCAAAGGCAGCCAAGACCAATAGAAACCAGATCTGTAATGACCATCGAACAAGCAGCGTTTCGTTGTGCACGCGAGAGTCCTCCCAATTCGGTGAGTGGATTATCTACACTTCTGATGAACTTGTCCATGTGATATCCGATAGGCAACTGTTCTAATGACTGATCGGTATGTCTTTCAGCTGAAAGCCATGGTCGTATGCATTCTGTCGTGGTTGCCTCTTCTTTTCGTGTAGTTGTCGTCGGCGATGGAGAGAGCGAAGACTCTTCCGTATCTTGTGGCAGAGGACTATGGTCTGTACGTCCAAGATGTTACGGGCAAATTTCTCACGTCTCAGATCCAATTGGTCCTACTGGAGCACCGGGCGGTGCTTCCGCTTCTGCCTAACCATGGTGGATCCATGGTGTGCTCGCTTGCGCTTCCTGCTGGTTGGGCTGTAGCATGTGCGTATAATGACTGCCTTGATTCGGAAGACCTTCTCGGTTCCACCCCTTGGTTGTAACTGCTCAATCATCGGTGATCCCGTCACGAAGCAAGCGGTTGTGATCGATCCCGGCGGTGCGCCGGAGCGAATCCTCCGGGAAGTACAGCAGCTGGGTTTCACCGTCAGCCGTATCCTCCATACGCACGCCCATCTCGACCACTTTCTGGCGTCCAGCGAGATTAAACGAGTAACCGGTGCGGCGATTTGCCTGCATCAAGACGATCTGAAATTGTGGAACAATCTCGAACTTCAATGTCGGGTTTTTGGGGTGTCATATGTGCCGGCACTGGCTCCGGACCATTGGCTTGCGGATGAGGAAAAGGTGATGCTCGGGCAGGTGCCGATTGTCGCGCTCCATACGCCTGGCCACACACCTGGCTCGATGAGCTTTCATATGCCGAACGACAAACTCCTATTGGCTGGGGATACGCTCTTCAGGGGGAGTATCGGCCGGACTGACTTATGGGGCGGCAACTTTGAGACCATCGAGGAGTCAATTCGGGAGCGGCTCTACACCCTCGACGAGGCCACGACAGTTGTGACCGGTCATGGGCCGGACACCGAAATCGGTCTCGAAAAAGAGTCGAATCAGTTTGTTCGGGTGTAACTTCGTGTGTAACCGGGTGGGGACCGTAGCAGTTATTCCCCGGCCATCCGTTCTTTGAGGCGCTCAATCCGTTTCTCGGTGGATTGCTTGATAAAGATCATATTCTCGGCGAGATGCTGCTGGGCGTTGATCTTTCCTTCATCGCGCCGTTTTTGTTGATCCAGTCCAAATTGCGCGATAATCGGTCCGTCTTCCTTGTTGAGTTCTTTCCAGATCTCCGTACACCGTGATTGTTTGGTAGCCGGATACTTATCACAGGGTGGGCCGACCGCCGACCATGCGGAAGATGTGACGAACAGACTGATCATCAGAGCCGACAGATGGCACCAGATTTGAAACATCCCTTGCTCCAACCGAAAGACGGTTTACAGAACATGACACCATACCACAAGCGGCGATATCGCGCAGACTCTCCAAGCCTATGAGAAGGACGCTGAGATCTTCTTCAAAAATTGGGGATGGAAGCAATGCAAGCGGCGGCTGCTGTTCATGCAGCGGCTGAAGTTCCTACCTGAGCGAACACGGTTGCTTGATCTGTGCTGCAACCTCGTTGATTTCTGTATCGCAGAAAGCGGTACCGAGTATCTTCGCTGCCCGACGTCAGTTTCTGAAACCGGAAAGTCTTCTTGGTCGCAACATTCACGCACGGAAGCAATAGCCGTTTCACTCACGCGGCTCTTCTTGCAGCGGATTTGTCACTCTTGTATGAGGGGTTTCACGAGTCGCTTGCGGGCTAGATTTTCATGGCCTCATTGACTTCAGCCAGCGTCGCCTTGGCGACTGTAGCCGCCCGCTTGCTGCCGGCCTCTACGATTTCTTCAACGCGGGATGGCTCTTGTATGAGCTTTGCGCGTGTGTCCCAAATCGGTGCTAACTGTTCCACGATGTGGTCCGCCACGAGTTTCTTGCAGTCGATACAGCCGATCGCGGCGGATCGGCAGTCTTTATTGACCTGGTCCCTAACCGCTTGTGTCGAATAGATGTTGTGAAATTCATAGACAGGACAGATGTCCGGATTGCCAGGGTCGGTTCGTCGCACACGGGCTGGGTCGGTCACCATGGTCTTGAGTTTTTGGCGGACGACGGGCTCGGAATCCGAGAGGTTGATCGTATTGTTATAACTCTTGCTCATTTTCCGGCCATCGGTGCCCAGTACCTTGGGAAACTTCGTCAGATGTTCCTTCGGTTCAGGGAACACGGAGGCTTTATAGATATCGTTGAATCGCCGCGCGAGCTCTCGTGTCAGTTCCAGGTGTTGATCTTTTCCCACTGGCACAAAATCCGGTTTGTATAAAAGAATGTCGGCGGCCTGAAGGACTGGGTAGCCCAGAAAGCCGTAGGTCGTGAGATCTTTTTCTTTGATCTCCTCCTGTTTCTCTTTGTAGGTCGGGTTGCGTTCTAGCCACGAGACAGGCGTTATCATCGCAAGCAGGAGGTGGAGGATGGCATGTTCCGGAATGCGAGACTGGATGAAGATGGTGGAATGTTCCGGGTCGATACCGCCGGCCAGCCACCGGCCAGCCAGTCGATCAGCATCTCACGTACGAACAGACGAATGCGGCTTGTGTCGGCGTAATTCGTCGACAAGGCGTGCCAATCGGCCACAAAGAAGTAGCAGTCATACTGCTCTTGCAAGGCTTTCCAGTTTTCTAACGCACCGAGATAGTTGCCGAGATGCATGAGGCCGCTGGGCTGCATACCGCTGAGGACTCGTTTGTGGGGTGCGGTCATTCTGCGACTCCTGGACGGAGACCGAGTGCGGTTGACAAGATTGTCCCAGACAGCCCCTTGGCGAAGGTCCCGGTGATCATGTGGATAATGCCTAATTCTTTGTCGAACACGATAAGCCCCACCAGAATGAGCATGCCATACGGCTCCAGTCGCGCTAAGGTCATCGCTGGTTTCGGCGGCAGCAGCGCCGTCAGGATCCGGCCGCCGTCGAGCGGTGGGATCGGAAGCAGGTTGAACAGCGCGAGAAACACGTTGATCATCACGGAATACAGCGCCATGACGGCGATTGGGCGCAACACCATGGTGGCGAGGAGGCCTGAAGAGTCATCAGCCTCGGTGGCGCTGCGAGGAGACAAGGTCGGTTCGAACGTCAAGATCAACGCCAAGAGCAAGGCACTTGCGACAGCGAGCAGCAGATTCATTCCAGGGCCGGCTGCTGCCACGAGCGCCATGTCGCGTCGAGGCTGGTGCATATTCCGAGGGTCAATCGGAACCGGCTTGGCCCAACCCAACAGAAAGCTCCCGGGCAATATCAAACAGATCAGCGGCAAGATGATCGTACCGAACGGATCGATATGAGCCAGCGGATTGATGGTGAGTCGCCCTTCACGTTTTGCGGTCGAATCGCCGCATTTCTCCGCCATCCAGCCATGCGCATACTCATGGAGGACCATCGCAAACAACAAAGGAAGCCCCATGTACGAGATCGTGTGAAGGATTTGTGAGAGGGAATTCATGAGCAATCAATCCAGTTGTACAAACTTACCTTGTTTCACCTGCAGAAGAAAGAGCGGGCGGTGCAGGGTGCCGTCTGGTCCGAAACTGGCCGGTCCGGCGAGTGTCGGCAGATTGCGCTGGGTCATGAGGAATTCGTGGAGCGCTTCGCCGGAGGTGGCTCCGTGGCGGACTCCCTCGATGACGACTCTGGCTGCATCATAGCCCTGCATGGTGAACAGCGACGGAGTGGACTGAAAGCGCTTGCGGTACCGCTGAACGAATTCCTGCATGGCGGGGTTCGGACTGTCGGCGAAGAAGCCATCCACGAATGTTGCACCGTCGACGGTCCGATCGGCGGTGCGGGCAAAGTCCTGCGAGTTCCAGCCGTTGGTGCCCAGCAGCGGGGCTTTGATGTCATGAAAGGCCAGCTGTGCGGCGAGGAGGCCGATCTCGTGCGAACGACTGGGGATGAAGATCGCGTCAAACCCCGGAGTATACAGGACGCGCTTTTCGTTTCGACTGAGAGGCTTGCCGGGCTGTCGCGGTATTTCGACCGGAACTGCCAACCCATACTTTTTCAGGTCTTCGGCTTTGAGCCGTTGAATTTGCGGAGCAAAATCCGTTTCCCCTTCCTTGAACGCCTCTATCGCAATAATTTCGCCGTCGAATCGGCGCACCTCCTGCGCGAAGAGCCGGGCCAGTTCTCGACCATAGACGGTGTCGGGGTAGAGAATGCAGAACCGTCGATAACCCTGTTCTTTCGTGGCGTAGGTTGCAATGCGTTCGGCTTGCATGGCGTAGGTCAACGATGTGCTGAAGAGGTAACTGCCCAACCGACGGACATTCGGGAGTGTGGCTGCCGGTGTAATTAACGGGATTCTGGTTCTTTGCGCCATTTCAGCCATGACCGGAAGGTTTTTGGACAGCATCGGGCCGATGACGGCGAGAGGACGGTCGTCATGAAGGAGCGTCGAGAGATCGTCCAAAAAGCCTTGTCGGTCGGCATCATGATCCTTCACGATCAATCCAACGGATGGGCTGCCCGGCTGTTCATGGGCCCGTTCCACCGCCAACTGAATGCCCTCCAGGACGTCATTGGCGAAGGCGGACAAGTGCCCCGACAACGGAAGGACGGCCGCGATAAAGTATTGATTGGCATTCAACCTCGACTTGATGAGTTCCAGCGATTCGCTTGCCTTCGGGATGGACGGATGAGCAGGAAACGCAGCGAGAAAATGCCGGGTTTCCCGTTCTGCCAAATGGTCTTCGCCTCGTCCGATGTAGTAGTCGATCAGTCGAAGAGACGCGAGATCGCCGGGGTAGGAACGAGGATAGGCATCCCGCACTCGGGTCAACCCTTTTTTGTCCAGCTTTTCGGTGATGAAGTGGCGAATCTGCTCCCGTGTTTCCGTCATCTGTGCGTCGGAGCTGCCGGCCATCCCCTCCAGTAAGGTATGGATGGCTCGGACATAGTCCCTCTTTTGAGCGAATGCTTCGGCCGTCAGCTGCCGTGCTTCGCGCTTGGTTGCGTCGTCGGGTGCCGTTGTCCGTACTTGTGCCAGCAACGGCAACGCCAGGTCGATATTGCCCATCGCGGTATGGGTGCGGGCCAACAGGAGCTTGCCTCGGTCCATGAGGTCGGATTCGGGAAACTCCGTCTGAAGTTGGTTCAGAGAGCGGAGCGCTTCTCCGTAGTCCTTCATGCCATACAGCGCGGCGCCCAGCAGCAGATAGGTGTCATCGAGGTGTTCTGCTGGTGGAGTGGTCGTCAAGAATCGACGCAAGATTGTGGCTGCGGCTTCCGGATCCCCTTTCTCGATCAGGTGTTTGGCCTGGTTCAAGACCGGCGGGTTGGGAAGAAGGATTTTGACGGGATCTGCCGCTCCTGCGTCGCCCGGCTGAGTTGACATGGCGCCGATACTGAGCGTCAGGGCAAGAGCCATCGCGACCATCAGCGGCGGCCATACAAAGCTGAAAGTGGGATTATAGGAGTAGGTGAGCATTACATTTCGATCGGCGGTAGGCCGTAGCAGACTAGTATCGGAAAGGGTGCGACCTGTCAAGGAGAACTCGGGCGGCAGCATTGTACTGATGCAGTGAGTTGGCTATAGTTCATGGTCCAACCGCCATGATTGAACCAACCGCCCCATTGCTGGATCCTCTGCTTGAACGGTATCTCAGCGAACTGCGGATTGAAGGCGGACTGGCCACCAATACGCTGGAATCCTACCGGCGCGACCTGTTGCGTTTGCAGCGATACTTGATGGGGCATCGGCTCAGCATGGGAGCCCCTGTCCCCCCGCACACGATGCGGTCCTTTCTCGCATCGCTCAAACAGGAAGCCCTTGCGGCGTCATCGATTGCCCGTCTTCTCTCGGCGCTGCGCGGGTGGTATCGCTTTCTGATTCGGGAACATCTCGTGGAGGCCAGTCCGCTCCGTGATATGACGGCGGTGCGTCGGCCGGTTCGATTACCGAAGACGCTGACCCGACAAGAAGTGACGGCGTTGCTGGAGCTGCCGGCTCGTGATCGCGCCGAGGATCAACGCGACCGCGTGATGCTCGAATTGCTGTACGCAGCGGGCCTTCGTGTGTCGGAACTTGTCGGGCTCAGTCTGTCGCAGATCGACGTGCAGCTGGGCTGTGTGCGGGTCGTCGGGAAAGGTGCCAAGGAACGGGTCGTCCCGATCGGACAGACTGCGGTCAAGTTGTTGGTTGATTACGTGGAGTATGTGAGACCCGTTCTACTCAAAGGGCGATCGTCCCGTGTCTTGTTCATCAGCCGACGGGGACAAGGACTGACGAGGCAGGCATTTTGGAAGCTGCTTCTGCGACGGGCACGACGTGCTGGTATTTTTAAATCGATCTCTCCGCACATGCTGCGGCATTCCTTTGCCACGCATCTGCTGGAGGGAGGAGCCGATTTGCGAGTCGTGCAATCTATGTTGGGACATGTCGACATCGCGACGACTCAAATCTATACGCATGTAGAAGGCAGCCGGTTACGACACGTCCATCGTCGGTATTTCCCACGCCAGCGTGGCCAACGGCGGACACGCGTCTGAATTTCCGCGAGGCCCAAGTAGTTTGGAATCATGACGCGGCGAAACTGAGTGAACAGTTCGTGAACCCGTTGACAAGGAATCATGGACTTGATACCCTCCGCAGCGGTTGCCAAGAAAATCGGGCGGATAGCTCAGTTGGGAGAGCGCTGCCCTTACA
>JABMDK010000007.1:78732-119553 GCA_015903995.1 Nitrospira sp.
CGTGAACCCGTTGACAAGGAATCATGGACTTGATACCCTCCGCAGCGGTTGCCAAGAAAATCGGGCGGATAGCTCAGTTGGGAGAGCGCTGCCCTTACAAGGCAGAGGTCACAGGTTCAATCCCTGTTCCGCCTACCATGCAGGAGTGGTGGTACGCAGAGGCAGGATGTGCGCTTGCTGTGCCGAGGATCTGTTCCTAGACACAGGAATTGATCGGCGACCAACGATTTTTTCTTGTCGTGTTTTCGTTCTGCCATCGATAGATTTTGCGGGGCCGTCGTTCAGCCTGGTTAGGACGCCAGATTGTCAATCTGGAGGTCGCGGGTTCAAATCCCGTCGGCCCCGCCATTTTCTTCAGGGTTTGGTACAATCCACTTTGCCAAGAAATCATGTGCGGTGAGGAGGGAGAGTAGAGACTCGTATGTTTCAAACCGGCCCACTGGGAGTCATTCTGTCGCTCGGGATCGTATCCAAGGTGGTTCTCGTGCTCCTGGTCTGCTTTTCGGTTGCGTCCTGGGCCATCATTTTCTATAAGTTGGCCGTATTTCGCACCGCTGATGCAAAAGATCGTCATTTCATGGCTGTGTTACTGCGGGCCAGAGATGTGGAGGATGTGACTCGGCATGCGCAACAGACGATTGGAAGTCCCTGCGCAAAAATTTTTCATGCCGTGATTCAACGGATCGGCTCTCTTCCCACCGAGGTGAATGGTCAGGGTTCCGTCGCCTATGATCGACATGTGATGGAGAGGACGGCGGCTCATCTTGCCCAGGGGCAAATCGACAAGTTGGAATCATTTCTCCCGTTTCTTGCGACAACCGGAAATATCTGCCCGTTCGTGGGGCTCTTGGGAACGGTGATGGGCATTATCGACTCGTTCCGGGAAATCGGCACGCAAGGGACCGCCAGTATTGCGGCTGTCGCTCCCGGCGTCTCTGAAGCCTTGATCGCGACCGCAGCCGGATTGTTTGCCGCGATTCCCGCCGTCATTGCCTATAATTATTTTCTCGTACGTATCAGGCGTGCCGCCATGCACATGGATTCGGTTGTGGTGGAGCTTCTGGCCTTGATTCCCGCCCAAACGAGACCTGTCGCTCCGGTTCCCGTTGGAGCGAAGGGATGATATTTGAGACGAGGCAGCGCCGGTTTTTGGCGGAAATCAACGTGATTCCGCTCGTGGATGTGGTGCTGGTGCTGTTGGTGATCTTTATGGTCACGGCGCCCATGCTCTATCGAGGCATGGACATCAAGTTGCCGACGTCGGCATCGAACACGATCAAGCCGGAAATCCGAGCCGTCCTGACGATCGAAAAGGATCAACGGCTGTACCTCGACAAGGATCCGGTGAGTGTTGATCAGCTGGAACGGAAGCTGCGGGTGATGAAAGCGGAACATACAGACGTCTCATTGTATTTGCGCGCCGATCGCGACGTGCCATATGGAATTGTGGTCCAGGTGATGGATGGAGTCAAAAAGGCCGGGATTGAGAAACTCGGCATGGTGACCGATCCCACTGGGCCTGAACGTGTGAGTGAGGGTACGCCATCCCAACACAATCAGTAGGATAAGGTCCACGGTGCAGGCTTGGGCATCAGCCGGCATGGTTTCGGATGATGAATGGCAGGCGACACTGACTCGTCGCTTAGGCCTTGCCGTCGTCGTTTCTCTGGTTCTGCATATCGGCATACTCGTGTTAGTGGGCTGGGTTCGATTGCCACGACATGGTGAAAGGCCTCTGACGTCGGTTGAGATTTCCCTCGCCAGCCTACCGACTCTTCCGGAGAAGGCTGCTGAACCCCAGAAAAGTCAGCCGGTTAAGAAAGAGGTCGAACCACCTAAGCCGATACAGCAGGCGAAGCCTATCGCGCATTCCAAAGCTAGTACGCCACCTAAACCAGTTGAACTGCCTAAATCCATTGAACCGCCCAAATCCGCTCTTCCTGTGAAAGCGGCGCCCGTATCCCTTCCGCCAGTGGCGGCCGTACCTGTTCCTCCTCCGGTGACTCCGGCAAAATCGTCGAATGATCTCATGCGCGATATCATGAAAGATATTGAATTGCCTCCGGATGCTCCCAAGCGTGGCGACATCAGTCCGGAGGATAAGCCAAGAAAATCACCCGTGATGAAGCTGCCAGATGTACCGGTCGTGACGGAAGCCAAGGAGACCATGCACAAAAAACTGGTGGCCTCTGCTCAATCCTCATCCTTGACGGAAGATGGGGCGAAGGAATTGGACGAGGAATTGAAGAAGATCAAGGCCCTTGAGGTGCCCAAGACAGCACCACCGGTGGACATGATGCCGACAAAACCTGTGCCTCAGGTTGAAGCGAAGGCACAGAGCGCCAAGGCTATCGACACCGCACTAAAGGTTCCAGGGATGGCTCCGGGTTCCAATGCCTATCTTGCGATTGTGCGACAGCGAATCAGCAATGCGTGGAATGCTCCGCCTATGGATCTGACCAGCCATGCCTACGTCGTAGTCGTTCAGTTCAGGCTTCATAAAAACGGATCGGTCACCGGTGTCACGATCGAGCAGTCGTCCGGAAACGAGTACTATGATTTGGCCGGGAAACGAGCCGTGCTCAGCGCCAACCCATTGCCGGTGTTTCCAGCCGATGTCACGGATCTGTATTTTGATGCCCACTTCACCTTTACCGTCGGAGAGCCGCAAGGATAAACCATGACGTTTCGAGTTGTTGTATTCGTCAGCCTATGTGTATCGATCGGCGTTGCGTGGATCATTGAATCCGGTGCCGCCGACGTTTTTCTTGAAGCCACGAGACCGGATTTTCAAAAGATTCCGCTTGGAATCGCCGGGATTGAAAACCTGGGTGGATCGGAATCACCGGAGGCACGGGTGAAGCTGGGGACGCGCATCGAAGACGTGTTGAAGGCGGATGTGCGACGCTCGCTGGTCTTTGCGCTGGTCGATTTGTCGAGCCTTGGCATTAAGGTCGGTCATCTCGGGGCGGAGCCTGATCCCTCCTTCAAGCAAGCCGCCGGGAATGGGGTGTCGGTCATTGTGTGGGGACAGGCGGGAATGAAGAGCGGGAATAAAGATGCCGATCTCAGCATGGACGGCTATGTCTATGACGCCGGAAGCAATGAAGTCGTCGGCGGGAAACGCTATGTCGGTTCGACATCGGTCGCCCGGCTCATGGCCCATCGCTTTGCGGATGAGTTGGTCTTTCGCTATACGGGGGAGCCGGGGATCGCCAGGACGAAGATCGCCTATGTCTCGGAGTTGGGGACGGCTCGCGAGTTATTCGTGATGGATTACGACGGATACGATCCGCGTCAGCTGACGGCCGACGGGTTCTTGAATCTGATGCCGCGGTGGTCGCCGGATCGTCGATTCTTGGTCTTCACGACGTATCGCAATCGGAACACGCAGGATATCGACATGATTGAGTTGGCCACGGGAAAGCGGTGGACACTCGTCGCGCAAGGAGGGCTGAATATCACGCCGGTTCTCTCTCCCGATGGGAATTCGCTGGCCTACTCATCAAGCCATGAAGGAAATGCTGAATTGTATCGTTTGGATACCAAGACGAAAGCCGTTCAACGACTGACCACGCATGCGGCCGGAGACTTGTCGCCCTCATGGTCTCCATCGGGCCGAGAGCTCGTCTTTACATCCGATCGGAGCGGTGGACCGCAGATTTTCCTCATGAGTGCGGATGGATCCAATGTGCGTCGATTGACGTTCGATGGAGACTATAATGCGGCGCCGGCCTGGTCTCCTCGAGGAAATTGGATCGCCTACGTGTGCCGGACTCCCAAAAAAGAGTACAAACTGTGTGTGATCACTCCCGATGGGCAGAAACGTGTGCAATTAACGACGGGACTGGGCGTGGATGATTCTCCGTCCTGGTCTCCGGATGGGCGGCATCTCGTGTTCAGTTCGACAGTGGAGGGGAAGAGTCAAATCTACATGATCGATGCGGATGGTAAAGACCTCGAGCGCATTACGTTCACCGGCACTCACAATAGCGCGCCCTCCTGGTCTCCGGCCTCGTAAATTTCCAGGAAGGCATTGACGGCAATCGTCCTAGGTTGTAAGAAAAAGGGACGGTATTTCACAGGAGGGAAGGAATCCGATGAAAAAAATACCAGTCAGCTATCTGCCGTTGATTCTTGGGGTCATCGTACTGGGAATGCCTGCCTGCTCGAAGAAGGCGGTTCGATCCGGGGGCGAGATGCAGGCGTTACAAGACGAGACGACTAAGGGAGGGGGAAGCAAAGACGGAACGAGTTCAAGTTTTCCCGACACGTCGTTCTCGGGACGCGATGAGTCGAGCAGCTTACGGGGGTTGGACCGAAATCCGTCGGAAGAACGGTTGGGGGGGCATGCCGGTAGTACAGGGAGTCCAGGCGGTGTCGGCCATGCCAACGCGATGGTTGCCAAAGCAGATTCCGGATCGGCCGCCCGCCAGTTGGCTGAAATTCGTGCGGAGCAGGTGGCGTCGGTGGCGGCAGGGCTTCGTGATGTCTTTTTCGCGTACGACAGTTTTTCAGTCACCGATGAAGGACGCCATGCCCTGGCCGGCGATGCAGAATGGGCCAAATCGAATCCGAACACACAGCTGAAAATCGAAGGCCATTGTGATGAGCGCGGCACGTCAGCGTATAATTTGGTGTTGGGTGAGAAACGGGCGAAGGCCGTTCGGAATTATCTCGTCGAGCTGGGAGTAGCCCCCACGTATTTGTCGGTCGTCTCCTACGGCAAGGAACGGCCATTCTGCACGGAACATACCGAAGCCTGTTACGCGCAGAATCGTCGGGGACATCTCGTTGTCAAGACGGGAAAGTAGTGGGCACCGATTGTGCCGCTTGCCTGACCGTAGGCGGTCGTTTGGATCTCAGGACATGACGTTTCAACTGCGAACCACGCATGGTGTGCTCCTTGGTATCGTCGTGGGTGGTTTCCTGCTGTCCGGGTGTGTCGCGCAGCAGTCTGACCTGAAGAAGACCGAAAAAGATCTTCAGCAGCAGCTGTCCCAGACCAGAGCCAAGCAGAGCCAGGAACTTTCGACCTTACGCGAACAGGAATTGCCGCAGCTCCGAGGAGAACTGGAAAAGGCGCTGTACCAGGCCCGAGAGCTTCAGGGAAAACAGGAGGACTTCAAGCATCGGTCGGCCCAGTTGGAGCAGCAGACAAAAAAACTGGAACAATTGGCGGCCAAGCTCGAAGCCGACAGCAGCACTCGGTATCTGTGGATGCAGAAGAGTTTCGAAACGCAGGATGTAAAGGTGTCGGCCCGGCTTGACGAGCTCTCGAAGGCCATGGAGGCGTTGAAAAAAGAGGTCATTGATGTCGTCCAGCGTACGAACGAGGGGCTGTCAAAACGCGTCGATGTCAAGCTGGAGGGGCATCAAAAAGAGTTGACCGAGCACCAGAATAAGATTGAACAGATTTCTCAAAAGTTCACGCAGTTCAATCAGGCGCTGACGGGGTTTCGGGAGGCGCTGACCGGACTGCATGATCGCGTGGGCGACCATGACCAGGCGACCAAACACCTGGCGTCGAGAATCGATAGCGATTCAAAGGCGACCGCGACTCATGCGGAGGATGTCAATCGAAGCGTGGTCTCCATCACAAAGGCGCTTGAAGCAGTCGGGAAAAAGGTCACGGCTCGCCTTGACGAACAGGATGGGCGAATCGATGCCTTGGCGAAAACACTTGAGCAGGTCTCCAATAAGCCTGCTTCTCTCCAGCAGGCCCATAAACCGGCATCACACTCCGCACCGGGGCCCAATGAGCCCATCTTGGAAGGAGGGGAGGCCTCAAAGTTGTCTGCGGGGCCAGAGACGGCAGGTGGTTCGACTACAATCGTTCCTCCTCAAGACGCGCCGAAATTTGAACCGGCTCCGGTCGGTGCTGATCCGCCTGATCGGGTTCGCTATGAGCGGGTGTTAGGGTTGTTTCGGGACGGGGATTTGGAAGGCGCTCGGCAAGGATTCACCGGATTTCTTGAGGAGTATCCAAACTCCACCCTTGCGCCCAATGCCCGATTTTGGCTGGGAGAGTCGTACTTCGGCAAGAAAGAGTTTCAGCGAGCGATCGATGCTTACGACAAGGTGGAGATCGACTATCCCGGCAGCGAAAAGATTCCCGCTGCCATCTTGAAAAAAGGGTATGCGTATCTGGCGCTGAAGGATAAGAGGCGAGCGTCGTCCGCTTTCAAGCAGGTCGTCACGCTCTACCCGAAAACCGTTGAGGCGGGAAAGGCCTCGGACAAACTGGCGCAACTCAAGGAGGTGCGGTAGCAATATGTGTGTCCGTACGCTTGTCTCAGGTTCAGTGGCATGGGGATTGTTGGCGTCGACGGTCATGCTCGCCGGCTGTGCCAAACATGCCGATTTTATGGAAATGCGCAATCAGCTCTCGACGATCTCGCGGACACAGGATCAGGATCATCAACGGGTCGATGCTGCGATGCGCCGATTGGAGGCCGTCGAGCGGAGCAAGGAGAGCGATCCTGCGAAGGTGCGATTCGATGATCTGACGGCACGCGTTCAAAAACTTGAAAGTCGATTGGTAAAGCTGGAAGAGGTTGCCAGCCAGGTATCTGCCAAGGCGGATGCCACGACTGAGTCGCGCGCCTCCAGATCGGCCAAACAGACGCCGCTTGCCGAACCGACGGGAACAGTATCCGGAATTACGCCGACATCCGCCTTCAATCTGGCCTATAATGATTACCTCAATGGGAAATACGAGCTTGCGGTCGCCGGGTTCCAGCGATTCATCAAGGATTTTCCCGGTACGTCGCTGACGCCGAACGCCCACTATTGGTTGGGAGAATCGTATTACAATTTGAAAGACTATGGGCGGGCCATCCATACGTTCGACTCGCTCGTGGCGGAATATCCAGGGAACGAAAAGATTCCCGCAGCGCTGTATAAGCTTGGTTTGGCGACGGCTGAGACCGGCGATCTCGGCAGGTCGCGGAAGAGTCTGAAGCGAGTGCTGGAGGAGTTTCCCTCATCGGACGAATCAAAATTGGCCAAGAATAAGTTGGCTGAAATCCGATGATCGTCGCCGTGCCGCGACGCCCCCACCCCGTCACCGTCCCATTACTCATGAGGAGCATCGTGTCGTGCTGAAAACCGACGGCAGTGGTCGGATCTGTATTCTTCCGGAAGAGGTGATCGGCCGTATTGCAGCAGGAGAAGTGGTCGAACGTCCGGCGGCGGTCGTCAAAGAACTCCTCGAAAACAGTATCGATGCGGGAAGTCGGTCCATCACGATCGACGTGAAGGACGGAGGCCTCTCCTTGATTCGGGTGACCGATGACGGGCAGGGCATGAGTCGGGAAGACGCCCCATGCGCGTTTCAGCGGCATGCCACGAGCAAGCTCCGGTCCGATCTGGATCTCTGGTCCATCCGAACGATGGGGTTCCGGGGTGAGGCACTGCCGAGTATCGCCGCAGTGGCCCATGTTCGACTGACGACGGCGACGCGTGTCGCCGAAGTGGGGACCGAGTTGGAGGTGATCGGGGGAGCGGTCGGGAGAATCGCCGAGGCTCCTCCGGTCCGTGGAACACGCATCGAAGTCGCGGAGCTGTTCCACAATCAGCCGGCCCGAAAGAAGTTCCTGAAGTCGCCCCTCACGGAGTTCTCGCACATCAGCAGGGTTGTCCAGCAGGCCTCGCTCGCCTGGCCGTCCATCCATTTCCGCTTGACGCACAACGCCGAGGAGATTCTCAATTACCCGTCCGCTTCGTCAGATGACGATCGGATCGCCCAGGTCTATCGGCGCACCTTTCTCGACCAGAGCCTCCGGATCACGGCCTCGGTCCCAGGGGCTCGTCTCACTGGGTATATTGTGGATGCGGTCCATGCAAAGACCGCTCGCATCCCGCAAGAGTTGTTTGTGAATCACCGCCCCGTGCGCAACGTCGCCGTGTCTCATGCGGTGGGGGAAGGGTATGGGGCATTTCTCGCCAAGGGAAGTCACCCGAGATTCGTGCTGTTTCTGGACATTGATCCGGACCGCCTCGATGTCAATGTCCATCCGACCAAACGCGAAGTGAGGTTTTCGGACGGCGAGATGATTTACCAACTCGTACGGCGAGCGGTCCGCCAAGCCTTGAGCGGCGGACAGCCCGATGAGCTTGGGAAGGCTGCATTCGTCGAGTCTTCCGTGCGACGGATCTTGGGGGCCATCGTGACCACGCTTCCCACGGCGGAATCCGTTGAAGCGGAATCGACGACCCTGCAGCCCAACCGTGAAACCCAACTGCCGTTGGTGAGCGAAGCGGCGGAGCCTTATGTACGAGTGCCTTCAGCCGAGGTGATGGCATTAGGGCAGATCAATCGGACGTTCCTCATTGCTCAGGTCGGTGGCGATCTGACGGTGATCGATCAACATACGGCTCATGAGCGGGTGTTGTTTGAACGGCTCTATCGCGCCTGGACGACCCGTGGCATCCAGGCGCAGCCGTTGCTGATCCCTGATCCTGTGGAACTGGCATCATCTCAGACGGCCGTGCTTCAGCGTTACCAACATGATTTGGAACAATTGGGGGTGGAACTTGAACCATTTGGTTCCTCAACTGTCTTGATCAGGGCGATTCCGGTCGGTCTCGGCAAGATCGACCCGACCACGTTTCTGCAGGATCTTCTGGATGATCTTACGCAATGGGACAGTGTTCCCGGTCTGGAGGCACGTGTGCGCTCCGTTCTGGCGTCGTTGGCGTGCCACGGCGCGGTTCGGGCCGGTCGGTCGATGAATGCGGAAGAAATCAAGGTGCTGATTGAAGACTGGCGTACCGAAGGGGAGATCACGACCTGTCCGCATGGGCGGAGAACGTCCTTCCGACTCAGTATCACAGACCTCGAAAAAATGTTCGGACGAGCCGGCTGGTAGGTTGTGCTGCGGGGAAGCGTCGACCGACAATGGACGAGCGTGCCGAGCTCATGATCACAGTGCTTCAGCAGCGCTGACGTGAATATGTTATCAGAAGTACTTCGCCGCCACCGTCCCTTGGTCGTGCTCCTGGGGCCGACAGCCGTTGGAAAGAGTCGAGTCGCCTTGCGGCTGGCCAAATATTTTGAGACCGAGGTTCTGACAGCAGATTCTCGCCAGGTATATCGTGGGATGGACATCGGAACGGATAAACCGACCGCTGAGGAGCGTCAGGAGGTGCCGCACCGACTGATCGATATCGTCGACCCCAGCGAAACGTTCAACGCCGGCTGGTATCGACGCGACGCGCTGGAGGAAATTGATCGATTATATGCCGCAAACCGGTTGCCGTTGGTGGTCGGTGGAACAGGGCTGTATATCCGAACGTTGGTCAGGGGGTTGTGTCCGGCGCCTCAAGCTGATCTTCAGGTAAGGGCAGACCTCAAACACATGAGAGATGAGCAGGGGCGAGATGGGCTCTATGCAGAACTGATGCGCGTTGACCCTGACACGGCGGCACGGTTACATCCGAACGATGAACCCAAAGTCATGCGGGCGTTGGAAGTCTATCGGCTCTCGGGGCGCCCGCTGTCGACCGTGCAAGCCGAACACAGGTTTCAGGAGGCTCCGTTTTCCGCTCTTCTGATAGGCCTTGAGCGAAGGAAAGAGACCTTGTATCGAAGGATCGAGGAACGAATCGATTGGCAGCTGACTCATGGAATGGTAGAAGAGACTCGAGCATTGCTTGACCGGGGATATGGGCGTGAGCTCGGTTCGATGAAAGGCCTCGGCTATCGCCAGGTCGGAGCCTATTTGGAGAAGGAGTGCGATTACGCAGAAATGGTGCGTCGGTTCAAGCGGGATACAAGACGTTTTGCCAAACGGCAGATGACGTGGTTTCGAAGCGAAGCGGGAGTTGTGTGGTTGTCGATCGAAGACGACGAGCCGTATGAGCGGACGGCGGAACGAGTGATCGCACGTATCGAGCAATTTGTGAGCACAGTGGGACAACAGAAACAGCTTGCTGCGGCGAAGCAAGCCTCTTAGAAAAAGGATTTGCATGAGGAGCAGAAAGCAGGATACGCGGGCGACCGTCGGGGTGATCGGAGGCAGCGGGTTGTATGACATTGAAGGGCTCACTTCTGCCCGGTCGATCCGAGTCCGAACACCGTTCGGGGCTCCATCCGATGCAATTACCGTGGGGTTGCTTGAAGGGATTCGGGTGGCTTTTCTTTCGCGGCATGGGCGCGGACATGTGGTGAACCCGAGTGGGATCAACTACCGCGCGAACATTTTTGCACTCAAGTCACTGGGGGTGTCCCATGTGATTTCGGTCAGCGCGGTCGGTAGCATGAAGGAATCGATTCCTCCCGGCGATGTCGCGGTTCCGGACCAGTTTATCGATTTGACCAAGCGGCGTGTCTCGACATTCTTTGACGAGGGAATCGTGGCGCATGTCGCCTTCGGCGAGCCGATGTGTGCCGAACTGAGACAGGCTCTCTTGACGGCGGGAGAGCGCGTCGGCGCCAATCTGCATCGCAGCGGGACCTATCTCTGCATGGAAGGTCCGCAGTTTTCCACGAAAGCGGAGTCACGGCTCTATCGGCAATGGGGTGTCGACGTGATCGGGATGACCAATATGCCGGAAGCGAAATTAGCCCGTGAGGCGGAGCTCTGTTACGCGACCTTGGCGTTGGTGACCGATTATGACTGTTGGCATGAGACGGAAGACGCGGTCACGGTGGAGGCGGTGTTGGGGACGCTCCATCGTAACGTCGCCCTGGCCAAGCAGATCCTGCGCGCGGTGATGCCGTCTTTCGCGAATCCCATAGACTGTCCTTGTCATCGTGCACTCGATAATGCCATTCTGACGGCGCCGAACCGAATCCCTTCAGCCGCTCGGAGGAAACTCTCCCTCCTCATTGACCGTGCCTTGTCACCAAAGAAAGGAATCCGCTAGTCATGGGAAAGCTGTTAGTCGTGGGATCAGTCGCGCTCGATACGGTCAAAACTCCGTTCGGCGAAGGAACCGAGATTCTCGGAGGGTCGGCCACCTATTTCTCGACGGCGGCCAGTTTCTTCACGTCCGTCGCGCTCATTGCCGTCGTGGGAGAGGATTTTCCTCAACAGCATATCGCGTTTCTGAAGAGTCGTGGAATTGATCTCACGGGTCTTGAACGGCGTCCGGGGGCAACCTTTCGCTGGAAGGGGGAGTACACGCACCAGCTGAACGAAGCCCATACCTTGGACACGCAGCTCAACGTGTTCGAAACGTTCCGTCCTCAGATTCCTGAAGCCTATCTTGCGCCGGATGTGTTGTTCCTGGGGAATATCCATCCTGAGCTTCAGCTCGACGTGTTGCACAAAGTGAAACGCCCCGGGTTGGTGGCCTGCGATACCATGAATTTCTGGATCAATGGCCAGCGTGATGCCCTCTGGAAGGTGTTAGAGAAGGTGGATGTGCTGATCATCAACGACGGTGAGGCGCGCGCCTTGGGTCAAGATTCCAATCTGGTGAAAGTGGCGAAGCTCGTGCTTTCCCGAGGACCCAAGCATCTCATCGTCAAACGGGGTGAGTATGGCGTGCTCATGTTCAACGAAGAACAGATGTTCGGCGCGCCGGCCTTTCCGCTCGAAGACGTACGCGATCCGACCGGTGCCGGAGATACCTTTGCCGGTGGATTTTTGGGCTACTTGGCGGCGACCGGAAACCGGTCTCCCGAGGCGATGAAACAAGCCATCATCTTTGGGAGTGTGATGGCGTCCTTTACCGTAGAATCCTTTAGTCTTGACCGATTGCGAATCCTGGATTACAAAGAGATTCAGGCTCGGTTCTCCGAGTTTAAGCGGCTCACGCATTTTGAGGATGTTGGATGATCAGATGCGATAGGTGGTTCCATCGGTGGCGACTGTATGGTCTGTTGGTCTGTGTCGGATTCCTGAGTATGTTGGGAGGATGTGCGGCCGACAAAGATCTGATACAAAAGTCACAAGGGCATTATCAAGAAGGTGTCGCGAGCCTCCCTGGAGATCGTCAAAAGGCCTTCGTCTCGTTCCAGAAGTCCGTCCAGTTGAATCCGGCCAATAAGGAGGCTCGATACGCACTGGGACATGTGTATGCGCTGCAGGGCAAATTGTCCTACGCAGAAGAGCAATTCCTGGCGGCGATTAAGATCGACGAATCCTATTCCGAAGCACATACGTATCTGGGCCAAGTGTTGGCCAATCAGGATCGGTGGGACGAGGCGATTCAATCCTATCGGCAGGCCCTGGCGAATCCGCTCTATCCGACACCGGATCTCGCTCGGTTTCATCTCGGCCGAGCCCTGGCACATCAGGGCGATCTTCAGGGCTCGATGGAGGCGTTGGAAGACGCTGTGTCGGCAAGTCCTCCAAGTGTGCCGCCTGCAATGACTCATCTTGAGCTGGGGCGGGTGTACTATAAAATGGGGTATACGACCAGGGCCCGTGATATTCTGAAGAAAGTCGCGACTTTGGATAAGAGTGGTGGAGAGCTGGCGGCAGCGGCAGAGGATCTCTTGACGCGAGTGAAGTAGGAGACTTATGGAGTCGGTCGGCGAATTTTTCAGGCAAGTCCGAGAGACGAAAGGGTTGACGGTCGACGAAGTGGCGTCGAAAACCCGTATTCGTACGGATTTCGTCAAGGCGCTCGAGGACGGGAATTTCGCCAAGTTGCCCGACCAAGTTTTCGCCAAGGGGTTCGTCCGTTCCTATGCCCGATCGTTGGGCTTGGATGAGGAAGATGCGATTCACCGTTTTATCCAATCGGCTGGATCCTTTTACGAGAAACAGGACGAGCGTGAACGGCTCAAGGTGCGACAGATTGAAGAAGACCGGAAGCGCCAGTCCAATCGGAAAGCCGTGACGATTGCCATCGGTATTGCCGTAATCACGCTCATCTTTCTCCTCAGTCGAGAGCAATCGTCCGTCTTTCGGCGGGGGGCTCCCGAGCAAGGTCCGGCGACGAAACGCACGACGCAAGCGGTGAAAGAAGTTCCGGTCTCAACAGCCCGTGATCCTGAGCGTGCGACAGAGGTTTCGAAACCGACCGATATGGCTGCCGGGGCGGCAAAGACCACGACCGATGCCCCGCCGAAACAGGAACCTGTCACGGCTGCCGGTGCAGCTGCGAGGGCGGAGCCAGAACCAGTTGTGGTGGGGGCGACAGCCTCTCCCGGCAGCGATGGCCCATTAGCTGGAATCGCTCTGAACGCAACGGAGAGCGCTGGGGACGGTCAGCTTGTCTTGGACTTGGAAGCGACGGAGTTGAGTTGGGTCGTTGTGCAGATCGATAACGGGAGCCCTCAGGAGTCATTGCTGCGGCCTGGAGAAAAATCCCATTGGAAGGGGCAGGACCAATTCATCTTGACCCTTGGGAACGCCGGGGGCGTGAAGGCCGAATTAAACGGGAAACCCCAAAAGCCCTTCGGTCCAAGCGGGAAAGTCGCCCGGGACATCGTATTGAAGCGGTAATCCTACGTCTCACCTCTTTTACACATATTTCTGATTCCAGTCAGGGCGCACATTCGTTTTCTCACCGATGTCGATGAGGCACGGAGGGCGTAGGTGAGGCGCAAAGGTGCCACGAAATCGCTGGGAAGATGGCATGAGCCTAGGGCGAGCACTCATAAGTGCCGACATTTGCTCGCCTCGTTTTGAGTGGATGGTGGCATGAGGTTTGATCTTCCTTCAGGGAAGAAGGTAAGGATATGCATGAGAGAGGAGAGGAGGTTTTCTTGACAGGAATTCAAGGGCATTGGTATAGTCCGAACGCTTCACCTGGCTCTTGAGAATCCTGAAAACGAGTCGGCGAGTTGGAGTGTCGCTCTAGCTCTGTGGGTCCAACACAAAGGAGGACGTGTAATGGGGTATCTGTCCAAGTCTTTAGGTATTGCTGCAGCAGTGATGTTTCTTTCAGTCTCAGTCGTTGGGGCTGAAGAAAAAGAGCCGTTGAAGCCTCGCGTTCCAGCGGATCAGATGGCGGATGCGAAAGCCATGAAGAATCCGGTCGCGTCCACTCCGGAAAGTCTTGCCAAGGGCAAGGCGATTTACGAGGGGAAGGGCACGTGTTTCAATTGTCATGGCAAGGCAGGGGATGGTCAGGGTGAAGCCGGAAAGATTCTGAATCCAAGCCCACGGGATTTCACCAACTGCAAGTTCCACAAGAAGCGGAAAGATGGTGAACTTTTCTGGGTCATCAAGAACGGCAGCCCTGGAACTGGGATGGTGTCCTTGATTCCTGCTGCGATCACGGAAGAAGAAGCCTGGGCGGTCATCAACTATGAACGGAGTTTCTGTAAGGGCGAGTAGTTGCTGAGAAGCTTCTGGTGTGTCACAAGAGAAGGGTGGGGAGGCAACTCTCCACCCTCTTTTTTTGCCCGCCTGATCCATACCCCCATCTCTTCATCTTGGACCAGTTCTAGTGTGCTTGGTGAAGCCCATAGATTTCCTCCACATCTAAGAAAGTAAGGTGCAGGGCCTTCATGAGTCTGATCCCCCCTGTTTGGGGGGATTGTATGGACAATCATTGAAGAGAGGCCTAAGGGGATTGCGCCACCGATATAAAAAAGGGTAGAGTCCGCGCGTCAGCCTACATCCCAATATCAACTCACACGAGGTGACAGACCACCAAGAGCCGTCGGTTTTTATCAATAGGAGGGCGACTATGGACAGCCTATGGCCGTGGGTGAAGTGCCGAGTACGCGTGACAACAGTCACGCTTGTGCTTGCGTCGATGGGAGTCATTTCCAGTCCTGCCACTGAGAGAAGTTACGCCGGAGATCCTGCCTCGCCGTCAGGCGTTGCTGTGGCAGACATCGAATACAATGGTCGTGTTGCCGTCAATGGCGCGCCGGTGACGGCGACGATTACCACTCCGAATAAGAAGGGCTTGATGGTCTTCGAGGGCACGGCCGGCCAGCGGGTCAATATCGGTTTTAGCGGTGTGACGCTCACACAATTCAAAGTCTTGGTTTATCGGCCTGATGGCGGGGCCATGGCTACCCAGCCCTCTTCGGTGAAACAGTATTATGCAACCATGTATCGGGAACCCTCTTCGCTGACGCAGGTTCAGACCACGACCTCATCCTATCAGTCGACCGGTGATGCACAGGCTGTCTGGATCTCGTCCAGCGAGATGAACGGCAGCAGCCTTGATCTCGTGGAATTGCCGGCGACAGGCACCTATACGATTTTCATCGATCCGGTCAGTACATACACCGGCAATGTCACCGTCACGGTTTCCAATGAGTTGGGAGGCGAGATCAGGCCTCAGGGTTCGGCGGTCCCGATTGCCATCAGCCGCAGCGGACAGAATGCTCGCTATACGTTCTCGGGTACCAGCGGGCAAGTAGTCAGCTTGCAATTGAGTGATGTGACCATCCGGAGTGGATATGTCTCTATTCTGAAGCCGGATGGCAGTCTCTTAGGCCAGCCGATTTCATTTGCGCAGGCAGGTGCGGTGCTCGATGCACAAGTTCTTCCGACCACGGGGACCTATGCGGTCCTGGTTGATCCCGAGCTGAGTTACACCGGCAATGTGAAGCTCGCGCTCTACTATGCGCCGGACGTGGCCGGCCCTATCATGATCGACCAAGGGGCGGTGACACCGACAGTGACCGTGCCGGGCCAACGCGCGCTCTATACCTTCAATGGAACGGCGGGCCAGTGGGTGAATCTCGGCCTCACAGGGGTTTCGATTGCCTCAAGTACTGTGTCGATGTTGAAACCGGACGGCAGTAAATTGGCGTCAACCACGATTGGTCCCAGCGGCGGCAGTCTCGATCCAAGTACGGCATTGCCAGAAACAGGAATCTACACGATCGTGGTTGATCCAGTCAGCAACCACACAGGTAGCATGACGCTCGCCCTGTCTGCTCCGGTTACCGGCAAGATCGCGCTCGATGGAGCCGCGATGCCGGTCAGTCTCAACAAGGTGGGCAAGACGGCACGCTATACGTTCAATGGCAGTGCCGGACAGCTCCGTGACCAATATGGGAACCAGCACGCGCGAGCTACAAGTGACTTCCTACGCCGAGCTGTCCTTGGCTCCACAGGCCGCCGATGTGGCCCATCCGGCGTTTGGCAATCTCTTTGTGCAGACGGAATTCGTGCCAGAGGTCGGCGCAGTACTCGCTACGCGTCGCAGGCGATCGGATGAAGAAGCGAGCGTGTGGGTCGCCCAGGTGGTGGTGGTCGAAGGAGATACCGTAGGCGCTCTGCAATATGAAACGGATCGCGCGCGGTTTCTTGGACGAGGACACCATGTCCGCACGGCGGTCTCGATGATCGATGGGAGGCCGCTCTCGAATACTGTCGGGTCCGTGCTTGACCCGGTGATGAGCTTGCGCCGTACGGTGCGGGTGCCTCCAGGCGGGACCGTGCGACTGGTATTTTCGACCATTGTCGGCCCAGCCCGCGATCAGGTGTTGGAGCTGGCCGATAAGTATAGTGACCCGAGAGTCTTTGAGCGTGCCCTGTCGCTGGCCTGGACGCAAGCGCGAGTGCAACTGCATCACCTCGGGATCGAGAGCGACGAGGCGCAACTGTTCCAGCAACTGGCCAACGCGGTGCTGTACTCCGATGCCTCGCTGCGGCCGTCTTCCGAAACACTGAGCCGGAGCACGGTGGACCGTGCGGCGCTGTGGGCGCATGGCATCTCAGGCGATCTGCCCATCGTGTTGGCCTGCATCGACAAAGCGGACGATGTCGACATCGTCCGGCAATTGCTCCGAGCGCATGAATACTGGCGCATGAGGCAATTGTCGACCGATGTGATCATCCTGAATGAGAAGGCCTCGTCGTATGAGCAGGGGCTGCAAGGTTCGTTGGAAGGGCTTGTGCGCGGCAGTCGGCTGCGCCTCTGCCCGGATGCCGGCGGGGCGCGAGGCAGTATTTATCTTCTGCGGACCGACCTGCTCTCAGAGCAGGATCGGTTGCTGCTGCAGCAGGTTGCTCGGGTCGTCCTGCTCGGCCGGCGCGGCACGTTGGTGGAGCAGGTTACTCGCTTACCGCGCAGGAGCCGTGCGGCGTCGACGATCCCGTCTTCACCGCGTGCGGGCAAACGCCTGGATGTGCCGAGCGAGAGCTCGAATTCTTCAACGGCTTGGGCGGCTTCGCAGACGATGGGCGCGAATATGTCACGATTCTCGGCGAAGGACTTCGGACGCCACGACCCTGGATCAACGTCATCGCGAACCCGTCGTTCGGGTTCCTCGTGTCGGAATCCGGATCCGGGTTTACCTGGTCCTTGAACAGCCATGAGAATCAGCTGACGCCCTGGTCGAACGATCCGGTGTCTGATCCGTCGGGAGAGCTGCTCTATATCCGTGATGACGATTCCGGAGAGGTCTGGAGCCCGACGGCGTTGCCGATTCGTGATGAGCCGGCGCCCTATGTCGCCTGTCACGGGCAGGGCTATAGTCGCTTCCACCATGGTTCGCACGGTGTCTTGGTCGAATTACTGCAATTTGTCCCGTCTGAAGATCCGATCAAGATCTCTCGATTGACCCTGCAGAATATGTCCGGCCGATCGAGGCGTCTTTCGGTGACGGCCTATGTCGAGTGGGTACTTGGAAGTTCTCGCGGTGAGTCCGCCCCGTACATCATTACCGAGATCGATCCGGAGACGGGGGCGCTCTTTGCGCGCAATATACTAGACGGCGAGTTCGCCGGGCGCATTGCCTTTACCGATCTTGCCGGAGCCCATACGTCGTGGACCGGTGATCGTACGGAATTTCTCGGTCGTCACGGGACGTTCGGGCGTCCCGTGGCCTTGCAAGCAGGAGGGGAATTGTCCCGAAAGGTCGGCGCGGGTCTCGATCCTTGTGGGGCCCTCCAACGGTCGGTTGAGTTGGCCGCAGGCGAACGAGCAGAAATTGTCTGGTTTCTTGGTCAGACAGCGGACCGAGCGCAGGCTCGGCTTCTACTTCACCGCTACCGTGGGGCGGATGTGGATGCGCTCTTGCGTGAGGTCACCAGTCGATGGGACGACCTGTTGGGTGTCGTACAGGTCCATACGCCGGAGCGTGCGATGGATATCTTCTTGAATCGATGGGTGCTCTATCAAACACTGGTGTGCCGCGTCTGGGCACGTGCGGCGTTCTATCAGTTGAGCGGGGCCTATGGGTTTCGTGATCAACTGCAAGATGTCATGGCCCTGAGTGTGGCGGCACCCGATGTCACGCGTGAGCATGTGTTGCGGGCGGCTTCGCGGCAGTTTGTCGAGGGCGATGTCCAGCATTGGTGGCATCCTCCGTCAGGACGCGGTGTGCGGACCCGCATTTCCGATGATTTACTCTGGTTGCCGTATGCGGTGATCCAATTTCTTGAAGTGACCGGAGACGTGACGGTGTTGGATGAACTGGTGCCCTTTCTGGAAGGCCCGGCATTGGCTGAGGGGCAACAGGAATCCTATTTTGAGCCACGTGTGTCCCAGACGAGCGCCACCCTCTTTGAACATTGTGCGCGTGCGTTGGACCGCAGCCTTGCTGTCGGCAGTCATGGCCTTCCGCTCATGGGTACCGGAGACTGGAATGACGGGATGAACCGTGTGGGCCAGCAGGGCAGGGGGGAGAGTGTCTGGCTCGGGTGGTTTTTGCACACGGTGCTCTGGGAGTTCGCCAAGGTGGCGGCTCAGCGCGGGGAGCGTGCTCGTGCCGAAACCTGGCGGTTGCATGTGAGCGCGTTGAAGGCCGCCATCGAGCGGGACGGGTGGGACGGGGAGTGGTATCGACGCGCGTACTTCGATGACGGGACGCCACTCGGTTCCGTCGCAGACTCGGAATGTCGCATCGATTCCATTGCTCAGTCCTGGGGTGTGATCAGCGGGGCGGCGGATCCGGACCGCGGTGCCCGCGCTATGGCGGCGGTGGAACGGCATCTTGTGAACCGGCGGGACGGGTTGATCCGTCTGTTGACACCACCCTTTGATCAGATGTCGAAGGATCCCGGCTATATCAAGGGCTATGTTCCTGGCGTACGGGAAAACGGTGGTCAGTACACCCATGCGGCGGTCTGGACTGTGCTGGCCTTCGCGGCGTTGGGTGAGGGGGACAAGGCCGGTGAGTTGTTCCGTTTGTTGAACCCTGTTCATCGGGTCTCCTCGCGAGCAAGCGTCCAGCGCTACAAAGTCGAGCCTTACGTCGTAGCCGGGGACGTGTACGGCGAGCCCCCACATGTAGGACGCGGGGGGTGGACCTGGTACAGCGGCGCAGCGGGTTGGCTCTACCGGGCTGGAATCGAATGGATGCTCGGTTTCCGCTTGCGCGGTGCTACGCTCTCCGTCGATCCTTGTGTTCCGCGCCACTGGCCTGGGTACTCGATTCGTTTCCGGTATCATTCGGCGGTCTATGAAATCGCGGTGGAAAACCCGAACCATGTGAGCCGGGGCGTGACACTGGCGGAGCTTGATGGAAAGCAAATAGTCAGCCGCGACAATATCCCGCTCGTTGTCTCCGGCAATCACCACGTTCGCGTCGTGCTCGGATGAGCCAGGCTCGAAAAAGTGGACGCCTTCAACCCATGCGCTGTGGTTTGGCGGTGCGTGAGCAGGAACTGACCATTCCTGAAGCGCAAGAGGACTGACCCTGTCCGAGAAGACGCTTGCGAACTGGGTGTTTCGGGCGCGGTAGAGGCAGTTGGCGTGGCTGGGTGAGACACGACGACCAGTCACTGAGATCAAAGCGGGAGAGGTCCGTATGGAAAGACGGAGCAACTCTCAAATGACCGTTGTCCGGGGTACGTGCGGTATGTCGCTCCACTGAATCTGGTCGGTCACGCGTACAGGGCTGTCCACTATTTCAACGACGGAGGATCACATGTTCAGACACTTGTTCGTTCTTGCAATCGTTATTGGATTTCCCCTATCAGGCTTCGCTCAATTTGTGGATAGAGGTGAATATGTGGAGGTGTCGAAAGGTGTGAAGCTCTGTTCTAATGCCACCCTGGATACCTCGAACGGGATCCTCGATCCGGAGAATCGTTTCTGGCGTGTCACGAGCAAAGCGCGAGGAAACGGCACGCAGACTGTGGACGCATTTGTCCTCGAAAGTTCATACGATCGCAAAAGCGGCGAGACCACGATCGAGGAACGCCAATACGATGACAATTACGCCACGCTGTTTAAAAGAGCTCTGGAGCACAAGGGGATGCTGTTGATGGTCAGCCCAAGAGATGGTCAAGTTGAGGCGACCGTCGAGATTTGCAGAAAAAGGAAATAGCATGCCGGGTTCGGTTGAAACGACCAGCCTGTATGCCAGAGGCTCATCTGAATGTTGGACTCTGATGGCCAGCTGTCATCTGTTCCGAAAAGTGGATCGAAGTTCATGTGACGTATCGGTCAAGTCCCTTGCGCCCGTCTGAAGGGAATCTTAGGCGAGAATGGATGCATACGGCGTGACATAGAGTCGCAAAGAATTACCTGCAAACGAGGCGCCTTCTAGGGCACTGACGGCATGGCGCGCTTGCTCACCCGAGCCCATTTCCACAAAACCATAGCCGGCCGATTTTCCACTGTGTTTGTATCGGACGACATGGACGCGAACGACGGCGCCGTAGGGTCCGAATAAGTCACAGAGTTGACCGTCGGAAGTCGCATCCGCGAGGCCGCCGACATATAAGATGCAGTTACTCATGGCCATGTATCATGTCGGATGACGCGAGCATCTCTACAGATAAGATCCTGTGCTTGTCTCGTGATCCGAAGTAGCTATAGAAGAGGGCACCAACTACTCCTGTACTGTACAGCAATGCGGCCGCACCGAGAGAATTGTGAATGAGCCAGTGGACGAAATTCTGGACGGTGGATATGGGGATATCTTCTCTCTTCACCGTGTCCAGGTCCGGTATCGCTTAGGCGCTATCCCGCGTCTGGGTACTATCGCCATGGTGCCTGGTACTGAATGGTTTCTTTCTTCCATCTGGAGATTTGCTTGCCTTGACGGGGGAACGCAAGCGGGTATCTTCTCCGAAGCTATGTCTCGCCAACGAAGCGACTTCACGTCTGATGACCTCAATGGAGGATGTATTGTCGACCGAATTAGGATCAGTCAACCCTAGAAGTTGCCAGCGAATTTTCGGTTTATGGGCGGACTTTTTCTTTCCTGCTTTGCGACTTTTCCAAACCGAAGCGAGATTCATGGGGCGCCCTTCTGTAGAAACACAAAGCTCAAGTCAGTGGTTGTCTGACAGAGAAACTCAATAGCTCTGTTTCAGCTCCACTCATGGACCGGCCGGGCTATCAGGAAGCGAGCCTCTGCCATTCAGGCGGAGGAGCATCAGGTTGGGGACATCACACAGACTCTCGCGCCAAAACTGGGAGTGAGTACGAGGAGTGCACGGAGAGGATAACAACTTGCAAAGAAATTTACTGTAACATGTAATTTGTGAAGGAGTCAAACCTTGCCATTAGCTCACACTGTGTGCGGGGAATCGATAAGGCGTTATGGTCTGCCGATTATCTGCACGCTCGTATCTATATTGAAGAACTGGTTGACGTTGGGAGGGCCATGCTGTATGGTAATGCTACATCTACTCGTGGTGGTCCGGCGAGGTGATGCTCAAACTATATCGGACTTCGCGATCGCATCGCGACCAGGTCCAGTTTGGAGTTGCACCCTTCTCGGTTGTCTCTCCCCTCGGTTCTCTGATCCCGTCATAATGCGATCATACTGAAAGGATAACGTAGTGGATACGTCTGTTCACGCTAATTTTCACGCGCTCGGTTTGTCCGAGGCGCTTCTCCGCGACCTGGCTGATGCCGGGTTCGCATCACCCACGCCCATCCAAGAACAAGCTATTCCGCCCGCGCTCGCCGGGCGAGATGTCATCGGATGTGCCCAGACCGGGACTGGTAAAACTGCGGCCTTTGTCATTCCGATCGTCGAACGGCTCGCCGCCTTGCCGAAAGGGCAGCCGCAGGCATTGATCTTAGCGCCAACCCGTGAGCTGGCGTTACAGACCCTAACGACGATCGAGAAACTTGGCCGGAGTCGGCGCATTTCCGCGACCGTCATAGTCGGCGGGGCCGATATGCAAGCCCAAGTGCGGGGCTTGCGACAGCGACCGGACATCTTGATTGCGACGCCGGGCCGGCTTTTGGATCACATGTGGAACGGTACGATTGTCTTGTCGTCCATGAAGATCTTAGTTTTGGATGAGGCGGATCGGATGTTGGATATGGGCTTTGCGCCTCAGATCAATCAGATTCTTGATGCGTTGCCGGAAGAGCGTCAGACCCTTCTCTTCTCGGCCACCCTCCCTACGGATCTGGCTCGACTGGTGCAAGCCAATGTGAACAATCCGGTGCGCGTCATGGTTGCGCCGTCTGCGACGACAGCCGATGGGGTCACCCAGGCGATCCATTACACATCCCACGCCGAGAAGCCGGATCTCCTCTTGTCGTTATTGAAGGCCGATCAGGATACGGCTCTGGTGTTCACCAGGACGAAGCACCGTGCCGATCGGTTGGGGCGTATGCTGGGTGGCGCAGGCCATCGAGTGGCCGTGCTGCATGGAGACCGAAGTCTCTCACAGAGACGCGCCGCGCTAGAGGGTTTTCGACGCGGATCATTCCGTGTGCTGGTTGCGACGGATATTGCCGCACGAGGGATCGATGTCGCGAATATCGGCCACGTGATCAATTTCGATCTGCCCAATTGCCCGGAAGATTACGTCCATCGCATCGGTCGCACGGCTCGAATGAAGACGACCGGTCGCGCCACAAGTTTCGTGACGGGCGAAGACCGGCAGCAACTTCGAGATATTGAGCGCCTCCTGGGATATGCAGTCCAGCTTGCTCCGGGAAGTGGCACTGCGTTGCCGGCGATTCAGGGCGAAGACAGCTCGGCACATCGGAACGAGCGCTCCGGCCCAAGTCGATCGAGGTTTGCCAACCGACAACGCCGTCCGAACCCCAGGGTAGCTCACGCAGACCCATCCCCACGCAAGGCCTCGCCTGCAATACATGCATAAAGTTCAAAAATAGTTTCCAAACGAAACCTCGTGAGATACTGTGTGTCTCACGAGGTGGATGTGGACGCGTCTGTACACGGCGTACGAGTGGGCACTGAGGCATCGACCAAGCTCGGTGATCTGGTCTTGTTTGCCCTTCGATTGCCAAAGGACACTGTTCCTGCCGCGAGTGCACTCGCGGCGGTCCGCCTGACTATGGGGTGGGTCGATGGGCTGGTCCTCAAGCGGGCAAGCGCAGTCGTCATGTAAACAGTTGACTGAGTGTACTAGGGTCGGAATGTTGCTGCCTTGGTGAAAGAGAACACAATATGGAAGATCTAGACGGTAAGTCCGTTACTGGACAGAGTACTCCACAATTGCGCAAACACCCTCGAGTACGGGTGGCAGCTCCATTTCCTTGTTCATTGGCCCGCGTGGGTATGATGAGAAAGGGGGCCCTCGAACAGGGGTTAGGAATAATTTTCGACGTGTCTACGAAAGGGGCACGTGTGATGACGGAAGCGGTCATTACGCCAGGAGACCGAATCGCCATGAATCTTCGGTTTCCACATCAGACAACCGCAATGGTCATCGAAACCGCGACGGTTCGGTGGGGTAAAGAGTACACCTACGGCGTGGAGTTTGAGGGACTCTCACCGGCCGCGAACACACAGCTCCAGAGTGTCATTACACACCTCTCCCAGTCTGGGCCGGCGTTGATAGTCTGATTTTCTCACCGGCCACCTCTCGAGTGTCACGCGTCTCCACCTGTCATATGGGCGTTCAGCACACACGGATTTGCTTTTAGTAGGATGAGGGAAAAGTCCGCCATCGGCGTTCCCTGCCTCGCCGAAGCGCTTCGCGCAGGCAGGTCGCCTCGTTCAGAAGCTCAACGTACGGCCCAGAGTACGATTCACCTCTTCGTTCGCTGCGGCTTTATCCAGCATCGTCCTAGACCTCGATGTCTGTGACGGCTACAGGAGTCGCAGTGAGTTTTCCCGCAGCCTGTTAGGGGAGCGACACGAACTGTTTCCGGAAGGTGACGACTTTGACGAGGTAGTCCCTTGTTTCCTGGTAGGGAAGGTTGTTGCGTAGTCGGTCGTAGACTGCTGGTGGTTCAAGATTATTAATTTGATTGATGGCAGCGGTGTTGTCACTGGCGAAGGTCTTGAAGACATTTCGTGGGCCTGTGTTATAGGCCGAGATGACGCAATATTCTCGTGAGACCTCATTTCCGATGTCGTCAAGCAGATTGTAGGACAGGACATTGAGGTAGGCGCTGCCTAACTCAATATTATTCTCCGGATCGAACAGATATTCGCGCGATGGAATCGTATCCGTTCCCTTTGCTTTTCGGTAGGCATCTCGTCCACCGCTGGTCGGTACGAGCTGCATGAGACCATAGGCTGGGGCCGAGCTTACGGCGAAGGGGTTGAAGTTACTTTCTGTTCGAATGACGGCAAAGATGAGGCTTGGGCTGATCTTGAATTGCTCGGCATATCTGGCGACCGTCGCCCGATACTTGTCCGCTTGCCGGTTCGAGAAATTCGCGACCATCTTGATTTCGGCGATGAGGGCTTGTTTTTGAGCTCCGTTCTGGTCGACCGGTCTTGTTTTGGCGCTCTCGAGCATTGAGGTCGCGAACGCTTCCGCTTGGGCCGGGGTGCGGATCGGCTGTCCCTGTTGATCCAGCACCAGCCCCGATAAATATGGAGGCCGGTCACTGGTCAGCGTGACGGGCTTGTCGGAGAAAAGATCGACGGAGCGTGGATCGTCCGGCGTGAGCAAGGTTGTGACGATCGCGTTCTTCAAGCTCTCTTTCGGTGCTTTGTCATCCAAGGTTTCTACGATGATCGTCCCGTTGTCGAAGTCGACGATGGTCCGGCTCATATAGTTCTGGGTGTATTTCACGTACTTCTTTTGTTCCGGAACTTTCACTTCCTTCTCACCCCAGGTTTGTCGGACTCGCCCGGTCAATGCGGTCATGATGGTGTTGAAGTCACGCTGAATCGTCCGCAGATCCCTGATCACGGCCTCGGGATCTCGCTGATAGGCATCGACGCGTTCTTTGAGAATTTGCTTGGGGTCTTTGCCCGTGGCAATGTCGAGCACGGTTCTGCTGGTTCGGCTGCCGAGCACTCGTTCGGCGTTCGTGAGTACACGGTCCGTGGATTCACATCCCGTGAGAATAAGTAATAAGGCTAGGAAAAGTGATGTGATCCGCATCATACGTACTCAATACCGCACGGCGCATTCTACATGGTTGTGAGCAGAGAGTGAAGAGGTCTGAGCCCTGAAAGCAGGTCGTCTTGAAGGCAGTCAGAGGCCTATTTGATGGCGACGGCTTTGACTTCTTTGTAGGTTGTGTGGCCTTGCAAGATTTTTTGAATTCCATCCTGCATCAGTGTTGTCATCCCCTCTTCGAGTGCGGTCTTGAGCATGTCTTCGGTGCGTGCTTTCTGCTGGATCATGCGCTTCATGTTGTCTGTCCCCAGAAGAAGTTCGTGCAACGCGACCCGTCCCTTAAATCCGGAACGGTTGCACGTTTCACAGCCCTTTCCACGGGAAAGCCGGAACGTATTATCTTGCTTGATATTGAGCTTGTCCCAATACTCAGGCCCGTAGCCCAATCGGAGTTCTTCAAACTCTTCCTTGCTCCCGACGTACTGTTCTTTGCAGTCCTTGCAGATTCGGCGAGCCAACCGTTGTGCCAGCACACCCAGCATGGCATCGGCAAAGCTGAACGGATCGCAGCCCATGTCGAGGAGGCGGGTGACTGTTTCGACTGCGCTGTTGGTGTGCAGCGTGCTCATCACGAGGTGGCCGGTGAGCGATGCTTCGATGCCGGTGTCGGCCGTCTCTTTATCCCGCATTTCTCCTACCATGATGACGTCTGGATCGGCTCGGAGAAAGGCGCGCATGGCAGCGGCAAAGGTGAGACCAATCTTCGGCTGAACCTGTACTTGGCGCAGACCATACTGTGTAATTTCGACCGGGTCTTCTGCCGTCCATATTTTGATGTCCGGGGTGTTAATGTTGCCCAGGACCGAGTGCAGCGTGGTCGTCTTTCCTGATCCAGTCGGCCCGACACAGAGAATGATGCCATAGGGCTTTTCCGAAATCTCTTTCAACATTCTGAGGTTCCGCTCCGAGAACCCCATTTTGTCGAGAGGCAGTGGTTCGCTCGCCGCGAGGATACGCATGACCACGTCTTCGTTATATCCGGCGGTAGGGAGGGTCGCCACGCGGAGTTCGATTTCTTTTGTCTCCGATAGTTTGAATTTGATCTTTCCATCCTGGGGTTTGCGGCGTTCGGCGATATCCAGACTGGCCATGATCTTGAGTCGGGAGACGATCGCACGGCGGTAACTCTGTGGAATCTTCATGTACTCGAAACATTCCCCGTCGACTCGGAAACGGACTAACGTTTCGCGTTTTTCTCCGTACGGCTCGATATGAATGTCCGAGGCATTTTGCCGATACGCATCGGCAATAATTTGGTTGGCTAGGCGGACGATCGCGCTGTCGTTTTCATCCAGTCCGGTTCCGGAGGAGTCTTCCATCGCCTCGGCCTGCGCCTCGGTGACCAGTTCGCCGAGAATATCGGACACATTTTCGTCGAGCTTGCGGCCTCCACCGGCGTCACTCTGTCCGGTCGCGGAACTCAGAAATTGGGAGATGTCCCGTCGGAGACTGACGGCGAACCGAATGTTCAGGCCGGGAAAGGTCCGCTTGATGTCTTGAACGCGATCAAGGTCGCCCGGATCGTCGGTAAGAATTTCGATCGCCGTACGATCCCGCTTGAGCGGCATCCAGTGATTCTTTTTGAGATAGTCGACATTGAGGTTTTTCAGTAGCTCCACATCAACGATCGTGCGCTCGCTGTACTCAATGTAGGGACACTTATGGAACTGGGCGAGCGATTTGCCGATATCGAGTTTCGGAATCTTGTGTTTTTCGATGAGAATACTCTCAAGATCGCTCATCCCTTTTCGCGAGTCGGCTATGGCCTGGTCGAGCTCATTCTGTGTGATGCGGTTATTGCTGACTAAGAGGTCAAACTTCGTCGGGTTCTTTTTTGAGACCTTACGGAGGTTGAAGAACGCGATGCCGAGCGCTTTTGCGATCTCATCAACGGCCTCTTCGTCTTTTCTGGTAAATCGACTGCCGCCTTTTTTGTTGAGGAGTTGCAGGACCCCCATCAGGTATTTGTTATCGGCAACGATCGGATACGTCAGGACCTGCTTGGTTCTGAAGCCGGTCCGTTTATCATAGGATGTATCGTGGAGCAGTGATGGGTGAATGCCTTGGAGTTCCGCGATGTTGTACGCATCGGCAATATTGACGGGGCGAAGATATTTGGCGCAGAACCCGGCGAGACTCTGTTCGGTAATGGGGATGCGGACTTCCTCCACACCGTCGATGTGAGGAACTTTGGAGAAGATTTCTTTTTTTTCTGAGTCGAATGCGAACAGCGTCAAATCCTCTGCGTCGAACAAACTCAAGATGTCTTTATGCAAGTCCAGAAGGATTTGATCGAGATTGTTGGCCGCATGAATCTGGGTGGTAATGCGTTTGACATGTTCGGCATGATCGACCTTGTGCTGCACGTCCTGAAGATTCTGAGTCATCGGCTTGGCTTGCATCCGACTGCACTTTCTCTGCGGTTGAGATGTGAATCAGTCAGGTTATGCGTTGGATGAATAGGTACCTGGCCATCAACAGGTTACGGACTCGATCTCGAGTCTCAGTCTAAAGGAACAAGATGGGAAGGCAAGGAAAAGGCATTTTCTATCGGTGAGTGCAAGGACAAGCGAGAACAAGTCGGCTCTGGAACTAGGCGGGAGGTCAACCGACGAATGGAGGGGCGTCGAAAGAAAGGTGCGTGAGGTGGGCGACCAGCTCACCGGGTGCGATGCGGGATTTGACCCCGGTTCGTCGAATCTTGATCTCGACAACGCCGTCGGCAAGGCCTTTGTCGCCGATGACGACCTGGAACGGGGCGCCGATGAGGTCCGCGTCATTGAATTTGACGCCGGCGCGATCGGCACGGTCGTCCCACAATACTTCCAGGCCTGCCGCCATCAAGTCGGCATAGAGACGTGCGGCGACCTCAGTCGTCTTGTCTGATTGGCTGACCGTCAGGAGGTGGACGTGGAATGGCGCGATGGGAAAGGGCCAGATGATGCCCTTTTCATCGTGGTTTTGTTCGATCGCCGCCGCGGCTGTGCGGCCGACGCCGATGCCATAGCAACCCATGACGGCAAGACGTTCCTTGCCCTGATCGTCGAGGATGGTGGCGTTCATTTTGTGGCTGTATTTGGTGCCGAGTAGGAACACCTGTCCGACTTCGATGCCTTTGGCGAGCATCAGCGCACCTGGTCCTCGGGGAGAAGGGTCGCCGGCTTGCGCATTGCGAAGATCCGCAAACTGCTCGACGGTGAAATCGCGGTCGAGGTTGGCGTTCTGATAGTGCGTATCGGCTTTGTTCGCACCGATGACGACGTTGTTCAGTCCCTTAACGGCATGATCCGCCAAGATTCTGATGTGCTGCAGGCCGACTGGTCCGGCGAATCCGGGAGGGGCTCCCGTGACCTGCTGGACCGTCAGGGAATCGGCCAACGCCACGTCGGTCACCTTGAGCAACCGCGCCAACTTGACCTCGTTCACCTCATGATCTCCGCGGATCAGCACGGCGACGGTTTCGGTTCCTGCGCGGTACAGCAATGTCTTTACAAGTTGACGGGGGAGAATCTGTAAAAAGGCTGTGACCTCTTCCACCGTCCGGCGCTGCGGCGTCTCGATCGGCGTCAGGGGGCGAAGGGGGGTCGTGTCGACATCAGATGGAGGCAGCACGTCCGCCCGTTCAAGATTGGCGGCGTAAGAACCCTGGTCGCTGTATGCCACCGTCGCCTCGCCGGTTTCGGCCAGGACCATGAACTCATGTGAGACGTCCCCGCCGATGAGCCCCGTGTCGGCTTCAACTGCACGAAAGGTGAGGCCGCATCGCGTGAAGATTCGGGTGTAGGCGTCGTACATGTTTTGATAGCTGACCTTGGCGCCGGCCTCATCGACGTCAAAACTATAGGCATCCTTCATGATGAATTCCCGCCCTCGCATGAGCCCAAATCGAGGGCGGATCTCGTCTCGAAATTTGGTTTGGATCTGGTAGAAATTGAGGGGGAGTTGTCGGTAGGACCGTACTTCTCGTCTGAAGAGATCGGTAATGACCTCTTCATGCGTCGGACCCAGACAAAAATCCCGCTCATGGCGATCCTTGAAGCGGAGCAGCTCTTTTCCGTAGTAGTCCCATCGGGCGGTTTCTTTCCACAATTCAGCAGGGGAGGCGATGGGCATCAGAAGTTCCTGTGCGCCGGCGCGGTTCATCTCCTCTCGGATGATCTGCTCGATTTTCCGGATCACACGGAGACCGAGCGGGAGATAGGTATAGATGCCAGCCGCCACCTTTCGGATCAGTCCGGCACGCAGCATCAATCGGTGGCTGACGGTTTCCGCTTCGCCGGGATCGTCCCGCAGGGTAGGGATGAGTACCTGAGATGTTTTCATGAAAGGCTTAGTGGGAGAAGATACGTTCCAGATCGTTCCAGAAGGCAAAAATCATGACGCCGACCAACAGAACCAGTCCGACCTGCTGGGCAACCTCTCGCTGCCGTTCGCCGATCGGTTTGCGCAGAATGCCCTCAATCAGGAAAAAGAGCAAGTGGCCGCCGTCGAGAATCGGAATCGGCAGTAAATTGAGAACGCCGAGGTTGATGCTCAAGATGGCGATCAGGAACACGACACTGGAGGCGCCTTGGGACGCCGCTTCACCGGAAATATTGGCGATCGTCAGCGGCCCACCGATATTCTTGCTCGAAATATCGCCCACGATCATTTTATAGAGACCGATCGTGGTCAACTCGGTCCATCCCCATGTAGCTTCGAACCCATTATATACAGCCTCTGCGACGTTGTCAGATCGCATCAATGAGCGGCCTGGTCCCGAGATGCCGATTTTCCCTACGTCGAGAGTCTGTCCGTTCACCGTCACCTTTTCACTGGTCGGCGTGACGGTCAGTGCGGTCCGTTTCCCCTCGCGGAGGACTTCGATTTTCATTGGTTTCTGCGGGTGCTCCCGCACCTGGCTCGTCATTTGTGCCCAGGTGTAGATGGCCTGCTCGTCGATCGCAACCACCCGGTCGCCTGGTTTGAATCCAGCCAGGGAAGCGGGTAATCCGGGCATGACCGAGGTGACCAGGGGAGGCGTTTCCTCAACGCCGATCGTATACAGCGGTTCGTCGCTGCCGGCCCCATCTCCCGTGAGTGGAATAGGAGTCGCCGTCAGCGTTTTCAGCTGATCGTCTCGTCGGATTTCGAGGGAAATCGGTTGGCCTTTGCTTTTGGAGACGAGATCCAGCAACTCGGTTTTTGTTGAAATGTCTTTGCCGTTGACCTTGACGATGCGGTCGCCGACTTCCATGCCTGCTTTCGAGGCGGGAGAGTCGGGAACCAAGGCCTCGATGTCGGCACTCAGATCGCGAAACGTCGGAACAAAGAGCGGGGCACCCGTGGATAGCCACCCGGCGAAGATCAAGTAGGCCAGGATGAAATTAAACCCTGGGCCTGCCGCGACGATAAGGACTTTTCCCCACAAGCCCTGGTGCGAAAACGATCGTCGCCGGTCCTCGGGCGTCGTGGCCTCCGTCTCATCCTCGCCGAACAACTTGACGTACCCGCCGAGCGGGACGGCCGAGACAAGATATTCGGTTTCGCCGACTTGGCGGCCGAATAATTTCGGGCCGAAACCGATCGAAAATTTGAGGACTTTCACGCCGACCCATCGAGCGGCGAGAAAATGGCCGAGCTCATGAAAGGCGACCAGCACGCCAAGGACCACAAGAAACCACCAGGCCTTCTGAAGGAGCAGCCACAACGTGTCGGGGGACCAGGCAAGTACGGAGGTCATTGAAACTCCCTATCGAATTTGATCTTCTACTCTAACATTCGCTGCGTGAAATGCAACCGATCGTTAGCGAGCGAACGCATGCACCAACGATTCGGCTTTTTCTCGCCCCCAGCGATCGGCTTCCAGCGCATCCTCCAGGCAGGTAATCTCCTGATGCGCATGCGCCTCCATCGTGCTGCGAATGACCTGAGGAATCTCACTGAAGCGAAGTCCATGGGTGAGGAATGCCTCGACGGCGATTTCGTTCGCCGCATTCATTGCGGCAGGCATGGTGCCGCCGATTCGAAGCGACTCGTACCCGAGATTGAGGCAGGGAAAGCGGTCATGGTCGGGTTTGCAAAAGGTCAATCGTCCGATCTCCGTCAAATCCAGTGAGGGGAGGTCAAGGGCCATTCTGGCGGGATGGCGCATCGCATACGAGATCGGGGTGCGCATATCCGGGAGTCCTAGTTGGGCGATCATGGACCGATCATTGTATTCTACCAGCGAGTGGATGATACTTTCCCGGTGAACCAGCACGTCGATGTTGGACTCGGAAATATCAAAGAGCCAGCGGGCCTCCACCACTTCCAATCCTTTATTCATCAAGGTTGCCGAGTCGATGGTGATCTTGGAGCCCATCTTCCAGTTGGGATGCTGCAGGGCTCGTTCCGGCGTCACACTCTGGAGCTCTTCCTGGGACATCGTCCAGAGGGCTCCACCGGATGCCGTGAGGATCAATCGGCGGACGTCTTCAATCCGATGTCCTTCCAATGACTGAAAGATGGCACTGTGTTCGCTGTCGACCGGGAAAATCCTGACACCATGCTTTCGGGCCTCATCCTGCATCAGCTTACCGGCCATCACCATCGGTTCTTTATTGGCCAAGGCGATATGCTTCCCGCTGCGGATAGCAGACAGGGTCGGGACGAGTCCGGCTGCTCCCACGATGGCGGAAATCACTAATTCGGCATCCAGTCCCGATGCCACCTGGGTGATGCCTTCTTCGCCGGCCATGATCTCAACCGGAAGATCGGTGCACCGGTTTCGGAGCATGGCCGCAGAGGATTCCGTGGAGACCGCCACGGCGTTGGGCGTGAATCGGCGGATCTGGGCTTCAAGCTTGTCGATATTACTGCCGGCCGTCAGGCCGACGACGCGGAATTCCTCGGGAAATCGTTGAACGATGTCAAGCGTATTGGTTCCGATCGATCCGGTTGATCCCAAGATGATAATCGACTTCATATCCTCTCCTCTCCATATCTTATAGGAGCGGTGCCAAGCCCCGAACGTAGGCGACATAGTAGTAGAAGGTGGGGGCGGTGAACAAGAGACTATCGAGCCGGTCCAACATACCGCCATGGCCCGGCAGGATTCCACCGGAATCTTTGACGCCCGAGCGTCGCTTGATCATTGATTCGAACAGGTCTCCGATGAGGCCCGTTCCCGTCAACAACACACCAAGGATCACCGCATCTGACAGAGAGAGGTGTGAGACAAACCACCACTGAGCGATCATGGC
This sequence comes from Nitrospira sp., assembly GCA_015903995.1. Lineage (GTDB taxonomy): Bacteria > Nitrospirota > Nitrospiria > Nitrospirales > Nitrospiraceae > Nitrospira_D. The sequence continues at coordinate 111,083 of JABMDK010000007.1, forward strand.
GGCGGCGACGGCCAGTACGAGCCCTCCGAGCACCCCCTCGACCGTTTTCTTGGGACTCACCGACGGCAAGAGGAGGTGTTTACCCCACAAGGTTCCGGCGTAGTACGCGCCGGTGTCAGACGCCCATGTGACGACCGCCAGAAACAGCACGAGGAATTCGCCGGTCGGGAGCGAGCGGGTCGATACGATGGTGCTGAGGGTGACGCCTACGTAGAGTACGCCGAACATGGTGACCAGGGTATCGTTCCATCGATGTGCGGCTGACGCGGCAACAAAAGAGGCCGTCACGGCAATCACGACCGCACCGACGAGAAGCAGCTCGGGAAGGGGGAGCGACAGATGGGACCGGGCGAGGGTCAGCACAAAGGTTGCCGACCCGACTCCGACAAGGACACGATTCAACCGTGTTTGGAAGCTGAGGCGATACAGTTCAAGCAGGGCCAGGGAGCCGACAGCGATCAACAGCAGCGTCAAGGCCCATGGAGCGAGGTGGACGATGATGATGTAGACGGCCGGGATCAGCACAGCGGCAGTATAGAGACGCCGGAGATCGAACCGTCTGGGACGTGCTGGTGGGGTGGTCACGGATATTGAGCGGTAGCCGGTCGCTTCAGTGGCGGGTGGATATTCCACATGGATTAGGTAGCCACCGTACTCAACACGCGACCGAACCGGCGCTCCCGTTTTTGATACTCGATCAGCGCCAGCAGGAACTCCCGTCGTCGGAAGTCCGGCCACAAGGTCGAGGTGAAGCACAGCTCCGTGTAGGCCAGTTGCCATAGGAGAAAGTTGCTGATCCTGGCTTCTCCGCTCGTTCGAATCAGCAAGTCCGGATCCTGGAGCGGGTGTGTGTAGAGGTACTGTTGAATCGTGGTTTCATCGATCTGGTTCGGTTGTACGGTTCCCGCCCGGACGTGCTCCACCAGTGTTTTGACGGCATCGACGATTTCCGCTCGCCCTCCATAGCTGAGGGCGACCGTCAGAATCAGCTTATCGAGATGCGCCGTTTCTTTCTCGGTCGTGCGAACCCAGTGTTGAGCCGATGGAGGGAGCAGCTCGTGGCGACCGATGGCGCGGAAGCAGACGCCTTGCTCAATCAAGCTGGCCCGCTCCGTGGAGAGGTAATGCTCCAAGAGTCCCATCAGTGCGCTGATTTCCTGTGTCGGGCGATTCCAATTTTCTTGCGAAAACGCGTAGATGGTCAGGGCATGGATACCGAGCTCCAGGCAGAGCGTGATCATCTCCCTGACGGAATTGATCCCTTCTCGATGGCCTGCGATGCGAGGGAGACCGCGAAGTTCCGCCCACCGTCCGTTGCCGTCCATGATGACCGCGATATGTTTGGGGAGCAATTCCGGTTCCAGCTTGGCGATCAATTCCCTCTCGGACAGGTGGTCGAAACTTGAAGCCGGAGGGTGTGCCATAACAAGCCTAGAACGTGTTCCTCAAATCCAGTGTGAGCGGGGAAAAAGTGGAGAAAGTCTACTGTCGAGGGTAGGGAATGTCAAACGATAACTCGGAAGCGACTTCAGCAATCCGATCAGTGAGGAATCATTGCATTGCGACGGCGGAAATGAATGGGCTATACTCGCGCTTCACTCAGGAGAGACGAGGAGGCGCCCATCACTATGCTTGAGCCGGTTCAGCTAGCCAAATTCGGTGTCACTGAACGCGAAGCTCAACACGCACTCGATCGTTTGAACGTGAGAGATGTTGAGTACGCGGATCTCTATTTTGAGTCCCGCACCTCAGAGTCGGTGTCGATGGAAGAAGGCATCGTGAAGCGTGCCGCCAAGAGTGTCTCTCAAGGAGTCGGCGTCCGTGCCACGGCCGGCGAAAAAACAGGGTTTGCCTATTCGGATGAACTCACGAAGAAGGATCTGGAGATTGCAGCCGATACGGCACGCTACATCGCCAATTCCCCCAAGGGTGATTCCCCCGTTCCGGTGCCCGTCCAGCGCCGACCGACCAGAGACCTATATCCGATCGAACGGGCGAAGGCCGAAGTCGCCACGGCTGATCGCGTGGCCTTGTTGAACGAAATCGATGCGGAGGCCAGGCGATACGATCCCCGCATTAAGAACGTCATGGCGTCGTTTAATACCGAATACAAGATGGTGGCGGTTGCGACCTCTGATGGAACCCTGGTCGGCGACATTCAACCGTTGTCCCGTCTGCAGATCACCTGTATTGCCGAAGACGGCGACAATCGACAGGTCGGGAGCTTCGGTGGCGGAGGCCGGGTCGGGTTCGAGTACTACCGCGAGGACAATCGACACCTGAGTTATGCGCGAGAGGCCGCGAGGGAGGCGATTCTGAACCTATCTGCAGTGGATGCTCCGGCCGGAGTGATGCCCGTGGTGTTGGCCGGTGGATGGCCCGGCATTCTGCTGCACGAGGCGATCGGGCATGGATTGGAAGCCGACTTCAACCGAAAGAAAACATCGGCCTTCTCAAGCTTAGTCGGAAAACGCGTGGCGTCGGACGTCTGTACCATCGTCGATGACGGAACTCTGCCGTTTCGCCGCGGCTCGTTGAATATGGATGATGAGGGAACGCCGACCAGCTGCACGACGCTCATTGAGAAGGGCATCCTCCGCCGCTACATCACCGATAAGCTCAACGCCCGTCTCATGGGGATTCCCCTGACCGGCAACGGGCGGCGCGAGAATTATCAAAGCGTGGTGCTCCCTCGCATGACGAATACCTTCATGTTAGCCGGCGAGTCGGACCCTCAGGACATTCTCCGGTCGGTGAAAAAAGGACTGTATGCCGTCTCGTTCGGCGGTGGGCAGGTTGACATCACCAACGGAAAGTTCGTGTTCTCTGCCAGCGAGGCCTATCTCATCGAGGACGGACAGATCACGAAGCCGGTGAAGGGCGCGACGTTGATCGGGAGTGGGCCGGAGATCCTCACCAAGGTTTCGATGGTGGGACACGATCTGAAACTCGACAACGGCATCGGGACCTGTGGCAAGGACGGCCAATCGGTGCCGGTCGGGGTCGGCTTGCCGACCATCAAAATCGACGAAATTACGGTCGGCGGGACACAGCGATAGAAAGGCGTTCATTGTCAACGTTCGTTCGTCAATCGATCGCGAGACGATTGGCGTATGGGGTATGACGATCGGCGAAGCACAGGCATGATCCAGAAACAGACGACTCCAGATACCGCCAATGGCTACACCCAGTTGGCCGCCGATGTCCTGGCTCGCGCGAAAGCCTGCGGTGCGACGGAGGCCGATATCGTCGTGGCCGATGGGGAAACCTTTTCGGTCCAAGTGCGGGTCGGCAAGGTCGATCGACTCACGAAGGCGAGAGAAAAGCGGCTTGGACTGCGGGTCTTCATCGGAAAACGGTCGGCGACGACCTCGACATCCGACTTCTCGAAAGACTCTCTCGAACGGCTCGTTGCCGACACCTGCACCTTGGCCGGGGCGGTCGTCGAGGACGGCGTGTCAGGGTTGCCGGATGCGGCTCAGATGGCCACAGAGCAGCCGAGTCTCGATCTCTATGATGAGACAGTGCTCGATACGGAAACGCAGATCGATTGGGCCAAGCGCGCAGAAGCGGCGGCGTTTGCCGCCGATCCACGCATCACGAACTCGGAAGGTGCGGAGTTCGATTCATCATCCGGCCGAGTGGTGCTGGCGAACAGCCATGGATTCGTCGGATCCTATAAGAGTTCAAACTTTTCACTGTCTGTCTCTCCGATTGCGGCCGAGTCCGGAACTGGCACCATGCAGCGGGACGCCTGGTACGAAGTGCAGCGCAAATTTGCCCGGTTGGCCTCAGCAGAATCGATCGGGCAGGAGGCGGCCAGACGAGCCGTTCGTCGCCTAGGCGCACGCAAAGTGGCGACCAAGCGAGTACCGGTGGTGTTCGACCAAGAGGCGGCCGGGAGTCTGCTCGCCAACTTGTGTAGTGCCATTTCCGGTTACGGGCTCTACAAACGAGCCTCCTTTCTGCTCGACACACTGGGCCAGACGATTGCATCCGATCTCATGACGGTGCACGACGATGGTCGGATGGTCGGGGGCTTTGGATCCCGCCCGTTCGACGGCGAAGGGTTGGCCACGCGCAAAAATACGATCGTGGAGCGTGGGGTGCTGAAGAGCTATCTGCTCGATACCTATTCCGGAAAAAAACTGGGGTTACCCTCGACCGGCAACGCGTCACGGAGCGTGGGCGAGAGTCCTTCCGTCGGCCCGACCAATTTTTATCTCGTTCCCGGATCGAAAAGCCCGCAAGACATCATCGGCTCGATCAAGGAAGGGCTGTATGTGACCGAGTTGATCGGATTTGGAATCAATATGGTGACCGGCGATTACTCGCGAGGGGCCAGCGGGTTCTGGATTGAAAACGGCGAATTGGCTTATCCTGTGGAAGAAATCACCATCGCGGGCAATCTCAAGCAGATGTTTAAAGATATCGAAGTGATCGGGAGCGACCTTGTATTCAGGGGACGGATCGCAAGCCCGACGCTCAAGATTTCCGAGATGATGGTTGCAGGCAACTAGCCGCGCATGAGGCACAGGGTTGAATTGTGAGTCGTGAACGTGGTCTGACCCATGGCTGAATCCATTCGAGAAACGATCCTTCAGTATCAGAGCGGACAGGTGACGATGAAGGCGTTCGTCGCAGTTCCGCACGCCAAAGAAAAACGGCCGGCCGTCATCATCGCTCAGGAATGGTGGGGTCTCACGGATCATATGAAGGATATCGCGAGGCGCTATGCGGCAGAAGGCTACGTCGCGATCGCGCCGGATCTCTATTCGCGCCTGGGCCATGCGCTGACGACCGATGCCGGCGAAGCCGGCACACTCATGAATACGCTGAAACAGGAAGACGGCCTCGCCGATTTGAATGCCACCGTGGAGTATCTCAAATCGGTTCCGGAGGTCGATGCAACAAAGATTGGCGTCACTGGGTTCTGCATGGGTGGCTCCTATGCGCTCATGCTGCCCTGTGTCAACCCGGCCATCAGAGCGGCCGTGCCGTTCTACGGCCAAGTCCCCAATCCTGACACGCCGATTCAGACGCTGGCCTGTCCGGTGTTGTATCTCTATGGTGAGGACGATGGATGGATTACCAAGGCGGATGTCCAGCGACTGGCAGCGGCGTTGAAAAAGTATGGGAAAGCCGGCGAGGTTAAAACCTATCCTGGTGCGCCTCATGCATTCTTCCGAGATACCGATCCATCCGTCTATCGGCCGGTCGCCGCAAAGGACGCCTGGGTGAGAACGAAGGCCTTCTTCAAGCAACATCTCGGCTAGCTTGTTGAGGCCACGAACCGAATCACACTATCCCGCAGGATGTTCAAAAAGGCCTTCCAGTAAGGCCGCAGCGAGTGAAGAGGCGAGAAGCGTACTCTGTGCCGTACGGTGAGCCTCTGAACGATGTGAGAACGAAGCTGGAGGACGTTTCCAACATTCTGCCAGAGAGAGGGGACGAGGTATGAGATCCACATGGATGAGCATTCTTTTCGCGACCGCACTTCTTCCCGGCGTCAGCGCTGCTGCCGATTTTCAGCTCACCAGCCAGACCATCAAGCACAAGGGGACGATCGGCAAGGCGCATGTGTTCGACGGATTTGGCTGCACCGGCGACAATGTGTCTCCGGAATTGCGCTGGGCCAACGCCCCCAAGGGGACCAAGAGTTTTGCCGTGACGATGTATGACCCCGATGCGCCGACCGGGAGCGGCTGGTGGCATTGGGTCATCTTCAACATTCCGTCCGATATTTCGGCACTCGCTGCGGGCGCCGGAAAGCCAGGCGGTGCCGGTGAGCCGCAACGCGCGGTGCAAAGCATGACGGATTTCGGAGAGCCCGGGTACGGCGGCCCCTGTCCTCCCCCCGGTCACAAGCCGCATCGCTACATCTTTACAGTGTATGCATTAAAAGTAGATCAATTCTCGTTGAAGCCTGCGACTCCCGCAGCGATGGTTGGGTTTTATCTGAACCAGAATGCTCTGGCCAAAGCTTCCTTCACCGGCCTGTATAGCCGCAAATAACGACGAGTCCAAACATGCCGCTTGATACTGAGCTGGGAAAGACAATGCTGCAGCTGATCACGTCGCGCTACGACGATCGGCATTGGCGACAACGTATTGAGAAAACGCTCAGCCTTCCCCAAACCGGCGTGACTGATCCAATTCAACAGCAGATCTTCATGTATCTCAAGCATGGCCTGAAGGCCTACAAGTCCCGCCGAGCCGATCCGGACTCCTGGATCATCGGGGGCTACGCCACGAAAGAAGTCATCACTCGCGCAAAATTCCAGCCGCAGCTTGTCGGAGCATCTCTCAAGCAAGCGGATGTCGCTTTCCTAGGAACAGATCCCGGGGAAGAGGTGACCGAAGCCTGGTGGGAAGAGATGTTGGTCCAGTGGTTCGATGTGCCGGAAGAAGAGAAACCGACTGAGGAAGAAAACAGTCAACCCGAGAATTCAGATTCCTCTTCGACTGTCAAATCGAAAGCGTAACAAGGCTTACGCGTGTGGCCTAGTCTGTTAACCACCTAGATCCCAAGGCTCTCGCCGGATCAGTCCGAGTAGATCTCGTGCACCATGCACAACGCGAAGAATAAGGACCTCGTCGTTCTGCACGAGGTATACGATCCGGTATCCCCTAAAAATAACTTCTCGAAGGTCTTGGCGATTGAACTCGGGAACGACCCGTCCGATGAGGGGTGTCTTGAGGAATGTCTCTGCAGATTCAACAATGTAATCGACGAAGGTGATCGCATGAAGGACGGAATCGCGGGCGATGAAATCTTCAATCTCCTGTAGATCCGTGCCGGCGGTCAGCGACCAGCGGACTTGCGCCATCTGGCAATTCTTTCTTTCAGCTCTTGATGGGTGAGGACTCGTCCCTCCGTTACATCTTGAAGGCCCTTTTCCACCTGCTGCTTAAAGAACAACTCCTCCATAATCCTACCGGTGGTCACGTCATCAGGTAGCTGTTTAATAAGTTCTAATGCCTCAGCCTTGGCCTTTGCCATGGGTGCCTCCTTCCTATGGGGCTTTCTTTGGTAAGGCTATGCCCGGAAGTCAGAAAAAGCAAGTTGGCTATGCCACGAAGGAAGTCATCAATCGTGCGAAGTTTCAACCACAACTCGTCGGTTCGTCCATCAAGAAGGAAGATGTGGCATTTCTGGGCACCGACCCGGGAGCTGATGTGACCGAAGCCTGGTGGAAAGAGATATTGGTCCAGTGGTTCGACGTGCCGGAAGAAGAAAAGCTTGCCGAGCAAGAAGGCGAAGTAGCCAAAGAATTGGACTCCTCGTCAAAAATCAAGTCAAGTACCTGAGAGACAATCTGTTACATGCAGCCGCCTCCGCTGGCTTTCCGTGACATACGGCTACTGCCTTGTATGGTAGTCGTGTTGACAAGCCGTTCAGTGGTCAGCACAATCGGGCCGATTGTTAACTCGGATATCTTGTCATCTTGCTAGCTCAGTACGTTGGCTGATGGTAACGAAAGAGTATTGTCAGCAGAAATATATGGAGTTCAAAAAGGCCCATTCGAGGATTCCTCTCAGAAAGGAGTTTGAGAGATTTGCTGGGATACCCAGGCGTCAATTGGAAATCCTGTATGGCAGAGACGCATACTCGAAGCTGCAAGAGGATTGTGGAGATGAAGCTAACAAGTTGAGTCTCGAAAGGACTCCACGGGAAAGAATAATGAGACAGTACGGTGATCTAGCAGGATGCGGAAAAAGTCCGCCAGCGGCGTTCTCGCCTCGCTCAGAGGCTCAACGTACGGCCCAGAGTACGATTCGCCTCTTCGCTCACTGCGACCTTGCTGGACGACCTTTTTACGCATCCTGCGGGCCTATTCAGCATCGGCCTCAACCTTGAGGTCTGTGACGGCTACAGCAGTCGCAATGAGTTTTTCCGCAGCCTGCTAGCGAAGGAGTTGAAAGAGCTTCCCCGATCCTCAGATTGGGCTCATCACAATTTGCGCCCCTCGATTAGTGGACTTGAAAGAGATCCCCACTTTATTAAATGGCCAGAATTCCCTTCGAAATTTGCAGAGTGGGTCAAAGAGGGGAATATTGCTGGCTATGATCAGGTATTGGGCTACATCCAAAGCCGAGCCAACATATCTAAATCCAAGTCGGATAGAGTCGACGCAGAATTTAGACGCGTTATACAGGATATTCGGGAATGGGCCCCCGCTCGGCGGAGAAATAGCGAGGAGGGATACGAGGTTGAATTGCGGGCGCATCTGAAATCACTGGGGTATTTGTTGAATGAAGAGTCTGGAGAAAGCAACGTTGATTTGCTGATAAACAACAGGCACGCGATAGAAACGAAGAAAGACCCACAGCTCGCCGATTATGACCGGCTGTTTGGCCAGCTGGCTCGGCATCTACAGCATCATCAAAATGTCATCGCGTGTATTTTTGATGTTCCAAGCGGTGACAAGTTCAATAATTTTGTGTCCTTGGTTGATAGGCATTTAAAC
>JABMDK010000007.1:119653-121531 GCA_015903995.1 Nitrospira sp.
CACGAGGAATTCGCCGGTCGGCAGCGAGCGGGTCGACACAATGGTACTGAGGGTGACGCCCACGTAGAGCACGCCGAACATGGTGATTAGAGCATCGTTCCATCGATGTTCTGCTGTCGCGGCAGTAAAGGAGGCCGTCACTGCAATCACAAACGCCCCGCCGAGAAGAAGTTCGGGAAGGGTGAGAGACACATGAGATCGGGCGAGGGTCAGAACAAAGGATGCCAACCCGACGCCGACGAGGACATGATTCAACCGCGATTGGAAGCTGAGGCGATACAGTTCGAGTAGGGCAAGAGAGCCGACGGCGATCAAGAGCAGTGTTAAGGCCCAGGGAGCGAGGTGGACGATGATGATGTAGACCGCCGGGATCAGCGCAACCGCAGTATAGAGACGCCGGAGGTCGAACTGTTTGGTGCGTGCTGGTGGGGTGGTCACGGATATCGAGCTGTGGGCGATTGCTTCGGTGGTGGGTGAATGTCCCACATGGGTTACGAAGACACAGTACTCAGCACTCGGCCGAAGCGGCGCTCCCGTCTTTGATACTCGATCAGCGCGAGCAGGAACTCCCGTCGCCGAAAATCTGGCCACAAGGTCGACGTGAAGCACAACTCTGTGTAGGCCAGTTGCCACAGGAGAAAGTTGCTGATTCTGGATTCTCCACTCGTCCGAATCAGTAAGTCAGGATCCTGGAGCGGGTGCGTGTAGAGGTACTGTTGAATCGTGGTTTCATCGATACGGCTCGGTTCTATAGTTCCCGCCTGGACGTTCTTCACCAGCGTTTTCACGGCATCGACGATTTCCGCCCGTCCTCCGTAGCTGAGGGCGACCGTCAGGATCAGCTTGTCGAGATGCGCCGTTTCCTTCTCGGTCGTGCGAACCCAATGTTGAGCCGATGGGGGGAGCAGCTCGTGGCGACCGATGGCACGGAAGCGCACGCCTTGCTCAATCAAGCTGGCCCGTTCCGTGGAGAGGTAATGCTCCAAGAGTCCCATGAGTGCGCTGATTTCTTGGGTGGGACGGTTCCAATTTTCTTGCGAAAACGCGTAGATGGTCAGGGCATGGATGCCGAGTTCCAGGCAGAGAGTGATCATCTCCCTGACGGAATTGATACCTTCGCGATGGCCCGCGATGCGAGGGAGACCACGGAGTTCCGCCCACCGCCCGTTGCCGTCCATGATGACCGCGATATGTTTGGGGAGCAGTTCCGGCTCCAACTTGGCGGTCAATTCGCTCTCGGACAGGTGGTCGAAACTTGAAGCCGGAGGGTGTGCCATAGCGAGCCTAGCGCGCGTTCCTCATATCCAGTGTTAGAGGGAGAGAAGTGGGGAAAGTCTACTGTCGAGGGTGTGGAATGTCAAACGATAACTCGGAAGCGACTTCAGCAACCCGATCAGTGAGGAATCATCGCATTGCGACGGCGGAAATGAATGGGCTATACTCGCCCATCAATTGACAGAGACCAGGAGGTACGCATCACTATGCTCGAGCCGGTTCAGCTAGCCAAATTCGGTGTCACTGAACTCGAAGCTCAACACGCACTCGATCGTTTGAACGTGAGAGATGTTGATTATGCGTATCTCTATTTCGAGTCCCGCACCTCAGAATCGGTTTCGATGGAGGAAGGCATCGTTAAACGTGCTGCGAAGAGTGTGTCTCAAGGGGTCGGGGTTCGGGCGACCGCAGGCGAAAAAACAGGGTTTGCCTACTCGGATGAATTGACGAAGAGAGATCTCGAGATTGCGGCCGATACGGCACGCTACATCGCTAACTCCCCCAAGGGAGATTCCCCCGTTCCGGTGCCCACCCAGTGCCGACCGACCAGAAACCTCTATCCGATCGAACGGGCGAAGGCCGAGGTGGCGACGGCCGATCGTG
>JABMDK010000007.1:121631-130520 GCA_015903995.1 Nitrospira sp.
CATCTACAGCATCATCAAAATGTCATCGCGTGTATTTTTGATGTTCCAAGCGGTGACAAGTTCAATAATTTTGTGTCCTTGGTTGATAGGCATTTAAACTTATTGGACCTAATCAGACGGATGAAGCACAAACAGGAGGTTGTGGCTATTACGCGCGATGGCGTTCCTTCGGCTGTGCTCTTGAGTATGGATCAGTTTGAGGGTCTCATGGAGACGATTGAAATTCTGAGCGATCAGAAATCGATGCGCGGGCTGCGTCGATCCTTGACGCAGGCAGAGAAAGGTCAGTGGGTGAGCCACCACACGGTGTTTGGCTGAGAGGCTTGAAGCGACAAGGCCAGATAAATAGGTCCATCTGTGTTGGATAGGGCGGATTGATAGGATGTGTGGGGCTTTCAGTAAATAGCGGTAAGGCCGTTGCTTTTCAAGGAACAGGCAGCGTTGTCCTCTTCATCAAGTGATGATGGTTGGGCTGACTGCGACTTGCGAGGGGTTGCATGGCCGTCGCTGCGGTCGCCGAAGGCGATAGCGAGCACTGTTCGAAGTTCCGTTCGGATGCAATCCAGAACGGAACAAGTTGCACAGCTAAGCAGCCACAAGGCTATGCTGTCTAACCCCTCGCAGAAGCAAGCGGCCCAACTATCCGAACAGATCCATCTGTGCCGGCTGGGGGGATTCAATATTTAAGACTGGTGTGGCTGGGGTTGGGGCTGTGCTGGTCGGTTCGGCTGGTTTGCTGTTCTTGTCGAGGAATTCTTTCAGCTTCTTGAAATCTTCCTTCAAGGTGGGAAGCAGGTTGCCTTGATGAAGGGCTGCGGCCGGGTGGAGGAGGGGGAACAGTACAAAATCTTTCATGTAGAAGGCTTGAGCTTTTACTTTCGTGATGCCGACTTTGCGTTCTAATAACGTCTGGGTAGCCCAGTTGCCTAGGGTACAGACCAATTTCGGGCGTATCAGTTGAATCTGTTGCATCAGGAACGGCTTGCACGTTTCCACTTCATCTGGCTCTGGATCGCGATTGTTCGGCGGCCGGCACTTGATCACATTGGCAATGTAGATGTGATCGCGTGAGAGGCCTGCCGAGGCTAAGAGGTCGTTCAAGAGTTTGCCGGCTGCCCCGACGAACGGCTCACCCTTCTGATCTTCATTGAAACCTGGCGCTTCCCCGACAAACATGATACTGGCATGGGGATTCCCCACGCCGAAGACGACTTGGCTGCGCCCAAGCTTGGCCAGTTTGCAACGTTCGCAACCGACAAGCGACTTAGCGAGTTCTTCGAGAGGTGTGAGTGTCATGAGTTGTGAGCGCGACGAAATGAGTGGCGGTATCTTAAAAACGGACAGCCGGGATGTCAATCGAGATAATGAGGGGGCAGAGGAGGCGTCAATATGAAGGTCATGAGTCTTGGAGGTCTGGTGGTCGCCATGATTCCAGCCATGGTGTCCGCGGCATCTATGGAGCTGGCGGCATTCAGAGACAAGCCGTTGTGTGAAAGAGTAGCGAAGTTGTTTGGCGAACGGCTGAATGCCGCTGATCTTTTCAAGACGGTGGAGTGGACCGCAGTGGCATTGAAGGGAGAAGGGCCAAAAGTCAGGCGCTGCTCGAGTCTGGATAAGACGAATATCGATCTGAACAACGATGGGCGCGACGACTTAGTGGTGAAGACATCTTTTTGTATGAAGGGTGCGCCGAGCGAGAGCTTCTATGTCTTTCCCGCCGATAGTCCGGTTCTTGACCAACTGGGCTGGCAAGACATGAGCCCCTTGCTGGCAACGCATGACAAGTTTGAGCGCACCGGCGGATTCTATCCACTGACATCGCTTCCCATGGGGAAGACATCATCATCTCCTGCATTGAGCGCGGTCTTTGCGATTCAACCGTTTCGGCTTGACGGTGTGGCCTATGTCAGCCTGACCGATGCTCGACGGGAGTGGATGGTCATTGCGAAGTATCGAGGCGGCGAGCGGTTTGAGGACCTGTGCTACCTGCACACGGGAACTAATTAAGGTGGTAACCTTTTGCCGCCAGACAGGTATCCCGCATAGCGTTGATCGTCGAGAGGCCATGCAGTGCGCGGGCATGGTCGGCAGGGCTCTGAGGTCCGGCACTGAAGGGAAAGGGTGAACCCTGACTGTAGAAGTGCTGCTCGTTTGCTAACCGTGCTTTATACTCACATTCCATATAGTCCCGCTCCACATCATATCGACTGAATCCGGTGGGGTGACCTTCCCGTTCATAGGGACTTTGCGCGCAACTCCACAGGGTCAGTGGAAACGCGCACACAAAGATTATGGCCCACGCAGTCATGGGATACTCGTACCACCCAGCTCTGACTGGGTCAAGCGGGATGGACGGCGACGAGTTCCGCACAGCGATGGGCGCTGACAAGCGTGCTCTCTAGATTGGCAGGCCATCCGGTGTCGGTCCATGCCCCGGCGATGAGCAAATTTGGGATAGGACTTTGTTGAAGCGGCCGCAAGCGTGCGGCACCCGGTGCAAGCAACAGGGCCGCGTAGTTCTCTCGAAAGACTGATCGAGCGATCACATCCTCCCTGGCCGTTCCTGAGAACAATTCGCATATCTCGGTCTGTGCTGCCTCGATCAGCTGATCGTTGTTCAACTCAGTGCGGACGTTGCCAACGGCAGACAGCCGATAGGCGATTTCACCTGACTCAAGCGATGTGCCGGTGAGTTGGTGGAACGGTCGGCCTGGGAGGAGGAGCAGGCGAGGCCGTGGCTGCGTCGTGGGGCAGGTCAATTGAATCACAACCTCACTCAGACTGTTAATCTCGGTGAGTTGCGCGAAATAGGCGTAGCGTGTCAGTAACCGTTCCGGCAGCAACTGTAGGAGATTCTGGTAGGACAGCGCCATGATGTACCGGTTGGCCTGTAGCTGGGTGTCGTCGTGTAACCGGACTTCGCTTACGCCGGTTTGTCCAAACCGAAGGGTAGGCCGATGGGGCAGGGAGAGGATCTGCACATGACTCTGCCGGAGCGCCTGCTTGATGGGCGTGATGAATCGATGGTCGATGGAGCCGGTTAGGTGTGTGAGCCTCGCATCCGATGCGTCGCGCAGAAACACCGTGGACAGCAGATGAACGAAGATTGCGGCAGAGAGATGTGTCAGTGCGTTGCCGGCCAACCATTGCGCGAGCGGATCCCAAATCCGTTCTCTGGCTTCGAGACTTTGTCCGGTCGCCGTCAGCCATTCATCTGCAGTCCGGTTCTCGATATCCGCTGGGAGTGTTTGAGCCTGTTCCCAAATTTGCTCGACATGGGAGAAGAGTCTCCATCGATCCTGCCAGGAAAGGCCCTGGAAGCTGAAGAGACTCATCATCCACTGAAAGGCTCCGGGAAGGCGGGCCGACTGATAGGGGGCGATGCGCCCATCGGGCAGCCGAAATTCGAGTGGAATGGTCAGATCGCCTTCCGAAGATCCGTTTCGATCGAGTAGGCGAAGCACCCGTCTGGTCTCCTGGTGGCATCCCAGAACAATCGGGGCCGGCTGGAATGCATCGGTCCGGAATCCATCGAGCCAGTCAGGATGATCGAGCAGCGTGATGTGGTAGCCCTGCTGATGAAGATGGTACGCAGTGGTCAGGCCGGCCAGTCCAGCGCCCACAATGAGAACCGTGTGTGAGGACGGTACGGTCACGAGAATCGGGAGCGGAGCCACACTCGTAGGGCAATCATCAACCGCTGGGTGGTGGTGAGACTAATGCGAGGTCCGAAGACCTGATAGTTCGAGCGTTCGATACGGTCCAGAATTCGACTGTAGATGCCTCGCATGATTTCCGCCACTGTCAACGCGCGGCGTTCATGAGGCGGCAGTTCCTTGAGGGCGGCATCGGCTCGCGTGTAATAGTGGTGCGCTCGTGACGCCTCATACTCCATCAGCGCGCGAAACTCAGCTGAATAGCTCCGATTAATCATGGCTTTCTCGGGATAGTTCCATTTCTGCAAGTCATCCAAGGGCAGATAGATTCGGCGTTCAGCCGCATCTGTTCCGACATCGCGGAGGATGTTCGTCAGTTGGAAGGCCATGCCGAGTGCCACCGCATAATCCTGCGCGCGTGCCGATGTGACACCGAAGATATGCAAACAGATGAGACCCACCACGGAGGCGACGCGATAGCAATAGAGCGACAGCTCATCGAACGTGACATACCGATTATTGAACAGATCCATCTCGACGCCTTTGATTAATTCCTCGAAATACGCCTTTGGGATACTCAAGTCCTTCACATGGTGGGCGAGGCTCACCATGATGGGAGTAGTCGGGGTGCCGGCATACACTGCGTCAAGCTCCTCGCGCCAGCGCTTCAGTTCGTCTTTCGGGTTGCTTCCGGCAGCCGGTTCGTCGACCGCACTGTCGACGGCCTTGCAGAAGGCATAGATCGTGTACATGGCGTCGCGTTTGGCTTTGGGGAGGAAGAGGAACGAATAGTAAAAATTGCTGCCGCTTTTCTTTGTGTAGGCCGTGCAATAGGCTTGAGCTTCAGCGGCCGTCATGATGCGCAGCTCCCGGTCAGCGTTGAGGTTTCAAGTTTGATTGCGTGGGCCGGGTCAAGGGGATGGTCAGGAGTCGGATGTAGAATGGCCGCGAGGAGCTCCACGCCGTCGACCAGTCGAGGGCCAGGGCGGCTGAAGTAGGAGGATGCATCGACGACATACAGATTCGGCCACTGTTCACACGCTTGTCGCCATGCGTCGCCGGTTTGTCCGACGTGCCTGAGCTCGTTGACCGTACGCTCGACGGAGTACCCGCAGGGCATGATAAGGATTACGTCGGGCCGAGCGGCTTTCACGGCGTGCCACGTGGTTTCATACGATGGGGCATCCTGAGATCCAAGGACATCGTGGCCACCGGCCAGCGCAACCATTTCCGGAACCCAGTGGCCTGCGACATAGAGGGGATCCAGCCATTCAAGACACACCACGCGCGGGCGCGCAGGCGTCTTACTGGTTTGTGCGCGTACATGGTCCACGCGACGACGGAGTTCCTGGACGAACGCCAGCCCCTTCGTGCGGACGCGTGCTGCTTCGGCGATGCGCTCGATATCCTGGAACATGTCGTCTAACGTCGTCGGACTGAGTGTGAGCACGTTGGGTCGATGTTGAAGTGATTCGATTGCGCGTGTGAGCTGGTCCGGCGTGACCGAACAGACGTGACAGAGGTCTTGCGTAAGAATAAGGTCCGGACGGGCTCGGCAAAAGGCTTCCTCGTTGAGTCGGTAGAGCCGCTGCCCTGACGCAACCAGTTCTTTGACCTGCCGGTCGATTTCTCCACCGGAGCCTCCGTCCTGTCCGACCAGGGGTTCGATCATGACGGGAATCCGTCGAACGGAGGCCGGAAAGTCGCATTCATGGCTGATGCCGACCAGTTGGTCGGCCAAATCGAGCGCGGCGACCGCTTCCGTTGCGCCGGGGATGAGGGAGCAGATCCGCATGATTATATCGATCTCACGTCGGCCATAAGCGGGTACGCAACTCCTTGAGGCGTATCTCGCTCAAGCTACAGCTGATGGCATCGGCTTCGTGGAGGTCCTGTACCGTGTGCGTATTGGCTATCGCCAAGACCTTCATCCCCGCCGCTTTTGCGGCCCGAATCCCTGGGAGGGAATCTTCAATGGCCAAGCAGGAATCCGGCGGGATCGGAGCAGCGGAATGCTGACGGTTCAATCCAGCCAGGGCCTGTAGAAACGGCTCGGGATTCGGCTTGCCGCAGGTCACATCCTCCGCGCTGGTAATGTGACCAAACACTTTTCGGATCCCGATTTGTTCCAGCACCAACTCGATCTCAGCGCGCAAGGCACCCGAGGCGATGGCAATGGGGTAGGTAGCCGCGGCAGCTTCGATAAATTCTCTGACACCTGGAAAAATGATGAGGTGCTTCTTGATTGAGGTCAAATAGGCGGCGGCCTTTTTCGTCATTAACTCGTCAAGAAGCTGGGGTGAAAATGCGCGGCGATTGATTCGTAGTGCCTCCAGAATACAGCCACGATCATCGAAGCCGAGATAATCGGCGTAATAGTCTTGTTCGGTCAAGCTGATCTCGATATCAGCCAAGGTTCGGCGCAGACTTTCAAAGTGCAGCGGCTCGGTGTCGGCAATGACTCCGTCGAAGTCGAAGATTACAGCGCGCATGGATCCCTGAGGTTTGTGTATCTCACTTGTACGATGGAGGCGCGAACGCGGGGCATTATAGCACAGAGGGCAGTGATCGTATCACCGCCCTCTGTGCTCGGTGAGTGTCGCGTAAATAGACGGTCAGGGTTTCAGTTTCAGCTGCTTTTCAGCCAGCCAGCCTTTTGTGCCGAAGTCACTACGGACGAAATAAATCCATCCGCCGGTCTGCAGGTCGCCGTCGAGAATTGTCAGAGCGGTTCCCGGTGGAATGGCCGGTCCTGGTTTTGTTCCTTCCGCATCCAACGCGAGGAGCACCTTTGCCCCGGGATTCGTCGGATCCGCGAGTACGCTGACCCGCTGACCTTCGCCGAACAGCGGAGTCGGTGTAGCCGTGATAGGTGCAACGGGTGCTGGCTCTGGCGACGACGGGGCAGGGATCGGTGTTGCGGCCATCGGCATCGGCAGGGGGGCCGGAGGTGCGGGGACGGGAGCCGTCGCCGGTGCTGCCGCCTGCGGTACCTCGACTGGTGCAGCAGAGGGTGGAGCCGAAACAGCGGCTTGAGGCTGAGTGGCCGCCGGGACGGGCGGCGCCGGCTTCAGCGGCGCTGGTCTTCGGGCGACAGGCGGTTGAGGTTGTGGGGCCGGTGATTCGCCGAGCAGCGGCCCGACATAGTCCATGATCATCTCAGGCTCCATCGCGACGTATGCGCCGCCGCCGATCAATATTATCAACAGCAGGACCCACAGAAGGGGGCGCCCACTCGACTTTTTGGGCGGCTTTTGGGGCGAAGGTGATCGAACCGTGGCGGTCTGTTCCAGCTCCTCTTCCGTGAATTCCAGGTCCGGTTCCGGCTGACGAGCAAAGAACAGGTTCCACGTCAGAGGACTGCCGGCCAACGACGGGCCTCCAGCGATAGCAAACATCGAGCACCTCCCTCTAGCAGACAGCATCGTACAATCTAGAAAAATACTTATCATCAAGACCATAGGCTGTCAATTTTGTACGAATATTCAGCAGAGCCGATTTGGGTACGGATGCAGACTCAACAGGGCGGGATATGGAAGCAGGACATGACCTTGAGTGCAGGGGCTCAGTCGATGCTCGGTTCTCGGCCACGTGGTGGAACATATCCGCCGGTGGTTCGACTGTGACACCTCGCTGGTTCTTCGCCGAGTAGTGCCGGTGCAAGCCCCTGAGGGCATTCGGCGACAGTCCGGGTGTTTGGAGTGTGGGGATCAATCGGGCTTGATACCAGTATAGCCTCTTGGCTCGATATGGATCACTCTGGAGAAGGGAATCGTTCAGGCCTCTTGCATGTCTGTCGAGGCGGCAGGCACAATGCAGCGATCAACGATCATGAAGTCCTACCGAGAAGAACTCTGGTTTGAGACAAAGACCAGACGGGCCTACATCAATATCACGCCCCACGTCGAGGCAGTGGTAAAGAAGAGCGGGGTACGGGAAGGCCTCGTTCTGGTGAACGCGATGCACATTACCGCCAGTGTGTACATCAACGACGATGAGCCTGGTTTGTTGGGGGACTACGACGACTTTCTGGAACGGCTTGCTCCTCAAGAAGCGGTCTATCGGCATAATGACACAGGTGAAGATAACGGTGATGCTCATCTGAAACGACAAGTGATGGGGCGAGAAGTTGTCGTCGCGCTCACCGGAGGCAAGCTCGACTTCGGTCCTTGGGAACAAATTTTTTATGGCGAGTTCGACGGACGTCGTCGGAAGCGGGTTCTCGTGAAGATTATCGGTGAATAGCGACGTGCGTCGGTCCTGTGTGGGCGTGATGGGAGTATTCATTCGGAGGCTTGCATGGGTCGGAAAAGTTTGGCAACATGCATTTTGAGCCGTCGAGCCATGACCGATGGCTCGTATGGTAGGGAGTTGCGATGTTAGGCTGGTCTCGTCCCGATCCACTCACACGGGATCTCATTCATCTCATCAATGCCCGTCGCCACGATCATGGCGACACCGATGATGCGATCGATACCCTGCAAGCGTTTCTGGAGCAGGGACGCGAGCATGATCTCTTGACCGTGCTGGCGGCACTCGACGAAGACATGGCCGAATGGTTATTCGATCTGGTCGCCGAGGCGAGCTGCACGTTACTGTTGGACGGACCGGACGACGAAAAACCGACCTATGGTACGATGGCGGCGCTGGAGCTTCCTCTGCAGGCGAATTTAACCGCCCCGCTCAAACTGAAGATTGACCCGATCGCCACGGCCGATCTCTTGCATAGGTCTCTTCAGCTCCCCCCTGGAACGGTCGTGCGCGTCGAGTCGCGCCTCTTGACCGATGCCACTTTGGAGATGTTGAATCTGCAACTGTTTCATGACCACCTTGTGACGGTCACTGATTCCAGACGTGTCCAAACCGTGGCGGCGCGGTTGCTTCCTCCGGTCGAAAATACGGCGTTTCTTCTGTTTGAGCTGATCGGTGCTCCAGACCCAGGGTTGCCCGATGCGTGGGAAGATGGACAGCGCCGTGAGATTCTCGAAGGGCTGGTGAAGCAATGTCCTGAACTGGCCTGCGCGCCCGATACCATCGAGGCACCGGTCTATGCCGCCTATGCGATGTTCGACGCACAGAATGCGGTACGGCTGCATCACCTCGCCGATGAGACGGCAGCCGTGTGGCGAGAGCTGGATCCGCTTGTCAGGTCTCGCACGATCGTGCATCTCCATACGCAATGTGGGAATGGGGTCTACATGCCGGTGTGGACCGATCTGTTCGATCCGGAGCT
>JABMDK010000007.1:130620-150814 GCA_015903995.1 Nitrospira sp.
GGATCCGCTTGTCAGGTCTCGCACGATCGTGCATCTCCATACGCAATGTGGGAATGGGGTCTACATGCCGGTGTGGACCGATCTGTTCGATCCGGAGCTTCCTGAAGAGCATGGTCCGGTCTGGACCTCTCCGGATGTCTGGGTGTTTACCGCCGATCTGCCGATCGAATGGCCGGGAGAGATGTTGACGAATCGGCTGTTGGCAGAAGGCTGTACAAGGTTCGAGAATCATATCGTGGAAACTCCGGACAACTAGTTTCACTCCCTCCGATCTGTTTTTCTTTGCCTGCCCTTCGAAGCCATCGATTCGGTCGAGTGCACGGTTTTGCGGGAAAACCCTGTTTCAATGATTTTCTCGCAGCCTTATTTTATCCTCACCGTGATGAAGACCGTCGGCTCCGAAGAACGATTTGGAAAAGCCATCACGAATTCCATCTCGGTGGCTGGGTTGGTCTTAGTCTGGACCATCATCTGGGCGAATTTCCCATCGAAAGAAGAGCTCTTTTCAGGGCAATCGGCATCATCGATTGCTGACGCGCAGCGCGTCCCCGAACTCGACCTCACGATTCCCGGCGTGAGCAGGCAATCGGTCGACAGCCTGGCAGAAGCGGGAGAAGCGGATTCTGTGACCACGTTCAGCGGCGTATCCGTTCCACGCGACAGCCGTGCCAGGCAAATCACGGAAGTGAAATGTGAGGCTGCGGTGCAGCGATACTGTCCCGATTCTCTTCCAGGCGAAGACCGGCGACGGTGTGTGCTGCAGCGCATGAAACGATTGGACCCTCCCTGTCAACAGATCATGCAACAACGGCTGGTGCGCTGGAAGGAAGCTGACGGGTATAGGCTTGCCTGCGTCGAAGATGTGAAGCGGGTCTGTCAGAGCGTGTTGCCGGGTGATGGCCGTATCTTGCAATGTTTGCAGGAGCATGAACAGGAACTTTCAGAAGGCTGCTACCAAAGCTTACCGAAAGGGCGTCTCCACTTACAAAACTGAAGTTTCGCGCGTCAGACAGAGTTTCCTCACGGCGTTGCTTGTTATCAATGTGGCTGCCATTGATACGTCGTGATGGGGAGGCGTTAGCTTGGATTGAACAATGCATGAACCTAGAAAAAGCAGTTGCGCTGTCAGATTGGATCCGGTTTGGCGGTGAGCCACGCAGGCGGACCGGCGGTCGTGAGCATGAATTTGGCAAATGCGCGCTCGAGAATCGCGCGAAGCCGTTGCACATCCGTCCACTGCTCCGCAGTGGTCTTCAAGGCGTTCAGGAAGCCTGCCAAATTCGTCAACACGGCTTGTATGACCGATTGTTTCGCATGCGTGCTGGTAATCGTCACACGCGTCTGTCCACCATGTCGGGTTTGCGTGGCCACGCCATGCAGCAAGAGCGGTCGGCTCGTGATCGCCTCGAAGTGTTTGTGAGGCTGGGCCAGTCGCACAAACAGATTCCACCAGTTGTACACCAGCGCCACCATGCGGGCCATCAGTCGGCAGCGCGCGAGATCCTGGGTGGTATACCCGCCCCATCCCCATTGATTCTTCAACTCGTCAAAATTGTTTTCGGCATCCGCTCGATCCCGATAGAGTTGGGCGAGCGTCAACACTTCATGCTGGGTCGAGGTGACCAACACGGCGTATTCGTACCGTGCGGTAGGGATATCGCCTTCAATAAAGGCGAACTCATCCTGGCGATCATCCGTCCCCCTGAGCAGCATCTCGCCGCTGAGTTTACGGCGTAGCACGACCACACGCCGCGACCGGCTCCAGCCCGTGAGCGTCAGCGTGTCTTCCACGCCTTCCCAGCCTTGTCCGGCGTCTGCCCACCCGGTGTGGCGGAACAGCTTCTTGATGAGGTCCTTCACGTGCTTGGTCAGGCGCAGCTTGGTCAAGTACGGCTGATCGCGGGCCTCGGCTTCGCGCAGGACGGACTCGTTGCCATAGGCCACGTCACCACGCAGCACGGCGGGGCGCTCCGCCTTCGGCAACGCATCCAACCAGGCCCAGATCCCAGGCATGTTGTGCAGCGGCGCCGTTTCGTTCCCCGCCATCACCTCCACCGCCAAGGCCAGCCGGGTGTTGGCCATCAACGCGCTGTGATAGCTGTGCGAAGGCCGCCCCGGTTTCGTTGGGTTGTAGCCCACGATCGCGCCTTCCTGTTTGCCATATAGACACTTCACGGTCGCATCCAGATCCAGGATCCACGGCGTGGCTAGCAAGGGCCGCGTGGTCTTCGCCAGGTGCCGGTCGAGCCAGGCCACCCCTGAGGCCTCGTCGATCTTGACCAGTGCGCGTCGTGCCGCATCTTCCGACACGAGATGCGTCACCCCGAAGAGTTCTGGATGGATGCCGTCCTGGCGTATCGCGGTGATATGCGCGTAGCGGTGGTGCCCTGCGAGGATCGACAGCAGCAAGGTCGCGAGCACCGCGCGCTTGCCCGAGGCGTGGTTGCTCTGGTACTCAAGCGGACAGTCCGCGACCCAGCTATCGAACAACCCACTGACCTTCAGAAACTCAATGAAGAACGGCAGCTGGCCCAGCGGCGTGACGGCAGCCGTCGGATCCCATTCCACGTGGATCCGGCCCCCGAACGTATCGATCGCGATCGCCGCCTGCTGACGCGCCAACGCCTTGCGTGTTGCTTCACCCATAGGGTGAGTCCCTCCGTGATTAGAAATGCCCCGCTCACCCGCAGCCAGTGAGGCTATCCCGTAGCAGCACCACGTTTCTACAGCCGTTTATAGGATGAAGAATCAAGGGAACCGGCACCACGTAGTTACGCGGCCAACCCTTTGACACAGGAGCGGAGTTCCATCGCGAACTCGCCGGCGTAGCGATAGCGGTAGACCGGGTCTTTCTGCAACGCTCGATCGAGGACTTCTTTGACGATGGGAGGGAGGTTCGGCCTGATGGCTTTCACGCTGGGATGCGGCGTGTGAGCGATGGCAAACAGCAAGGCCGAGACGTTGTCCGCAAGAAAGGGTGGACGACCGGTCAGGAGTTCGAACATCACGACACCGAGCGAAAAAATATCGGATCGTCCATCCACCTTTTTCCCGGAGATCTGCTCGGGGGACATGTACGTGGGAGTCCCCAGCACGATGTTCGTCTGCGTTTTCGACGACGACGCCATTTTGGCAATGCCGAAGTCCATGATGTTGACGACCCCATCGGTCGTCAACATGATATTCGCCGGTTTGATGTCGCGATGCACAACGCCTTGCTGATGGGCATAGTCCATCGCGTCGGCCACGCTCGCCAGGATCGGGATCATTTTTTCGAGCGGCAGGAGATTCGGTTTCCTCGACCACTGCTTGAGCGTGGTGCCCTGAAGCATCTCCATGGCGATATAGCCGAGGTCGTCCTCCTCCCCGGCATCGAAGATCGTGACGATATTGGGGTGAGACAATCGCCCGGTGGATTCCGCTTCGCGAAAGAATCGAGCCTTTACTTCCTGCAGTTTATCGTGGTCGTCGATCTCGTCGAGCCGCATAGTCTTGATCGCTACGAATCGTTGAATCGTCGGATCTTTCCCCAGATAGATCACCCCCATCGAGCCGCGCCCTAACTCCTTTAATACCTTTAATACCTTATACCGACCAAGTGTAGCGGGTGGACCGCTCTGTATCGCGAGGATGGGCGCTGCAGCCTCGGATGCGCTGCTCTCTTCTTCCGGGTCGAGTTCGTCGATATCTTCGTCCGACGCTCCAGGTCCTTGGCGCCGAGTCGCGCGCACAGGTGTGACGAAAAAACGGTGAAGGGCATCGAGATGCAGAAACCAGGCAGCGGTGATCCAGACCCCACTCAGAGTCAGTACCACAGCATAGGCCAAGGTATAGTGAGTGGACCCCACGGGGGCGAAAAGTGAAAGCTGAGTAACGTGGAGAGCCCTATCTATCCCGATCACGATGAACAGGGTCGTGACCGGAAGGACCAGTTGTCGAAGAAACGAGAAACCGCGTCCGTTATGCGGCATCTGGAGAAAGGCGCGGAGCGAAAGTATGCAGAGCGCGACCATCCCTGCTCCTTCAGCGACGAGGTGAATGGTTTGGAAACCGGTCAGGCCGAACAGCGAGAGGGGAAGTGACTGTGTCACGGGCAGTTTGGCTAGTATGGGACCGGCAAACAGCACGACCAGTGTGACCAGCACATATTGAAGGGCCCAGCTCGACGCATTGACCATGGGTGACGAGATCTGAAGATAGTCGGAGTCTAGCGGATACCGAAGGAGAGTCAATGGATTGGGTGAAATCTACGGAGGGTATTGCGCTAGAGTCGTCCGGCGGCTTCCTTCATCTTGGGAAGCAGCGAAGTCGGAATGTGCAGTGTGCCCTTGCCGATGCCGACTTCGATGTCGGGTTTCGTGAGGCCATGAAAGTCGCTTCCGCCGGTGACCAAGAGCCCGAGTTGTTGGGCCAGACTGAGGTATTCTCGAGTCTGTCGCGCGGCATGTGTACTGTAGTAGACCTCTACACCGTCAAGTCCGTCGGCTTTGAGTTGTCGAACCAGATCAACCAACGACTGCTCCGTGACCTTGACCCAGGTTGGGTGGGCCAGGACGGCAAGTCCGCGAGCGGCTTTGATCCAGCTGATGGCTTCGGCAGGGCTCGGGAGCTCCCGAGGAACGTAGGCCGGTTTCCCCTCGGCAAGAAAGCGATCAAAGGCTTCTTTTGCGGATGTCACCACGCGTTTGTCCATCAAGGCACGAGCAATGTGCGGTCTACCGACTGAATCACTGCCGGCGAGTGTGCGGACGTCATCGTACGTAATGTCGATTCCGAGAGCCTGCAGACGATCAATGATCTGTGGATTTCGGCGGTGACGCCCATCCCGCAGCGTCTGCAGGCGAGCAAGCAGGTCGGAGTCCTGCCGATCAAGAAAGTACCCAAGCACGTGCAACTCGGAGCGGCCGGCAAGTGAGCTGATTTCCACCCCGGGTATGATCTCGATTCCATACTGTTGTCCGACCGTCATGGCTTCGGTGACACCCGTCATGATGTCGTGATCGGTGATCGCCAAGGCCGTCACTCCCGCGATGTGTGCCATGTTGACCACCTCAGTGGGCGTGCAACTTCCGTCAGAGTGGGTGGTATGCAGATGAAGGTCCAGGCGGCTCATATCGATGGTTCTGGAGTGAGGGGTTTCCGTGCCGCAAGTTGGGCTGTGTAGACACATTCAGACCCGCTCATTCCTTCGTGGAGTCCTTCGTCATAATGGAGGATGTGGAGGTCGGGGATAAGGCGTATGAGTTCACCGTGCGCAAGGCAAAACTCTCGACGCTTTGGATGATGGCGCTGGATATGGTTGTCGAGGGTAAAGGTTTCATACAGTAATACGCCACCGGGCTTCAGTGCGTCAATGAGAGAGGGAAAAATGGGACGGTGCAGGTAAAAGAAGACGACGACGGCATCGTACGCTTCATGCCCGAGATCCGGCTTCTGCATCGGCTGCTCCAGATCCAGGACTCGCGCTCTGATCTCAGTAAGTTGTCTGGTTTGGGCGTGGGTCGAAAGTCGTGCGAGGGCTTGCTCATCGCGATCGACCGCGTCGACCTGATAGCCGAGCGAGGCGAGGAATAGTGCGTGCCGCCCGCTGCCGGAGGCTATATCGAGCACCTTGCCTTTAGGGAGGCGTTGAAGCTGTTGGACGAGAAACTGGGCCGGCAGCGGATCTGCGTGGAGGACGAGTTGCGCGAGCCTTGTACGCTCAATGCTGATTCCGACGGAACGGGTCACGTAGGAGATCGGAGGATGCAGTTTTCTTAGCCACAGTTTGATGCGATCGATCGGGAATTCATTGAACAGGGCTGCCAGGAGTCGTTCCGCCAGGGTTTCCAGCAGCTGAGATTCTTGAAGCGTTCCGATGTCGACGACACGCTGAGCCACGTGAGCATAGTCGATCGTATGAACAAGATCGTCGGACAACCCTGCTGTTTCAAGCCGATAGTCCAATTCCAAATCGAGAGCGAGGGGTTGCGGGCGAGCGCGTTCCTCTGGCGTCACACCGCAGCGACCGCGGAACTCCAATCGTTCAATGACGATATGTTCACCCATGTCCGCATTGTCGAAGATCGGATTTCAGGCTGTCAAGCAAGGAAGAGAACATGTGGGGCCGAGCGGCGTACCGTTGATGATGGCTAGACGAAGTACCGGCTCGTGTCGAATTTGTGCTCCGTATTGTCGACCAACCGAATAATGCTGTGGCGGTACTCGCCGCTATCATCTTTCTCGGTCAAATCCAACTCGGGGCCGTGATCGATGGGATTCCCCTGCGCATCGGTGATGACTTTGACGGCCGGCCGTTCGCTCTCGGTCGGATCGGCGGCAGGCTTGAGTACGACTGCGAATTCATCAGAATCAAGAACGACCAGGCTTCCGATCGGAATGATTCCTACGCAATTGACGAACAGTTTGAGCAAGGTCGCGTCGAAACTTCTCCCGGATTTCGCCAGCATTATATTCAGTACTTTCGAGGGCGACATCGGCTCCCGGCGGTAGACGCGGGACGAAGTCATGGCATCGTAACAATCGGCGATCGTGAGAATGCGCCCCGTCAGGGAGAGTTTCCATGGTGTCTTTAATTTGGGATAGCCGGAATAGTCCAAGTTCATGTGGTGTTCAAAGGATGCGGCGGCCATGCGAGTCGGAAGATTGGTGATGCCGCGTAACTGGGTGAGACTTAAGACTCCTTCCGTGGGGTGGTTGCGCATCATCGTCCACTCGTCTTCGGTAAACTCACCCGGCTTATTCAAGACTTCCAGGGGAATAGTCGATTTGCCCATGTCGTGAAACAGCGCGGCCAGGCCGAGATCGGCCAGCTCGACTTTCGGATAGCCCGCTCTGTTGGCGAGGGCGATGGAGAGGAGGGAGACATTGACGGAGTGGTTATGGGTGTATTGATCGTGACAGCGAAGCGTGGTGAGACCCAGCATGATCGGCTCGTCTTGCATCATCAGGTCGACGATGTTTTGAATGGCACGTTTTGCCTGTTTGAAGTTCAGCGCTTTTCCATCGCGGGACGATTGAGTCAGATTGCCGACCGCATCGGCGGCTTTCCCATAGGCGGTTTTTGAGCGTGTCTTGTGCCGAGCTTTCGAATTTCTGTCTTTTGCAAGATCTTCTTTGAGATTGAGCAATCGAGGGTCCTTCAGTTCGATGCCGGTCACGGCCAGGTTCTTCAATTCCTGTCGGAAATCTTCAATCGATTTTGTGGCAGGATCGAGACTGACGAAGAGGTGGGCGAACTCTCGAAGGTCCTTCGAGGAAACCGATGGGGAAAACGTCAGGCCGCCGATCTTCCAATTCTTCAAGGCATCGAGGATGCTGGAGACGACCAGCATTTGTTGTGCCGTCACTTTCAGATGGTTCTCGCCGAGAAAGAGGAAGTCTTCCTGTACCCACAAGGTGACGGGTTGGTCGTGCGCGAGGGTTTCGATGAGCGTCAACATCGTTTCGACTGGTTTGTCGAGTGCGGCGTTGGCGCGGCCATGGATTTTTGAGGTTTTAATCAGCGTATTCAACTGTGTGATGAGTTGGAAACCCAACATCACCAACTGTTGGTCGAGGATATCTCCGGCTTCTGATCCTTGGCCGATCTTCCGTGCCAACGACTTTTCGTGTGTCAGAATCGGCTGGATACGGTCTTCGCCGGGCGGATTTTGCAGAGATTGTGACTGGCTTTCATTCACGATTCGGTGTCCTAGTGCGGCGTACCGGTTGAGGGGAGACTACGCTGGAGCCGTTGCGCGTGCGCCAGTGCTGTGGCGCAGGCCTGACGAACCGCGGCGTTTCCCTTGTTCGCTCCCAGTGAAAGCGCGGCGATCGCGGCAGGAGTGGCGAGTTTTCCGAGCGTTTCCGCTCCCAGGACCGCCAGCTCTTCCTTTTTCTTCCGGTTCGTCCATGTCCATTCGGTCATCAGCCCTTGCCAATAGGGAATGGCTTCGTCCCCGCATGTGGCGCGGATAGCCTGAAAGATCGCTCGTCGCTCACTGATAGGGCGATCCATAAACTCTTCTGCCGATAGAAGCGGGGACCACTGGGAGAAGGGAACGGTGTACTGGCCGGATATGAGTAGCTTCAGCGCCGCAAAGCGAACCCCATCGTCTTCATCGGTCGAGAGGGCGACGAGTTTGGTGCCATTGCCGGTGGGTCGGAAGAGGCCGAGGGCACGGACGACTTCCCGCCGAACCTGCGCGTCAGGATATCGGGTCAATCGTTCAATCGAATCGGCGAACTTGGGATTGTTCCACTTAATGAGGATCACCAGCAGATTACGAACATACCCAGGCTTACGATCCGATAACCCTCGCACCAAGGGATCCGGGTGGTCCTTCGCGAGGACAACCAGGGCTTCCGACACAATGGCTTGGTGGACCGGAGACGTGACGTTCGCAAGAAGCGAACAGAGTGCGGGGACGGCATCCGTCTGCATCAGCAGTAAGACGGTCGAGAGTCCTTTCACGTCGGCGTCCGGGTTTTGATTGAGGTAGTCCTCGATCATCTTCACTCGTTCCGTGCGGCCGAGTCCGTTGAGGAGCGAGGCCAACTGCTGTTTGTGTTCCTCGCCCAGATCCGGCCGCACGGCATCTGTTTCATGGAGGAGGCTTAAGACGTTCTCCAAGACCGTCCATTTGCCTCCGCAAAGAAGGGATTCCACGATGGTGCCCCACAGATTGAAGAGTTTCGTCAGCAACGTGGGAGATTTCTCTGAGGCGAGGATGGCGGTCAACATGTCCAGGATGTACATGAGACTATCCTGTTTACGCTCTGCCTCGATTTCTTGCACGAGGACGGCCAGTTCTTCTTCCGTGACCTCATAGCCTGCAAGCCCGGACTGGAAACGATTTTTATCGTTTCCTGAACCACCGCCCTCAGCGTCGGTTTCTTCTTTGGCCTGCTTTTTCCGTTCTCGCTCTCGATCCAGCAACTCTCTGAGCGTCGAATCGGACGAGCTCATGCTGCTGGCAAGGCTGTCGTTCCCTATCGACGACTTTGAGAGTTCTTCCGCCGTTGTGAGCGTGATCGTCGAGAGATTTCGAGCCCATAGACGTGTGACGATATCATCGTCATCCTCATTGGAATCGACGTTGCTCCAGAGAGAGGCAAGGAAGAGCGACAGGTCCTCTTGTATAAGCCCCTCGTGCAGGACGAGTTCTCGGATGCCGTCGGCGTACAGTTTGAAGGCGAGATTCTCGCTTCCTCCATCCTGTTCTGCCTGGTAGACGACAACGTCCTTGCACAGTAATTCGGATCGTTGAACGAGGAACGCCAGTCGTGCATACGTGGTGAGATGAGTGGTCAATTCTTCGAATAGCTGCTGGGTAAATTTCAAGGCAACGGGATTTGCTGAGCCGTACGTCCGGTTCGATTTGGCCGTCTTGTCCAGGAGTTTTAAGACACGTTTGGCGGAAACAATCTCCGGGTCTTCAGCCGTGCGCGTGGCGACTGCGGCGGCCATCATATCTTGAGCCGCTTTGAGGTCCGTCGTCATATATAAGACCTACCGGCAGACCGCAGATACGTCAAGGAAATCGCCGTTCTTTGCAGCCGTTCCGTTCCGGATCCGTGCGTGGTCCGGCGGCTTGTGTGTCGTGAGGGGCATCGGTAGAATCGAGCTGCACCATGAGTCGCGCGCCACTCATAATTTGTTTCGGCGATAGTCTGACGGCAGGCTTTCAGTCTCCGACAAGAGAGAATCCAACCGGGAGAGAGACCCCGTACGGACAGTTCCTTCATGCCTCTATCGGCGATGATGTTCAGGTTCGTATTTCCGGGATCTGCGGCGAGCTGACAGGCGAAATGGTCATGCGGTTCCTGCGCGATGTGCTCGATCATCAGCCGGGTTATGTCCCGATTCTTGGCGGCACGAACGATTTGGGATGGAATGCGTCACCGGCCGAAATCATGGGCAATCTCATCACGATGTACGAACAGACCTTGGCGATGGGTGCGGTTCCAATTCCTGTGACAGTGCCCTCAATTCGAGTGGAGGATGCTTCGGGGAGCCGAGAGGGGCAGGAGTGGGTTGCCGAACATCTTGCCCGGCGACGCCGACTGAACCGGCTTATCCAAGAGTATGCTGACTCGAAAGGCCTTGCCTGCGTTGATCTGTTTGCAGCTACTGCAGATCCGGAGAGCGGCCAACTGGCATCGATCTATTCGAACGATGGGATTCACCTGAGTACCGCCGGATATCGGTTGTTTGCCGAGCAGGTGGCCCATATTCTGAAGCCGCTGTTGGCACAAGACACGCCATCATGAGTTCCATGCTCCACGCCATCACGGATCGAGATTTTGATCGGGTGGTTGAGGCGAGTCGAGTACCTGTTTTGGTGGAATTCTGGAAACCGGGCTGTGGTCATTGCCGGGTTTTGATGAAGGAATTGGAACAGTTACAGCAGGAATGGGGCGAACGGGTACTCATCCTGACAATGAATGTCGATGAGGAGTTTCAGATTCCCGCTGAACGGGAAGTCTCGTCGCTTCCCGCCCTGGCGTTGTATCGAAATGGCGAGTTCGTGAAATTTGTCGGAGGGCTGGGAAAGCGGGAAGAAATTGCGAAGCAAATCCAGATTACGTTGGGTCAGTGATCGGGCTCTTTGCTGATTAGGCTATAACACCCGCCAGGTACGGCCGTCGTTTTGGATCAACCGGTCGGCTTCGACCGGTCCCCATGTGCCGGCTTGGTATTCAGGCAGCCATCGCTGTCCCGACTTGTCCCAGGCTTCGAGAATCTGAGTGATCCAGGCCCAGGAGGCTTCCACGGCGTCGCGCCGCATGAAGCGGGAGGCATCCCCCGCCATGACGTCGAGCAGGAGGCGTTCATAGGCCTCTGGAGACGGTCGTCCAAATACCTCCCCATACTTGAAGTTCATTTCCACCGGATGAGTCTGCGCGCGAGTGCCGGGAACCCGTGAGACGATGCGGAGCGAGAGCCCTTCTTCCGGTTGAATCTTCAACGCCAGCACGTTCGGGGCCTGAGGATTCTGTGCATTGGCGTTAAAGAGGATCTGCGGGATGTCTTTGAATTGAACGGCGACTTCGCTTGCGCGCAGAGGCAGCGCTTTCCCGGTTCGCAAGTAGAACGGGACTCCGGACCATCGCCAATTCTCGACGAAACATTTCACCGCCACGTAGGTTTCCGTGGTTGAGTCAGGCGTGACGCCTTTTTCACGTCGATAGCCGGGCACAGGTGTGCCATGGACCGTCCCTTCAGTGTACTGCGCTCGTACTGTGCACTTGTCCACGTCTTTGGCCGTGATGGGCCTGAGACAGCGGAGGACTTCCATCTTGGCATTCCGCACCACGTTCGGATCGAGCGAGTAGGGCGGTTCCATGGCAACCAGACAGAGCAATTGCAACAAATGGTTCTGGATCATGTCGCGAAGTGCGCCGGCTTCCTCGTAGTACGTTGCTCTGGTTCCGACACCCTCGGCTTCACTCACCGTGATTTGGACGTGGTCGACGTATTTATGGTTCCAGATCGGCTCAAAAATGCTGTTGGCGAAGCGCACGACCATGAGATTCTGAACGGTCTCTTTTCCGAGGTAATGATCGATCCGGAAGATCTGCGCCTCGTCGAAGACGCGGCCAGTCACTTCATTGATGGCCTGCGCGGAGGCGAGGTCGCGCCCGACGGGTTTTTCAACGATGATCCGTGTATAGGGTGATTGTGCTCCATGCGTTCCTGTCAGCCCGGAACGGGATAGTCCCTCGCAGACGTCGGTGAAGGAACTAGGGGGGATGCTGAGATAGAAAATGCGGTTCCCCGGCAGTTGGAACTTCCGTTCGAGTTCCTCGGCCCGTTCTTTCAACCGCGCATAAGTTTGTACGTCGTCGTTTCCTCCTGCCAAGTAGAACAGGTGTTGGGAAAAGACGTTCCATGTATCTTCGATGAGGGCCTGTCGGGAATGTTTGACGACGCCGTCGCGGACGCTGGCTCGGAATTCTTCATCGCTCATGGGAGTGCGGCCCAGGCCGATCACGACGTAGTTCGAGGGGAGTAACCCGTCGAGGAGGAGATTGTAGACGGCGGGGATCAAACGCCGGCGAGCCAAGTCGCCTGAGCCTCCGAAAATGACCAGCGTGCAGGGTTCCACCGGCGGCAGCGGTTCCTGCGTGGGGTGGATATCGATTCGCTGACTATTCGCGTGAGCCATTAGAATATCTCCTCGGCGGGATGGTAAAAAGGTCCGCCAGCTTCATTCTCGCGTCGCTCAGAGACTCAATAATGCGGAACAGGGTATGCCTCATCCCTTCTCTCGCGGCGGTCTTGCAGGAGAATCTTTGGGATCACCCTGCGAGCAATCTGTCGTCCTGCCGGGTCGACGTGTTTTCAGTAGCCTACTCGAGGGGGCAGGCCGTTACCGTCGGACCGAGTGGCCGCCGAACGCATTTCGCAAAGCCGCCAACATCTTTTCAGCAAATGATTCGTCCTGTCGCGATCGAAACCGTGTAAAGAGCGCCGTCGTGAGGGTAGGGACCGGCACATCCTTCTCGATGGCATCGGCGATCATCCAGCGGCCTTCACCGGAATCTTGCACGTAGCCCTTCAATTTTTCCAGCTTTTGGTCTTCCTTGAGTGCGCCAGCGGCCAACTCCAAAAGCCAGGACCGGACGACACTCCCGTGCATCCAGAGATCAGCCACACGCGCCAGATCGAGCTTGTATTCGCTCTTCGACATCAGTTCGAATCCTTCAGCATAGCCTTGCATCATGCTGTACTCGATGCCGTTGTGCACCATCTTCACATAGTGCCCGGCACCGGCCGCGCCGACGTGGGCCCAGCCGTTTTCAGGAGCCAGGGTCTTGAACACCGGTTCAAGCCGTTTGACGGCTGCGTCTTCTCCGCCGACCATGAGGCAATAGCCGATTTTCAGCCCCCAGATTCCTCCACTGGTTCCTGCATCGACATAGTGAATGCCTTTTTTCTTCAGCTCGGCAGCGCGCCGCACATCGTCGTGAAACCTGGTATTGCCCCCGTCTACGATAATGTCGCCAGGGTGCAGGAGTGCAGCCACGGCTTGGATGGTTTCTTCGGTCGGGGTTCCGGAAGGCACCATCACCCAGACGACACGTGGGGCACTGAGCTTACCGACAAGATCAGCAAGGGATGAGGAACCGATGCAACCCTGGCCCTCGGCCTGTTTGATCAAGTCGTTGGAGCGATCGTACACCACCACGCGATGCTGATCGCGCCGAAGGCGTGTCACCATGTTCATGCCCATCTTACCGAGTCCGATGAATCCCAGTTCCATAAGTACGCTCCTTGGTTTGTCGCCGGTCACAGCTAATGTGCGCCCGTCGATCGATCTGCAGACAGGCGTGGTCTCTTTCACGTAGCAGATGAAACACGTTTCCTACGTGGAGGCACCCGGTTGAATGCACTGCTTCGGTCAGTCGATGCGAGCAGGATTCGGGACATCCTTAAAGAGGAGATCGGCAAATTGCCGGCCAAAGTTGAGCCGATCGTCGAGGGTGGTGGCTGTCAGGAATTGTCCGGCCAGGTCGGCGAGCGCCGGCTCGCGCGAAAACATGAACCGATGAATATCCACCGGGGCGACCAACCAAAACCCTCTCAAACGAAAGAATGCGGAGATGCAATCCTCGTAAAACAGCGTCAATAGGTAGTGGGCTGTTCCCGGTTTCTCTACGAGAGATTTTTCCAACAGGTGATAGCATTCGGCCTTCAGGCGAATCTGTTCGTTGATCGAAGCCGATGGTGGACCTTGGCGAAAGCGGTGATGGACCTTTTCCATTAGTTTCGCACAAGTGCCGTCGTGATCGAAGAGAATTCTGCCTTTTCGAAGCAGGGAGGGGAGCCGAAGCGAGTAGACGAGGTCCTCTTCGACGGCGTGGTGGCCATGGTAACGAATATCTGCCAGACGGTCGCCGACACGGAGGATTTCGTGACTATCCGCCTCTCCTTTGACGAGGGCGATCAAGTCGATATCGCTGTGGAGCGTAAGAGCCTTCCGAGCGCCTGATCCGACGAGCAGGACGCCGACGAGGTCGCCGCCCCTTCGGCCTTTGACGTGCCGTAGCGCGATTTCCACATTATCTTCAAATCCCGGGGGTGGCGGCGATTCTGGCTGCTCCGGAGGTTCAGGGACTTCGAGCAGCTCGGCGTTCAGTTCTTCACGAGTGGGAGTGTTGGTTGTGGTGTCTGTGTCCATACCGTGTTTAACTTCCATGGCAATGAATTGTGTGTGCAAACCCATGAATCGGCTAGCGAAGGGTCTGTTCGTCGTTCTCGGTGGTCTCCACTAGGTTGCATGGAGGGACAACCGGCCAAGGACGGCGTTGCTTCGGCATTCTATGGATGGAGGAATATAGTGTCAACGTTTGAGGACATTGGCAAAGACGGCTACGGCTTCATCGATCTGCTTTTCGGTGATATGCAGGTGGGTGACGGCTCGATAGCTCTGTCCTCCGACGGCGTTGATGAGCACACCGTGCTCTTTGAGCGCGGCGACCAGTTCGGCCGGAGAGCGGTGCTCGTCGACGATGTCGAAGATGACGATATTTGTTTCGACGTGTTGCGGCGCAATCTGGATTGCGGAGATGTGTTGGAGTTGGCGCGCCAGTTTTTTGGCATGCTCATGGTCGGTCTTGAGCCGGGCGACGTGCCGTTCGAGCGCATAGATACCGGCAGCGGCTAGGATGCCCGCTTGGCGCATCGCGCCTCCGTACATACGCCGAAAACGGCGTGCGCGATCCATGAGTCGCTGGTCATTGGAGAGCAGCAGCGATCCAACCGGGGCTCCCAGTCCCTTGGAGAGGCAGAGGGAAACGGTTTCGAAGTGTTGGGCGTAGACCGTCGGCGGCAAGGTGGTGGCGGCCACGGCATTAAAGAGCCTGGCTCCATCAAGATGCATGGGAATCCCGTGTCTCACGGCAAGGGCTCGTATTTTTTCGATCGTGGAGAGCGGATAAATCGTGCCGCCTCCGGCATTGTGCGTGTTCTCGATGCAGATCAAGGCCGTCGTGATGCTGTGTGCATCGTTCGGCCTGATGGCGGCCTCCACCTGCTCGGCAGTCATGATCCCACGTTCGCCGGTCACCCAATGAAGCTGTACGCCGGCTAAGGCCCCGGCTGCGCCCTGTTCATAGCGAACGACATGACTCTTGCTCTCGACGATGATTTCCTGTCCCGGTTGAGTGTGTGATCGGATTGCCAGTTGATTGGCCATGGTACCGGAGGGGACGAAGAGCGCGAATCGCTTGCCGAGCATGGCCGCCGCCATATCTTGGAGACGATTGACGGTCGGGTCTTCGCTATAGACGTCATCGCCGACCTCGGCGCGCGCCATGGCTTTTCGCATCTCGTCCGTCGGCTTGGTCACCGTATCGCTACGAAGATCGATCATCTATTCGGCCCCCAAAGAGTTCCGTACGATCCGCTCATTCTAACAGATCTACCACTTGCAGGCGAAGGTACACCTGTTACACTGCGGTCCATGGTCGGATTGGATCACACACAAGTGACTCGATGGGCGCACTCCCTCGGTGCGAAACGGGAAGAATTGGTCCCGTTGGCTTGGGCCTTCGTCTATTTTTTCTGTCTCCTCTGCGGCTACTCCATACTCCGTCCGGTGCGCGACGAAATGGCCATCGAAGGAGGATTGCAACATCTCCCTTGGATGATGACCGCGACATTCTTCACCATGCTCGCGGCTACGCCGTTGTTCGGATGGCTCTCGGCGCGATGCACGCGCTATCGGCTGCTGCTGACCGTCTATGCGTTCTTCATCGCGAATCTGGTGGCGTTCTATGTGCTGATGACGAGTCATCTGTATCCCGAGTGGGTGGCCCGCAGTTTTTTTGTCTGGTTGTCGGTGATGAATCTCTTCGTTGTGTCGGTCTTCTGGAGTTTCATGGCCGATCTGTTTACCCCGGAGCAGGGGGCACGGCTGTTCGGCGTCATTGCGGCCGGAGGGAGCAGCGGAGCGCTGTTAGGCCCACTGATCACGACAGGCCTGACGTTTATCGTCCCTGTTCCGGTGCTCATGGTGGCCTCGATCGTGTTTCTTTCGCTGTGTCTCGTATGTGTCTATCGACTCGACCGATGGGGGCGCGAACAGTCCACCCACCATCAGTCGCGACCGGGTGAGCCCCTTCGCGGAAGTTTCCTGGCGGGTATTCGCCTGACAATGGCGTCACCCTATTTGCTTGGGATTTGCGGCTATCTGGCTTTTTTGACCATGACCGCGACGTTTCTGTATCTCGAACAGACGCGCCTGGTTTCGGAATATCTGAACCAGCCCGAAGCCCGGACACGCCTCTTCTCCTCGCTGGATTTTGCGACGGGGTTCTTGACGTGGCTGACCCAGATGTTTGTGACCAAGCGCGTCATCAGCCGGTTTGGTCTGGTTGCACCCTTACTGTTTCTTCCGGTGATCAGCTTGATAGGGTTTCTCGGTATCGCGCTGTGGCCGACCCTCGCGGTCTACGTCGTCTTTTCTGTGTTGCGGAGGGTGGGAGAGTATGCGTTATCGAAGCCTGCACGCGAGGTTCTCTTTACCGTTGTCAGCCGAGAAGAGAAATACAAAGCGAAGAATTTCATGGACACAGCCATCTCACGCGGCGGGGATGCCTCGACGGGGTGGTTGGTCACCGGAGTCAAAGCCCTGGGTGCCACCACGGCCCATATCGCGTTGGTGTGTGTGCCACTCATGATGGCCTGGGCTTGGCTGGCTACGGTGCTGGCTCGCGAGGAAACACGCCGCTCGGCAGCTACCGTATCTTCGACGGCAGAGAGTGCTCGCCGTACCGTATGAGTCGGTATCGCTTGTTTCGGTCTTCGCCCTGCTAGTCTCGAACGACCACCGAGCCGATTACATAGGAGCTCGCTCGTCCCGACTTGGTTCCTCGGATCCGAACTTCCGAGACATCGCGCGCATGTTCGCGGATGGTCCAGGTATTGCCGGCCTTTAGCTCCGACCAGAACCACCAGGTTCCATCGCGTTTCTTGAACCAGAGTTGAATGGAAGTATCCGGCAGCACCTGAATCGATTCCATGTCGAAATACGTCGGCGCGCGAGTCTCGGGATTGCTGACCCACACTTTGACCCACTGATTCTGATCGTGTGAAGACAGGACACGGGGAGTTTTGGCCCAATCGACTTCGGTGCATTTAAAGTCCACGAGTTTGCCGAATCCACGGCCGAGGCCGTCTCCAGGATCCTGAAGGGTGTAACATTCGATTCCCGTTTCCATGCTCAAGTGGAAATGTGTGAGGCCGATGGTGTCGACGTTGACGTCATGCTTGGAACAGCGCTGACGATAGGTCCAGCAGTCGCTGTGTTTCGATGGATCACACATCTGCAAGGGGCCGAATCCGATGCGGCTCGTTCTGTATGCCAATGTTGATCTTGCTTGGGAATAGATATGTTCCAGCGCGTTCTCATCGTCGAAATTGACCAGACATTGTTGAGGACTGCTGCCGTTGGGACGGGCTTGTACGACCTTGGGAGATGGGCTCTCCCGTTCTCGTTCGGTCGTTTGCTCGGGTGTGGCTTGCGTGGGTCATCGCCGATCTTCCGGATCCCGTCGGTGCCGTGACGGCACGACGGGAACGTCCGGATGGGTTGCAAGTTTCCAGGGTAAGGGTGCCGATCGGAGTGGTCGGCGTGATCTCCGAACGGAGTCCGCTCGTCACCGTGGAATCGATTGCGCTCTGTCTGAAGGCGGGTAATCTCTGCATCTTTCGTGGGGCTCCGGAGTGGAAGTTGACGCATCAGGCGATTGATGCACGATTTCGTGAGGCCGCAACGGAGAGTGGTGTACCCATCGGCGCCTGGGTGTTCATCGATCGCCAAGAAAAAGAAGTCGCGCTCGAGCTGATTCGGTCGGGGCGATCCCTCGATGCGATCATCGTGCGAGGCGGGTCCGGCTTACGCAAGACGGTGGCGGAGCAAGCCAAGGTCCCGGTGCTCTGCGATGACGGGGGGCTGACGCAGCTGTACATCGATGAAAGCCCGGATATTTCAGTCGCGCAAAACCTGGTGATCAACTCGAAGGTGCAGCAGGTGGGAGCCGCCAATGCGCTGGACACCTTACTGGTGCAGCAGATCGTGGGCCGGCAGTTCCTGCCTCCGTTGATCAACCGTCTGCTGGATGAATTCAAGGTCGAGGTGCATGCGTGTCCGAAGACGGTGGCGCTCATGGGACAAATGGCGATGACGGGACATACCGCGATCATCCCGGCGACGGAGGTGGATTGGTCTACGCAGTTCGCCGGTCCGATCCTGGCCGTAAAAATGGTGGAAAATCTCGATGAAGCGCTGACCCATATTAAAATGCACGGTCCCTGTCTCACCGCCGGAATCGCCACTACGAGGTACGAGTCTGCTCTGCGATTCACCAGAGAAGTTGATGCCAGTGCGGTGCTGGTGAATGCGTCAACCAGGCTTCATGCCGGGGATAGCTTCGGGATGGGGAGCGACGTGGGGCTGAGTGTGGGGAAACTGCATGCGAAGGGACCGATCGGTTTGGAGCAGTTGACCTGCGAGAAGTATGTGGCGTTTGGATCGGGGCAGCTTCGGTTCCCCCATCCGGTGCCGGACGCGTATTTTGACGCCATTATGCTCAAACGGCCGTAGATTCCCGTGAAACGTCCTAGCAGGTTGCGGAAAAACTTACTGAGACCTCTGTAGCCGTCACAAAGATCGAGATTTAGGACGACGCTGAACGGCCACGCAGGATGCGCAAAAGGGCCGTCCAGCAAGTCCGCAGCGAGCGAAGAGGCGAAGTGTACTCTGGGCTGTACGTTGAGTCTCTGAGTGAGGCGAGAACGCCGCTGGCGGTCTTTTTCCGCATCCTGCTAGGCCGAGGAGAGTCCGTGTCGGTTGATGCGAACGACGAGATAAGAACGTCACTGCAGGATCATCTTTCATGGTGGGGGCTCAGGCACGTCACATCCGACCGCGACTACTTCCTGTGGCAGCGGCAACAGCTCTCCGTCGAAGAACTGAACCAGCTCAACATCCACGCCGAACGAAAACATACCGGCGATCATGCCGATGAAACGGCGTTCTATAATCTTGCCGCGCATCCGACGATCTTCCCGGTTCTCTATAGCCAGCGGTATGAATATTATGAAGCCATCGGGCTGCGGGCGATAGCGCACCTCGGCAAGGCGCGCGACATTCTCGATTTCGGCTGTGGTCTCGGTATCCTGACGACCTTGTATGCCCGCCGCTTCCCTGATGCGAATCTGGTCGGTATCGATCGCTCGGCGGCGTCCATTGCGATCGCACAGCGAAAGGCAAAAGAGTTGGGCCTGCGCAATCTTCGATTCATCTGTCTGGATATCGAAAGGGAACCCCTTTCAGGCTCCTTCGACCTGGTGTTGGCGACCCATGCCTTGCTCCAGGCTGAGCAGGATACAGGGATCCCCAGCGAGAGTTGGCGGACGTTTGATCGTGGACACGATCCATCGCAGCAGATGGCGTTTGAACAGCGGACAGGGTTGGCAAGTCGACTTGATCCCCTGTGCCAGGTTCTCCGTCCACATGGCCGTATGATTGTGAGTGAGAAAACACGGCAGCTGGCCAGGCGGGTACCGTTCCAGCGTGCGCTGGCCGGCAGGGGGCTACAGCTCATGCAGCCTGCAGATCCGATTCAATACAGATCCATCGAAGAAGTGGTGGAAGATGGGCCTTTCTATGTGTTGAGCAACGAAGCTCAGGCCGCAACGGCTTGGGATGAATTGCCGGAGTTGGATGATGGGACTCTGTTCACGCTCAACGCCATGCTGGCGCATACCAGCGATTCCACTGAACCGCTCTATGAGAATCATGGCCCCTCGGCGCAGGTGGCCTGGGAAGAGTTGCCTGAGCGAACGGTCACCCAGGAACTGACGCGTGAGGAGCCGGACGGCCGACAAGTGCATGTCGAGCTGGGCATCGTGGATGAAACGCACTATCTATATTGTGCGAACACGTTCGACCAACGACAGCTGGTCATGATGGAGGAAGCGCGCGCCTCGATTCTTGAATCGTACTATCAGGAAATCCTCCGTGGACTCCCCTAGGAAAGCTACTGAATTGTACGGATTTGTGTATGGTGCATATGGGGCTGCTTTGGAGCTGATGAAATAGCTGACCCTTGGCCCTTCTTTATGTGTCCAGCCGTAGGATTCTGCCGACCTGCAACTCACCTGAAAAGCAGCAGGAA
The DNA here is from genome assembly GCA_015903995.1 of Nitrospira sp. Taxonomy (GTDB): domain Bacteria; phylum Nitrospirota; class Nitrospiria; order Nitrospirales; family Nitrospiraceae; genus Nitrospira_D. The sequence continues at coordinate 150,793 of JABMDK010000007.1, forward strand.
ACCAGGCCTCAAATTCTGTATT
>JABMDK010000007.1:150914-175392 GCA_015903995.1 Nitrospira sp.
GCTGACCCTTGGCCCTTCTTTATGTGTCCAGCCGTAGGATTCTGCCGACCTGCAACTCACCTGAAAAGCAGCAGGAAACCAGGCCTCAAATTCTGTATTAATCGGTGCTTTCTCTGTATGAAGCTGGCACAACTTATGCTCATCTGAAATTTGAAAAAAATTAAATGATCCCAGTTGACATCAACGAATGAAGAGGTATACAGAGATGTATACAGTCTATGGTCTGCACAATTCTCCAAGTGATTCCGAATCAAGGAGGAGGTGAAGATGGAAGACCTTAGTCCACCGGATCACAGTGGCCCGCCGAGTCATGGGCGGGCGCCTCGCCAGTCGCGCTAGCCGGTTCTCCATCGGCTGTCGTATTCCCGCGTAGGTTCCCGCGTAGGGAATTACTGATTCGATTTCAGCCTTGTGGAGATTGAGGCTGGCGAAACAATATCAGCGTTGGCGAGAGTACTGTAGTGCTCTTGACGAGTCACTGCTAGACCAATTTCTCGCGCGGGTCTTCATCAATACAGACAATGTGTTCTAGGCGTCCTAAGCGCCCTCTACGAGTAGCCTCCGGATGGGGGCTACTCCGCGAGGTTTCATCAGGCATTCAAGAGCTGAAGAGAATGATGTAAATGGTGCTACCAACATCTGGGTTCATGGTTCGAAGGAAAGGAGTTAGCCATGGATAATACGTTCTTGATGTTTGCAGGCGTCATGATCGCGATTTTTCTTGGTGGTTTGGTCGTGTACAAGAAGAGTCAGTAACTCGCTGCGGCGGGGTACGGCTGTGTTGAAATGAAGTGAGTTGCAGCCAACAGCACCGGTAGCGAGCGGCAAGAGAAGGGGAACGGAGCGTGCCACGCCGTTGAGGGTAGGTGTGTCGCTAATGCGCCGGTGCGTGGCGCTAAGGTTGTGCCGGTCTGATGAGAAGCTGTAACGCTTCTTTCTCTTGGTGTCTATTTTGAAGTTTCCGGACTCGACGGGAACAGGATAAACGGTCCCTTCGGCTCTTGATCCGGCGGAACATAAGTTGGTGCCGGTTCACCGGCTGGTCCGAGATTTCGGATGAACCGATAGATGGCGCGCAGATCTTGCTCGGTCATCTCGCGCAGGACGAACCACGGCATGGGCGGCCGAAACTCAACCGACCGTGAAACCTGAATCCACTGGGTTTCCGAGAGGTTCTGCATGTAGAGCCGCAGGTTGCTTGAGTAGGTCGTTCCCCAAGGACCGCGCCACCCCATCGCATCTCCCTTGAGCCAGTCCTTCTCAGGAATCTTGCCGGCGGCTTCCGCATAGCCGGTGGTGTGGCAATCGTTACATCCGGCGATTTTGATGACATACCGGGCCCTGTCCTCAATTTTCTTCTCCAACGGAGTCGGCTGGCTGGTTGAGCGTCTCTTGTCCCCCGCAACGGCAGCGGTCGTTCCTGCCGTGATGAGGAGCAAGCACAGCGTTGATATGGAGATAGTGTGAATCACGCGCATGGTTACTTTTCTCCTGATGAGGAGTGTCGGCTATCGGTCGTCAGTATTCCTGAAAGATGGAACAGACCATGGGTTTCGTTCAGTATTCGTCGATTTCATCGGTCTCATCCAGCATCTCGGCCGTAATCTCATCAGCCTCAGCGGTCCATTGTGCCAAGGGAATGCCTTTGGCTTTCAAAATGGCCTCCTGCTCGGTTCCTGCGGCCGTCGTCAGTTCATACGTGACTGTTTGTCGGACTTGAAACATTCTCATAAGTGTTCACCTGTGAATCCGCCGTATCGGCCGTTGAGATGTGGTTGTTGACTGTCAATTTCCTTGCACGACGCGACGATGACCCGCCGGGCCGGATGGCTCGGTGGCTCACTAGCAGGGCTTCTGTTTCCCTTGCATTCGCATCTGCTCCAGCTCCGTTTGTTGGCGCATATGGTCGAGTTGAAGCTGAAACTGCCGCTCCCGCTCATCATGCAAGAGCGGAGGCCGTCCACTCCCTCCGAGCCCATCTTTTCCTGCTGCCTGGACCACCAGCGTGGTGAGAACCGTACCGACCGTGACACCAAGAATGAAGTTTCGCATCCTTGCCTCTGCTGTGCGCGGTTCTATTCAGAAACGTGGAACTACCGCACCTACTCGCCGAGCGTCGTCTGATCTCGGGATGTGCCGTGGCTCACCGACACATTGTAATCGATCCGGCTCTGGATACCATAGGGGATTTTTAAGGGTGATATTCTCCAGTGCGGTGCGGCCGTTGTCTTGACTCTATTTCCGTTGCTTTGCTAGAGTGCTCAATCCAAGTCTAAATGGTTGAAAGTTCCACTGTTTCCGAATCGTTTCCACGAGCAATCTGAGGCAACACCGTGATGAAAGCATGGCTTTTTGACGATATGTTTCCATCCAATCGATTCCCCCTCCATATCGATGGGCTTCAGGGAGAGTGGGGGGCGGGAGATTCGGTGGCGGAAGAAGAAGAGCTGCCGTCACCTCCGCAGAACGTTCAGGCCAAGCCAGGCAATGGGCGTATCACCATCACATGGGATCCGGTTCCGGATGCCATGTATTACAACCTCTACTTTCAGACGACCAAGGGCATACAGATCAAGTTCTCGGAACTGACCCGTCCCATCGCCGGTCCTGAAGATTTCAAGAACGTAGTCGGTGTGAAGAAAGACAAGGCGACCTGCTTGGAAGGGGCTTCGAGTCCCTATGTCCATGATGATCTGGCCAACGGCACCTGCTACCACTATGTCGTGACCGTCGTCACCTCGAAGGGCGAAAGCCTTGAATCGCAAGAAGTCATGGCGATTCCATCACCTTATCTCTTGGCTATGGTCATCGGCTGTGAAGGAGTGGGCGACGGTGAGTTGAACTCGCCCACGGGGATTGCGCTCGATAAGGACGGCAACATCTATGTGGCAGATACCGACAACCATTCGATCCAAAAATTCGATCGGACGGGAACGTTCCTGGCTCGGTGGGGCGGTGAACCCAGTTCACAGGAAGGCCAGTTTTATTATCCCCGCGGGTTGGCGGTTGGACCGGACGATGCCGTGTATGTGGCCGATAGCGGTAACAACCGGGTCCAGAAGTTTGATCTCGAAGGCAATGTGCAGAAAGCCTGGGGCAAGTTTGGGTTCGCGTGGCGCGGGGCTGATATGGGCCGCTTCGACGTGCCCTGGGGGGTCACCACGGATCAAGACGGTCATGTGTACGTCTCCGACACGAGTAATGCGCGCATCCAAAAATTTCAAGCCGACGGCCAGCCGTTATTGAAGTGGGGTCGTGACGGCAGCTTCGACGGGGCCTTCTTCTTTCCACGCGGTGTGGCGGTCGATTTTATCGGCAATATTTATGTGGCCGATGAGAGCAATAACCGTATTCAAAAGTTCGATGCCCGGGGAAGTTTCTTGACGAAATGGGGGCGAGAGGGGCATGGCCCCGGACAGTTTAAGTCGCCCTGGGGTATCGCGTGCGATGCACTCGGCAATGTGTATGTCGTGGACAGCGGCAACCATCGGATTCAGAAATTCGACGGCAACGGGACGTTCCTGTGTTCATTCGGAAATCGCGGAAATACAGAGGGGCAGGTCAATTTTCCCTACGGTATTGCGGTGGATAAGGAAGGCTGCGTGTTCGTCGTCGACAGCGGCAACCACCGTGTCCTGAAATATGTGCCGACCGAAGAAGAGATGAATCGTGGGAAAGACCAGCCTGCGCACACAGTGGAAGCTGGGGCGGTGCAGCCACCCCGTAGCCTTGCGGTCAAGGCCGGTGACACGGAAGTTTTTCTGAGTTGGATGGAGGTGTCCGGCGCGTTGTCCTATAACCTCTATTTCAGTACCTCGCCGCATGTCACGATCGAGGGGGCGACCAAGATCGAAGGTGTGACGAACCCCTATACTCATGAAGGTCTCACCAACGATACGCCCTATTTTTATGCTGTGACCGCGTCGTTCGAAGACGGAACGGAAAGCGGGCTGTCGGAAGAAGTCACGGCGATGCCCGTGCTCATCGATATCACCGCGCCGCAAAATCCCTATGCCGTGATCAATCATGGGGCCTTCATGACCAACTCGCCCGAGGTTGTGGTGACGATCTCGGCGACCGATTTGGATACAGGAGTCGGGGCCTATTTTATTTCCGAAAGTCCGTTGACTCCCGTGGCCGGCACGCCAGGATGGGTGGATGTGACGACGGCGATCAAGTTCGGAGCCACGATTCCGTTCATTCTCTCGCCTGGAGACGGGCACAAAACTATTTATGTGTGGTTCAAAGACATCGGCAACAATGTCTCCACGCCGGCCAGCACGACCATTTTGGTCAATACGTCAGGATATCTCTGCGTCGCGAAGTGGGGAAAGCCAGGACGGGGTGCGTCGTTGTTGCATGGCGGAGAGTTTATCGCGCCGATGTACGGACTGTGCGCCGATCAGCAAGGATCGCTGTTTGTCGTCGACAACGGCAACAATCGTGTGCAGAAGTTCGACAACGCCGGGAACTTCATCATCTTGTGGGGGAGTTTCGGCTCGGCCAATGCGAATTTCCACAATCCCACCGGGATCGCCTGCGACGGCAAGGGCGATGTCTGGGTGGTGGATACCAACAACCACCGGGTGCAAAAGTTCGATGGGAAACTCGGCGGGTATATGATGAAGTTCGGGTCGCGTGGAAACGGCGAAGGCCAGTTCAACGCTCCCTGGGGGATTGCGGTCGATCGCGTGCGCGGCTATCTCTACGTCGTCGTTTCCGCGTGCAGAAATTCGACATGTCCGGTGAGTTCATCATGGCCTGGGGCAGCTTCGGCAACGGTGACGGGCAGTTCTATTTCCCGCGCGGGGTGGCTGTCGATCAAGAGGACGGGACGGTCTATGTCGTCGATATGGGCAATCACCGCATCCAGAAATTTGACACCAGTACCAACGTCTTACCACAGCTGTTAACGAAGTGGGGAGGCAGTTCAGCTGCAGGGCATGCCAGCAGTGCTCTGGCGCAGGAGGCCGGACAATTGCGCTCGCCCTGGGGCATCACCGTCGACGGAGCTGGACATCTCTATGTGACGGATACGGGGAATCATCGGATTGAAAAGTTCGATCGCGAGGGCAATTTCATCACCCAGTGGGGCGGGTTCGGAAACGGCGACGGGCAATTCAATTTTCCCTACGGGATCGCCGTCGATGCGAAGGGGAGCGTCTTTGTCGTTGACAGCGGCAACACACGGGTGCAGCAGTTCATGCCGGCGGACGAGGGCAGCGAACGGTTGCAGGGCGAGGCGGAGGAGCTGGCCGAGGTGGAGAACATGCAACGAACGCAGAACGTGTGAAGAGGGAGGGTCTATCGCGGCATGGGTTCCATCGGGGCGATGGAGCGAGGGGGTGGGGACCGGTATGGACAGGGAGGACGCCCGGCCCAGAAACTGGTGCCCGAAGGCATCGAAGGCCGTGTGCCGTACAAAGGTTCATTGGCCGCCGTGGTGTATCAGTTGGTCGGCGGTGTGCGATCGGGAATGGGATATTGTGGCTGTAAAACGATCGCCGACTTACAGCAGAAGGCCACGTTCATCAGGCAGTCCGTGGCCGGCCTCCGCGAGAGCCATGTGCATGACGTGATCATTACCAAAGAGGCGCCGAACTATCGGATGGATTGGGAATAGCTCTGCGTGAAACGTCTCTCGTGAAGCGTATCTTATAACCAAAACCTAGTGTTTCCTTATCCAACGAACGACGCTTCACGCTTCACGAACGACGGTCTCCATGGAACTTTGGCATAATAGGATTCTGGTCCTCGACTTCGGGTCGCAGTACACGCAATTGATCGCCCGCCGCATTCGCGAAGCCCGGGTCTACTCGCAAATTCTTCCCTGTACGGCCCCATTGGCGACGATTCTTGCGTATCGACCGCAAGGGATTGTCCTGTCCGGGGGACCCTCCAGTGTCTATGAAAAGAAAGCGCCGCTTGTCTCCAAGGAGCTCCTTGATCAGAACATTCCGATCCTCGGCATCTGCTATGGCATGCAGTTGGTGACGCACTTGTCAGGCGGGAAAGTCGCCAAGGCGCCGCATCGAGAATATGGCCGGGCGGATTTGCTGATCGATGACCGCAGCGATCTCTTCAAAGGGATTGGCGCAGGCGGTTCCTCGGTGGTGTGGATGTCTCATGGAGACCGGATCGAGCACATGCCGAAGGGGTTTCGGTCCATCGCCCATACGAGCAATTCGCCGGTTGCGGCCATGAAGTCGGAGGACGCGCAGCGGCGGATCTATTGCCTGCAGTTCCATCCGGAAGTCGCCCATACGCCGGAAGGAGCGAAGATGCTCCGCAACTTTGTCTATGAGATTTGCGGCTGCACGCCGACCTGGACCATGCAGTCTTACGTGGATCAGGCGGTGAATCGGATCCGCGAGCAGGTCGGAAACGATCGCGTGATCTGCGCGCTGAGCGGCGGAGTCGATTCGTCGGTCGCGGCGGCTCTCACGCATCGCGCCATCGGGAACCAGCTGACCTGCATCTTCGTCGATAACGGGGTGCTCCGGGCCCGCGAACGCGACCAGGTGAAGAAGACCTTTGCGTCGCAGCTGCATCTCAATCTTAGGGTGCTCGATCGGACGACACAGTTTCTGGACGGTTTGAAGGGCGTCACCGATCCCGAGCGGAAGCGCAAGATCATCGGACGTCTGTTCATCAAGAATTTCGATGTCGAGTCCAAGAAGCTGAAGGGCGTCAAGTACTTGGTGCAAGGGACACTCTATCCTGACGTCATCGAGAGCGTCAGCTTCAAGGGGCCGTCGGCCACGATCAAGACGCATCATAATGTCGGTGGGCTGCCGGCCAGGATGAAGTTGAAATTGATCGAGCCGCTTCGGGAATTGTTCAAGGACGAAGTGCGGCTATTGGGGACCGAACTGGGTTTGCCGGATGAGATTGTCTGGCGGCAGCCGTTTCCCGGTCCCGGTCTCGCGATCCGAGTGCTCGGCTCCGTGACGAAGGAGCGCTTGGCGATCCTCCGTGGAGCGGAAACGATCGTCGATCAGGAAATTCGTGGCGCGGGACTCTACCGCGAAATCTGGCAATTCTTCGCCGTGCTCTTGCCGATCCGCACCGTCGGCGTCATGGGCGATCAACGGACTTATGACAATGTCGTGGCGATTCGTGCGGTGACCAGCGTAGACGGGATGACCGCCGACTGGGCAAATATCCCGAATGATGTCTTGGGCCGGATGTCGAGCCGGATTATCAATGAAGTGAAGGGCGTGAATCGAGTGGTGTATGACATCAGCTCGAAACCGCCGTCGACGATCGAATGGGAGTAGCAGTGCGTGAAACGTCGTGCGTGAAGCGCAGAGGCTCTGATTCTGCCACGACGGGATACGAGATACGCTTCACCGGGACATAAGATGGAAATACGGCTACAGAAACTTATTGCAAGTACGGGCCTCTCGTCCCGCCGAAAGGCGGAGATGCTGATTGCCTCCGGCCGAGTATCGGTGAACGGCAAGGTCGTCACGGAGCTCGGGACGAAGGTCGATGCCACTCGAGATCACGTGAAGGTCGACGGGAGGCACCTGACCTCGGCGCAGCCTTTCGTATATCTCTTGCTGCATAAACCCAAGAACGTCATGTCCACGTTGGATGATCCGGGGGGAAGAACGACCGTCAAGGATTTCTTGCGGGGAGTCGCCGTTCGAGTGTTCCCGGTCGGTCGGTTGGATTTCGACAGTGAAGGGTTGATGTTGCTGACCAATAACGGTGAGCTTGCGCAAGCCTTGCTGCATCCGCGGTATCACGTGCCGAAGACGTATCTGATCAAAGTGAAGGGCGTGTTGAAGGATGAGGAGATCACCCAGTTGGAGCGCGGGGTCAGACTCGAAGACGGGATGACGAGTCCGGCTTACGTGAAGAAGGTGCGAAAGGCCGAAGCCAATTCCTGGCTGGAGATCACGATCCGCGAGGGGCGCAAGCATCAAGTCAAGCGCATGCTGGACGTGGTCGGACATCCGGTCATCAAGCTTCTACGGATTCGGATGGGACCGCTCTCGCTCGGGAACCTGGAACCGGGGGAGTTTCGGTTCTTGACGGATCGGGAAGCGAACGCGTTGCGCGAGTTGGTCGATGAACGGACGGCGTCGGTTGAACGAGGAGAGGAGCCGGGACCGAGGCCGAAGCGACCGATCAGGAAAGAAGGGTGGGCCAAGCCCGAGAGAAGCAAAAGGATGTCCGGGAAGAAAGCGAAGGTCGAATGAAGATCCGAACGCACCGCTGTGGAGAGTTGAATGCGAAACATGTCGGCCAGACCGTCGTCCTGAATGGCTGGGTTCAGCGTCGGCGGGACCATGGCATGGTGATCTTCATCGATCTTCGTGACCGGACCGGCATCACACAGGTCGTCTTCAACGCAGAACGGAACCTCTCGGTTCACCAGGCCGCCCATTCGCTCCGCAGTGAGTGTGTGGTGTCGGTTACCGGCCAGGTCATGGCGCGTCCGGAAGAATCGAAGAATCTTACACTTGCCACCGGAGCAATCGAGGTCTTCGTCGATGCGGTGGACATTTTGAATGAGGCCAAGACGCCGCCGTTCTTGATCGAAGACGACGTGGAGGTGACGGAGGCGATTCGGTTGAAGTATCGCTTCCTGGATCTTCGCCGCCCGAGGATGCAGCAGCTCTTGAGCCTCCGCCACGGCATTATGCAGGCCACCAGGGAATTCGTGAATGCGGAAGGGTTCTTGGAAGTGGAGACGCCGATTCTCACGAAGAGTACGCCGGAGGGTGCTCGGGATTACCTGGTGCCGAGCCGCGTCAATGCCGGACAGTTCTTTGCGCTGCCGCAGTCGCCGCAGCTATTCAAGCAGGTTCTGATGGTGAGCGGCGTCGATCGGTACTATCAGATCGCCCGCTGCTTCCGCGACGAAGACCTTCGCAATGATCGGCAGCCGGAGTTTACCCAGATCGACCTGGAAATGTCCTTCGTGGATCGTGAGCAAGTCATGAGTCTTATGGAGCGCATGATCGTCACGATCTTCAGTAAGGTCGGCGGGGTGCAGTTGCCGACACCTTTTCCTCGGATGACGTATGCGGAAGCCATGGGTCGCTACGGCTCGGACAAGCCGGATCTCCGGTTCGATATGCCGCTCTATGATGTGACATCGTTCGGCGCGGCCAGCGAGTTTAAAGTGTTCAAAGATGCGGCGGCCAAGGGCGGCATCGTCAAAGCGCTGATCGTGAAAGGAGGAGCGTCGCTGTCGAGGACGCGCATCGACGCGTTGGGGGAAACGGCGAAGAGCTTCGGTGCGAAGGGCCTGGCGTGGCTGAAGATCACGGCGGACGGCCAGCTTGAATCCGTCATCGCCAAATTCCTGGATGCCAAAGCGTTTGCGGCGGCGTTGCCTGATGCGCAACCGAATGATCTAGTCTTGTTCGGCGCCGACAAGCCGGCGGTCACGCATGATGTGCTGGGACGGATCAGGCTCTTGTTGGGTGAAGAACTTGGGTTGATCGACGCCTCCGTATGGCGGCCTCTGTGGGTCGTCGATTTCCCCATGTTGGATTACGATCAGGAACAGAAGCGCTACGTGGCCATGCACCATCCCTTCACCGCGCCGCTGGATGAGGATCTACCCTTATTGGAGTCCGATCCTCTGAAAGTGCGGGCGAAGGCGTACGATATGGTGCTGAACGGCAGCGAGATCGGCGGCGGCAGCATTCGTATCCACCGCCGCGATGTGCAGAGCAAGGTGTTCGACCTTCTCGGGATCGGCAAGGAGGACGCAGCCGTCAAATTCGGGTTTCTGCTTGAAGCCCTGGAGTATGGGGCGCCGCCGCATGGGGGCATTGCGTTCGGATTAGATCGTTTGGTCATGTTGCTGGGCAACGCGGATTCGATCCGCGATGTCATCGCCTTCCCCAAGACGCAGAGGGCGCAATGTCCGCTGACCGATGCCCCGTCTGCGGTGAGTCCCGATCAACTCAAAGAGTTGCGCATTAAGCTGGATCTGGTCGAGTAGGGAGCACTCGTCCCATGGCCGGCAATACGTTCGGCAGAATCTTTACGGTGACGTCGTTCGGTGAGAGCCACGGACCGGCCATCGGTTGTGTGGTCGATGGATGCCCGCCGGGTCTTGCGCTTTCGACGGAAGACATCCAGAAGGACCTCGACCGGCGCAAGCCCGGTACCTCTCGCCATGTGACCCAGCGGCAGGAATCGGATACGGTTGAAATTCTCTCCGGCCTGTTCGAAGGCCAGACGACCGGCACGCCGATCGCGCTGCTGATCCGCAACGAAGATTACGGCAACCTCGTCGATACGTTCCGTCCGGGCCATGCCGACTACACCTATTGGCAGAAATACGGGATTCGTGATCACCGCGGAGGGGGACGGGCCTCGGCCAGGGAGACGGCTGTGCGTGTTGCCGCGGCGGCGATTGCACGAAAGTGGCTGTCGGAGCAATACGGTGTTGTGATTCGTGGCTATCTGAGCCAGCTTGGGCCACATGAGTTGAAGTTTAAAAGTTGGAAAGTGGTAAGTGAGAATCCATTTTTCTCTGCCGACCCCGATGTTGTGCCTAAGCTGGAATCGTTCATGGATGAACTGCGCAAGGCCGGTGATTCGGTCGGCGCCAAGATCACGGCAATCGCCGAACAGGTGCCGGTCGGGTGGGGAGCGCCGGTCTATGCCAAGCTGGATTCAGATCTGGCGGCGGCGATGATGAGCATCAACGCGGTGAAGGCGGTCGAGATTGGGGCGGGTTTTGCGTCTGTGATGCAACGGGGCTCCGAACATGGCGACGAACTGACGCCCGAAGGGTTTCTCTCCAATAACGCCGGCGGCATTTTGGGCGGCATCTCGACGGGGCAGGATGTTGTCGTTACGATTGGGATTAAGCCGACGTCGAGCATTCGCATTCCACGCAAGTCGATCGATAAGCAGGGCAATCCGGTCATGGTGGAAACCAATGGCCGTCACGATCCCTGCGTCGGCATCCGCGCCACTCCCATTGCCGAAGCCATGATGGCGTTGGTGTTGATGGATCATGCGCTCCTGCATCGGGCGCAGAATTCGGATGTGAGGACCAAGACCCCAAAGATCCCAGGCCTGGTGAAGTGAATTCTTTCAGATAAGAGTGAGAATCCCATCTCGAAGACTCATGCTGCCCTTGCCGAAGCGTCCCGAGTCAATCTCTCACCTCACTCATTTTCCGAGTAGAACGGCGGTGGAATAGCCGAGCCACACGGCGACGAGCCCCAGGACTATATGGCCGACGATGTTTCCGCCGGCCAACCACAGTTCTCCGTCACGCAAGAGGGTCACCGTTTCGTTGCCGAACGCCGAGAACGTGGTAAATCCTCCCAAGAGACCGACGATCAGAAAGGCTCTGGTGTTCCCTGAGAGGAGGCCTCGATGATCGGCCAGCTCAGCAATAAATCCGACCAGCGCACAGCCCACAAGATTGACGGCTAGAGTGCCGAATGGAAACTGGATACTCTTGCTCAGCTGTTGTGCATAGCCGCTCAAGAGGTAACGAAGGATTGAGCCGATGAGCCCGCCGGTACCGATGAGAAAAAGCGTGCGCAGTATGTGCCTCGCAGAAAAAGGTGAGCGCGCTGGACGGGTTATTGTACTCAAGTACGTCGATCGAGTCACGGGAATCGCTATAGTTCTGTTGGAAGGTACGTAGTACAATCGCGGTGCAAACTGATTCAGTCAGAGGATGCAGCCTATGATCGAGATCTATACCGATGGGGCGTGCAGCGGGAACCCAGGGCCTGGGGGATGGGGAGTTTTGCTGCGGATAGGTGCTGCGGAAAAGGAGCTCTGTGGCGGCGAACCGGCGACGACGAACAACCGGATGGAGCTGCTCGCGGTCATTGAGGCGTTGCAGTTCTTGACACCGCCGGCGACGGCACGGGTTTACACCGATTCACAGTATGTCCAAAAGGGCATCAGCGAATGGATTCACAGCTGGAAGCGGCGAGGCTGGAAAACCGCCGGCAAGGGGCCGGTCAAAAATGAGGACTTGTGGCGGCGGCTGGATACGTTGGCAGCCACCCATTCACTCGAATGGCACTGGGTCCGAGGGCACAATGGTCATCCAGAGAACGAACGGGCCGACGCATTGGCTCGCGCTGGTCTTGAACAGGCGCGCGACGCGGGGAGGCCGGTCGGCGGCCCACTTGCCTCGCCGGTTCACGAGCCAATCCGATCAACGAGTGCCTCTCCAATCCTTGAGATCAAGCACGCGACGATCTATCGCGGTGAGACCTGTGTCTTCTCGGATTTTTCATTTGATCTTCACGACGGTGAGCATGTGGCGATTCTTGGTCCTAATGGAGCGGGGAAATCGACGCTACTCAAATTGCTCTCGGGTGAAGTGCATGCGATGCCCAAGGACGAAACGCGGATGGCGATTTTCGCCGAGGAGCGTTGGAATGTCTGGGATTTGCGGAAGCGAATCGGCATCGTGTCGCATGACCTCCAGCGGGACTATCTGATCTGTGCGGAGGGGTTGAACGTGATCCTCTCCGGGTTTTATGCGAGCAACGATACGTATGCGCATCAACAATTCAGCAAAACCCAGCTGACCAGGGCGTATGAGGTGCTGCAGGAATTGGGCATTACGGATTTGTCTGGTCGGCGGTTCGGCCATCTCTCCACCGGCGAGCAGCGACGGTTTCTGTTGGGCCGGGCACTCGTCCATGACCCGCCGGTGTTGGTGCTGGATGAACCGACCAGCGGCCTCGACCTCAAGGCCTGTTTTCAGTATCTTGATCTCCTGCGTGCTCAAATCGCGAAAGGGAAGACCGTGCTACTCGTCACGCACCATCTGCATGAAATTCCACCGGAGATCGATCGCGTGATTTTCCTCAAAGAGGGGAAGATTCTCGCCGACGGTCCGAAGCGAGCACTCCTCGTCAATGATCAAATCAGTCGACTCTTCGACAGCACAATCACCCTTGTGCAAGCCAATGGCTGGTATCAAGCCTTACCAGGGTAATATCGGGTCCAGTGCTTCTATCGTTCTACAGTTCCCACTTCTTTTGACGAACCTCGTTTCGAGCGATAGGCTTCAGTTGCGGTATTTGCCAGAGGCACGAGCAGACGTGGCCGAAGACCCGTTACAACATCACCAGGTGCTGCGTCTGGCTGCACTGCTCTTTCTGGTTTCCTTCATCGGAAACAATGCCTCTCTGGATTCAGCGTGGGCTGACACCTGGCTCTGTCCTCGGCCAGGACAAGCTGACCTGTACACGGACCGTGAATACCCAGGCTGTAAGCAATTGGGCGAGGCCAAGACCTATTTGCCGGTGACCATTTCCCCGGTGCCGAAATCTTCACCAGGGAGCAATCTTTCCACATCGGTAGCGAATAGCGCCTCTTCCGACGTTCCCCAGCAACAACAGAGTAGGAAACCGTTGCCGTTTCCTGACGTCTCTTTGGCATTACCTCTCCTAAGCGTCGGTCACGACAAGGTTGGCTCCATTACCGGCTCATGGACCGGGTTTGTGGCGCAACTCATGGTTGGGTACAAGGCCGATGGAAAGGGGCCGGAAATTCTCGGCGACTCGAATTTGATGCCTGCGTCCGCCCACTCCTTTCAGACGGCTGTTGCAGTCGCGACGAAGGCGGTGGGATACGACTCCCGATACCTGACGGTACGCATTCTGGTTCCGACCCGGTTGAACGGACCCAGTGCGGGAGGGATGTTTGCTGTGGGCATTGCCTCGGCCCTGCTCGGCGATCCGATTCGTCAAGATATCTGTATGTCGGGAACGATTGAGCCGGATGCTGAGATCCACCCGGTCGGAGGAGTAGTGGACAAGATGAATGCCTGCCGGGATCTCAGAAAGACCACGATGATCGTGCCGGATGGATTGGACAACAGTCATCTGAGTTTTACCGGAGCCGAGCGATCCATTCAGGTGATTCAAGTGCATACGCTTGCGGAGGCCTATAGCGCGGCGACCGGTCAAATCCTTCGTCAAGTTCCCTTTAATTAAGGGATAGGAGGTTCGTGATGCAGGGGCAGACTTCAAGCTCAGAGTATCCCATGACAGGAATGATGATGAGATGGGGAGGGCTGATGGCGCTGACTCTCGGCCTGCTTGCACCTACAGTATGGGCAGCCGAGCCGGTCAAAATCAGCTCGCTGCTCACCTATCCTGACATGTACAAGATGAAAGTCGTGCAGGTGGAAGGTACTGTCCAGAATTACCGTATGAGGCACTTCATCGGAGAACGGACCAAGCTGGAGAAGTGTATTCAGGTATTCTCTGTCGAGGATGGGACCGGGACTATTGATGCGAGTTATGCGGCGCTCTGCCAGATGGGACCGATCATGCTCAAAGACGGCGACCAGGTCATGATCGAAGGACATTTTCTGGGGACGTTGGATGTGAGATTGGTCATAAAGCGATGAATGTGTGGCCGTCTGTACTTCGCAGATTCTGAAAACGTGGATTGAGACGAGTGTCAGAGGTTCTGCTACTTCTTCCGCAATCCAAAAAATGTTCCGGCGCCGGCGGCGCCGGCTGAGGGGAGATAGCCGGTCAGCACTTCCTTGAACCCCTGAGCTTTGCCTCGGGCCCAATCAAGGATATGATTCACATCTGCTTGGATCAAGGTCCAATCCAGGTGAATCCAGCCGGTGGTTTTGAGGATGGCGATGAGCGCCAGCAGTGAGGCTGCAATCATGAGGGTGAGTTTCACGGTTTTCCGGATGGCCCACCCAAGCAAAAACCCTCCGAGGAAGCTGGCCCCGCCTCGGGCGAGCGCCGGCGACATCAGGTCGGTGAGCCAGGCACCGATTCCTGCAGCAGTCGTCGCACTCGCGGCGAGAAATGATTTGGCGGCCCAGGGAGGGTCGGAGAGGATTGGCCCCAGTATTTTTGCAAGGAAGCCGCCCTGCGGTGCAGGTGCCGGGTTGCTCATAGCCGTTTTGTCTCGAAGGTGTTGCAGACGGAGGGATCACCCGACTCGAGGCCGCGCTTGAGCCAGGTCATTCGTTGTTCAGACGAACCGTGGGTCCAGCTTTCCGGCTGGACATGGCCCCGAGACTTTTTTTGCAATTGATCGTCTCCGATGGCCGCTGCGGCCCGCAACCCTTCTTCAAAATCACCGGGCTCGATTAAGTTTCGCTCGTGCTTGGCGTGATGACCCCAGACCCCGGCGTAACAATCGGCTTGGAGCTCCATTCGGACTGACAGCGCGTTGCCTTCCACCTCAGACACTTGTTGTTGGAGGCGATGGACCTTTTCCGCGACGCCCAGGAGATTTTGTACATGATGGCCGACTTCATGGGCGATGACATAGGCCTGGGCGAAGTCGCCTGCTGCTCCGAGTCTATGCGCCATCTCATCGAAGAAGGCAAGATCCAAATAGACCCGGTGATCGTTAGGGCAATAAAACGGACCCACGGCCGATGATGTGGTGCCGCATGCCGACTGCACGGCGCCGGAAAAGAGGACCATCCGTGGGTCCTCGTACCGAGGTCCGAGCAGGTTCCGCCATGTCGTTTCAGTATCAGCGAGGACGACGGACGCAAACTTACCGAGCTGATCTTGAGGGGCGCCAACCGGGCCTGCCTCCGACGGGGCCGACGGAGCCATGGTCTCAGTGACGCTCTGGACGCCGGTGATCATATTGAAAACAGTCAGCGGGTTGGCTCCGGTGAAATAGCTGACGGCGAGCACCAGCACGATGGTGCCGATGCCGAAGCTGCCCTTTCCTCCGAGACGGGCCGGGCCCATGCCGCGGCGATCTTCGATGTTGTCGCTTTCACGTTGGTCTCCGATACGCATAGGCGCTCTCCCTCAGAGCTGGATGTCGGGAAAAACTTCCAGCTACGCTCTCGCATCGCTCAAGGTCTCAAGGTATCAACTGTCTACGCGTCGACCGTTCGCTCACTGTGGTCTTGCTGGAGGCCTTATTGACTTAGTCGGACTCTTTTTCCATCGACTGAATGAACTTGTCGGCTTCGGCGATGGAACGGTTCATGTCTTTGACCAGCTGATCAACCTGTACATCGACTTTGACGAGCTCACCTTTGATGGCGGCGAGTGCGCGCGCGTTTAGGTTGTGTTTCAGGTAGAGCACTTGATCGCGCAACGGTTTTAGGACCGGTTCAATCCGTTGTTCGGCCCGTTTCATCGCCCCCAGCATCTCTTTGTAGCGGCCCTTGGTCTGGGTGAGTTTGGCCTGGCTCTTTCGGCGCAGATCGGCGTTGGAATATTGGCCGAGTTCCGTCTCCCACTCGGAAAAAAGCGCATCGGCGACGCTTTCGACATCGGCGATCTTCTTCCGAACGGTTTTGGCGCCGTCTTCGCTGTTCTCAAGTTCGCCGTTCAACTTTTTATAGGTCGCTTCCAGGTCGCCGCCTTCATAGGAAACCACCTTGCCGAATTGCTCAAGGGTACTTTGAATTTCTTGCTTCGCATCTTCCTGCGCGTCCCGCGCGGACTTCACGCGGCTGCTCAAGATGTCGCGTTTGGCATAGCCCATCTTCTCCATGGTGGCCATATAGGCTTTGTCGCAAGCAGACAGGCCGAACGGCATGGCTAGGAGCATGACGGCAAGAACCAGCTTCAACATGATTACCTCATTGCCCGGATATAAAGCCGACGAGTTAGCACCCTTAATAAAGACGTATGTATTATGTATAAGGATGCTGCATCATAACTGAAGAATGCACAGAGGGGAAAGTCCCTCAGTCGTCGCTCCAGACCAGTGAGGTGTAGAAACAGCCCTGCCATCGCGCTATAGTGCGGGCATGCGTCTGCAGCCTTGCAAGTCGTGGTGGGTGGTGGTGATCACGCTGATCGCGGCCTGTTCCTCGCAACGAGTGATTCCGGAGGCGCTGGAACCGCTGGTCGAGCGAGCGGTCACGTTTCGTGACGTGGTGGCTGTTCCTGATGCATACCAGGGCAAGATTGTGGTATTCGGTGGCGAGGTGCTGAAGGCGAAACGACTCAAGGAAGGAACGCAGATCGAGCTGCTGCAATTACCGCTCGACAGAGGGGAACGACCGATTTTCGACCGTCAACAGTCACAGGGACGGTTTCTCGCGCTCCAGCAGGAGTTTCTCGACCCTGCGACGATTGTCGAGGGGACAAAGATGACGATTGTCGGAGAACTGTCGAAGTCCAAGGTCGAACACCTCGATGATGTCGAATATCGGTACCCGGTATTGATCGTGAAACATCTCCATGTGTGGCCGGCGCGATCGGACGACTATGCGCGACCGCGGCCCCGATTCTCAATTGGAGTCGGTGGCGGGACAGGAATGGGAGTCGGCGGAGGGGGAGGATTCGGGATCGGATTTTAATTTGTCGAGAGACAGACAGCACACATGGACAGGTCATACAAAGGCCGGCCATCAATCGGCCAGGGGTCTGTTAAGGAAATATTTTGACGCTCCCGCACATCTTCTTGTAGATCTTGCCCCTATCATTTGATTGCGTCTGCGAGCCTTGTCTCGTGTTGTTCCTACGTTCAGGTCAAGGAGGCTCTGTGTTGCCCACTTGCGTGTATGGAATGGAGCGTGATATGCAAGTATATGTTGAGCTTCTGAGGGGTCGTCACGTCGAGAAGGAGATTGTTGCATGACACAGAAACAGCAGATTTCGAAACGCAAGGAGAGGGTCACGCTGTCTCTCTCTGCCGATATGGTCGAACGGTTGCGAACCGTCGTGTATTGGAGCCCCAAACTGACGCTGACCGGTGTCGTTGAATCGGCGATCCAATCCGCGCTCGCGAAGTTGGAAAAGGGGAAGCGGTTTAAGAAACGAAGGGGGAAACTCGCTGTCGGCCGGCCGCGCAAAGACCAATCGTCCTGACGGCGGTTCTTGGTGTAGCGCGCACAACTTTATGAAGGCCAGGGAGGGGAAACAGAGAAGACCGCTTCAGGAATCCTGAAGCGGTGCAGGATGATGAATCATACCCCGATTCAAGCGAAGCGCGTTGGTTCTTCTACTGCTCATCTTCTGTGTGGGATGTGATCAACTCACGAAAGATGTAGCCCATCAATACCTGGCCCTCCAGCCGCCCCAATCGTGGTTCCATGATACGGTTCGCCTCCAATATGCAGAGAATGCCGGGGCTTTCCTGAGCCTCGGCGGAGGTTTCTCCGAGGGATTCCGCGTCCTTCTTTTCCAGGTATTTCCTGCCTTGTGCCTCGTCGCCTTGGCCATTGTTCTCCTTGCTCAACCGATACCACTGTCCACAGCCATGGCCTGGAGTCTCGTACTGAGCGGCGGGCTGGGCAATCTCTTGAATCGCATCATGAATGATGGCCGCGTGATCGACTTCATGAACCTCGGCATTGGTCCTCTCCGCACCGGTATCTTCTATGTGGCCGACGTCTCTATCATCACCGGCGTCGTGCTGCTGATCGTCCAGGCGGTTTGGCCCCATCAGCCGGCACTTCGATCTGAGCTTCAGCGCTGAGCCTGGTCTCCGAATTCACACGAATCTTTCAGACGCGGTGAGCGAGAAGTCCTTTTCGCATGTTGCCATGACGCGCTCGGTCGAAAACATGGTGCTTGACCATGGTGGGGCAGTTTACCTAAAAGAGATCATATGTAGGTGATGACCGTTTCACTCAGTCCGTGAGTTCATGTTGAGGAGGCAGATATGAAGAACCTCGGTGTAGGTATCGCAGGTCTGGTGCTGTTGACGGGTTTGACCGGTTGCTCGTCAGTGGGAAGCGGCTTACTCGGTGGAGTGCTCGGTGCCGGGGCGGCTGGTGGTGGTTATGAGTACCATCTCAAGCGTCAAAAGGATCGGGTAGAGGAAGACTTCAAGGCGGGCAAAATCGATCAAAAGGAATACGAGGTTCGCAAGGACCAGATCGCTCGCGACTCGCTCTTACAATGAAGAGGAGTCGGACGGCTGGATCATCGCCTTCATCACTAAGACGATGATAGCTACGCCACAAACCCCTGCCGTTTGCCGAAGCGTGCGGCCACTGGAATCTACTCAAGAAAGGGCTGAAGAAGTAACCAGCTGTTACTCCTTCGCCAATGAGTCTGGAGCGTGCAATGCATCAATGCAAGGCCCCCATTTCCATTCATAATTCTGCCCCCTGGGGAAGGCTACCCTAAACCCAGATGGTCTTTGCATCTCGATCTTCTGCGCTTCGAGTTAGCAAAAGCCACAACGTCTCTCTCGCCCGAACGCAGGAAGTCGAGAAAGTCCAGCCCCTGGTATTCGCACGTCTCGGAAACAGTCAGGAGAGTTAGATATTCCTCGATGCCTTTTTCCGTGGAGGTTCCGCGCATGACATTCCGAAGTATCGCAAATGCCTTAATGGCGTGCTCAGCGTTATTGTTGTTCCACGGTATCCCATCATAGTTTAGGAACGTAAACAGCTTGTTTTTGTTTTTCTCGAAACGCTCCTTGCACTTGATCGCAGCTTCGCTATGGTAATCTGGCGCAATTAGCCTCTTGTAGAAGCGGTCAACCGAAGCGAGATGCTTTCTCAAGAAATGCCTCTTCAGGCCATATCGATCCACGGTCTGAACAATCGGCCTGAGGAGTTCCGCAAAGCCACCGACAATCCGTCTTAACTCTACGTCAAACGGATTCTTCAACGTCTCTTCGTTTAGGTCTCTCATCAAATGGATCAGACACTTCTGTTGCGGACACGCGATAGAGTCATACGCTCCGTAGAAGTCCGACACGAGGACGCCATTGAATTCTCGCAGCAGCGTCTGAACCACGTCCGCCTCACGAGTCTCCGCGTACACGTAGGCCACCTCACGGAGATTCGTGAAGGCCCACACATATCCCTCCTTACCCTTGACGTTCGCTCTGGTCTCATCGGCATGGACAAGCCCTCCGTGCGCGATTGAGTCAAGAGTGTGTTGCTTCGCCTTTCCGTAAAACGCAGCGGCCTCTGTTTTGAACTCTCCAACCGTACTAACGCTCAAAGCAAGACCGAAAAACCTATTTGTTGCCAACGTCGCAATCCTCTGCGGAATACGGAGGTGAATAATGTGATAAATAAGGTACGATTTTAGGTTCCAGCCAAACTTGTGCCCATGTCGAGTGCGCCACTCTTTAGGCAAGCCAAACCACAGTCCACATTTGGAGCAACGGCACATCTGAAACACGTACCTCACGATCCATCGCTTTACGCCGAATCGACCGATATGAATGTCACGCAAGACCTTCTCGTTCCTTCTTGTCTTCCCGGTCGTTGTCCTTGCTGGATGATTGCAGTGCGGGCAAAGGGTTGGGGTGGGGTGCACAACCACTTTGTTTTCACGAGGACCGCGCATCGCCAGTGCTGAGCGAGGTTTGTTTCTACGCATACCGGACCGCACATAGACACGGTCACGCTGGTAATTCCAGTACGCGGCCTTATTTATCTCGCTCATTGCCGGCAATACGAAAGATGGCGTTCCAAATCGATATGGATGCTCGTCTTTCATGGAATCAACCTGAATAACCTCTCGATTGTTCTTTTCACTGGCCGTCGATTGTGCTGCCGCTCGACAGATTTCTTGAACTGTGTGTGTCACCAGCTCTAGCGCCCGGCAGTCTTCGGAGTTGTATGTAACGAGCCTCTGTTTGACCTGGGTGTCTCGTGATCGCTCCCACTCGTGACGCCAGCTAATGGTCTGTGCACCGGAGGCGTCAGGGACAGACCATCTGAAGCCGAGCCAGTCGGCAACTGCTTTGAGTCCGTTGGAATACGCCGGGAAATAGACCTGCGCATAGATCACAGGCAAGATGTTTACCGCAGTTGCGATGGCTTTGAATGCCACTGAACCTTCAGGCAGCTCTCCGTAGCGTTGGCACATTCGTTTCAGGAAGGTCGTTTCGAAGCTGCCATAGTGGACCCCAGTATTTTTGCAAGGAAGCCGCCCTGAGGTGTAGGAGCTGGGCTGCTCATAGCCGTTTCGTGTCGAACGTGTTGCAGACAGAGGGGTTACCGGACTCGAGGCCTCGCTTAAGCCAGGTCATCCGCTGTTCGGAAGAGCCATGCGTCCAACTTTCCGGCTGGACATGGCCAGGCGACATTTTCTGCAATCGATCGTCCCCAATGGCTGCTGCTGCGCGGAGCCCTTCTTCGAAATCGCCTGGCTCGATCAAGTTCCGTTCGCGCTTGGCGTGATGACCCCAGACACCGGCATAACAATCGGCCTGGAGTTCCATTCGGACCGACAGCGCGTTCCCTTCCACCTCAGACACCTGTCGTTGGAGGCGATGCACCTTTTCGGCGACGCCAAGGAGATTTTGCACGTGATGGCCCACCTCGTGGGCGATCACATAGGCCTGCGCAAAGTCGCCCGCCGCTCCGAGTCTATGCGCCATCTCGTCAAAGAAGGCAAGGTCTAGATAGACTCGGTGATCGTTCGGGCAATAGAACGGACCAACGGCGGATGACGTGGTGCCGCATGCCGACTGCACAGCGCCGGAAAAGAGGACCATACGGGGGTCTTCGTACCGAGGGCCGAGGAGGCTTCGCCAGGTCGTTTCAGTGTCTGCGAGGACGACGGAAGCAAACTTGCCGAGTTGGTCTTGAGGGGCGCCGACCGGGCCTGACTCCGATGGGGCCGATGGAGCCATTGTCTCGGTCATGCTCTGGACACCGGTGATCATATTGAAAACAGTCAACGGGTTGGCCCCGGTGAAATAGCTGACGGCGAGCACCAGTACGATCGTACCGATGCCGAAGCCCCCTTTTCCTCCGAGACGGGCCGGGCCCATGCCGCGACGATCTTCGATGTTGTCGCTTTCGCGTTGGTCTTCAATACGCATAGGCGATGTCCTTCACGCCAGGCAATCAGTCCGATTCCTGCTCCATCGACTGAATAAACTTGTCGGCTTCGGCGATGGAACGGTTCATGTCCTTGACCAGCTGATCGACCTGTGCGTCGACTTTCACGAGTTCCCCTTTGATGGCGGCGAGCGCGCGGGCGTTCAAATTGTGTTTCAGGTAGAGGACTTGGTCTCGCAATGGTTTCAGGACCGGTTCAATGCGTTGTTCGGCGCGTTTCATTGCCGCGAGCATCTCACGGTATCGGCCCTTGGTCTGGGTGAATTTGGCCTGACTCTTCCGGCGCAGGTCGGCGCTCGAGTATTGGCCGAGTTCCGTTTCCCACTCGGAGAAGAGCGCATCGGCTACGCTTTCGACATCGGCGATCTTTCTCCGAACGGTCTTGGCACCGTCTTCGCTGTTCTCGAGCTCGCCGTTCAATTTCTTATAGGTGGCTTCCAGATCTCCGCCTTCATAGGAAACCACCTTACCGAATTGCTCCAGAGTGCTTTGAATTTCCTGCTTCGCATCTTCCTGTGCGTCACGCGCTGATCTGACGCGGCTGAACGGTTCCCCCGGATCGAGTGCCCCGAGTGCCATATAGGCCTTGTCGCAAGCAGAAAGGCCGAACGGCATGAATAGGAGCATGACGGCAAGAACCAGCTTGAACATGATTGCCTCTCTACCGGGATGTGGCCTCGATGAGCCGGTGACTCTGCATCATAACTGAAGCACGCACAGGGTGAAAGACCCTAAGTCGTCGCGCTCACGAAGAGGGAGGTGTAGAAACAGCCCTACCATCGCGCTATAGTGTGGACATGCGTCTGATGTCCTGCAAATCGTGGTGGGTGGTGGCGATCGGCCTGATCGCGGCCTGCTCCTCGCCGCGAGTGGTTCCTGAAGCCCTGGAGCCTCTGGTCGAGCGAGCGGTCACGTTTCATGAAGTGGTGGCCGCTCCTGATTCATACCAGGGCAAGATCGTGGTATTCGGTGGCGAGGTGCTGAAGGCGAAACGACTCAAGGAAGGAACGCAGATCGAGCTGCTGCAGTTACCGCTCGACAGAGGGGAGCGACCGATTCTCGACCGCCAACAATCGCAGGGGCGATTTCTGGCGATCCAGCAGGAGTTTCTCGACCCCGCGACGATTGTCGAGGGGACAAAGATGACGATCGTTGGCGAGCTGTCAAAGGCTAAGGTCGAGCACCTCGACGATGTCGAATATCGATACCCGGTATTGATCGTGAAACATCTCCATGTGTGGCCGGCGCGATCGGACGACTATGCTCGACCGCGGCCCCGATTCACAATCGGAGTCGGTGGTGGGACGGGAATGGGAGTTGGTGGGGGTGGAGGATTCGGGATCGGATTCTAATTCGTCGAGAGACATGCAAAGTCCATGGACTTGGAATACGAAGGCTAGCCATCGACTGGACTGGTTCTTCCCTAGAGAGTATTTTTGACACTCCTGTAAATGTTCTTGTAGATACGTGGCCCGTATCGACCGACTGCTCCTACGAGCCAGGTCTCGTGGTTTTGGCATGTTTAGGTCAAGGAGGTACGGCGTTGCCCGCTTGCGTGTGTCGAGTAAGGCATGATATGCAAGCATATGTGAAAATTACCAAGACAGTCACGATGAGAAGGAGATGACCAGATGAAACAGAAACGGCAGACTGTGAAGCGGAAGGAGAGGGTTACGTTGTCTCTCTCTGCCGATATGGTCGAACGGTTGCGAACCGTGGTGTATTGGAGCCCCAAACTGACGCTGACCGGTGTTGTCGAATCGGCGATCCAATCCGCGCTCGCGAAGCTGGAGAAGGGGAAGCGGTTTAAGAAACGAAGGGGGAAACTCGCTGTCGGTCGGCCGCGCAAAGACCAATCGTCCCGATGAAGGTGTGAGCCTTGTGGCAGTAAGAGGCTTTGATCGTAGGATTGGGGAAACGCAGACACGCTTTGTCAAGAAGCTCGAAGCGGCAGTAATATCTGAACCATGTCTCAATTCAAGCGGAGCGTGGCGGTTCTCTTGCTGGTGGTCCTCTGTGTGGGCTGCGACCAACTCACCAAAGGGGCAGCCCAACAGTACTTAGCCTTTGAGCCTCCCCACTCGTGGTTCCACGATACCATCCGCTTGGAATACGCGGAGAACAGGGGCGCTTTTCTCAGCCTGGGCGGTGGCCTCTCCAAGGAACTCCGAATCTTCCTGTTTCAAGTGTTCCCTGCTATCTGGCTTGTCGCGCTGGCCCTGTATCTTTTGTTCGCAAGGTCTCCATCGATGCTTTTCACGGTTGCCTGGTGCCTCGTGTTGAGCGGTGGGGCGGGCAACCTGTTGGATCGTGTGCTTCACGATGGGCACGTTGTCGACTTCATGAATCTTGGAATCGGCAGCCTCCGTACCGGAATTTTCAACGTGGCCGATGTCTGTATTACGAGCGGTGTTGTGCTGCTGATCGTCCAGGCAGTTTGGCCCCATCAGCCGGCACTTCCATCTGAGCTTCAGCGCTGAGCCTGGTCTCCGAATTCACACGAATCTTTCAGACGCGGTGAGCGAGAAGTCCTTTTCGCATGTTGCCATGGCGCGCTCGGTCGAAAACATGGTGCTTGACCATGGTGGGGCAGTTTACCTAAAAGAGATCATATGTACGTGATGACCGTTTCACTCAGTCCGTGAGTTCAAGTTAAGGAGGCACATATGAAGAACCTCGGTGTAGTTATCGCAGGTCTGGTGCTGTTGATGGGTTTGACCGGTTGCTCCTCAG
>JABMDK010000007.1:175492-177078 GCA_015903995.1 Nitrospira sp.
GCCAACACGTAGGCGCCTTTCGCGACTCCGGATGCGGCGGCGTACTTGACTCGATCGATAGTCGGAAGCGCTTGACGAGTCAGGATCAACGCCACCGGCTCGTGCTGCATCTGCATGATGACGCGCCAGGCTTCGGACACCTCATTCGCATCAGCAGGGCGGAGGACGATCAGATTCGGGATCGCGCGCAGCGAGGCCAGTTGCTCGATCGGCTGGTGTGTCGGCCCGTCTTCGCCGACCCCGATCGAGTCATGCGTGAAAATGTGAATGACGGGGATTTCCATCAGTGCGCTTAAGCGGATCGCGCCACGGCTGTAATCGCTGAAGATCAGGAAGCCCGAGCCGTACGGGCGCACTTTGGAGAGGGAGAGCCCGTTGAGCACGGAGCCCATCGCATGTTCCCGAACGCCGAAATGCAGGTTGCGGCCACCGCGATCCTTCGCAGTGAAATCACCGGCTCCCTCGAAGGTCAAGCGGGTTTTCGTCGAGGGGGCCAGATCTGCAGATCCTCCTAACAGCCACGGGACGTTTTTCGCCAGGGCGTTGAGTACCTTGCTTGAGGCATCGCGGCCGGCGATTCCCTTGGTATCGGCAGGGAATAGGGGGAGATCCTTGTCCCATCCCTCAGGCAGTCGGCGCTGTTGCATGTGTGAGAGGTGCTCGGCGAGCTGGGGGAATTGTCGTTTGTAGTCTTCGAACTTGGCCATCCAGGCTGCGCGTGCCTCGCGACTGCGCTGCCCCATGCCCTGCTGGAAATGTTCCAGGACGCCGCTTGGCACCAGGAACGTTTCCTGTTCCGGCCATCCGTAGTTCCGCTTGGTCAGCCTGATTTCTTCTTCACCCAGCGGTTCGCCGTGCGCGGCGTGGGTATCTTGTTTGTTGGGGGAGCCATAGGCGATATGGCTGTCGACGATGATCAGGGTCGGGCGATCTGCTTCCTTTTTGAACGTCGTAAAGGCCCGTTCGAGCATCTCAAGATCGTTGGCGTCGCCGACTCGGGTCACGTTCCATCCGTATCCGATGAACCTGGTGGCCACGTCTTCGCTGAAGGCCCATTCGGTGTGTCCTTCGATCGTGATCTTGTTGTTGTCGTAGATCCAGCAGAGGTTGGACAGCTTCAAGTGGCCCGCAAGAGACGCGGCTTCGGCTGTGACACCTTCCATCATGCAGCCGTCGCCGCAGAGCGCATAGACGTCGTAGTCGAACATGTCGAAACCAGGGCGGTTGAAGTACTGGGCTTGCCACTGGGCGGCGATCGCCATGCCGACGCTGGTGGCCACCCCTTGCCCGAGCGGACCGGTCGTGGTCTCGACACCGGAGGTCCAGCGGTATTCCGGATGCCCCGCACACTTGCTGTTGAGCTGACGGAAGTGTTTGAGGTCATCCAGTTGTATTGAGACTTCGCCCAGCCGTTCGTCTTGAGGATTGACCGTCCTCACCCCGGTTAAGTGCAGTAGTGAATAGAGGAGCATCGAGGCGTGCCCCATCGACAGCACGAACCGGTCCCGGTTCGGCCAAATCGGATCGTTCGGATCAAATCGTAGGATTCGCTGCCAGAGACAGTAGGCCACCGGCGCCATGGCCAT
>JABMDK010000070.1 GCA_015903995.1 Nitrospira sp.
GCATTTTGCTGCGAAAAGAAAAGCGGCATCGCCTGGTCCTCGGTATCCGGTTGATCCAACAAGCAGCGGCGGTGGAGATTGACGTGAATGATGTGGCGCCGGTGTGAGGGGCCTGGATACGGGCGAGATTGGCGGGACAAGCGAGACTGGCAGGAAACGGATTTGCGCGCTCTGCAAGTCGCGCTCTTCACGCTTGTCGCGCGGAGGTCAGCAGTTCGTCACGAAGAGTTATCAATCATAGAGGCTAGTCGAAAGAAGGAGACCACATGGGAGTGCCATTACTCGACCTGAAAGCGCATCACGAACCACTACAAAAAGAGATCCTGGACGCCGTTGAACAGGTATTCAAGAGCCAGGCGTTTATCCTGGGGGCGGAAGTCGGCAAGTTAGAGGAGCGGGTAGCCGCCTATTGCCAGGCCAAGTACGGAATCGGCTTGACGTCGGGTACCGATGCGCTTTTGATCGCGCTCATGGCACTCGGGGTCGGCCCCGGCGACGAAGTGATCACCTCGCCCTATTCATTCTTCGCCACGGCAGGCGTGGTGGCCCGGTTAGGAGCCAAGCCGGTGCTCGTGGACATCGACCCCAAGACCTTCAACATCGATCCAGCAAAAATCAGCCAGGCGATGACACCCAAATCCAAAGCCATCATCCCGGTGCATCTCTACGGTCAGTGCGCAGACATGGCGCCCATCATGGAGCTGGCCAAGCGGCATAATGTGAGCGTCATCGAGGACGCCGCGCAGGCCATCGGATCGGAATACCGTGACGGCCGGCGGGCCTGCAGCATGGGGACCATCGGATGTTTGTCGTTTTTCCCGAGCAAGAATCTGGGCTGTTTGGGAGACGGGGGAATGGTGGTCACGAACGACGCTGATCTCGCGGAACGGATTCGCATCCTGCGCGTTCACGGCAGCCAGCCGAAGTACTACCATAAACTGATCGGTGGCAACTTCCGGCTCGATACGATTCAGGCCGCCGTGCTCAATGTGAAGCTGAATTATCTGGACGGGTGGACCAAACGACGGCAGGAAAACGCCGCACGCTATGAAACGTTGTTCCGGCAGAGCGGCCTGGTGCAGAAGGGCAAGGTTCGGTTGCCGGATCCGGTGTATCGCGACAAAGGCATCAAGCATTACCACATCTATAATCAGTTCGTGCTGCGGGTGGAGAGGCGGGATGATCTCATCGCGCATCTCAAGCAGAAAGGAATCGGCGCGGAGATCTACTATCCGGTTCCGTTCCATCTGCAAGAGTGCTTCCGGTATCTGGGTCACAAAGCGGGAGACTTCCCGGATCCCGGAGTCGGAACGGGCCGCCAACGAAACCATCGCCATTCCCATCTATCCCGAATTGACCATGGCGCAGCAGACGGAAGTGGTGGAGGCGGTTGCGTCGTTTTATTGATTGCGGAATTTGATAATGGGTCCGAGTCAGGGAAAGGCGTGAGAAGGGGGCGGTTGTGACAAAAAAAGCATTGATCACCGGTATTACAGGCCAGGATGGATCATACCTTGCTGAGTTTCTTCTTCGAAAGGGCTACCAAGTTCACGGCATTATCCGGCGCTCCAGTTCATTCAATACAGGCCGAATCGACACGCTCTATCAAGATCCGCATGTGCCCGATGTTCGTTTGCGACTGGTCTATGGGGATTTAAACGATGCCAGTTCTCTCAATACCATTCTTCGGACGATACAGCCAGACGAAATCTACAACCTGGGAGCTCAGAGCCATGTGCGGGTTAGCTTTGAAATTCCTGAATATACGGCGGAGGTGACCGGGGTTGGGACCATTCGCCTGCTTGAAGCCATCCGCGAGTCAGGGCAAAAGCCGAAGTTCTATCAGGCCTCCTCGAGCGAAATGTTCGGCAAGGTTCAAGAAATTCCTCAGCGAGAAACGACGCCATTTTATCCGAGAAGTCCCTATGGAGCAGCGAAGCTGTACGCCCATTGGATTACCGTGAACTACCGGGAGGCGTATAACCTGTTTGCCTGTAGCGGCATCCTGTTCAACCATGAATCACCCAGACGTGGAGAGACGTTCGTGACCAGGAAGATCACGAAGGCCGCGGCTCGCATCAAGCTCGGCTTGCAGCACGACC
>JABMDK010000071.1 GCA_015903995.1 Nitrospira sp.
ACAAGGCGCCGAATGGCCTGCGCATCGGCCATATCGCACTCAGGTTGATCCACCGCAAGCAGCTCCCCGAGCGGGGCCAGCGCGCGCTGCAATTCAAACCCCACCTGACCATTCTTGCCGGTTAAGAGTATCTTCATAGTACTCATGCGCAGCCAAACCTTTGGTAAATGGCAAGTAGCGGGTAGCGAAGGGGTGGTTCCTGTCATTTCTTTGCCACATCCATTTTTAGCTTTTTACTGAATCCACTTAGCAGTTTTCCGACACGATCAAGCAGGCCATGCAGAGGGTGATCCTCAGCAATGTAGCTCAGCATCACGGCAATTTGAACTTGTGTTTCGAGTTCGCTCAATGAACCACGGGCGATACTCAAGAAATGAGAATACTCCTTGTCGCCTTCTCGTGCCGCACCCTCAGCAATGTTGGAGGGGATAGATACGGCTGCGCGCCTCATCTGGCTCACCAATCCGAACATTTCCTCCTTTGGGAAGCCGGTGGTCACAGCGTAGATCTCCTTGACCAGCAGCATTGCCTGTTGCCAAAGCTCCAGCCGTTGATGAGGCTTGCCACTCGCCGTTTGCCACTTGCTACTTGCCATATTGCCTCTCGCACCACTCACGATAGGCTCCGCTCATCACATTGGTCACCCAGCCCTGGTTGCCAAGATACCATGAGACCGTCTTACGAAGGCCACTCTCGAAAGTCTCTACGGGTTTCCACCCGAGTTCACGCTCGATCTTGCCGGCATCAATGGCATAACGCCGATCATGGCCCGGACGATCCGTGACGAAGGTGATCAGGGAACGGTACGTGGCAAGTGGCAAGTGGCGAGTGGTCGGTGGGGCTAGCTCATCCAGGACATCGCAGAGCGTCTGGACAACCTCCAGATTCGTTTTTTCGCTCCAGCCGCCGACATTATAGGTCTCACCCACCAGCCCCGCCTGAAGCACCCGGCGGATGGCACTGCAATGGTCTTTGACATACAGCCAGTCACGAACCTGTCGGCCGTCGCCGTAGAGCGGCAGCGGCTTGCCGGCGAGCGCATTCAGGATACACAGGGGAATAAGTTTCTCAGGAAAGTGGTACGGGCCATAATTATTCGAACAATTGGTCGTCAGGACCGGCAATCCATAGGTATGATGATAGGCGCGCACAAGATGATCGCTGGCCGCCTTACTCGCCGAATACGGGCTATTGGGTTCGTAGCGATTCTTTTCGCTGAAGGCCGGCGCCTGTGGCGCCAGCGAGCCATACACTTCGTCTGTGGAGACGTGCACAAACCGAAAACGCCGTTGGGCGTCGCCGTCCAGTCCGTTCCAGTAGGCACGCACGGATTCGAGCAGATGAAAGGTGCCGACGATGTTGGTCTGAATGAATTCGCCGGGGCCGTGGATGGACCGGTCAACGTGGCTTTCCGCAGCAAAGTTGATCAGCGCGCGTGGACGATGCTCCGTCAGTAACCGGGCGACCAGCCCGGCATCGCCGATATCCCCTCGTACGAAGATATGTCGCACATCGCCTTCCAGACTGCTGAGATTCTCCGGATTGCCCGCATAGGTGAGCTTGTCGAGATTAACGACTGATTCAACCTCTTGTGCCAGCCAATCGAGCACAAAGTTCGAACCGATAAACCCGGC
>JABMDK010000072.1 GCA_015903995.1 Nitrospira sp.
GATCTCAATGCGGGCTTTGATGAAATCAGAGCCGGCTATCACGGCCCGCTCTTTTTGGAAGTCGTCCCGCGCTCATTCGCCATCAAGGTCTGTACCGGACAATCCCTCAACCAAATCCGATTCGTACGTGGCAACGCCGCCGTCCCCGACCGCGCCCTGGCGGCGCTGCACCGGACAACGCCGCTGCTGTACCACAACGACCCATCCAGAAAGGCTGTGGAGAACCGGGACTTTCGGGCCGAACACGGCCTCTTCCTCCGCATCGACGTCAAGGGAGAAGAGCGAAACGGCTCCCCCATCATCGGCTACCGCGCGAAGAAGAACAGTCATGTGATCGACCTTGGAAAAGTCGGCCACTATGCGGCGGGAGATTTTTGGGAACCGCTCTGTCGGCACCGGAACGACAGCTTGTTGCTGGAGCCGGAAGAGTTCTACATCCTTGCATCGAAAGAACGTATCCGTGTGCCGGCGGGTTACGCGGCTGAAATGGTCGCCTATGAAGCGGCCTGCGGTGAGTTGCGCACCCACTACGCCGGATTCTTCGACCCAGGTTTCGGATACGGGTCCAAGGGGGAAATCAAAGGCACCCAAGTAGTGCTGGAAGTCCGGCCCCATGATGTGCCGTTCTTAATTCACGATGGACAGACCTTTTTCAAAGTGGTCTACGATAGGATGCTCAGCAGGCCAAGTCAGCTCTACGGAGTCGGGCTCGGCTCGTCCTATCAGCAGCAGGCTCTCACCCTCAGCAAGCATTTCAAGGCATAACGATGTCTCTTCCCGACCTTCAACCCCAGCAAGACCAAACGCCGAATTCTCCGGACCCGCCGGCCAAATCGGCGCGTGAAGACAGCGACAGCGACCGCCCCACGCAGGTCATGGGACTCATGGTCGGCACGGCACTGATATTCATCGGCTTTCTCAACGTGTTACTCTCAATCAGCGGAGGGTTTGAAATCAACGTCGTGCCGTTTCTGATCTATTTCGGCGGCCTCGCCGTGTGGAGTAATGCCGCCATCGAAACGCCAGTCATCCGCTACGGGGTGATGACCGTAGCCATCTCCCTGGCCTTGGCGCTCTTTCAATACGGTGAAGTGTTGTTCTGGCACAAGCAGGTCGTCTTCTGGGCCACAATCATCATCGTCATGAACTTCATGTTCAACGAACCGAAGAAACCAGCCGCGTGATGCATCGATGGCGATTTCCGTCATCATCCCTACATTGAATGAACACACAGTCCTGGCGCAGACACTGGCGCACACTACGGCACTGGACCTCGGCGACATCATCGTCGTGGACGGAGGCAGCACGGATGGAACTGTTCACCTCGCCGAGGAATTGTGTGCACGCACGGCCAACATGGGCGTCATCACAGCCCCCAGAGGACGCGCGCGCCAAATGAACGAAGGAGCGAAAGCAAGCCGGGGCGAAACTCTTCTCTTTCTGCATGCCGACACGCAGTTGCCGGACAATGCCGGGCGCATCATCGAATCGGCCTTAGCCGACCC
>JABMDK010000073.1 GCA_015903995.1 Nitrospira sp.
ACGCGTCATGAAACGGGATGACGTTTCCGTCCTGTTCCAACACCTGCATAACGTGGTCGATCTGCATGGCGTTGGTGATCAGCATGACCTCCACCCGCCCGGCGATGACCCGCTCGCAGGCGGTACGCATTGGCCCAAGATCCTCCGGTAAGGCCCATTGGTAGATCGGCACAGGAAAGACAGCTGCTCCACGCTGCTCCAGAGCCTTCACCAGCGCGTTGTTGGGTATGCCATATTCCTGCACGGCGATTCGCACGCCCGGCTCAAGGCTATACTCATCCATCGCAGAAACCAGATCGATCCAGGTATTGGGCTCCGGCACCGTCACCGTTGGAACAAGCCCCACGGCCTTGAGCGCTGCAACCGTTTTCGCCCCCCTGGCAATGATCACAGTCCCCTGTAACGCCTCAACGATCGATGGCCAGGGATACTGCGGTTTCAAGATCTCGAACAACGCCTCGGTACCGACGCCGGTGAGCAAGACCAGCATGTCGATCTGTCCTGCCATCAAGCGCGTTCCCAATTCATAGGCCGCCTGGTTGCTCTCCAGCGGGATTTATCTCAGCGCCGGAGCCATGAGTGGGAGACCTTCATACCGTTCAATCAAACGGGCCAGCTCCGTCGCCATCCGACTTTCGAACGCCACCACCGTCATTCCGTTGAATGTCATAGCCGTAACTACTCCTCCCCGATCAGGTGCCAATCATACTACACTCGTCGTCACGAGGGAGAGCCGGTTTTCCGTTGACGGCTGATCGCTCGTCTCCCTACTATACGGATGTGATCATTGTTCAACGAGTGCGAGACACCCCATGACGGCACCACTTCATCGCGGTCTTCGGCATCTGGCACTTCGCGTCATGGATCTTCCTCGATCACGTCGATTCTATGAGCAGATCCTCGGCATGCAGGTCGTATGGGAACCGGACCCGGAGAACGTGTATTTCAGCTCTGGCGTCGACAACCTGGCACTGCATCAGATCTCGAAGCATGAATTGGACTCCTACGAGTCCTCGAAGACCCAACTGCTCGACCACATGGGCGTGATTCTTGAGAGTCCACAGGCCGTGGATCAGATGTACCGTGAGATCATGCCCTCGATTGAGTCGCTGGGCGGACGAATCACCAAACTGCCGAAATTGCATCGTGACGGCAGCTACTCATTCTATTTCTCCGACCCAGACGGCAATGTGATTCAAGCGTTGTACGAACCGGCGATTAGTCGACTGACGATAGGACTGAGTAACGAGGACTGAGGGCTGAGGGCTGAGATGGAACGACAGCGAGCAGATAAATTTGAGGATCTCATTGCTTGGCAGAAGGCACGGGAATTGACCAGAGCAATCTACCAAGTGACTACATCAGGGCCTTTTGCCAAAGGCTTCGGATTACGCGACCAGATTCGACGAGCTGCCGTCTCAGTCATGTCCAATATTGCCGAAGGATTCGAACGAAGCGGGCGTTCGGAGTTTCACCAATTTCTGAGTATAGCGAAGTCATCGTGCGCAGAATTCAGATCACAACTGTACGTTGCGCTTGATGCGAGATACCTATCTCCATCGACGTTTCGTCAGTTGATTCTTCAAGCAGAAGAAGTCGCACGAATCATAGGCGGCCTTCGAAAAGCAGTTCATGCACAACGAATACTGGCTCGCGCTTCTGGGCTCGGGAGGAAATCCGCAAAACCTCGGTCCTCAGTCCTCAGTCCTCAGTCCTGACAACCATGAGCCAGCTCTG
Organism: Nitrospira sp.; assembly: GCA_015903995.1. Taxonomy (GTDB): domain Bacteria; phylum Nitrospirota; class Nitrospiria; order Nitrospirales; family Nitrospiraceae; genus Nitrospira_D. Next base: position 1,738 of record JABMDK010000073.1, read on the forward strand.
GACCAGCCTTCCCAAAGCCCATTATGTGAGCCTCGTCCCCTGGTGCTGGGCACAACTGGAAAGTGCGGAGCCACCAGGCCCCTTTCCATTCATCGGTGGCATCGCCCCTGACGTCGTGGCGAGCCTCCAAGAGGCTCACAGTCTCCTGGCCAGTGCGATCGATACCGCAATCAGCGATGTCTTCTCGAAGCGGGCCCCGCTGGACGAGCCAGAGCGTCGGCGACGGCTCGAAGATGCTTATGCAGAACTGATCAACGCCCGCCCCTACCTCCAGCGACACATCCGCTGCGGCCGTCGACCGGACGGCACCTTTCACTGGGAATTCCCGACAGATCCGACTCAATCCGCAACCGTCACGAACGGCGGTCTCCGCATGTTTCATGCAA
>JABMDK010000074.1 GCA_015903995.1 Nitrospira sp.
CTTGCTGAATGCCTGCGTCGAATGAGTCTCAGGGCATCTGATACATGCGAGATGGCTTTGAATGCTCTTGTCACGGCACGAGAACGCTTTTCCCCGCAACGCCATCTTGAACGACTATTAGAAATATACGACGAGGCCGTTGTGAGCGCCAGGGGTGCTATCACGGTGGTTGACTGACAGCATTTCTTCATTAGCAGGATGCGAAAAAAGTCCGCCAGCGGCATTCTCCCCTCGCTCAGAGGCTCAACGTACGGCCCAGAGTACGATTCGCCTCTTTGCTCGCTGCGGCCTTGCGGGACAGCCTTTTTGCGCATCCTGCGGGCCTATTCAGCATCGGCCCTCAACCTTGATGTCTGTGACGGCTACAGTAGTCGCAATGAGTTTTTCCGCAGCCTGTTAGAAGGGTGCACTCAATAATATGTGGCCGATGGAAATGTTTGACGCGAGCAGCAACAATGCCGCTGTTACGATAGCTGAGAATGGCAGCCGTATTGGCGCACCCGTTTTGGGTAGTTTCATTGATGCAGTCCTGTGGCAAGAAGCGATCGACACCCTCTTGGGATGGGCCAAAGAGAGGCAATCGAGCTATGTCTGTATCTGTAATGTCCACGTGGTGGTCACTGCGAAGCAGGACCCAAAGTTTCGACAGGTCGTCAATGAGGCGGATATGACAACACCGGACGGCATGCCGCTCGCGTGGGTGTTGCGCTGGATCGGCTTTCAGCGGCAGGAACGGATCAATGGGCCGGATCTCATGTGGCGGCTGTGTGAACAGGCAGCGAAGAAAGGGTTATCCATTTTCCTTTACGGGAGTTCGGATGAAACCCTTGGACGGCTGACTGACAACTTGAAAACTGCGTTTCCGCGCCTTGTGATTGCCGGAGTCTGTTCACCTCCGTTTAGGCCACTTTCCGACGAAGAGGATCGCGAGATGATCGACCGCATCAATAGATCAGGTGCCCATCTCGTGTTTGTGGGCCTCGGTTGCCCAAAGCAAGAGTTTTGGATGGCGGCGCACCGGGGGAAGATTCGAGCGGTGATGATCGGGGTCGGAGCGGCGTTCGATTACCATGCAGGGACGGTAAAAAGAGCTCCGCTATGGATGCAACGGTCGGGTCTTGAATGGCTGTTTCGGTTGATGTCTGAGCCGAAGAGGCTGTGGAAGCGGTATCTGGTCACGAATTCGTTGTTCTTGATGTATCTTGGGTTGGGACTTTTTATGGCAAAGGGAAAATGGCGGAACATGAGGTCGTAGCGGTTCGCGTCAATGGGAGTTTTATGGAGCCCTGTCTTGTTAAAACTTGAATGCCAGAAATGCTATCGCTTAGTTCAGATCAACGTCTCTGCAGCCCCTTAATGTCCCCCCGCTTTCACGATAACGAGGAGGCCGCGCCAGATAATCCATACATCCAACATCAGTATTCCCCATGAGGAGCGGTTCCTATATTCATCTACGTACTCGTACTCGTAAATCGGTTTACCCATCTCGGGAGTGCCTTTGTTCACATGCCCTAATCCCAACATGCCCCCTCGCAAGAGGAAGCGCGTGATGTTGCCCTGTGCCCGATCCCGCTCATAGTGCAATACCGATAGGGGACGTGGTCCGACGATACTCATATCGCCGATGAGTACGCTATAAAACTGTGGCAACTCATCTAGATAAAACTTCTTTACAAACTGTCCCACGTATGTCCGGCTTTCTGGTGTCCATTCTGCTGAGTACGCAAGCCAGTCATGTCGTTTCGCGCCGTCAGGGTCGATGAATTTCAGTTTGATAAGGCGGAGCTTGTATTTTGGGATGACTTTGCCACCACTAACTGCGTTGTAATAAAAAAACATAGGCCCTGCATTTTCTGGTATCAACCAGCCTTCAATGAGATAGGCTATCTTGAGCAGAAACAGTATGGGTGCAGACAACAACAGCATGATTGCCGCCAGCACCTTGTCAAAAACTACCTTGATAAGTCTCGGTGGTAATGGCTCGGTCATCTGAAACAGATGGGAATATTTCCATCGAATTTCTTCAGTGGGTGGCTGATAAGGAAAGGCTTCTCTTGGTTCACGCTTTGTGTTTAAGTCGATTGTTTGTTCTGCAATTTCCATGGATGCAATTTTGTGACAATAAGAAAAAAGTGTCCATAAAGAAGTCGAAATCTGAAGTCTTAATCGGGGAAAGGGGAACGGGAACGCGAGTGTTGAATTTAAAGTCCATAGCTGAGTTGTTAATTCCCACGCAATGATCAACAGGAGGCTCTACGTTGGAATTCTTGCCCCTCGCCGATAACCTTGTCCTCTGCTGTCGTATGGAAGGGATAGATTCAAATTCATATCCATATCTACTTCAAGAGATGGTGCGGGAAGTGCTGAACCTAAAGAAGGTGAAGCGGAGTAGGTAGTTTTTGCCGCCCTATATTTCACTCATACATAATTGAACAGCACTGTGGGAACATACACACAGTTGCCGATCTAGATCTCCATCGTCTTTCTTACTTTTCAGTGACATACGCATGGCATTCGGTGGTCTGGGAATTGCTCCGCAATCACCCCATTACTACGACTGATTTGTGTTCCTTATGTGCCAACCTCTAGAAGGAGCGGTGTTATGCAGATGATCAAGAAGTTATTCGGAAAGGGATTTACCCTGCCAGCGATTGCGCTGTGTTCAGTGCTGCTTCCATTGAATGCAACTCAGGCAGCCATCATACCCATAACCTATAACTTCACGGGTTTGGTATCTGACGTGAGTGATCCATTGTCGCCACCAATCAGCTCGGTCGGTCAGCAGGTGCATGGGTCATTTTCAGTCAACTTTAACCCTGCTGCTACTGGTGGGGCTTACTACGGTGTTGTTACCGGGTTCTCCATCAATTTCAACGGCACATCGTATTCGGCCACTTTTACACCAGGTGGTCTTATCAATGGGGTTCAACTGCCACAATGCTGGTGGTAATGGGACAGATAGTTTTAAGCTTGCGACTAGTGTGATGGGGACTGAGATCAATGATTTTGACCCAACGTCGTTTAGTCTTGAACTCAAAGGGAAAAACATGCTTATGACCGATAATCTTCAGCCGCCAGATCTCGGCGTGGCGCTGAGCAAGGCCAGCTGGCGTCTGAATTTTGAGAATGGCGACGAGGATATGGCGAGAATTAAAGGTGGGTTCTCACATTTGACAGCCGTGCCGTTGCCGGCCGCAGTGCTTCTGTTCGGTGCAGGACTGATCTCCCTGGTCGGTTTGGGTGCCG
>JABMDK010000075.1 GCA_015903995.1 Nitrospira sp.
TCGCCAATAGAGGTTCTCTGGATCAAGCATCCCTTTCGATTTTGCCAGGATGACGTTGGGACACAGCTTCGTCCCTTTGGCCACCTCGACATACTCGCCCTTATCCACGAATTGAGCGAAGCCTGACAGGGGCAATCCGATGATGATTGTCAGAACCAGCAACCACCCGAACATGTGATCTTCCTTCGTGAAAGGGTGTAAAGACATCTGTGTGCGATCCACACAGACTGAATGAAGCTCCCCGCAGCAAGCTGCGGGGTATCACAGAACTAAAACATGTGGAGCTGCCGGAGATCTTCGTGAGGTTGTGCCTGCCGCTGCACATACCGCTCGACGGTCTGCCAGTTCGCTCGCTTTCCGACCGTCGCCACATCGTACCCATCGGTCCAAAACTCTCCGCCCACAGCACTCGCTTGACGGCAGGCTTCCGGCGAAAGATTTCCCGGGCCGTGAGGCTCTTGAATATCTGCACAATCCGTCCGCGAGCCATTTTCAGATGGGCGCTGCAGAGCAGATGAATACGATTCCGGTCCGTTCCAATCGCTTCCATCTCGATCGAAAACCGATCTGCAATCTCTGCCGCCGTTTCCTGAATAATCGCCGTCACCTCCTCACCCAACAGTGCCGTACGATATTTCACCGGAAACACAATATGGTAGTGGATTTGCCACGCACAATGTGCCCCCTTTCGAACCTTATTTTCCCTCTGATCCACCATGCGCCAGAAGGTACCAGAGAAGGGGATCCCCGTAGCAAGACAAGTTGATCGACGTAGCCGACCAGCAAGAGGCGCACTCCCGAATCGGCGAGGCTGTTGGCGGTATTCTCTGCATGGTCGACCGTATACAGCGGAACCACAACCAGTCCCATCGACTGGGCCTCCAGATCATAACAGACCCAGTCCACGCTGTTCTTGAACAGCACGGAGACGCGGTCTCCTGAAGCAAGGTTCTCTCCCGCCAGCGCCACCTGCCAGCGCGCGACAAGCTCTTCCACGTCTCTCCAGGAATACCTGCGCCATACCCAGGCTTCACATTGCCGGTAGGCCTCGCGCTCCGGCGAGCGACGGCACCGACGTCGCAACAATTCGGGCAGCGTCGTCACGTCGTCGGTGGTCATGCTGTCCAGCAAGGGGTGAACGGCCACGTGCTGCATGCTCTTTCCTAGCGTTGTTCTTGAACTGCCGAGTACTGAGCGATGTTCCGGGTCGGCTGTTCAGGAGACCTTCAACCTTTGCGGCGACCGCAGGATGATTTGTAGAGAAGTCGGTCGACATTGGGAGGCCGTCCTGTACCGCCACAGACCGTCACGGCTGATTGGGCCATACAGCTCGCTTAGCCTCGAACGTGAACAGGCCATGAGACGTCACGGCCCGTTTCAATGCGCGTCATCTCATCTTGGGAGATTTTTTCGGTTTTACCTTTTCCTCCTCAACATCGATCACCGCACCGCTGTCAGCATCGATAAGGACCTCCAATACCTTGTTCTCTGCCGTGATGACTTCGACTTCCCAGACGAGCTTGTTATGTTTCTTTTCCAATTCGGCTTCGATGATCGTGCCCGATACTTTCTCCGACGCGGTCTTAACGGCCTGCTCGATCGTTACCTTGGCTGCAGCGGCCATCTCCGCCTTTCCGTTCTTCTCCTTCTCATCACCGTAGGCTGTTCCACCGACAACAAGGGTTCCAACCGCCATCAACATGGCCAAGGCAAACATGCTTCGTGATCTCGGTTTCATGAGTGGACCTCCCTTAATTCTGTGTTGTTACGCGTTGCATCCGAGCCCGAGGACTTCCCGCTCCGCCTCCAACCAATCATCGAGGGCATAGCCCTGCCGATAGCCGCGTTCAGCGTAGAGCGTATAGGCACGATCGGTAATACCGGCTTGGATATCCTCCGTTGTAGACACCGGTTGACTAAGGACCGAGTCCTTCTGGGGTATAGCCGGCTCCTGGCTTTGAATATGCTCAGCGCTCTTCCGTTTGTAGGGTTCTTTTTCAGCATGTAGTTGCATAATTCCACTTTCCTTTCTGTTATATCGACGAATTGCGTACGGCTGAGTTTAATACGGCATAGAGTCCAGGACCTTTCATCGTTAGTTGGACTTGCCCCCCTCGGTTCATGCGGTCGAGTTCGCAAAAGACCTGGTTCCAGGTCAAACCGGGACATTCAAGAACCACTTCTTCGAGCTGGCTGCCCGGAGAACGAATGATGACTTGCATACTGTTCTCTCCCCTTTGGCTCATTGACTCTAGGCTCCTTTTGATATGAGAAGGCTCCGTGTGCAGCTTCAGTGCCATTAGAGCCACCGGCGAAACGACACCGGCACACACTATGAAGTGAGGCAGTTGAATGCGTACAGCGTGCTGATCAGCAACCAAGCAGCACGGGCTCCACTGGAGAGACTGGGGTATTTTGCAGCAATGGTGGAGGAGATCTTGTGGCTGAATACCGCACCGGGCAAGACAGGCTCTCGGTATCGTCTATGTCAAAAGCATCTGCTTGAAGAGAGGCGCCGCGCGAGCGAGGGAGGGAGGACTCTGCGTTCTCCGGTCATGTCACTTCGAACCCTGGTAGGGATCGGCGTGGACAGTACCGCACTCCAGGCATCGAACCTTACCGGTCCGCCTACCGCTCCTCGTTAGAATGTCATCAATGACCCGTTGGTGTGTGCAGCGAGTATTGAACGTAGGGTTGCTGGTGCTCGGACTGGTTTCCTGAGTCATTTGCGGTTCCATGGATACCTCCGTGTCTTCAGACATTGAATCTTCCTCTCACGGACCATGAGTCAACTTCACGTGGCATGATCGCATGTTCGTCAAATAAAGAGTGGTCAATAGTGCACATCTCTCAATTGAGTCCTGGCGCTATAACATCAGTTGCACTATCGGCCACCTGCTCATGCCTCAGGCAAGGACCGCACTCCTGACTGACATTCATTGTTGTGCGTGGGCATACACCCTATCCAATTGCGACCAGGCCTTTTGTGTGTCTCGGAAGCATTCGCATCCTCTCCGTGATGGGTAAACATACTGAAGTGGCCGGCCGCAGTCTGTTGACAATTGCTCAGTGGAGAACCATGACGGCATGGAAGCGAGGCCACAGGGAGGCAAGTGTCGCTTGACTGAATCAAAGAAACAGAATCAGGTGGAGACTAGCACCTGTCGCCTCTTGCCCCAGATTTCTCCAATCAGGTGACGACAATCTCCTCACCCCCTCTCGTATTTGCTCCCAGGTTTTCTCCGAGCCATCAACGGTAGCCACAATTTGCTCAGCAGTTTCGTGCGCACTGCCTGCTCTCCATCACCCGTGGCACACCCATTGCTCAGATTGCTCCTCAGCACAGCGTCAAAGTGAAGGAGTAGCAGGAGATTCAATCACGACCTGAATTCATACATTCAGCAAAGGAGGACGCCCGATGAGCACACAGAGACATGAGTGTCCACGATGTCATAGCCTGATCGTGGGAAGCTATTCCGATGTGGCCAGCCCCACCCATACGGGGCAGGACGTGATCGGATGGCGTTGCGTCAATTGCGGTGAGTATATAGATCGGCTGGTACTCCTCAATCGATGGGCACAACAGGGCGTGGTTCCTCTCCAGCTCCAGCTGGTCGGAAGAGGATTGTCGCCACGTCGTTCGTCGTCTCGTTCGCCCCACCGTCGACGAACGGCGACGTCACGAATGCCGATCAGCTGAACAAACAATCGGAATCGGAGGCCACGGGGTCGAGGCCTAGCAAGTGTGTGTGCATCTGGCAGACGACTGCTTGAGCAGCTCGTGCGCGGCGGTGCATAATCTCCCGTTCCGCATCTAGCCTCGCTCATGCCCATACAGAGCACCCTGCTGCTATGATGAGCGCTCGTGGTTATTCACAAGGTCAGATACCTGACTCGTCTCATCAATCGGATTCCGCTCCTGCGAACGGCCTGCACAATATTCCGACGAGTCAAAACCGGTAATGCCTCGGGAACATAGACGCCAGCAAGTTCGTGCGGCATGCACTTCACGAACAGGGCTGTCATATGGGCAGTGTCCCAGGCGATCGGTGACGACGGAATTCTTTGTCGGCGCAACTCAAACAACGAGGGGAACAGTGCGTCCCAACGGATGACGTACGACCGTCCTGATTGCACTGTTGGGTCTCGCCTTCCTCTTGTTGCTGATCCAACGTGTCCGCGAAACCGACGCACATATGACGGTGAAGAAGCATCGCTCGCAGGACGCGGGCCTGTCGGATCTCTTGATCTACGCGGCGATGGTCGAGGATGGCGTGATCGTCGGGAAAAACGGCTCGCTCATGGCGGCCTGGCTCTACCGCGGAGACGATCAGGCCAGCAGCACGGAACCTCAGCGCGAAGCGGTGTCGTTCCGGATCAATCAAGCCTTGAGTCCCTTGGGGAACGGTTGGATGGTGCATGTGGATGCGGTGCGGCGGCGGGCTATACCGTGCCTGGCCTCTCCCAGTTTCCCGATGCGCTGACGGCCGCGTTGGACGAAGAACGGCGGCGGCTCTTCGAAGGACTGGGAACCATGTATGACGGCTATTTTGTCGTGCCCCTCACGTATCTGCCGCCGTTGGTGGCGCAACGCCAGTTTGTGGAGTTGATGTTCGACGATGACCAGGCGGCCGTCACGACGCAAGACCGCACGAAGGGACTGGTGGAGCAATTTACACGGGACTGTGCGTCGTTTGAATCGCGGTTGTCGTCGGTCTTTCGCTTGCAACGCCTCCGCGGACAATCCCTCATCCTCGAAGACGGCTCAACCGTCGCCCATGATGAATTTCTGCGATGGGTGCAACGCTGCGTGACCTGCCCGAATCAGCCGGTCCTCTTGCCTTCGCATCCGATGTATCTCGATGCCGTGATCGGCGGTCAAGAGTTGTGGACGTGTGTTATTCCGTGGTACACCCAAATGGGAGTCGCGGTGAACGCGTTCATTACATTACGAGCATTGTCTCGAGTGTCACATATGGGCGCAGCACCATGGCGTACCAACATGACACCGCGCTCGATTGAGCGTGGTATATTTCGGGTTTGGTTATCGCAGCCGCGCGATTGACCACTTCGCTGAGGTAAATCATATCAGCCCTCATCTGCCATCGGCATGAACGGTACCGTCTGGTAGCCCGCCAGTCTTCCGTTGTCATCAAACGGACTACGCTTGCTTATGCACAACGCTGACAGCATTGCCACATCGCGTGCCAAATCAAACGACGACCACATCTCTCAGTCGCGTCACAAATTGACGGGTCCCCGGAATCGCTTCCCTCCCCTGTACCAGTACACCATCCATATCGACAAGGTACGCTTTTGGCATGGTGTAGGTTTCCCGGTCATGTCAGACCGTCGTCCCCTCCGGGCGGGCGGCAGCATCGAGAAAACGTCGCACCACGACATTTGTTGAACGCTGGAATTCATGCGTGGGGGCGATCTCCTCGATCACTCCATCCCACAGCATCGCCACATAGTCGGAAATACCAAAGACTGCAGGAATATCATGGCTCACCACCACCGCCGTGAATCCGAAACGATGCTGCGACATCGCAATCAGTTGATGGATCTCCGTTGCCAAGAGCGGATCCAAGCCGGTGGTAGGCTCGTCAAAAAGGATGATGTTGGGGTTCATGACCAAGGCCCTCGCCAAACCCGTTCGCTTTTTCATCCCCCCGCTCAATTCTGCCGGAAATTTGTGTCCCATATCCCTCAAGTCCACGGCCGCTAGCATGTCCGTGACCTTCCGCTGAATCTCGATCTCTGTGAGAGTTGTCTTCTCACGCAAGGGAAAGGCAACATTGTCGAACAGGGTCATTGAATCAAAGAGGGCCGCGCTCTGAAAGAGCATGGCAAATTGTTTCCGCACTTGATTGAGGGGCTTTCCATCTAATCGCGTGATATCGATTCCATCGATAAGTACCTGCCCCCGGTCAGGCTGGATGAGTCCGATCATATGCTTCAATAGGACACTCTTTCCTCCTCCACTGGGACCAATGATCGTGGTGACCTTCCCTCGTAGAATTTGCAGATTCACACCTTTCAACACGGCTTGCTTTCCGAACGCCTTCTCCACATTCACGAGATGGATCGCCGTTTGTCGTTCCACCCCCTCTGGTAGGGCCACCGTGTGCGTCATGCGATGAACCATAGTTGTGCCCGCTCACATATGAACCTTGTCTCAATCATAAGATCGCCAGATGATTCTCGACTTCAGATCACGCCCGAGGCCGACTGGGCTGCTTGGTCTGCTTGACGTCGCTCCTCCCACTCATCGCTAAGCAGAAATCGGTCCAGGCGCTGCATGAACAGAGGGTGGTGAAATGAACGTGTCAAGACGGCGACCCAATGCACCTCCCCAGAGCTCACTCATGCATAACTCTCGGCAGCTCCAGGCCCTTGCGTCGTCACGGAAGACAAGAGCGACTCTCCCATCCGCTCATACCACTCGAGAATGCCCTCCCAAATCTCCTCTGCCGTCTCCGCGAACCAAAATAACTCTCGATCCTCGGGATCGATCACCCCCTCCTCCACAAGAAAATCTACGTTGAACACCTGTCGCCAATACTGCTCGCCGACCAAGACCACGGGTACCGGCTTGATCGTGCGCGTCTGCACCAGCGCAAGGGTTTCAAAGAGTTCATCCAGCGTGCCATAGCCACCGGGAAAGGCCACCAGGGCTTTGGCCCGCAGAAGAAAATGCAATTTGCGGATCGCAAAGTAATGAAATCGGAAACAGAGCTCCGGCGTGATATAGGGATTGGGATATTGCTCATAGGCGAGATGAATGTTCAGACCGACGGTCTCGGCGCCGGCATCAAAGGCTCCTCGATTCGCGGCCTCCATGATGCCCGGGCCGCCGCCAGTCATCACGACGAGTCTCTGTGCCTCTGCCCTCTTTGTGCTCCCTGCCACCAACCGTCCGAATTCTCGAGCCACCTCGTAGTACTCGCTCTTGGCGAGAAGGCGTTCCGCGATGCTCAACCGACTTGCCACTTCTCGATCGTTCGGGGCTTCCGCTTGAGCTATACGTAATGCCTCGACCTTTCGCTTCGCCGCTGCGACCTCCTGGATGCGGGTGCCGCCAAACACGACGATCGTCTGCTGAACACTGTGCCGGTTCAGCAGGAGCTGAGGCTTCAGGTAGTCCAGTTGCAGACGCACTCCCCGTGCATCACCGCTTTGCAGAAACTCCACATCTTCATCGGCTTCCCGATAAGTAGGACTTTCGAGAATCGCCTGGATGCGTTGCTGCGCATCCGGTTCCTCTTCGACCGGCTTGGGCCGTTGCCATGGGAGAGGCTCGCGCCGTTGCGAGGGATGCGGTGGCATGGGGATGGGGGGTTTCTTCAGCGGCTCCATGAATGACACATCCTCACCTTCATGTGGCGTCAGCGCTCAATTGTTTCTTGGCAGAGAACTGTGTCCCCAAGACTTCAATTCCTGACGGCGCCGTCTTGGAGTGGTTGGCGTTACCGTTTTCAAAGGCAGCCGTCTCCGAGGCGGACCAGGTGTCTTCTTCGGTCGCTTGGGCGGTTTCGGAGGAGCTGTCGGCGACCTCGGCCGTTTCGGCGCCCGGCGCGGTACGCGTTTGGGTACGCGACGTTGAGGACACCGTGCAACACCGCGCGGCTCGGTTGATACTCCATTGCCCACCACGAAACCCACGTTCATCATGACGGACGCACGAGCCATTGCGGTGCAAAGACCTTTCCTATTGCACTAACCGAGCGGACTGAACGGCGACAGCATGCGCAAATACCCGATGATGTCTCTCATGTCCTGTTCAGACAGACGATCCCGCCATGCGTGCATCAGACTGATCGGGACTCCGTTCGAAATAGCCATCAGCAGTTCTCCGTCTGTCTTCCTCCGTATCTCGGACGACTGGAAGTTGGCCGGCGGCGCGACCAAATACCGTGCATCAGGACCCGAGCCGTCCCCGTTCTTCCCATGACAACGACTGCAATGCTGCGTATACAGTTCTTGCCCACGCTTCAGATTCGCCGCCCCCACTTGCGCAGCAACCCAAGTGCCACTCAGCGTCACGGCCACAAGGCCGCAGAGGATGATGACGCACTTCGTCGTACGCACGTGTTCCCTTCGCGGCGGGTGCCAGCTGCTCATCGGGGCATTCGCTCGCCGGCTGAAGCAGTTGGTCTTTCCTCTGCCGACGCCATCGCCCTCGCAGCACCTGCGCCGCGGCCTGTGCCCACGCGATCGCACCGGCGATATTGCTCAGCACCGCACCACTCGAGCGTCGCACGGTATGATGAACATGCTGTATGGACTCGCCGAGTCCTCCTACCGCATGGAGCAGTACGGAGGCCCGCTCCACGCCGAGCCGCACAGGCTCCAATACCTCAGTTGTACGACGACTCATGACGCGAAGTTCCGCTACCAGCAGCGGCAGCTCCACGCTCTGTGCGGCGAGCAGCTTCCCAGCTTCGCCGACGGTCTTTCGGATCTGAATCAGCACCGACACGAGAAAGCCCACCAACACAGCGAATGCAGCGGCAGCAACCAATACGGCAATGTCAACGACCGTCATCGGCTCCCCTCATACCTGAGATATCCCGCAATCATCGTGCCATGGAGCAGGCAATTGATCAGATGGAAACAAGGCTGTAACCTATCTGAAAACAGAATTCTCGACATCTGCTACGGTTCTCTACCAGGAAAAAGTCCCCAGGCCGTGTATGCTCACTGTCGCAAGACGCTACAGTCGAGGCAATTTCTGAGCAGTCGTGGTTATCGATCAGTGTGCAATCGGCGACGCCTGTACACAGCTGGAACAGCTCGATCCACAAGCACACTTCCAGCACATGGAGCTGACACCCACACAATGGGCAGCTGATCGAGCTGTGACAGTTCGCGCACTAATTTCAGGCATGTGACTTGAGTATGAGGGTGAGGGAACGGCGTCGGAGGGGAACACTATGTTCGGCAAACAGCTCACGCTCTTCCATATTCTCAGCTTCAAAGTCCGACTTGACGTCAGTTGGATTTTTCTGGCCTTGTTGGTCACCTGGTCGCTCGCGCAAGGGTACTTTCCCGCCAATTATCTCGGCCTTTCGGATTCCACCTATTGGTCGATGGGCGTCTTCGGAGCCATAGGCCTCTTTGGATCGATCGTCTTTCACGAATTGGCCCACTCGCTGGTCGCGAGGCGCTACGGTATTCCGATCAGCAGCATCACGCTGTTCATCTTTGGCGGCGTGGCCCAGATGGACAAGGAACCGCCCAATCCGAAGGCGGAGTTTCTCATGGCGATCGCCGGCCCGCTCTCCAGTTTTGCCCTAAGCGGGGTCTCTTATTTGGCCTTCAAAGTTGGATATCAGGTGCACGTTCCGCTTCCCGCCTTAGGGGTGCTCGGCTATCTGGCCTTCGCGAACAGCCTCCTGGGCGGATTCAATTTGGTCCCGGCATTTCCTCTCGACGGTGGACGCGCTCTCCGGGCCGGCTTGTGGCATTGGAAGAACGATCTCCGCCGCGCGACTCGCTGGGCCTCCCTGGCTGGCTCGACATTCGGTTTTGTGCTGATGATGGCCGGGATTCTTCATGTGATTACCGGCGACTTTATGGTTGGCGTCTGGTGGTTCGTCATGGGGATCTTTCTACGAAACGCGGCAGAGACTTCGTATTACCAGGTGATCGCGCGAACGATGTTGGGTGGTGAGCCGATTCGGCGTTTCATGACGCCGAACCCTACGACGGTCTCATCGGATCTTTCCCTCGACGACGTGGTCGAAGAACATTTCTATCGCTCGCTCCACGATATGTATCCCGTCGTGGAGAACTCCCGTCTGATCGGCTGTATTAGTTCAAGGCAGATTGCCGGAATCCCACGCGAAGAGTGGAAGCGACTCACCGTGCGCGATGTCGCCGTGCCATGCTCGAAGGACAACACAGTCGGCATCGATACCGGTGCACTGACGGCTCTCTCGATCATGAACCGGACCGGCAACAGCCGGCTCTTGGTGATGGACGGTGATCGGCTCGTCGGTATCGTGACACTCAAAGACCTGATGAAATTACTGGCGCTGAAATTGGACCTCGAACGAGTTCAATGAGTTGCTTGGACCGACCCAGCAATGGAAAGCGGTGGGATCGCGTCCTAACCGGCCTTCTCACACCACTCTCTGTTCCCGCAAGGTCTCAACCAACTCTTTTTTCGTGATGAGAATCGCTCCAAGACCGGCCAACATCGTCACAAGCGTCACCAGCTTGCCGATGAGCGGAAGGAGCGAGAGCATTGTGTACGCAAAGAGGCCGGTCACAAAGGTCCAAGACGGTGACCGCAAGATCGAAAGGGATTGGACAATCTTTTGTCCTAACCACAGCATGACGAACACCCGTCCAAGATAGATGGTCACCAGATACATGGCGCCGAGTAGGAGCCCGATCGGAATGCCCACGACCGTCGCCATGAACAGGAGAATCAACAACGGCACGCCGACCAGCAGCAGGCTTCCAACTCCTAGCGAAGCCCAGAACCGTTCCTGAATCGTCGCAGTGACCTGCTGTGAAAAGACGGGATAGATTCGCAGCAAGAGGAGACCGAGGAACAGGGTCGAGACAACGCTCACGAATCCGGCCGCGACCTTCATGCCGGTCAATCCACGCCGAAATTTCTCGCCCTTCAACGACTCCGGAATCTCGCGCCTGGTGACCGTCCCAGAAATCATCGCCCCTTCGTCGATCGACGGCTCGTCTTCGCTCCAATACCGGACGTTCTTTCCGACCGAAGCCTTCGACGTCAGACGGATGGACGCAGCGGCAACCGTGAGACTCCCGCCGATCTTGTTCGACACCGTCATGTTCCCAGCCCCGATCTGCACGTCCTGATCGACGTGTCCCGCCAGCTGGATGTTGCCTGCGCCGGACAAAAGGTTGCCGCGAACGTGCGCCGCCTCGGTCAGATGGACATCACCACCCGCGACCGAGGCATTTCTGCCGATCTCTCCGCTGATCGTGACGTTCCCTCCCGCCACCCTTGCATCCTGTGTGACGAGACCCGACAACGTGACCTTGCCGCCAGCCACAATAGCATCCCCATCGACCGTACCGTCGATCAACACTTCACCACCTGCCGCATACACGTCTCCATGTACGACTCCTGAGATCTCCACGTGCGGACCGAAGGCAACATAATCACCCTGGATTTCTTGCCCAGCCCGCAGCACCACTCGTTTTTCCCATTCAGAGCGTTCCGCCGGCTCCTCGGCCCAGCCGACGTTCGGGAAGTCGAGCA
>JABMDK010000076.1 GCA_015903995.1 Nitrospira sp.
GGAGCGATGGCGGCGGCTTGTGTCGCTGTCATAGCTGTGGTGGGCTTACTCAAGCTGGTGCCGGACCGCATCGTGGAAGTGCCGGTAGCAGCACCTCCTGTACAGACTGCATCATTCGCCCCTGCGTCGGCGCCGCAGGTATTCGTTCGTCTCGTGCTTGTGCAACCCGATGCGAGATCGGTATCGGTTGCAGGGGACTTCAACGGATGGAATCCGGCTCAAACCAAATTGGATCGGACGGATGGAGGGGTCTGGACCGTGACAATTCCGCTCAAGCCGGGCCGCTATGAATATATGTTCGTCGTCAATGGGAAACAATGGATCGCCGATCCCCTCGCAGCAGAGGGGACAGGCGACGGCTTCGGCTCACAGAATGCGGTGCTTGATGTGGCCATCTGATATTCGACAATCGACTCTTGCAACCGGCCTGATCCTTCGTTACCCTTTCGCGCATGAATGGGCGACAGAGCGGATGCAACGGTTTGATCAGGCTGATCCTCTGCGGGGTCATGCTTTCGGTCTGGCTGGAGGGTTGTGCCAAGACCGCAATCATGCGGCCGGAACCGCCCAAGGCCGTCGCCGGAAGCATCCGATTCACGGTGCTCGCACCGGGGGCGAAGCAGGTGTTCCTTGTGGGGTCCTTCAACGGCTGGGCAAAGGAATCGACGCCGATGACGGCCCTGGATTCCTCCGGGGTATGGACAGTGGACCTCCGGCTGAAAGCAGGCGAACACACCTTCATGTACCTGATCGACGGGACTCGATGGATCACGCCGCCCCTGGCGGAAGACTTCGTCACAGATGGTTTTGGACAGGTCAACGGGGTTGTCATTGTACGGTAAACCGATGAGTACACGAACCGACATAACAATGTGGGGACTGACCTTGGCCATGACACTGGTTGCCGCTCAGGCCTGGGCTGAACCCCTCTCCGTTCAAGAACGGGAAGCGATCGTGCGGCTCGGTGCGGCGCAGGGCCGTGCCGCAGAAGAGATCAATCCCTTACTCGATCAAGTAAGCAAGGCTGGTGAGCGGGGGCTTCCCACCGATTCGTTGCTGAACAAAGTGAAGGAAGGTTTGGCGAAGGGGGTCGAATCCACGCGCATCGATCCGGTGTTGCGGCAGATGACATCCCGGCTCGAATCCGCTCACGAGGTCTTGGAGGAAGCGAAAACCCGCGGCATGGCGGAAGGAAACCGGCAACGTGCGCTGGAAACGATGGCGGAAGCCTTTGCGCGGGGAGCTACGAAGGATGAAGTGCGCGAACTGAGCCGCTTGTCGCAAGACGACCGGCATAAAGCGACACAGGAAGAACTGGCGGCAGGAGCCAAGGGTTTGGCGGTGATGAAAGAAGGCCGAATTCCTTCTAAAGAAGGGACCGCCTTGGTCGGGGAGGGCATTCGCCAGGGCTATCGTTCATCGGAACTCCTGGATCTTGGCCGGGAAGTCAAACGCCGTGGGTCGGATTTCGAGGAGGGCCGCGCCAGCCTGCAGCAGTTGCGCGAACAAGTCAGCCGAGGTGAGAAAGGCGATCGGCTGTTCCGTGAGGATCGCAGCGGCCCCGGTAGCGGCGATCGTGAAAACCGTGAGGATCGAGGTGATCGCGGAAGTCGGGAAGACTCCGGACGCGACAGATCCGATCGTCAAGACCGGTCCGGCGGCGATCGGTCTGATCGCATCGATCGACCTGAGAAGGCGGATCGTGCAGACCGCCCTGACCGGGTCGAACGTCATGATAAGGTAGAGCGCCCAGAACGGTCAGACCGATCTGGACACGGACGCGACTAAACCGTGAGTTTTGAGTTGTGAATGTTCGGTATTGAATTGCCCCGCTAGCCCGCATCACCCATTTGCCATCAGCTCTTTCGACTGAACGGCATTTCGCACATCGGACGACCCTGCTAGAATGCCGGTATGGATGTCATCGCGACTCACAGCAATGCGGATTTCGACGGACTGGCATCGATGGTCGCAGCCCGCAAGCTCTATCCGGAGGCGAAGCTCATTCTTCCCGCAGGCGGACAGGAGACGCTGCGGAACTTTCTCGCCGTTCACGATCTCGGCATCACGAAACTGAAAGACATCGATCTCTC
>JABMDK010000077.1 GCA_015903995.1 Nitrospira sp.
GGTCCGCACGATCATTCCGTCCTTGAAGACGAGGAAGTTTGTGGAAACGGCGGGGATGCGTCGTCCTGGGAGCACAATCCCTGCGAGATTCAACGGATCACAGGCAGACACCCTGATCTCGGTTCCGGTATTCGGGCTACCGCTCTTCCGTAGCGCTCGTAAGGCTTCCACGGCCTCCGGAAGAGCAAACTGTTCGCCGGTGAATCCCGTCACAAATCGCCCGCCCCGCACCTCACCTTGCAATTCAAGCCTGCGATACGCCACCAGCAGATCGCGCCACGACGGAACCAACGATTCCCGTTGGAGAAGATCGCGGAACACGACGCCATAGCGACGCAAGAGCTGACGAGCCACCTTCTCTGAAAGTTCTGAGTACTGAGTATTGAGCGCTGAGTGAGACTGTCGAAGCAACGACCATCGGCCGGCTGAATACCGTGGCCGACGCGCTCGCTCACGCCCCTCGGCTCGGCGTCGATGAGGGTCCATGAGCGCACGGAGATTATCAAATCCATCAGCTGTCACGATCCCTGCCGCGACGAGCTCCCATAGCGCACCTTCCACTTCAGCCGGTAGATGGTTGGTTCCTCTCGCGAGATCGGCAAAGAAGCTGGCGCCACGCTCCCCCAACGCACGTCGTACATCCTGTGCCACTGAACTCAAGTGAGCATAGGAATCAGCGCCGCTCACCTCTGCTTCATCACGAAATACTTGCAACAACCACTCGCCGTCCTCGCGTGGGAAAACATTAATCGGGGCACTGCTTGTGGCGATGATGCGGCGCCGATCCGTATCCCCTCCTTGTGAAACCTTTGGGTGAGAGGAGAGACGCCCCCAACTGACCGCACCACTCAGACAGAGACGGTCCAAGAGTTCCGGCTCGTACTTGGCCATACGCAGTCTCAAGAGCTGTGGTTCCCACGAGGATGCTGCCGCCTCGAATCCTGCCAGTTGCTGAATGACCTGCAAGAGCCCGGCTTCGCCATGCCAACGTGATCCCGGCAACACATGCTGCCATTGCAGCATAAACCGCATGAACTCAGCCGCCGTGACCGGCTCGATCTCTTTGCGTAGTCTTCCAATCGTCAGTCGATGAATGCGCGCGAGCAACCGGCGATGACACCATTCCATCTCGTCGCTCGTGAAGCGTGAAGCGTAAAGCGTAAACCGGCCACGGAGAACTTGGCCGGAGGCTTCAAGTCGGACCATCGCCGACCGGACCGGCTCGACCGGCAGATGCAGACGTGTGGCGAGCTCTTCCACTGTCGTGGGTCCGATACTCTCCATCCAACCTTGTAGAATGCTGGCAAGCGTCGGATCATCTTCACCTGCCAGCACTCGCTCTACTCCCTCCCGATGTTCTGTCGCCACCCATCCCTTTGCCGAGAGTTCCATGGCGCGACCTGATGCGGTCAGTTCCGGCAGGAACGGTTGCCACTCAGTCACTGTCTCGCAAGGCACCCAAACCAGCGTGAGCAACGCGTCATGCAGTTCGTCGGCATCGCGCACGACCGGCCAGGACTCACGAACGACTTCGTCGATGGCCTCTGGATCGAGCGCCCCAACCTCGCCCGCCATATCGGGCGGCAAGGTCCGCCG
>JABMDK010000078.1 GCA_015903995.1 Nitrospira sp.
CGAATTGGGCGCACCATCTGCTCGGGGCATTCCCACCGAACTCCAGCTGCTCAAGGAGGAAGAAACCGTCAGCATCGCCAGCCGGTACGAACAGCCGATTTCCAAGGCCCCATCCGATGTCTATGTGATCACAGATGAAGACATCAAGAACTCTGGATCCACCGACATTCCGACTCTGCTGCGGCAAGTCCCAGGCATGGAAGTCATGCAAACCAACGCTGTGGACTTTAATGTCAGTGTCCGCGGGAATAACCAGCTATTGGCGAATAAACTCCTCGTGATGGTGGACGGACGATCAATCTATCTAGATCAATCCGGAACTGTCTTATGGAAACAGCTGCCAGTCGCCTTAACTGAGATCAAACGGATCGAAGTCCTGAAGGGGCCGGCATCGGCGGTCTATGGCTTCAATGCCTTCGACGGCGTCGTGAATATAATTACGAAATCGCCGGAAGAGATGAAGGGAACCACGTTGCAAGTGGCAGGAGGTCAGGTCGGGACGTTACTCACCAACGCAGTCCACGCAGGAACAGTAGGCAACTGGGGTTACCGCTTATCAGGCGGGCACGAGCAGAATCAGCGATGGTCGGATCGGAGCGCACCGGCACTCAATGGCCAGCGAATTGGTGGGGTCGCCGAATATCGCCTGGCAGGCAATGGAAAGATCCGGGCCGAGGCAGGGCTCGCACGTTCTAATCCTTACAACGGCTTCCTGAGTCAGGTTGATACCGGGAATACCCATCTTTCTCAGACCTATGGACTTGTGAGTTATGAGCAGAATGGCTTGCTGGTTCGCGGCTGGTGGAATGGGGTGTTTTCGGAAACCCAACCTCGCATGCACCCGCTACTGGCCCCGCGGCTCGCGCTTACTGACCGTTTTGGCCAAACAAGGCAAGAACATGCCCTGAACACTTATGACTTGGAAACTCGGTATCGATCCAGTCCGTTTGAAACACTCACTGTGAACATCGGGACCAACTTTCGCCACATTGTATATTCATCGAATATTCTCGGCACCCGAACAGCGGATAATCGTCTTGGCCTTTATGTCCAAGGGGACTGGCAGTTGCTTCCTTCTCTTGAGTTGAGCGCCGGACTACGGTATGACCTTGATACCTTCATCACGCCTACCCTGTCGCCTCGCGGCGCACTGGTCTATCATCTGAACCCCAACCATTCACTTCGGTTATCCGGTTCCCTTGCCCATCGCCCGCCCACAACAACCGAAGCTGCTCTCAGCATACTCAACCCTGTCACCATTCCAGGATCCTCACCTCAGGTTTCCGTTGTCACAGGGTCAACGAACGTGGAGCCTGAGCATATCAGCGCCTATGAAGTCGGCTATCAAGGCTGGTGGTGGAACCACCGCCTACGGACCAGAGCCACCGGGTTCTATAACCATATTTCGGACCTTATCGCCTTTCGGAATCCGACCGACAACCCCTTGAATCCGGTGCGCCCGGTGAATGGAGGGGTGGCCGATGTATATGGAGGGGAAGTAGGGGTCGAAGTCTTGATGACGTCCTGGCTTTCTGGATTTGCCAACTATGCCTACCAGGAGATCGGACAAAGCTCGCGCGGGTTCAGCCGACGAGGGTTCCCCCATCACAAGGTGAATGCCGGCCTACGCGCAAGCTGGAGCCCATTCACCGGGGAGGTGCTGTATCACCATGTCGGCGCCGCATCGTATCCGTTAGCCGACGCCTTCACGAGTCTTGCACGGTTCTTTCCGGCCGGGACCGTTATTCCTCAGGAACAAGTCCCTGCCTACCACTTGCTTAACCTCCGGTTCGGCTACCTTTTATGGAAACAGCAGACGGCTGATTACCAGAGAGAGGCCGAGTTGGCCATCTCTGTATTCAATGCCCTGAATGACACCCATCGCGAACATCCCTTGGGCGATCTCATCGGTAGCCGTGTGATGGGATGGCTGACGGTACGGTACTAGCGGCAACGCGGAAGGCACAGCCATAGGTATGTTAATAGGACTCACAGGCAGTGTTTCGTCTCAGAGTCCGCACGGATTGAACAACTTTTATGATCGCTGATACCGTCAAAAGCCTGGAGAAGCTCACTGCACGATGCGCGTGCACCTGGTTGGTGTCTCTTGTGCTCATTGCTCTTTCGTGCCTCTTGATTAACCCTGCTCATGCAGCCGGGCCTGAGATCGCCATCCTCAAATCGTCGGACCTCAAAGCCCACAGTGACGCCATCGAAGGCTTCAAAGCCACGGCACCCGGCAGTGCGACCTATGTTGAGTACGACTTGCGAGGTGATCTCGACCAAGGGAAACAGCTAGCCAGAAAAATCCGTGCGTCAGATGCGTCGCTTGTGGTGGCTGTCGGGCTTAAAGCCGCGCTGGCAGCCAAGATCGAAATCGTGGATGTCCCGGTTCTCTACATGATGATTCTGGATCCCTTGAAACATC
>JABMDK010000079.1 GCA_015903995.1 Nitrospira sp.
ACGGCCGTTCGATACCGAACCGGCGCCTTGCGTTCTCCATTGAAAAAGACATAGCCGCCGATGGCCAGTCCAATGGCAGCCACACCGAGAATAATACCAAGACGTTGCATGAGCACATCCTACAATAGGCCGGAAGTCACAGTATTCTATCAAGAAGTGCCGTGTGAATCACCACAATGACGCTCAACAGAAAATGGAAAGGTCCGGAAGGACTCGATCAGGAATGAACAACTCAAGCCCGCATTATTCACGAGCGCTTCTACTGCAATCGCCGATCCGCTGCTGTGACATGCCTGTGGTCGGCAGGCTCGCCCCTCGGATCTTCGACGTACTGCACGAGTACGCCTTGTATCTTGGAATTGTGGTACAGGAGACCCATGGAACGTGACAGATCGATACGCCTCCGGTCCCACGAGACCGTGCCTGAGCCAGGTCGTCACGCTCCCCCCTCACCCAAGCCCGAACAGTTGCCGGGGCCACCGAGCCCGCATCAGGACAAGGACGGGCTTCACCAAGGAGGCGACCATGCAGACGCCATTGGTTGGTGTCGGCATTGATATTTCGAAAGCCCGACTGGATGTGCACGTCCGACCGTCCGGCACGTCCACGAGTGTGTCGTATGATGCCGCCGGGATCACGGCGTTGATCGGACAGCTGACCGAGGTCCCGCCGACGCGGATTGTTGTGGAGGCGACAGGCGGGTTGGAACGCCCGCTGCTGCGCGCGTTGGTGGATGCCGCCTTGCCTGTGATCGTGGTGCATCCTCGCCAGGTCCGCGACTTTGCCAAGGCGACGGGGCAGTTGGCGAAGACGGATGCGCTGGATGCACAGGTGTTGGCCCGCTTTGCCGAGGTCATTCAACCAGCCCTGCGGGTGCTGCCGGATGCCCAGACGCAGGAGTTGGCCGCCCTGCTGGCCCGACGCCGCCACGTGGTAGCGATGCACCGGGCGGAGCAGAATCGGCTGGATCGTACCCCGGATCGGGTGCGCAAGCGGATTGCGGTTCACCTGCGCTGGTTGCGTGCGGAACTGGTACGGGTCGATGCAGAGCTTGATGACCTGATTCAGCACAGTCCTCTGTGGCGTGCGCGCGAAGATCTCTTGCAGCGTGTGCCCGGCATTGGACCGGTGATGAGTCGGACGATGTTGGCGGAGTTGCCTGAACTGGGCCTCTTGAATCGCATACAGATTGCGGCGTTGGTGGGTGTCGCCCCCTTCAATCGAGATAGTGGGCGGCTGCGTGGGCATCGAACGATCTGGGGTGGGCGCGCTCCTGTCCGGACGGCCTTGTCCATGGCCACCTTGGTCGCGACGCGCTGGAATCCGGTCATTCGGACGTTCTATCAACGCTTGCGCACAGCGGGAAAGGCGCCGAAGGTCGCTCTCGTCGCCGCCATGCGGAAGCTGCTGACGATTGTGAATGCGATGGTGCATCATGGGACTCCGTGGCATCCCGTCGTGGCTGCGAACGCTTGATCGTCAAGACAGTTGCTCAGGGCCTCGGGGCTCCACGTGCCCGTCTCGCAACGCGACTACGCGATTTCGCCACGAACCGTCATGAATAATGTGGGCTAGCGGTTGCGGCCTGATCCTGTCCGGTACAGACTGGTCTTGCTAGGCGGTTAACCGGAACTATCTGGCAAGCAATTGTTCCAGAAATGCGGTCGAAACATGGCCCTTTTGGAAATCAGGATCGTCGAAGATCCGACGATGGAGCGGAATAGTGGTCTTGATCCCTTCGATGACGAATTCATCGAGCGCGCGCCTCATGCGGGCCATGGCTTCCTGCCGGTCACGCCCATGGGTAATCAGTTTCGCAATCATCGAGTCGTAGTACGGCACGACCGTCGCGCCAGACTCCATGACGGAATCGACGCGAACACCGAATCCCCCGGGAGCGCTGTACTTGGTGATCAGGCCCGGCGAAGGCGTAAACTTTTCCGGATCCTCCGCGTTGATTCGGCATTCCATGCTGTGGCCGGTGAGCACGACATCCTGTTGTCGAATCGAAAGAGAATGACCGGCCGCCAGACGAATCTGTTCTTTGATCAAGTCGATGCCGGTTACCATTTCAGTGATGGGATGCTCGACCTGGATGCGGGTATTCACTTCCATGAAAAAGAAATTTC
>JABMDK010000008.1:0-5080 GCA_015903995.1 Nitrospira sp.
GATTGCTTGGATGCGGCCTTTGTGCCGGGCACCGGCTGGCCGGAGCCGGGTGGGTTCTTGCCGCGTGAAGTGCTCAAGTTCCTCCAGATTATCGCGGACGCGAAGCCGCTGGCGGGGATGGAAATTGTGGAATGTTCGCCGCCCTACGACGCAGCGGAGATTACCAGCCTCATGGCCACGCGGGTTATCTGCGACGTCCTGGCCTGCCAGGTACGATCCGGCAACCTGGTCAACAGGAAGAAACGCTGAGAGGCACTGAGGGGCTTGCTTCCTGCAAGCCCATCAAGTATTTCTCAGCGAACAGCTTTGTTCTGCATGCCGATGGACAAAACGGATTGTAGATGGTCGCCCGTGTCGGTTCAGAAACATGCATTTCGTAATGCTGGGGACGATAACTGACCGGTAAAACAGTGAGGTCGGTGAGCAAGCGGCAGTTCACCGCACGATGGCCACAACGCTGATATCAAAAAATAATCCCGGATTCCGCAGTAGGCGATACACATTCAAAGCCCATATTAAAAAACACCTTGATGATCAATGTCTTAACTTGCCACGCTTGAACTGCGCCGCAGTTGAACACAGTGAAAGTCGTCTTCGTAGTAGTATAGAAATTCCTTTGAATTGACCATAACTTGTGAACGCACCGTGGATTTCAACTGCGGAATCCGGGATAATATTTCGAGGAGGCCAATGGTTTGCGCTGTCTGGTTTCACGCCCGGCTGGTAGTTCGTGGAGGATGAGCGTGTCTTTCAAGTTCTCGAAGTACTCGTAGACGGTGGTACGTGGGACTTCTTCTCTACGAGGCCCGCTAAATGCAGCAATCGAGTGATAGCCGGTGCCGAACTCATAGGGTGCGGTAACAAGTGACGACGCTATCGTCAAATGGCATGCCAAATGACGATTCAGTCGACACTCGTCCGTGTGTAAGAGTGAGCATCGGTTTCGACGACTTCTAGAAACAATTGTTCCTCTTGGAGTGCGCAGGCTTGCGGTCGGCTCAATCGCTCGTTTGACTCACGAGGAATCCGTTTATATACTTAAGATCCTCAACCGGAGACGATCAAGATGAAAATAGCCATAGGCTTACTTGTCCTAGTGGTCCTCCTGGTAGGAGCTGTCCTCTCCCTTCCCTTCTTGATCGACCTCAATAAGTATCAAGATCAATACAAGCCCGCTCATCGAGGACGCTCTCAATCGTAAGGTCCAGCTGGAAGACATTCGATTGACCATCTGGCCAAGAGTCGGTGCGCGTGTGGAGGGTTTCTCCGTGCTGGACGATCCAGCCTTCGGGGCCGGTCCCTTTGCGTCTCTATCGTCGTTGGATGTCGGTGTGAAGCTAACACCCCTGCTGAGCGGCAAGGTCGAGGTGGAAGAAATCACGCTTCGCCAGCCAGTCATTACGGTGATCAAAAACAAGAATGGTGTACTAAACGTCTCTACCATCGGCCGCAAGGGCGTGCCGGTGCCGGAGAAGCCTTCGCGCGCCCCGATTCCTTCGACGGAAGGGCCACTCAAGATTCTGGCACTGCTGGCCGTGGACCGTGTGTCGATCGACGGCGGGACATTGACCTACCGTGACCTATCTGCCGTCAAGCCGACGGAATATGTATTGCAAGATTTGGAGGTGCTGCTGCAATCAGTGCGGCTTGGACAAACGCCACGTGTACATGTCGGGTCGCTGGTGCAGCCGTTCAATCTGCCGGTGAAACTCGACGGTTCTTTTGGTCCACTGAAAGAGACGATGGACATTGACGCGATCAATTTCCAGCTCGGCCTGGGGAAGACAGACGTGACGATCACAGGAAAGGCCGCCGGGAATGATGCCATCATCAATATCAGCTCGCCGGTGATCAATACCGCGAACGTGCCGGTTGCGCTTCCCCTGAAAAAACCGGTTGAGATCAAGGATCTCCAGATTGCGGCGGAAGTGATAGGGCAAGAGGCCAAGCTGAAGTCCCTGTCGTTCCACCTGTTCGACGGGGAGGTGAAGGGGCAAGGCAAACTGATCGCCGGATCAGAGGTGCCCCCATTCAAGGGAGCTGTGACAATGCAAGGGGTGCAACTCGGTTCGGCACTCAATGCCGTCGCCGAGACGCCGATCTCGATCAGCGGGACGGCCGGTGCGGACCTGTCGCTGCAAGGACGGGGGTTCTCGATGCCGGATCTGACCAAGGCTTTAGAGGGAACCGGTCACATGGCCGTGAAAGACGGAAAGATCGAAGGGGTGAATCTTCTCCAGGAGGTGGTGTCGGCCCTCAAGGTGGCCGGTATTTCTCTCGGCGATGCGAAGGCCACGGCCTTTTCGACGATCGAGACGGATCTCGCCATCAAGCAAGGGGTGATCAACGTGCAGCGGCTCTTGATGGATAGCCATGATTTTCAGGCGACCGGCGGGGGCACGATCGGATTCGATCAACTCCTGAATCTTGTGGTGACCCTCAATCTGTCACAAGAAGTGAGCCAAAAGATTGCGGCGGCCTCGCCCGTCGTCAAAATCGCCTTGAAAGACGGCCGATTGAGTCTCCCGCTCACGATTACTGGAACGGTTCAAGCTCCCGCGTATGGAGTTGATGTCAAGGGTCTCAGCGGGAAAGTGCAGGAGCAGGTCAAGAAGAAGGTCGAAGAAGCCGTCGGTGGGCTACTCAAAGGGACGACAAAGCCTGAGGACCTCCAGAAAGAGGGGAAAGAGCTGCTCAAAGGATTGTTCGGTCGATAAGGAAATCTCTCCATGAATATTCTGGATACGCTCACTCAATATGCCGTGCAGTACGGGTTGCAAGCGGCGGTCGCGTTGGCGATCGTCGTTCTCGGGAGCATGGCGTCTCGCGGGGTCGCCAATTTTGCACAACAGGCCCTCGAAAAACAGACCCTTGAGCCACCGGTGCGTCTACTTCTGGTGCGTATCGTGAAAATCGTCGTGATGCTGTTTACGGCGATGATCGCTCTCCAAACACTGGGTGTGCCCATCGCTCCGCTGCTCGCGGGTGTTGGAGTCGCCGGGGTGGGTATTGGGCTGGCCTTGCAGGGAGTGTTGAGCAACGTGATGGCGGGGCTGTCGATTATCTTCAGCAAACCCTATAAGGTCGGCGAACATATCTCGCTGCTCGGAGTCCACGGGGATGTCGTGGTCATCGACATCTTCACGACGACACTGATGCACGCGGACCGATCTCGCGTTATCATTCCCAACAGAAAAATCGTTGGAGGTGAAGGGGCAAGGCAAACTGATCGCCGGATCAGAGGTGCCACCATTCAAGGGGGCTGTGACGATGCAAGGATTGCAACTCGGTCCGGCGCTCAATGCCGTCGCCGAGACGCCGATCTCAATCAGCGGGACGGCCGGTGCGGACCTGTCACTGCAAGGGCGTGGGTTCTCGATGCCGGATCTGACCAAAGCGTTAGAGGGAACCGGCCATATGGCCGTGAAAGATGGAAAGATCGAAGGGGTGAATCTTCTCCAGGAAGTGGTTTCAGCCCTCAAGGTGGCCGGCATTTCTCTCGGCGATGCGAAGGCCACGGCCTTTTCGACGATCGAGACAGATCTCGCCATCAAGCAAGGGGTGATCAATGTGCAGCGGCTCTTGATGGATAGCCATGATTTTCAAGCGACCGGCGGGGGCACGATTGGGTTTGATCAGCGACTGAATCTTGCCGTGAATCTCAACCTCTCCCAAGATGTGAGCCAAAAGATTGCGGTGGCCTCGCCCGTCGTCAAAATCGCCTTGAAAGATGGTCGATTGAGTCTCCCACTCACGATTACCGGAACAACTCAAGCCCCCTCCTATGGAGTGGATGTGAAGGGTCTCACCGGGAAAGTGCAGGAGCAGGTCAAGAAGAAGGTCGAAGAAGCCGTCGATGGGCTGCTCAAAGGGACGACAAAGCCCGAGGACCTCCAGAAAGAGGGGAAAGAGCTGCTCAAAGGATTGTTCGGTCGATAAGGAAAGATCTCTATGAATATTCTGGATACGCTCACTCAATATGCCGTGCAGTACGGGTTGCAGGCGGCGGTCGCGCTCGGCATCCTCATCGGCGGAATGATGGCGTCTCGCGGGGCTGCTAATTTTGCACAACAGGCGCTTGAAAAACAGACCCTTGAGCCACCGGTTCGCCTGCTTCTGGTGCGTGTCGTGAAAATCATCGTCATGCTGTTTACGGCGATGATCGCGCTCCAAACACTGGGCGTGCCCATTGCTCCGCTGCTCGCCGGCGTGGGAGTCGCCGGTGTGGGTATTGGGTTGGCCTTACAGGGAGTGTTGAGCAACGTGATGGCTGGGTTGTCCATTATCTTCAGCAAACCCTACAAGGTCGGCGAACATATCTCGCTGCTCGGAGTCCACGGGGATGTTGTGGTCATCGACATCTTCACGACGACACTGATGCACGCGGACCGATCTCGCGTTATCATTCCCAACAGAAAAATCGTTGGGGAGATTCTGCACAACTTTGGAACAATCCGTCAGATGCATTTGACCGTTCCCGTGTCACCGAACGCGAATCTTGATGAGGCCCTTACTCAAGTTCGGGATGTCCTCAATCGGCATCCATCGGTCCTGAAAGACCCTGTTCCTTCAGTGGGAGTATCATCCCTCGGGGAGTCGTCACTGACCGTGGCTATTGCCGCCGAGCCTTGGACAGCCGTGGCGGACTACAGCTCGACACAGAGCGAGTTGAATAAATTGATTCTTCAACGATTTCAAGAACGTGAGATTGCGCTACCCTCCGCAAGTCTTACCGTCCATGTGGTGAACAACTAAAAACCGCTGGTTCCCACAACGGCACTCCGCTTCTCTGGCGTTCTACAGGCACGACACATTCAGTCTTGTTGATGGCCGCTTCCCAGTGCTAGGATATCCTTCTGTCGTTCGCGATTGTGATAAACGGAGAGAGAAGCGAACTATTTGCCGCCGTCGAATCGAACGGCGGTCGATCTAGCAGGCTGCGGAAAAACTCATTGCGACTTCTGTAGCCGTCACAGACATTGAGGTTGAGGGCGATGCTGAATAGGCCCGCAGGATGCGCAAAAAGGCCGTCCAGCAAGGCCGCAGCGAGCGAAGAGGCGAATCGTACTCTGGGCCGTAC
>JABMDK010000008.1:5180-17456 GCA_015903995.1 Nitrospira sp.
TGGCAGCCGAGGGGGCTGTGGTCCAGGATCAGCAGGTCTTGTCCGGCATGCTGACGGCGATTCAGAGTTATGTGCGGGATTCGTTTGGCGCTTCACCGGACCAGACGCTCGACCATTTTCGAGTTGGTGAATGGACCGTGTGGATTGAACAGGGGTCCCATGCCTACTTGGCCGGTGTCGTTCGGGGTACTCCCCCTGAAACCCTCAGGGAGGATTTCCAAGCCGCACTGGATGATATTCATGCGCAGCAACCCGATGCCTTGACTCACTTTGATGGAGACGCGGCACCGTTTAAGACGACACAGACCTACCTGGAGACCTGTTTACAAGCCCACTATGAATCACCACCGCGACCCAGCGTCTTGAAGCTATGGATTCTGGGCGGGGCGATTATCCTCCTGCTCTCGTGGTGGGGCGCAATGGCCTACCAAACCCATGCTCGGTGGTCCAATCTGCTGGCTGAGCTGGGGACAGAGCCGGGCATGGTTGTCACCGTGGCAAAATCGACGTGGAGAGGCTATCACCTCGAGGGGTTGCGAGACCCCTTGGCTAAAGATCCTTCGGCGATGGTGATCGAGGCTGGCCTTGAGCCATCGAGCGTCAAGGCTGTCTGGTCCCCCTATTATTCGCTGGACCCTCAACTCGTTAAGACGAGGGCTCAATCGATGCTGCAACCTCCGAGATCCGTCAAGCTAGACCTGGAGGGTGATACGCTAGTGGCGACCGGTTCAGCTCCAATCGACTGGGCCAGAGAGACGAAACGTCTGGCACCACTGATTCCGGGAATCGCCCATTACCGAGATGAAGGTCTTGTCACGGCACCCATTCAAGATCTCCTCGAACGGGTCAATCGAACCGTGGTGCACTTCCGCTCCGGGTCGTCAACTGTGGAGCCGTCGGAACGGGCAGTATTGGGTGCTGTCTCGGCTGCGTTACGAGAGTTGGATCAAGCGGCATCTCGATCAGGCCAGCGAGTGAGGCTCGAAGTACTGGGGTCGACCGACGACACTGGTTCCGTAACACGCAATATTCAGCTGAGCAAGGAACGAGCCCATGCCGCGCTCGCGGCCCTCGGAGGCGAGCAACTTGGTGAGGCCACGACTGTCATTGCAGGCATTGTCCCATCTACCGACCAGCGGCGGTCAACGGGAGAAGCCGGCGACCAGCGGATCGTCATCCTGCGGGCCTCTCTCGCGGCTGCGAACCGGGGGAATGAGGCGGCTCGTCCATGATGCAGAAGAAAGTCTGCATGTTGGGCGGATTCGCGGTCGGAAAGACCAGCCTCGTGCGCCGATTTGTGAGTAACGTATTTTCTGATCACTATCACACGACGATCGGCGTGACCGTGGAGAAGAAGAGTGTCAAGGTCGACGAACGCGAAGTTACGCTGGTGCTGTGGGACCTCTATGGAGAAGACGAGTTTCAGCGGGTGCGCGATTCGTATCTTCGCGGCTCAGCAGGCTATATCCTGGTCATGGACGGCACCAGAAAAGCCACATTGGACACGGCGCTCGCTCTGCAACAGACGGCCGCCAGAAGCAGTTCCGTTTGTCTCGATCATCAACAAGTCGGATGTTCGATCTGAGTGGGAGATC
This sequence comes from Nitrospira sp., assembly GCA_015903995.1. Taxonomy (GTDB): domain Bacteria; phylum Nitrospirota; class Nitrospiria; order Nitrospirales; family Nitrospiraceae; genus Nitrospira_D. Next base: position 6,776 of record JABMDK010000008.1, read on the forward strand.
GATGAGCGCACGATCGAGCAGCTCCGTGAGCGAGGCTGGCCCGTCCTGTTCGGCAGCGCGAAGCTCGGACAAGGGGTCGAAGAGCTATTTGCGCTACTGGCAACCCAAATGGTGAGTGCCCCTTCGTTTCCTCGTGATTGATATGAACAGTCGCAATCCCGAGTTCACCCCGGTCGACGAATCCCTGTTCAATCGCGTTCTGTTGACACTCGATATAGCAGTGCTTGAGCGGAACGAGGATGGAAGCGCCTTTCATCTTCGGGGGCTGCCGCCTAAATGGTGGCATCTATGTTTCGGTCTAGCAGAAGCCACAACGTTGGATTCAAACCGATGCTCGCCGTTTTTGCGGGAATACCTCCTGAGCCCGCATCCGGTGTGGGAAAACAAAACCGGCGAGATTGAGAGGTCCGGTCCTTGGACGGAATCCGAAGAACAGGGCGGTACGATGACACTGGAGGCAACTGCGCTGTCTGTCGGAAGCAAGAATCTGCTCCTCATCGAGCGCCTTGGTTCCCATTTCGAACACATGAGAGACATCGTCCAGCGGGCTCGAGAACGGATGCTAACCGAAGACATCACCACTAAGTCATATCGAAAAACTCAGACGCGTTTGATCGGTCAGCTTGAGGCGAGCGAGCGCACAAAGGACGACGCGCTGGCCCTGCTTCAGCATCTTGGGATCACCGCGCTGGTCTTGGACGAACGAGAGCATGTCACATTTGTGAGTGATCGTGCTCTTGAGATGCTTGGACTCGGGTCCAACGATGTTGTGGGTCAGAAGTTGGAACGAGCACTTCCCTTCCAGGAGCAAGATCGCCAGTTGGTTCAGCACTTGCTCGATGGCTCTTCACGCACAGGGTCGGGCGGCCCATTTCGTCTTGATAGAGCTCGTCCTCAGTGGCTGGAGGTGGAAATTCATCGAGACCCAAGTCATCCAGATCGGCGCATCATGGTCTTACATGACCGCACAGAGATCCACGCACTCCGCCAGGCGCTCAATGAACAGGCTTCGTTTCATGACTTGGTAGGGAAGAGCCCCGCGATGCTTCGCGTCTATCAACTTGTGCGAGACGTTGCGGAGGTCGATACCACCGTCCTGATCGAAGGGGAAACGGGCACGGGAAAAGAATTGATCGCCCGAGCCATCCATTTCTCCAGTGCGAGAAAACAAAAACCGTTCATTGCCGCGAATTGCGCGGGATTAACCGACTCGATCCTCACGAGCCAATTGTTCGGTCACAAGCGCGGAGCCTTTACAGGGGCGGTGAATGATCAACAGGGATTGTTCGAAGCCGCGGAGGGAGGAACCTTGTTCCTCGATGAAATCGGAGATATCCCGCCGCCGGTCCAAATGGCTCTTTTGCGAGTCTTGCAGGAAAAGGAGATTACCCGGTTGGGAGAGGCCAGGCCTCGGAAAGTCGATGTGCGTGTGGTGGCGGCCACGCACCATAACTTGAGCGAGGATGTTGTTCGTGGATCCTTCCGAGCGGATTTGCTCTACCGAATTCGTATCGCCAGAGTTCAGCTCCCCCCTTTACGTGAACGCCGTCTCGTCCATTCATTCCTGAGCCAAATCTGTACCGCCACCGGAAAGACCGTTGATGACCTAAGTCCAGACACCCTCCGGCTCCTCATGAGCCACGCATGGCCGGGAAATGTGCGCGAACTGAAAAGCGCCATCGAATTCGCGGTGATCAGCTGCAAGGGGAGACACATTCTTCCCACCGATCTCCCACCGGAAATAGCGGCCGTGCCGATTGCCCCTAGCCCCTCCACGTGGATTCCGTTGTCGGGTCAGGATGAGAAATCCAAACTGCTTGCCGCTCTCTCCGATGCCAAAGGCAATCGGACCGAAGCGGCTAAACGGCTGGGAGTCAGCCGAGCCACGTTCTATCGCCGTCTGGTAGAGCTTAATATTGATCCCCGCTAGACGCATCTGCGGGAACGGCCTGTCTTCTACTCAGCAACGGGTCTCAGGGCGGTCAATGTCGGTCGTATCTAGCAGCTCTGCTCCACACAGGTCACACAAATATATCCCTGGGCAATCGCGTGGAAGCAGCGCGCCTCTTAGGCATCAGCCGAACCACTCTCTGGCGTCGTCTCGTCGAACTTGATCTCGCTTCCGATCAATAGCCTGATTCCAAGCCTCCACCCCTGATATCCATCCTGTTTTGAGACGCGTGAAACACGCGTGAGACGCGAAAGCGTTTCATGTCCTTGCGCATTCTCAAGGCGAGTTTTGAGCGAGACGCCGAACTGCCTCATATTGCAGCACAATCCTGTGTGATGGGTGTCAGGCACGGGTTTTGAGTTAGGAACTTCACGCGAGCGGCATTGAAGACAACTTGGTGAGTTAGAGGAAGGAGGCCATCATGACACTCCTATTCACAACAGCCAGCCCATGCATCCTCCTCCTCGTCAATCTCTTCTTCAGCACCGTCTCGACATCCGAAGCCGGAGATCTGACTCTGGGGCCGGGCATCAAAGTGATCGCGCCAAGAGAGAATATTGTTCAAACCGCGCCGTTTGATATCGACATTCGATTTGAGCAGCGAGGAGCAGCGGTGGTCGATCTCGCGAGCCTCAAGGTCTTCCTCATGAAGCTGTGGAACATCGACATTACCGACCGAGTGAAACCCTATGTATCCGGCGATGGCATTCATCTGGCGCACGCAGACTTTCCCAAAGGCCAACACACCATCAAGATCGCCATTGCCGATCACGAAGGACATGAGAGTGCACGGACAATGACCGTGATGGTCCAATAGTCGTCCACGGAGGAGCTGCTCGATGCGTTGTAAACGATGCCATGGCCTGATTGTGATGGAGCGTTGCGCGGATGCAGAGTTCAGCGAAGGTTCGGCAGGAGTGAGCGCGATACACTGTATCAATTGTGGTGGACGGGAGCATGGAGGGTTGCTCAGAGATTGGGCGGCTTCGGGTTCACAAACCTGCGAAACGGGAGCGTGGATACTTGCACCATAAAATGACCCGCGCGAAGCGAATACATGAGTGCGGAAGAGGAAATTCATCATGCAAATACTCAAGACCACTATGCTTGTGACAAGCGTGGTCATGATGGCTGGCTGTTCCTCGTATGCCAACCGATCGACAATGGAGACCCTGGCGGCCCGTCTCGTGGCACTTGAACGCGAGCGTCACTGGCTGGCTAACAACCAGGAGCGGCTAATGGCGGAGTTGGAAGCCGCGAAGCGCCGGAATGTGGAACTTGAGCAGCAAGTGGATGGTCTCAGTCGGAACAGCCTCACCAAGGCCAAACAGGATCTCACGCAGGCACGGCGACCGTAAAGGGCGTGCGGCAGCCTGTGGGTCCGGCAATCTCAGCGCAGTGGAGGATCCACGGTATCACCGGCCGCGAGGCCATTTCAGGACAGGAGCAGTCCGATGCGATCGATCACACGAGTCTTAGTAGGTCTATGTGCCCTGACAATACTTGCTGCGCCTGTCTTTGCAGAAGAGCCTGGTGTCTCTTCCGATTCGGGGGAGACCAGCGCCACTAGTGCGTCGGGCATGCCGACCGAGTCCGCCGCCGACGCGGGCGGAGGCGGGGATCTTCTCCCTCCGAATGCGAAAGCGGGGGAATGTTATGCCCGCGTGTATACGCCACCGCTCTATAAGACCGAGAAGGAGAGGGTCGTGAAACGGGCCGAGTCAGAATCGGTGACGGTCATCCCCGCGAAGTTTGAGACCGTCGAAGAAACCGTGCTGGTACGGGAAGCCGCCAAGCGGATCGAAGTCATTCCCGCCATCTACGAGTGGGAGGAGGAACAGGTCTTGGTGAAGCCGGCTTCGACGATGCTCAAGGAAATCCCGGCTACCTATGAGACGGTGTCGGAGCAGATCCTGGAAAAGCCTGGGTATACCTACTGGAAGAAAGGGACCGGGCCGAAGCAAAAGCTCAACAATGCGACGGGCGAAATCATGTGCCTCGTCGAAGTCCCCCCGGTGTATCGCATCGTGACCAAGCAAGTCGTGAAGACCCCTGCCAGTGCGCAAGAGATCGACGTGCCTGCCCAATATGCGACGGAACGGAAGCGCGTGATGAAGACCCCGCCGACGACCCGGGAGATTGAGGTGCCCGCGGAGTACAAGACGGTGAAGGTCACGAAGCTGGTCGAACCGGCCAAGGAAGTTCGCCATCCCATTCCCGCCCAGTACCAGACGGTCGCCAAAACCGTGATGGTGGAAAAGGGCAAGATGGAGTGGCGCCCGATCCTCTGTGACACCAATATGACCAAGGGCAATGTGCAGAAGCTGCAAAAGGCGCTCAAGCGTGCCGGATACAATCCCGGCAAGCTGGATGGGGTGCTCGGCAAGCAGACGCAAGTCGCCATCAAGAAATTCCAGGCCGCTCACCGTTTGCCGACGGATGCCCAAGTCAACCTGGAGACGGTGAAGGCTCTCCACATCAGTTACTGATCGTCTGCTGTCCCGAACTGAAACGAGCAAGACCATGAACTCATCCAGCCAACGGTTGACCACGGCTCAGCAAGAGCTGGAGATCCTCGTGCAAGCAGCCATCGTGGATGCAGCATGCAGGATCGAACGTGGGCATGAGGTGCTGACCCTTGTCGTGCCGGAGCGCGTGCTGTTCCTGACGGAAGAGAATGAGCTCACCCCAATAGGTTTTCTGCTGGCGCACCACTAGGAACGTTGTTGATGATCGCGCCGTTCGATGAAATTCGTGTTGCAGGGCCTATCGATTGGCCTGGCACATCCGGGAGTTCGCCGGGCCAATTCGCTTAAAAGCTGGTCTTCTCCAAAGCCCAGGCAACGGCCCTTGTTCGGCAATTGGAAGAGAATGGCTTAGAAGCCGCGAAACTGTCCGCGGAGTGGTATGGCCATATTCGGCTGATCGTGAGCCCGGAGCCCCACGTCAACGGTCAGAACAATCACCGCCTGGAGATTATCCTCGAATCATAGGGTGTAACAAATAGGAACCATAGGAGATGAACATGAAGAAGAATGATCATCACGGCATTCTTGTCAGGATTTGGGTTGGGAGGGGTGTCCCTACACTATGCCTCTGCTCAGGGTATGTTTGGACTTTCAACATCGGTAAGCCAACTCGGCAGTACGTTGATGGAGATGCAAAAGAATGTCGACGATCTTCAGAAAAACATGGGGACGCTCAAGCAGGTCAAGGAACAACTGACCAGTCTGTCCCCACAAGGTGGGGGCCCTCCAGGAGGGGACCTCGGCTCCGGTTCTGGACGTCGTGACATTGAAAGATGGCAGTATCATCTACGGCGAAGTCATCGAGATGTCGGGCGGGTTACTACAGATCAAGAACTCTCTGGCAGGCGATATCATCAAGATCAAATGGGCTGAAGTGAGCAAGTTGGCGGTCTCGCATCCGATACCCTTTCATTTAAAGGAGGGGAGCGTGCTTGTTGGTACCGCTGAAGAGGGTGAAGCGGGAACGATGAAGTTGAAGGCCGGCCCAAGCGGAGACACCATGACGGTTCCGATCAATGCGGTGACCCAAGTGAACCCGGTCGTTCAGCCACCGGTCATCTATAACGGGAGCCTCAACGCGGGCTACTCGCAATCCGTGGGAAATAGCAGTCTTCGAAACGTCAGTATTCTAGGAGATCTTGTGGCACGCAGTGAGCAGCTCCGGCTGACCCTCTTGGGCCGCTATGTCAATGGAGACAACAACGGCAGCTTACAGGTAAGGAATGCGCGAGGAACGATCAAGCTCGACTTCTTTATCACCAAGCGGTTTTTCTGGTTTGCGTCCGCCTATGTCGAAAACGATTTTCTCCAAAACCTCAAGCTGAGAACGGCGATCTCCAGCGGACCAGGGTACCAATTTCTCGAGCGCGGAGACCTCCCCGGCATTTTTAAGGATATGACCTTTTACGCCGAAGCCGGTCCGACCTATTTCAATGAAGACTATCGAGACAATAGCATCACTGCCGATCGGGCGAGTTTTCGCGCACGCGTCGCGATGAAGTGGGACTGGCCGCTGTTCGATGGCCGTGTCACGCTGTACCATTACAACGAGATCTTCCCCTCGGTCCAGAACGCGTCGGATTTCTTCTTCACGATGGATAACGGAGTTCGCATGAAGATTTTGGCCGGTCTGGCGAGCGGCTTCCAGGTGACCACGCGCTACAACAATCGGCCGCCTGCCGGCACGGGCGATACCGACAATTTATACTTGCTCACGCTGGGGTATGCGTTCGACACCACACGTAAGCGATAGGCTGGTCGCTGTGTCATTCTGAGTACGGTTCTTAGGGAGGAGGAACACCATGCTAAAAGAATTCAAAGAGTTCGCCATGAAGGGCAATGTCCTGGATATGGCGATCGGCGTCATCATAGGAGGAGCGTTCGGAAAAATCGTGTCTTCGCTGGTCAGCGATGTCCTGATGCCGCCGCTTGGGTTGCTGATGGGCAAGGTGGATTTTTCCAGCCTGTTCATCGATTTATCCCGTACCTCGCCTCCGTCATTAGCCGCCGCCAAAGCTGCCGGGGCTCCCACGCTCAATTATGGTGTTTTTCTGCAAAGCGTGTTCGACTTTGTGATCATCGCATTTGTCATCTTTATGTTGGTGAAACAGGTCAATCGGTTTAAAAAAGAAACACCACCGCCGCCGCCTGCTCCGCCGGAACCAAGCAACGAGGAGAAGTTGTTAATGGAGATTCGCGATCTTCTCAAGAATCGCAAATGAGGTCGGTCCACAGTCACAGAGCCACAAGAGTGCGAGACGCACGCCTCGCACATAGAGAAGGAGATCATCATGCACATCCTTAAAGCCGCGACGGCGCTGACAGGTTTGGCCGTGCTCGTTGGTTGTTCGGCGATGAACAACCATCCTGCTTCGTACATCAAGCAGCCGACGGTCTGTATCGACAAGAAGTGGTACGGCTATTACCAGGGCAGCGGGTGTCCTTCTATGGTGAAAGCAGCGGCGCCGGATGCCTCTCAAGAAATGGCTGCACGCCTGGCGTCGCTTGAGCGGGAGCGTCAACGGTTGGCAGACGATCTGGAAGCGGCACGGAGACAAAATGGGGCCCTCAGCAGTCGTGTCAGCGATCTGGAACGACAGCTTGCCGATCGCGATCGGGAGATTGCCGCTCTTCGTTCCGGCGCTGACGATCAGGCAAGACTCTCAAGCCAGCTTTCGGCTGCCAGAGGCGACGTCAACCAGCTGCAGAACGAAAAGGAGCGGCTCGCTGCTGAACTGGCTGCAGCGAGGCTACATATGGAGGAGCATGACCGACTGACGGCGGAGTTGGAGTCACAATTAGCGGGGGCAAGGCAACGGATTGCAGATCTTGAAGGACTGCTGGATCAGAGCAAGGGAAGCCTGGCAAGAGCCGAAAGGGACCTCCTCAAAGCACTACAGCCTGAAATCTCAAAGGGGACAGTGTCGGTCAATCAGGCCGGTGATGCGCTCACGATCAATCTCGCGTCGAGTCTGTTATTCGACTCGGGTCAAGGCCAGTTGAAGGCTCGCGGAGCCGATGCGCTGCAGAGGGTAGGCGGCGTTCTGAAAGGTTTCCCGGAAAAGCAAGTGCATGTCGCCGGTTATACCGACAATGTGGCGATCAAAGGGGCCTTGCAGAAGAAGTTTCCATCCAACAAGGAGCTTTCGGATGCTCGGGCTGAGAGCGCGGCTGCTGCACTGCGGTCCGGTGGCGTGACCAACCTGACGGCTGCCGGTCACGGCGAGAGTGATCCCATTGCGAGTAATAACACGGCAGCGGGTCGTGCGAAGAATCGACGGGTTGAAGTCGTCGTGAAGTAACAGACCTGTCCATCAGTTCCTCATCTGATGAGGATCGAAGGGGCTCTTCTCATGATCGGAAGAGCCCCTTCGCCGTGTAAAGCTTATGTATTTCCATCTCATGTCATCCCAAATGCCTTGCCTACCCAATTGATCCGCTCAGGCGATCTTAGCAGGATGCGGAAAAAGACCGCCAGCGGCGTTCTCGCTTCGCTCAGAGGCTCAACGTACGGCTCAGAGTACGTATTCGCCTCTTTGCTCGCTGCGGCCTTGCTGGACGGCCTTTTTGCGCATCCTGCATGGCTGGTCAGCGTCGTCTTACACCTCAATCTCCGTGACGGCTACTGAGATCGGAGCGAGTTTTTCCGCAGCCTGTTAGAAACCAAGGTCAGACAGAGAGGGATAATCATCTGGGCGTCGGCCAAGAGCCCAGTGGTATTTCCGCTCCGATTCCTCAATGGGAAGGTCATTGATGCTGGCGATGCGTCGACGCATGAGGCCACTGGTATCGAATTCCCAATTCTCGTTCCCGTAAGAACGAAACCAATGTCCTGAATCATCGTGCCACTCGTACGCAAACCGCACGGCGATGGGATTGGCCGCTATTCGATGGTCGTGTCACGCTATACCATTACAACGAGATATTCCCCTCGGTCCAGAATGCGTCAGATTTCTTCTTTACGATGGATAATGGAATTCGCATGAAGATTTTGGCCGGTCTGGCGAGCGGGTTCCAGGTGACCACGCGCTACAACAATCGGCCCCTGCCGGCACGGGCGATACCGACAATTTGTACTTGCTCACGCTGGGGTATGCGTTCGACACAACCCGCGTGCGATAGGTTGGTAGTGGGCCGGTTTGAATTTGGCTTTTTCCTGGCATGCAAATTTCAAAACGAAGAGTCCATGGCTCACGGACTCAATTGAAGAGTGTTCACTTTAGACCACTTTCCGTTTGGGGGAAATGCTACCGTTAGATTCCCCCCAGTATCGTACTGAGCCGCGTTTTCATAAGGAGGAGCACTATGCTGAAAGAATTTAAGGAATTCGCCATGAAGGGCAATGTCCTTGATATGGCGATCGGTGTCATCATTGGTGGAGCATTCGGAAAAATTGTTTCGTCCCTCGTCAGCGACGTCCTGATGCCGCCTCTTGGATTGTTGATGGGCAAGGTGGACTTTTCAAGCCTGTTCATCGATTTGTCCCAGACCTCACCTGCATCATTGGCTGCGGCCAAAGCTGCGGGGGCCCCGACGCTCAATTATGGAGTCTTTCTACAGAGCGTGTTTGACTTCATTATCATCGCCTTCGTCATCTTCATGTTGGTCAAACAGGTCAATCGATTTAAGAAAGAAGCGCCTGCAGCCCCACCGCCGCCTCCCCCGGCGCCTACCAATGAGGAGAAGCTGTTGACGGAAATCCGCGACCTCCTCAAGCACCGCCAATGAAGATCGGCAGCATAACCAGCAATACGGCGTGGAAGAGCGGTGAGCCCTTCCTACTGCTATTGGATACGAAGGAGGTCCTCATGCGATTAGGTAAAGGCGTCCTACTGATGACAGGACTTGTTGTCCTGGTAGGGTGTTCTTCTCTGAAGCATTCTGACGGCTATATTAAGCAACCGACTGTTTGTATCGATAAAAAATGGTACGGGTATCATCAAGGCGCTGGGTGTCCCTCCACCACCAAAGTTGTGGCACCGGATGCATCACAGGAAATGGCCGCCCGTCTCGCGGCTCTGGAAAGAGATCGGTCACGATTGGCCGAGGAACTGGAAGCGGCGCGAAGGCAAAACGGAACCCTCAGCAGCCGCGTCAGCGATCTGGAGGGACAGCTCGCCGATCGTGATCGGGAAATCGCCGCACTGCGTTCCGATACCGCTGATTCTGCGAGGCTCTCGAGCCAGTCACAAGGGGACAACGATCGGCTTGCCGCTGAACTGGCTGCGGCGAGGCAACATAACGAAGACCATGACCGGATGGCAGCGGAGTTGGAATCTCAATTAGCGGCGTTGAGGCAACACAACTCTGATCTTGAGGCTCAATTAGCCGATCGAGACAAGGAGCTCTCCGGGCTACGCGGGGACCTCTCCGCAGAGATGGCAAAATTGAAGCAGGCGGAGCGAGGATTGATCAGGGCGCTCAAGCCGCAAATCGATGAAAAAAACATCACCGTCGATCTGAATAACGAGCGATTGCTCATCAACCTGGCTTCCGGCTACCTATTCGGGTCGGGCGAAGACCAGCTCAAGCCGGCTGGAGCCGATGTGCTCAAACAGGTCGGATCCATCCTCAAAGATTTCCCAGAGTATAAAGTTCATGTTGAAGGCCATACCGACAATCGGCCGATTCTCGGCGCACTGAAAAAGAAGTTTCCGTCCAACAAGGAATTGTCCGAAGCACGAGCAACGAACGCCGCGCAAGCATTGGCGGACGGGGGTCTCTCCGGCGCCCATGCAATGGGAGTCGCTGATACGAAGCCAGTGATGCCGAATGTCACCACCGAGGGGCGGGCGAAGAACCGCCGAGTAGAAATCAGCGTCATGAAGTAGCCGGGCAATGTAGGAGGGGCAGCTGCGACATGGTCGCGGCTCCTTCTACGATCACCGGTGATTCGGTTGAAAGGAGATTGCAATGAAATTGAAAACGGCTCAAGTGAGCGCAGTGGTGACGGTGTTTCTCGTCGGCCTTACCACATCGGCGTGGGCTGTCGACATGGGTGCTATGAAGCAGAAGGTTGAGACCGTGAAGGGTCAAGCGGAGAACGTGAAAAAAGAGGGTGGTGAGACTACACAGAGCGTCAAGGATATGAAGGCGCAGGATGCTATGAAAAACGCGGGAGAAGCGAAGGACGAGGGGTAAAAGCTCAAAGACGCCGTCACAGGTAAGTAGCGTGTGAAAAATGTTCCTTCACGGTTAGGCT
>JABMDK010000008.1:17556-20874 GCA_015903995.1 Nitrospira sp.
CACATACAAGGCATAACGATTCACGCCAAGTTGATGGATCAGCTTGTCCACCACCTGCGCGTAGTTCTCGAAGGTGTAGGCGAACTTTGATCGGTCGGGGGTTCCGCTCTGGCCGAAACCAGGGTAGTCGGGCGCGATGACTCGATACTTGTCGGCTAATTGAGGGATGAGATTTCTGAACATATGTGATGATGTCGGAAAGCCGTGCAATAACAGAAGAACGGGAGCGTCCTTCGGCCCAGCCTCGCGATAGAATACATCCACGCTATCAACCTTGATGGTATGATATGTCACACGAGTTAGATTCGATGGTTCCGTCGTTTGCGCCGACACCGAGACCTGCGTTGTCAGCAGCATCAGACTCAACAACAGAAACGGAATGATTCGTCGGCCGAGATTCGCTTGCAGATATCGATGTGATTGCCCTCTGATTGTCATGATTTTCAACTCCTTCTGATTGGTCGACCTCGTTGCGGATTTGAGATCCGATGTGGAACGAATGGCCGCGACCATCCGCTCCCACGTCATCGTGCTTCTTCAGCCGTGGTAGTAACGCTCTTTGACGATCTTGCCGTCCTCCCAGTCTGTTTTGACGACTTGTTCGAGGCTGATGGTTTGCCCGTTCTTCAATTTCACGGTCAGCACCGAGTCGTAGAAGCTGGTATTTTCAGAAACAGCCACGGCACCGATGGCGTAGCTGACAAAGGCGGCCACCCCGATCGTCTCTCTAAATTTGTCCAGTCGCTCAATGGAGGCCTGTTTGCCCACGACGGGTGACTGGTTGCCTTCCTGTGTCACGACCGAATCCGCAAAGTAGATCTTCTGACCTTCGGTCATTTGACCCTGCTTCAAAATGCCCAACATTTCTTCCAATGTGTCCTTCACTGATTTGCTCATGATGATTCCTCCCTCTATGCCTTGCGGCGTGTAATATGTGTGGAAACCAGAAGTTCCCACACAGGTGATGGTTGAAAAGTCAGGATGCTGTCAGTTGCACCAGACTCTCCACTCGATTCAGATTCTCTTTGTCAGCTCATATCCCGGCGATCAAATTCACGGCTTCGCTCGTGCTCCACACGTCGCTGGCGATCATCCGGTAATTCACGAAGGCCGCCTCGAAACCGTCGTATCCTGGAAGCTTTGCAGCGGCCGTGGCATTGGGTACGACTACCACGTTGAATCCCTGCTCGATCAGGTCACGCATGTGGGATTCCACGCAGAGATTCGCCGACATGCCGGCGAGAATCACCTGCGTCACACCGGCCTTACGCAGTTGCAGAACGAGATCATTCGTCTGCGGGCCGTATACCTTGTGTGGACTGGTCACGATCGTCTTGCCGTCGTTAATGTAAGGCTTGTACTGCTCAAGCCAGTCAGCTCCTGATTCCCCGAAGCCTTCGGTCGTAAGAGCCCCTTTGCGGTCAAACATTCTGATGCTGTGCATGAGCGTTTCCACTGCGCCTTCAAACTTCCACAGTTGGTCGTGTTGGTAATAGTAGTGCGGACTGATAAAGACTGGCACGTCAGCCTTCTTTGCCGCCCTGAAGAGGCTCTCGATGTTTTCGACAGTCTTGTTTTCGGTAACACTTTGACCAACAACTCCCCATGCCACCCCTTTGGGGCTGAGGAAATCATTTTGAGGATCGGTGACAACCACTGCGACCTGCCCCTTCCTGAGTGTCATTCCAGGACGCGGAATGGGGGCATCGGCACGGGGCCCTCCGATGTAGTGCACGGTCTTTGTTTCGTTACTCATTGATAAGTTCTCCTTTCTTAATTTTGATGGTTTGTCCGATTAGCGATGAGGTCGCTCTCGCGTTGGCCTTACGACGCATGAGCGGCCTCGCATTCACGATGCCGGGCTAGCACAACCGTGTCGCCGACTCGAATGTCTCCACCCCGGATCACAAAACAATTCAAAGCGAGCGTGCCATCAAATCTCCGCACGATGTCTGTCAGCACCTGACGGTCTTGTTTCAGGGTATCGGGATCGAACGTCGTCATGATGCAGCGCCCACGGAGGTCCTGTATCCCGATGATGACGTCTCCGATGTGCAGGCACTGCCCAGGCCATGAGCGCTCAGCCAGACCTTCGACCCCGCCGATGACCAGATTCGGTCTGAGGCGCCGGCCGTCACGTCCGAACGCCGCGATAGCACCGTCCGTTGCCACCAGCAACGGCAGCACGTCGAAGCGGTCGCTGGAATCATCGCGTACCAGCTTGGCACCAGGCCCCACGATATCCTCAACATCTGTGTGGACCTTGGGATTACTCCATAACAGCCCATCGACCACGGGCTCGCCGGATTCATTGAGTGTGGCATGGTGACCGAGTAACCGATGGTGTGTTCTGGACGTGATGATATGACCATCCTCATTCTCCACATGCACGACGCGATCTCCTTCGATGCCGAGTGGTCCGATGCGCGCGTGATCTATCTGTTCACCGGCCATCGACTTCACCGGATATCGCCAAATCTGTGCGACCTTCATGGTTTCAACTCCTTCGATAGAAAGCGAGCGTTCCAGTTGCGGATGTCATGACAATGTCGCCGTATGCAGTTGGGCTTCGATCTCGGCAATCCGGCTCTTCAGCGGACCCACATACGCTTCGACCTCTTCCGCCGAGTACCATGGCGTGATGTACTTCGGGCAGTTCCAGTCGAACGAGACCACGTCGATGAAGACCAGCCGTTCCACCGCCTGCTGCATCTTGGGATCGGCGAGTTGTGCGACGAGTTCTGGATGGGCGCGAGCATCTTCCACACGGGCATGACCAAGAATCTTCAAGCGTGCTCGGTTCTGGTAGTCCATGAGAAACAGCGCCACACGATCGTTCACTGACACGTTGCCGGTTGTGAGCAGCTGTCGATTGCCTTTGTAGTCGGCAAAGGCCAACGTCATCTCGTTGACCACCCGCAAGAACCCCTTGGGCCCACCACGATGCTGAACGTAGGGCCATCCGGTTTCGTTGATCGAGCCAAGATAGAAGCTGTCACTGGCCAAAATAAACTCTGTCTCGTCTTGGGTCAGTGGGTCTTGTTCAGGGGCACCAGCGATGTTCGCGGCCCTTCCGTAGTACTGGTTTTGTGCTCGGCGTACGGCCTCTGTCATCGTCAGCTCTAAATATTTCAACGCCATGGTTGTGTACTCCCTGCCGAGAGGACAGGCGACGGGTCTCGTCGCCTGTCCTCTCATGCTCAATCTCAGAACACGATAGTATTCCATCCTTCGGCTACGTACCGGCGCAGGCTCAAGAGGCCTGCGGTTCCAGCCAACGCATGGTCTTTCACGATCGGTACGCCACAGGCCTTGACG
>JABMDK010000008.1:20974-81389 GCA_015903995.1 Nitrospira sp.
CAGGCTCAAGAGGCCTGCGGTTCCAGCCAACGCATGGTCTTTCACGATCGGTACGCCACAGGCCTTGACGCTTTCCGTCGCTCCGAAGACCTCTGCGCATCCGCAGGAGGCGCCTTGTACGACGTCACGCACGGCATTGTAGAGACCATTGGCTGGGTGCGAGAGCTTGGTCAGTTCAGCTGGCCATCTGGTGCCGGTGCCATTAAAGACAACAGCAACTTCGTCGCCCTTCTGTTTGCATTCTGCCGCCAGCGCGAGGGCGTTGAGGACTCGCCCAAGCGCTTCTTCGGAACCGCTCTTCGGATCGGACAGAATGATGATCGCTGTTTTCATGGGATCTCTTTTGAGAAATGACAGCCACGAGATTGTGGAGGTCTGTTGAGTTCTGTGTTGCTCACTCTATCCGGTCGTTATGGCAAGCCCAGTGCCGCGTGCGGAGATATCTAGAGAAATAGGACAAGTACTGATGAAACAGGGAGTTTTCTCGCTAGTCGCGACTAGATGAAGCGGAAGGAAAGAGAGGAGCCTCCACGAAATCTCGTGGAACTACGATATCTCGTGGGGATGGAACGTTCTATTCGTGGCTATGCAGTGGGGCGAGACTTTTTGATGCCGAGTTTCTGCATGCGTGAGCGGAGGGTGTTGGGATGGAGGCCCAGCCGAGTCGCGGCGCCCTGCTTCCCTTCGATGACCCAACTCACGTCCTGAAGAACGCGGAGGATGTGGGCTCGTTCAACCTCTTCCAGGGAATCGGCTACCGGCAACAGCGGGGCGGAGTTCCCCTGAAGCATCACATCGTCGATCTGAAGCATTGGTCCTTTTGCGAGGATGGTGGCCCGTTCAATGACATTTTCCAACTCCCGGATGTTGCCGGGCCAGGCATACTTGGCGAGTCGATCCATGGTCGATTGTGACACCCCGTCGATCTTCTTCCCCATCTTTTGTGAGAACTTGGCGATAAATCGGGCGACCAAGAGGGGGATGTCTGAGGCACGAGCGGACAGGGGCGGCACTTCGACTGGAAAGACATTCAGCCGGTACAGAAGATCGGCCCGGAAGGAACCGGCCTTTACCGCCGCATGGAGGTCGCGATTTGTGGCGGCAATGACTCGCACATTCACTTTGATTGAATGGCTGCTTCCGACCCGTTCGACCTCCCGTTCCTGTAACACCCGCAACAGTTTGACCTGTGCGTCCAGTGGCAATTCTCCGACTTCATCCAGGAAGATGGTCCCGCCGTCCGCCAACTCAAATCGGCCGATGCGGCGTTGTACTGCCCCGGTGAAGGATCCCTTCTCATGTCCGAAGAGCTCGCTTTCGACTAGATTCGCGGGGATCGCTCCGCAGTTGACCTTCACCAGCGAGCGAGCTTTTCGTGGGCTCAGGTTGTGAATGGCCCTCGCCATCAATTCCTTGCCGGTGCCGGTATCACCCCGGATGAGGACCGTCGAATCCATCGGGGCGACCTGTTCGATCTGTCGGAGCACCGCCATGATGCTCGGACTCTCACCGATAATCTCCTCGAAATTGTGCTGAGACTTCACCTCTTCACGGAGGTAGAGGTTTTCCGCCTCCAGACGATTCTTGAGCTGTGCGACCTCCGTAAAGAGTTGCGCGTTCTTGATCGCAATGGCGGCTTGGTTGGCAAAGATTGCCAAGCGCTCGAACTCCTCCTCGCGTAGAGGCCTACGCCCGAACATGGCGATGACGCCCAGCAGCTCCCAGCGGAACTTCAGCGGGTAGCCGGCAAAGGAGCGGAGGCCATTGTCTGTCATCCACTGTTTGTTCGGCAGCCGGTCGTCGGCGAGTATGTCGTTTGTGTGCATGGCTCCGAAGCCTTGCGCGATCTTTCCGATCTTGAGCGCCCCCAATGGAATCCGGCGATACTCTCCGTTGAGATCGGTATAGATCCCCGCGCTCGCCTCCAGGTGCAGGCAACGAGCCCGATTCGTACAGGCTGTCGCTTTGTGACAAGTGGTGCAGAGATCGCCTGGACCGAGCAGCCAGATGCGGGCGAAGGCGCCGTCAAGCTCGTCAACGAGTCCTTGCGTGATGGTGGTGAGCACTTCTTGAAGGTCGAGACTCGATGCCATCTGGAGGGCGATGCGCTCCAATATGTTGTGAGAATTGGAAGAAGGAGGGGAAGGGGGCGAAGAAGGGGAATTGTCCATCGTGGGATCTCCGAGCCGGGCTTCGCCCAGGGTGGAGGACGATAAGTCCCTAATAGAGGATTGTCAATCAGCAGGGGGGAGGGAAGGGTAGCCCGGTCGTCCTCCTGCTCGCGGAACGCGCACGATAGGAATGTGCTCGTTCGACGCGCGCAATCGAGGATCAACCAGGCTTCCCTTGAAAATAAAGTAGAGGATTGTTGGGATAACGTGCGCAGTCAAGGGCAACCTGACCACTCACTTGAAGTGCGGTTCAGAGGAGAATCGGAACCTCACTCGAAGGTTGCTTTACAGATCTTCTGGTTTGAGACCTGTCACCTTGGAGAGGCGGGCCAACATACGCGGACCGATTTCGTCGCGATCATGAAAAGCGAAAACGACATCAGGCCATCCTGTCCGTTGTAGAATTTTATGAGAACCGGTCGTTCGTTTGATCTGCCAACCGATGCGGAGGAGTCCGGAGAGAACACGAGAAGCTTGAGTCGACGGCCAATGGCTCATGCCGCAATAAACGAGACGTTCAGCAGCTCCTCAGGTACCGCCTCGTTATGTTCGAGGCGATCGGCCATTGCACGAAGAGCCAAGGCTTGGACAGCCGCCAGTGCAGCACCTTTCGTTTGCCCATAGGCCATCACGCCAGGGAGTGACGGGACATCGCCGATCCAGCGGCCATCCTCCTCTTGTTCTAACTCGATCTTGAACTGAGTAACCTTTGCCATTGGTATCCGGTACGTTGTTTGACTAGCACTAGGCTAAGCCCCAGTAGGTGGAAAATCAAGTAGCTTTCCGAAGGGGGAAAGGGAGCGGCCTGGTGCCTTCTTACTCACAGAACATGCACAATAGGAGCAGCTGCCTTGGACAAGAGCGTGTCTCCGTGCGCTCGGGGTTGGGCGAGTGACACAACTGTACCTGCTCTAACACGATTGTTGTGCCAGGATGTCGAGGGTCTTTTGGTCAGGCCTGCCGTCGAAGTATTTGAGCAGGGCGGATTTGAAGAGGGTGTTGTTGGTGGCAGCGGTCAGAAGCAAGGTTATGCAGGACCGGAATTTGAGGTAGTCGGGTTAACCGAAGATCTCGTCAGCGCTGCGCCCACTCACGTCTAGCACAAGCTGGGTACATTCTCGGAGTCTTTTCCCTAAGATTAGGGTGTTGCAGATAAGCTTTGGCCTCATCGAGTGAACCAATGGCGAACTGCTGCGCCATTGCGCTGTGTCCAAGACCGGTGATCTGGGGAAAAATAAACCAGATCCAGTGACTGGACTTTCTCCCGGTCCGAAGCTCAGCGAGGACTGTGTCATACATGTGCTCCTGCGCGTCGAGAAAGCGTTGGAGGTTGTAATCGTCGCTCATAAGCTATCCGCGGCTAAGTACATTCTTTCCAGGACGATATCATGCCTGGCACTGTCGGATTGCAAGGCCGGACACTCCTACTCGGCCAGGCCGTCACTCTTTCCTGGCCGACTCGCCAGTGTGTGATTGACAGCTCAGCGTCATCGCGTATATGGTTGCCATATACAAAATAAGGCATGAGATGACGCGACTGCCGGGTGTGGAAGGGTTTCATTGGGACGAGGCAAATCTTGCTAAGAATTGGGAGAAGCACCGGGTTACTCCGTGGGAATGCGAGCAGGTTTTCTTCAATCTGCCGCTGGTGGTGGCCGATGACCTCGCCCATTCTACGGTGGAGCCTCGATATTACGTGCTGGGACAGACTGATGCCGGACGCCGCTTGTTTATCGTCTTCACCATCCGTCGACGGCGCATCCGCATTATTTCAGCTAGAGATATGAGTCCCAAGGAGCGGAGGACGTATCGTGACCAAACTCAAAAAAAGACCGACGTTCAAGAGTGAGAAGCAGGAAGCTGAGTTTTGGGCGTCACATGACTCAACGGAGTATGTCGACTACTCCAAGAGTCGTCGGATGGTGTTTCCCCGGTTGAAGCCGTCCACCGAGACGATCTCGCTTCGTCTGCCGAAATCCCTCTTGGATCAACTCAAGACGATCGCAAACAAACGCGACGTCCCGTATCAGACACTGCTCAAGCTCTTTGTGCTCGAACGCGTCCAGGCCGAGTTGCATCATAAACCCGCCAAAGCCTCTTAGCAGGCTGTTGAGGAAGTCCGCCAGCGTCGTTCTCGCCACGCTCAGAGGCTCAACGTACCCGACAGCGTACGATTTACCTGTTTGCTCGCTGCGGCCTTGCCGGACGGCCTTTCTGAACAGCCTGCGGGCCAATCCGATTCCGCCGGTGAGCTCGAATGCCGCGCGTGTGCGGCATTGTCACCGAGTTGGACAACGCACTGCGAGCGCGCTCCTGATCACGGCGCTCGCGAGAAACGGGTTTGAACGTGATGAGTGGGGTGGGTCAGAGCGAAAGGGGTTCTAGCACCGTGGCATGTTGTGCCGGGCCAAGACGTTCATCGTTAGTTGGTCGGGCTTGCCGTCGAAGTACTTGCGCAGGGTGTCTTTGAAGATGGTGTTGTCGGTGGCAGCAGTCAGAAATAAGGTCATGCAGGACCGGAATTTGAGATGGTCGGGATATCCGAAGATTTCTTCAACGCTGCGACCGTTCACGTCGAGGACAAGCTGCGTACAGGCTCTGAGCCTGGGACCTAAGACCGGGTGTTGCAGATAGGCCTTGGCCTCGTCGAGCGAGCTAATGGCGAATTGCTGCGCCATTGCGCTGTGACCAAGACCGGCGATCTGCGGAAAGATAAACCACATCCAGTGGCTGGACTTTCTCCCAGCCCGTAGCTCATCGAGGACTGTGTGGTAGGTGGGCGCTTGGGCGGTAAGGAAGCGGTGGAGGTTGTAAGCGTCGCTCATAAACTATCTGCGGCCAAGTATGTTCTTTCCAGGACGATATCATGCCTGGCAATGTTGGATTGCAAGACCTGACACGCGTTACTCTTTTGGCGCGCCCCGCCCAATTAGCATGACACGTTTTCACAAGTGGTCAGCTTTGTAGCGAAATAATTCAATCCCCGCCACTGTCGGGCCACGCGCTCTGTCTAGATTTTTATTTTGACAAGTGTTGCGTTACAAGCTACAGTCTCCCGGTGAAGATACGGAACTTTATTCATAAAGGCTTGCAACGGCTTTATCTGGACGGCAGCGCCAAGGGTGTACCGCCAGATACCGTGGACAAGCTGCGGAAGATGTTCGCGTTTCTGGAGGTGATGAGCAGTGCCGACGAAGTGCGCGCCCTCACCTCATGGAAGGCGCACACGTTGACCGGCGACCGTAAAGGCACGGTCAGCTTGAGCGTGACACGCAACCGCCGCTTGACGTTCCGCGTTGATACCGCCGAACAAGAAATCTATGACGTGAATTTAGAGGATTATCACTAGCACAGGAGTACCAGACCATGCCCATGAAGAACCCGCCGCACCCCGGCGATTTTATCCGAACGGAAATTATTCAACCGGCTGGCCTGTCCGTGACCGCTGCCGCCGACGTGCTGGACGTGTCGCGCCCTGCCCTCTCGAATTTGTTGAACGGCAAGGCCGACCTGACCGGCGATATGGCCTTGCGGATCGAAAAGGCGTTCGGCGTCAAAATGGATACGTTGATGAAGATGCAATCCAACTATGACATTGCAGAGACGCGCCGCCGGGAGAAGGAAATCAAAGGTGTGCGGCGCTTCCATGCGGCGTTGCATCCGTGACGGCTTCCTTGAGCAGGAGCGCGGAAAGATGAACGAGGGAACGTATAGATGTAATCTGTCCGTGGCAGACATGAACAAATTAAAACATTTGGAGTTGTCGGGGGCAGCAGTCAGAAACAAGGTCATGCAGGAGCGGAATTTGAGATGGTCGGGATAGCCGAAGATCTCCTCGGCGCTATGACCATTCACGTCGAGCACAAGCTGCGTACAGGCTCTGAGCCTGGGGCCTAAGACCGGGTGTTGCAGATAAGTCTTGGAATTGCTTGTAAGTCACCATACATGCCGACCGTTGCACCCATTACTCGTTCAATCTGCTCCTCTCGCTTGGCCCATTGCTTGGTGATGGCTTTTTTCTCTCTATCAAGATCCTCCTGCATCGACGAGAACGCCTCAACAATGGCTTCGACGCGATGGCGGAACCGCGGGCCGGTCAGGTATTGATACACCAGCTCCGTCTTGGTCTGCTGCCCATCAAGGGCCTGCCGAGCTGAGGCGATCTCGATTAAGGAGTGGCGCAATGCGAGGGCGACAGAGAGCATGGTTCGTGAATGTGTCACCCAGACTCCTAAAGGACTCCAGGCCCTTCGGAAGCGTTTGACTCACAATCACAGCGATCTCAGCCTTGGCCGTCCGTTGATCGTCGCGAAGTTTAGCCAGCCAGCCGTCGCTCCAATTTTTAGTCCGCTTGGATTCCCATAGGATGGTGCCGCAGACTTGGCCGAGAGGGCCGATGACTCGCTGGAGGGCATCGCCGCCGAATTCGCCTTTGGGCACAGGCTCGATCGTGTCCCTCGGGAACTTGGTCCTGAGCACAGCTTCCAGCTCGAGTTCCTGGACTTCGCCCTGGAGTTGCTGCGAGCCCTGTTCTGCCCTGCGCTTGAGTTCCTCGATCTGGGTCTGCATGGAGGCGATGGTTTGTTCCTTCTCCATCACCTTGAGTTTGAGTCCTTCCTCCGCTTCTTTCTTGGCCTGTTCTCGGGTGGCCAACAACCCATCCTGCACCCGCTTTTCGACCGTCAGTTCCAATTCCCGTTTGGCATCGTCCAGCTCGCGCTTCTGTCGGATGAGATCGGCCTGGGCTTTCTGAGCCTCGGCGAGTTTAGCGTCACGTTGATTGAGGACTTCCTGAAGCTCGGCCAGTTCTCGTGCCTTCTGATCGATGTCTGTTTGCAGGGCGAGCTTCGCCTTTTTGGATTCCTCGCTGATAATCTTCGCGCGTTCCGCGACAAGCTTCGCTGCAACCTGATCGTCGATGGCCTGCCTGGCCTTCGAGACCGCTTCTTCTCGCTCGCGTAGAGACTCTTCTTTCCTGGCAATGTCGGTGTCTTTCAGCGCCAGCCGCTTCTCGTAGTCGCGGCGGGTTGACTCGATCAAAGGAGCGGCAAGGGATTCGGTCAGCTTGATCTCGGTCTTACAGTTCGGGCAGATGATGATGGGCTCAGACATAGAGTAGTCCCGGTAATGCTGGTGTATCTATCGCGACAATTCCTACGCTCAAGGAGTAAATAAAGCAACAGTTCAGAAGGAGGTCATGAGGTAGGTGGGAGGATCATCTCAATTCCCTATCTCATTTCTAAGGGCAGTCTGGTTGATCCTCGATTGCGCGCGTCGAACGAGCACATTCCGATCGTGCGCGTTCTGTGAGCAGGAGGACGACCAGACTGGCCCGCCGCTCCCCTTAGCTATACTGATCCCACGTGTCGCACTGTTTGATGGACCAAAACACCGCCTCTTTGAGTTTCTTGAGTGTGATGTTGTCCGGGTCCCGGATGGCTTGCAGCTTCTTATCCAAATCATAGAGCGGTTGAATCGACCGCTTGTCCGGGATCTTGCCGAGTGCCCAGGCAACCTCCGTCAGGACCGTCCAGTCCGTCTTCGGATCTTGCAGTTTCGCCAATAACGGCAAGACCACCGATGCGTCACCATGGAGGCCGCCGAGCTGTCCTAAGGATTTTGCTGCCGCGGCCTGAACCTCCAGCTGCGGTGAGGTGTTCATCATCTCAACGAGTAAAGGGATGCCGTCTCTGCCGAGATTGCCAATGGATGAGAGAGCTTGCTTGGCAAGATCACGGTCTTTGAGTGCTTCCCTCAACTTCGGCATCGCTGCATCGGCCTGCATTTCGCCAAGGAGGGACATGATCTTAATTTTCCGTGCCTGGCTGGTGTCTGGAGAATCCAGTAGCTTGAGCAATCGATCGGCATGGCCCCATTCCGCTGCTAATAGCAGAGGAAACTCGTACTTCTCCAAGGCTTCCTGCAGCTTAGCCATCGCGTAACGGCCGGCATCCGGCGCTTGTGCCGTTTGGGCGGCAGCCACGGCATCCTCGAACTCCGTGCGCACTTCTTTCTGCCACTTAATTTTCATCCCGCCGAGCAGGTAGGTTAGCTGACAGGCAGGTCCTTTCCAGAGGCGCGATGGCGCATCGGGAAGATCCGCATCCCCCCCCGTTACCGTCGTGCCTTCCCAGGTCTTCCGTTGCTCGCATTTCAGACGAAGGACGACATCATGAGACTTCACCGGATCTCGAACGATCACATAACCGATTTCACTGAGGCGTTGAGTGACGACTTCGGCTAAGGTACCAGCATCCACCCCACCCTTATCTGTGATGGTGAGGACGTCGACGAAAACGGTCTGAATCTTTTCCAGCTGCGCCTTTTGCTCCGGGGTGAAGTATTCACGGTACGCGGAGGCAGATGAGGGAATCAGGCTCAGTAGGAGACACAGTGTGCAGATCGACAAGGACAATTGTTTTTGCATGGCTCACCTCCACCCACTGGTACCGAATCCAGGTATGGGCGGAATCTCTTGAGGAACCGGGCTCCTATGCCGCCGATCGACGTCCAGTATACACCGTATTCCTTGCCCGGCTGTGTTGACGAGTATCTTGCTCGACCGTGACTGTATCGTATTGACAGCTTATGGGCCGCAGTGCTAATTTTCGCACCTCTGCTTCGTGCCTCGCACGAACCGTTTAGGTTTGTCAAAATAACGCATGTGGATGTGAAACGGTGATTAAGACAACAGTTGCGCGACGTTACGCACAAGCCCTCTTCGAGCTCCTCGATCACTCAACCATCGAAGCCACTCGGGGGACACTGACCGGCCTCGGGCAGGCCATGAAGAAATCAGCCGAACTCCGCCATGTGCTGGCCTCACCTGCGTTCGGGGTGGATGAGAAAATCGCCGTCCTGACCGCACTCGGTGGCAAGCTAGGGTGCCCTCCTGCCGGTACGGCATTTTTGGGGCAGTTGGTGAAAAAGACTCGGGTCGGCTTTCTTCCGGAAATCGCCGAGGCATTCGGCAAATTAGTTGATGAATCAAAACGGACGCAGCCGGTGACCGTTTCCTCCGCGACGACTCTTCCACCGGCAGAACAAGATCGAATCAGGACGCGCCTCCGCGACACGCTCAAGCGCGAAGTCGATGTGAGGTTTCAGACCGATGCCAGTCACCTCGCCGGCTTGCAGATTCACATCGGCAGTAAGGTGGTCGATAGCACCGTCCGAGGTCGCTTGCGCGACTTGCAAGTCCTGCTGACGCGAGAATAAGGAGTAGCCATGCAGATCAGGGCAGACGAAATCAGTGCGATTATCAAAGAGAAGATCAAAGGCTTCGACAAACAGGTCGATGTCAAGGAGACGGGGTCTGTCATTCAGGTCGGCGACGGGATCGCCAAGGTCTATGGCCTTGACGGAGCCATGGCCGGCGAGATGCTGGAGTTCCCGGGCGGTCTGTCCGGTATCGCGCTGAACCTTGAAGAAGACAATGTCGGCGCCGTGTTGATGGGCGACTCTGTCGGGGTTAAGGAAGGCGATCCTGTCAAACGCACCGGCCGCATCGCCGAAATTCCGGTGGGTGAAGCGTTGATCGGCCGTGTGGTGAACGCGATCGGCCAGCCGATCGACGGCAAAGGGGCCATCAAGTCCTCGCTTTCCTCGCGCATAGAAATGGTTGCTCCTGGTGTCAATACCCGCCAATCGGTTCGGGAACCGTTGCAGACCGGCATTAAGGCCATTGATGCGATGATCCCTATCGGCCGTGGACAGCGTGAATTGATCATCGGTGATCGCCAGACCGGGAAGACAGCCATCGCGGTCGATACGATTATCAATCAAAAAGGACTCGGCGTATTTTGTATCTACGTCGCCATCGGCCAAAAACGGTCGACCGTCGCGCGTGTCGTCAAGACGCTTGAAGAAAATCATGCGATGGAATACAGCATAGTGGTTTCCGCCAGCGCCAGCGACCCGGCGCCGATGCAATTCCTGGCGCCGTTTTCGGGCGCCGCGATCGGCGAGTATTTCCGTGATAACGGGAAGCATGCGTTGATTGTCTATGACGATCTATCCAAGCATGCGGTCGCCTATCGTGAGCTCTCCCTGTTGCTCCGTAGACCACCAGGCCGAGAAGCTTATCCCGGCGATGTGTTCTATCTGCATTCCCGGTTGTTGGAGCGCGCGGCCAAGTTGAGTGAAAAGCTGGGCGGCGGCAGTCTGACGGCACTTCCCATTATCGAAACGCAGGCAGGCGACGTGTCGGCGTATATCCCGACGAACGTCATTTCAATTACGGACGGTCAGATCTATCTGGGCAGCGATCTCTTCTACTCCGGTATTCGTCCGGCCATTAACGTCGGTCTGTCGGTCTCCCGAGTCGGAGGGTCCGCCCAGATCAAGACCATGAAGCAGGTTGCCGGTACCTTGCGGTTGGACCTGGCGCAGTATCGGGAAATGGCGGCCTTTGCTCAATTTGGGAGCGAGCTGGATAAGGCAACCCAGATGCAGTTGGCGCGCGGTGTGCGCATGGTGGAATTGCTGAAGCAGGGCCAGTATAAGCCGATGTCGGTGGCCGATCAGGTGCTCTCGATCTATGCCGGCGTCAACGGCTTCCTCGACGATGTGCCGGTCGAGAAGGTGCAACAGTTCGAGGGGGATCTGCTCCACTACATCCAGCAGAACCACCCAGAAGTCAAAAAGGAAGTCGCCACCATCGGCAAGATCGACGACAAAGTCGGGGGTCGGCTGAAAGAGATCATCACGACCTTCAAGCAGAAGATGGGGTACGGAGCGAAAGCGTAAGCACAGGACTGAGTATCGAGAATTCAGTGCTGAGACGACGGCAGGGTGCCGGATCTGCAATCTCAGTCCTCCGCACTCAGTCCGCAGCCCTGATGGAAGACAATGCCAAGCTTACAAAGTTTGCGACGCAAGATAGCGGCGTTTAAGAATACCCAAAAGATCACCAAGGCCATGAAGATGGTGGCCGCGGCGAAACTCAAACGGTCACAGGACCGTATCCTTGCTGCACGCCCCTATGCCCATAAAATGCGTGGGGTGCTGAGCAATCTGAGCCAACGCGTGAATCGATCCTCTCATCCGCTTCTGCAGAAGCGCGAAGGCAAGAAGATCGAGGTGCTTGTCGTCATGCGTGGGGTGCTGAGCAATCTGAGCCAACGCGTGAATCGATCCTCTCATCCGCTTCTGCAGAAGCGCGAAGGCAAGAAGATCGAGGTGCTTGTCGTCACGAGCGACCGCGGGTTGTGCGGCGGTTTCAACGGCAACATCGTTCGCAAGAGCTCGGAGTTCGTCCGGCAGTGCGAAGCGCGAGGCATACAGGTCACTCTGAGCCTCATCGGTCGCAAAGGCCGAGACTATTTTCGACGGCGGAACTGGCCGATCCGTCAGGAGTGGACGGGCATCTTCGATAAGTTGAGTTTTGAGCATGCGATCGACATCGGGGGGGATCTGACCGATAACTTTGTGAAGGGCACGTTTGACGAACTGTACGTCGTGTACAACGAATTCAAGTCTGCCATTCAGCAACGCGTGATCGTCGAAAAGCTTTTCCCTGTTGATGCACAGGCTGAGTTTGGTGTCGCGCAAACAGAAGGGTCGACCAGCGGCAGTTATCTGTATGAGCCGGATGAAGCGGCACTGTTGAGTGCGTTGGTGCCGAAACATTTCCAGGTACAGACGTACCGGATTTTGTTGGAGTCCGCCGCCGCTGAACACGGGGCCCGTATGGCCGCCATGGATGGAGCAACGCGTAACGCCGGCCAGCTCATCAAGAAAGTCACGCTGTATTACAACAAGACCAGACAGGCTGCGATTACGAAAGAACTGATGGATATCGTCGGCGGCGCCGAAGCGCTGAAATAGCCGACCCCGTTTCGTCGAAAGGAGTATTCCGTGGCAACAGGCAAAGTCATCCAGGTCATCGGACCGGTGGTGGACGTTGAGTTCCCCCCCGGCCAACTGCCGAACATCTATAACGCGCTTACAGTTATCCAGGAAGAGAACAAGGATGCGGGTACACCTGCCATTCGGATCACGCTTGAAGTTGCGTCTCATCTGGGTGAAAACCGAGTCCGCAGCATCGCAATGTCCACGACCGATGGTCTGACACGCGGAATGGATGTCCAGGATACCGGAGCACCAATATCCGTACCCGTTGGCCGAGAAACCCTCGGTCGCCTTATCAACGTGCTCGGAGAGCCGGTCGATGAACGGGGTCCGATCAAAGCGAAGAAGACGTATCCCATTCACCGCCCCGCCCCGAAATTGGAAGACCAGGAAACCAGGACTGAGGTCTTAGAGACTGGAATCAAGGTCGTTGACCTGCTTGAGCCCTACAGCAAGGGCGGCAAGGTGGGCTTGTTCGGCGGTGCCGGTGTCGGCAAGACCGTCATCATCATGGAGCTTATCAACAACATCGCCTTGCATCACGGTGGATTTTCGGTGTTCGCAGGAGTCGGCGAGCGGACTCGTGAGGGCAACGACCTCTGGCACGAAATGCAGGAGTCGAAGGTCATCGATCCGGATGACTTTACAAAGTCCAAAGCCGCGCTGGTGTACGGCCAGATGAACGAGCCGCCGGGAGCCCGTCTCCGCGTCGCGTTGACCGGCTTGGCCGTCGCCGAATTCTTCCGGGATGAAGAAAACCAGGACGTGCTGCTGTTCGTGGACAACATTTTCCGATTTACCCAGGCCGGTTCCGAAGTCTCCGCGTTGCTCGGTCGTATGCCGTCAGCCGTCGGGTATCAGCCGAACCTCTCGACGGAAATGGGTGCGTTACAAGAGCGCATTACCTCGACCAAGCGTGGTTCGATCACATCGGTGCAGGCGATCTACGTGCCGGCCGACGACTTGACCGATCCAGCTCCAGCTACGGCATTTGCCCACTTGGATGCGACCACCGTGCTGTCACGGTCGTTAGCCGAGCTGGGCATCTATCCCGCCGTCGATCCGTTGGACTCAACGTCACGTATTCTGGATCCACAGGTCATCGGGGAAGAGCACTACAAAATTGCGCGTGGCGTACAGTCGGTTCTCCAGCGGTACAAGGATCTCCAAGATATTATCGCCATTCTTGGTATGGACGAGTTGTCGGAAGACGATAAAATGGCCGTGGCACGCGCCAGAAAGATTCAGCGCTTCCTCTCTCAGCCTTTCCACGTGGCCGAGGCCTTCACCGGTGCCCCGGGCAAGTATGTGAAGCTGAAGGACACGGTCCGCAGTTTCAAGGAGATTTTGGAGGGCAAATACGACCACTTGCCGGAGCAAGCATTCTACATGGTCGGCCCGATCGAAGAGGCGGTGGCAAAGGCAGAGAAGATGGGCGTGAAGGTATAAGAAGGCTGATGAACCGAGCATCCTCCTTGCTCGCGCAACGCGCCGCCTCGGAGGGGCCCCGTTGCATGCGCGCAGTGGAGGACGCCTCGCTTCCCCGCCTGTAGGGGAAAAGGTAAAGGAAACCAAAGAATGGCGGGAAAGTTTCTCTTAGAAGTTGTGACGCCCGAGAAACAGCTGCTGAGTCAGCAGGTGGATGAAGTCATCGCTCCTGGATCGGAGGGAGAGTTTGGGGTGCTCCCTGGGCACTGCCATTTCCTGTCGACTCTTCGCATCGGTGAACTTCGGTATCGTGTCGATGGTCAGACTCATTCCATGGCCGTTCTGTGGGGCTTTGCCGAAGTCACCCCGACCAAAGTCACCGTCATGGCGGAAATTGCGGAGAAAGCGGAAGACATTGACGTGGAACGAGCTACTGCGAAAGTTGCCGAAGCGGAGCGACGCCTTCAAGCTGGTGGCTTACCGTCTGAAGTGAAAGACGCTCAGATCAGCCTTGAAAAGGCTCGTCTTCGAAAGAAGATCGCGGAACGTGCGAAAAAACCAGCCCACTCCTGAAGTCACCAAGACTGACCACCGTCCAGCTCATTTTATCCAGCCTGTAGAAATTCGGATTCTCCCTTCAGAGGAAATCTGAAATAGCGCTGTCTTGTGTTTTCATAGAGCCACATTATATGGCCCCTATGGGGGAACAGCATTTCCGTGAGCCCAGCGGCATCCCTTGTACGGACGGAAAGAACGATGCAATCTATTGGATCCTCGCATCATGTCTCGGTCATTGGCCTTACATGTGAGAGCAACACAGGATGGACTACAGGTCAGGAAGATGTATCGGAGGTGTTGTTAGATGATTCCCTGGTGTCTTGAGGCAGCGATTCAAGCAGATGGTCAATCCATGTGGACGGCAGCTTTTCCACGGCGTCATAAATTCGAGATTGCCACCAGGATGAGATTTCAGCGAGGTCTTCTTTCTCGAAGCGATGCTCGATGATGTCGAACGTATCATGCCGATAGAGCACGACATCGATGGGATACTCGACACTGGTTGAGCTGGTTCGCGTTGCATCAAAAGCGAGAAAGCCCACTTTAATAGCCAGGTCTATGCTGGACCCATACCGTAAAACACGATCAAGAAGTGGTTTGCCATAGCCGGTTTCGCCGATGATGCAATAGGGGGTACCCTCGCTCACTTCCACCCAATTGCCTTGTGGATAAATGAGATAGAGCTTATGCTCGCGATCATTTTCTAACTGTCCCCCGACCAAGGCGTGGAGGTTGAAGATCAATCCGGCCTGGGCGAGCGTGTCCTTGTCCTCTAATGCGACTCTCCTGATCTGCGCGGCAAACACATTGACTGCTTTGAACAGCTTGTCAAAGGTTTGGTCGCTTTCACTGATTGCTTCATCAAAGTAGGTGACGGCTTTATCACGTACAGAGCGTAACCCTGATGTCATGAGAAACATCGAGTGCCGTCCGTGCTGATGGATGGAGATTTTCCGTGCCGTGATACACTCCGCGCCGGTCGTCACCCTGGTATCTGCAATGCCAATCAAGCCTTCCTCTACCTTCATGCCCAAACAAAACGTCATTGTGCCTCCGCGATCGGGATCGTACTGTGAATTGGGCGCGGCGCAAAGAAGGTCTCAAAAATAGCTTCGCCGACACCATTCAGTTGCTTTTGAAATTGATCCAGAAATTCGTGCAAGCCGTCTGCGACGTACTCCTCAAGATCGCCGAAGTCGAGCTGTGCGCGCAATCGGCCCAATCGTTTTTCAGCTTGATTGCGATAAGATCCATGCTCGGATCCAGAGATTGCGTGTAGCGAGTCCTCGCTTTTTATGAGGCAGTATCGAATGGCGCGAGGAAATGTGGAGTCAAGAATCAAGAAGGTGATCACGTTGTCAGGAGAGATGCGGCCAAAACGCTTGTAATACATTTCAAGCGCACTTGCGGATTTCAACAATGCGGACCACTGGATGATATCGAACGGCGTCCCGATTTCGGCAACGGTTGGGAGCAGGATGAAATATTTCACGTCGAGAATACGTGAGGTCTTGTCAGCACGCTCCAGAAGCCGACCGAGTCGTGCAAAGTGCCAACCTTCTTCGTGTGACATGGTCGCATCGGTAATGCCGAGAAAGAGATGGCTGTTCGCTTTGACATCAGTCAGAAACGTGTGGAGATTGTGGCTGGACAATCCGCGGGAGACGGCATCTCGGACCGACAAGTGAAACCGGTTGACTTGCTCCCACATATCGGTAGAAATAATTTCTCGTACCGACCGAGCATTCTCTCGTGCTGCTGCTAGGCAGGATAGAATTGAATTGGGATTGTCAGCATCGGTTGCAAGAAATTGAATCACTCGCTCTTTAGTTGCCTCTCCATAACGCGCAATGAATGCCTCATGGTCACCGGTGGTGGCAACCAATGGCTCCCATTGTTCCGTCGTTCCTCGTGGCAGGTCAAGTGAAAGATTCAGATTCACTTCGATAAAGCGGGCGTAGTTCTCAGCTCGTTCGATATAACGATTCAACCAATAGATGGAACTGGCGACGCGACTCAGCATTGATAACCGGACCGTACTGGTTCCTCCACCCGATGAGTCGCACTCTTAAGTGACGCTACCATGGGAGAGCCTTCATGAGAGGACCCAGGTATCTTTGTTTCCCCCACCCTGGGACGAATTGACCACCAGGGACCCTTTTCTTAACGCAACCCGTGTCATGCCGCCAGGTAACACATGAATGTCACGACCATAGAGGACGTATGGACGTAGGTCGACGTGGCGCCCTTCTAAATGATCCTCCACGAGGGTGGGAACACGCGATAGTGCCAATGTCGGTTGGGCGATATAGTTACGTGGATCAGCTTCGATGCGTCGTGCACAGTCTGCCCTATCTTCTATGGATGCCTGAGGACCGATCATCATCCCATATCCACCGGCTTCGTTGGTAGCCTTCACCACCAATTGGTCTAAATGTTCTAAGACGTAGGCGCGATCTCGCCTTTCTGAGCAGAGGTAGGTAGGCACATTCTGGAGTATCGGTTCCTCGGCCAGATAGTAATTGATGATCTTTGGAACGTAGGCGTAGATCGCTTTGTCATCAGAGACACCGGTCCCGGGCGCATTGACCAGTGCCACTCTACCTTTTCGGTACGATTCCATAAGGCCGGGGACGCCGAGCAACGAATCTCGGCGAAACGCGAGAGGGTCTAAGTAGTCGTCGTTGATTCTCCGGTAGATGACGTCGACTCGCTGGGATCCCTTGGTCGTTCGCATATGGACGTACCCATCGACCACCACGAGATCATTGGCTTCGACGAGCTCAACCCCCATCTTCTGTGCAAGCAAGGAATGTTCGTAATAGGCGGAGTTAAACAGCCCAGGGGTGAGAATCACAACGACCGGATCTGGAAGGTCTGAAAGATAGCGAAGTGTTTCCAGGAGATGGTTGGGATAGTCATCGACCGGTCGCACGCGATACGCATCGAAAAGTTCAGGAAACGTCCGCTTCATGACCTGCCGCGCCTCCAACACATAGGCCACACCGGAGGGACAGCGCAAGTTGTCTTCAAGGACATAATACCGACCATCACTGATACGGACCAGGTCGATTCCGGCGATGTGACACCAGATCCCACGGGGCGGCCTAAAGCCCCAACAGGCCTTCAGAAACCCTTTGCTGGAGTAGACGAGCTCGCTAGGAATGACTCCATCCTTGAGGATCTTTTGCTCGTGGTACACATCAGCGATAAATAAATTCAACGCCCGAAGGCGTTGGCTGAGTCCCGACTCGATGTGTAGCCAATCAGCTGGTTCGACAATTCGAGGGACGATGTCGAAGGGAAAAATCTGCTCATGCCCATCGTCACCGCCATAGACGCCGAACGTCATTCCCATATTGAGGATGACACGCTCGGCAGCTTGCTGCCGCTTTCTGAGTTCTCCTTCCGGCAGTGAGGCAAACTTTCTCAGTAAGAGAGCGCTGCCGGGCCGTGGCCGGCCGGGCCCTTCATAGAGCTCATCGTAGAACTCTCCTGGGTCGTACTGTGAGAATTTCATAAGTTTTCGACCAGCGATAGGCTACATCCCATGGATAGCGTTTCGGGTCGGATCCTCTTGGTGAAGGGGAGAATCATCCATGCCGCACCAGCATAATACTCTTGGGAAGTAGAGGCAAATCGACGTATTGAGTCATCTATAATCTTACCGGGCGACAGATCGTTGCGTCATTTGTATTTCTTACCTTCCAGATTTGCCGGGTGCGAGTCGGAAGGAGGGGAAGGATGGAGGCAGGTGGCATGGCGCAACGGTCGAACTACGAGTATCTGCGGGTGATGTGGCAGCGATATCAACGGGCCAGCCGAGCGACACGCTCGTCGTTGCTCGACGAAGTGACACGGGTGTGTGGGTATCATCGCAAGTATGCGATCGGGCTGCTGAGCCGGACGGCGGCGCCCCGGCCCCCCGTGCGACGGGTGTCCCGGCGGCGGCCTACCTACTCGGAGGAGAGCATTCGGCTCCTAGCCCAGATCTGGGCCGCCTCCGGCTATCTGTGCGGCCAGCGGCTGAAGGCCGCGCTCCCCCACTGGCTGCCGTGGCTGAAGCGCCGCGCCGCGGTGACGCCGACGGTGGAAGCCCAACTCCGGCGGATCAGTCCCCGGCAGATCGACCGCCGGCTGCGGGCGCGCAAGCAGCGCATCAAGCGGCGCCTCTACGGCACCACGCGCCCGGGGTCCTTGTTGAAGCATCAGATCCCGATTAAGACGGAGCAGTGGGACGTGAAGAAGCCGGGCTATCTGGAAATTGATCTGGTCTCGCACTCCGGCGCCTCGGCGGCCGGTGAGTTCCTGCACACGTTGGACGGCATGGACATCCATACCACGTGGGTGGAACGGCAAGCGGTGATGGGCAAGAGTCGCCACGAAGTCGTGCAGGCCATGACCATCATCGAGTCGCAGCTCCCGTTCTCCCTGCGGGGCGTGGATTCGGACAACGGGAGCGAGTTTACCAACGACCATCTGCTGGTGTGGTGTCAGAAGCGACCGGCCGGCCGGCAGATCCAGTTTACCCGCTCGCGGCCCTACAAGAAGGATGACAACGCCTACGTGGAGCAGAAGAACTGGACCCATGTGCGCAAGCTGGTGGGCTGGGAGCGCTATGCCAGCCAGGAGGCCCTGGCCGCCCTCAACGCGTTGTATGCGGACTTGCGGCTCTTCCAGAATCTGTTTCAGCCCTCAATGAAATTGGTGCGCAAGGAGCGGGTGGGCTCGCGGCTGATTCGTCGCTATGACCGGCCCCAGACGCCGTTCGAGCGGGTGCGGGCCTGCCCGGAGGCGGATCCGCAGAAGCTGGCCGCGCTGGCGCAGGTGCTGACGACGACCGATCCGTTTGCGCTCTCGCAGCGGATTGACTGACACCTGGAGCGGCTCTGGACGCTGGCCACCTCAGCCACCCGCACGCCGCGGGAGACGGCGCCTCGGCCGCTGCAGCCGCGCGCGAGCACACCCTGGCGGGGGTGGACCTTCAGCCGCAGAATCCACTCCCAGAAGCCAGTCATCACTCACACCCTCCGCTCTGCGGGGGGATACTCCGGGTCAGACCGGGTGGCAATCGGGGCGTATAAGCCCAATACCGAGGCTGGTGGATCAGCAGAGGCCTCCAAGAACCTCGGAATCTCAAGACCGGAGCGCAGGAAGTGAGTCGCCCGGTAAGATTCAGAAATGACTCAACGAACCCCAGCTGGGTAAGATTTACAAATGGCTTGATAGGATCGACGATATTCTTCGATTGCATTTGATCAAAACTCTTTAGTAGCGTGAGCCCCATGATTACGGAATTCGTGATAACCGCCGGAGAACAGCCCAAACGCCTGGACCTGTTTCTCGTCAATCGAGAGCGGGATGTCTCGCGATCGGCATTGCAACGTCTGATTGAGTTGGGACGTATCCGCATCAACGATCAGGTCGTAAAACCCAGCCACAAGATCAAACCCGGTGATCGGATCACCATGGATGTGCCGAAGCCTGAGCCTCTCTCGATGAAGGGAGAGGCGATCCCCTTGGAAGTCCTGTTCGAAGACGAATCCCTTCTGGTGTTGAATAAGCCACCCGGCATTGTCGTGCATCCTGCTCCAGGGAATTGGACCGGAACGCTTGTCAACGCACTGCTGCATCATTTCCAAACGTCGGGAGGATCTATTTCGGCCATCGGGGGGAAAGAGCGCCCTGGCCTCGTTCATCGACTGGACAAAGAAACATCCGGTGTCATGGTGATTGCTAAAACTGACATGGCGCATCGTGCCCTTGCCGCACAATTCAAGCTCCATACCATCACACGAGTCTATGAGGCATTGGTTTGGGGCGTGCCCAAGAAAAGCCGGGGACTGATCGAACTGGCGATTGGTCGAGACGTCAAAGACCGGAAGACATTTTCCTCGAGAACGACGAGTCCTAAGGCATCCGCTACCGAGTATATGGTGGACCGGCGGTATGGCAAAGTGGCGGCCCATGTGTTGCTCTATCCGCGAACGGGGCGAACGCACCAGCTTCGGGTTCACCTCACGTCACTGGGGCATCCCATTCTGGGGGATCACACGTACGGCGGGCGAAAGGTCTGCACGGTCGATGGAGTGGAGATGCCCCGGGTCATGCTCCATGCCAGAACCCTCGGCTTTACCCATCCAGCGACGGGCAAGGCAGAGGACTACACAAGGCCGGTGCCCGGCGATATGGAGAAGGTGATGGAAGCGCTTGAACAGCTTAGCAACCCTGGGGGGAAGAGGCCGCTTGGATCACTCGACGATATGCATGCTGCGGAGGATGCATGTTGACCGCCGAAGTCCTTGATGCCGTGGGAGGGTTGACGGCTCACATCAAGTCCTATGCGGCTAAACTTCCGCCTATTGTCCACTTAAGCGTTGTACCCTCGGGAGTGAAACCTGCTATCGAAGCAGTCGATAGTTATGAAACCATCGTATCGCGCGTTCGAAGCCAGAGTGCTGGGACTCAGTACAAGGCGCTGAATGAACCCTTCGTATCATCGCTGGAGGCCTTTGAAATCGGAAATCTTCTGGGGACCGTGCAACCACTGCTCTCGATATTGGATCACTTGGAACGTATGCAGCGGGATCATGAAATTGAGATCGGACGAATCGATGATAAGCGTCTCACGGAGTATCGTGCCGCATTGCACAAGATACTTCCCGGCAACCAGCCGGAATTGGATGGTGCGGGAGGGGGCCTCTGATGCCAGACTGGTGACTTCTGAGCCGTTCGCCCTGAGTTGTTCGGAGGCAGTCTACCGCCAACCGCAGGTACGACCCACCATCCAGCGAATCGATTAGTGGCCCATCTTGGGCCCTAATGCGTTCGCTCCCACCGAGACGAGTTTGAAGCGTGAAGCACTTCCACAGTGGGGACACTTCGCTCGAACGGTATCATCGTCGAGCACCTCGTACTCATTCGCTTTCAGCCACATGAGTTGAGAACACTTTGGACAGGTTCGGACTTGCGTTGACATTGGTTTCCCCGTACACTCCAAATGAATTCGAGGGATACTCTAGTATAAGATGCCTCCAACCCTCAAGTCCGTCGTCACCTACTCCCATCACGAGCCTCCTGATGCGTCTCAGCTCCTTGCGCTGTTCCATCAAGCACCCTGGGCTAAGAGCCGATCTCTTGAAGATGCGAAGGCAATGCTTCTTCATACGGATCTGACCCTCTGTGCGCGGGATGGGGAGCGTCTCATCGGGTTCGGTCGAGTCCTCACGGATTTTATCTATCGCGCCACGATCTGGGATGTGATCGTCGACAGGGCTTATCAGGGGCAAGGCGTAGGAACCGAAATCGTCCAACGCATCCTCAATCATCCACGCCTCGAACGGGTGGAACTTTTTTGGCTTTGTACCAGACGGCCTGGTTTTTATGAAAAACTAGGCTTCAGCTCAAAAGAACAGATCGGGATGGTGTGGAGTCGAAGCAAGCATAGCCGGCTTGAGTAGAAAACCAATCGAAATCCGGTCCCACCCCTCCCGCCATTGCTATAGAAGGGGTGGTCGTTATGCAGGTAAAGGTATCAAGATCAGAAGAACATCTTCCCACCGAAGAGAAACCCAAACGAAGACGCATTCCAGTCATCGTTCCGACCGCCGGTTCCGGTCGTATGGCCATCGTTTCGTTTGTAGGCCCATTCTGTATTGAGCGCGAACCGGTCATTGAGCTTGTAGTCCGCTCCCCACCCTAGGCGCCAGGCAAAGGTATTGCTCGGACTGATGCGAACCGCCGTTTCTTCGCCGAAACTGTTCACATTCACACCAAAGCTCATATTCACATACGGGATGATCTGGCCTAATCTGACCGGTCGTATTTCCACAGTCGGCAGCACTGATACGGTATCTTGATGTCCCAGATCCATGTCTGGCTGTTCAACGCTCACTCCATGACGTTCCCACTCAAGCATCATCCCGACTAAAAGCCAGCTATTGAGGCTATACAGCCCTTGAAAATTGACCAGTGGTCCGATTGATGTCGAGGTATTTTCAGAGAGCTGCTGAGTCAACGGAGCAAATCCCGCACGAAAACCAAGTACCCATTTTCCTGGTTCGATCCCGCCGAACTCTTCTGCCAGAATCGGGGCTGGAAGTGTCGATAGACTGGTGAGGACAGTGAGCAGTACTCCGATCAATCGTATCTTGAACGACTGCTTATGCATGAATCGCCTCCTCTCGTAGGGTTTCCATAATGAGTGTATTGCGATGATCAGTGCGTTCTGCAGTCATGCGTACAGTCTCGTCGTTCCGATAAAAACAAACCGTATCGGAGATAGAAGAATCTCTTCTGCCGATGGCCTTCCGAGATGGCGGTCCGGCCACGGCTCAACAGCCGGTAGATTCAGCTCCAAACGCCCAAGCGTTAAAGAAGGAAAATCATCGGCGGCCAAGACGATTGAGCAGTTCCACCACGGTGGAAAGCATAGCCTTATTTGGACAATGGAGCAAGATACTTAATGGGAATGAACGAGCCGTGCACGCTTAACGCGTTTTGGCGAAAAGAAGACCGCGATAAAAAATATGGTGGTCGCTAAGAGCACAATGGCCGGCCCAGAGGGTACATCCCACAGAGCGGAAATCAGGACGCCTGCTATGGAGGTACATACCCCGATCAGTGCGGAATACAAGGTCAGTGCTGTCAGGCTATGCGTGAGTTGGTAGGCCGTCGAGGCGGGAATCAGGATCATGGCAAATACCAAGATAGCCCCGACGGTTTTCAGTGAGACCACAACCGTCAAGGCGACCAGCGTCAGGAGGAGAAAAAACATTTGGCGTGCGGGTACGCCTGACGCTTCAGCCATCTCTTGGTCGAAGGCAATAAAATAGAGCTCTTTTGAAAACAGCAGGAGGAGGCCCAATACAAGGACGGTCAACGCGCCGATGGTGCGTAGTTCCTCAGGAGTGACCGATAGGACACTGCCGAATAGGTATCCGTATACCTCGGCATTGTAAGTTTTCATCAGCCCAATGAAGAGAATGGCCAGGGCCATTGTCGTGGTGTACAGAATGCCGATCGAGACATCCAGCTTCATCCTGCCGCGTTCTTCGACCCAGCCGGTAACCCAGACCGTCGCAAGGCCGAAGACAATGGCCAGCAACAAGGGCGGCCAGCCCATCAAGTAGCCGAGCGTCACGCCGGCAAAGGCAGCATGCGACGTCCCTGCGCCGACAAACGCCAGTCCCCGCAGCACCACAAACACCCCGATAACTGAACAGAGCCCGCCCACCATCGCGGCGGCGAGGAGGGAGCGTTGCATGAAGTCATAGGCGAGGAGGTCAAACATAGTCTGAAGTCGGTTCCTAGTGGTGATGGTGGTAATCTTCGACGATGACGAGATCTTTCTCTGTAATCACCAGGTCTTTGCCGTACACCTGATGAAGAATCTCCGGTTTGAGTACTTCTGCAGGAGGAGCGGCGGCGAAGAGCCTGGTTTTGAGAAGAACCAATCGATCCACCCGTGAACGGATCATATTAATGTCGTGAGTAATCAAGAGGACGGTCAATTTGAGGTCATCGTGTAGGTGCTGTACGAGCTCGATGACATTGTGTTGAGCCGTAATATCCAGGCCGGTCGTTGGTTCATCCAAGATCAGGACCTTGGGTTGCTGGGCCAGGGCCCTGGCGATAAAGACGCGCTGTTGCTGGCCACCGGATAGTTGTCCGAGGGCATGATCCTTGTGAGAGTCCATTCCGACCTGAGCCAGGGCTTCCAGTGAGATGTCACGATCCTTCCTCCCTGGACGTTTGAACAGGCCCAGCGCTCCGTAACGACCCATCATTACTGTTTCGAGGACCGTGACGGGAAAGTTCCGATCGACGACCCCTTTCTGCGGGAGGTAGCCGATTTTGGCGCGATGATAGCAGCGGAGCTCGTCACAGGCGCAGTCGAAGATATGAAGATGCCCCTCCACCGGAGCGAGAAGCCCCAGCACGGCACGGCACAGCGTTGTTTTGCCTGATCCGTTTGGGCCGATGACCCCGACGAACTCACCTTCGTAGATGGTCAGCGAAATGTCTTTGAGCGCGATGAGACCGGGAAACCCGAAGGAGGCATGGTCAAAACGGATGATCGGCTCTCGGAGATCTGGCACGGAATCCGGCGCTCCTTCCGGCACTCAAAAAGTAGACCCAAAGAGAGTCTGCTAGGCTGCTTCCAACCCCTTGACCAATTGGAGCACATTATAGCGAAGCATGTCGAGGTAGGTCTCGGTTCCAGGCAAACCTCCCGGCATGGTCGTCAAGACCACGACGTGGGCCTTGGTTTCCCTTGCCAGGAGCTCCGGGAGTCGCTGACTGAGTTGAACCTCGGATACGATCACCCTGATATTCTCCCGTCTCATCTTCTGAATGAGAGATTGTAGATGCAAGGCGGATGGCTCTGTGCCGGACTGCATGTGGATCGTGCCGACAATATCAAGGCCGAATCGTTTCGCCAAATACGGCCAAGCCGGATGATGGGCGATGAAACGTCGGTCGGAGAGCCGCTGAGTACGCGCGGCCAGCTCCTTTTGTAGCTGATCCAGCCGTTGGAGGTAGCCTGCTTGATTGGTTCGGAATTCAGCCGCATGGCCGGGGTCCACCTCGATGAGGGCGTCAGTGATGTGGCGCAGCATGATGACAGCATTTTCAGGATCCAGCCAGATATGTGGATTGCCGTCGTGATGCGTCTCTTCATGCGTATCAGCATCGTCTCGAATCAGCCCTACCCCTTGGGAGGTCGTGATTACACGTAACGATGAGTCTCCCGCGTTCTTCACCAACGATGCAACCCAGACCTCAAGTCCCATGCCGATCTCCAATAACAGCCTGGCCTTCCGGACTGCGATCAGATCGGTGGGTTTGGGTGAATAGGTATGCTCATTTTCATAGCCACTCAGCAACGAGGTGACGCGTACATGGGGCCCACCGACTTGTTCTGCCAAGTCCTTCAGAACGGGAATCGTGACCACAATCGGAATCGGGTCGCGAGCCTCCGTCATGGTATCAAGGGGGGGGAAGAGGCTGGCGAACAGGGCGAGGAGCAAGAAGACAGACCACGTCCGTCCATGTTTAAAAGCAAACATCGGCGGGGACGGTACCATCCGCATATAACCGTGTCAACGACGTCATAAGGGCGGGATCCCTCATAGGCCCTGTCCATTCGCCTCCTTGACCATACAGCAAAGTTCGATTAGCGTAGCAGACTCGTGAGCCGCTCAGTATTCGTACGGTCGTGAAAGGATACTGGAAATGAATGTAGTCGGATTGATGTCAGGAACGTCGGCCGACGGAGTCGATGCGGCGCTGGTCACCATCGCCCGCCAGAAAACCGGTCTCAGGGTCGAGATGATGGCGTTTCATTCGCTGTCTTACCCGCGCTCGCTCCAGCAACGCATTCTCTCGGCATCGGTGTCAGGAACGGTGACGGATATTTGCCATCTCAATGCGCTCTTAGGTGAATGGTTCGCCGACGCCGCCTTAGGAGTCATTCGGTCGGCTCAATGGTCGCCGGAAGACGTCGATCTCATCGGATCTCATGGCCAAACAGTGCATCACCTGCCGCACGGCATCAAAGATGCCGGCGTCGGTGCCATACGGTCGACCCTGCAAATAGCCGAGCCGGCCGTCATTGCCGAACGCACCGGAATTACCACGGTGGCTAATTTTCGGCCACGCGATATCGCGGCCGGCGGGCAGGGAGCACCGTTGACCCCCGGGGTCCACGCATTACTGTTCCGGCATCCGCGCCGCGCACGGCTGATCGTGAATCTCGGCGGGATCAGCAACGTGACCTATCTTCCTCAGGGATCAGGCTCTGCGGAACTTGCCGCGTTTGACACGGGCCCGGCCAATATGGTTCTCGATGGGCTTATGTCTCGTATCACGAATGGTCGGGCTTCGATGGACCGTGAGGGGCGTTTGGCAAGCAAAGGTCTGGTGGATGCGAGATTACTCGCCAAACTTCTCGCCCATCCGTATCTGTCTCAGGCGCCACCCAAATCGACCGGACGCGAGGCGTTCGGCGCGAAGATGCTGGACGAATTACTCAATTGGCAACACACCCGCCGATTATCGGTTGAAGATCTTCTGGCCACCTGTAGCCGTTGGACTGCCGAAGCGGTCGGGACGGCCAGGCGGTGGATCAAGGGGGGAATCGATGACGTGATTGTGGGAGGGGGCGGGGTCAGGAATCGAGCGATCATGGGACATTTAACGGACATCTTTGCGCCAGTGCCGGTCACATCATTTGAGTCGCACGGGTGGGACAGCAAGGCCCTGGAATCGGTGGCGTTTGCCGTCCTGGCATATCAGACCGTGACGGAACAATGCGGGAACGTGCCGTCGGTTACAGGGGCGGTATCTCCAAGATTATTGGGTTGCATCGTCCCAAGCGGCCCGCAGTGGTATGAGCGGCTACGATCTCGAAAAGGCGGAAGTAAAAAGACATGAAACTTCTTCTGGTCGGTGCGGTCCTCGTAGGGATTATCATGCTGTGGCGTTATCTGAAGAAGACCCGACGGAGAAAGAAGCGGACGACGCCGTTTGCCATTCCTTCCGGCGTCACCATCGGGTCTACCCGATTGCTGGAAGAAGAAGAAGTTGCGTTGTATGGCCTCCTGCAAATGGCTGTCCAAGAACGCTACCTCGTCTTTAGTCAGGTGCCGCTCTGGTCGTTCGTCGAGGTCGAAGCAGAGGCCAAGGTGCGGTCGGATCTTTTGCGGGAAATGGCACTCAAACGAGTCGATTTTGCCTTGGTCCATCCTGGGTCG
Source organism: Nitrospira sp. (assembly GCA_015903995.1). Taxonomy (GTDB): domain Bacteria; phylum Nitrospirota; class Nitrospiria; order Nitrospirales; family Nitrospiraceae; genus Nitrospira_D. Next base: position 47,742 of record JABMDK010000008.1, read on the forward strand.
TGCCGCGTCGAACATGTCGTGCAGATCGAGCGGGACCCTTCGTTACCTCATCAGGATGAAGGCCTGTCCGTCATCGAGTCGGTGCTCGACGCAGCGGGGATCAAGCTGACCACGTTGCAGCCCAAGAAAAGCCACACGTTGCCCGATCTGACTGCTCGATTGGGGATCACCGCAGAGGAGTGACGAAAGGCGCGTCACACCAAGCAAGTACGAGGGTTCCTACGGCGATGGATTCGTCGGGTCTTCGGGACTTGCGGTCGCCTCGATCGCTTTGCGAGCGACTTCTGCCTCCGAGCTATCCGGGTATTGATCCACGACTCGGTCGAACATCAGTCGTGCCGTCTCATGATCTCCCAGTTTTGTGTATATCTGGCCGAGCTTCAGCGTGGAAGCTGCCAACTTAGGGCTGAGCGGGTAATTGGACACGACCTCATAGAACGATCTGAGCGCGTCTCGGTATCGCCCCATCCGATATTGACATTCTCCGATCCAATATTGCGCATTGGCGGCTAAGGCGGATTGGCCATGCAGCTCGATGAAGAGTTGGAACCCTGCCATGGCTGCTTTGTAGTCGCGGTGCTTAAACTCATCCATGACGCGATCGTAGAGCCGGCGGGTTGTATCCTGCCGTTGAGTAGGAGCAGCGAGAGACTGATCCACCGAGAAGAACATGAATAGGAGCATGAGAATCCCGACAGATTTCCGGAGCATAGCGGGCCTCCATCCTCACATACGGCAGTCGAGGGATGCACTGACGCAATCACTATGCCAGAGCCCCAACCATTCACGAACGAGAAACGCTCAAAAAACAGGATTTTACTCGATCACGGACATCGTCAGTCTCAAGGGGGACAAGGGGCGTGTAGCTGAAGACACAGATTTGTACAAAGTGGTTCGATTCCATTACTCTGTGAATTCAGGATGATCTTCGCGTCAAGGCCGTAAGGAACGCAATACACCTTTCTTGAGGAGAACAGTGTGAGTGAAGAGGTCATTCCGGCCAACCCCTTGGGTGGACGAACCTTGGTTGTCGATCGTGCTGATCGACACTGTTATCCGACTCCAAGTGCCGCGCTGAAAGATGTCGGTGAATCGGACCAGGTCTATGTCCGTCCTGGGATCTATGAAGATAAGCTTGTGATCTCTCAACGACCGGTGCGACTTGTCGGTGCCGGACGAGATCGCGTTCAGATCTTCTGCCGGCGTAGCGGGCCGTTGTATCTACAAGAGGTCCCAGAAGGGTGGATTACTGGCATCACATTCCGCTATGTCGGCAGCGATCAACATTCGGCGCTCAATATCCTCAACTCCACATGCATCATCACGCAGTGCCGAGCGATGGAAGGGATCTTGTCGGGGGTGGTGTTATATGGGCCGGAATGTCGGGTCGCTTTCACCGACAACGACGTATGCCGTAATCGGGAGTCGGGCATTTTCGTGTTTGCCGGGGCTCAACCACGGGTGGCCGATAATCGCTGTGTCGAGAATCACCATTTCGGCATCGCGGTCCGAGATCCGGGCAGCCGTCCGGAACTGGTGAGGAATCTGTGTGAGGACAATATGCTGAGCGGCATGCTCTTGTTCCAGCACGCCGAAGGGTTGATCGTCGACAATGTGTGCCGGAACAATCAGCACTGGGGTATCCTCATGACACCCGATTCGCATCCCAACCCCGTGGCCTCGTCGCTTCCTACGATGAATCGACTCGACCAGAATCTTATCGGTGCCTATTCAATCTCAGATCAACCGTTGGCTCAGATCGGTCGATGAAACAGCCGGAACCGGTCGAACGATCCATGATCGTCAACTAAGGGGTGAGCGAAGGCGAATCGTCGGGAATGTGAAACTGAAAAGAACTTCCCCCCTGTTGTTTGGCCCGATACATGGCGGCATCCGCATGTTTCAAGAGCTCATCGACTTCGTGATCATCGGTCGGGTAGACGGTAATGCCGATACTGACGCCGATCAATGCTTTGTGTTCTCCAAGGTGGAACGGTTCCGCCACTGACGCGGTGATTCGCTGTGCGACAAGCGTGATATCCTCTTCGCACGTCAAGCCTTCAAGGATAATCGTGAACTCGTCGCCTCCCATGCGGGCGACCGTGTCGACCTCGCGCACACATTCTTGAAGTCGCGCAGCGACGGCCTTTAACAGCTGGTCACCGATATTGTGACCCATGGTATCGTTCACCGGCTTGAAGTGATCAAGATCGAGCAGCATGAGACCGAGAGGCTGTTGGAGTCGCTTGCTGCGCGCCATGGCTTGGATAAGGCGATCACGAAACAAGGTGCGGTTCACGAGGCCCGTCAGCTGATCGTATTGGGCCAAGTAAGTCAGCCGCTCTTCGGCTCGTTTTCGTTCGATGGCATAACGGATTGAGCGGGCCAACAACTCCGACTGCCCCTGCCCTTTGACGAGATAATCCTGGGCGCCGTTCTGGACAGCCTGCAACGCGAGCATCTGGTCATCGAGCCCGCTCAGCACGATGATGGCGATCGTCGGGTTCGTAGCCTGCATTTGACGGACGGTTGAGAGTCCGTAACCGTCCGGGAGCGACAGGTCGAGAAGGACGGCGTCAAACCGCGCGCGGGCCAGGTGGGTCACCGCATCGCTCAGGCGGGTCACATGGATGATATCGAATTCTTCCAGGCCCCATTCCCCAAGAATGTCTTGAGTCAGGCGTGCATCGACGTCGTTGTCTTCAACTAATAAAATCTTGATCATTGAGCTCTGGGCCCGCGCGTTCTCTCGAGGTCTCTCTTAGCGATTACGCACCCACAATAATAAGTATAGCGTAAGACCCTGAATCAACAAGCGATTCCAGGAAGTGCCGATATGCACGAGCCGTCCCCAATAGCGTGTGCAACGCCATGGCCCGCAGGTTGGTTGATGTAAGATACGTACAGGAGTGAATAACGCGGGGATGTTATGGGGAAAGGCGTACCGCCTACCGGAGAATTCTTTTACCTGTCGATATAGATGGGTAGCTATTGAGGTCTAACAGAGGTGCTGCTATCAAGGCAGGCACGCTTGCAGATGAGATATTCACCGGTAAGCGAAAAGGAGATAGGTGAAATCGTATCGGGGGCAGCCCCACTCTCGTGTCGGTACTGAGACTGGGTTCACTCGTTCTTAGCAAGGATGTGGGAAAAGGCCGCCAGCGTCGTTCCCTGCCTCGCCGAAGCGCGTCGCGCAGGCAGGTCGCCTCGCTCAGAGGCTCAACGTACGGTCTGGGCAAACGCCTGTTCATACAGGCGATGGGAGGGCGGGTGAAATCAGTCTACGATTCGCCTCTTCGATCGCAGCGGCTTTGCTGGACGGTCTTTTTGCGCATCCTGCATGCCCCAATATCCGTGACAGCAACAGAGGTCGAAATAAGTTTTTCCGCAGCCTGTTAGTTAGGGGAGAACGAATAGATGGAAATGTTCGAAGGACTCAATCATGAGCCCCGATAAAGGATAGGGAGATTGCTCGGATACGTTCCAATAGGGCCTTGTTCTGGGCCGATCGCCGCCTCACAGGCATATCCCGCTTCAAAGGGCCAGAGTAACGAACGGCCGGCGGTGGTACCACGGATATGAATGTATCGCAATGTGACACCCATACGAGCGGCGTCGTCCTTCACCTTCTCAGTGCATTCACCCGGTGAATAACCTCGGCGTGAAATCAAGAGCGGCTCACCCGATGCGCTGAGAACGGAGAATTCGCTTGCACATCCTGTGACTGAGAGTAACACACACAGAATGCCTGCAAGTCGACTGAGCATTCTTCTTCGACTCATTGGAATTGCCCCCTCCCATTCAGCGGGTGTGCCTCCGTGCGCACCGGTGGAAACACTCCGAACCATAACACGAACCACCTCGCTCAATCGACTGACAATACATCGCGCGTGAACAATTCAAGCGAAAGTGAACGAGTACAGCCTTCGAACACTGACCGAGCTAGACCGGCTTCTCTGCGACGTACTCAATGTACTTCCAGAACTCTTTTGCTTCGTCCTCGTTCAGGACCACCGGAATATTATTGGCGGCTCCTGTCATAAAGACCTTCACCGACACCGTATCATGCCAGATCTGCACCTCGCAGTGTGAGACAAGATCCAGGTTCAGCGCACGGTTTCCGATTCGGACAAAGTGCATAACGTTTCCTCTTTCCCGTGGTCCATGACCGGGTGATCATACACCAAGTTTCCACGCCCCAAAAGCAACGTAGAGTTTTATAGCGGCAACCGTGCCTCGCGCGCCCTACAGAACTTGCCGCTCTCTCGGCAAGAATTTCCCTCCAGCCATGGCGTTATCCAAACTCTGCAGCAATACCTGGCAATTTATCGCATCTCTTTCTGGCACGGAAATTGAGGGGGATCACTGAGTTTTGCTGTGGCTGAGAATGACGCGTAGGCCCTCAGTGAGGTTTGCCTGATGGATGAAGTGGATTCGGTCACCGCTCTGTGGGAATGGCTCACTCGCGATGTTACGGTTGTCGGTGGGCTTCAGAGTCCCATGTTGAGCTGGCTCGGTGCTGCCGGGATCCTGATTTTGTGTCTGTGGCATAGTGCAGTGCTTGTCAAAGGTGTATTCCAAATCCAAGGGGCGCTTGTGCGCTTTCAGTTGTCCGTCGTGCCACTGGTGTTGGCACGGCAACAGCTGTCCAAGGATTGGCTGGTCATCCCGGCGTTGGCAAAAAAGCGAGCGCGTCTTGATGTATCCTCCGAAGCGCGACGCGATCTTGACGATCTGCAAACGCTGGATCGTGTGGTACGGTCTGAACCGGCGTTCGCCAGAGACTGGCTTGCATACCGCAAAACCTTCACCGTCGAGCAATCCGCCTGGTTTCTTGAGCCGACGGTCCACAGCCAGCGCTCCGCCAGTGAGTTTTTCTCGTTCGAATCTCTCTGCGCCACTCAGCTCAATGTCCGGTTTTACCGGCAACTTCCCGCCTTCATGACGGGGATGGGTTTGATGTTCACTTTCCTGGCCATTTTGATCGGCCTCAGCAAACTCCATGCAAATGGGTCGGAGATTGATGGCATTCAAGGACTGATCAATGGGCTCTCAGGAAAGTTTGTAACATCCATCGTCGGCTTGGCATGCGCCAATGCGTTTACTCTACTTGAGCATACGCTCTGGCATCGGCTGGACAACCGACACCGGGAGTGTGTCTCCATCCTGGACGAAATGTTTCCTCAAAAAGCGACCGAGTCGCATACCCAAGTGTCTCCATCGGCGAACGGATCTCCGACGGCCCTCGTTACTCCCATCCGCAACGACACGGTACATCAGCTTGTCGAGGCGATGCAGCAACGCCTCGGATCCACCGCTGCGGCGTTGAACTCCGCCGCACAGGCGCTCACGGCGCTGCATGCCAAACATTCATCGATGAAGCAGGATGACTTGCCTAGGGAGATCGGGCACGAGGTTCAGCGGGCGCTAAGACCCATGATGAATCCCTTGCTGGAAGCCATTCACGATCTTAACCGCTTGATCAAGGAACAACCTTCCCCGGTACAGCTATCTCACGCCGAAATCGAATCGATGTTTCAGGATCTCAGGAGCACGACGACGGAAGCCACAGAACCTGTACATCCGACGCATACGGATCGCCATGTAGGAAAGCTATTCCGCCGCACCTAAAATGGCACGGAGAGCACGAAGGGGATGAAGTCGAGATTTGCACAAGACTCGCGTGACAGCTCGGCTGTGGTAATGAGCGGGGTGGCCGATCTTATGACCTCGCTCGCCGTCATCTTCATCCTCTTGCTCGTGGCCTATATGACTCGCGTCGAAGATGGACGTGCCAATCCAGCTAAGAACCGTGTCGCCCAGACAGATATCGCATCACAACGTGACTCCATTCGTCCGACATTGGAATCCCCAAAACCAAATGTCCAGACGATCACGCTGCCGGATGCGGCGATCAACTTTGAGTTCGGAAAGAGCACGTTGCTTCCTGCCGCTGAAATCTTCTTGTCCGAAGCCATGCCGCACTACGCTGCACTTACCTGTAAGCCCGGAGAGCAAGACGTAGAGGCCTTTGTGATCGAGGGATATACTGACGATCTCGGAGACGACCTGCGCAATTTACGATTGAGTCAAGACCGTTCATTTGCGGTATTGGCGAAAAGCTTGGAAGTCATCCGCGAGAAGCTCCCCTGGGCGTATGAGTGTTTCTTGCAAAAGGCGACTGCGACCGGGCGAGGGAAGCAGGATCTTCTACGGAACGATGCAGGACAACCGGCCCGCGAAAAAAGCCGCCGCGTCATGTTCAAAATCCACATGCGCCCCGCGTAGGGTACCGAGCACGCCAGACGTTGGTTTCCCCATCATCACTGGTTCGGGCCCCCGCTGCCGTCGGCTTGGCTCATGCCGGCAACTGTTAGTGGTGGAAGCCTGCGAGGCCTGGTCTGTCTATGTGGCGAGTCAGTTCGATAAACTGCTCGATGGAAAGGATCTCCGCTCGAGTGGAAGGAGAGAGCGAGAGTGTCTCCAACGCTGCTGCCACCGGCTTCTGATCGTAGCCCTGATCTTTCAGCGAATTCATGAGCGTCTTGCGGCGGTGGGCGAAGGCGGCTTTCACCAGTGTCGCGAATTTTGGCTCTTCCTCTTGGCTCAGTGCTCTCGGATGTTTGGTCGTTAGCAGTACCACGGCAGAGCCGACTTCCGGTCGTGGTCTGAAGCACTGGGCTGAGACTTTAAACGCTTTGGTAATCTCTGCCGCATACTGTGCCATGACGGACAGCACTCCGTAGTCGGAGCTGTCAGGTTTTGCGACTAATCGATCTGCGACCTCATTTTGCAGCATCAGCACCATACGGGGAAAACGGTCGCGCTGATCGAGAAGCCGGAAGAGAAGGGGCGTGGACAAATAATAGGGAAGATTGGCGACGACAATGGTGCCGATCGGAAGCTGCTCGACCGGGTAGGTCATCGCATCGTCGAGGACGAGCGTGAGATTCGAAAGTTGGGGCCGTCGTTCAGCCAGATAGGCATGGAGTCGAGGATCGACTTCGATGGCCGTCACATGGCCGCTCGCACGACACAGTGCTTCGGTGAGGAAGCCTCGGCCCGGCCCGATTTCACAAACGGTATCCGTCGTGGTGAGTGCAGCCAGCGCGACGATTTTGCGGACAATGTTGGGGTCGATGAGAAAATTCTGTCCCAGGCGTTTGATGGAGGCAGGAGGGAGCGGGGCGTCCACCCTCAATTCCCGGTTGGAGAAGTCTGGGACAATTGTTTGGCTAATGTCCTCAGTGGTGCGCGATAGCACTCTACGAGATCGGTAAATTCTTCAACCAGGTCGTGCGTAAAGGAGGGACCCGGTTGGATACTGGCGAAGGTTTGTCCTTCCCGCTGGCCTACGGTAGTGGTGAGAAGCGCGACTGTGCGGGCTTTCCACTTTGCTATTCGTTCCGTTCCGGCGACGGTGTTCAAATCTTGAAGCGTCTGTTTCTCGAGCGCCTCCAATTCGGCCATCTGCTGCTGAAGCATGGTCAGGCCCTTCGACCTATCAGACGACATGTTTGGCCTGCCTCTTGTTAGTCGGAGCGCCCGCCGTTCGATTCTGGGCGATTCTGGCTGCCAGCCTGACGGCCTCAATCAGACTTCCGGGGTCGGCGATGCCCTTGCCGACGATGTCAAAGGCGGTTCCATGATCCACGGAGGTGCGGATGATGGGAAGGCCTACGGTGAGATTGACGCAGGTGCCGAAGGCGACCAGCTTCAGGGGAATGAGGCCCTGATCGTGGTAGAGGGCGACGATGCCGTCAAACGATCCCTTCGCAGCTTTCCCGAACAGCGTATCAGCCGGCAGAGGATCACTTGCCAGAATGCCCTGTTTTTGTGCGGCACGTGCCGCCGGGAGGATGATTCGCGCTTCTTCATCACCGAACAATCCATGCTCGCCGGCATGGGGATTGAGGGCCGCTACTCCTATCTTGGGGCGCTTGATGCCGAACAGCGTCGTCAGCGCCAATTGGGCCAAGCGGATCGCCTTTTCAATCTTGGCTTGGGTCAGCAGCGCTGAGAGATCGCGGATCGCAACGTGTGTCGTGACGAACATGATGCGTAACGGCCCACCCACGATCATCATGCCTGACTCGTTGGCCTGTGTGAGATCGGCCAACAACTCGGTATGGCCCGGGTACCGGCAGCCGGCCATATTGATGGCTTCTTTGTTGATGGGTGCCGTCACTATTCCATCGACACAGCCAATCTGAGCCAATTCGACAGCCTTTTTGATAAAGGTAACCGAAGCGGCGCCCGTTTCCGCTGCAGCGATGCCCGGCGTAAATTTTCTCAAGGGTGTCTCTAGCGGATCCAGTACGGCTACCGTTCCTCTCCGTGGCGCCGTTGTTTCATGACCGTGAACTGGGAGTACATTCAGCTTGAGCTTCAAGCCCTTGATCGTTCGCTCCATGACGGGAAGCGAGCCGATGACGATCGATCGACAGACATTGCGCAAGTGAGCGCCTGCCAGCGCCTTAGCGACGACTTCCGGGCCGATACCGGACGGGTCTCCCATCGTGATTCCCAGCAAGGGGAGCTGAGGGGATGAAGAATGTGTGCGAGGTGATCGCGAGTTAGTTGACATAGAGATGCACGGTATAGCCGATATAGAACACAGCTCCGGCGGCGAGCAGCCATGGCCGCCACCGACCACCGATCAGAATCTGCAGGAGACAGAGCCCCACCGCCTGCACGGCCAAGATCATCGTGGTTAATGCCGATGGCGCAATCACCCACTCGGTTCCGATCAACCCCAGCGCAACCGGGAACGTGCCTTGAAACACCATGGCGCCTGTGACATTGGCCACGGCTAGCCGGTCTTTCTTGCGATAGAGCCAGAGAAAGCTGTTGGACATCTCGGGCAGTTCGGTGGCGAGTGGTGCGATGAGCAGCGCCAAAATCAACGGCGACATGGCGAACAAGCCGGCCATCGATTCTGCCGCCATGACAAACAAGTGGGCGCCCAAGATCAACCCACCTAAACCCAAGAAGGCTTGAAACCCGATCATCGCATAGGACGGCGTGGCAGCGGTCTTGTCGAAAATCAGCGGCTCCAGCTCACCCCCTTCTTCCCCGCCAGCCGGTGCGAACTTGAGCTTCATGTAGTAAATATATAAACAGATCAAGACCCCGGCTGCGATGAGGTGAATCAGCTTGGACGGCACGAAGGTGCATCCCAAGGCGACAAAATATCCGATCATGAAAAATGTGAGGTCTGTCAGCACTTCACGATAGTTGAGGTGAAATTGGGCGGTCCGCTTGCCGGCTCGTGCATAGAGCAGCAGCAGCACAGCCAGGATGGGCAGCACCAGTGTGCTGAGCATGAACGGCGCGCCTAAGATGGCACCCAGGCCAACCTCAACTTCTTCGTGGCTTTCGCCGAAGAAAATCGCAATGATCGGGATCGAAGTTTCAGGGAGGGTTGTGCCGATTGCGGCGAAGACGCTGCCGACGGCACCCTCGGAGATTCCCCGCCGCTTGCCCAGCCATTCAATCGCGTTCGTAAAGAGTGCGCACCCACCGAGTGTGACTGCGACGGAAACGAGAAAGAGCAACACGTAGTACAGGACGGTCATGCCCGGCCTCGCGTGGTGGTTCTCGTCTTCTTGAGTCCTTGTCGATAGACCATCAGTGCTTCCTCCATCACGGTTTTGAGGGGGCGGCCGGTTCGTTGTGCGATGGCCTTACAGTCCTCATATTCGGGGGCTGTTTTTTCCCATCCGGCACCGACCTCGGCGACTTTCATGCGAACGACTCCACCTTGGATCGTGACGGGGACGAATCGTCGGGTAAGGACCCGCCGGTGTACTTCATGAAGACGTACTCCGAGCGTGGTTGTCTCTTGGAAGAGGACCTCCATTACAGCATCCGTCCGGTCTTCCGCGGCCAGGCAGCTTAGCATCACTCCTGGCCGACTCTTCTTCATGACGACGGGAGCCAGTACGACATCCACGGCACCGACTTGAAAGAGTTGTTCCATGACGTATTCGTAGGCCTGTGGACTGAGATCGTCGAGATTGGTATCAATCTGTATCATCCGTTCGGTCTGACTCATCACCGACGTGGGTTCTTCCTCCAGAAACAGACGCAAGACATTCGGCCACCCGTCTGGATTGTGGTCGCCGGCGCCGTAGCCCACGGCCATACTCTTCATGGTCGGCAGAGGGCCGAATTCCGACACCAATGTCCGAAGCAACGCAACTCCGGTGGGGGTGGCAAGCTCACAGCGCGGACCGTCGGCATAGATCGGAATTCCTTTCGCCAGCGCCGCCACGGCTGGTCCGGGAACCGGTAAGAGTCCGTGTGAGGTTTGAATGAAACCGGCGCCTACATTGATCGGGGACGATGTCATGCGAGTGGCGTTCAAGAGATAGCACCCCAGCACACCGCCGACAACATCGATAAACGAATCCACAACCCCGACTTCATGAAAATGAACATCTTTTTGATCGACACCATGTGCCACTCCTTCGGCTTCAGCCAGTCGATCAAAGACCGACCGGCTACGTTCTTTGACCGGGCCAGGCAACGCGCTGTCGGCAAGGATCTTTCGAATGCGGGCGAGGGTCAACGGCCGTTGAAACCCTTGTTGAACGATGACGTCGACCTTTATCGCCGGGAGGGCGCCACGATGCACCTCGCGCTTCCGCAGGCGGTACCCGCGGAGTTGGAGGCGTTTGAGGCCGTCAACTAAGCTGGTCCACGAGAGCCCGGCGCTCACCAGCGCGCCCAGGACCATATCCCCACTGACCCCGGAGAAACAATCGAAATGCAAATGACGGCCCACTCAGTTCCTCACACGCGACACGTAAAATGACCGGACATCTTACCGAAGGTGCCGACGAACGGCAATCGCTGGTTCATTCTCGACGCTTCGTTGACAGCCTAGGGACGCTATGTTATCCCCCTATGAGTACGATTGAGTTGCAGCGTGGCGAACGCGCCGCCCTCGTTCATGAAAGTATGGTGTCGGTGTTTTCGTCCAAAACGTCACATAAGCTCCATCGTATGAGACTTCTGCTCGGGTTGCTCATTCTCTGTGGCGGTCTGACGGCATTGTTTCCAGCAGACAGCCTCTCGAAGGTGAAGGCCTCCCGCGTCCCCAGGCCAGAGCCAGAGTTTAAAATTGTCGACCTCAACATCACTCCGACACCGTATATCTTGGGCAACGGGCCTCTACAGTTTTCCGTCACGGTTCAGCTTCCGAAAGAAGTGGATGGCTCCACGATTTTGGAGGTGACCTCGCTCATTAGTTCTCCGTCGAAGAGCTCGCTTCGGTTTCTCACTCATCGACAGCCTATCCATGTTTCCTCAGTGGTGGATGGGGAGACCGGACGATCGAAGGTGGCCGTCGAACTTGTTTGGGATGGTCAGGATCACCGAAAGCAACTCGCCGGGGTGGGCACCTACTCGTATGAAGTACGAACAAAGTTGTTGGCGAACGGAGACAAGGGGTTACGCACCGTGATGGTTGCGTGGCCGAAGCGGGGGCTGTTGGAAGTGAAATAGAGCCCCATCGTTTTCCCCACGCCTAACTCTTCACCCACAACATATTGATCCGGTGTGCGAGGCAGGCCGCGCCGAATCCGTTGTCGATATTCATGACGCCCACGCCCGCCGCGCAGGAATTGAGCATCGTCAGCAGCGCAGCGACTCCCCCGAAACTCGCACCATACCCTCGGCTGGTCGGCACGGCAATGACCGGGCACTGGACCAATCCTCCCACCACGCTCGGCAGGACGCCGTCCATACCGGCAGCGACGATCACGACCTTCGCATCGAACAGACGATCTCTCTTCCCAAGCAGCCGATGAATACCTGCGACACCGACGTCGTATAGCCGCTCGACGTGGCTTCCCATCACTTCTGCGGTCACACGGGCTTCTTCTGCCACAGGCACATCCGCAGTTCCGGCGGTGACCACGAGTATGTGCCCTTGTGGCTTTTGCCTGGAAGCGCGGATCGCCACGATGCGCGCCTCGGGGTGGTACCGTGCCCGCCGATCCAGTCGGCGGATGGCACGCGCGACCGATGGGTCGGCGCGAGTGGCAAGAAACGGGCCCTGTTTCTTGATGAGTGCCCGAGCGATGGCGATGATCTGCGCCGTGGTTTTCCCTTCACACAAGACCACCTCGGGGAACCCTTGTCGTAACGACCGATGATGATCGAGTGAGGCGAATCCCAAATCCTCAAAAGGCAGGGACCGCAGGCGTTGAAGGGCCTGCTCTACCGAAACCCGCCCTTGACGGACCTGCTGCAAGAGCCGTTCGAGTCCTTCTGGATTCATGTCCATCCCTTCTCTGATTTTGCGTCCCGCCCCATCAAATCACTGAGCGCTTTCCAACAGGATTTTCCGTCGTACAACACGGCGTTGACTTCTTGTATGATCGGCATATCGATCGCATACCGACGGGCCAATATCAGTGCCGCTCGACTCGTCCGAACGCCTTCTGCGACAGCCTGCATTCCGGCCAAAATCGTCTCCAATTGTTCACCCTTGCCCAGTCGAACGCCTACTGAATGGTTTCGGCTGAGCGTGCCCGTACAGGTCAACACGAGGTCTCCGACCCCCGACAGTCCATAAAACGTGCGCGGATCGGCTCCCATTGCAGCGCCTAGCCGGATAATTTCAGCCAGGCCTCGAGTAATGAGCGCCGCGCGGGCATTGAGTCCGAGATCCAGACCATCAATCACACCGGCAGCCAGCGCCATGACATTTTTCAAGGCCCCGCCGAGCTGTACGCCGATGACGTCCGTATCGGCGTACACACGCAAGATAGGAGTCATCAACACATGTTGAAACCGCTGCACCAATTGTTGATCCGTGCCGGCCAGGCAGACGGCCGTGGGTTTGCCGGCACTAAACTCTGATGCGAAACTCGGGCCGGAGAGTACCATGAGGAGGCGGTGCATGGACGGCGGTAACTCATCCTCCATCACCTGGGTCATCAATTTCGCTGTGTCTTCCTCTATGCCTTTTGTGGCGCACACCAACGGTACGGGGGCAGATAAGTTGGATGCCAGCGTGCGGAGCACAGACCGAGTTGCATGCGATGGAACAGCGAAGAGAATGCCTTCGCAGGCGGTTATTGCCTCCACAAGGGACGAAGTGGCGACTAAGTTTCGAGGAAGAGGAATGTCTTTCAGGAAGACAGGATTTTCATGAGAGGTGTTGATGGCGTTGACAACATCCTGCTCATAGGCCCAGAGACGAATCTCAAGACCCTTCTCGGCCAGATGTTTGGCCAGGGCTGTGCCCCAGGCTCCAGCTCCAATAACGCCGATCTTGTTGATCGTGGTTGGCATAAGCAATTGAGCCTCATGGCAAAATCATCATCCACTCATTCAGGACAGCGGATTGCGGATTATAGGAAGGCCCTCAAGAGCCTGTCAACGAACGGAAGGTGGTCCGTTCCTCCCCGTCAGGATTCCAGAAATAGCTTTGTCATGGCCTGTTCAAGTCATAGGATGGAGGAACGGGGCACGCACACAGACAATCCAGAGGATTCCGATGAAACAATGGTATGCGACACGAGTCTCCTCAGGAATCCGTGCAACAGCGCTGTTGCTTTCGTCCCTATTTTGTGTTGTTCCCACTGCGTATGGTGAAACGTACATCGCTGGACAAATCGGATTCGCAGTGCCTGGGTTAGGTGGCGGTCTCTCGGACGGCGATGTTAATTCCCCACCATTTTCATCTCTCTTTGGCCCCAACACCACGATAACCCACGGCGACTATGAGTTATCGACTTCTCTTATGTATGGTGGGAAGGTAGGTCACTACTTTAACTTTGCGCCCTGGTTTGGCGTAGAGGCGGAAGTGTTTTATACGACTCCACACATTGATCAGCAAGATCATGCTTTCACCATTCAGAATTCTTCAGTGCCTGGCGTAACAGTACACGGAACCTTGCAAGGGGCATATTTCCGAGTCATAACGGTGGCTCCTTTTAATCTCATGTTTCGTTATCATAAGACTCGATTGCAACCTTATGTCGGAGTGGGACCAGGAATTTTCTTTGCAGGAATCAAGGGAGAAGGTCTGGCACCAGATTCACCAGAGTCAACCTCAGATAATGCGAGACTTGGGTTGAACGCAAAAGCTGGTCTTGAATACCATGTCACCAAACACCTGACGACATTCGCCGAGTGGAAATTCAATTACGTACACTTCGACTTCGATGAAAATCAAAATTTCTTCCCATTTTTCTTTGGCTTAGATGCTACATACACGATGCATCTCGTCTCATTCGGGGTTGGCTATCGCTTCTGACAGATAACCCTCCTTGCAACCACAACACTGGGAAAACGAGTTTCTTTCCTGTAATCTCTCTCTGTGCTGTGATCTCTTATTGGTCGACTATGCAAATCTGTCCTGCCTGTAGCCGGTCACAACCGGAGATCAATCGTTTCTGCATCGAATGCGGCCGGCGGCTTGAAGGTCGATCGGATGGCTCACCGCCTTCTCAGCATCAGACTACCTCAGCACCAGATCAACTCAATCTCACGGTGCTCTATGGGATGGTCGTTGCGCTGATCCTGGCCGTCTTGTTTCCTCCATGGGAGACCCCACCGGCGCAAACGCCTGAATTTCTCGGCATGTATTTCATCCTTTCTCCTCCAACTCCGGAAGCCGTCGTGAGCCGCATGCTCCTGACGATTGAACTCGTTACGATCGCCATTGCTGGCATGTATGGTGCGTTTCTCTTCAGAACGAAGTCGTGAAAGTTAGTCGGAAAGTTAAAAAGTTCTCAAGCCCTCCCTGGACTCTTCACTTGAAAACTTGATGACCATTGAGGGAACAAGATGATGTGGTTGCATTAGTCCAGCGCAAGCGTGAGGCACTTGGCCGACCCACCGGATTTCATGAATTCATCGAGCTGAACCGTATGGGTTTCGTATCCTCGTAGGCGGAGCCAGGTCTGAGTGGTGGGACATCCCGCGGGGAGAACGACATGTTTCCCAACACAAACGGCATTGCAGGCGAACTGCAAGGCTTCATTCTCCGGAACGATGAGACGATGACTGTCAGGGATCCGCGCAGCGATCGCTGTCTGGCCATCGCGATCAAAGGCCGCAGGGAAATAGAGAAGCTCGCCGCCGCTCAAGGGACACAGGCAGGTATCCAAGTGGTAGAAACGGCTGTCGATCAGCTCAAGCGGAATAATTTCCCGGTGAAAACGCTCACTAAGGATCGGAAAGACGCGGATATCCGACCGCTGTCGATGGCCGCCGAACCAATACTCCGGGAAGCCTAGGAGATCGCCTGCCCCTTCAAAATATAGTTTCTTCTCCAGCGTGAGTACCTCATAGCCCTGTCCGCGGAACCAATTTTCAAAATAAGCCTCTTCAGGCTGACGTTCCGGATGCCGGAAGCGGCTCACGACGGCGGTTCGTCCAACCACGATGCCGGCATTGCGTAAAGACAAGATCAGGCAGTCCGGGAATGGGCGTCATTCGTTCGAGCACGATACCCAGATCCTTTTCAAGTATACGCATCAATTCATGCCACTGTTGCACAGCCCGTCTGTGATCCACGCGATTGTTCAACCGCATCCAGGGATTGATCTCATATTCGATTCCGAAATAATCAGGAGAACAGACGAGGAGGCGGCTCATGTCGCCCCCCCCAATATGTGGGTGAGTGTTCCCGGAAAAGCTTCTTCAATCATTGGGATGGGATCCTAAAACATTTGTCGGTATGAGATGTCAATGACGGAGCCGTGGAGGCCTACCCATTCTGGGTAATGATGGTCCATCGCGCTGCTTCCGATCATGCGCCGATTGTATCACCCAGGTGAGGTGGGGAAAGAAAATGAGGATTCTTCGCTATGCAGTCGTTGGAGAGGCTTTCATGAGTTCCCTGAGTACACTGGTGGCATAGGCACCGGGAGGAAGACTGAAGGAAATGGTGAGAGTATTGCCGCCAAGCGACCATTCCAGCTCAGCGAGAGGGATGCGAAGCGCTCTGCGCTCGCCACGGAATCCGCAAGCCTTGGCGGAGGCGACGAGGGTGTCCTTCGTTGCCCCGGCTTCGGCGATGACGGCTTCCTCGATTTGACCAGGCTCGCCACTGGCCCAGGACACGCGCGAGCCGAAGAGGATGCCCGTCGGGCTGATCTCGAAGCGATCAACTCGCGACTGTTCCTTCTCGGCATCCTCGACCAGAAAACAGGCGCCATTCTCTGCCTTCATGGCCCAGTCACCGACGAAGACCCGATCGAGATGGGCGATCCGTCGCGCGAGTATCCGATTGAACAGAAATGATTGGTAGGAGTTGAGATACCAGATGCGTGTGGCGCGATTCATTTTTTCACGTCGACGTGCGTCCTGGAGGAGCGCGGCGCCGACTTGGTAGTTGTCGCCGGCTTTTCCTTGCCGCTGAGGGCCGAAGTAGTTGGGAACGCCGCGTGCGCTCAGTTGTTGAAGGACGGCCGGCACGGTTTCCGCCGCGTGATCGGCGACATGTCGGATAACCAGTCGGAAGCGATTGCCGGCGTGATGGCCGGTTCGTAGCCGATTACGATGACGCCCGAGGATCTGAAGACTCAAGATGGTGTCATCGATCTTGAGGCCAGTGACCTGTTCCGATGTGACTCCTTGCAGGGACACCATCTGAGTAGTGACGGCTCGTGCGTCCTTCAAGCCTGCTACGCCGATGGCCTGAGCCTTCACGCCCAACGTAGAGGACAGTCGGCGAACAAGATCAGGCGTGGAGAGGCCTCGCTTGGTGATCGTGACGTATAAATGCTCTCCATCTCCGCACGGCAGGTAGAGCGGCCGTTCTTCCACCTGAAAGTCTTCGGGCACGGTGCGGATCTGTCCGCCGACCCCAGGAATGTTTTCTGTGAGGAACGGGTCAAGTGGGTGCATTACTCATCCTTCTTCATTGAGAGGGTGTACGATGTCGTCAAATCGGTTGAGCAATAGGCCCATGATATACTTTCTCCATCCATGCCGAAACGATTGTGCAGATCATGAATTGCGGAATGAGCGGGCGACGGACGGTGTCCTGGCCTGATCGCGCGCGATCATTGATCGGGTATTGCTTAAGCGAGCCGCTCTATCGGGCGTTCAGCGTCGTTCCTCATTGGGAATGGGGGTTGTCCGATCATGACGTAACCATTCTCACCCACCCACATCCGTCCCTTGCCGGTCGTCGCGCGGTCCATCTTACGGATCTGCACCTGGACCGATATCATCCGAGGCACGAGCGTATTGTCGAAGCGGTGAGGGAGCTTCACCCTGACTGGATTTTCATCACCGGGGACCTGCTTAACGTTCCGGAAGGTCTTCCCCATCTCTTTCAATTCCTCGAACAGCTACGCATCATTGCACCCGTTTATATGACACTGGGCAATCACGACCATTACAGCGGTGTGCCGGTGGCACAATATGCCGAACTCGCCGATCGATACAAGATCACGCTGCTGGTGAACCAGAGTGCCATCGTCTCAACGGGAAAGGGAGAACTCTCGATCGTCGGCGTCGACGACCCATCGCTTCATCGTGCGGATCTTCGATGTGTTCCCCCACGTGCCGAGTTTCGCTTTACGTTGCTGCTCGCCCATGCCCCCAACATCCTCGACTATGTGGAAGACCATCATGCTATTGACTTGATCCTCTGTGGACACAGTCATGGCGGGCAGTGGAGGGTACCGGGAATCCCCACCTTCTGGCTTCCTCCTGGCTGTAATGGTCGCGTGGCCGGTTGGCACGAATCCGGCCGACATAGGCTGTACGTCAATCGAGGGATCGGGATCGGCTGGTCCTTTCTTCCGTTTCGGCTGAACTGCAGGCCAGAGATTGCCGTGATTGAGTGGGTGCAGGATTAGGCCAAGCTGCAATCAGTACGATCGTCACTCCCGCATACGCTCCAGTGCTTCTCTGGCGCGGCTTCGGACGGTTTGGTCCCAGTCATGCTCCATGGCCGTCTTCAACCGTTCGCGTGCTTCGGTCGCTCGGAGTCGCCCGAGTCCCAAGGCGGCGCAGGACCGCACATAGGCATGGTCATCGTCCAGGGCCTTTACGAGCAGCGGGACTACTGACATGTCTTGCAACGCGCCGAGATGGCTGGCTGCCATGCCCCTGATGCGATGCTGCTTGTCACCCAGGGCATGCTGTAGGGTTTCCGTGAAGAGGTCTTTCAGGGCAGGAACAGCTGAATCAAGTCCATCAATCCGGTAGCCATTGTTCTCCAGCAAAGCAAAGGCTAGATCTAGTCTTTGCTCCTGTCCGGTTGCTTGTTCAAACAATGCCAGCAGGCGGGTTTGTTCCTTGGATTTGGCGCGTCGGCGACGAAGGGCGTTGATCGGAATGAAGAGGAGGAGGACAGTCACTATGCCGATCGCGGCCATCGGCACCGCCTGATCGATGAGATAGTCTTGCGTGTCCAGCGAGAGTCGTTTCCAGATCCACACGCCGGCGATGATCAGGATAACAAACAGGACGAGCAGCGCAGGATTGGCCTGTCCCTTTTCGTGAGGCGGTGCCGTGATCATGGGTGAGCGATCATACGGGCACGATCGATTCGTCGTCAACGAATCAGGCCGCAGACTATGAGCGTGGTTCAGACTTGACGCGACGACTCGTTCTGCCTACTCTGGGTCATGCGTTTGACTATCCTCGGCTCCGGAACGAATGTGCATCCCACGCGTGCCGCGGCCGGGTATTTGGTACGCACAGATCAATACATTCTGCTCGATTTTGGCCCTCGCACTCTGATGAACCTGATCAAGACCGGAGTGAACCGGCACAGGATCACGCACCTTTTGTTCTCCCATTTCCACGCAGACCACTTTTCCGATTTCATTACCTTCTTTTTTGACGCGGTGATTTATGCCAAGTATGGAGGAGGCCATCGTCCAGAGATGACGCTGATCGGACCGAAGGGGACGATCTGCCTTTTACGGTCGATCATGCAGAGTTTCCCTAGTTTTTCCTCGGCGCCGTTCCGCGTGACCTTCCGTGAGGTATCCAGCAAGCCGTTCATGATCGGGAAGACCCGTATCGTTCCCAAACTAGTCGTCCACGTGCCAGACCTCTCGTCTGTCGGCTATCGGATCGAGTATCGAGGGAAGGCGATCGTGTATTCAGGAGATACGCAATATTGCGATGCGCTTATCCGGTTGTGCACGGATGCGGACCTGGCCGTGCTCGATTGCTCATTTCCTGCAAACAAGCCTGGCCCCGCCCATTTGCACGCCGGACAGTGCGGGCAGGTGGCGAAGGAGGCCGGGGTGGGTCAGCTCGTCCTCTCGCACTTCTATCCAGTGGCTGATCGCTATGACGTCAAAGCTCAGGCTGGTGAGGAGTACCACGGCAAGATTTGGAAGGGAAAGGATTTGCTGACGATTCGAGTCTGAATCTATAGGCCTTCTTCGCGAGGCGCGCCGCCGAGGATCTCGATGAATTTAGTCAGGCGAGCTGTTTTGCCCTCTTCCCCCGACTTGGAGTAGATGGACAATAGGTTTTTGATCATACGAGACAGAATCGCTCGAACCGGACTTTTTTGCAGATATTGATCGTCGAATCCGTAGCCGGCTTCGGTCAGAAAACGGGCGCAGTTTTTTTCGGTCAGCAACGCCCCACCGTTGAAACAGTCGATGAATATCTTGTACCGATCGGACTCGTACTTCACTAAGAAATGCCCCGGCATGCCGACGCCGAACAGGGGGAGTGCCAAACGTTGTCCGATCAAGAGATAGATGGCTGACAGACTGATGGGAATGCCGACTCGACGATCCATGACGCAATTAATGTAGCTGTTCTCAACCTCATAGTAGTTTTTAGTATTTCCCTTGAACGCTTGCTCGGTAAACAGGTATCGGTTGAGCGCGTTGACGGCCTCTTCACCGGACGCTCGATGGCCGATCCGCGCTCGAACTTCGTCCGCCATCGTATCGAGCTGTTCACGATAGCGCGCGACATCGAGGGCAGGGTAGGCATAGCGCGCGATCAGAAAGGCGCCAGCTTCGAGAGGCATGGCGTCGTCCGTGAGGGCTGTCAGGCTCGCCAGCTCATCCTCCAGCTTGCTTCCTCGGATTTCCTCCAGGACGGACGCGATCCGATCGGCCATTTCCGGTTGCTCGATTTCCGCTTCCTGGAGAAGCGGGACGGCTGATGGGCCGATATCGATGAGTCGCCCGCTGATGGTACGGACAATTCGGTCGTCCTCATCGGACAGAAGGCGAATCAGCGCACGAATTTGATTCTCCGGCATCATCTCCTACGACTCTCCGTCGCTCACAGGCTGACGTGTGGGGGTATTGCAGTCATGATCCGACGGATTTTGCCGTCAGTCAAGCTATCTATGGCTCAGGGCGAGGTTACCCCATGGCACGGCGGAATGCCTTGGCTCCGCCGTACAGACACAGGGCATCGAACACAATCATGACTAACACTACCATTCCGACGTGCGGCAAGGCTTCTGTCCAGCCGGACAGAATTAACGGCCGCACCGCATCGATCGCCCAGGTCATCGGGTTGAATTGCGCCAGAAAACTCATCCAGCCCGGCATCGCCGTCAACGGCACCAACGCGGAGCTGAGGAAAATCATCGGCAGCGAAAGAAATCCCAAGACGGAGAAGAAATCACCGTGACTTTTCACGGAGAAGGCCATCGCCATGGAGATAGCCGTCAGGCCGACACCGAACATCATGCCGATCAACAAGATCGTCGCCACACCGAGAAACCCTGTCGCAGGTTGAACACCAAAGAGATAGGCCACGCCGAGAATCACGAGGACCTGCATCGACGTAATAGCCATGACGAAGATAAAGCGGCTCAGGATGACGGAGGTACGATGAATCGGCGTGGACATCAACCGTTCAAGAAACCCGTTCTCCTTGTCGAACAGCAGGTCGACTCCGCCGGCCAAGCCGTTGTTCAGGACGGTCATCACGACGACGCCGGCTGCGAGGAAGCTGATGTAGTTGGGGGCCTGCGTGACCTGGGTATCTGCGGCTCGCTGAAACAGGTTGCCGAAGAAGATGAGCCAGAACAGCATCGGCTGTACCAGGGTGAACAGCATGCTGAATTTCTCCCGGCTCAACCGCCGAACCCACCGCATCGTCAATGCACTGATCTCTTGCCAATAATGCGCCACGTGACTCCTTATGATGCCGACTCGACGTCGGGAGGCGTTTCGGTGATGGCTCTCCCAGTATGTGCGATGAACACATCGTCTAAGCGAGGACGGTTATATTGAATAAATTCGATCTCACAACCTAATCGATTGGCCGATTCAAGAATGGTGGGCAAGGCCTTTTCCGGTGATTCCACCCGGATATCCAAGCCCTTGGTGGTCGCCCGCACCGTCTTAATCGCCGGGCGGCCGGTGAGGTCCGACACCAGAGGCTGGATCCGGCCCGTCTCTTTCAGCGTGAGCGACACGATATCCCCACCGAGGGCGATTTTGAGCTCGACCGGTGAGCCCAGCGTTTTGATCTTGCCCCCGTCGATGATCGCGAGCCGATCGCAGAGTTGATCGGCCTCATCCAGATAGTTGGTCGTCATTACGACCGTCATCCCACGGGCTTTGAGCATGCGAACGTACTCCCAGATCCGGAGACGGCTCTGCACGTCGAGGCCGAGCGTGGGCTCGTCGAGAAACAGGATTTTGGGGTCGGGCAACAGCCCGCAGGCAATATCGAGTTTGCGCTTCATGCCGCCGGAATAGGTCTTGGCCGGCCGATCCGCGTGGGCCTCCAGTTCGACCAGTTTGAGCAATTCTGCGATGCGCTTGGCCGCCTCTTCTTTCGTCAGATGATAGAGCGCACCCAACAATTGTAAATGTTCACGCCCGGTGAGAAACCGGTCGATCGCCCGTTCTTGGGGCACGTACCCGATGACGGTCCGCACTTTGTCCGCATCGCGTACCGTATCGTACCCCATGACCGTGGCCGTGCCCGATGTCGGGTGCAGCAACGTGATGAGGGTCCGAAGCGTGGTGCTCTTGCCCGCGCCATTGGGGCCCAGTAGGCCAAAAATCTCTCCTGCATAGACCTGGAACGAGAGGTCATCGACAGCTTTATGGCTGTCATAGGTTTTGCTGAGACTGCTGACGTCGATTGCGATGGGTCGATCCATTAGTCCAAGCCCTTTGTGCCGTGAGGTTCGTGGAGCATGAATTGAACCAGATCGTTCAATCGACGGGCCCGTTGGTGGAGCCCGTCCGCTTCCAGTAAGAATTGTTTTTCCAAGGGGGTACAGTCCAGATAAGTTGAGAGGGTATTGACCAAGACTTCGTCACTGACTTCTTCGCGAAAGAATCCTTGCCACGCCGCATTATCTTCTCTCGCTTGGAGGTACCGGCCAAGCACATCGACGAGTGCTCGCCGAACGCTTGTTGCCAGTCCCTCGTTGGAGCACATGGGCGTGATGCGGATCGTCGCTTCGCGATAGGGTTTATCGAAGTGTTCTTCGGAAATCTCACACCGTTCGAGTCCTTGCAGCAAGATATTGGAGCGCCCGTCCGGCAAGGGTTGCACACTGACGATGCGCCCGATGCACAGCGCGGGATAGATCGCCGGATTCCCGTAGTAGTCCTGCTCCCACCCTTCTTTCAGGAGGGCCATGGCAATACATTGACCACCCATCGTCACATCGGCGATCATCTGGCGATAGCGTGGTTCAAAAATGTGGAGCGGTAGGTACGTCCTGGGAAAAAAGACGACGTTGGGTAACGGAAACACCGGAAGGCGATCAGGAATCGGAAATGGCTCGACATGTTTGGACGAACTCCGATCCGACGACCCTCGCTCGCGATCAGTCTGCATAGCTCACGATAGCTGAGGCATGTGAAAATTGTCAACGCCGTTTGCCGGATGACGAGTCGTAGCAAAATGCAAAACGCCGCGCTGAGACAGTCGATTGGTCCATGGGTCGGCGCATGTTATAAACGATGCAACGGGAGGCTCAGGATCCGTGATCCACTTACGATCGACTGAGGATGCAAGGCAGCGCGTGACAGACTGGGGACGGATCCTAATGATGGTAGTCCCGGTCTTGCTGAGCGTGATGGTGTCGATGGCGTTCGCCGCCGGTCCTGCGTCCACACCATTTCAGCCGGCAACCGCCGGATACCAGTACACGTTTCCGAGGGACCATGGATCGCATCCACCCTATCGGACAGAGTGGTGGTACTACACGGGCCATCTGCAGTCGAAGAACGGTCGGGCGTTCGGCTTTGAGTTGACCTTCTTCCGTCGGGGGGTGCCGCCGGAGGACATACTCACGATAGCTGAGACTTGTGAAAATTGTCAACGCCGTTTGCTAGGCGGCGAGCCAAGAGCAAATTCAAAACATCGCTCTGAGAGAGTCGATTGGTTCATAGATCGGACGCGTGTTATAACCGATACAACGGGAGGGCTCAGGTCAAGTGATCCACTTACGATTGGCTGACAAGACAAGGCAGCGCGTGACAGACTGGGGACGGATCCTATTGGTAGTCCCTGTCTTGCTGAGCGTGACTTTGCCGACGGCGCTCGCCGCAAGTTCCGCTCCTACACCATTTCAGCCGGCAACCGCCGGATATCAGTACACGTTTCCGAGAGACCATGGATCGCATTCCACCTATCGAACCGAGTGGTGGTACTACACAGGCCATCTGCAGTCGAAAAACGGTCGGTCGTTCGGCTTTGAATTGACCTTCTTCCGTCGGGGGGTGCCGCCTGACGAAATCAAAACTCTGCCGTCCAAATGGTCGATCAGCCACCTGTATCTGGCCCATTTCGCCGTGACCGACATCACCGGGAAGCGATTTCATTTCTCCGAAAAGTTCAGTCGGGAGGGATTAGGGAAGGCCGGCGCCGACGAGTCGCGGCTCCGTGTCTGGATCGATGATTGGCGCGCGGAGGCTGCCACGGACTCGACCGGATCCCATACCTTGGCGGCCCACGACGAGACCCATTCGCTCGCCCTCACACTCCAACCGGCCAAGCCTCTCGTCACCCACGGTGCGGCCGGCATCAGTCGAAAAGGGAAAGATGTGGGGCAAGCCTCGCACTACTATTCGTTTACCAGACTTGCGACAACGGGGAGCCTGACGATCGACGGCGAACCGTTCGAGGTGACTGGTCTCACCTGGATGGACCATGAATTCGGGTCAGCCGAACTCGGGACGGATCAAGTCGGATGGGACTGGTTCAGCATCCAGTTGGAAGACGACACCGAGCTCATGCTGTATCGGATGCGGCGGAAAGATGGCTCGTCCGATCTGGCTTCCAGCGGGACCGCCGTGTCGCCGGATGGACGCACTCGACATCTGGAGGTGACCGACTTTCAGATCGAATCGATCGCAACCTGGACCAGCCCTGAAAGCAAGGCCACCTATCCCAGCCGATGGAAGTTGACGTTCCCGTCGCTCGACCTAGTGCTGGATGTTACGCCGCTGCTTGCCGATCAGGAATTGCGCACCTCGCGCAGCACTAAGGTTTCCTATTGGGAAGGGGCGGTGGCCGTAACAGGGACCAAACAAGGCAAACCTGTAAAAGGTCAAGGCTACGTGGAGCTGACCGGCTATGTCGAACGTCTCAAGATGTAATGGTCGAGGCATGCGGGGTTGGGTTCCAACAGCATGCAGCTTGTCGCCACAGAGTTCAAAGCTATGTAAGTATTGAATGGAACCATCTGTGGATTTTTGCCACCAGTAAAATATCTTTGAGACTTGCCCTAATTTTCACCCAAACCATCCCGCAATAAAATTTCTGACGATAAGCTGAGCAACTTACTCGGCGGGTGAGCGCCGGCCTGGCGTAGACAATCACCTGCGAGAGCCGGTTCCTCCCGCGTCGAGAAGTCTGCACAAGCTTCCTAAATCAACATAAGGGCTGGTGCCCCGGACGACCTTTGGCCAACCGAGGATGTCATGGATAAGCTCTGGTTGTATGCAGGTGGGATTATTGTAGGAATAGCGGTGTTGGTCTATGCCGTACTTACGACGGTGAGTAGTACGCATCCACCGGCAAGCGATCTGAGGGCAGCGTACGAGCAGCCAAAGAAATGAGCCGTCGTTGGGCTTGTTAAAAGTTATCCGTAAGGAGGGTACACGG
Source organism: Nitrospira sp. (assembly GCA_015903995.1). GTDB lineage: Bacteria > Nitrospirota > Nitrospiria > Nitrospirales > Nitrospiraceae > Nitrospira_D. The sequence goes on from JABMDK010000008.1 coordinate 72,798, forward strand.
TACCCGTGCTCCGTATAACTCAAGAATGGGTACCTAAGTAGGGTGGCTTGTGTCTTTTCCATTCATGAACCTGCCACGTGCGATGTGACTCCTAGCAGCGCGTGGCAGGGTTCGTACGTGAGGTGGGGTGTCGATCCGTTAAGAGTCGTTCCCGCCCGAGAGTCTCTTGCTTTTCGGTTCAAACTGGCAGAATCGGGCGAAGATCAACGGGAGCATACCCGACGCGACTGCGCGTCGAACTGATGGCTTCCATGGCGCTGGGTGTCAACGCCATTGAGATCGATCGGACGAATCCCACTATCATCTATGCTGGGACCACGAAAGGGTTGTTTCGTGCAGTGAACAAAGGTGAGCAGTGGGAGCGGATCGGGCAATCCCTCCCGGATCCCTTTATCAGCAGTCTTCTCCTGCATCCTACAGAAACGGCGCAGCTGTATGTCGGTGGGCCGAAAGGGGTGTGGAAAAGTTCGGACAGTGGAAAGACGTGGCAGGCAATCAACCAGGGTATCGCGACGCTCAATGTACGCGCGTTGGCTATGAATCCCAAGAACCCGCAGATACTCTATGCCGGCACAAATGGCAGCGGGCTCTATCGTTCCACCGATGCCGGCGCGACGTGGACGGCGGTGCCGCTCACCGCCGCGCCGGGTACGCACTAGCAGGATGCGGAAAAAGTCCGCCAGCGGCGTTCTCGCCTCGCTCAGAGGCTCAACGTACGGCCCAGAGTACGTTGAGCCTCTTCGCTCGCTGCGGCCTTGCTGGACGACCTTTTTACGCATCCTGCGGGCCTATTCAGCATCGTCCTCAACCTCGATGTCTGTGACGGCTACAGGAGTCACAAGGAGTTTTTCCGCAGTCTGCTAGTGCCGACGTATCTCGTTGTTCGTATCTTGTGTCTCGCAAGCGGACAACACTTTACGAGATAGGTGCCACAAGCCGCCTAATACCCTGTCTTGGCTCCTGTGCTTCCGTGTTGATAGCGGCCGCTATAAGAGACCATGCGGTCCGAGAGCGTCTTCCACTCGTCGGCAGTCATCAGGTCCTTCATCTTGAACCGAAGGCTCAGTACCTTGGCCGCACTCTGTGCCCGCTGAATGTTTGCCTCGTTCACGATTTTTGAAAATTCGTCGGGTGTTGCCGTATAGCTGGTATTCAAGGTGTATAGCTGCCGGTGATAGGCCCGTTCCTGCTCACGGCTTTCCTTGAGCTCCTTGATGATCTCACCGACGTATGCATTCACACCCTTCGCCTTCTCGGGGTCCTGCACGGTCCGATTGATCAATCCCTCCATGTCTTGCTGACCCTTTTGCCAATAGGCATCGCTGCTGCCGCCACCCATCATCCCGTGGTGATGGTGATGAGACGAGCACCCGACCAGCACGACCAGGCTGAGTGCACCGAGTAATCCGCTAAGCTTCCGTTTCATACTGTCCTCCCTTAAGAGTTGTTCCCTGCCTTCTTCTACCGTATTATCGACATGATTACTATGGTAGATGCGAAACCTATCGTCTCCAACCCAAGTCAGATTCTGAAGGAGGAGTTCCGTCGGCATCTGGAGGTTTTCTATGCCCATCTCAAATTGGCTCCACCTTACGAGAGCGTGGAAAAAGCCATTCGGATGCTGACCACCATCGTGCATGCACAGCCGAAGGAAGAGCAAGCTCGAATCCTCTCCGATCCTACCTTACAATGGCAGCAGTTTGCACAGGCGTTTGATGCCTCAGGACTTGCGAAGAAGCACCGAGGAATTATTGCCGGCCTCGCGCGTAACCGTTCAGCCTTGAACTTACCGACTGAATACGATCACTTCCTGAACTTGTTTCTTTCGTAACGGAGCTCATCGGGGTCCGTTAGGTGGCCGCGGTGGGAGGCGCAAGTGCTTCTCGCAACTCGCCGTAGACTTTCATGAGGCGGCTGTCTTCGATCCGATACGCAAGGGCTACCGTGACGAGTCCGAAGGCCAGGACAAGGGCGGCAAGGGCAATGACCACCACGCCCGTGAGGGTTCCCCCCAGCGAAGCGAATCCTCCATCCATGGCATATTGCACTACGAATGTCAGAGATCCGATCACGACGAGCGCAAACCACAGGAGTGTGATAATGGCTGACGACCATGGCATCCGCTTCACGCACACCGTGTTCAGCGATTGATCCTGCGGTGAAAGCTGAATCAGCCCTTTCACCGGCCAGGCGGTTCTGAACCGCCTGGAGAACAATCGATACTGAGGGCGGATTGCAATTTGGGAGAGCTGCGGATAAAACCAGGCCACTCCGTGTGGGAGCATCAACACACCCTCGGGAGTGAACCGATCGCCCAGGGTTGTCAGCGCGGTTCCAGGCCACTGGTCCGGATTGCTTGCGACACGGCACCCATACCGAATGGAGTCCGGGGTCAGCCGAATAAAATAGAGCCAATCACCGACGATCAGCCCGATGAACAAGATCCCTGCGAAGAGGCCTGCCAGTACCATGCAGGTAGCTATCCCATAGGGACTCAACGCGAATCAAGGCAAGGAGGACGGTTCAGGGCTCATTTTCTCTAGGCGACCCTGGATGGCATTTCTTTTCCGGCGTACGTGAGAAGCTGTTGACTCAAGAAGATAAGATTGGCTACATTAACCGCCATTACGTTTCGGGCGGGTTTTGGCACCACGTCACGCCCTGCCTTTTTATTTTTCTCCCGCGTCGACAGCGCAGGCTGTGAACTCTGTACGGTCAGGGTTTGCAGAGAGTCGGTTGTTTAAAGTTTGGAGGCGGTATGGATCCCAACAAGATTGAACGTGTGTACACCTCCTACGCGGGGTTCTACGACAAAGTGTTTGGGAAAGTGTTCCATGAAGGGCGTGAATCGGTCGTTCGAAACTTGAATGTGCAGCCCGACGAACAGATTCTTGAAGTCGGTGTGGGGACCGGACTCGCGCTTCCCATGTATCCTCGCCATTGCCGCATTATTGGGATCGATGTGTCCGAAGGGATGCTGGCCAGAGCAAGGGAGAAGGCGGAAGCTCACCGTCTCGACCACGTCCGGCTCCACCGTATGGATGCCGGGGCGATGGAATTCGAGGATGATAGTTTTGATACGGTCGTGGCGGCCTATGTCGTTACGGCGGTTCCGGACTATCGAACGGTGGTCAGTGAGATGATTCGGGTCTGCCGTCCCGGTGGCCGTATTATCATGCTCAATCACTTCAGCAACGGCAATAAAGTAATCAACGCTGTGGAGCGAGTGATCTCGCCGTTGACCAAGCACCTGGGTTGGCGGACGGATCTGTCGCTTAGCACCGTATTGGAAGGGACGTCGCTCCGCATCGCCCGCAATCAACGGGTGAACCCATTACGGCTTTGGGCTTTAGTGGAATGCATCAACGGCAAGGGCCAGCGGACGAACGGGAATGGTACGGCGCACCCTGTCTCAGGGTATGTGAACGGCAACGGCGTAGCTGGTTTTGCAAATGGGAACGGCAACGGGCGGTACTCACCTGAGCACGCGCACTGATCTGCGTCTCTCCCCCTCATCATCTGCTTATCGACGGTGTCGTGTCTGGTGTTCCCGAGTCAACCAGCCCTCCCATTCTCGGCCGGGGATGATCGTTGTGCCGACGAGACAGTCACCGACAAACTGTTGAGTGATCTGATCAGCCAGTACTTCGAGAATTCGGCTCATCCGCCGATCCTGAATCCCAATTACCCGCAGCATTAGACCAAAGCCTTCCCCCTCCAGCGGTTCATAGCCCATGACGTGGACCCGATGGTCCACGCTGGCCGTCGATTCGTCTGCCGGAATTAGATCGCCCTCCCACTGCACCGCCGGGTGAATCGCGACAGTCCGCATCGCGTCACGCCACGAACAGGGCAGACCGGCTCGATCCAGTTCGTGCAACAGCCACTCCACTGTGGGGCCTTCAGCCGTTCGACCTTGAAAGGTCCATCGGGCGAGTTCTGCCGTCTGCTGGACCGTCACACACGGAGAGGAGATCTCATCCAGATGGGCCTCATCGCATACCACGTACAGCTCTCCCTGAGGATCGAACCAGAAGCGCATTTTTCCTGCATTGAGCTCTGTCTGGATCACGCCAAGGGATGAACAATCGGTTCCATCCTGTTCGAAAACGGAGAAATCCGTCACGCCGGTCATCGTGAGCTTGGCTACTCGGACGTATCCGCGAACCTCATAACGGATCGTGAGCGAAATGGTCGTACCGGCCGGTATCTCCCGTACAGATCCTTCGTCGAAGAGACGGCGTTTGGAAATCTGCAGGTCGGTCACATAACCTGAGCGGAATCCTCCCGTATGGCCGATCAGCCACCGAAGATCTTCAGTGTTCTTAATTGTATGGTTCACAACACCAATTGTAGCCCAGGTAAGGACACACCGCTAGGGTTACGAACGCATCCAGCACGAGACGACAGCGGGCAGTCGAGGACGCACCGTGGCCTTCAGCTCACAGGAACCGTACCGCACGAGGCCCACTTTTGTGCACCAGCAGGCTGCGATGGTTGCCTCCTCTCTGCCTTGGTTCACCATGACGAACAGGCCATGGGGGCTCAAAGTTTCAGCGACTCGAGAAAATAAGACATGGGGAGTCAGTACAGAGAGTGGCATTCGCCAGGCCAGCACGAGATTTGCCGTAACGAAGGGGTACCAAGCTGTGACCACATCGGCTCGCTGGTGGTACCGGGCATAATCCTCAATCACGAATTGGGTATCGGGTAGGTCCTGGATATAGCCCCGTGCGTAATCGATACGGCTATACCCGTTGATATAAATTCGGTGACCTTCTACTTCCACGCCGGTCAGCATGGACGGCCGAAAAAAGATGTGCAAGACCGGCGCATACCAAAAATTACTCGATCCGAGGTCGTGCACTACTCTTCCGACCGAATATGGTAATTACAGGGCCGACCAGGCTTGGCGGAGGATGTCGAGATAGTCGTACTGTTTCAGGGCAGTGTCCTCTCCTGCTCGCAGCTCAAAGCGCACGCCGAACTGGCGTGTTACAGAGGCGATCCGTTCCTGCTGAATCCCGGTAAGACCCTGCAACCGACCTGTCGGCCGCTCTCGATAGATCCCTCGTGACCAGGCAAACCGTTCCCCAAGATGGTACCAGAATGCATGGTAGTGGGAACGCAGGGTTTGTCCGAGGGAATACAGCTGGGGGGTGCCTGACGGAATCTCTGGTAATGATCGGACCTGATCCTGACCAGACGGATTTTGCTCGGCAGCAGTGATAGGCATCGCTCTTCTTCATCGGTATTCCGAACCGAGGGCTAAAGGGGAGAAAAGCAGGATGGAGGGGGGTGCTGGTCGTCTGAGAGATTCTTCTCTTGCTGCCTTCATTCCGGACAGTGTATGTATCCACCAAGTGAGAGTCCGGGTTGCGATGATTCGGATTGTTGGGTAAGTCAAACGGATACCTATGCCACGGGTGGTCTGTCTTCAACATGTTCCCTTTGAAGGTCCGGGAGCCTTCGCAGAGGCCCTGACAAAACGGGGCGTGAGTCTGGAATATTTTCTCGTTCCAATGGATGGGTTACCCAAAGATGCCGGAGACTTGCTGATTGTGATGGGCGGGCCGATGTCGGTGAACGATCCCGATCAATGGATCGCCGAGGAGACGACCTTCATCAGATCTGCTCTTCTCGCCGGTAAGCCGGTGATCGGGGTATGCCTTGGGAGCCAGTTCATGGCGAAGGCCCTCGGTGCCACTGTGCGACCAGGCCAGGCGCTAGAGATCGGCATGACGCCTGTTCGGTTGACTGATAAGGGGAAAACGGATCCAGTGTTCGGGGCTGGTCCGGAGTCCTTCGAGGTCTTTGAATGGCACGGAGAGATCTTTGATTTGCCGCAAGATAGCGTGTCCTTGGCGGGATCGAACCTTGCGCCGCTGCAGGCGTTTCGTCATGGTGGTCACGCCTATGGCCTTCTGTTTCATTTGGAAATGGAGGAAGGCGGCATCGACTCGCTGTGTCGAGAATGTGCGCCGGATTTGATGAAGGCTCGTCTGACGGCTCAGCAGGTCAAAGCAGCTGCATTGCCGCAGCTCCCGCATCTCCATGAGATGGCTGATCGACTCATCGGACATCTTCTTCACTCGACAGGTTGATTGCCGGCGAGTCTCTGAAGTAACCTAGCGGCTCTAGTCTGAAAGTGTGAAAGTTCGAAAGTTCACGCCTGCGTTTTTCAACTTTCAAACTCTTCAACTGTTTCACTTGCCACTGTTTTCGAAAGGAGCTTGATTGACCATGGCCGGTTTCCCGATCGAAGTCGCGACACGCATCAAAACGCTACCCCCATATTTGTTTGCCGCCATCGACAAAATGAAGCAAGAAGCCATCGCACGTGGCGTGGATATCATCAACCTCGGCATCGGCGACCCCGATTTGCCCACCCCTGCGCCGATTATCGACAGCTTGGCCAAAGCGGCCCAGGATCCCAAGCATCACCAGTATCCTTCCTATGAAGGGATGTTATCGTTCAGAAAAGCCGTGGCTGGTTGGTATAAACGCCGCTTCAATGTGACGCTCGATCCGGCGAGCGAGGTCCTCACGCTGATCGGTTCGAAAGAGGGTATCGGACATATTCATCTGGCCTTTGTCGATCCCGGCGATATCGTGCTGGTTCCCAGCCCAGGCTATCCGGTGTATCCCGTCGGGACCGGTTTTTCCGGTGGTGTGTCGCACATCATGCCGCTGACGAAAGCCAATGGATTCTTGCCGGACCTGAATGCGATTCCCAAAGAGGTCGCTAAGAAAGCTAAGCTGATGTGGCTGAATTCTCCGAATAATCCCACGTCCGTGATCATGACGAAGGACTACTTCAAGCGGGCCATTGAGTTCGCGCAGAACAATCAGATCATCATCTGCCACGACGCGGCTTACTCGGAAATCTACTACGACGGCAAGCGGCCGGCGAGTTTCATGGAAGTGGAGGGAGCCAAGGATGTCGGCGTGGAGTTCCACTCTCTTTCGAAGACGTACAACATGACCGGCTGGCGGCTTGGGTTTGTCGTCGGCAATAAGGATGTCCTGGCTGGTCTCGGCAAGGTGAAGAGCAATCTCGATTCCGGCTGTTTTGAGGCGGTGCAAGAAGCCGGTATTACGGCTCTTGGCCTGGACGATTCTGTCACCGACGGCATCCGATCGATCTACCAGGAGCGCCGCGATACGCTCATTCCTGGGCTGAAGCAACTGGGATTGGAGGTGGATGCGCCACCAGCCGCCTTCTACATCTGGGTTACGGTGCCGAAGGGGTACACCTCCGCGTCCTTCACGGCCCATCTGTTGGAAAAGGCGGGGATCGTTACGACGCCGGGCAACGGCTTCGGCGCACCGGGCGAAGGCTACGTCCGCATGACGGTCTGTACGACCAAAGAGCGATTAGCGGAAGCGGTCGAGCGGATCAAAAAAACAGGGTTTTGAGCATGTCGTTCGTGAAGCGTCATTCACAGCAGGCTCCTTGGATGTGACGATTTACGAGTAACGCTTCACCAGATACGCGCATGAAAGAGACGGTCTTCATCGGATTTGGATCGAACGTCGGCGATCGAGTCGATTTTTGCGATCGAGCGGTGACGTTGCTCGGTCTCCTCCCACATTCTCGCCTGCAAGGCGTCTCACTGTTGTATGAAACAGAACCGGTACGCGACAGGACTGATCCGGGGGAGGGGTGGTTTCTCAACGGGGTGGTCCAGATTGAAACCAATATCACCCCGCGTAGCCTCTTATCGACCCTCCAGGAAATCGAACGGGCACTCGATCGAGATGAGGACAACCGGTCCGGTCCTCGAACGATCGACTTAGACATCCTCTTTTATGGAGAGCATATCATCAAGGAACCAGGGTTGACTATTCCGCATCCTCGTCTCCATCAACGCCGGTTTGTCCTGATGCCGATGAATGAGCTGGATCCGCTCTGGATTCATCCGACACTCAAACAATCGATGGCCCACTTACTGACGGAAGTCCCGGACCAATCTCACGTGCGTCTCCTGTTCCCTCAGCCCTCAACGAGATACGGGTCACGCCCTGCCTGTAGTTCACCACCCGGATCATGAAGATCATCCATTCACCCCCCGCCATGACAGCCTGGAGCGAGCAACTCAGGCGGCAAGGCGTGATGATCGGGTTTGTCCCGACCATGGGCGCGCTGCATGCGGGTCACCGGGCGCTGATCCGAGAGGCGCGGCTGCGATGCGATGCTCTCGTGGTCAGCATCTTCGTGAATCCCACGCAATTTGGACCTCATGAAGACTTAGCGAAGTATCCACGTCCCATTTCGCGTGATCGGACCCTCTGCCGAAAAGAAGGGGTTGATGTCTGTTTTGAGCCGACTGTGCAGGCGATGTACCCGAACGGGTTTCAAACCACCGTGACCCTTCCAACGATTGCACGGCGGTGGGAAGGGGAAGCCCGTCCGCATCATTTTTCTGGTGTTGCGACCGTCGTGACGAAGCTGTTTGGAATGGTCCGTCCTCAGATCGCGCTCTTCGGACGGAAGGATTTCCAGCAATCGGCACTGGTCCGACGGCTGGTGAAGGATCTGAATCTTGGCGTGGAAATTCTCGTGCATCCGACTGTGCGTGAAACGGACGG
>JABMDK010000008.1:81489-107466 GCA_015903995.1 Nitrospira sp.
GAAGGATTTCCAGCAATCGGCACTGGTCCGACGGCTGGTGAAGGATCTGAATCTTGGCGTGGAAATTCTCGTGCATCCGACTGTGCGTGAAACGGACGGGCTTGCGATGAGCTCGCGCAATATCTATCTGTCGCAGGAGGGACGCACGCACGCTGTCATGCTGTACAAGAGTCTTCGAGCCGGCGCTGATGCAATTCGACGAGGCGTGATGGACGGGAAAGCGGTACAGTCTGCTATGGCACGGGTGATGAAAGGCGAACCAGCTCTGACGATCGACTATCTGGCGGTCTGCGATCCGTATACCTTGGAACCGCTTTCCGCTGTGACGTCGCGAGTCGTGCTTCTTGGCGCGGTTCGGATAGGAGCCGTTCGGCTTATCGATAATCTTCTGGTCACCCCGCCACGGAGGCATGCCTAATCAAACGGCATGTCTTTACGAGAGGAGATGTGGGTGAAGGCTTTGTCCAACCAGTAAACTGAGGATGACCTGACTGAGGCGGCTCTTGTCATCCGAGACCATTTCAAGAAATCGGATGCCCATCGATTCCGGTCTCGAAGAGCACACCATGGCCGTCTCAATCTTAATGGGTTCTTCGTCGGAAGCTGGTTTGATGACGAGCTCAATAAACGAGCCCTGAGGCAAGGTTGCGGTTGTTTCGAGCGTACAGCCTCCCATGGAGATATCCGTCACGCGATTGTCCATCCTCATGGCGTTTTCTGTAAGCAGATTGGCTCGAAACGACACGGGCAACCGTTTGTATTGCCGACGATCCGAGACGGAGGTCCTGTCCGGAGGCTGACTCCGATAGACACGGAAGCGCGCCGTGCAGAGTTGGCACCGGAATGAGAACATCCTGAAGCGATTCAAGACTCGCTCGACCGTGCCCTCGTCATAGACGGCTCGGACGAAAGGGGTTCCGCAACTTGGACAGTGTGGGTCTCTCATGAACTCTGGGGTACACCGGCGGCATCGTGCACCGATAGCCGCTCCGCCGGAAGTTGCTCGCGTTGGACCTCCAAGATCGGTTCGATATTCGCCGGCGAGTATGTGGGGGGCTTCACCCATTTTCCATCCGCCCGCTTGTAACCGCCGATTTTGCTCAGATTCGACCGGTGGACTTCCTGAAACACCGGTTCCATATCGATGCCGTAGGAAACCGCGGTTCCATAGGTCACATACAGGAGGTCCGCCATTTCTTTGGCGACCGCGGCAAGATTTCCGGAGGCCATGGCTTCCTTCAATTCGTCGAACTCCTCCTGAATGAGCCGAACACGCAGGTGTTTCGTCTCCGCACTCACATCACTCGGGACGGTCTGTACGACGATCTCAAACTTACTATGAAATGCTTCGACCATGGCTTGTTCGTCGGTCATGCGGCTCCTTTATTCGATATCAAACGGCAAGGTCTTACGTGGAACCACTTCCGTCGACTCCAGCATCGGGATGTCCCGATCCGACGAGACACCCAACTCTTTGAATCGCCGGGCTGCGGGAAGAATGCGTGTCTCAAGAGACCCAACGGCCCGGTTGTAGGCCGATACGCTTTTGCCAAGAGCCTGTCCGACATCGTTCATATGTTCAGCCAGTACCGCCATGCGCTCATACAGTTCTTTTCCCAACCGGCCGGCTTCTTCTGCATGGGCGGTCATTCGCTCTTGGCGCCAGCCGTACGCGACTGCACGGAGCAACGCAATGAGCGTGGCCGGGGTCGCTAAGACGATTCCGTTGGCAAACCCCTCTTCGATAAGACGGGGATTCTGGTCCAGTGCCGCTCCGAGGAATTGCTCACCTGGGAGAAACAACACGACAAACTCCGGTGCGCGATCGAACTGTGTCCAGTACGCTTTCAGCGACAGCTCGTCCATGCGGCTCTTGACCTGGGCTGCGTGGCGACGCAAGGCCTCCAGCTGTTGGGTTTCGTTCTGGGCTTCATGGGCATCAAGGTAGGCCGAGAGTACGGTCTTCGCATCCACGATAATCTGGCGCCCACCGGGCAATTGCACGACCATATCCGGACGGAACCGTCCCTCCTCACCGGTCACAGAGAGTTGCTCGGCGAAATCGCAATGGTCCACCATGCCCGCGAGTTCAGCCACTCTCTTCAACGTCAACTCGCCCCATTGGCCTCGTACAGTCGGAGCCCGCAAGGCTTTGACTAAGTTTCCAGTCTCTTGCTGCAGCCGTTGCTGCGATTCCGCTAAGGACTTCAAATGTTGATCCAATCCACCGTAGGCCGACTGCCGAGATTGCTCCAACAAGCGCAACTGTTCATCGTAGCGCTGCAGGGATTCTTGGAGCGGGCGGACCAACGCATCGACCGCATGCTGCCGTTGAACCAAGTCGCCTTCTGCCCTGTTCTGGAGCGATTCAAAAGAGACTGCGGCAAGCTTCAAGAAGGCCTCGTTATTTTGCTTCAACGCTTCGCCGGACAGGGCTTGGAATGATCCCACGAGTTCCTGACGCGTGTGATCGATCATGATTTTTTGTTCTGCGAGTTGGCGAGAGGCGTCCTCCATTCTCGTTTCCGCTGTGACCCGCGCTTGTTGCGCGTCGGACAATTCGTGGCGGAGTGCAGCAATCGCATTCCGTTCTTGGTCCACCTGTCTTCGCAGCTCGTCCACCATGGCTTCAGCGCGCTGAGCCTGAGGTCGGAGGCGACTCGTGATCCATAGTCCCGCAAACACGCCACCCAGGAGCAGTCCTATCCCACACCCGATAGCAAGGGGGATCATGCTGGCTAGTGATTGATCCATGTCACAAGTCCCAAGACAACAAACCGCTATATATAGTGTAGAGAATCAAGAACCGAATGGAGACTACGCAAGGAATTGAAAAAGGTCAAGGAGCAGAAGGCCTGGATCAATCAGCTCTAGTGAATGGCAAGTTATGGAAATGGCTCTATACGAATGGTCCCTGATCCGGCGTCCATAGCGACCCGCATCTCATCAGATAGGCGTGTCATGGCGCCTGCGACATTCGCGATGGTCGGCAGTCCGTATTCACGGGCGATGATGGCTCCGTGAGACAGTGTGCCGCCCATTTCTGCAATCAAGCCTCCGGCAAGGCCGAAAAGAGGAGCCAAGCCGGGATCGATCACTGAAACCACTAGAATCTCCCCCGGCATCACCTTGCCCCAATCGGTTACCGAGCGGATTATCCGAACCGAGCCCGCCACGGTTCCGATGCTGATCGGCGTACCTGACAAGATACCGTTCCCTTCCGATTGGTCGGATGTCACGGTCTGTTCGCTCGCAGTTTCCCAGTCGTGAATCGTGTCGGGTACGTCGACCGTTGCGTTGCGCTCTCGCTCGGTTCTCCGGGCGTTGATCATGGCCTTCCAGTCTTGTGTGCCTCCAGCCAACAGGTCGGTCCGGTCGTCGATCGTCAAAAAAAAGATATCGTCGGGTTGGTTGAGCTGGCGTCGCTCGACTAGAAGCTCTCCGAGGCGCAACAAGAGGGTGCGAATCGCGGTCGAGTAATACATCAAGTGGTGCCGATTGGCTTCTCGCAGGGCAAAGAACTGGCACAGCCTCCGATAGCACCACAAGAAGATGGCCCATCTGTCCAGACGCCAGCCGATTCGCCGTTTGATCTCATCCAGCGCAGCGGTTCTCGTCTTGTCTTGGCGCGAGCGAATGGTGTCCTGAGAAGGAGCGGCGGAGAGCAGTTGGGCGCGTAAGATGGCAAGGATTGTTTCCGGGTTATCGGCGAGCCGAGGAGACATGACGTCCGATTCGCCGACCGCGCGATGGCCGTAATCCTCGATGTATCTGTCGAAGGTACGGAGAAATGTGCTGTCGGCGAGAGTCACTCGAAACGTCGATGGGTTCCATGGTTCGGATGTGAGAAATGCGTTTACCGCTGCATCATCTCGAGCGATGTCTGTGAGCTCAGCGAGCCGAAGAATCTGCTGGGCGCTGATGACGGTCCCTTGCCCCTGGAGGGCGGCATTCAGCAGACTCCTCCAGTCTGGGCCGAGCCACTGAGGCAGACATTGACTGAAAATCTGCAGGCATTGTCCAACTCCCCCGGCAATGCCGAAGGTAACTTCACGGCCCACCAGCCAGGGGCCGAGCGTATCGAGCTCGGGCACGAGTTCCTCTACTGAGAGGTGCAGAATGTGATCACGACGGTATGTTTCGGCCAGCGCCTTCATTTCCTCGAATACTCGAGGGCCGTGCCGTTGCACCCGCCGCATCTCTGCCCACATCATCCACCCTGCGCGGACAAAGGCTAGTCCACCGAGTGGCTGGACCCGTGGTAGGGTTTGCAGTGGTGCACCGCCCATCTGCTCGGTATTCATAGAGGGGTCTCCACGAAGTTGAGCGACGAGGATATGGAAAAGCGTGACGTTTAGATATGGACGCCCTTTCAGCACACGGACTGATGTGAGCCCGTCTGGGATACGGCATCCAAGTCTTCGATAATGCGAGAGGATGTAGGCGTCCATGAACTGTTCAAGAAATGAGAGGCTCAGCAGGCTCGGCAGTTCGGGCAGTGTCTCCTTGAAATTCGTCCGCGACCACTCGCAGTCATCATTGGTGAGATCGGATGAAGGGTGGATGGCGGTAATTGGTCTGGCCTGCACGATCCACAATTGTCGAGTATCAAAAGCCCATTCAAGATCCATTGGTTGTCCGAAGGACCGTTCGATACGTTTGGCAGTTTGTGCAAGGGAAAAGAGCTGCACATCTGTCAGCGAGGATTGATCGCTGGTCTCTTTGTCGAGTGGTTCGGTGTACAGTCCACTACTCGAAACCAACAGTTGTTTAGCCTTATGAGCATGCATGCGGCGACGAACCCGAGTCGGGTGCCCTTCGTCGGTCATTTCCACGACATACTGGTCTGGTGCAACCGTGCCGTCGACGAGCGGTGCTGCAAGTCCAGGTACGGCGTTGATCATCACCTGATTCGATCGTCCGGTCACGGGATGTATTGAATAGGCGACTCCGGCCGATTGCGCCTCGACCATCGGTTGGATCACCACAGCCATTCTCGGAGCCGTGTGGTTGCTCTGTTGAACCTTGTAGCTCAGCACCCGTTCCTCCCAGAGTGAGGCCCAGAGGTCTTTGAGCGCCGCATCAATTTCTGAACGAGCTGTGCCGAGATGGGTGCGATAGAGCCCTGCGAAGCTGGTGAGAGTCGTGTCCTCATTCGTAGCCGATGACCGAACGGCCCAGCGTTCGGTCGGTGGCTGGGTAAGAGCCTGGAGGGCAGCCAGATATTGAGTAGCAAGTTGGGATGTCTCTATCCGTCTGATGCGATTCCGGCAGTCGGCCAACGCCGCCGCTCGCTCATCTCCTGATAATACAGAGAGCGCATGCCACTCCTCATCCTCAATAAACCCTGATGCATGCAGGTACTGTGCATAGGCTTCTGTCGTAATGCAGAACCCTTGCGGGACAGAGAAGCCGGCTGCCATGAGTCGAGCGAGCCCAACGGCTTTGCCTCCCACAAGATCGAGATCGGTGCACTGAGGCAATGGAAGGATGATGGGACGTTCCATGAATGGGCATAGTAGCTAGAGCAGGAGGAGAAGGTAAAGGTCGTTGACGTTGGTCCCTGTCGGACCAGTATGGATATGACATCCAAGAGCCTTCAAGGCAGGGTAGGTGTTGTGCCGATTCAAGGAAGAGCAGAGGTCAATACGGAGTTTCTTGGCTTGCGACACCGTCTCTCCACTGACAATCGCCCCGGCTGCATCGGTGGGGCCGTCGGTTCCGTCGGTGCCCAGGGCCACGACCCATGTGTTAGGGAGGTCGGCGATCTCGAATGCCGCCGAAGCGGCGAACTCTTGCGCACGGCCACCCTTTCCCTTACCCGTGACCGTCACAGTGGTCTCGCCTCCTGCCACCACGCAACATGGGCGGTTCAAACTACCATGTCCTTCGGTAATCGCCCTGGCGAGGTCCGTCAACTGCTTTGCCGCCACGCGTGCTTCTCCCGTGATGGGGTGAGAGAGGAATTTGGTATGGAGGCCAGCCTGTTGTGCGGCACGCATGACGGCTTTCAGCATGATCCGGTTGTTACCGATGATGTGATGCTGCACGCTACGCAACCGTCGTGATCCAGGCTTCAGGGTCTCTGAGGCGTTTCCCTTTCGGCCGCGGCCCAAATGGCGGCGTACGGCCTCGGGCACGGCACGCCAGCTTCGATATCGCTGCAACACGCCCACTGCGTCCGCAAATGTCGAGGGGTCTTCTGCTGTCGGCCCTGAGCCGATGGAACCGAGATCATCGCCGATGACGTCCGAAAGCAGGAGCGTCACAATCCTCGCCCTAGTGGACGCGGCTAGCCCACCCCCTTTGATCAACGACAAATGTTTTCGCACGACGTTCATTTCGTTGATCGTTGCACCGCTGCGGAGCAACAGGCGCGTCGTGCGTTGCTTGTCGGACAACGTCACTTCAGCGACTGGGGCGGGGAGTAGGCTTGACGCCCCTCCGGACAAGAGCACAATCAGCAGATCTCGAGGCGTCAGGTGTTGTATCAGACGCAGAAGCCGCTGGGTCGCGTGAAGGCCTGCGCGATCGGGAACGGGATGGCCGGCTTCGAGGACGGTGATCCGTTTGGTCGCAAGTGTGTGACCGGTCTTGACGATGACCAGTCCATCTTCCAACTTCGTTCCCAATGCGACCTCTAATGCCTGTGCCATCCTTGCCGAGGCCTTGCCGGCACCGACGGCAAGAATACGGTCGATATGCGAGAGGTCGTAGGTGCGACGGCCCACACGCAGGGAGTGCCGATCCAGTGCAACGTGCTTGAGTAGGGCGTGGTAGGGATCGGCCGTCCTCAGACCTGCAGTGATCAGCTTGTGAAGCAGTGGTCGTGCAGGAGAGGAGGGGAGGAGGAATCGCATAACTATGTGTGTTACTGAGTCTTTTCTTGTTTGAAACAGCGGCTAGGACAGGTCTGTCGGGGCACGCGGATTTGATAGGTACCATGAGGGAGCACATCTTTCTTAAACTCGGGATTCAGCATCTTGAGCTCAAGCAGATACGTGCCGAATTCTTCGGCGATCGACGTCAGCGCCCGCTGGGAGTCTTTGACATTCACCGTGATGGTTTCGGTCTCAAGCGGCATATAGAGGTCCTTCTTGGTCAACCCAAGATATTTCTCCGGCTGGGAGTAGATTTCCTTTGCGGCGATGATACGAGGAACATAGCGCATCGTTTCTCGTGGGCCGTGCATCTTCCAGTAGTCGGTAATTTTTTGTTCCTTGAGCAGCTTGCGGATTCGCTCCTCACCGGCATTGTAGGAAGCCATGGCCAAGAACCAATCATTCTCCTGAAAGTCTTTGAGGTACTTGAGGTACTTCACGGCTGCCTCGGTCGACATTTCGAGATTGCGGCGTTCATCTCGGACGGCATCGCTCTTCAATCGGTATCGGCGCCCTGTGGAGGGGATGAATTGCCAGGGACCGGAGGCTTTTGCTTTCGAGTAGGCAGCAGAAATGCATTTACTTTCGACCAGCAACATATATTTGAGATCATCCGGTAAACCGGCGTCGGCCAACTGTTTTTCTGCAGGAGGGAAACAGCGCCCAGTGCGTTTTGCGAGGATAATGCTTTCCCCTTGATCTTCCAGAAATTGATAGAACTCGTATTCGATCCGTTCTCTCACTTGCCAGTTGTCCAGAGGGACCGACACGCCCGCAAATGTGATCTTGTCGGGCAGTTTGAATGAACTTAGAAAGAACCGTTCTCCCTCTCGTTTGATTTCCGGCAAAATGACCAGACGGTCTTCCGGTTCGGCCTGCGAATCCAGCAGGTCCGGTAGGAGGAGATCCTTCTCCACTTCTGGTTTTTGGCCACCAGTATCCGCTGTTTCCGATGTGGCAAGGGCCGGAGGATACATTGACAGGATCAAGAAACTGATTCCGACTACAGAAAGTAAGGACTGCATACCACGGATGATCATTCTGTACTCCTCAATTACATCCAGATACAAGCCGTCGCAAAACAAGAAGTTATGCTAACAGTTCACTCACTCACCAGCAAGCAAGGGGCCCCGTCCATGTTACACTGTCGCCTATATGCGAGCCTTGACCGTTCTGAACAAGACTATCACTGATTGCACGGCCTGTCCTCGGTTGGTCATCTATCGACAGGCGATCGCACGGCAGAAACGGAAGCAGTATCGTGATTGGGCTTACTGGGGGCGGCCGGTTCCCGGCTTCGGAGATTATCAAGCTCGGCTCTATGTTCTTGGACTGGCTCCTGCGGCACATGGGGGGAATCGGACAGGGCGCGTCTTCACCGGGGATCGCAGTGGGGATTGGCTGTATGACGCGCTGCATCGGTATGGATTTGCCAACCAGGCTGCCTCGCAACATAGAGAAGACGGCCTATCGTTGACGGATTGCTACATAGGAGCAACTGTGCGGTGCGCACCGCCGGGGAACAAACCTGCACCGGATGAGTTTGAACGGTGCAGTCGATTCTTACAGGAAGAGATGAGCCTCCTGAAGGACCATCGTGTGGTGGTCGCTCTGGGGAAGATTGCATTTGATCACTATCTTAAGACTTGCCGGACGTTGGGGCGGATCATCCCTATACCGGTTCCCAAGTTCGGGCATGCTGTGGTCTATCGTCTGCCATGGGGTGTGACACTGCTCGGGTCCTATCACCCTAGCCAGCAGAATACGTTTACGGGGAAACTAACTCGCCAGATGTTTCATGCGGTGTTTCGGAGGGCGAGAAAAGAAATTAACTGTACGTAGTGGGGTGAACATCCGCCGAACGAGGAGCGCACCCCACTAGCTCACTGTTACTGCTGCCCTTTCGCTTTCCAGTCGTCCAAAAACTTCTTCAACCCGGCATCGGTCAGCGGATGTTTAAAGAGCATTTGAAATACGCTGTAGGGCATCGTGCAGATGTGACCGCCGGCTAACGCTGCTTCGACAACGTGCTGCGGATGGCGGACGCTTGCCACTAACACCAAGGTCTTGTAGTCATAATTCTTATAGATCGTTAAGATCTGTCGAATGAGCTCCATGCCGCTTGAGCTGATGTCGTCGAGCCGTCCGATAAAAGGCGAGACGCACCAGGCGCCAGCCTTGGCCGCCAACAGCGCCTGTGTCGGTGAAAAACAGAGGGTCACGTTCACTTTGATTCCCTCGGCCGCCAGTCGCTTTGTTGCTTTGAGACCTTCCGGAATCAGCGGGCACTTGACCACGATGTTCTTGTGGATTTTGGCCAGCTCCTTACCTTCCTTTACCATGGCGTCCGCTTCCACGCTCACGACCTCGGCGCTGATCGGGCCGTCCACGATCTTGCAGACCTCCTGCAGCATTTCTCTGAAACTTCGTCCTTCCTTGACGACCAGGGAAGGATTCGTAGTCACCCCATCGAGCAATCCAAGGCTTGCCGCTTCATGGATTTCCTTGACGTTGGCTGTATCAAGATAGATTTTCATAATAGTCCCTTTCCCAGCGAAGAGATCATGAGGCCATACCGTTACTGTCGGTCATTCTATGGAGAACTCAACTTCACTGCAAGAAATCAATACGAAAGTTTGACAGGATTTCGAGTGGGGGATAGAATTTCGCGGTTGATACGGTCCTTTGCTGCTGATAGGGCCTATTGGTCTTGAAGGAGATATCACGATGCGACGATTTGTTTGGTTGCTGCTCTTCTCTCTTATCATTCCAGCCTGTTCAGGGAAGAACCCATACCTTGAGGCATCGCTGAAACCGGCCGAGCTTCAGGGCAAAGATAAAGGTTGGTTCGAAAAGAACTGGGGTGCTCCGGACGGCAAGGCATCCCGTTTTTTTGGCGGAGAGACCTGGACCTACTATCGTATTGCCGGGGGAAAATCAGGGCCTCCATTCTTCAATTTCTCTCCCAATCAGTGTCAGATCTCCCTCAAGTTTGACAAAGAGGAGAAACTTTCTGACTACACGTACTCAGGCTGCTAACCAACTTGTGGCGAAAAGTACTGGATTATTCTTGTAAGATAGCGATTTTATAATAGCCCCTGAGTGCGTTCGCTAGATGGGGTGCTCACTCCGAAACCTCCCTGCACACTCCTGGCTGCAAAAACAGTATTCCCGTACGCCGATCGTTTCGATCACGGCGATTTGCCTCGGGACGAATATATGGCAAACAGGATCCTCGACCATCTGATCTTGTTCTTCACCTTGGGCTCGCACGGAGGAGTTCTTCCGACCATCTCCAATTGGAGCGTTGAATCCACGAAACATTTGACGAAGCAAGAGGTAGAGAGCTGTGAGAAGCAAAATGACTAGGATTAATCTATACATAGTATGAAATTGAGTTGTGAACCACAATACTATGTGAGTGAAGTGGACCTGTCAAGAATGGAATCGCCTGTAGGTCATAAATCACGGTGAGACACGATGTACAAATGGCCTATGGTACTAGATACTATTGGGGCTCTTGCTAGTGCCATGCAGTACTTCCGGAGTATTGGTTTATCAATTCTATGGTGCTACAGTGCCCAGCATGAAGACATGCGATAAATGCCATGGTGCGATGCTACCGGAACGGGCAGTGGATTTGGACGCTGGGCTTGCGATCACCGTGTTTGCCTGTTTGAACTGTGGTCGTCGGAAAGCAGCGGATCAAGAACCCCGACCCATTACGGCTCGTCACTAATCCTTCCTGTCGGTTTCCAAACCGCTGCCTATTGACGAGGGGGAAGGGTGCGAGGTCAGGTTTGATCTCAGCGTCTTCCAACTCACTGCTGGGTACGGCTACTCCATAGATAACTAGAGCATTTTGCGTTTAGTTGCGGCCATATCCTGAGTTGGCGAAGTAGTTGGTACACTCTTCGTCCGTGACGGTGGTGATGATGCAACCGATGGCGTTGGTCCGTATCCGCCACCACGCGGCGGCGCAACTCTTCAGAGTACGCTCTCGGCAGGGTCCACCTCCATGCCGATTCTCGCTTCTTCCTGGCCAGTTGGGAATCCCTGAAGATTCCAACTCAACGCGAAATGCTCTAGCGGAGGCTGATCTCCACTCACTGGTGGTGAGGCAGAAACTTACCAGGCATTCCGGCTTCATGGCCCATTCCTTCTTCCTCCATGATCGGTAATGGGTTCAAAATCATTCGCTAGACGCATTACCTACCTATTCAGTCAGCCACAGCATGCCTGAATGTCATGTGGGAGGTTGTATAGCTCATCCCACCTCTGCCTTCATCGAAGGCGTATGTAATCGTGTAAATCGATGCTGAGGTGCGCAGTTGGGAAGATGGTCTCAACGAAGGTTCAAAACATCCATCATGTCGTATAAGCCAGGTGGTTGGCGGACGACCCACCTTGCAGCTCGCAAGGCTCCGAGGGCGAACGTATCCCGGCTGCTGGCCCGATGAGTGACCTCGATTCGCTCTCCCATGCCACCGAACAGAATGGTGTGGTCGCCCACGATATCACCGGCGCGAATGGTTTGTATCCCGATTTCTGTTTTAGTTCGCTCTCCGATCAGTCCCTTGCGGGCATAGACTCCGACTTGGTCCAAGTCTCGGCTTACCGAACGGGCGAGGACTTCGGCAATCTTGAGGGCCGTACCGCTGGGCGCGTCCTTTTTCAGCCGGTGGTGGGCTTCAATGACTTCGATATCGTACTCGTCCCCAAGCGTTCTGGCCATTTCCCCGATGACTTTGCATATCAGGTTGATTCCGACACTCATGTTTGGAGAAAAGACACAGGGAATTTGCTGGGCCAGTGACTTCAGCTCATTGAGTTGAACAGCCGAAAATCCGGTGGTTCCGATAACCATGGCCCGCCGATAGTGAGCCACGGCCCGCATATGTTCCAGTGTCGCCGAGGGTGAGGAAAAGTCGATCACGACCTCTCCTCGCTCCATCAGGGTAGAGAGATCATCTGTGATGGGAATGCCGGCACGACCTGATGCTGCGGTCTCGCCCGCATCCTCTCCTAACGCCGGATGTCCTTCAAAGCCGTCGAATCTCGGATCAATGACACTAGTCGGCAACCCATTCGGCCGGCTGCACCCGCTACAATGATCTTGATCATCTTGTCGTGCACCTAGATTTTGTTCAAGTTAGATCAACGTCGCATCCTTGAGGACGCGAATCAATTTCTCTCGTGTGTCCTGTGCCATTGGGCAGAGCGGTAAGCGCAATTCCGGGTCAATTTTCTTCATGAGTCCTAGTGCTTCCTTGACGGGAATGGGATTAGTCTCATAGAACAATGCCGAAAAGAGGGGAGAGAGCTTAAAGTGAATCCGTCGTGCTTCGTCGATTCGTCCCTCGGCAAAGGCTTTCACAAGGCTGGCCATTTCCATCGGCACGATATTGGCCGTTACGGTAATCACACCTTTTCCGCCGACTGCCATCATGGGCAATGTGAGGGAGTCGTCGCCGGCCAGTACGGTCAGGCGGTCACCGCACATCTGTACGATATCTGAGGCCTGTTGGACTGAGCCACTCCCTTCCTTGACCCCGACGATCGTCTCAATGCTTGAAAGTCGGGCGATCGTGGATGGGAGCATGTTGACTCCAGTGCGACCAGGGATGTTGTACAGAACTAAGGGCAGATCGACGGCCTCTGCAATCGACTTGTAGTGTCGATAGAGGCCTTCTTGGGTAGGTTTGTTGTAGTAGGGGGTGATGAGCAACGCGCCGTCGGCGCCGGCCTGCTTCGCATGTTTTGTGAGCGTGATGGCTTCTGCGGTGCTATTTGAACCGGTTCCGGCAATCACCGGCACCCGCCGATGGACCACCTCCACCGTCAACTCAATTACTCGATTATGCTCGCTATGAGAAAGGGTGGCTGATTCACCAGTGGTACCGCAGGGGACAATGCCGTTTGTACCATTGGCGATCTGCCATTCGATCAGCTCGGTCAACGCGCGCTCGTCAACCGAGCCTTGTCGAAACGGCGTCACAATAGCGACAAGAGATCCGGCAAGCATAATCACTCCGTTTTGTTGAGAAAGGACGGAATTCGTTCGCCACGTATGAGGTCGTCGTATGTTTCTCGCTCACGAATCACGTGAAACTCTCCGCCGTTCACGAGCACTTCCGGTACACGGGGTCGCGAGTTGTAATTCGACGCCATCACAAAGCCATAGGCCCCCGCACTCATGACCGCCAACAACTCACCGGGCTTGATGCCCGGCAGCAATCGATCCTTGGCCAGGAAATCCCCCGACTCACAGACAGGGCCGACAATATCCACCGTCTGTTTGGTCCGGTGACTGGCTTCCTCATTCACCGGACGAACTTCGTGATAGGCGCCGTACAAGCTCGGACGAATCAAGTCATTCATGGCGGCATCGACGATGACGAAGTGCTTTGTCTCACCGGCCTTCTCGTACAGCGCTCTTGTGACCAGGATGCCGGCGTTGCCGACGATGACGCGGCCCGGCTCCATCACGAGCGTCAGCCCTAAATCTTTGACGAGCGGCGAAATCGCATCAGCCAGCTCCTGGGGCAAAGGGGGCTTCTCTTCGGCATAGGTGATCCCCAGTCCGCCGCCGATGTTCAGATAGCGGATGTTAATGCCCTGGTCTTTCAGCGTATGGATGAGCGTCACGACCTTCTTTAGGGAATCGACGAACGGCGTCACGTCCGTCAACTGCGAACCGATGTGGGCATGGACACCGACGACGTCAATATGGCCCAGCGAGGATGCCATTTTATATTCTTCCAGCGCGCGTTCCGACGCGATGCCGAATTTGCTCTTCTTCATCCCCGTTGAGATGTAGGGATGTGTTTTTGGATCCACATCCGGGTTAATCCGCAACGCGATGCGCGCCTTTTTGCCCACTGATGCCGCTACTTCGTTAATCGCATGAATTTCAGCCGACGATTCGACATTGAACATGAGAATGTCGGCATTCAGCGCATCGCGGATCTCATCCGGCGACTTACCGACGCCTGCAAAAACCATCTTGGAAGTCGGCACCCCGGCTTTGAGGGCTCGGAACAGCTCACCCCCCGATACGATGTCCGCGCCGCTGCCTTCCTGTGCCATCAGGCGAAGGATAGCCAGATTGGAATTGGCTTTCATCGCAAATGCGATGACATGCGGGATACTCTTGAAGGCACTCTCATAGGCGCGAAAATGCCGGACGAGCGTCGCATGGCTATAGATATAGCAGGGAGTGCCGAGTTCCTTCGCCAGACGGCTGATCGGTACCTGTTCACAATACAATTCACCGTGGTGGTATTCAAAACTATGCATCGCGTAGTTCCTAGTGTTAATTCAATGGTATCAGTCCAAAGACCGCTTACCGGATTCCAACCGGTTGTGATGGAGGCAGGTCCATGTCATGGCCTCCCAGCGTAGGGTCTGGTTCAGCCGACTCTGCTGCCTGCCGTTCTGCTTCTAGGGCATGTTGTCTTTTCTGTTTATCGACCGTGGGCGCCACTCCGACGAGTTCCGGGGCAACCGGTGTCCCTACCACCCCGCAAGAAATCAGGAGCCCTGCTGCCGCGATCACGGCCACCATTCTCATGACAGTAACCGCTCAAGGTCTTTGATCCGCTGATCAACTCGCCCTCGGGCGGTCCCGCCGACTTGTCCTTTATGATCGATTGCCGCGACAGTCGTCAGTCGGGCAAACACCGTTTTGTCGATACGTTCACAAAATGCTTGTAACTCCTTCAGCGACAAATCCGTGATGTCACGTCCGCCATCAAGCGCAGCCCGCACGATTCGTCCGGTGATCCCGTGGGCTTCCCGAAAAGGCACGCCCTTCATGACTAAGTAATCGGCCAATTCCGTAGCGAGCAGTCCGCCTCCTTGCAATGCCCGCTTCAGGGCCTCTCCGTTGACTTTCAGTCGGCGCATCAATTCCGTCATCACTTGAAGCGAGGCTGCCACGGTATCCAGGGCGTCAAAGAGCGCGGGTTTGTCTTCTTGCAAATCTCGATTGTAACTTAACGGCAGGGCCTTGAGGATAGTCAGCAGATTGACGAGGTGGCCGTAGACGCGACCGGTTTTTCCTCGGACCAGTTCGGGGACATCTGGGTTCTTCTTCTGCGGCATCATGCTGCTTCCTGTGCAGAAGGCGTCCGGTAGGTCGACGAATTGAAACTCCTGCGAGGCCCACACAATCAACTCTTCACTGAGCCGGGACAGATGCATCATCACAATCGAGAGGGCCGAGGCCACTTCGATCATAAAATCGCGGTCAGAAACCGCATCCATGCTGTTCAGGGTGACGGCTGGAAAGCCCAGCAATTCAGCCGTGTATTGCCGGTTGACCGGATAATTCGTGCCCGCCAAAGCGCCGGACCCCAGCGGCATGACATTGAGCCGGGCCCTCGCATCGCGGAGGCGACCCTTGTCTCGCTCAAGCATCTCCACGTAGGCCAGCAGGTGATGCGCAAACAGCACCGGCTGGGCACGCTGTAAGTGGGTATACCCGGGCATCATGACGGTGCGGTTTGCAGCGGCCTGCGCCACCAGCACGCGTTGAAAATCAGTCAATTGTCCCTGCAGCTCATCCAGTTGTGTGCGCAGGTACAGGCGAATATCCAAGGCCACTTGATCATTCCGGCTGCGCCCCGTGTGAAGCTTGCCTCCCAACGGTCCGATCATCTCGGTCAATCGCCGTTCGATCGCCATGTGAATATCTTCGTCGTGAGGCAAAAAGGCGAATCGTCCATGATCCAGCTCTCGTTTGACCGATTCCAACCCGCGGACGATGGCTCGCGTTTCCGCCCGCGTGAGAATCCGGGCCTTCTCGAGCGTCTTACAATGGGCGATGCTTCCGGCGATGTCCTCGCCATAGAGCCGACGATCGACCGTCACCGACCTGGTAAACGCTTCGACCAATCGATCGGTCTTCTCTTGGAACCGGCCGGCCCAGGCTTTTCCCCCGCCGCCGGCTGACTTTGGATCGTTGCGATGCTTGAGCATCAGGACGAAGCTTTCCGTCTCTGCGCGCGAATCTTCAGTCGTAAGGCATTCAGCCGAATGAAGCCTTCCGCGTCTTTCTGGTTGTACACGTCATCTTCCTCGAAGGTGGCGATGTCGAGACGATAGAGTGACTGTTTCGATTTGCGTCCCGCCAGCGTACAGCTGCCTTTGTAGAGCTTGACCCGCGCGATGCCGCTGACGTCTTTTTGAGCGTGATCAATCGCCGCCTGCATCATTTCGCGCTCAGGACTGAACCAATACCCGTTGTAGATCAGGTCCGCAAATCGTGGGATCAAGCTGTCGCGGAAGTGGAGGACTTCGCGGTCCATCGTCAAGGATTCGAGCCCGCGATGTGCCACGTGCAGAATCGTGCCCCCCGGCGTTTCGTACACCCCGCGAGACTTCATCCCGACATAGCGGTTTTCCACCAAATCGACCCGACCGACCCCGTGTGCACCCCCCAATTTGTTGAGATGGGCAAGTAAGGCCGCGGGGCTCATTTTCTTGCCATCGACCGCGACGGGGTTGCCCGCGTGATACTCGATCTCAACTTCTAATGGCTTGTTCGGCGCTTTCTCCGGCGAAACGGTCAGCTGGAATATTTCATCCGGTGGTGATTCCCACGGGTCCTCAAGAATGCCGCCTTCATAGCTGATGTGAAACAGATTCGGGTCCGTGCTGTAGGGCTTGGCTTTGGTTGCGGTCACCGGAATGCCGTGGCGATCGGCATATTCGATCAATTCACGCCGGGAGCGCATGGTCCATTCCCTCCAAGGCGCAATGATCTTGAGATTCGGCGCGAGGGCCATGTAGGTCAACTCGAAACGCACCTGATCGTTGCCCTTCCCCGTGGCGCCGTGCGACACCGCTTCAGCGCCCTCTTTGAGCGCAATTTCAGCCTGACGACGAGCGATCAGCGGGCGAGCGATCGACGTCCCCAGGAGATAACAGCCCTCGTACATCGCATTTCCGCGCAACATCGGGAATACATAGTCCCTGACGAAGGTTTCCCGGAGATCCTCGACATAGACCTTCTTGACGCCGAGCGCCTGGGCCTTGGCCTTGACGGCCTTCAGATCTTCGCCCTGGCCAAGGTCGGCGCAAAACGCGATGATCTCGGCCTGATAAGTTTCCTGCAGCCACTTGAGGATGACGGATGTATCCAGTCCGCCGGAATAGGCCAAGACGATTTTCTTGATTGGTTTTGATTTCATAATGGATCTTACCTAATATGCTTTTTCCGGTTGAGTAGTTGCGCCAAGATGGCCTTCTGCATGTGCAGACGATTTTCCGCTTGATCGATGACGACGGACTGTGGGCCATCCAATACATCCGCCGTAATCTCTTCTCCGCGATGGGCCGGCAAACAATGCATGACAATAGCGTCTGGTTTCGCTCGTTGCAGCAGCCGCTTGTTCAGCTGGTAGGGGGCGAGCGTCCGTAATCGTCGTGCCTGCTCACGCTCGCGGCCCATACTGATCCACACATCGGTATACACCACATCCGCTTCTTTCACGGCAACGAGAGGATTCTCCAGCACTTCGATGGACGCGCCGGTGGTATGCCCTTCCATTCTCGCACGATCGATCACTCGCTGATCCGGCTGATAGCCGGACGGGCACCCGATCACGACGCGCATGCCCACCTTCGTTCCTGCTTCGATGAGCGAGTTGGCCACGTTGTTTCCATCGCCGATGTAGGCCAGGCTGAGTCCCTTGAGCCGCCCCTTGATCTCTTGAATCGTCATCAAGTCGGACAAGGCCTGACAGGGATGGCTATGGTCGGTCAGCCCGTTGATGACCGGCATCGTGGCTTCCGCCGCCCATTCTTCGACGATCGCATGGTCATAGGTTCGGATCACGATTCCGTCCAGGTAACGGGACAAGACGCGTGCCGTATCCGAGACGGTCTCCCCGCGTGAAAGTTGAATGTCGCTCATGGGAAGGCCCAGCGCATGGCCGCCGAGCTGGTTCATGCCCGCTTCGAACGACACTCGAGTTCTTGTCGACGGCTTTTGAAACAGCAATCCCAAGGTCTTCCCGGGCAGCAACCGATGCGGAGTGCCCTGACGCTGCTTCTTCTTCAGAGACGTAGCCAAACGCAACAAGTCGAGGACCTGCCGCCGTGACAGCGTCGCGACGTCGAGCAAGTCCTTGGCATAGCTCGTGCCGCTGATTCTTTGTCGAGCTGATAGAGCCATCAGTGATGTGAGTCTTTTCCCGCCGTCTGGCGTTGGTTGAACAGGATATCGAGGAGGTCGATGAGCTTATCCACCTCGGGTTGCGTGATCACCAAGGGCGGCACAAAGCGCAGCACCCGATCCGTTGCGGCATTGATCAGCACGCCGCGGGCAAGTGCGTCAGCTACTACCGTTCGGGCATCGACCTCCAACTCCATGCCTTGCAAGAGACCAAGCCCTCGCACATCCTTCACGATTCGATGGCGATCTTTGCAGTCGGCTAATCCCTTTGCCAAGTACTCGCCCATGCGTCTGGCCTGATCCAGCACCTTCCCTTCGAGCAGTACCCGGCAGACGGTCAGCGCTGCGGCGCAGGCCAAGGGATTTCCCCCAAATGTCGACGCATGAGAGCCTGGCACAAAGGCTGCAGCCACAGATTCTTTCGCCAGACAGGCTCCGATCGGCACGCCGCCGGCGAGACCTTTGGCCAAGGTCATGATATCGGGCTTCACGCCGAGTTGCTCATGGGCGAAGAAGGTGCCGGTTCTCCCCATGCCCGTTTGAATTTCATCGAAAATGAGCAAGATGTCTTGTTGGGTACAGAGTTCACGTAGGTTTTTGAGATACTCCCGGTCGGCCACATGCACGCCGCCTTCCGCCTGAATCGGTTCCAGCATGATCGCCGTAGTTTTTCCGTTGACCATGGACTCGATGGCCCCGAAATCATTGAATGGGGCATAGGCAAATCCAGGCATCAGCGGCTCAAATCCCTTCTGAACCTTCTCTTGTCCCGTGGCCGTGAGCGTGGCCAACGTACGACCATGGAACGAGTTCTTCATCGTGATGACTTCATGGCGATCGGGCCCATGTCGCTCATGCCCGTACCGTCTCGCAAGCTTGATCGCCGCTTCATTGGCTTCGGCTCCGCTGTTGCAGAAAAACACACGGTCGGCGAATGAATGCTCCACCAGCAGATGCGCCAGTTTCACTTGCGGTTCGGTGTAATACAGGTTGGACGTATGGATCAGTTGGGCGGCCTGGCGTTGGATGGCTTGAACCAGATCAGGATGACCATGACCCAATACATTGACGGCAATCCCGCCGACGAAATCGAGGTACTCTCGTCCCTCCAGATCGTAGACCTTCGCGCCTCGTCCCCGTACGATCGAAACGGGTTGGCGCGTGTAGGTCTGCATCAGGTATTTGGCGGCATCATCTTTCAGTTCTTCGGTCGGCATAACGACGTATCCCCTTAAGAAAGAAAGGAAATCTAGCACAGGGGCCCTGGGAAGAGCAATAAGCGGAGCAGTAGGAGATTGCCGTCAAGAATCGCTTGCGCCACAGTCCATGATCGGCCACAAACGATAGGGCGTATCCTCCTGTTCCGAGTGTGGTAAGCTGCATCCCCATGATGATGTGTAATCAGTGTCGTCAGCAGAATCCCGACGAGGCCTGTTTCTGTCATCAGTGTGGTGCCAAACTGGCTGAAGTTAGGGCTGCCGCCGAGGCCGCCTCCGAGGCATCCACTGCTCCTCCGGTTCAGGGCGAGGAGGCACTGTGGCGCCAATTCATCGGCCCCAACGCCGACCATTACCTGACCGTGTTTAAGAAATTTTCGTCGAACGGCCAGCCCAAATTCGCATTGTCCTGGAACTGGCCGGCCTTTCTCTATATCTCCTTTCTGTGGTTTCTGTACCGGAAGATGTATCTCCACGCATTCGTCTATGCGGTCGGTCCGATGGTGTCGACGTATCTCACGGGGGATTTTTCCGCCGGCATTGTGTGGAGCGTCATGGCGGGAGCGACTGCGAACTATCTGTACTTTTGGCATTGCCGAGAGCACATCGGTGAAATCAAGAAAGTCGGCCGGATGGATGTTGCTGCGCACGAAACCGCGCTGAAGGAATCAGGAGGGGTGCAGCCCTATGTCATCTGGGTCGGTGTGTTTTTCTACATCGTCTTTCTCGCGACGTTGACGAAGATGGTGCAAGAAGGCCCGCCCGATGTGGAGCAATCACCCGGTCGACCGGCCAAGCAAGCGGTCCTGCTGTCACAGACTTGACTTGGCTCGACAATTCAGTATGCTTTAGCCCCTGATCAGGTGTTCACATTGACGGCAAAGGATCTGCGATGGCTCGATTAGTTTTGCTTCGGCATGGGGAATCGCAATGGAATTTGGAGAACCGCTTTACGGGGTGGGTCGATGTTCCCCTTTCCCCAAAAGGGATTGAGGAAGCACAACAAGCCGGTGAAAAGCTCCGCGGGTTTACGTTTGACCGGGCGTTCACCTCGGTGCTCACTCGTGCGAATGAGACGTTGCGGATTGTTTTGGAGGCCATTGGGCAAACGACCATTCCGATCGAGAAGGATAAGGCCTTGAACGAGCGGATGTACGGGGACCTTCAAGGACTGAATAAGGCCGAAACGGCCAAGAAGTACGGTGATGCGCAAGTGAAGATCTGGCGACGAAGCTATGATGTGAAACCGCCCGGCGGAGAAAGCCTGAAAGATACCGCCGAGCGCGCGTTGCCCTATTATGAGAAAATGATCAAGCCCTATTTATTGAAGGGGGAGACGATCATCATTGCGGCGCATGGCAACAGTCTTCGTGCGTTGGTCATGGAGTTGGACCAATTGTCGAAGGAAGAGGTGTTGGAACTCAACATTCCGACCGGCGTGCCGCTTCTCTACGAATTGGACGACAGCGGCAAGGTCTTGTCGCACCGTTATTTGTGAGTGCGGGGCTTATCTCATCTCTTCGAGCAACCTGCCGTATTCCGAAGCCGGCGTATGGTCGATCAGCAGCACGAGCAGCTTTGCTCGGTCTTCCGGCGAAATGATGCCGTGATCTTCCATCAGGGAAGCCGCCTCCGCGCAAATGCCCATGGGATTGATCCCCTCCTGATCGGTTAGGCGCGCATAGTGCGCTCGTCGTTCATGCAGTTCCGGATGATACTCGCCCCAACTCCCGGTTCCAAACGATCCTGATTCCCACCACGCGTTCCGGATTGACTCAAATAAGCTCTCTGTAATGGCGGCTCTGTATTTGGTGGGGATATGTGCCTCCACCGCGGCCAGGACCCAGTACAAATTTAAGGACAAGACTTCACGTGCGATTCGGCTGGAGATCGATTCCGATGCTTCGACCCCGTATTCCTCAAGCTGGGACACGGTGAGAGGTTGAGGCATGGTGTTGAATAAGGCAGCCGCGGCTTCGGTAGGAGTCATCTCAATTTCCCTGTTGGCGAGCAGGATACTGCAGGGGCCATCATGCCCTCAAGGGGGGCGGCCTGGATGGGAGCTATGCGTAGTGGGTGTCCTCCGAAGCCTTGGCGAAGGAGGACACGCTTCGGCGGGTTCCGCCGAAGACACAAAAGGGACCACGGCTGTCAAGCCGTGGGGCTCCACAGGTCTTTCAGCACAGAAGAGCGTGCGCATTCCAAACAGGGAGGAGGCAGATTTGTGGGAAGCCAGCCGGACCATGTCGGCCTCTCAGAGGCCGACATGGTCGTCTGTTGAGTATTAGCGATTCGAGACTTTTTGGACCATCCCACTGTATTGGGATGTGCCCCGGGCGGTGCGTGCAACCTGCTCGTCCGGTTCACCTGTGGAGGCGATCGGCTCGGCCGACTGGGTCACGACAATCTCAACCCGCCGGTTCTTGCTCCGGCCTTCTTCCGTATCGTTGGTCGCGATGGGGTGTGCATCCGCATACCCGACGGCCCTGACGCGATCGGCGCCTAATCCGCCCTTGATCAGCGCCTTGCCGGCATTTTCGGCC
Source organism: Nitrospira sp. (assembly GCA_015903995.1). GTDB lineage: Bacteria > Nitrospirota > Nitrospiria > Nitrospirales > Nitrospiraceae > Nitrospira_D. The sequence goes on from JABMDK010000008.1 coordinate 103,313, forward strand.
CGTGCCCGAGAAAGCTCTGCATTATCCTTGAACGGCCGCCGAGGATCGTACTTGACCGGTATACTGTCGGTATGGCCGGCGACTTCCACGCTCTGAGGACGGAATTTCCGCAAGGCACCGCCGATGCGCTTGACCAAGGTGGTTCCCGCTTGTGTCATGGTGACTCGTCCTTTGCCGAACAGTTCTCCGGATGACAACGCCAGCGTGAGCTTGTCGCCGCGCTGCTCAAGCACCACGGTGCCTCGTTTGAGTTCGTCCTGGAGGGCGCTTGCCAGCTTCTCGCTGACCCTGGTGAGGTCAGCTGTGGCACGCGCCGTCGTGATAGCCGGCTGAGGAAGCATATTCTTGTTGTAGGGAAGTTTAACCGGCTTCGGCAAGCTCTTGCCCAAGCTCGCGAGCAGGCGCTTCGCCTGTACGAGCTGCGAGTCACGAGCGGCGAGTTCCATATCCATATTGGCTTTGGCCAGCTGGAATTCCTGCTCTTTCGCCACCAGCTGCAGGTCAAGGTCCGCGATCCGTTGCATCGCGGTATCCAGCTGGTCATTGCTTGTGGCAAATTGTCGCTCAATGTCGAAGACTTGTTGTCGGGCCGACTCCAGGCTGCTTCTTGTCCTGTTCAGTTCCTGTGACATTTGCTGGTGGGTGTCTCGTTGGGTGCAGAGCCCCGCGAGTTCCTGCTCCTTTTGAGTCAGCTGCGCTTCCAAGGCTTCCGCGCGGGTCTTTTCAACATGCACCTGAGTCGCTGCTGCCGCCGTTTTCTCTCGGAGAAGGGCCAACTCCTTCTCTTTGGCCGTGAGCTGTTCGAGGAGTTGTTCCAACCGCACCTTTTCTTTGTCTGCCTCCAACGATTGGCTCTGGGGGGCGTCGATCGTAATCGACGTCATAGGAGTAATGGATTGGGTAGGAGCGGTCTCGTCGTTGTCGACCCTATGAACATACGAGCCCACCGCAGTGTTCTGTTCAGTCTGCCGAACATCGACCGGGGTTAAGAAGCCGACGAGCATAGCCAGGAGCGAGCGTTGGCCGCTGTCCGATTGAACTGCGGCCGGCTGGTTATCAGCAATGGACTGAGTGGCGGCAGCCAGACTCGATTCCTGACCGTTGACCGTGAAGGTGAATAGAAAGGCAAAAGCGATAAGCTTCATCATCATGTCTCACCTCACTCCAATGAAAAATGACAGCGACTCCATCGTATGGAGTCAAGATGTGGAAGTCGAATGTTGGGGCAACAGCTTTTCTCGTTCACACCGCACACAATCCGTCATGAAACGGTCGAACGACATCAGACTAACACAACGTAACCGACAAGGATACGCCGCATCAGACGGTACGTAAAATCAACAAAGCGTAATCTACCCTATACGCCGTCTGGCGGTGCTTTGCAACTGGGGGTTCGATTGTGCCGCTGTGTCCAGCAAGGCCTGCAGGGTATCGCGGCGAGGGATGTGTTGGAGATAAAGGTAATAGGTGTTCCGAGTCATCATTACACCACATCTAGTAGCCCTAGTCCTAACGGATGTCGGGACCAGGCCTGAGCTTGAGCTCTCCGCGGCGTCGATGCCTGTCGAATCCGCTCGTGGTCATCCTGACAGAAGCCGCGCGCGCTCCAGGTGAAGTTTGACTGCTTGAAGACATGACTTACAAGCGTTACGGGAGATTAGCCGGACGGCACGGTGTTTCCCCCACACCTACCCTTTCTTCTGTTCTGAAGGACGAGCGGGACAATCGCATGCTTGAATGTACCTCTGCGTTTTCGGTTGCATGTGCTGGCGTACCCCACATGGAGGAATGCGCAGTGGGTGTCCTCCGAAGCCTTGGCGAAGGAGGACACGCTTCGGCGGGTTCCGCCGAAGACACAAAAGGGACCACGGCAAGCCGTGGGGCTCCACTGAATCCATTCGGATACCTTGAATCGAAAGAGATACGTATCCTGGTTGCACTACGTAGAGAAACAACAGCGCAATCCTTTGGAATTCACATGCTTCTCGCAGGGTCTTCTCGGCACGGTCGTTGCTTATGAACGGGCAGTATGGAGATCCTGTTGCGAACATGGTGCGGCTCGTTTCAGTAGGGTAGGTAATGATGGCACAGTCCACCAGTGTTGTTTTGGCATCACTCAGAGCTATAACAGATGGTCGGGAAAGAGAGCTCCTACTGAGTAGGCGAGGACAGGCTGGGCGGGTGAGACACCCGGCATCTTAAATGTAGTTCCAGTAGCTTTCCTAGTTGTTTGCAATGCAGTGCTTGTGCGATATGGTGGAATCCATTCAACCACACATGGCTCCGTGCTCCGACTGAGAGCACAGCCAGGGAGGGTCCTATGATCACCGTCAAGAACCAATTCCTTCAGCTGACATTGTCGGCGATCACGTTCGCCTTAGTGGTTGGTGCCCTCTCGATGATCTGGCCCGGCATCATTGCCCTCTTTCTCGGTGTACTCTGGCTGCTCCAGTCTTTCAGTGCCGAACAGGAGATGGTGGTGCTGTCATGGGTTGAGGTCGGGAATACGCCGATCGTCTTCGCCGCGCTTCTGCGACCTGGTCTTGTGACGATGCTCTCCTGACGAGTTCGAGCGGTGTGCCCGTCGGTCGGGGCATTTTGCCAGGGAAATGGGCTTCGTGGTGCTCATGAACGCCGTGCGGAGGCTCGACTCGTAGGAGACGGGCGAGATGCGTGTGCGTATCAGCCGCCGAATCTGTTGGTCAGGTGAGGTCGCGCTTCGCGGTTGTCGCGTGGCGTTAACCGATTCTTCAGGAGCCGTGACCTCTCCTCACATCCGCTGCTTCTAATCAGTAGTCATGCCTGAACATCCCGCTAGAAATTGCAAGAGATAGTTTTAGGCGGCGGAACCCTGATTTCCTGCCCCTGGGCGTCCCGGATCAGATAGGCGCCGCCCTCCACGGCCTGCACGTGGCCGACGACCGAGATGGAGGATGGTGTCCCGGCGCATAGGGCCACACGTTGTTGCTCGCCTAATGTCCCCGATACGATCCCCATCCCGAGATCTTCCTGCGATGAACGTCCCTGGATGACCGATTGGGCACAGCCCGTCACCAAGACCAGCAGGGAAGGTAGCCACACCGCACGTCGGCAAGCTGTGAGCATCCGTTTCATAGGTAAGACCTCCACATATAGTAAAGCTGGGAGCTGGAGCCAGATAGGCGTGACACGCACCGTGCAATAACTATTTCACAGAGTGGCGAAATGCTCAATGCTAATGAGGGAAATCTCACCTGGAGCTGACGCAACATGAAATAGAAAAGGACTTGAATTCAAATTGCGAAGTGCAACACCCAGGCGAGGGTGGTTATTTGGGGAACGATCGTGGAGCCACGAGCGATGTATGATTACACGACTTGACACTCTTGTCTCATGCCGGACACCCTCGATCCATCGGTGAATTCCGGCAACATTCTGACAAGGTGAAACGCATAGGTCTGCACCAGCGCCCATAATCCATGCAATCTCTGGGGGCCAGCAATCGGGTTCATGAGGACATATTTGGCGATGCCTGAAAGAGGAGGGCGCCCTGTGCGTACGTTCATGGCGCCAAGGTCTGGTAAGGGCAGGGCTGGGGTATCGACGACGACCCGCGCCACAACCCACGGAAGCCCATTCTCGACGGCCGCTCGTGCGATGCCATAACTTTCCATGTCCACAGCAATCGCGTCATGGAGCCTCGCGATCTCGGCCTTGGCCATTGCACAATGAATCGGTTCATCAGCCACGGTCACCAATCTTCCCTGATGCCATCGTGGGGTCTGTTTGAGCGCTTGGCCGAGACGCGGTGCCGCGGTCTCGTCATTGTCTCGAAGCGTCTCGAACGTAGACCATTGCTGATGCGCCTGCCCAATCGCACGGACATCTCCTGTCACCACCCAATCCGACACCTCGAGACCCTGAACCAACGCGCCACAGGTTCCGGCAGAGAGCACGTAATCTGGGCTGAATTGCCGGATCGCATCGGCGGTCACCCGATAGGCTTGTTCGGGACCAACGCCGGTGGTCACCGCAATGATTTTTGTCTCATTGGAAAGAGTTCCTTCAAAAGGATTTTGCTCCCCGGTCACAGGCATGGCCTGAAGTTCCTTAACAACCGGTCGCAATTCATCGTCACCTTCGATGAGTAACAGCAGAGATTTCATGAATGCCTC
>JABMDK010000008.1:107566-117662 GCA_015903995.1 Nitrospira sp.
AACCAGGATTGAATGTGATCGCCCACATGGGCCGGTCGGTCAATCCTCGTATTCTCGTCATGCGGAACTCGGATTTCCTGCCCCTTGGCGTCTCGGATCAGGTACGCGCCACCCTCCAGGGCCTGCACGTGGCCGACCACCGAGATGGAGGATGGTGCTCCGGTGCATAGGGCAACGCGTTGCTGTTCGCCCAACGTTCCGGACACGATTCCCATCCCGAGATATTCCTGCGACGACTGTCCCTGCCCGATAGAGTGGGCGCAGCCCGTCACCAAGACCAGCAGGTAAGGTAGCCACACCGCACGTCGGCAAGCTGTGAGCATCCGTTTCATAGGTAAGGCCTCCACATATGGTAAAGCTGGGAGCCGGTGCCAGATAGGCGTGACATGCACCGTTCCAGCACTATTTCATAGAGAGGCGGGCTGCTCAAGACAATGAGGAAAATCCCATTGCGGGGAGATGCAACGGCCGGGGCAGCAAGACCAGCGATCAGAAAGAAGAACGTCTGGCCCAAGGGAGCGGGAATCATTTCGCATACGGCGTTCGCTATCAGCGTCGCAGCGAATTTACGCCGCTTTGGCGGGGCGCCAGCGAAGGCCGACGTTCAGGAGTTCTTGGAGCAATTCCTTGTAGTGATAGTCTGCTTTCTTTGCGGAATCGGCGAAGTCTTCATCCTCAGCGATCTGCGGGTTAGGGTTGGCTTCCAGGACATAGAGCTGCCCGTCAGCTGCCATCCTCATGTCAATGCGCGCATAGCCGCTGAGTCCGAGTGCTCGATACACCCGTTTCGCTAAATCCTGAATTTCTCCAGCCTTCCCATCCGGCAAGTTGTCAGCTTCGCGTGAGGTGATACCGTACTTCTGTTGATACTTCCGGCTCCACTTCACCCGCTCGGTCGCGATGCGTTTCGCGTCCTCAGGCAGCTTGTCCATGATGAGTTCCCACACCGGCAGCACTTGCAGCTGGCCGTTGCCGATGATCCCCACGTAGAATTCACGCCCCTCGATATACCGCTCGATCAGGGCGCCGCTTCCCACACTATTGTGGATGAATGTTACTCGCTCGCCCAGCTTGTCGTCGTCTTCCACGATCGAGGCTTGGGAGATGCCCAATGAGGCTTCTTCGCTGACGGATTTGACGATCAATGGGAAGGAGAGCCATTTGGGCCGCCTGACCGTTCGCCCCTGAGGGACTTCGATGAATTCCGGATAGGGAATGCGATGAAAGGACAACACTTTCTTGGTCAGTGCCTTGTCTCGTGCCAACATCAGGCCGCGCGGATTACAGCCGGTGTAGGGGACGTGCAAGAGTTCGAGGTACGACACTACATGCTGATCGTAGACGGCTACGCCGTCGAATTCTTCCAGTAGGTTGAAGGCGATGTCCGGCTTCCAATCTTCGATGGCAGAGTGAATCACGCCAAGATCGCTTTTCACGCCGAGGGGGAGCACTTCATGGCCCAGCTTCTTTAATGTGGAGACGACATCGTGCTCTGTCCGCCTTGCTCCCCGGTCACAGGCATGGCCTGAAGTTCCTTAACAACCGGTCGCAATTCATCGTCACCTTCGATGAGTAACAGCAGAGATTTCATGAATGCCTCTTTTGAGTGTGTGTTGCGCTGTTGCTGAGCTTAGAATCTATCTCAAAATGAAAAATACACATCACATCTTGTGCCAGACCAGAGAGACTCATACATCTCTAGAAAAACAGATCGTTACCCATGATATGACCAGATTTAGGTAGTCACCTGAGACAGCGTGAGACAGGAAGGTGTTTCACCATGAGGCGGTACTGAAACAGACGATAGCATCCTACGTTGCAAGGTTTCGATCTTCGTTCCGCTTCTTCTCAAAATCGATTTTGAGATAGGTTCTGTTCGTTCTCAGGTTGAGGGTCACTTTCCTAGCCCACACCATCAGGTGTCGCAGCGCTATGGTATGTGTCGCCAGCCGCGGGAGGGCGGGTAGTGAATGATGTTGCGCGGGGACGCTAGCATTTCTCAGAAACGAAAACTGATCAATAGTGAACACTATGGAACTGAGTCCTTAAGCCATGGACCTTTAGTGATGAAACTTAAGATGTCGGGGATCAGGCGAATTCAAACTGACCCCCTACCGGAGGGTGTGTCGAGTTGACGAACGATTACCGCCCGAGGCGGTACAACCGGATGATCTCAGGAGCTTGCAGGCTAGGGATTAGAATGCGGCCCATCCTCAAGAACGAGTCGAGCCCGAGAGGGAAGCTCAGTCACACCATCCCTTGCGCACGAAACCATTCTATTTCTTCTTGTAACGAGGCTCGAATGGGGCCGGGACGGTATCCCAGCTCACGCTTCGCTTTGTCGATGCTGACATAATGCGGATACTTCCCCATTCGCACCGAGGCCAGACAGGCCAAGGGTTCCTTATTGGTGAGTCGCCCGGTGATCTCGCCCATCACACCGCCAATGAGGGTCAATGCGTAGGGCACTTGTATGGTTGGCGAGGGGACCCCCGACAACTCTCCCAGTACACCAAGAAAGTTTTTCAAGGAAATGTTCTCTCCGCCGAGGATGTAACGATTTCCGATTGTTCCCCTCTCTGCAGCCAGGCAATGGCCTTCTGCGGCATCTCGAACATCGACCACATTCAACCCGGAGTCGGTGTACACGGGGAACTTCCCTTTGAGAAATTGAATGATCGTGTGACCAATGGGAGAGGGTTTTGCGTCGCCAGGGCCGATCGGCGCGGCAAGATTGATGATGATTACCGGAAGGCCATCTGCACAGGCCTCCATCGCGACGCGATCCGCTTCTAACTTTGAAAGCTCATAGGCGCCAACGGCTTCATGATCGTCCTTGAGCATCGTTTCGTCTGCCGAGGACGAATTCGTTCCACGCCGAAGGACTGCGGCGGTACTGGTATGAATCATTTTTCGCACGCCTGCCTTACGAGCCGCGGCGAGCACATTGCGCGTGCCCTGTGTATTGGCAGCACGCATCGCCTCAGGGTTTCTGGTAAAGAATTTCACGTTCGCCGCCAGGTGATACACCTGTTCACAACCCTGGGTGGCCCGCTCTAAACTCGCAAGATCCAGAATGTCGCCGTGAACGATGTCGACGGACTGTCCCTTCAGCCCGCTTTGATCAGAGCCTTGCCGCACCAATGCCCGAACATCTGCTCCTCGCTCAACAAGACGGCGACACAGATGGGCTCCGACAAACCCATTCGCTCCCGTGACTAAGACTTTCATTGAATTTCCTTATTGAACAAAAGCGACTCACCTCCAGCCACTCAAGCGCGCCATAACCAAACTCGCTCGTACGTGTTGTGGAAGCTTGGTGCGTGGTGGGACGGCAGGACTTGCTGAAGTCTCAGCACATCGCTGCGAATTCTCGCAGAAACTGAAAAAAGAGTAAAGATAGAAAACGCCGGGAATGGCTTTCGCGTCTGGCCCATGTGGGCTAGATTTCCACCACGACGCCGATTTCGACAACCTGTTCCGGGGGAATATGGAAGAATGAACTCGCGCGCTGGGAGTTGCGGCTGAGGAAGACGAAAAGACGTTCCCGCCAGAGCGCCATGCCCGGGATGGGCGTCGCAAGTGAATTTACGCGGCTTAAGAAGAAGGTCGCCCCCTCAAGATCCACTTCCAGTCCCTGGGAACGACAGGCGGCGAGCAGGCGGGTAATGTCCGGCGTCTCCATGAAGCCGTATTGCACCACGACCCGTCGGACACCCTTGGCCAGAGGCTCGATCCGGACATGGTGGCTGCCGGTGACGGTCGGGACACGGGCGGTCGTGGTCGTGAGGAAGACCAGTTGTTCATGGAGCACTTTGTTGTGCCGGACGTTCTGCACGAAGGACGGCGGCGTGAGGTCGGTAAACTGAGTCAAGTAAACGGCTGTCCCTGGCACACGCGCCAGCGGCTGGGCGAGCACCTCTTTCAGATAGGTGTCCAGTTGCGGCATCTTGCTCCAGAGATGCCTCGCAATCAGTCGGCGCCCGCCATGCCAGGTACTCATCAGGAGCAAGATCCCGGCTGCGAGGACGAGCGGGAGCCAGCCACCGTGTGGGATCTTCAACGCATTGGCCCCGAAAAACGAGAGGTCGATCACCAATAATAGACCAGTGACCAGGGCTGTCACCGGCCAGCTCCATTTCCACTGACGTCGCACCACGACCGACATCAGCAGGGTCGTCGTGACCATCGTGCCGGCGACGGCGATCCCATAGGCCGCAGCCAGATTACTGGAGGTGCCAAAGAGCACGACCAGGCTGATGGTGCCGATGAGCATCATCACGTTCATGGCTGGGATGTAGATTTGTCCCATCTGTGAGGAGGAGGTGTACCGAATGTCCAGGCGCGGCAGATAGCCCAACTGAATGGCCTGATTGGTGAGGGAAAAGGCCCCGCTGAGCATGGCTTGGGAGGCGATGACAGTGGCCAGGGTGGCGAGTACCACCAACGGCAGGAGGAACCAGCCAGGTGCGAGCAGGTAGAACGGATTGATGACTGCGTCCGGTTGCCGGGCCAGCAAGGCGCCTTGTCCCAAGTATTGTAGGAGAAGCGACGGCAAGACGACACAACACCAGCCGAAGCGAATGGGTGCTTTGCCGAAGTGCCCCATATCGGCATACAGGGCTTCGGCTCCGGTCAGGACAAGAAACACGCTTCCCAGCACGGCAAAGCCCTGCGTGGGATGGTCCAGAAGAAATTGGACGGCGTGGTGGGGGCTGAACGCAGCAAATACCTCCGGGGTTTGTGCGGCACTCTTGATCCCCAGAGCGGCGAGTGTGACGAACCAGAGCAACATGACGGGGCCGAACCATCTGCCCAGCTGTCCGGTCCCGCGCGACTGGATGGTAAAGAACGCGAGCAACACGGCGATAGCGATCGGCAACGTATAGGGTTGATAGGCCGTCGTCTCGACCTCAATCCCTTCTACCGCGCTCAAGACCGAGATGGCCGGTGTGATAATCCCATCACTATAGACCAAGGAGGCTCCGAGCAGCCCCAGCGCGATCACGGAGCCGATCCGCAAGGGAAAGGCCGACTCTTCTCGGTGGCGTTGTCCTAAGGCCATCAACGACAACGTGCCCCCTTCTCCTTGATTGTCGGCTCGCATGACGAACAGGATGTACTTGATTGTGACCACCAGCAGCAGGGCCCAGATGATGAGCGAGAGCAGGCCGGTAATCGTCGGCAAAGTGACGGCGAGACCATGCGAGGCGTGAAAACACTCACGTAGGGCATAGAGGGGACTCGTTCCGATGTCGCCGTACACGACACCGAGCGCCGCAAGTGCGAGTCCGGCAGTCTTCGGTTGATCAGACGGGCTACTCATGGGAGAAGGGTGAGTAGCCGGATGCATGAGATCGAGCAACTCACGTAGTAAATGGTGCGCATGGTGAGCCGATCCTAACGGGTTCGCGCGGTCAGGACAAGCAGCTCTGACCTTCGGTGAGAAAATGCTGTGCTGTAGGGGCGAGTGTAAATCGTTAGGCTGCCTTGGCGGGGCGCCAGCGGAGGCCGACGTTCAGGAGTTCTTGGAGCAGTTCTTTGTAGTGATAGTCCGCTTTCTTCGCCGAATCGGCGAAGTCTTCATCCTCCGCGATCTGTGGGTTGGGAGGACGTAGAGTTGTCCGTCATCCGCCATTCTCATATCGATCCGTGCATAGCCGCTGAGCCCCAGTGCCCGATACACCTGCTTGGCTAGATCTTGAATGTCTTCGGCCTTGCCCTCCGGCAGATTATCGGCCTCCCGCGACGTGATGCCGTACTTTTGTTGATACTTTCGGCTCCACTTCACCCGCTCGGTCGCGATGCGTTTGGCGTCTTCAGGCAGCTTGTCCAGGATGAGCTCCCACACGGGCAAGACTTGTAGTTGTCCGTTGCCGATGATGCCGACATAGAACTCGCGCCCCTCGATGTACCGTTCGATCAGCGCGCCGCTTCCCACGCTATTATGGATAAAGGCCACTCGCTCGCTCAGCTTGTCATCGTCCTCGACGATTGAGGCCTGGGAGATCCCACGCGACGCTTCTTCGGTGACCGATTTGACGATCAATGGAAAGGAGAGACATTTGGGCCGCCTGACCGTGCGGCCCTGTGGAACTTCGATGAATTCGGGAAAGGGAATCCGGTGGAAAGACAGCACTTTTTTGGTCAGGGCCTTGTCTCGCGCCAGCATCAGGCCCCGTGGATTGCAGCCGGTGTAGGGGAGATGCAGGAGTTCGAGGTATGACACCACGTGCTGATCGTAGACGGCGACGCCATCGAATTCCTCCAATAGATTGAATGCGATGTCCGGCTTCCACTCCTCGATGGCAGAGTGGATCACCCCGAGCTCGCTCTTGACGCCAAGGGGGTAAACCTCATGCCCCAGCTTCTTCAAGGTGGAGACGATGTCGTACTCTGTCCGCCACTCGACGGATTTCAGGTCGTGACCGTCCACCTGCTCCGGCGGGACGAGGTCTTCATGCATGAGGACGAGGACGCGCAGACGCTTCATAAGGCCACTCGATGGCGCCCGCTCCGCAAAAAGTTCATGGTATGGACGGTCAGGAGGATGGTGAAATCAAGTTTGGCCTGTTCTTCTGCCACAGGGACTCGCAGATTCAATTCACGGCAGCGACGGATCATGTCCTCCAGCACCTGGTCGATCGTGTATTGATACTCGCCGGTCCAACTGGCGACCTTGCGGCGCACTTCTCGGCGAAACCGATTCAGGAAAGTGGCGGCACTTGGCCTATTGGCATGGTTGGGCAAGTGGGAAAAGAGCCGCTTGAGATCTGGGTCGTACTGCGACTGGTGCTCGATGCCATAGTGTCGGCGCTTCTGCTCATAATGTTCCCGCAAGGTCTTTTTCAGGCTGGACAGTGGATCGACTTCCTCGCGCGAGGTGACGGGCGGGGCCACACCTTGAAGCTCCTTCATCACTCCATCGACATACTTGAGCTTTTTCAGGACGGGCCACCCGCGGTACCGCTCTTCCCAGAGTGAATCCGGTGTCAGCCAGACGGCGAAGGTCTCCGCGAAGTCCTCATCCGGATGGCTTTGGGCATACCATAAGTCCAAGTGGCGCACGAAACTCCGGCTGTAGGGTCGTGGTGAGTAGTACTTCGGATAGTGTTGGGAGGATTTGCCGAATATGTGCTGACGCGTCTTGCGCCGGCGGATCTTGTAGGCATTCTCAATCGCATGGCCGGCTTCGTGACGGAGAATGCGCAGGCACCATTCCCTCGTTCCGCCTTCGACTTCCAACATCTGGGCGTGTTCGAGCTTTGCCAAGCGGGGATGGGCGAGATAGAAGGGCACGGCAATGCCGGGCACGCCGTCGGGGGTAAACCACTCATTCGAGAGCCAAACGTGTGGGCGAAACAGCAACCGACGATCTTCTAATTCACGGGTGAGTTCGGCGATCGGTTGCTCAAGAAATCCACCGTTCAGCCCCACATGGAGTTCGCACATCGGAAGATCCAACAAGGCCTCGTCGGACCAGGAGGCCCATGTCGGCTCGTCTTGGCCGACAACCGGAGTCTTGAGCACGTCGGAAACCGTACAGTCCATGAGACACGCCATCCCTCCATAAGGCCTGTCGGCATTGCCCATAAAAACTATAGCATTCTTTGTTGAAGTTGCTGGTGAGGCTGATGCGCCTGGTCTAGGAGGAGCGAGAGGAGGAACAAATTGTCCACACCTGTTCCAGTTTGAACTGGGATTACGGTTGTACTGGTCCTCGGTGTCCGGGAAACTGTGGAAGGCGTGCCATCAATGTCGGCACGGATTCCCAAATATGGTTGATGACTGACTGCACATAGTCCCGCGCTTGGACGAGATCACGCTCCCAATCAGGCAGCGCTTCATGCAGGTCGAGAATCGGGGTGTCTTTGCCGAACGCCACTTCATTGAAGAGCGGAGCCGTTAGGCCGAATTGCCGCTGAATGAACTCACGATGGTTCAGACTCATGGCAATCATCAGATCAACCCGATCGATCAGTTCCTTGGTCAGTGCCCGAGGAATGTGCGCGGAGGGGTCGATGCCTTTCTGGATCAGGGGGTGACAGACTACGAGGGGAACCGATTGAGGCGAGGCCTTGATACCGGCCGATTCAACTCGGTAACAGGATTGGGGACCGCTCTGTGCCCGGACCGCATATTCGGCCGCTACGCTGCGGAATACGTTTCCCGTGCAGACAAAGAGAATGGATTGGATCATAGACGGTTCCTTTACTCCATGTACAAGCGGATGGTCGACAGGGCAGATCCAGAGCGGTTACAATCCCTTGATGTCTGTCCTTGTGGCCACCAAACTAGACGAAGAAACCGAGAAGCTCCAAACCCGCCTCTGCCGCTTAGTGGGACAAGCGATCGCCGACTATGGCCTGATTGAGGACGGCGACAAGGTCATGGTGTGCCTGTCGGGCGGCAAAGACAGTTATGGTTTACTCGACATCTTGCTCGTGCTGCAAACGCGCGCGCCGATTCATTTTGACCTGGTTGCCGTCAATCTCGATCAAAAGCAGCCGGGATTTCCGGCACATGTCTTGCCCGACTATCTCACCGGTCGAGGCGTCCGCTTTCACATCGAGTCACGCGATACCTATTCGATCGTGAAACGACTGATTCCCGAAGGACAGACGACGTGCTCATTATGCTCACGCCTTCGCAGAGGACATCTCTATCGTATCGCCGGTGAGCTGGGAGCCACAAAAATCGCGCTCGGGCATCACCGGGACGACATCGTCGAGACCCTCTTCCTGAATCTCTTCTATACAGGGAAGTTGAAAGCGATGCCACCAAAACTGCGCTCGAAGGATGGACGACATCTGGTCATCCGTCCGCTGGCGCTGGTGAAAGAGGCTGATCTCGCACGATATGCGGAGCTGAGAGGATTTCCCATCATCCCCTGCGACCTCTGCGGCTCTCAAGAGGATTTGAAGCGCAAGAAAGTGAAAGCATTTCTTCGGCAATGGGAGCGAGAGTCGTCCGGCTGTTCCGACAGCATCGCCGCGGCATTGACCAATGTCGCGCCCTCGCTCTTGATGGATCCACGGCTCTTTGACTTTGCATCACTGACAGCAGAGGCTGGTCGTTCGGCAGAAGGCGATGCATGGTTGGATCAGGAGCCGGTTCCTCACCAGAATGGAGCAGCCGAGTCTCTGCCGACCGAGTTGCTTCATCACCCCTGAACACGTTTCATCCCGTTGGATCATTAAAAAGTCTTCATGAATTCCTAATCGGCTCTTCATGGTTCGAAGAGTATGCTTCATATGGGAAGAAGGGGGGTGAACCTTTATGATGACGGTACTTCTTATGATGGTCGCACTGAGCGCCATTGCAAGAGTGATGTATAGGGTGCAGTTGAGTTCCGGTATGGTCAGAGTCACGCAGAAGCCCAATTCCCGTCCAGTCATCCGCGCGTTCGTGTGTCTCACGATCCTGCTCCCGGGTTTCGCATATGCGCATGGGAATGTGGCGATGGAGGAAGACAGCTGTGTGCAACGAGTCGGTGGAAGCCTCGTCCATTTCAACGCGTACCAGCCGCAACACGAGGTGACGGCCCAATACTGTACGGAGATCCCCGGTGCGGGCGACACGTTTCTCGTGGTCGACCTTGTGGATCCCAACTTGCGCCATCTACCGGTGGGCGTACGGGTGGTGAAGGGACTCAGCGAGACAGCAGATGATCAGACGGTGGCCTACTGGCCTCCGGCTCTACATCCGGATGGGGTGGTCAGAGGCGAAGCCAACTTAGCCAAGGGACTGTATACGGTGATCATCACCCCGGAAGGGTTGAGTTCGTCCTCGTATCTCGTACGGGTGCAGCAGGTCGACTATGCCCAGCTTGTCCGAAAGGCTATGGGGCCCGTGACCCTGCTGTTGCTCTTTGCCGTGATCGGCTATGAGCTCTCGAAATCCACGCGATGGAGGAACTGGCGGGTCTTCGGTCATTCGTGAAGATTTTGTCGATGCGGAGGTTCGTCTAACAAGGAGGTCACATTATGGCCAGCGCGTATGACATTTCGCAGTGGTACGATTCGAAGCCGGTAAAGATCGGCTGGTTGGCGATGCTGGGGATCGGTGTGTTTTGGGTGCTGTACCAGCGGACGTT
>JABMDK010000008.1:117762-125912 GCA_015903995.1 Nitrospira sp.
GCTGTATGTTCACCCTACCAAATTATTCTCTGGCTCATAGAATCCTGCGTGAAAGAAGGAAGCTCCCAGACGTCTCGAGGTTTCCCAGTGAAGTACCTCAGCGCTTTAGTTTGTGAGCGGTTGTCTGGATGAGAGATGGTTGCCATCGTGGTTACTCCTCTGTTGAGCTGAGGGCAGCTTTCTTAGGAAGGAGGAGAGGCACCGCACAGGTCACAGGGGAAAGAGGGGGCAGAGTCCTAAACCGGCTGACCAAAGAGGGACAAACAGCGCGAATGACAGAAAAACCGGCGAAAGGGATGTCCTAGCAGCGAGAAGTTGTGAAAAGAAACAAAGGTTGGTTGCGGGGAGAGGATTTGAACCTCTGACCTTTGGGTTATGAGCCCAACGAGCTACCAGGCTGCTCCACCCCGCGAAGGGAGACTAACAAAGCGGATTGCATTCTTGGAACCACGATGCTAAAGCGATAGCATGCGAATCGTCTTCATGGGGACACCAGAATTCGCCGTCCCGTCGCTCGAAGCACTGCTAAGTTCGGGCAATCAGGTGGTGGGAGTCGTGTGTCAGCCAGATCGTCCGAAGGGACGGGGACATCAGCTTGTCGCGCCTCCTGTGAAGCTGGTGGCGGAACGGGTCGGCATTCCTCTGTTACAACCGCTCAAGATCCGTACACCTGATTTTTTGCAAGCCTTGTCATCCTGGCAGCCGGATGTGATCGCTGTGGCTGCGTATGGCCGCATATTGCACAAGCCGATTCTTCAGCTTCCTCCGATGGGCTGTGTGAATGTGCATGGGTCGCTCTTACCGAAATATCGAGGGGCCGCTCCGGTGCAATGGGCCGTCATCAATGGAGAGACCGAGACGGGCATTACGACGATGCTCATGGATGAAGGAATGGATACCGGTGCTATATTGCTCCAGGCGAAGTTGGAGATTTTGGCCGACGATACGGCCGGGACATTAGCGCCCCGTCTGGCTGCACTAGGTGGACGACTGCTCATTGAGACGCTTGCACAGCTGAAAGCCGGGACGTTGGTGCCGACAAAGCAAGATGATCATCAGGCGACCATGGCCCCGCTGCTCAAAAAAGAAGACGGTCTCATCGATTGGACACTGGGTGCGACGTCGCTGAGTAATCGTGTGCGAGGCCTCTCCCCCTGGCCGGGGGTCTATACGTTCCTGGGTGATGAGCGTTGGAATATTTGGAAGGCGGCCTCACAGGCGACTGCGACTAGTGATGCACCAGGGACGATTGTCATGGTGAATAAACAATCGATCCTGGTGGCAACCGGTGATGGGCTTCTTGAAATCCGCGAAATCCAGACTGCCAATTCCAAGCGCATGGCGGTGGCCCAATTCCTGGCCGGCCACAGGGTGACAGTTGGGCAACAGCTTGGTTCCCCGCCGAATGCTGTGTTCGGCTAGTCATTCTTCGGTTTGACCGCGTCAACATCCCATGCCAGACCCACGCAAGCTGCCGAGTTCCACCAAGTGTTCAGCACGGTCTGCCGTGCTGTCCATTCTTCTCGCAGGTCAACGAGGTGATCGTGCTCTTGATGAGATGTTGGATCAACGGGTGAAGTCGGTCTCAGATCCGCGTGACCGGGCGCTGATTATGGAGCTCGTCTATGGGGTTCTTCGGAGGCAGGAGACCCTTGACTGGCGTTTGGGGGCCGTGCTCACCAAGCCCCTTCATCGACTTCCTGCCTTGGTCCAGATGCTGCTTCGGATCGGCGCCTATCAACTCCTCTTTCTCGATCGTATTCCTGCGTCAGCTGCGGTCCACGAAACTGTCGAGCTGGCGAAGGCTTCTACGCAGCAGCTGGGGCGAGATTGGAGCGCGTTAGTCAATGCGGTGTTGCGCAGCCTCATTCGGGTGCCCGCACCGACCCTTCCGGATCCAGCCATTCATCCGGCGGAATATCTATCGATCAGCTACGGCATCCCGTTGTGGCTGAGTACGCGGTGGGTGGCACGTGTGGGATATACAGAAGCAGAGGCAGCTTGTCAGGCGGCTAGCGCAATCCCCTCACTGACCTTTCGGGTCAACCGAATGCGATTGACGAGGGACAGTCTCCTGGAACAGTTCGCGAAAGCCGGAGTCGCAGCCCACCCAACTGCAATTAGTCCGGTAGGAGTGAGGTTGGACAAGGGACAGGATGTTTCCTCGCTCCCAGGATTTGAGACCGGTGACTACTATGTCGAAGATGAAGCTGCGCAACTCATTCCGCCGATCCTTGCCCCTCAGTCCGGTGAATCGATTCTGGATGTCTGTGCCGCTCCCGGAGGGAAGGCCACTCATCTTGCCGAACTTATCGGCGATCAAGGAACGGTTGTCGCGTTGGATCTCAAGGCCTCGCGGTTAGAACTGCTCCGAGACAATTGTCGAAGGCTGGGGTTGCAATGTATTGTCCCTATCGTGGGTGACGCGAGGCGACCATCTGACTGGCCTGTAGAAATTGCGCGGTCTCGTCATGCCGGACTATCCTTGTTCGATCGTATTCTGGTCGATGCCCCGTGCAGTGGACTCGGCGTCTTGCGGCGCCATCCGGAATCGAAAGGTCAGCGACAGGAATCCACATTCGCTCGACATCAGATACTACAGCGTCAGATCCTTGAATCGGTCGCTCCCTGCTTGCGGGCCGGCGGCGTGCTGGTCTATAGTACGTGCTCGAACGAACCTGAAGAAACCGAAGAGATCGTGAGCCGGTTTTGCAAGGCCTATCCAGGATGGATGCGTGAATCTGTGGCTCCCTGGCTTCCTCCCGCTGCGCTTCCCTTCGTGACTGAGCAGGGGGCGCTCTCCACCATGGGCAATGATTGCGGAATGGACGGATTTTACGCCGCTCGTTTAAGGAAGAAGGGATAATGGGGCAACCGCTGTACATTGCGCCCTCGATCCTTTCCGCTGATTTTGCACGGTTGGCCGACGAGGTGGCAGCCGTAGAGCGCGCGGGCGCCGATCTGCTTCACGTTGATGTGATGGACGGCCATTTCGTGCCGAACCTCACGGTGGGGCCCCCCATCGTGGAAAGCCTGAAGAAAGTCACCAAGCTGCCGCTCGACGTCCATCTCATGATTACCAACGCCGATGCCTTTATCCCCGCATTTGTGGATGCCGGCGCGGATTATTTAACCGTTCATGTCGAAGCCTGTCCCCACCTTCACCGGACGATTCAGTCGATCAAGGAACGAAAGGTCAAAGCCGGCGTCACGCTGAATCCGGCCACACCGATGGCACTGCTCCAAGAGATCTTGGGTGAGGTCGATCTTGTCTTGATTATGTCGGTCAATCCGGGCTTCGGCGGGCAGAAGTTTATCCCCTCGGTCCTTAAGAAAATTACCCAGGCGCGAACCATGTTGGATCAGATCAACAGCCACGCGCTGCTTGAAGTCGACGGCGGCATCAAGGCGGACAATGCGCGGGACGTGGTGGCCGCCGGTGCCACGGTTCTGGTGGCCGGGTCCGCTATTTTCTCTCAACGCGACTACACGGCCACGATCGCGGCGCTGCGAGCGGCCGGAGAAACAGTCGTGCCACCGGCGCTCCGCGCCGCGGGTCATCGATAGGCCATTTCGGGTGGATACTTCCGCACTCATCGACAGTCTGCACCCCCTGGAAATCAAAGTGCTCTTGACGCTGGGCAGGTGTCTGCCTGGAACCGCCCTGGAGAGCGAACGGTTGGCGGAGGCGGCCGAACTGGAGCCGTCTCAACTCAGTATGGCGATTGAGTGGCTCTTGGCCAAGTCGCTCATTGCCGTGCAGACGGAGACCGTGACACCCATCGTGTCACTGACGAAGGTCGGCGAAGAGTACTACCGAACGACCTCGCCGATCGAGCGGGTATTGGCGGCAGCCCGTGAAGCGACGGGCACGGGGAAACGGTTGACCATTCCCGATCTACAATCCCAAGACGGCCTGGATCCGTCCGACGTCAGCAAAGCTGTGGGGCGGCTCAAGAAAGAAGGCGTGCTCTTGATCATCCAAGGGGGCTGTATTGAAACGACCGGGCGACCAAGCTCGACGGCCGATGCGCTCAGAACCCTCCTGGGGCAAGTGCAAGAATCGCCGAAAGAATTGGCCGGCTTCACGGGGATCCATCGGCAGGTCATCGAAGACTACGCGGTGAAGCGAGGCAATGCCAAGGAGCCTTTCCGTATCGATGAGCGAGTGGCGCGATCGTTTGTCCTCTCCCAGGACGGCATCAGCGCAGCCGCACAGCTCCTGACGCAAGGAGTCGCGGAGGAAGTCTCGCAGTTGAGTCCGGACCTGTTGAAGGACGGGAGTTGGCGGCACAAACGATTCAGAAAATACACGATCAGTCTGCGGCCCCCTCGTATCGGCACCGGGAAGAAACATCCCTATCGGGAATTCCTGGACACCGTGAAAACCAAACTCGTGAGCATGGGGTTTCAAGAGATGCGGGGCGCGCTCGTTGAAACCGAGTTTTGGGACATGGATGCGCTGTTTATGCCGCAATTTCATCCGGCGCGGGACATTCATGACGTATATTTCGTCAAAGCACCCAGCCATGCCGCTGCCATCGCCAAGCCGTTCTTGAGTCGTGTCGCCAAGGTCCATGAGGACGGGGCTGATACGGGGTCCACTGGGTGGGGCTACTCGTTTGATCGAGAGCGGGCCAAACGGTTGGTGTTGCGGAGTCAAGGGACGGCGGTGTCGGCTCGGACGTTGGCGGCATCGCCCAATATTCCCGGGAAGTATTTTTCGATCGCCCGCTGTTTTCGGTATGATCAGGTCGATGCCACGCACGCGACGGATTTTTTTCAGGTGGAAGGCATCGTGCTGGGAGAGGACATCAACTTTCGGACGCTCTTGGGGCTGCTGAATTTGTTCGCCCGTGAGGTGGCGCAAGCCAAGGAAGTGAAGTTCTTGCCGGCCTATTTCCCGTTTACCGAACCGTCGGTTGAGATGCATGTGCGTCATCCGCGTTTGGGATGGATGGAGTTGGGTGGTGCCGGCCTGTTTCGATCTGAGGTGACGTTGCCGCTCGGTGTGACGGTGCCGGTCATCGCGTGGGGCTTGGGCCTCGATCGCATGGCGATGGTCGCCCTGGGCATCCACGACATCCGGGAACTTTTCACCGACAATTTGGAACTCATTCGCACGACGAGAGGACAGCTGTAACTCGCTCCCATGCCTACGATCACTGTCTTTAAAACCGATCTTGAATCACTGCTTGAGCGGGCAAAGGGTGCCCGCGGTGGGATGCCCATCGCCCAGTTGGAAGAGTGGCTTATGCTCGTCAAGGGTGAGCTCAAAGGCCACAATGCCGACACCGGTGAGCTGCGCATCGAGCTCCAAGACAGCAACAGACCGGATCTCTGGTGTTGTGAAGGAATAGCCCGGCAAATCCGTATCAAACAGCAGGGCCGATTACAGCCGTATTCGTTCTTCACCAAGAAACCAAAATCCGTGCAGTCCGTCATCGTGAAGCCCGGGATGGACCAAGTCCGCCCCTATGTGGCGGCCTGTATGGCCAAAGGGTACCGCGTTACGGAACAGGGACTGGCCCAACTGATTCAAACCCAGGAAAAGCTCGCCGATATTTTCGGCCATAAGCGCAAAACGGTGTCCATCGGGATCTATCAATTGCCCAAGATTACCTTTCCCGTCACCTACGAACTGGTGAAGCCGGAAGAAGCAGCTGCCGGAAATCCCGCTTTCGGTTCTTGCGACCCGTGTAGGCATAGGTCAAGCCCTTGTCGACACTTTCTGTCGCTGAACGGAACAATCGGCTTTTCCCGCCGTACTGGCCTGAAGCCAGCTTAATCCGCTTCTTCCGTCGGGCTCTCGTTTTTGGTCCACCTTTTGCGCGAGGCATAATTCATTACTCCTTTATCGCCCAGATTATCCTGACTCTGTAAAACAATTGTCTTATTGGTACGGGATCAGTTGGTTCAGTGACGAGGCAAACCCTGTATCAACAACCGCCGTCCCGCTCAGGCGGCGCTTGTGGTCGTGCCGCTTGTGTGTGAGAAGATGCCGCTTGCCTGCCTTCCGTCTGACGATTTTTCCGCTTCCGGTCTTCGCAAAACGTTTGCTGGCCCCTTTATGCGTTTTGAGTTTCATCAGAAAAATTCCTTTGGTTGATTGATCATCGTCAGCGATGGTCAATTTTTGGGTGCGACGATCATGATCAAACTGCGCCCCTCCATGCGGGGAGCATACTCGATCGTGCCGGCTTGCGCCAATTGTTCAATGACGGAATTCATCACGGCACGACCCATCTCTTGATTGGCCATCTCTCGCCCGCGATAGGTGAGGGTGACTTTTGTTTTATTGCCTTCTTCAAGGAACGTTTTCATCTGCCGAACTTTAATTTCAAGGTCATGCTTATCGGTTCGTGGGCGCAACTTGATTTCCTTCACTTGCGTGGACTTTTGATGGCGCCGACTTTGATGGTCCTTTTTACTCAGCTCATACTTGTACTTCCCATAGTCCATAATTCTACAGACCGGGGGGGTGGAGTTGGGGGCCACTTCCACCAAGTCATAGCCGCTCTCTTGAGCCTGACGAAAGGCATCCGGCGTCTGCAGAATGCCGAGCTGTTCCCCCTCCGGGCCGATGACACGAATTTCTCGGACTCGAATCTCACGATTCACGCGCAATTTGGGAACGATAGGCCACCTCTTTTTTAATGTGTGGGTTGAAGTTCTCGCTGTGTGTGCGTGACCTCGACTTGTAGGAGATCCAACACTTCAGCCACTGTCTTGCTCCCTAAATTTGCCCCACTTCGGCCTCGTACCGAGAGCGTCCCATCTTGCATTTCGCGATTTCCCGCGACCAGCATGAACGGGACTTTCGCCTTTTCCGCTTCGCGAATTTTAAACCCGATCTTTTCGTTCCGGAGATCCGGTTCGGCACGAAAGCCGGCTGTTTTCAATTGCGCCACGACGGCTGCGACGTAGTCGTGCTGATGATCGGTGATGCTCATGACGACGGCCTGTACCGGAGCCAGCCAGGTCGGAAATGCGCCTCCGTAGTGTTCGATCAGAATGCCGAAAAAACGCTCGATAGATCCCATCAAGGCGCGATGAATCATGATCGGGCGATGAGTTTTGCCGTCCTCTCCGATATAACTTAACTCAAACCGCTCCGGATTGTTGAAGTCAACTTGGACGGTCGAACATTGCCACGAGCGGCCCAACGCATCCTTGATCTTAATGTCGATCTTCGGACCGTAAAATGCCCCTCCTCCCGGATCGAGGTGGAAGGAGATATTACGACTTTTCAGTGCCGCTTCCAGTGCGCCGGTGGCCAAGGTCCAATGTTCGTCGCCACCCACGGACTCTTTGGGGCGTGTGGACAAAAAGACGTCAAATTGGTGAAAGCCGAATGTCTGCAACACGAAAAACGTAAAGTCTAAGACCCGGCTGACTTCCTGTTCCATCTGATCCGGGCGGCAAAAGAGATGCGCATCATCCTGTGTGAATCCGCGCACCCGCATGAGTCCGTGTAACACACCGGTTCGTTCATAGCGGTAGACCGTTCCCAGTTCCCCATAGCGGATGGGGAGATCTCGATAACTACGCAGGTGAGACTGGTAGATCATGATGTGGTACGGACAATTCATCGGTTTCAGCTGGTACTCACTGCCTTCCAGCTTCATCGATGGGAACATGTTTTCTCGGTAGTAATCGAGGTGTCCGCTGGTTTTCCAGAGATCAAGACGCGCGGTATGGGGCGAATAGACCAACTGGTAGCCGTCTCGAATATGTTGTTCTCGCCAGAAATTTTCAATCAGGAGACGAACGGCCGCGCCTTTCGGATGCCAGAGGACCAACCCTGGTCCGATCTCATCCTGAATGCTGATCAAATCCAACTCTTTTCCGACTTTTCTGTGGTCGCGTCGCTTAATTTCCTCCAGCCTGGCCATATAGGCATCGACTTCGGCTTGTGTCGGAAAGGATGTCCCGTAGATCCGCTGTAACATCGGATTACGTTCATCGCCACGCCAATAGGCTCCTCCTGTGGTGAGCAGTTTTATGGCGCCGATGGCACCGGTGGCAGGGAGATGGGGACCGCGACAGAGATCCACGAAATCGCCTTGTGTGTAGGCGGTGATCGGCTCTCCGTCGGGAAACCCTTGAATCAGCTCGACCTTATAATGCTCGTCACGGGCCTTGAAAAA
>JABMDK010000008.1:126012-177900 GCA_015903995.1 Nitrospira sp.
AGACGACAAATCGACAACCGTTCCGTCTACTTTGGCTGCGAGAACATCCTGGCCGGAGACTCCTAGCTCAGACAGAGCGCTACCCACTGTCGCCCCAGTTTGAAAGTCACCGCTCGGACCGTCTTTGACCGCAATCTTCATGACCTATTGGATTTTACTCACAGCACAAATGGACCACGCCTCTAAGAGAAGAGGCAAACTAATACCCCTGTGAATGGTAGGCGCGGACGGTCTTGAACCGTCGACCTCTACCGTGTCAAGGTAGCGCTCTCCCCCTGAGCTACGCGCCTATCAAGAAAGGAGGCATGCTAATATAGCCTCACTGACACTGTCAAGAAAACGAAAGAGAAGGCCGCACTCCCTCAGCTACCTGAAAGAAGTGGGACCTTCTCTTTCACTCATCGCTCAGGCCAGGCACTCTACAGCGTACGGCCGGCTACCTTACCGCAGAGCGAAGCTCTTTCCCGGCTGAAAACTTCGGGACCTTGGCCGCCGGGATTCGGAGTGATTCGCCTGTCCGTGGGTTTCTTCCCATTCGTGCTTTTCGTTTTGAAATCGTAAAGGTGCCGAAGTTAACGAGAGAGACGCGCTTCCCTTTTTTCAACGAGGAAGTCACCGCCCCGGTGAATGCTTCAAGGGCGGTTCCGGCCGCAACCTTGGTAATGCCGGCTGAAGCGGCCATCTTTGCGATCAGCTCTTCCTTTGTCATACGGGTCCCTCCTTTATGAGTGGTGAGAGATGTATTGGGAATGAATCCTACCGCACATCTGTGAACATCCTGTTCAAACGCTATGAATTGGCTCTCGCTTTCGTTTGCTTTAAAGGAATATGAAGATTCACGATTTTTTTTCGCAAGGTATTACGGTTGAGACCGAGAAGCGCAGCAGCTTGTATTTGATTGCCTCCGGTCTCCCGCAGCGCGGAAGTAATCAGAGGGCGTTCTACGGCGGAAATGAGAATAGGATGAAGGTTCTTCGCCGATCCGTTTCGCATCCCCTTTACGAATTCCCCCATTTTTACCTCTAGATAACTCTCCAGAGAGGTGTCGTGGGATTTGCTCTGCTGGGGGCTCTCCGGCTGATTCATCAGCAGGATTGTTTTCAGCGTCTTTTTCAAGACCGCCTTGGACCCGCTGATGCAAAGAGTGCGAGAGGGGTCGAGGTGCTGATACAGCGTGTCAACCTGATCCTGTCCGCCTTGCGATTCCATCACGACGGCATCAAACCGATGTCGCGACAACTCCTTTGGAAAGGTCTGCACGTCCTGAGCGATCGTCACGGAGGTGTCTTTGAATATCTGTTTCACCAGCGCTTGTATGGTCGTATCGTTCGTGAGTACGAGAACGGTAAATAAAGATGACGGCACAGACATGAAGGCACCACCCGAAGAAGACTCCGGATTATTGCGTAGGGCGTACACGATGTCAATCGGATTTTCCAGGTGTGATGGCCTTCCTGCCCTCGTCCTGTACGGCTTCGCAGGTATGAAATGAATAGTAAAGATGAAGGTGTGCGGCTCTCTCGCGACTCTTAACAAGGTTTACTAGAAAATCTAGATTGGCATGCTCACTATCGGCAGCCATGTCGACCTTCATCAATGACGTTTCCGGTGCCTTGACAGGTCAAGAGGAGGGAATGTATATGTACTCAATTCCGACAGGGATAATCAAGTATGAAAGTGCCTATGCGGGCCACATATGGAATTATGGTCGCCGTTGATCTTGCAACACATGCACGAGAAGCCCCTATTCAAGCACGGGCTATTGCGAGGCGCCATGGGATTCCGGCTCGTTTTCTTGAGCAGATTCTCCATGCGATGAAGAAGGCCGGCCTCGTCGAAAGCCAGCGGGGTGCCCAAGGCGGCTATCTTCTCACGCATGAACCGGCCGCGATGTCGATCGCCGATATTTTTGAGGCATTGGAAGGGCCGGTCTTTCATCGATCATTTGTCGGACAGCGGACACGTGATCGTCAAGCGACCAAGCCGGAATTGCTGCTCGGGGACGTCTGGGAGCAGGTTCAGCAGGCTGAACGGAAAGTGCTCGAAAGCATTACCGTCGAACACTTGGCGACGCGTCTACGGACGATCGACGCTCAACGCAATCCGATGTACCACATCTGATTCAGAAGGTTCCTCTCCCGATGAGGCTAGGAGATTAGTCTATGAGCTACGTTGAATCTCTTGCGATCCCTCAAATTGTCACAAGTCCGATTCCTCCCGCCATCTTAGAGGAAATCGAAACCTTCGAGACCGAGGCTCTGCGAACATTGGCCGGAGAGATCGCGACCGATCTCTTCAAGCCGTTCCGTCTGCAATACGGCATTTATGGTCAGCGTCAGCCCGGTGTGCAGATGGTGCGGATCAAAATCCCGTTCGGCGGCATCACCGCGAATCAGCTGCGGCGTGTCGCGGAGCTCACCGACCGGTATGCGACCGGAGTCGGGCACGTCACGACGAGACAAGATATCCAGTTGCACTTCGTGGAACTGAAGGATGTGCCGACCATCATGCGAGGGTTGGCCGAAGTCGGACTGACGACCAGAGAGGCCTGCGCCAATACCGTGCGGAATGTGACGGCATGTCATCTGGCCGGTGTGTGCCAAGGCGAAGTCTTCGATGTGACGCCCTATGCGAAGACCGTGGCCTATCACCTGTTGCGGAACCCCTTGAACCAGAGTTTGCCGCGAAAGTTCAAAATTGCATTTTCCGGCTGCAAGCACGACTGCGCGTTGACTCCCATCCACGATATCGGATTGCTGGCCGTCAAACGAACCGACGGAGAGATCGGCTTTCGAATGGTGGCAGGTGGTGGGTTGGGGTCTGCTCCACGGGTTGCTCAACTGCTCCGTGAGTTCACCCCGATGGAGGAGTTGATCCCCAGTATTGAGGCCGTGATTAAAGTCTTCGATACCCTCGGCAATCGGAAAAATCGGAACAAGGCCCGGATGAAGTTCGTCATCGACAAACTGGGGTTTGACGAATTCAAACGGCGCTGGGAAGCCGCGTACGTGGCCATGGGACACGCACTTCCCAAGAACGGAGCAGTGACTCTGTTGCCGCATCAGGACGAGCCGCCCCCGCTCATCATGCCGACGAGAAATGGTTCGGCATCCGGAAACGGGACCGGTAACGGCAATGGGGTCCGCACCATCGGCCATGAGACGCCGTTCGAGATGTGGAAACGGACCAATGTCGTGAAGCAGAAGCAGGAGGGCTATGTCACGGCCGCCATCAAACTGTTCATGGGGGATATTACGGCTGAACAGATACTCTTCGTCGCTGATCTTGCTGAACGGTATTCGAACGGCAATCTTCGCACCACCATCAACCAAAATATGGTGATCCGCTGGATTCCTGCCGATCGGATTGCCGGTCTGTACGAAGATTTGGCGTCCCGTGGGCTCGCCGATCCCGGTGCGGAGCTGGTCGAAGACATTATCGCCTGCCCCGGCACCGATACCTGCGGCCTTGGGATCACCTCATCCAAAGGTCTTGCGCGCGCGCTGGCCGAGGTGCTTCCAGCCGGCCGCGTGCCGGAAGATCTGGCTGGAGTGGATGTCAAAATCAGCGGGTGCCATAATTCCTGCGCACAACATCATATCTCCACGATCGGGCTGCATGGGGTCGGCAAGCGGCTTGGCGACCATGTTGCCCCGCACTATGAGCTCCACCTCGGCGGCTCGGTGAACGGGACAGCCAAAATCGGACAGATGATCGTGAAGTTACCGGCGAAAGCCGTGCCGGCAGCGATCTCCCATTTGATCGATGTCTATCGGCGTGACCGCCGAGAGAATGAAACCTTGCCGAAGTTCATCGCCCGCGTCGGGAAGGTCAAGCTGAAGGACGAATTGATCCCGTACACCATCGTGCCGTCGTATGAAGAGGATTCTACATTCTATTATGATTGGGAAGGGGAAGCAGAATTTATTCTCGAGGATCTCGGGCCCGGCGAATGTGCCGGCGGCGCCCTGGAAATGATCGAGAACGGCATCCTGGAGGCCGATCAGGAGCTCTATCAAGCGAAGTTACTGGTCGAGAAGCATCAGTATTCCGTCTCGGTCAACAAGTCCTATCGCGCGGTGTTGGCGGCGGCCAAGGCGATGTTGGTGACCGAGGGGCTTGAGCCGTCGACGGACTCAGAAACCTTTATCGAATTCGACAGCCGGATTGCGCAGAAAGGGGTCATCCCTGCGCAGTATCGCGAGCTCAACAAGAAGGTCGGCGATCTCGGCCCTAAAGAGACGACCGCGGAGTCGGCTTATGAAAAGATGGTGTTTGCGAAAGGCTTCGTCGATGCGTGCCGTGCCGCAACCGAACAGATGGGGAAAGATTTGAAGCTTGCCCCGGTTCCGGAGACGGCGCCTCCTGTAAAGGAAGTTGTAGCGCCGGTGGCTTCGATAGCCGCGGAAGTGAAGCCGGCGGCTCCGGCTCCGACCGGCGCGCCGGTCTACGATCTTCGTGGCGTCGCCTGCCCCATGAACTATGTGAAGACCAAGTTGAAGCTGGAGATGATGGATGCGGGTGAGAAGCTGGAAGTATGGCTCGACGCGGGCGAACCGATCAAGAACGTGCCGATGAGCCTCAAGAACGACGGGCACAAGGTGCTCATCCAAGAGGCGCTGGAAGCGGACGCATCCCATTATCGGATTCTCGTGGAGAAAGTCGAAGAGTAAAGGGATCCGAGCGGCTATGACAGCAAACGACCAATTCGAACGCATCGCAGCGCTCAACGTCTGGAGTGCGTCTTTCGAGGCGAAGCCGCCTCAAGATGTCCTGACGGCTGTCAGTGAACGATATGGGAAGATTGTGTTGGCCTGCAGTTTCGGGGCGGAAGATGTCGTGCTTGTGGATATGGTCCATCGGATCAATCCCTCGATGCCGTTGTTCTATCTTGATACAGATTTTTTGTTTCCTGAGACCTATGTGACGCGGGATCGGATCATCGAGAGGTACCAGTTGAAGCCGGCGCAGGTCATTCAAGTGAAGTCGTTGCTGACGCCGCAGCAGCAAGCAGAATCCTATGGTGATGCCCTCTGGTCGAGCAATCCGGATCAGTGTTGCCAATTACGGAAGGTCGAGCCGCTGACTCGCATGCTCCAGGGCTATGACGCATGGATTACCGGAATCAGGCGGGACCAAGCTCCGTCCCGTACGAATGCCGGATTGATCGAATGGGACCGGAAGTTCGAGTTGATCAAAGTCAATCCGCTGGCCCGATGGACATGGACCGATGTGTGGACCTACATCAAGGTCTACGAAGTTCCCTACAATCCGCTCCACGATCACAACTATCCCAGCATCGGGTGCACGTATTGCACGGCGCCCGTGGCGGCCGGCGATGATCCGCGGGCCGGGCGCTGGAAGAATTTTTCCAAAACCGAGTGCGGGTTACATAAGGCCTAACATGCCGATTCAAGAGATCCTTGCCAAGATTGCCAAAGGACCGAAAGCGTCCAAAGACCTGACGTGGGATGAGTGCAAGCAGGCGATGAAGGCGTTGATTGAAGGGGAGGCCACACCGGCACAGGTCGGGGCGTTTCTCATCGCCATGCGGTTCAAGTCGGAGTCGGTCACTGAGCTCGCGGCACTGACGGCTGCGGCGCGGCAGTACGTGCACCCGCTCGCAGTCTCCAGAGAGTTGGCGCTTGTCGATGTACCGAGTTACGCTGGGAAGCAGGACACCTTTCATGCGATCGTTGCCGCATCGATCGTTGCGGCATCAGCCGGAGCCGCAGTCTTGATGCACGGCTACGACGGCATTCCTGGTCGGCCTGGCAGTGCCGGCACACTGAAGGCCTTGGGCGTCCCGGTCGATGCGGAGCCCAAGCGGGTGACGGAACACTTAAACAAGAACGGCTTTGCCTATCTCGATATCGGTCTCTATCACCCGCCCCTCTATCGGTTTTTGGAGATGCGCCAAGAGCTGGGGGTCAGGAACGTGTTTCATCCGATTGCCAGACTGCTCAACCCGGCCCGAGCTGCGGTGCAAGTGGTGGGGTTGTCGCACCCGCCGCATTTTGAAAAGACCGCTGAGGCCTTACGAATGCTCGGATGTTCGCGGGCGTTGGTGGTCCGCGGGGTCGAGGGCGATCCGGAGTTATCCGCATCGATGGCGACGAGAGTCTTGGAATTGCGCGATGAACGCATCACATCGTTGGGAGTGGTGCCGAAAGATTTCGGCCTGGCGCTGGTTCCTTCACGTGAGATGGCGGGATTTCCTCCCAATCAACGCGAGAAAGAGGCGGATCTGCTCCGCCGTATTCTTCAGAACCGGGTGCCGGGTGGCCCCACGGATTGGGTCCTGATGAATGCGGCGATGTTGCTGTACGCAGCGGGGAAAGGAACGTCGTTATCGGCCTGCTTTCCGGTGGCGCGCGCCGCCATCGAGGGGGGCGCGGCAATACGAAAACTGGATGACTTGGTGCGACAGCCGGTCGCAGCGTAGAACGAAAGGCAGAAGGATTTGGGGCATGAAACACCTGCGGCAATTGGAAGATCAAAGCGTCTATATTCTGCGAGAAGCCTATAAGCATTTCAATAATCTTGCCATGCTCTGGTCGATGGGCAAGGATTCCACGGTGCTGCTGTGGCTGGCGCGTAAGGCATTCTTCGGGCATGTCCCGTTTCCGCTCCTGCATGTCGATACCAGCTACAAGATCCCGGCGATGATCGAGTATCGCGACCGTCTTGCGCGAGAATGGCGGTTGGATTTAGTGGTCGGTCAAAATAAAGAAGCCTTGGCGGCGGGCATGAACCACACGATGGGCCGCGTCGTCTGCTGCACCGCGTTGAAAACGAACGGCCTCAAGCAGCTGTTGGAGAACAAAGGCTACACCGGCGTCATCCTCGGCGTCCGTGCCGATGAGGAAGGGACCAGGGCTAAGGAACGGTATTTCTCGCCGCGGGATAAACACGGCGATTGGGATTTTCGAGACCAGCCGCCGGAATTGTGGGACCAGTATAAAACAACGTTCCCGCCCGGCACGCATATCCGTATTCATCCCCTCCTGGATTGGACGGAAATCAACATTTGGGAATACATCAAACTCGAAAACATCCCGTTTATCGATTTGTATCTCGATAAGGGCGACGGAATGCGCTATCGCAGCCTCGGCTGTGCGCCCTGCACCACGCCGATCAAATCCACGGCCAAGACGGTGGACGACATCATCGAGGAGCTTCGCCATACCACGGTAGCCGAGCGCTCAGGTCGAGCGCAGGACGAAGGGCGAGGGATGGAGTTATTGCGAAAAGATGGGTACATGTAGGCAGAATGCTGAAACGAGGATCCAGCGTCGTTCTCGGATCGAAACAATCCTCAACGTACCCTAGAGGGTACGCCTCCGGTTGTTTCTCACCTGCGGCCTCGCCGACTTGCTCGTGTGAGCATTCTGGAAAATAAAAATGAAGATGACACCGACCGATACCAAACCATCTGAGAATTTGAACATTGTCATTGTGGGCCATGTGGACCACGGGAAGTCCACCCTGCTGGGACGGCTCTATGCCGACACCGGCTCACTGCCGGACGGCAAGCTGGAAAAAGTACAGGCGATCTGTAAGCAACAGGGGAAGGAATTCGAATACGCGTTCCTCTTCGATGCGTTTCTGGAAGAGCAGGAGCAGGGGATTACGATCGATACGGCTCGTACGTTTTTCATGTGGAAGGGCCGGCAGTACATCATCATCGACGCACCGGGGCACAAAGAATTTCTGAAGAACATGATTTCCGGCGCCGCACGGGCCGAGGCCGCACTGTTGCTCATCGATGCGTTGGAAGGCGTCAAAGAACAATCCAAGAAGCACGGGTATCTTCTCTCGCTGCTGGGCGTCCGACAGTTTGCGGTGGTGGTCAACAAGATGGATCTGGTCGGCTACCGCCAGGATGTGTTCGACGGGATCGAAAAAGAGTATCGAGAGTTTCTTGGGCAGTTCAAAGCCGTGCCGTCCCAGTTTATTCCGGTGAGCGCCAAGCTCGGCGACAACATCGCCAACCGCAGCAAGCAGATGCCCTGGTACGGCGGCCCCACGGTCTTGGAAACGCTCGGCGCATTCCAAAAAGAAGCGGCCCGTTCGGAGCAACCCCTTCGCCTGCCCGTGCAGGACGTCTATAAGTTCGACGCGCGCCGGATCATTACCGGTCGTATTGCAGCCGGGCGCTTGAAAGTCGGCGACCATCTTGTCTTCTCGCCGTCCAATAAGCGAGCCAACATTCGGACGGTGGAGGCCTTCAATATCGAGCCGCAACCGACCGAAGGTCAGGCGGGACAATCAATCGGCATGACGCTGGATGAACAGATCTTCGTCGAGCGCGGCGAAATCGCCTCGCTGCACGACAATCTTCCGCACGTTTCCACGGCCTTTCGGGCCAATCTGTTTTGGCTGGGGAAGCGACCGCTGGAAAAAGGCCGCAAATATTTGTTGCGTGTGGCCACGAAAGAAGTGGATTGCGAGGTAGCCTCGATCCATCGGATCATCGATACGATGGACCTGGCCCAACAACAGGGCAGCCATGCGGTCATGAAGAACCAAGTAGCCGAATTGACTCTACGCACCAAAGCCCCGGTTGCGTTTGATCTGTCGGCGTCGTTTGAGGCGACCGGCCGGTTTGTCTTGGTGGACGAATACGATATTGCAGGTGGGGGCATCATCACCGAACTGGTCCATGACGATCAGGAATTTCTCCGTGAAGAAGCCAGGCGGCGCGACTTTGCCTGGGTCAAGGGCGAAGTTACGGTTGAAGACCGGGCCCAACAGTATGGCCATCGTGCGGCGGTGGTCT
Source organism: Nitrospira sp. (assembly GCA_015903995.1). Lineage (GTDB taxonomy): Bacteria > Nitrospirota > Nitrospiria > Nitrospirales > Nitrospiraceae > Nitrospira_D. The sequence continues at coordinate 134,795 of JABMDK010000008.1, forward strand.
TGATCACCGGCGGGCGGCACACCGGAAAATCGTTCTTGGCGCGGAAGCTTGAAGGCCGCCTGGTGGCGGACGGGCGTCATGCGTACTTATTGGACGGGGAAAATCTCCGCCGTGGGCTCGATGCTGATCTGAGTGAAGAAGAGCGGGGACAGACGACGGAAATGGCTCGTCGCTACGGCGAGGTGGCCCGGCTTCTTACCGACACGGGCCTCATCGTCGTCTCCACCACGAATCCCTTTGGCCTGGCGTATCGCGAAGCGTCACAAGCGATCAGGACGCTGGTGCATCCCGCTCCGGTTATCGCTGTGCATATGAGCAAGACTGAAGAAGAGCCACCCGCGAATACCGATGTGGTCCTCAACGGCCCGACCGATTTCGACGCAGCCACTGCACGAATCCTCGACGAATTAAAGCGTCGGGGTGTCCTGGCCAAGGCCATCGGGGCCAAGCCGATCTTCCAGTACTCGATCTGAACATAATCACCATGGTGACCATCCCACAGGACTGCCTGCCAGGCAGTCCCGCTTGTGCAGTGGAGTTGGGAGACTGGTTTCCCACCTTGTAGACGATGGTTCAAGACCGACCCCTTGACGGCTTTCCCTACACAGCAATATTCTGCTTTGGTGTGCGACGTTGCTGTCTTGCTGCGAAGGTGACTGTTATGCAGGGTAAAGACCCGTACTTGGCACTCCTCGGGTTGTTCATTCTTAGCATGACGTTCTTTTTCTGTGGTGAACGATCCGTTACGTCGCCGCCTCCGGTTGCATTGGACAATCCGTCTGAAATTCCTCCACCGGCTCCGAACATCACTGAACCGCCGCCATCGCCACCGCCGGTGCCGCCAGCAGCTGTGTCGAGGAGAGCAGTCATGATGACTGGGAACTGGACTTGCTGGATTTGGACGGTGGTGGGAGCTGGTTTCCTGGGGTGGGGGATCAAGGGGATGGTGTTGGGACCGGTGATGGATGAGAAGCGCCGTGAGGTGGCACGCCTCATGAGTAAGGTCACCATGCTCACAAATCAACCGCCGGAGGTTCGAACGGTTGAGAAAGCGTGTTGAGGTGCCGGTCGAACGGGTCGTGCTGAAACGTGTTGAAGTGCCAGTTGAGAAGATCGTCGAGAGGCTGGTGGAGGTGCCGATTGAAAAGATCGTGGAGAAGCTCGTGGATCGGCCGGTCGACAATTCGGAACAGCTGGCTCGGATCAAGGCGTTGGAAGGTGAGGTCGCCATAATGGTTGGGCTGCTCGGACAGATAGTGCAGCTCCAAACCGTTGTTACACAGGTTGGGGGGAGAAGCATCGAAGGGCGGGTGGTGGTGCCGGTCGATAATCCGGAGCAGTTGGCCCGGATCAAGGCGCTGGAAGGCGAGGTGGCCGAGATCGCCGATTTTCTTGCGCAGATCGCGCAGGTTCAAGCCGCGTCTTCATCGGCCAGAGAAAAGACGGTTGCGAGGCAGATCGAGGCTCCCACTGAACAGCCTGGGGAGGTGCCGGTCGACCATCTGGAGCAGTTGGCCCGGATCAAGGCGTTAGAAGGCGAAGTGGCCGTGATCGCCGAGCTGCGTGCGCAGATCGCTCAGCTCCAAGCCGCTCTTTCACAGGTTAGGGAAACGAGTGCCGAGCAGCGGATCGAGACTCCTGCTGAAACGACTGAGGAGCTGCTGGTTGAAAGGGTTCGTGAGCAGGCGGGGAGTCTCACCCCTGCTGGTGCTGTTGCGCCGTCGGAAGAGGGCCAGGCAATCGGAGAGTCGCCCGATGACCTGAAACAGATCCGTGGGGTCGGGCCGGCGTTAGAACGGTTTCTTCACAAGCGGGGCGTCTTCTGGTTCAGTCAGGTGGCAACCTGGAGCCAGGCAGACATCGACAAGTTTGAGTTCCTCTTGCCCAATTTTTCAGGGCGTATTCAACGAGAACATTGGGTACGCAGCGCGCAGATCGAGCACTACAAGAAGTATCAGCAGTGGCTCGGCGCAGGCGAGCCGCCAGGCGAGAGTCTTGACCTTCGTGAGCAGAGCGCTGAGCTGCATGCTGCGTCTTCGCAGGTCGGGGAGGATGTGTCGGGAGAACAATTCAGCAAATCCGCTGGAGATCTGGACTCTGCCGGGGCCGCTGCCCCGTCAGATGAGGGACAAGCGGATCGCGAGTCGCCCGATGACCTGAAACAGATCCGTGGGGTCGGGCCGGCGTTAGAACGGTTTCTCCACAAGCGAGGCGTCTTCTGGTTCAGGCAGGTGGCGAGCTGGAGTCCTGCTGATATCGACAAGTTCGAGTTTCTTCTCCCCAACTTTTCAGGACGCATTCAACGAGAGCATTGGGTACGCAGTGCGCAGGTCGAGCACTACAAGAAGTATCAGCAGTGGCTCGGCGACGGTGAAGCTCCGAGTGAGAGCCTCGATCTTTCTGTGCAGATGGCTGAGTTCCAAGCCACGTCTGCAGACGCAAGCGCGGAGGCTATCGAGAAGCAGATGGAGTCTCCTGCTGAAACGATGTGTGTGAAGAATGGGGGCGTGTCGGATGAAACGATCAGTGCATACACAGAGGATTTGGATCTGGCTGGTGCTGGTGAACAATCGGATGAGGGGCAAGCGGGTCGAGAATTGGTCGATGATCTGAAACAGATCCGCGGGGTCGGACCGGCGTTAGAACGGTTTCTTCACAAGCGGGGCGTCTTCTGGTTCAGCCAGGTGGCAACCTGGAGCCAAGCGGACATCGACAAATTCGAGTTCCTCCTCCCCAACTTCTCAGGGCGCATTCAACGAGAGAACTGGGTGCGCAGCGCGCAGCTTGAGTACTACAAGAAGTATAAGAAGTCGCTCGGCGGCGATGGGTCCTCCAGCACCACGCCGGAAACACCCTCGATCTGATCGACAGTGCGAACGCGATTGGAGAGGCTGAGCCTCCAATTGTAGGGGCTACTTCAGTCGACGACGAATTGAAACGACGCAGGAGAAAAGGGGACAGCAAAGACAGTTGCTGTCCCCTTTTCTCTTCAACACGCAAGACGCGATCACTCGGTTACGACATTCCGTCAGTCACATTCCTAACGTACTGACCGATCCCGGACCGGTTGTGGAGATCTTGGAGTTCAATGCCAGCGGCACGCTCTTGGTGGTGCGGCCGGTCTGTCATAACACCCATTACTGGCAAGTCTATTTTGATACCGACCGCACCATTCAGAGGGTATGTACCGAAGCCGGCTATCCGGTGCCGGAAACGCGCCAGGCAGTCAGGACCGTACAGAGTTAGTCGAATCGTTTCGGATGACTCGCTTCCCAGGCCTTCCGAGCGGTTTGACTCCTTGAAAATCAGTATGATAGCGTACCGCCTCGACCAACCTCTGCGGAGCGACTGCAACAGGAGCCTTTATGAAATTTGTTTGTCTCAATTGCGAAACCTATATGAGTCTTCACGCGGCTTTGTGGAGACGTTCTTCGGCCAAGACCGGGAAATTGTCGAGCACAAGTTCTATGGAGTGCTGGCACTGGCCATAGCCTTCAGTGAGGCGCTCCGCCGAACCGGCAACGTGCGGCACCCGGCTTGGGCCGCTCCATTGGTTTTCTTAACGTTGATCGGTAGTCTGCTGCTGTTTGTCCATTCACATGGGGATCACCCCGCGAGTGCGAAGATCGAGTTTCATCATGCAGTATTGGGAACCGTCGGTGTCTGTGCGGCCTTGTCAAAGGGCTTGGCCTCCTGGTTGCCGGGCCCATCATCCCGTAGAGTGAATGGGTGGGAAGTTGCCTGGGCGGGATTCGTGATCCTCTTTGGTCTCTTACTTCTCGTCTATTCCGAATAGGCCAGGATAAGCCTGCCGATGTCATTTGACACCTTTCCGAAGCCTGTGCTACGTCTAGCACTCTCCATAGTCGTTGAAGATTTTTCAGGTCTCTCACAAGCTCGCAAAGTTCTGGCCGGGGTAGAGGAGGAACACATGGGTGGACATAGTCACTGGTCCACGATCAAGCGGCACAAAGGAGCTCAGGACGCGAAGCGCGGGAAAATCTTCACGCGCATCATCCGGGAGCTCACGATCGCGGCTCGGTCCGGCGGTGACCCTGACGCAAATCCCCGACTGCGGTTGGCGATCGCCAAGGCCAAGGAAGCCAACATGCCCGGCGATACGATGAAGAAAGCCGTCCAGCGAGGGACGGGGGAATTGCCTGGTGTGATGTACGAGGAGTTTCAGTTGGAAGGATATGGACCCGGAGGGACGGCGCTTCTTCTGGAGATTACGAGCGACAACCGGAATCGAACCGTCGCGGAGATACGCAGCCTCCTCACGAAAAATCACGGCAATATGTCGGAAGCGGGCGCCGTCGCCTGGCAGTTTCAGAAGAAGGGGCTCGTGGCGATTGAGAAGGGAAAGGTCGATGAAGATGCGCTTCTCTCCTTGGCCCTCGACGCCGGGGCCGAAGACGTGAAGGTCGGTGAGAAGAGTTACGAGGTGCTCACCAGCCCTCACGATTTTGAAGCGGTCAAGAAGGCGCTAGTCGATGCGAAAATCGACACGGCCTTGTCGGAAATCACCTTTATTCCGCAGAATACGATCCGTCTGGACGAAAAGTCAGCCGAACAGATGCTCAAGTTGATGGAGATCTTGGACGAGCATGATGACGTGCAGAAGGTTCACGCGAATTTCGACATCCCGGACGAAATCATGGAGAAAGTGGCCGCGACCGCAGCAGGATAACCAGGTCGGCCGACCACCATCACCATGTCACTCGGATAACCAGACGACATGATCGCCTTTCTCACGGGGCGGTTGGCATTCAAGGCACCCACCCATCTCACACTCGATGTGCACGGGGTCGGGTACGAAGTTCATATTCCACTCAGCACCTATTACGCCCTGCCGAATCTTGACGAAGTTACCGCGCTGAATATTCACACGCATCTCCGGGAAGATGCGATCCAGCTCTTCGGCTTTCTCTCGCAAAGCGAGAAGGAATCGTTTTTGCTGCTGACCAGCGTGTCGGGCATCGGCCCGAAACTCGCCCTCAGCGTGCTGTCGAGTTTGCCGATCCCGGATCTGGTCCATGCGATCCAGACCGAGGATCTCGATAAGTTGGTGACCATTCCAGGCATCGGCAAGAAATCGGCGGGCCGCATTGCGCTTGAACTGAAGGATAAGGTTGGCAAAATCCAGGGCGGTTCGCCTCGGCCTGCGACCGCTGACATCTCCGCCGTGGATGGTCCGTATGAGGACGCCCTTTCCGCTCTGATAAACTTGGGTTATCGTCCTCAGGATGCCAAGGAGGCCTTAAAGCGAGTCACCAAGACGGCGACAGGCTCACTGGCACTGAAGGAGCTCATCCGGGAAGGGCTCAAGGAGCTTGGAAGGGGGTAGGTCTATGCGACTCAACGTCACGCATATCAGTATGGTGCTTCTGTGTAGCCTGTCGATCGGGGCTGTTCTTGCTGTCACGCTCCCATCTCGCAGCAGTGCGCAGGAGGCTTCCGAGCCGAAAAGCATCAGAATGACCTGTGGAGCGTGTCCGGAGGGGTATGCGACGACGGGCGTCACCCAATCTCCGGAAATCTGCAAAGAGGGCGATCCGACGCTCGTGCAATGTGTGCCGTTGGGTGCCAACATGCTGGGTGTGTGCGGATCCTGTCCGGACGGATATGCTGAAATCGGTGGTTCCTCCGTGCCTGCTCGGTGCGGGAGCAAGGATGGTGGCCGGTTGTCGCAATGCCAGTTGAAGAAAATGGAGCAGAATTTTCCGAACGCGAGCCAAGGATATAAACGGTGTCCTCCTGATTGCGGCAGCGCGGCCCAGCCTGGTCAAGGGACGCTGCCGCCCCCGCCGAAGTATCAACAGATGCCGGAAGGCAAGTAGGGATGGGTGTCGCATCATGACCGAGCGGGTCGTGACCAATCGTGCCACGGACGAAGAGCGAGGTCAGGAGAATGTCCTTCGTCCTCAGACCCTGGATGAATACGTCGGCCAAGAGAAAATGAAGGCGTCGCTTCGAGTCTGCATCGAAGCGGCCAAGCAGCGGGGCGAGGCGCTCGACCATGCCATCTTCTACGGACCGCCAGGCCTCGGCAAGACGACCATCGCGCACATTATCGCGAAAGAAATGGGCGCGGCCTTGCGGTCGACATCAGGGCTGGTCTTAGCCCATGCCGGCGACTTGGCGGCGATTCTCACCAATCTCCAGGAATATGATGTGCTCTTTATCGATGAGATTCATCGCCTGCCCGCGTCGGTTGAAGAGGCGCTCTATCCGGCGATGGAGGACTTTCAGCTTGATCTGGTCATCGGACAGGGGCCTGCCACGAGGACCGTCAAACTGGATCTGCCGCCCTTTACACTCGTGGGCGCGACGACCAGGGCCGGTTCCCTGACGTCCCCGCTGCGGGATCGATTCGGTTTAGTCTATCGGTTGGAATTCTATGAGCCGTCCGAGCTGGAATCGATTGTGACGCGCTCGGCCGGAGTCTTAGGGGTTGGGATTGATCGGGCAGGTGCTGCGGAAATATCTCGCCGTGCCCGTGGAACACCGCGGATCGTCAATCGGCTGATTAAACGCATCAGAGACTATGCTCAAATTAAGGCGGACGGGCATATTACGGAACGGGTGGCCAAGGAGGGATTAGCCTGGGTCGGGATCGATGAGGCGGGTTTCGACGAGATGGACCGTAAAATCCTGCTCACGATCATCGAGAAGTTCAATGGGGGACCGGTCGGAGTGGAGTCCTTGGCCGCCGCTGTTCAGGAAGATAAGGGCACGATCGAGGATGTGTATGAGCCCTACCTGATCCAAGCCGGATTTCTGGATCGTACCGGGCGTGGTCGGCAAGTGACTCGTTTGGCCTACGATCACTTTAAGCGAGTCTCCCCCTTGCTGATGTAAAGCCAGCATGGTCTGATTCTTCAAAGCTCCTGATATCCAACCCTAATCTCCGGCTAAGTCGGGCTCAGCGCCAAGATTTTTCTTCGTGCAAAGGCCACGAGGGCCTGCTGGGCGGCAACCGTAAGCCGTAACAGCATCCGACGTGCATGCTGCACGACCTTTCCGACCGTGTTGAACACCAGAAACCGGAGCCGCTTCGGCCGAGCGTCCGACAAATCTCCGGGTAAGGCCACGCGCTTCAGCGCGCGGAGCAAATTGTAGGTCAGGACGTTGAGGCGGAACCAGGCGGCGTTGGCGCCGAACTTCCCACTGGGCAGGGCCTCGGCGGCCAATTCATTCTTCAGCACATGCTGGGCATGCTCGACGGTGCCCGCTTTCTCCCGATGCCAGCGAATGAGTGTCAGGCCATCCCCCTCTCGGTTCGTCACGATCGCGAACTGTTTCACCGTGCTGCCATCCGCAAACAGCTCGCCTTGGCGGCGACGAATCCGTACGGCGAGATAGCGGCGGCCCCAGGGCCGATCCTTTCGATGATCGCCGTCGTCCGGCACATACGGGACCTCAGCCCACTCGCGGATCGCGTCGGGTTCGGCGCGCTCCAGCTGCCAGGCGTGCTCCGGTAGCTGCGTGATGGCCGCGTACAACTGTGGACTCATATCGGCACTGATGGCATACCCGACCTCTCGTTCCGGCGCCTCACACCATGCCAGCACATCCTGTTCATACAGGGCGCCGTCGCCCCGCACGAAGATCTGCGTGAGCCCGGGCGGCAAGCGCGCGACGGCGCGCTCCAGGACACGCTCATTGCCACAGCCCGCCGGGACGTTGCCGTCAACTGGGCCGGCGTCAACCCCCGCTGCCGCCGTTTGATCCGAACCTGCTCATTGACGATCTGCGCCGCCCCCACGCGGCGAAACAACTCGATCACCAGCGGCACGCCCGCATGCGCGGTGATGAGGGTCGGATCAATCTGGTCATCGATGTCGAACGGCAGTCGGACGTTCGCACACGGCGTCTCAGGCATCAGGCTCCTCCTTTGATTGATCAGTCACCCATTGGGTGATTCATCACGCAATGCGGATGCCATCCGGAGGGCCGCCCCTCAGGCGGTCAGACACCATCGTGGGCGCTTCCGCTCCCATCCTTAGCCGGAGAATAGGGTCCAAGCGCTATCCTTGCAATAGATTCAATCGTTCCTGTAGAATTCTCCACTTGTCTCTATGTTCCTCTTCCCCGATGGGGATGAGGAAGCCCTCCTGCAATCAGGTGTCCGAGGCGAGACGCAGTATGTCCAAAGATATGTCGGAATATCGTAAGGAAATCGATAGGATCGATGACGAAATTATTCGACTGCTCAATGAGCGTTCGAAGAGCGTCATCGAAATCGGACGAATCAAGAAAGAAAAGAATGCGGATGCCAACCTCCATACCGCGGGTCGGGAGGCTGAGATCATCGAGCGACTCACGAAACTCAATACCGGACCGTTCCCCAGTGAGGCCATTCGATCGGTCTATCGAGAAATCATGTCGGCGTCCTTGTCGCTTGAGGCTCCCCAGAAGGTCGCGTACCTAGGGCCACGAGCGACCTTTACGCACATGGCCTGCATGCAGAAATTCGGCTCGTCCGTCCAGTATGTACCTGTTCACAGTATTAAAGAGGTATTCAGCGAAGTCGAGCGAGGCCGAGCCAATTTCGGGGTGGTGCCGATTGAAAACACCACGGAGGGTGTCGTGAATCACACCCTCGACATGTTTATCGATTCCAACTTGCTGATCTATGGAGAGATTCTTCAGGAAGTCTCACACCATCTGCTGTCTAAATCGGGGCGTATCGAAGACGTGCAGAAAATCTATTCGCATCCTCATGCCCTTGCGCAATGCCGGAACTGGCTTGAGACCAATCTCCCGCAAGTCCCCGCGGTCGAGGTGGCCAGCACTGCTCGGGCTGCCGAACTCTGCATCGATGAACCGGCCTCGGCGGCCATTGCGTCGGAGTTGGCCGGCCAACTCTACGGACTCCACGTAATTAAGGCCCGCATCGAAGATAACCTGAACAATTTCACCAGATTTCTGGTCTTGTCTCAGAAGCCGTCGGAGCGGACAGGGAAAGACAAAACGTCCTTGATGCTGTCGGTGAAGGATAAGGTGGGCGCCCTCTATGACCTGCTCCGTCCGTTCGCCTCGCACGGCATCAGCATGACGAAGATCGAATCCCGGCCGTCGCAGCGCAAGGCATGGGAGTACATTTTCTTCGTAGATGTTGAGGGACATCGAAATGAGGAGCGCGTTCATCGGGCGATTGAAGAGGTGAAGGCCCGCTGCCTCTTTATGAAGATTCTAGGCTCCTACCCGGTTCACAGCTGACCATGGCACTGCATATCCATCCCGATATCCGATCGCTGAGCCCCTACGTTCCTGGTAAACCGATCGATGAGCTTCAGCGTGAGCTTGGGCTCACGCGCGTGATCAAGCTGGCCTCCAACGAGAATCCGCTCGGCCCTTCACCGAAAGCGTTGGCCGCGCTGACCGGTGTGCAGGATCTGCTGCATCGCTATCCGGACGGGGGTGCCTATCGGCTTCGGCAGGCCCTTGCCGATCGTTGGAAAGTGGGGCGAGAGCAAGTCATTTTGGGCAATGGGTCTGACGAGATCCTCGGGCTGTTGGCCAGGACGTTTTTGACGCCCGGCGATGAAGCCATCATGGCCGATCACACGTTCGTGATCTATAGGATGGAAGTGACGGCCGTTCATGGCAAACCGATCGTGGTGCCCCTTCTCAATCGGACGCATGACCTCGAGTCAATGGCACGTGCCGTCTCGCCGCGAACGCGATTGCTGTTCCTCTGCAATCCCAACAATCCCACAGGGACGATGGTCTCGGCTGAGGCGGTCGATCGTCTCATGGCTACCGTGCCTTGTCATCGTGGTGTTCGACGAAGCCTATTTCGAGTATGTCCGCAATCCGCAATTCCCCGATGCGATGGCGTATGTGAAGCAGGGGCGGAACGCGATTGTTTTGCGGACCTTCTCCAAGATCTATGGACTGGCAGGGTTACGAATCGGATACGGCATCAGCACACCCGAGGTGATCGACTTCTTGAACAGAGTTCGGCCTCCGTTCAATGCCAACAGTCTGGCCCAGCAGGCCGCGCTGGCTGCCTTGGGTGATGACGAACATGTGGCCAAGAGCCGGGCCGTCAACGAAGCCGGGATGGCGCAGATAGAGCAGGGGCTGCGCGCGCTCGGAATGACTCCGATCCCGAGTGAAGCGAACTTTCTCTATTTTGATACGAAGCAGGATGGGCGACGGGTGTTCGATGCCCTGCTGCAGAAGGGGATTATTGTGCGGCATATCGAGGGAACGATGATTCGCGTCACCATCGGTCGACCTGACGAAAATGTTGCCTTCCTCCAGGCTCTCAAGAGCGTCCTGGACGGAGGCGGGTAAGAATAGAGTGAGGGAATTATGATCATCGTATTGAAACCGGAAGCTTCGGAGAGTGAAGTCGACCACATTATCGACCGATTGCGGGATCTGGGCTTGAAGTCGCAGATCTCCACGGGCCAGGAGCGCACGATCATCGGGGTGATCGGCGACGACCGCATTCTGCACAATCAGCCCTTGACGGCGCTCCCTGGCGTGGAAAGCGTTTTACCGATCCTGGCACCCTGGAAACTGGTCAGCCGTGAGTTCAAGAAGGAAGCAACCATCATCGACGTCGGTGGGGTCAAGATCGGGGCCAAGAAGTTGGCCATCATGGCGGGACCCTGTGCAGTCGAACGGCTGGAGCTGACGGTGGGGATCGCACATGAAGTGAAGGCTTCCGGGGCCGCGATTCTTCGTGGAGGGGCCTATAAGCCCAGAACCTCGCCCTATTCCTTTCAAGGGTTGGGCCGTGAAGGGCTCGACTACCTGGTTGAAGCCAGGAAACAAACAGGGTTACCGGTCGTCAGTGAGATCTTGGACACGAGAGACATCGAGCTCTTCCTCGAGAAGGCGGACATCATTCAGATCGGTGCGCGGAACATGCAGAACTTTGAGCTCCTCAAGGAGGTCGGCGCGTATGACAAGCCGGTCCTTCTGAAGCGAGGTTTGTCGGCGACCATCAAAGAATTTCTTCTGTCGGCCGAGTACATCATGTCGCGCGGTAACCAGAACGTGATGCTGTGCGAGCGGGGCATTCGCACGTTCGAAACGCAATATCGCAATACGCTCGACCTTGCGGCTATTCCCACATTGAAAGAGCTCTCGCATCTCCCGGTCATCGTCGACCCTAGCCATGCCACGGGGAAGTGGGATCTGGTGGCTCCGATGTCGAAAGCAGCGGTCGCCGCCGGCGCCGATGGTCTGCTTATCGAGGTCCATTCGAACCCCGAGTGTGCGCTCTGTGACGGTGAAGAGTCCATCAAGCCCTCGAAGTTCAAGGCCCTGATGGGTGACCTGAGGAATATTGCCAAGGCTGTGGGGCGAGAACTGTAGAGACGCGATGTCCGTTCATTTTAAGCAGGTTGCCATCATCGGTGTGGGGCTGATCGGCGGATCACTCGGGATGATCCTCAGGCGGAAGGCTTTGGCGGATCATGTCGTCGGCGTCGGTCGTCGTATCGAGAACCTCAAGACGGCGGTTGCTATGGGTGCGATCGATCGATATGTGTCCGATCCTCAAGAGGGTGTGCGTGGATCGGATTTGGTGGTCCTTGCGACACCGGTCGATACCTATGAGCGACACCTTCATGAATGGGCCCATTGTCTTGCTCCCGGCGCGATCGTCAGTGATGTGGGCAGTGTGAAAGGGACCTTGGTCGAACGGTCGGAAGCGACGATGCCCGCAGGCGTGCACTTTGTGGGGGCCCATCCGATCGCGGGGAAAGAAAAAACGGGAGTCGCGGCCGGGTCCGATCAACTCTTCAAGGGCGCGCGCTGTATTGTGACACCGACGACACACACGGATCCGGCGGCACTTGATCGGGTGCGGCAGCTGTGGGAAGAGGCTGGTTCAATCGTCTTAACGATGGATCCGCATCTGCACGACCAAATCCTGGGCGCCGTCAGCCATCTGCCCCATGTGGCCGCTTTTGCGCTGATGAACGCCCTGGCCGAGCTGCGCGATCAGCAGGTTCCCTCCTTGGATCTTGCCGGCCACTCCGGAGGAGGCTTACGGGATACGACCAGAATCGCCGCGAGTTCTCCGGAAATGTGGCGGGATATTTTCTTGTGGAATCGGGATAATGTCGTGTCCTATATCGATAGATATGTACGGGCTCTGGAAGAATTGAAGCAACTGATCAAGGCTAAGGATGCCGCCGGAATCGAGAAGTTGCTTGAACGAGCCAAAGGCGAGCGTGACAAGTTGACGAGTTCTTCTCTGAGCCGCTCATGACATCATTGACGATCACTCCGGGACGGCCGCTCCGAGGAACAACGACGGTTCCCGGCGACAAGTCCCTCACCCATCGGGCGATCATCCTCACCGCACTGGCAGAAGGGACGAGCACGATTGCGGGCTACTGCCAGGGAGAGGATTGTCTGAACACGATGAGGGCCTTTCAGGGACTGGGGATTCCTATTACCCAGACTCCGGCCGAATTAACCGTCTGCGGGAAGGGGTTTTGGGGGCTCTCTGAACCGACCGGCCCGATCGATTGCGGCAATTCCGGAACCGGCATCCGTCTGCTCACGGGCCTCCTGGCCGGGCAAGATTTTTTCACGATCCTCACGGGCGACGAATCGATCAGACGGCGTCCGATGGGGAGGGTCGTCAAGCCGCTGCGCGAGATGGGGGCGGTTATTGGAGGTCGCAAAGGAGGTGAGCTTGCACCTTTGGCGATTACAGGGGCAGGCCTTCACGCCATTGAGTACGCCTCCCCCGTGGCCAGCGCACAGATCAAGTCGTCGCTCCTGCTCGCGGGCCTCTTTGCTCAAGGGACGACTCGGTATCGGGAACCACGTCTTTCGCGAGACCATACGGAGCGGATGTTTCAGTTTTTTGGCATCCCGCTCGCGAATGAAGACGGGACATTGGTCTTACAAGGGCGACCGTCGGTCGGGTGGCGAGGCGTTCATGTGACCGTTCCGGGTGATTTCTCGGCGGCTGCATTTTTCATTGTCGGCGCGACGATTGTTCAGGGGTCCGATATCACCATTTACAATGTCGGGATGAATCCGACGAGAACCGGCCTCCTTGAGGTCATGAGAAAGATGGGAGCCGACATTCAAGTTCTGGGTCTGCGAGAAGCGGCCGGCGAACCAGTAGCGGATCTCCGCGTGAAGTCCGCCGCACTGAAGGGCGTGGCGATCGGTCATGATCTTATTCCGAAGACGATCGACGAATTTCCTGTGCTGTGTGTGGCTGCCGCTGTCGCGAAGGGGGATACCGTGATTTCCGGAGCTGAGGAACTACGGGTCAAAGAGAGCGACCGGATTGCGACCATGAGCCATGAGTTGAAGGCTATGGGAGCGCTCATCGAAGAACGGCCTGATGGAATGATCATCCACGGATTAGGCCAAGGGGGAGAAAACGGCAGGCTGAACGCGGCGGGCAAGGCCCAGAGCCATGGAGACCATCGTGTGGCCATGTCTCTCGCCATCGGCGGGCTGACGGCGGAACAGAGTATGACGATTGCCGAGACGAGCTGCGTGGACACGTCATTCCCAAATTTTGAGCAGACGCTCACCGATCTGTTGAGGCAACCTGGGTGAGTGTGGCGAGACGGGTTGTACGGTTTGAGACGTGCGAGGGCTGAGTGATTATCGCGATTGATGGACCGGCAGGGGTGGGCAAGAGTACAGTAGCCAAACTATTGGCGGCACGTCTTGGCTATCTCTATCTCGACACAGGGGCGCTCTATCGAGCCGTCGCCTGGAAAGCCTTGCAGTCGGGGATCCGACCAACTGATCGTGAGCAAGTCACCACGCTCTTGCCGACGACGTCGATTCACATGCAGTTTCAACACGGCGCGATGCAAGTTTTGGTCGATGGTCTCGATGTCACAGGGGACCTTCGTACGCCGGAAGTCACGACGGCTGCTTCCATCGTATCTGCCTTTCCAGCCGTCCGTGAATGGCTGTTACCGATCCAGCGTCAGATCGGCCAACGGGGATCAGTGGTTGCGGAAGGACGTGACATCGGCACCAAGGTGTTTCCTTCTGCACCGTTCAAGTTTTTCTTAGATGCTGATGCGACGGTACGAGTTGCGCGACGGCACCGTGAACTGGTTGCCGCGGGTCGTGGGGTGACGGCTGAAACGACGTCCCGGGATCTGTCGGACCGAGACCAGCGGGATCGAACCCGTTCGGTCGATCCCTTGGTTCCGGCGGGTGACGCACGATTCATCGATACGTCTGCGCTCAGCCCCGATCAAGTGGTGGCACAGATGATCGCGGCTGTGTCGACCGGGTCGTGAGCGGGGTCGTCTACGGATTCTTGTGGGTGCTGGCGCGCGTCGTCGGCCGGATGTGCTTTCGATATCGTGTCGAAGGTCAGGTTCCTCAGACGGGCGGGGTGCTGATTGCCGCAAACCACGCCAGCTATCTCGATATTCCGCTACTCGGCTGCGGGATGCGTCGGAGGGCCTGGTACTTGGGACGGAACGACTTGTTTCCGATCCCGGTATTGAACGGTCTGTTGCAGGCGTTGGGTTGGATACCGGTGAGGTTGGGACGCCTCGACCGAGAGGCCTTCGGGAAAGCCATCAACCTGATTCGAGCAGGTCACGCGGTGGTCATTTTCCCGGAAGGTGCGCGCAGTCAGGACGGACACCTTCGCCCTCCGAAGGCGGGCATTGGCGTGATTGTGTCGCAGACAGGCTGCCCGGTCGTTCCGGCCTATTTGAAGGGGACCTTCGAGGTGCTCCCCAGGGGAGCTCGCTGGCCCAGAATGCGTCAGGTCACGGTACGATTCGGAGATCCCATTCGGTTCGAAACGGGGAATTCAAAAGAGAGAGCAGAAACAAAACAGTTCTATCAACAGGTCAGCCGTACGGTGATCGAGCATATTGCAGCCTTGGGTCAAGTTCCCGTTCCAAAGGGAAAGGATAATCTGGCTCAGGACACACCGAACAGGCCGACCGCCGGGGCTCACAAGGCTGAGTGAGTCCGGCGACTTCACCATCAGCACCCGACGAAAGTCGGAAGAGGTAGGACGTTCATATGGATACGGTATCCAACGGCAGTGACGCGCAATTAGACCGCAATGCCTTAGCGGCATTGTACGAAGAAACCTTCCGCAACCTGGAGGAAGGCACGATTACCGAGGGCCGGGTCGTGGCCCTGACCAAGGACAAGGTCATCGTCGATATCGGGTACAAATCAGAAGGCATGATTCAGACCGATCAGTTCTCTTCGGAGGAAATTCAGAACCTCAAGATCGGCGACCGGCTCCAAGTCTATATCGAAGAATGTGAAGACGCGGACGGCAATCTCGTTCTTTCCAAAGAAAAAGCGGATAAGATGAAGATTTGGGAAGAACTGGAAAAGCTCTATAAAGAGGAGAAGAGCATCGAAGGCAAGATCGTCTCGCGTATCAAGGGCGGCATGATGGTCGATATCGGTGTCAAAGCCTTCTTGCCTGGCTCGCAGATTGATCTGCATCCCGTCCGTGATCTGGATGGGCTTGTTGGAAAGACCTTTCCGCTCAAGATCATAAAGATCAACCACCGGCGAGGAAACGTGGTCGTCTCGCGGCGCGTGTTGTTGGAAGAGACGCGGGATAAAAAACGGCAGACGACACTGGCCAATCTCAAGGAAGGGCAGCTCATTCAGGGGACCGTCAAGAACATCACCGACTACGGATCGTTCATCGATCTCGGCGGGATCGACGGATTGCTGCACATTACCGACATGTCGTGGGGGCGAGTCGGACACCCATCGGAACTGTTTACGGTGGGCGATAAGGCCGAAGTCACCGTCTTGAAATACGATCGTGAAACCGGTCGTATTTCTCTCGGACTCAAGCAGAAGAGCGCGGATCCCTGGACCAATGTTGCCGGCAAGTATCCGATCGGAACCAGAGTCCGCGGCCGTGTGGTCAGTCTGACAGATTACGGAGCGTTTGTGGAGCTCGAGCCGGGTGTTGAGGGATTGGTGCATGTTTCCGAGATGTCGTGGACGCATGAAGTCCGACATCCATCGAGAGTGGTGGCGGTTGGGGATCAGGTCGAAGCCGCAGTGCTCAACGTCGATCCGGCGAGCCGCAAGATCTCCTTGGGCATGAAGCAGACGGCGCCTAATCCATGGGACATGATCGAAGGCAAATATCCGATTGGGACTCGTATCGAAGGAAAGGTGAAGAGCCTGACCGACTTTGGGGCCTTTGTCGGGCTTGAAGAAGGGATCGACGGGCTTATCCATATTTCAGACATGTCGTGGACGAAGCATATCAAGCATCCCTCTGAGCTGTTCAAAAAAGGACAGAAAGTGGAAGCGGTCGTACTGCGTATCGACAAAGAAAAAGAGCGACTCTCGTTGGGCTACAAGCAGTTGGCGCGTGATCCGTGGGATGAGGCGATTCCGGCGCGGTATCACATCGGGGATTCAGTGACCGGCAAGGTGTCCAAAGTCGCCGACTTTGGAATCTTCATCGAATTGGATGCCGGGGTGGAAGGCTTGATCCATGTCAGCGAATCCGGGCTTGAACCTTCTGCGAAGCTGGAAGAAAAGTTTAAGTTGCAGGACGACGTGACGGCGAAGATAATCAAGGTCGATCGAGAAGAGCGCAAGATCGCCCTCAGTCTTCGGGACCACCAACTGGACTGGGAGCGTAAGCAGGTCGACGATTATCACTCGACACAAGGTGTGCTGGACCAGAGTCTGGGACGGGCTGCCAAACAGAGCCGGAAACGGTCGCAATCGGACGATCAAAGCTAAGTCGGTTTGTTTGGGTAACAGCTCCGTGTGGAAACAATGGCGGATGAAATCATACAGACGGAACGGCCTCCCAAGCGACATCTCCTGCGAAGAGCCTTTTGGCTGTTCGCAGGAGGGCTGGCCGTCTTGACGCTGATCAATCTTTTTTTCCCCGACCTCGATTTGTCCACTGACGATCGCATCGCTTTGATTCGAGTCGAGGGAGTTATTTTGGATTCTCAGACGACTATCGGGGAACTGAAGCGATTCAGCGAGAATCCATCCGTCAAGGCCATTGTCATTCGGATTGATAGTCCCGGCGGCGGCGTTGTGCCCTCGCAGGAGATTTATGATGCCGTCAAACGGGTCAGAAGCAAGAACAACAAGGCGGTGATCGCGTCGATGGGCAGTGTCGCGGCATCAGGGGGATATTACATCGCTGCCGCCACGGATCGGATCGTGGCCAACCCCGGGACTCTGACCGGCAGTATCGGAGTCATCATGGAAACGGCCAATGTGGAGGGGTTACTCCAAAAAATCGGCGTGGAAGGGGTCGTCATCAAGAGCGGGAAGTACAAGGATATCGGTTCTCCGATCCGGAAGATGAGTGCGGAGGAACGAGGGTTGATGCAAGCCGTGATGGATGACGTCCACAAGCAGTTTATCGAAGCGGTGGCGGAAGGCCGTTCGCTTGAGCTTCGGGCCGCCCAGGCATTGGCCGACGGTCGAATCTTTACCGGACGTCAGGCCAAGGAAGCGAAGCTGGTCGACGAACTCGGCGACTTGGAAGATGCCATTCAACTGGCTGCGGAGGTCGTCGGAATCGAGGGGGAACCGAAGGTCATCGAGCCTCGCCGCCGCTTTTCCCTTCGCGAAATTCTGGACTCGAAACTCAGCATGCTGTTTCCTAAGTTCGATGTTCAACCGGGAGTGAGTTTGAAGTATCTTATGGCCTTCTAGCCGTGTCCATGAAGATGTGGCGGTGTTCTCAGCGAAGGGAGAGTGGATATGACCAAAGCGCAGATCATCGAAAAAGTTTCCGAGCAAGTCACCACCCTGACGAAGCGACAGGCAGAGGTGGTGGTCAATACCATTTTCGATTGTGTCAGGGATTCGCTGAAAAACGGAGATAAAACTGAGATTCGCGGCTTTGGCAGCTTTCGCCTACGGGCTCGCCGGATGAAGGAAGGGCGCAATCCAAAGACCGGAGAGACGGTTGCGGTACCGGCCAAGCGAGTCCCGTTTTTTAAGGCCGGCAAAGAACTGAAGGAATTGCTCAATCAGCAGTAGCGATGGCCCAGCTGAGAAGGGAACCCATGTCGGCATCAGATTCTTCGCAGACGAATACCACGGACGTCCGTTGGACCGACGGTGCCCTCAAGCGCATGGAGCGCGCCCCGATCTTTCTGCGTGGCATGGTCCGCCGCTTGGCTGAAACGAAAGCGCGAGAATTGGGGTACGAGGAAATCACCGAGGAGATTCTTGAGCAGTTTAAGGGACAGATGATGGGACGCATGGGCGGTGAAGCCGGCATGGCCTCCGCCGTCGAAGAGATGGCCGATGGCCGTCTTCCATGGACCGCCGCCGCAAAAGAGCGGTTGGGCACTGTCCCTGAATTCATGCGCGCAATGATCAAGCAGATCACGGAGGAAATCGCGAAAGAACGGGGACATCTTGAGGTCAACGTCGAGTTGTTTGAAAAGGTGGAAGCCCTCGGTGACTTACAGGATGCCGGAGGGCCGGCGATGGAATGGACTGACGCGGCAACGGCGTTGCTCCAAGACAAACTAAAAGAGTCGCCGCCCATCGCCATGGAATTTGTGACCGATATGCTGAAGCGGGACAGTGAGGATCTGGCCAGAGAACGAGGGCTTACCCGCATCGATGAACACATCCTGCACGAACTCTGGGAAGCCCCGCAGGAGCGCATGGCCTGGACGGATGAAGCCTGGAAACGGCTTCAAACGTCTCCTGATTTCGTGCGCAGCGGGATCAGGAAAGCAGCTGAACGGCGAGCCCGTAAGCTGGGGTTGAAAGAAATCGATTCAGACCATCTGACGACGTTTCGGAATCAGGCCATGATGAAAGCCGTGAAGCGTATCCGCTCATTCGGGTATCATGAACTGACGTTCGATGCCTTTGAAACCGCCTTGAAGAAGACCAAGCGCCTGCAGGGGAATGAGCAGGCGGAGAAACGTCTTCAGGAAATCCGGGGGCACTTTGCCGATCCATCGACAAAGAAGCCAGAAGGCGGAACGTTGGGCGCTGATCTCATGGATCGTTTCCGCCGGTATCTCAAAGGCGAGGGAACACTCTGACCGACAGACGTTTCGTACCTGCCAAAGCCAGCGTAGTCCACGCGAATACCTAACCGAACCGGATCAGAACTTCTCGTTAATGGGCTTCCACCTGCTGCGGCCAAAACTTGTGCCGGATTTGTGGGAGCGGTTCGTTGTCGAAGTTGGGAATATCGTAGAGGCAACGATCAATCGTCGAAACTTCGTCTTCGGTCAACGGTAACGTAACTTTTTTCTTCCAGAACTGATCCAGCGTAAAATAATCCGCCGACTGCGGCTTCTGCGCCAGCAACTCCTGCATTTTTTTGAAGCCCGGGGTATCCACGCCTGTGACGCGCCCCTTGTTTCGATCAAGGCACCAGGTGAGAACTTCCGCGATTCCGTACATCGTGATATCAACGTTTACAATTTTGCTCATGACCTTCCTCCTAGAAGCAACATCGCATCATAACGTAAGCGGAAGGCAAAATTCAAAGGCTGATGAGGTGGATTGCGAGGGCGAAGAGTGCCTCTGTATACTGGGCCCTCTGATTCCACCAACATAGGCCTATTGGTCCAGCAGGGGCAGGGTGTCGGAGACAGTGTGAACATTCTTCTCAAGCGGAAATCGCGTACAGCCGGGCGGTTTCTCTCCCTATTATGGCTATCCCTCCTCCTCGGTCACGGCCTGTGGGCTTGTTCCAAAAGTGAACCGTATAATCCACCGGATCTTTTTTATTATTTTGCCAGTTACAAGGTCGGCAAGAATCCGACCACGATTACCACTGAAGACCTGAATCATGACTCCTTCACCGATCTCGTGACCACCAATATTGCAAGTAATACACTCTCGATACTGTTGGGGAATGGCGATGGGACATTCAGAGATCAGGTTCAGCTCAATGTGTGTCAGGAACCGCGTTCTCTCGTGATGAGTCACTTCAATCAGGACCGACACGCCGATGTCGCCCTGGCGTGCTCCGGCGGCGACGAAGTCATGATCTTGCTGGGACATGGAGATGGCAAGTTTGAAGAGGGACCGCGATATCCCGTCCATCGCGCACCGATTGCACTGGCCGCCGATGATATCAACGGGGATCATCATACGGATCTTGTCGTCGCGCTACGGAACGACAAGATCAAAGTGTTTCTAGGGAGCGGCAACGGTGAGTTCCGACACAGCGTTCAGTACGAACATGGAGACACGCCCACATCCATTGCCCTCTCCGATCTCAATACCGACGGAAAATTGGACATGGTGGTGACGAACGGAGGGCCGATGTCGAATGCCGTCTCCATTTGGCTCGGGAACGGTGACGGGTCCTTTCGTAATCCCAAGGACTATTCGACGGGCCGCCGCCCTCTTGGCGTGAGTTTTGCCGACTTCAACAACGATCATCACAAGGATCTATTGGTGATCAACGGAGAGCAGGACAGCTTCACGACGTTTCTCGGAAACGGCAACGCGACATTCCGATCCGGGAAGGATTCCGGGGCTGATGCCGGTCCGAACTTTGGATTGGCGAGGGATTTCAACGGTGATCGAATCGAGGATGTCGCGATCGTCAATCTCCAGTCCAATGATCTGTCGATCTTATTCGGAAAAGGCGATGGGACGTTTCATTACCCACCGAGAAATTACCGCACGAAGTCCGGCCCGTTTGCGCTGTCGTCCTTTCATGTCACCACCTCCGGGCTGGAAGAACCGGGACTGGCCATCGCCGATAACGGGAGCGGCAGCGTCTCGATCTTCCTTCACCGTGGACTCAAACCCGTTGCAAAGTCAGAGCTGCGAGAGTAGGGCGCGAGTAATCGCTGACCATTCTTGACAGCCAGGAGGGCCTTCGCTAGAGTGGCCGAGGGGTATGGCTGCCCGTAATTTTCAGGCATGATGATGGCGCTTCGATCCTTTGCATGGTGGTTCATGATTGGGGCTCTGTTGACCCTTTCCGTCCTGATGGTGCAGGGCGGGGTCCGAGATTTGTGGGAAGGGACTCAACCGGCGGGGGGCACCAATGTCTTGGTGTACTTTGGCACGACGCTCATGGGCGGCGGCTTGCTCGCGGGATGCGTCGCGCTCATCATGAATCGTATTCGGTAAGCGGATAGAGCAGGATATGTATGCAGTGCCTCAGGTGCAAGGGATTTATGCTGGTGGAGCGACACTATACCCTCGTCAATCGTCGGATATACGCGCGCTGTCTCAATTGCGGCTTCTGGATTGATTTGGCCGACCTCCTGCGGTTTTTTCATAAAGTGATTGATAGTGGGCGGAAAGGTGATAAAGTTCGTGAGTCATTCACCTTCTGAAAGAGGCGGTCGTTTCTGGCACAGTACGACCATATCCCGCCCGAGTATCACCGGCAGCGCTGGGGCGTCACTCTTGCTCGCTTTGCTCTAGGTTCGGTGGTTTCTCTTTCCGTGCTTGCGTTCTCCCTATGCCCGGCCTGGGGAATGGAGAATCATTCTAGGGCGCGAGTGACCCATCCGGTCAACTATACTCCGCAACCCCTCCCGTGGAAAAGAGTTCCGGCGCACAGCATTCTTCTGAAAGAGTTGCGATCGGGGCGTATTCTGTTCGAGCACGATGTCGAGAAACGTCTGTCGCCGGCCAGTCTTACCAAGATTATGTCGGCGCTGATCATTCTTGAGAAAGGCCGCCTCGATGATTTGGCCACCGTGAGTCGGAATGCGGCGAGAGCCCCCAAGACTCACCTGCGACTCAAGGTCGGGGAAGTGTTTCGCCTGGGCGATTTGTTGAAGGCGATGATGATGGTCTCCGCCAATGACGCCTGTCTGGCGGCTGTCGAGCATGTCGGCGGCGACGAAGAGCAGTTTGTGAAATTGATGAATGCCAAGGCCGTGGCACTCGGACTAGCCGACACACACTTCAGCAACGGGTGCGGGTTCGACGGGCCAGACCATTACTCGACGGCCGAAGATCTCGCGACGCTCAGTGAGGTCGCGATGCAGAACGCAGTGTTTCGCAACCTCGTCAAAGAGGAGCGAGAAATTATCACGCCTGTCAGTGGGTATCGCGGCGCCTACGTCCTGCATAACACGAATCGCTTACTTGGCCGCATCCCCGGCGTGGTAGGGGTGAAAACAGGATTTACCTCCAAAGCCGGTCGATGCTTGATTGCCAAAGTCTCTCAAAATGGGAGCGATCTCTTGCTTGTGATCCTGAACTCCAATCGTCGGTGGAATACCGCCAAGAGCCTGATCGATTACGGTCTGCGCGTGACCGAACCGATCCACTAAGAGAAGCTGCTGTTACCTGATTCATCAGACCTACGTTCCGCTCGAGCCTCCTGACGGTCCTCCTCCGGCCATTCGCTTGCCACGCTTGGAAGCATGCACTACATGTGTATATGCTGAGCAGTGTGGTTGCAATGGGATGAGCGCCAGATCTACCAAGACCGTGTCAAAACGGCGTCGCACGGGATGGGCAAAGCTGCAGAAGATGACGGATCACGAGATTGATTATTCAGACATCCCGCCGACCGACGCCAAGTTTTTGAAAAAGGCGCAGGTCGTGCTCCCGCCCGTCAAAACACATCTATCCTTACGGTTGGATGAAGATATCGTGGAGTGGTTTAAGCGGCAAGGAGCCGGGTACCAGACCAAGATCAATGCTGTTTTGCGGTCCTATGTGCAGGTGCATTCCTTGAAGAGTAAGGCCTAACAGGCTGCGGAAGAACTCATTCTGACATCTGTAGTCGTCACGGAACCGAGTTTTGAGGCAACGCTGAACAGCCTGCAGGATGGGCAAAAATGCTGTCCAGTGATGTGAATGGATATGTCTACGTCGTCCCCGTCCTCAGAGAAGACCGGACATTGTTTTAAAGACCATCTATCCCAGCCGAAAGGCCACCAGAAACCGTGCGAAAGGAAGGACGTCATGAGGAAGAAACCCGCGCTGGATAAGGACGAAGAACAGCTGATCGCTGAGTACGAACGCGGCGACTTCAGCCCAGTCAAGCATCAGGACAGGGCCAGAGACGAAGCCATGAAGGCTGCCCAACGCTACACACGTAAGGACGCCCGGATCAATATCCGCTTTATCGACTGCCGACCTGGAGATGCTGAAGCGTCGAGCTGCCGAGGAAAGCCTGCCCTCTCAAAGCCTGATCGCCGCCATCTTGCAGTAATACAATAGCCGCCCAGTGCCACAGGCATATCGCTAATCGAATCGGATTTCACTATGCACAGTACGAGATCGGACCCCGCTGATGACCCCAAGTCCGGCAAGCAGCCCAACCAGTGTGGCCGGAAGGTTTTCGTCGAGCTTGATCTTCACGCAATATGCGGGATGTTGGGAAGTGGAAGATCCTCTTCCGCTGAAGCAGCGGCAAACGCGATAATGGCGCGCACCGCTCGCTCGGTCAGAGTCGGGAAATCATCAAGGATCTCTTGGATGCTGGCACCTTCTGCGAGACTGGCCAGCACTGTGCGAACGGTCACCCGTGTTTCTTTGACGACAGGCTCTCCCCCGCAGATCGCCTTGTCACGCACAATGTAGTCCTCGTAGGTCACTCTCCACCTCCATGCCCTGCGAAAAATCCTAGCCGGTTGCCCAAGCCCTGTCAAGGCTTCGCCGCTTCCCCGTGTTTTCACCCTATGGGCTCAATAACGATCTGAGTATGGAGAACAGCCACGCGGCGATGGCAGTGGTACGCGAATCTTGGGGAGCGTCAGGAAGGTTAGCGCGGTGGTGCGAATTCGATGTTGATGTCCTTGCCGAGGTAGTTCACCTGGAACCCTTGCTTGTCATAGGCCAAAACCGCGCCCATGACATTTTCGTCCCCGTACTCTTCTTGCCCCAATACCTTCCGTATTTCTTCCGGACTTTCACTATTGAGCACGTTTCGGAAGATGCCTCTGGTTTTGTGGGCAAACCGGTTGTTGATGAAGATCAGATCCACTTTCCCGTCCTGAATGCGCACTCCGGCCATGGGACCGGTCGGTTTCCGCTGGTCGAGCAGGAAAATGAAGGCCGCTTCCTGCTCCGTCTTGATGCCGGTGATGGTCTTCTTCACTAAGGCATCGATCGCTTTGCTTTCCGGGTCACCCAGTTTCACGCTGTAGAGGGAGACCGTCGCGCTTGAAATGCCTTTCGGTTCCGTGACGTCACTCTCACTCAATTCATACGGCTCGGCACTCACAAGGCTTATGGCGGCCAGCACGTTCATACAGGTCCACATAACGATCCGCAGCGCCTTCTTCGTTCTCATCGTGAGCTCACGTCTTTCGTGTGAATTAATGGGATGTCTGGGTGTTCGGAGGTGGTAGGGTGCTCAGGCACATGCAGAACATTGTAGCGAACGGATCGTGAACCTGCAAGGAATGGGCGGACGGAATGGAATCTCTCCATGGAGAGCGGAGTAGCAGAGCGTCATGCTGGTCGATCGACCTTCAGCAGCAGTTCACCGAGTTCGCGAAGGCAGAGAAAATAGGGCTGAGACTCGGAGTCCAACTCTCCCGTGAGATCATCGAGATCTCCCAGACAATCTTTTATTATGGCGATTCGTTGCTCATCGAGTCCGTCAGGACTGTCCAGGTAATACACGACGCAGCCGCTGATCACGGTGTCGAGCGTCATGAGCTGCCCCTGATTCGGGCTTGAGAAGTGAGGCCAGCTGTTACGGCAATGTTGTTCCCATGCCGTCGCGATGAGCTGTCGAGTCATGAGCTGTCCCTTCATTCAGTGCCGGCCGCGGTGAGCGGATTGCGCCTTACGCGTAGAACATTGTCGAGCCATCAGCCGGGAACGACATGCGATGAACCGACACGCTGGTCTTTGCATTACGGGTAGAGCCCACGCTGGAGATGCGCTTGGGCGACCTGGTCGATGCCGCTCATGAGCGCGGCCATGCGCATCGACACTCGGCGTTCGGTCGAAAAGTGAAGCGTTCGCTGGAAGGCGGACGTGATGATGTCTTGCAACCGATTCTGAATGTCTGTCGCGCTCCAGAAAAAACGCTGCAGGTCCTGCACCCATTCGAAGTATGAGACGATGACACCGCCGGAGTTCGCGAGAATATCGGGGATCACGAAGATGCCCTTCTCCGCGAGAATGCGATCGGCTTCCAAGGTGGTCGGACCGTTCGCCCCTTCTGCTAGGATACGACAGCGGAGGGAACTCGCATTCTTTCCGGTGATCTGTTCTGAGAGGGCGGCGGGAACGAGCACGGTACACTCCAGTTGCAGCAATTCATCATTGGTGATGGTATCCCCAAGTCCGGTTTTATGGAGCGGTTGGCTGGGGTCGCGGCGAAGCAGTTGCGGGATGTCCAATCCCCGGTCGTTATAGATGCCGCCATCGACATCACTGACCGCGATGATGCGTGCGCTCTGTTGCTGCATGATCCGGGCGGTATGAGAGCCGACGTTTCCAAATCCTTGGATGGCCACGGTGGCATGTCCGATGGACAGCTTCAGATGGCGAAGGGCTTCCAGCGTGACATAAACCACTCCTCGCCCCGTCGCTTCTTCTCGGCCCAGGCTTCCCCCGATCGACAGCGGTTTGCCGGTCACGACGCCCGGAACGGCGTAGCCGACTTGCTGGCTGTAGGTGTCCATCATCCAGGCCATGATCTGTGCATCGGTCCCCACGTCCGGGGCCGGCACATCTTTGTCCGGGCCGATCAGCGGGAAAATCTCCGCGGCGTATCGGCGTGTCAGTCGCTGTAACTCGGCGGGTGACAGGTGTTTCGGCGCCACAGCGACTCCGCCTTTCGCCCCTCCGTACGGCAAGCCGGCCAATGCGCATTTCCACGTCATCCACATCGCCAGCGCGGCTACCTCACCGAGATTCACGTCGGGATGGTACCGCACGCCTCCCTTGGACGGGCCTCGTGAGGAATCATGTTGAACGCGGTAGCCGGTGAAGACTTCCACGTGACCGTCGTCCATCCGAACCGGAAGACTGACGACAAGAGACCGTTGTGGAAGTTTCAGACGTTCGCGGAGATTTGGGTCGAGCCCCATCGCCTCCGCCGCCTGATCGAACTGCGCCACGGCCAGGCGAAAAGTCGGGGTATCAAGTTCCTGCATAGGACTCCTCTACGCATACGCCCGCCTGGATCATACGCTGGTGTGTCATGCAATTGTTGACCAGTTCAGAGCACATACCGTTTCGAAGGCCTGAGCGAGCTCCTGCTTGACGGTGCCGATCGGGACGGCTGTTTGGCATACCTGCGCCATGGAGGTCACACGGCAATCAGGAAATCCACAGGGATGGATCCGTTGGAACGGCGTCAGATCCATGTCAACATTCAGAGCGAACCCATGTAGAGTCACTCCGTGCTCGATTCGTATGCCCAGGCAGGCTATTTTCTGTGGCTCCGGCGTCATGATCCATACGCCTGGTTTGCCGACGATACGGGAGCCGGTTATATTCCAGCGTTCGAGCACCTGAATGATGACTTCTTCCAGTAACCAGACCAATTGCCTGGGGCCTGTCGCGTACCGATCGAGCTTGAGTACGGGATAGACGACGATCTGTCCGGGGCCGTGAAAGGTCACTGATCCGCCACGATTGACGTGGTGCAGTTCCGCTCCATCCGCACATAATGCGGATTCACTACCGCCCCAATGAGCCTGGCTGGTTCTTCGGCCGAGCGTATAGACAGGGGTATGTTCGAGAATCAGTACGGTATCCGGTTGGAGATCAAGGACACGTTCCTCATGTAAGCGAGACTGGATTTCCCACGCCATGAGATAGGGGACCGGTTCCGGGAAAATACGAACAGCACCCGCATGAAGGTGGGATGGGCGTACATGCGGAGATGCCACGGTATGTGTCTCGATCATGGGATTACGGGCTCAAAGGGACAGGGGCATTTGTGAGACGGTACGGCACTGCCCAGAGGTCAGCCTACGGGCATGGTGATGGAGAGCCTACACAGACTCCCATGGTGCAAATATTGTTGCACAACTCACCATGCAGAGGAAAGTCGGGTTGCGAGGGCAGCAAGGCTGCCCTCGCAACGGTCTGAATCAAGACGCTACTTGATGGCGGCGAAGAGTTCTTTGATCTCAGGGGTCTTGAGTTTCTTGAGTGCTTTTGCCTCGATTTGGCGGATACGCTCGCGTGTCACGGACAAACTTTGGCCGACCTGTTCCAGCGTGCTGGCTTCGTCGTAGCCGATCCCGAAGCGGAGCCTGATGACGGTTTGCTCGCGAGGCGTGAGCGTGCCTAAGATGCGGTCCAGTTGTTCAGTGAGTTCACTGCGGTGGACATGCGCATCGGGCGGAACGGTCATCTGGTCTGGAATCAGATCTCCGAACTGGGTTTCTCCGTCCCCGATCGGAGTTTCCATGGCCACCGGCTGCTGAAAGGCCTGCATGGTTTCGCGGAGCCGTTCCGGTCTCATGCGCAGCACATGCGCGATCTCTTCCTGCCGGGCGGGCCGTCCGAATTGCTGCCCAAGCCGCCGCGTGACACGGAGGACTCGATGCGACGCTTCGGTTTGGTGGACGGGAATACGAATCGTTCTCGATTGATCGGCAATGGCCCGGGTGATGCCTTGTCGGATCCACCAGGTTGCGTAGGTGCTGAATTTGAATCCTTTCCGATGCTGATATCGCTCGGCAGCTTTCATCAGGCCGATGTTGCCTTCTTGCACCAGATCCAGCAAGGTCAATCCCCGTCCCGTGTAATGCTTGGCGACATCGACCACCAACCGTAGGTTATGCCGTACCAGCTCATCCTTCCCTTGCTCCAGGATGATCCTGGCGGATCGGATTTCATCGAGCGATGCCTGCAGTTGCTTCGTCGTCGTTGCGGCAGGTTTGAGATCCGGGTCCGACGGATTGAGGGCGGTGTCTAGCGCCTTCTCCGCGTTGTCCAATGCGGTGGCTGAAAGCCCGCTCAATCGTCTGACGACGTGGAGGACCTTCACGGTTTCCGTACGGGCAGACGTACGCTTGGACTTGAGCAGCACCTTCACCGCTTGCCGCAGTGCAGTCCGAATACGTCGTGTCCCCTGGTCCACGCGCCTGGCAATGGCGACCTCTTCGTCTCGCGTCAAGAGTTCCCGTTTGCCGAAGGACCGGAAGTACAACGATTCCAAGAAGAATGGGCTGGTCCCCGGGCTTGTACGCATGGCGGTTTGGGGTTTCTCATCCGCACCGGATTCGTCGGTCTCCACACGACCGATCATCCCCAGCATGCCGCTGGCCTTGGCGTCATCGGCATCAGGGGCGAATCGTGTCCGTCTATCCAGCCCATCAGAGGATCGAAGTTCTTCTTTCATCGTGTCACCCCTTGCTCTGGTTGAACGTCATCTACCCGTATTGGAGCCCTATCTCGCTCAGAAGATTCAACTGAATCGTCACGCATGTACCTCTTCTACGAAGCAAAAGGGATGCTGGATTGAAGATGAGAAACGATGGGCGGAATCAGCTCGAAAAAATAGAAAGATTAGTTGCGGTTAATGAGAACGCGAGGGAAGAACTGTCGCACTTATGCGGCATCTATGTAGGATCGGCATCACGATCATGCTGAAATGCCACACTATTTCGGCAACAGTCCCTTGATGAACGGGGCGAGGGTATCGATCGGGATCGGGAAGATCGTGGTTGAGTTCTTCTCGGCCGCGATCTCGACGAGTGTCTGGAGATACCGCAACTGCAGCGCAGCAGGATTTTGACTGATCACGTTCGCAGCTTCAGCCAGTTTCTGCGCGGCTTGAAACTCCCCCTCAGCATGAATGATTTTGGCCCGCCGTTCTCGCTCGGCTTCGGCTTGCCGGGCGATCGCTCGTTGCATATCTTGCGGGATATCCACATTTTTCACCTCAACGGCGGCAACCTTGACTCCCCATGGTTCGGTCTGTTGATCGATAATCCGCTGCAGTTCGGCATTGATGTCGTCGCGTTTCGACAAAAGATCGTCGAACTGACTTTGGCCGAGCACACTCCGCAGCGTGGTTTGGGCCACTTGCGATGTCGAATACAGATAATCTTGGACCGCGAGTACGGCCCGCTGGGGATCGACCACCCTGAGGAAGATAACGGCATTTACCTTCACGGAAATATTGTCCCGCGTAATGACATCTTGCGAGGGGACTTCCATGGTGACGGTCTGCAAGTTGACGCGGACCATCTGCTGGAGGACGGGTACGACCAGCCGGATGCCGGGTCCCTTCACCGTCTGAAACTTGCCGAGCACAAAGACGACGAGCCGTTCGTATTCCATAACGCGTTTGAAGCTGGCGTAGAGGACAAACCCCAATACGACCAACGGGATGAGCAATGACATAACGACTCCTTGTCTTCAGTTATTCTATTTGTGGGTGGGGGCTACGTTCACCGTCAGCCCTTCGACCGACGTCACTTTCGCCTCCTCTCCCTGCCGAATCGGGGTCTGGCTGACTGCTTCCCAGATCTCCCCATGGAGGGCGATCTGGCCGCGCGGGTTGAGATCCGTCTTGGCGATCCCGATCGATCCGATCATGGCTTCCACTCCTGTCACTGGCCCGCGGCGCCCACCCTTGGCGGCCATCCAGATGACGGTTCCGACCAGGGCACCGACTGTGATGACGGTCGGCAACAGAAATGACAAGGATACCTGCATGAACGGTGCATCGCTCTTGATGAGCAGTAGGCCGCCAAGGATCATGGCAGCCAAGCCACCGAGCGCAAGTAATCCGTAGCTGGTCACTGAAATTTCGAGTAAGAGGAACACGACGCCGAGTATCACAAGCAGTGCGCCTGCGTAGTTCACGGGGAGTGATTGGAGCGAATAGAAGGCCAGGATCAAACTGATTGCGCCGATGATACCGGGCAGGATTGCCCCCGGGCTGTACAGTTCGGCCATAATCCCGATGGTTCCGATGGACATCAGGAGATAGGCGATGCTGGGATCGCTCAACGCCTTGAGCAATTCCAGGCGAGCTCCCATCGGGAATTCGCGGAGCCTTGCGGTCTCGGTCGAGAACGTGGTTGATCCAGAGGGAAGGGCGATCGTTTTTCCGTTCAGCTGCCTTAAAAGAGCAGGAATGTTCTCCGCTACCATATCGATGATCTTGAGTTTCAAGGCTTCTTGCTCTGTGGCGGAAATGCTCTTTCGAACCGCATCTTCGGCCCATGCCGCGTTCCGCCCACGCTGTTCCGCGACACTCTTGATGTAGGCCGCCGCATCGTTTTCCACTTTTTCCTTCATCGTGTTGTCCATCTCACCGCCGCCCATCGCGACCGGGTGTGCGGCTCCGATATTGGTTCCTGGTGCCATGGCGGCGACATGGGCTGCGAGCGTGATGAAGACTCCCGCTGAGGCAGCCCGGCCTCCAGAGGGAGCGACGAACACGATCACAGGGATAGGTGAGGCGGTCATGTCTTTGATCATCAGGCGCATGGAGGTATCCAATCCTCCGGGCGTGTCGAGTGTGAAAATCAGCGCCTGGGCACCCGCTGAGTGGGTAAAAGCGAGGGCGTCGTGCAGGTACTCCGCCGCCACTGGGTTGATCACTCCGTCATAGCTGGCGACGACGACTTCTTCGCCGGAGGCTGGAATACTGATGAGGGTCAGGCACAGGGCGATGATCAACCCTACGATCATCTCTATGAAGGCTTGTCTCCGTGGAGCTCTGTATGGAAGAACGGTGCCACACATTGTGGACTCCCTGCGCGCGAAGCGCCACAAACATCGAGGTGTGCATAGAGAGCAGATCGAGCAATCCTACCGATCGTATGCTGTCACGAAATGCCTGTTGGTTGCAAACCTCGGAACGAACCCCCTAGAATGCGCGGCATGTCACAATTATCCAGCGGCGAACGCATCCATCTTGTCGATCACAAAAGGCGCCAGTATGCCCTCACGTTGAAGGCCGGTGACACCTATCAGTTCAGCGGTCAGAAGATCGCTCACGACGCGATCATCGGGCGGCCGGATGGGACCATCGTCGTCCTGTCAGGCGGGAAAAAGATGCTGGCGGTCCGGCCTACCTTCGGAGACTACGTGCTGAAGATGCCGCGAGGCGCTCAAGTGCTCTATCCGAAAGATCTTGCGTTGATTCCCATGTGGGCGGATGTCTATCCGGGTGCGCGGGTGTTCGAGTCCGGAACCGGTTCCGGCGCGCTGACTATGGCGCTGTTACGAGCCGTCGGGCCACGAGGGTCGGTGGTGACCTATGAGATGCGGGAAGATTTTGCCCGTACCGCACTGCTGAACGTCGATCGCTACATGGGGCCCGTGCCCAACCTGACGGCATTGCGGAAGAATGCCTATGAGGGCATTGAGCTGCTTGACGATGGCATTCCGTTCGATCGTGTCGTGCTCGACTTACCTGAGCCCTGGCAGGTGATTCCTCATGCAGCCAACGCGCTGCGATCCGGCGGGATCTATCTGAGCTTCGTTCCCACCGTGCCCCAAGTCATACAAACGGTTGAGGCCCTTGAACGGGCAACGGTGTTCGGGATGATCGAAACATTTGAAACGTTGCTGCGAACCTGGGCCGTGCAGGGCAGGAGCGTACGGCCCGATCATCGCATGGTGGCTCATTCCGGGTTCATCACCGTGGCTCGCAAGGTAGAGCCGGGGTTGCTCCGTTCGATGGCTGGGAGAGAGGTTGCTCCAGACGGAGATCGGGAAGACCTGTCCGGTGAAGGAGAAGAGGAACTGAATACATGAATAGGTTGGAAGGCAAGGTGGCCGTGGTGACGGGGGGCAATGCCGGGATCGGCGAAGCCATCGCGAAACGCTTTACCGAGGAGGGAGCATCGGTTGTCATCACGGGGCGCCGGCAACAGGAATTGGATCGTGTTGCCAGTGTCATCCGGCACAACAAGGGAAAAGTCCTTGGAGTTGCCGGGTCGGTGACCGACGAAACCCATGTGCAGGAGGTTGTCCGTCGGACACTCGATAGTTTCGGAAAGATCGATATTTTAATCAACAACGCGGGGATCGGTGAATTTGGGAAGAAGCTCCACGAAACCGATGATGCCACATGGGCAAAGGTGCTCGACATCAACCTGACCGGCGTATTCCGCATGACACGAGCCGTCATCCCTCACATGCTGAAACAAGGACGAGGCTCCATCATCAATATTTCGTCCGTTGCCAGTTTGGTCGGCCTCTCCGGCTTATCCGCCTACACGGCATCCAAGGGTGCGCTTGACGCATTGACCCGTGCGGTGGCGATCGAATATGCGAAGGAAGGGATTCGCTGTAATGTGGTGAATCCTGGATTGATCGATACGCCCATGGCGGCCCCCTTGATGGCTAATCCCGACATGCTCCAGCCCATTCTTGCCCAATACGCGATCCGCCGCCCTGGGACCCCAGATGAAGTGGCGAATATGGTGCTGTATCTCTCATCGGATGAAGCAGCCTGGGTGACCGGGGCGATCTTTCCGATTGATGGGGGCATGACTGTTTATAAAGGGTAGTGGTGGCGGCCAATGCAGGGGAGCAGTCTCCATGCCAGGTGCAGATATGGATATTAACGCTCACACACAGTTTTGCGGGGTGATCGGCAATCCGGTCGGACATTCACTCTCACCTGCCATTCACAACGCAGCGTTCCGAAAATTGGGGCTCAACTTCGTCTATCTTGCCTGGCAGGTGGAAACGATCGGCGATGCCCTGAAGGGGCTTCGCGCCTTGGGGAACTTTCGCGGCGCGAGCGTGACCATTCCTCACAAAGTCGCGGCCATGCCGTTTCTTGATCATGTGGAGACAACGGCGCAACGGATCGGTGCGATCAATACGATCGTGGCTGAAAAGGGCAAGCTCACCGGGTACAACACGGATGCGACCGGTGCTCTGCGGGCATTGCGGGAGGGGGGAGTCGAGCTCAAAGGACGACGCATCGTTGTCCTTGGTTCCGGCGGTGCTGCACGCGCGATTGCCGTTGCCCTTGCGGCGGAATCATGTGCGGAACGATTGATATTGCTGGGAATCGACGATGTTGAACGGACGACGTTAGCGCAGGACATTCGTCCTCAGGCAGCATTGACCGTTGAGGACTTTCATCTTGACGATGCCACCCTTCGTCGGGTTCTTCCTGGCGCGCACGTCTTGATTCATTGTACGCCGGTCGGGATGTCTCCGAAAGCCGATGCGACCAGCGTGCCCGCATCGCTTCTCCATGACGGTCTCTCCGTCATGGACATTGTCTATAACCCCCGTGAAACCAGATTGCTCCAAGATGCGAAGCGCGCAGGGTGTAAGACGATTCCAGGGTTGGAGATGTTTCTCAATCAGGCCGTCGCGCAATTTGAGCTCTGGACCAATCAACCGGCCCCGGTTGATGTAATGCGTACGGTCTTGGAGTCTCACTTCCGATGAATGTGGTGCTCATCGGCTATCGCGGGACAGGAAAGAGCACCGTTGGCAAGATCGTGGCGGCGCGTCTCGGTCGTGAACTGTTCTCGACGGATGCCGAGATTGTGAAGTTCACCGCTCAAACCATCCCCCAGATCGTTGAGCAGCGGGGATGGGAGTCCTTTCGCGATCTTGAAAGCAAAATCTGCCAAGATCTGGCCGTTAGGGACGGGTTGGTCATCGATACGGGCGGTGGTGCCATTCTTCGATCACAGAATGTTGAGGTGCTGAAACGTACCGGGAAGCTGTTTTGGCTGACTGCCTCAGTTGAGACCATCGCCAAGCGAATCGGATCTGATACGCAACGACCCTCTCTCACGGGAACGAAGTCGTTTATCGACGAGATTCAGGATGTGCTTCGTGAACGGACGCCGAAGTATCAAGCTGCTGCTGATTACATCATTGGGACCGATGGAAGATCCGCCACGCAAGTTGCTGATGAGATTCTGTCACGCCTCTAGTCGCCTCATAGCCTCCCTCAACCTTGACAAGTCTCGTCCTAACATGATTCATGTACTCTCGTTGCGCCCGTAGCTCAGTTGGATAGAGCGCCGGGCTTCGAACCCGTAGGTCGCAGGTTCAATTCCTGCCGGGCGCACCATATAACTCAACGAGTTGCCGGATCTTCCCGAGTCGCCTTGCCATGTTGGTTGCGCGGAGGGTGATTCGTCGAGCCTACCGATACCATGGTCAAGCTGTGCCCCATCTACTGAAACCAGGTTCGCTCTTTGCTGAAACAACACACGAGCTAAGTTATGGTTGAGATCGATTTCTTGCTTCCCAAGTAAACAGCCATACCAATGGCAAGTATCAACCGCTAGAGAGACCTGAGATATGGTCATGAGACTCCCCATGGGATGCAGGAAATCATACGGTGGTGACCACTCTGGGTAAGGCCATCGAGGCACTCGACGGAGTGCAGATTAGGTTCGATCATGCTGAACAACGATTCCAGCAGGGGCTTCTTCTCTCTGAATGCAACTGCTGTATTGGATCTGGACGGAAGGAATTCCATGCATCAGCCGTATTTGCAAACAGGGGTTGGGAACTCTTCTGAATATTGGTCGGATCAAGAATAGATTCAGGGGCGCATTTCGCTGCACAGCGTTGTTGGGTGGCAATATGATGACGATATTCCAGGTTTGGAGACTCGTCGCCTGTATCTTCGTACTGATGGCGAGTCTACCGAGTGCATGGGCGATATCGAACGACACCTCTGGCACAGACGGGCCATCGCTGGAGGAGACGATGGCATTTATCAAAGACACGTGGGAAGCATGTGCCACGATGCACAGTGGTTTTCAACGTATGATTGCGGCGGACGGATCCCTCTGGCATATGGATAGAATGGCGAAGGTTGATGTAGCGGTGATGCCTCCCTCAGCTTTCAAAATTGTGACACGTCTCAATGAACACAGGAAGTTGAGTGGGGTGTTCGGACTCCAATCACCAGTAGAAAGAATTCAGGAGTTTGACCTGAACGCACTGTCTCCTAACGTGAGTTCGGAACAGGAGGGTGAGAATATCAACCTCTACGGAATTCGATTGCGCTGCGGGCGTGGGGCCTGCGTGACTGAATGGGTGGCGTCGCTTGCGATACCAGGCAAACCCATGCATGAACTAAAAACCGGCAAATTGGCCGTGACGAGCCTTGATGAGCTTGTCTACGAAGATCGTGCCCCCAAAGACAAGCCGGGAGAAAAGAAGGGGGAAATCTACGTTCCCGTCTGTGACAGAACATCCTCAGATAGCCTTTCGAAGGCTTTTCGCCACGCCATCAGTAGAGCCGGAGGGAAGAAGCCCCTGTTTTAGACCGTTATTGATAGTCGCTGCGTTGTGTAACTCCTGCCTTGCTTTTCATGCATCTGTCTGTGTAGCCTTCCTCGTGAGATGGCTTTGGTGGCTGACTCGCTGAGGTTGAGGACGTCGAACCAAGTGGGTTATGGATCAATTCTTGCTGGGATGTGGTAGGTAACGAGCGAGGTATATATTAGTTTTCAATGAGTTATCGCTTTGCGAGCCTTGTCGTTTCTTCCGCAAAAGCTGGATAGAACCGTGAGAGAATTTCCCCTAGGATGACATCTATGCGCAAGAGAGGTTATCTCGTGCCGTAGGTTAGCCGATATAGAACGAGGGCAACATTTGGAGCGCTATACTCTGAACTGAAGAAGCGGTCTGCTTGGACCAGGGAATGCCCCTATTGAGGAAGACCACTTGAGAAGATAGACCCGGCGAGTCCATGGGTTTGTGAATGCGGATGGCGCAGTCAATGAATCGAGCAAGCAGAGGGAGGTACCATGATCCCCGTATTGCACGACATGAGAGCAGCATTTTTCCTCGTGATTGCACTAGCTATGTTGTTGTTTATCTGTGCGATGGCTGGTTTAGGAGCGGTATTGCAACCGATCCGTTGGTCTGATCGGAAAGAATACCGGTAGGTGACAGGAAGCTGCATCTCACTCGGGGTGCTGCTTCCTGCCATGGTCAGTAGTCGAGCTCCTCCTGGTTCCCTCCTACTTTACTACGGTTGGGTGTAACTCCTTGACGTGAACCAGCCCAACCGGCAGTGCGGATTTCCTGATTTCTTCAAGCTGTTGTAATTGTTAAGGATCGTCGCTTCTCAGCTTTCCCCCCCGTGCCAACCATCACTTTTCAGCACCGGTGCTATATTTGTTTTGTGTGAAGTGAGCCGTTGGTGAGCCTTAGGGAAGACCATTTTGACAATAATGGTTTCTGAATTCATCAAACCACTGGATCGAGAATTCATTGTGATGGAGGAGAAGGTTCATGAGTAGAGCGATTGCGAAGTCCGGAGCAGTGGTAGCGATGGGACTACTCTTATTGTCAAACCAGGGCTGTAACACGAAATGGCTTAAGTCTGAGGGGGCAGGTGGTGGTGGTGTGGAGAGCAGGGGTGCGAAGCTTCCTGAGATGTCTAGAGGAGGAGGCCCCAGCGGAGAATTGAGTGGGTTCTCTCGTAATCCGTCGGAGGAACGACTTGTGCCGGGAGGATACTCGACGGCACTGAATCCATCGGGGCCTAGCGTGCGCCAGGGTGCTGAATTGACACAAGAAGAGAAGGCTGCCGTGGAGGCGGGATTGCAGGATGTGTTCTTTGGGTATGATCAGTGGACCTTGTCGGAGTCGGGGATGGAAGCGCTCAATCACGACGCAGCGTACCTTAAGGATCATCCAGGCGCCATGCTGAAGATTGAAGGGCATTGTGACGAGCGAGGCACGACCGATTACAACATGGTGTTGGGCGACAAGCGTGCGAAGGCTGCCCGAAGCTATCTGGCGGAAGTCGGGGTAACCCCCAAGCAGTTGGCAATCGTGTCGTTCGGCAAAGAGCGCCCCTTTTGTTTTGATCGCGATGAGTCTTGTTATCAGCAGAACCGCCGCGGGCACATGCTGCTTTCCACCAAGAAGTAAGATAGTGCACGAGAGGGCGATTTGATTTGCGAAGATGACCAGTTCTTCGCGAGAGGTCGAAGTGGTCGGTTGGAGCGCTGCAACATAATGAGATCTACTGAAGGATGTCATCTTTGAGGAAACTCGGTTCTCTCTTCAAGGCAAAACCATCTGATCAGATTCCGGCCAAACCACTGCCCGATGACCGGCGGGTCCAGCCGAGATTCACCACCCAGTTTCGGAGCACCTTCTCGGGACAACGAGAGGAAGGGCAGGGACGAACTCTGGATATTTCTATCGGTGGTTGTAAGATCGAAAGCGATACCAAGGTGATGCAAGGGGCCAAGCTCGAATGCCGACTCCATATTCCAGGCCTTGATTGGCCGTTGAGGATCGACGAAGCCACGGTGCGTTGGGTCGATGGCAATACCTTTGGAATCGCGTTTTCACGCATCAGTCCGGAAGAGCTTGGGAAGCTTAAGACGATACTCTCTGAACTTGAACAAGACGATTAACTTCTCTTCGAGTCACTCCAGCGTGCACGCTTCCTCTCTCGTAAGATTTTCTTGAAAGTTTGTCGATGAGCTCTTGTCGTTCTCTCGCCCTATGGTGTGGTCGTATGCGTTGTGCAGGCGCTAGCCTGAAGTCGAACACGGTTGACATGGCTACCGTAACTGTCGGAAAGTACAGAAAGATCAATGTCTCAGTACAAAACTCTTGGTATGAGGATAGAGAAAGGAGTTGGGGGTGGAACAGAGGTATGCAATCACCGTGAAGTTCTTGGTCGATGCCGACTCGGCGGAAGATGCAGAAGAGATGGTCGAGACCGCCTGTGAAAAGGCGTCGGCGTCCTTCCCTGAAATGAGTTATGAAGGGATTGAGGATATTGAGGAAGAAGAGGAGTAGTCGGCCTTCGCCTGCAGCAAGGATCGTGTCATCCACTCGACGGATCACGCAATGGGTATCGAATCACAATCGATCTTGCCTCAGAAGGAAGTTGCTATTCTTGCAGGGGGCTGTTTTTGGTGCCTTGAAGCTGTCTTCGACCAGGTCAGGGGAGTGGAATCGGTTGAGTCCGGTTATATCGGGGGTAATCTAGATCATCCCAGTTATGAAGCAGTCTGTGGGGGGCAGACCGGCCATGCCGAGGCCGTGCGCATTGCGTTCGATCCCCGCGTGATCACCTATAAGGGACTCCTGGAAATATTTTTCGTCATTCACGACCCCACGACGCTCAATCGCCAAGGAAACGATACAGGTACCCAATATCGGTCAGCCATTTTCTACACGTCTCCGGAACAGCAGCAGGCTGCCGAGAATCTCATTGAATCTCTTACGGGTGAAGGAGCCTACAACGCTCCTATCGTCACGCAGGTCGTACCAGCTAGTCAGTGGTATGAGGCGGAGTCATATCATCAGGAATACTTTGCTCGGAATCCCCTCCAGGGGTACTGTCAGTTTGTGGTCGGTCCAAAAGTTGCGAAGTTCAGAAAGCAATTTGCCCAGCGACTAAAAGCGTAACGGCACCCGCTCATCGACTGAACCATCCAGCCAAGATCTCTCGTACCGTCCCAAAGATCGCCGGCTTCTGGAAGACCTGATGGGTTTTCAGTACCACCTCGGTATGAACAGAGCAAAAGGGCCATTCGCCGGTTGGGTTGCCTTGAACGTGAGCAATGATCGAACTATCGGCTTGATCGGTTGAAGCGTGAATGACGATCAACGGACTGTTCGGATCAAGTAAACACGTGTTGTCCGCCTTGGCCGATTGATCTGTAGCGGCGTGACGAATCTGTACCTGTTGTTCACCCTCTGAGAATACAGTGTCTCCCTCTCGAATAGGGCCGGTCGGAGCGAAAGAATAGAGCACCAACGGAGCGCCGAGAATGATGAGCATCACGGCGACGATCGACCAGAGCGGTGGTTCAGTATGGTGCTGGTCGCGTCTGTCCGATGGTTCGTTCATCCGCAGCGAGCTTCTTTCTTGAACTACCTGCAGGTGCCCATCCCTTGAGTAAGCCGGTTGGAATAACACGTCTGTCGTTGATTTAACACATCTGCAACAAGCCCGTAGCACCATCTTAACGTTGTTGAACTATATCTCGCCACGTAGTCGAAACATGACCAACTAGAGGGAGGTAGTCGAATGAAGAGATGGTGGTTCATGGTCGCCCTGTGTGCCTTCGGTCTCGGGTTGATCTTCCAGACCAATCCGGCCCAAGCCAGCGTAGAAGATCTTCTCTATGAGAAGGGGCAGATCACGAAGGAGGAGTGGCTCAAGCTCAAGGCCGAGCATGAACGAGAAGATGCGATCATTGCAGAGAAGGCATCGATCAAAAAATGGTTCGATAAGATCAGCATTCGCGGGTATGTGCAAGCCAGGTACACCTACCTTCCCGGAGATAAATCCATACGGAGCGAGTACGATAACACCATTCGGGATGATACCGGCTTCGCATTTCGCCGCGTTCGGATGGTGTTTTCAGGCGATGTCACTGATTGGTTGTCTTTTTATATTCAGCCGGAATTTGCGGGATCTGTTCCCGGGACGACAGGGGATCAGAGTAATAACTTTGCCCAACTTCGTGACGCCTATGCCGATATTTTCATGCCCGTGCCGTTCCTGTTCTTGGAGGAAAAGGAATTACGGCTTCGCGTAGGGCAATCAAAGGTCCCTTTTGGATTCGAAAATCTGCAGTCCAGTCAAAATCGAATTGCGTTCGACCGGGCCGATGGCCTCAATAGCGCGGTGCAGGGCGAGCGAGACCTCGGCTTATTCGTCTATTACACACCGAAGGAGACTAAAAAGTTATTCAGAAAACTGGTGGACTCGGGTCTCAAGGGATCCGGAGACTACGGAGTCTTAGGCGTCGGGGTTTACAATGGCCAGACCATCAATGTGAATGATCGCAATGACAATAAACATATCGTCTTCCATGCGACATATCCTATGGAGTTACCCTACGGGCAGATTATTCAGTTCGGTGTCGATGCGTACCGTGGGACGTTCAATGTCGGTGCGACGGCGCCGCTGACTACAGGTGGTCCAGCTATTGCCCGTGAAAATAACGGAAATATTCTTGATGAGCGAGTCGGTGTACACTTTGTGCTGTATCCGCAACCGATCGGGTTCCAAGCGGAGTGGAACTGGGGCAATGGTCCTCAGTTGAACGCGACCCGAACACGCGTGGAGGAGGGAGATATCCAAGGCGGCTACGTCCAGGGGATGTATAAGTGGGACGTGAATAAGCCGTGGTTGACCAGCCTGATCCCCTATGTACGGTATCAAGAATACAGCGGTGGAAAGAAGCATCGCACTAATTCACCATTCAATGTAGTCCGAGAATGGGAAGTCGGGATGGAGTGGCAAATCGCGAAGTCCTTAGAGTTCACGATCGCCTATGCCCGTAGCAGACGCACCGACACGCAGACTGCTCCCTATAACATCCGCGAAGGCGATATTGTCCGAACTCAATTACAGTTTAACTTTTAGTGATGAAGAGGGGCAGGCCTTTGCCTTCCCCTTCAAAATAAGCTGAATTCAGCGTGAGGCAGCTTATATGTAACACGCCTGTAACATTCGTGTAATGCGGAAGTAATGCGATAGGGTTATTGTGTAATGAGGGATAAATTGGCGATTACGAAAGGACTGTTTATGAACATATCGGCAGCCAAGTCTGGTCTATCCTGCATCGCCCTTCTTGGGACTCTTGTTTCTGCCATCCCATCGGTCTATGCCGATGACGCTATTGTGCTGGATTCGGCCTTGAAGGGGTACGTCAAAGTCAGCGGGGTGTCCGGCAATGTCAACAGCATCGGTTCCGATACGCTCAACAACCTCATGACGTTGTGGGCTGAAGGATTTCGCAAGCAATATCCAAGCGTCAAAATTCAAATTGAAGGGAAGGGGTCGAGCACCGCACCTCCGGCCTTGATTGAAGGGACTGCGCAACTGGGCCCAATGTCCCGCGCGATGAAAAATACCGAGATTGATTCCTTTGAGAAAAAGTTCCGTTATAAACCGACCGCGTTTCCGGTCGCCATCGACGCACTGGCCGTCTATGTCAACAAGGACAACTCTGTCCAAGGCCTCACGATGGCGCAAGTCGATGCCATCTTCTCGAAGACCCGCCGATTTGGTGCCCCGGCAAACCTTGAACGGTGGGGCCAACTGGGGGTGACAGGTGAGGTGGCGGCATCTCCGATCAGTATCTATGGCCGAAACTCAGCCTCAGGCACCTATGGATTTTTCAAGGAGTATGCACTCAAGAACGGCGACTATAAAGATGAGGTCAAGGAGCAGCCAGGTTCTGCCTCCGTGGTGCAGGGTATTACGGAAGATCAAGCCGGTGTCGGCTACAGTGGGATCGGCTATCTGACCTCCGGGGTGCGAGTCCTTCCGTTGGCTGAAAAAGAGGGAGCGCCCTTCGTGGCTCCCACGCAGGCCAATGCCATGAACGGGTCCTATCCCCTCTGGCGGCATCTGTTGGTCTACGTCAACAAAGCGCCGAACAAACCGCTCGATCCGCTCGTGAAAGAATTTATAAAGTTCATCTACAGTAAAGAAGGGCAAGCCATTGTTATCAAGGATGGGTTCTTCCCGCTCCCACAGTCTGTGATCGCAAAGGAATTGGCAAAAATCGAATAGATGTCATGCGAGATGACCAGGCGCATTATTGGTGAAGCATGAACGGTTGTGAGCGAAGGTGTGGCAAGCGCAAGCCGAATAGTCGAGTGAGAACGGTTAGGGAAGAAGCAACAGTCCAAGTATGACGGTTCCACCATTTACTCCGACGCCAGTGCTTCAAGGAGAGCCCTCCCCGGGCCGGGGTGCTGTTCAGACCCAGGCCCTGGTAGGTGGACTGTTCAGTCGGCGCCAAATCAGGTCAATCACAGATAGACTGACCAACGTCATCATCAAGACCGGTGGGATCAGCATCATTCTCTGCATTCTAGGGATGTGCATCTTTCTGGTGAAGGAAGTCATTCCGCTCTTTCAACCGTCCTACGCAACTCCGACCGAGCCGATTGCACTCTCTCCGCTTGAGCGTCCGGCGACTTCCGCCCTCATCGGTATCGACGAGCATCAAGAACTTGCCTATGTGCTCCGTGGTGGTTTTCTTGAGTTTGTCTTCTTAGCGGGAACGGCTTCCACGACACCACAAATCCCTCCGCGCGTGCTGTTACCGGATGGATCGGTGACTGCTGTCGCCCGTGCCTTTGGGAAAGGCCATTCTCTGGCCATCGGCACTGCGGATGGGAAGGTCGTTCCGGTGGCGATCGAATTCACTCAAGACTTCCAAGGGAACGAACGTTCGATTGTCCCGTCTGTCACGGTCGGGACTCCGATGGTTGCCGCGCCGACTCCTCAACCGATTACCAAGATGGCATATCAGAGCACGGAATCCGATATTCGGATCGCCGCGCTGTTACAAGACCAGCATCTCTGGCTGACTACGAGCCGGAACACATCTCGTCCAGATGGAACCACTGCGGCGTCGGTTACGCAGGTGGATCTCACGTCTAGTGTCCTCGGTCGAGTGACGACGCTCACGCTTGGGAGTCGGGCAGAGCTTCTTGCCGTCGGAACGGAAGAGGGCAAGGTCTACCATTTCGACCTCCGGGAACCGGCGAAGCCAAGTCTTGTTGAGATGACGCAAGTGTCTGAGCGGAGCGAAGCGATTACCGCATTGGCCTATTTGATGGGTGACCGGAGTCT
Source organism: Nitrospira sp. (assembly GCA_015903995.1). GTDB lineage: Bacteria > Nitrospirota > Nitrospiria > Nitrospirales > Nitrospiraceae > Nitrospira_D. The sequence goes on from JABMDK010000008.1 coordinate 177,237, forward strand.
TGTGGTCGGTGGTGCGTCCGGGCAGTTTGCCGTGTGGATGCCCGTGCGGGAACATGCTACGACGAATACGACTCATATGACGCGTATCCATCAGTTTGCTCCTCATCAGAGTGCGGTCACCGACATCACGATTTCCCAGCGCGATAAGGGATTCATCACAACCGATGCCGGGGGAGAAATTCGTCTGCACCATTCGACGTCCGAACAAACGATACTGACACTTGCTCCACAACAGGGGGCGCTCCGCAGTACCTATTTTTCCCCCAAGGCGGATGGCCTGGTCGGTCTCGCCGAAAATGATCGACTGGTGCATTACGACATTTCGAATCCCTACCCGGAAATCACTTTGGCCACCTTGTTCTCCCCCGTGATGTACGAGGGGTATGAACGACCGGAACTTGTCTGGCAATCGTCGAGTGGGTCGGACGACTTTGAGGCCAAATTCAGCTTGACCCCGCTGATCTTCGGGACCATCAAAGGGACCATCTATGCCGTGCTCTTGGCCGTGCCGCTGGCGGTATTGGCCGCCATCTATACCGCCATGTTCATGCATCCGGATCTCCGAGCCAAGATCAAGCCCACGATTGAAATCATGGCAGCACTGCCCACCGTGGTGCTTGGATTTCTAGCCGGCCTCTGGTTTGCCCCGGTCCTGGAGCGGAAC
>JABMDK010000008.1:178000-185778 GCA_015903995.1 Nitrospira sp.
AATATCGCCGTGGAGATCCCTGAAGCGCCGCATGGCGGGACCTTGTATCGCACGCTCTTTTTAGCGGGTTTGCTCCTCTTTGTCGCAACCTTCCTGCTCAATACGGTCGCGGAACTGGTTCGACAGCGACTCAGAGAGAAATACAGCCAATTCTAAGCAGAATACGTCAAGTAAGGCGAAGTCCGCGCATGACAAGCACGGACCGGTCGTTGATAGAGGGGCCTGGCAAACAGGTACACGAGTGAGTCGATGAAACAGTGGATCAAGCATTTCATGGCAAGCGGTGAGCTCTTCATTTGGGGCTGCGGGGCCGGGCTTTCCATTTCCCTCCTCATGATCGGTGGGCTTTTGGTGCTCATCCTCTTCAACGGATTCGGGTATTTTTGGCCGGCTGATCTCGTCGAATTGACGTTGAAAGACGGAAAACATGTGATTGGGCAGTTGGCAGGCGAAGAAGTGAGTCCGAAAGGGATTCCGCGAATCAGAGTGAAGATTGGCAATCGCGATCTATACGGGCTTGACTATCGGTGGATCGACACCAGTCAGATTGTCGAACGAGCCACGCCGGCCGATCTCGTGATGGTGGAGCGGCGCGAGTGGGGGAACTTCTATGGACGGCTCCGGACACTGGTCAAGGAAGACCAGACTGTGGCTGAAGGCTCGGCGGCCGTATGGCAGTCCCTTCCGGCTCTGCTTCGACAGGCGGAATCGAGTGAGGCAGAGAACACATACATGTTGCTCGTTGTCGATGCCAATGGCAGGGAAAAGTCCATTGCGCTCGGCCAAGTCATGCGAGTCTTGCGCCCTAACGACCTTTCGAAGTTGGAGAAGGTGTGGGTCTATGCCGGTAACGTCTGGGTGGTGCTGACCACAGAGCCACGAGAAGCCAACACGGAGGGTGGGATCTTTCCCGCCATTTTCGGCACGGTCTTGATGGTGATGATCATGAGCTTCGTCGTGACCCCTTTTGGCGTCATCGGCGCGCTGTACCTCAGGGAGTATGCCCGGCAGGGAGTCATTGTGCGAATCGTCCGCATCGCCGTCAATAATCTCGCCGGGGTTCCCTCGATCGTCTTCGGCGTGTTTGGCTTGGGGTTTTTCGTGTATGGCGTCGGAGGCACGCTGGATGCGCTGTGGTTTTCTGATCGGCTGCCCACTCCGACGTTCGGTACGGGTGGAATTCTGTGGGCCTCATTGACGCTGGCGCTGTTGACTGTTCCCGTCGTTATTGTTGCAACTGAAGAGGGACTGGCCGCCGTCCCGCGGGAGTATCGAGAAGGGTCGATTGGCTTGGGCGCGACCAAATGGGAAACCATATGGAAGGTCGTGCTTCCCACGGCACTCCCTGGTATTTTGACTGGATTGATCCTGGCCATGGCTCGTGCGGCGGGCGAGGTGGCGCCCTTGATGTTGACCGGTGTCGTCAAACTGGCACCGGCCATGCCGATCGACTGGACGTGGCCGTTTATTCATTTGGATCGGAAGTTCATGCATTTGGGGTTTCATATTTATGACGTGGGGTTCCAATCGCCGAATGTGGAAGCGGCCAAGCCGATGGTCTACGTGACCACATTGGTGTTGATTCTTGTGGTGGTGACGCTTAACCTCACGGGCATCCTCTTGCGGAACCGAATGAGGAGGAAATATGCTGGGTCAGCAGTATGACGTGATGTCCGATGTCCCTATCCTCTCACCCGCTGCTTCCTCACTGGAGATGGAGAGCATGGACCTTCATGATTCCAACGTCCCGCCTCGGCCCAGTGCTCAGGGGAAGTCGAAACTTCGAGTACAGGGTTTCAACTTTTTCTACGGGCCGGTCCAGTCCCTGTTCAAGATTGATTTGGACATTCACGAGCACCAAGTGACCGCCTTCATCGGGCCATCGGGTTGCGGGAAATCCACATTGCTCCGCTGCATGAACCGCTTGAATGATCTCATCGAAGGGGCTCGATATGAGGGGAACATCCTTCTTGACGACGTGGATATCTTTAATCCGATGATCGACATCACCGACCTTCGGAAGCGGGTGGGCATGGTCTTCCAAAAATCCAATCCCTTTCCCAAATCGATCTATGAAAATGTTGCGTATGGCCCGCGGCTGCAAGGCTTGAAGAATCGGACGGTGTTGGAAGGGATCGTCGAACGAAGTCTCCGAGGAGCCGGGTTATGGGAGGAAGTGAAGGACCGACTTCACAAGAGTGCACTCGGTTTGTCCGGCGGTCAGCAGCAGCGCCTCTGCATCGCGCGAGCCCTCGCCGTCAAGCCGGATGTTCTCTTGATGGATGAACCCTGTTCCGCCTTAGATCCGATCGCCACCGGCATCATCGAAGAGTTGCTGTTTTCGCTGAAGAAAGAGTTGACGATCGTCATTGTGACACACAACATGCAGCAGGCGGCCCGGGTGTCGGATCGGACCGCGTTCATGTACCTCGGCCAATTGGTCGAGGTTGGTCTCACGAAGCAGCTGTTTACGAACCCTTCGAAGAAGCAGACGGAAGACTATATCACCGGACGATTTGGGTGACGCTATGGCTCAACACCGACATTTTGACGAAGAACTTGCAGAACTCAAGACGAAGCTGGCGCGAATGGCCGGCCTTGTAGAAGACCAAATCGATAAGGCGTTGACGGCATTGGTCACACGAGACGCGGCCCTGGCCTGTGCAGTGATCGAACGAGACCACAAGGTCAATGCGATGGATGTGGAGATCGATGAGGCCTGTATTGAGTTGTTGGCACTCCACCAGCCGGCGGCGCGGGATCTTCGGTTGGTGACGACCGCCATGAAGCTGTCTACTGAGCTTGAGCGTATCAGTGACTTGTCGGAAAGTATCTGTGAGCGCGCGATCGAACTGAACGAAGAGCCTCAACTCAAGCCCTACATTGATATCCCGCGTATGGGGAGCCTCGCACGGGTCATGGTGAAGGAAAGCATCGATGCCTTCATCAAGGAGGATGCCACGCTGGCTAGGAAAGTGATCATCGACGATGATTCCGTGGATGATCTCATGGAACAATTATTTCGTGAACTGCTCTCGTTCATGATGGAGAATCCGCATACGATTTCACGTGCCATTCGGTTGAGCTTTATCGCGAAGTCTCTGGAGCGAGTGGCTGATCATGCCACCAATATTGCCGAGCTGGTGGTCTATCTGGTGGAAGGCAAGATCATTCGGCATACGGCGCCATCGGTTCCATTGTGATGCCCCGATTGGTTTGCGATTGTGTGAGGGGTATGTTGCGACTATCGGTGATTTAGATGCGTGTTCGTTTGAATTGACCCTCCCCCTGTGTTAGCATTCGTTCCATGGGTGCCACCACCTCGGCGAAGCGGGGCGAATCCCGCCGCGCCCCATCTTCCCCTTCTCATATTCAGCGAGAAGTCATCGGCGTGATCTTGATCGCGCTGAGTTTGCTCATGCTCTTGAGTCTCCTGTCGTTCGTGCCAGGAGAGGCAAAGATATTGGCAACCGGTGTGCCGGATGCCGGCCCGCCACGCAATCTCATTGGTTCGTTCGGCGCGTTGTTGGCCGGTGGGTTCTTTTTTGCTATCGGGGGAGGGGCCTATCTCTTTCCCTTGCTGCTGGGGCGGTTGGGATTTCGATGTTTCTCTCAGGTTCCAGTGAGTCTTACGCTGCGGACAGCCGCCAGCTCCCTAGCCGCTGTCTTCTTCTTGAGCGCCTTTCTGCATCTTGAAACGACCGGGGTGCCAACGCTGACCAGCGGGATGATCTCCCGTGGGATGGGCGGTGGCATCGTTGGTCAGACCATCGCAGAAGGGCTCCGTGCCGTTTTTGCCGGAACAGGAGCCCATATTCTGGTCATTACAGGATTTCTGGTCTCCCTCTTGTTGACGACCCCCTTGTCATTGGCAGAAGTCGTGCGTCGGATACCGTCTCATTGGGCCACTCTCCGCGAAGGGGTGTCCGCGGTGATGCCTGAGCGATCCATTGAGATTGAGAAAGAGACTGGCAACCGACGGTCGCGAGCGAGGTCATATAAGGCAGCGGCTGCCACTCGAGACGAGGAGTCGGCAACTGAAGGAGTCGAGGAATCGGACCTGACTCCAACCCCGACTCTTTCAGGTCCGATCATCCAGCCATTCCCTGTCGCAATTCCGACATGGGATGCGCAAACGGCTGAGTCAGAGGTGGTTGTCCCAACGGCTGAGTTTGAAGGCTATCAGCTGCCTGACCCGGAAATTCTGTTAAGTGACCCCTCTGGGCCAATGGATCGGATGTCCGATGAGGAACTGAAAGCACAGTCCGAGATCTTATCGCGCGCACTGATGAGTTTCGGCATCGAAGGCATCGTGACGGAAGTGAGGCCCGGCCCCGTCGTCACGATGTACGAATTTGAGCCGGGGCCCGGCACGAAGGTCGCCCGCATTGTGAATCTGGCCGACGACCTGGCGTTGGCGCTCAAGGCGACGAGTTTACGCATCGTTGCGCCGTTACCGGGGAAATCCGTGGTCGGTATCGAGGTGCCGAACCGGTCTCGAGAAACGGTGTCCCTGAAAGAAGTCGTCATGAGTGAGGCCTTTCGGCGGGCACGGTCCAGGCTCACACTGGCGTTGGGCAAGGATATCTTCGGTGCCCCCAGCACGGCGGATCTGAAGACGATGCCGCATCTCTTGGTGGCCGGCGCGACGGGAGCTGGAAAGAGTGTCAGCCTGAACACGATGTTACTCAGTATCCTCTTTTCCGCCAAGCCGAGTGAAGTGAAGCTGTTGCTCATTGACCCGAAGATGCTTGAGTTTCAATCGTATGAGGGCATTCCGCATCTCTTGCGGCCGGTGATTACGGACCCCAAGTCAGCCGCACGAGGCCTCGGATGGGTCGTCGCTGAAATGGAGCGGCGGTACAAGCTACTGGCGGAAGCCGGTGTGCGGAACATTGATGCGTATAATCGAAAAGTTGCTGGTTTGCATGAGGTGTTTGCTGAACATAGCGCACCGGGCGTCGAACAGACCGGGATTCCGATGAAGTTTCTTTCCGAAGAAGAGCGTCTCTCCGCCGGTGAAACATCGATTGCCGAGGGGGAACGGGGGTGCATGCAGCCGAAACCGACGCCCCCGGAACCACTGCCGTTTATCGTCGTCATGATCGATGAACTGGCGGATCTGATGATGGTCGCTCCGAAAGATGTGGAGGACAAGATCGCCCGACTTGCACAGATGGCCCGGGCTTCCGGCATTCATCTGGTGCTGGCCACGCAGCGGCCATCCGTCGATGTGCTGACCGGTCTGATCAAAGCGAATTTCCCTGCACGAATCGCGTTCCAAGTCTCTTCGAAGACCGACTCGCGAACCATTCTCGATGCGAACGGAGCGGAGGCGCTCCTCGGCCGAGGCGATATGCTGTACCTGGCGTCCGGCACCGGCCGTCTCGCGCGTCTGCACGGGTCCTTTGTGTCGGACGATGATGTCCGCTCGGTCGTCGAGTTTGTGAAGAAACAGGCTCTGCCGATCTATAATCAGGAGCTGCAATCGCTTAAGTTGGAGGAGGCGGCTGAGGAAGAGGCCAGAGACGAGGTGTACGAGCAAGCAAAAGAACTGGTATTGTCGACGGGGCAGGCGTCTGCGTCGCTGATCCAGCGCCGACTGCGAGTCGGCTATCCTCGGGCCGCACGCATGATTGAGCAGATGGAATCGGAAGGCATTGTGGGGGCGGCGGGTCGTGATGGGCGTCGAGAGGTGCTTGGACGGCGCGGTCCGGTCGGGGCGGCGGAATCATGATGCGTTGGTGGCGTGCTGTTCTAGTGAGTGTCCTCGTGGTCGTACCGGCCTGGGCGGCAGACGGGCCGGTTGATGAAAAGGCCTTGCGGGAAGTTCGTGACGTCGTCAAACAGCTGCAAGCACGATACGAGAAAACGAATGATTTGGAGGCCGACTTTTCTCAGAAAACCAAGATCGAAGGGTTTGAGCGTCCCGTGACCTCTGCAGGCAAGGTGTATATCAAAAAACCAGGCCGATTACGGTGGGACTATTTGGATCCAGCGACCGAGCAGATCTATGTGAATCAGGACGATGTGAAGGTCTACGTTCCCGAACATAAGCAGGTCTTGGTCGGAAAGCTGACGCAGATGGCTGCTTCCAAGGCTCCATTGGAACTGTTGCAGGGAGCGGCCAAATTGGATGAGTCGTTTGAGATCAAACCTACTGCGGGGAAGGATCGGGGAGTCGGCGGCATGCCGCTCATTACGCTGATTCCCAAATCAAAGGAACGTGAGTCGACTCAGGGTCTTCAGAAGATCGTTGTTGAGGTCTTTCCCAAGACCTACTTTATCAGGATGGTGTCCCTCCATGAAGTCAGCGGCAACGTCGCGGTCTTTGAGTTTTCGAACTTGAAACCCAATCTCGGATTAGGTAATGAGGTGTTCGACTTTAAGACACCGGCGGATGTAGAAGTCGTCAGGGCTCCGGTGTTGAATGGGCCGTAAGTCAGGAGATGACCGTGTCACAGGTCAACCGACAGGCGTTACACCGTGGCCGGACGCGAGGACTGTCTTAGAATGGATGTCTGACGAATGCCGCTTCGTATCTGAGATCAAGGAGTGGTGAGAGACATGACAGTTGAAACAGGCAGCGTGGTCGAAGCCGTTGACCATGCGGTGGCGAGCTTGGATGTCGATCGGCTTCACCGCGAGTATTGGGAACAGAACGAGTTTCTGGTGATCAAGCAATTCTTGCCCCGTGCTTTCGTGGAGGAGGTGTTCGTTCCCCAGGCTCAGGGCGTGAAAGCGGAGCTCAATCGAAACTACATTCCCGGCCACAAAAAAGGTGGGAGCGTCAGCTATTATACCGTGCAAGAGAAAGCTCCCCGCTTTCTTGACCTCTACCGGGCTGAGTCATTCCGGACATTCTTGAACCGGCTCGTTGAGGCAAAGTTGATATTCTGTCCGGACAACGATCCCCATTCCTGCGCCCTCTATTATTATACTGAGCCAGGCGACCACATTGGGTTCCACTACGATACGTCCTACTACAAGGGCGCGCGTTATACAATTCTAATGGGGCTTGTTGATCGTTCAGCCCAGTGCAAGCTGGTGTGCGAGCTGTTCAAGGATCATCCGACCAAGCAGCCTCGTCATCTTGAGCTGATTACTGAGCCGGGGGATCTAGTGATTTTCAACGGTGATAAACTCTGGCATGCGGTCACGCCTCTCGGAGAGGGTGAGGAGCGGATTGCTCTGACGATGGAGTATGTCACCAATCCAGAGATGGGCACCGTCAAGCGGCTCTATTCGAACCTCAAAGATTCATTCGGGTATTTTGGCTTCGCCACTGTTTTTAAGCGGGTGCTGGGCTTGAAATGATCGCTACGGTTGTTTCTTGAACAGACCGTAAAGGTTCGCGAATTCGAACCGCAATCTTGTCCCATAGTTCTCATCGTAAGATTCCACATTCCAAGTAGCCGTATTCTTTCCCACTGCTATGCACACTACTCTGCGATATTAGTGAATTCCCCGAGAAGGTTTGATAGATTTGGTAGGCATTATTTACCGAGTGTGTTCCAGGAATCTTCGAGAAGGAGGGGTATATTCGGACAATGATGCAAAAAGAACCGTCAAACTTTCGATAGCACCACATGGTCGCACTGGAAATGCTGCTCCTGGACAATTCTAGTTCCTTATCATCGTAGGTGTATATGGATCTGTTGCTTGGCCATGCTATTCACGTTTACGTTGTTGCCAGTTTATTAGCCTTTTCTGTAGTCCTGTTCATAGCTGGCTTTCTTGTTCCCGGTTTTCTACAGATCTGGGTACTTCGTCGACTA
>JABMDK010000008.1:185878-201343 GCA_015903995.1 Nitrospira sp.
AGTTGGGCTATAGCCACGACACGAGCGTCACCCCTTTTCGCAACTGGTACGACATCGTCGATTTTTCCAAGCCTGGCAGTCTCTCTCCGTATTATCCCTCTAAGGACAATATTTGTCTTCCTGGAGATTGTGAGATTCTAGAAGTTCCGGTATCGATCACCCCCGATTTAGCATGGCTCAGGCCAACGCCGCGGCGTTTTTCAAACTTCGAGCAATGCAAAAAGGTTATCGATTGGTATGAAGAGCACACGAGCCCAACCGTATTATGCGGCATGTTTCATAACGTCGAGCTTGTACCGAACAAGAGTCCCTACTGCAGAAGCGAAGAAGACTGCGAGGAAATGCTCAGTAGGATTGAAAATATCTTCAAGCTTTTAGCCCTGAAAAAATCATTGTGAAGCCTCCTCGTGAATTGCCTATGTCCAGCTATCAACGACAACTGTATAGCGATGCGATAGAAAGCTATCGTTTGCGGCATGTTGATGGTCACAATGGAATTTTCAAGAATCAGCTCGGGTTACTACATTACCTACGAAAAGTGTGCACAGATCCTAGAGAGCCGGGAAGATCCTTTGATAATGAACCATTGGTCCTTGCTAGGCAAAAGAACCCTAAGCTGGACTGGTTGCTGAAGACATTGGATGACATCAAACGACTAGGAGAAAAGGCGATCATATTCTGCGAGTTTCGAGACATGCAGTTGATGTTGGTCCACTACATTGAGCAAGTCTTCAGACTGCGCCCAGATATCATTAATGGAGATACCTCTGCGGCAGAAGCGATCACCGACAATAGGCAACAGCGTATAAAGAAAGTTCAATCGAGACAAGGGTTTGGAGTCATAGTTCTCTCGCCTGTCGCCGTAGGATTTGGCGTCAATATTCAGGCCGCTAATCATGTTATCCATTTCACTAGAACTTGGAATCCTGCCAAGGAGGATCAGGCGACCGATCGTGCATACCGCATCGGCCAGACCCGTAACGTATATGTCTATTATCCGGTTGTTTGTGCGAAAGAATTTATGACTTTTGATGTTCTCTTGGATCGATTACTTGATAGGAAACGTGATCTCTCGGGGGACATGCTGAACGGTACCGGGAATATTTTGCCAAGCGAATTTGAAGATGTAGTTGGTGTGGGAAAGGACGCTTTCGAGAAACAATTGTGCATTGAGGATGCGGATAGTCTAGAGCCGCTCTATTTCGAGGCGTTGATTGCAGCACTTTATAAGAAACGTGGATTTAGGTCCGTTAAATTGACACCTGCGAGTGGGGATGGAGGTGTGGATGTCGTTGCTAAAAATAATAACCAGGGCGAGCTTATCCAGGTGAAGCACTGCGCATCAGACTCTGGGGTTTTGGGCTGGGATGCCGTCAAGGAGATAGTCGCAGGTGAAAGGCTGTATGCCTTTCAGTTCCCCGGCGTACAGTTTAGGAAAATTGCACTCACCAATAGAGAGTTCAACTCGAACGTCTATACTCAAGCAGCAATCCTTGGCGTTGAGCTCATCAGTCGAAACAAGTTAGCAAACTGGCTTCACGTTCATCGGGTTACGATGTCAGAAATTGAAAGCTTCCTTACCTCATCAGAACATGTGATGGTCTAGTAAGCATTGCTGATTCACCTCGCCGTCGAAGACGATGCCGTACTGATCGCACGGTGAAGTATCCCGCATAACTCTCCTCGGTTCCACGGCTTGGTCAAGCGAGCATAGGCGCGCAACGATCCAAGGTCCCTAGTCGAAGCCGTTAAAACAATGACGGGAAGGGAGGGATGTGAGACGTGAAGCTTCTCCAAAATCGAGCAACCATCTCCATCGGGCAGTCCAAGATCGAGGAGGATTGCATGGTAGGCATTGTGTTCGATGGATGAAAAGGCCTGGCGACAGGTCTGTACACAGTCAACATGGAATCCTTCGAATTCGAGCAAGTCTCGCAATGCCATCACGATATCAGGGTCATCCTCGACAACCAGCACGGAATGCACCGTTCTCGGCTCGACCTTCGCGTTCGTGTCTGGACTCAGCTTGTGATCTGGGTCTAACGCCTGCTGTGGGCAATCTGTCTCAGAGTCGAGAATAAAAAGGGTTGTCTGAACCGGCTCACATGGTTTCGTGGCAATGGGATGAGTGTCAGACCGGGCGATGCCTCTTGCAAAAGGAGGCACAGCATCTGTGGAAACGGCTGAAGCTAGCAGTGCGGCTCTGGCTTGGCCTGATCCAGAGGGGGCGTCAGATGGTGAGGACGAGGCACGCCTCGTGATCACCTGAGTGACTGGCAGCTCCATGCTGTGCTCCATGTGTGCCGAGTGGTTGAACATAAGCGCAAAATGCGCCATGACATATGGTGGTAGACCAAGCAATGTCCATTCCCGGATGGCTGAGCTATAGATCAGAGTCGATGTCGTTGATTCTTTGTCGGATATATAGAAATCAATGAGGGTCTGAGCTGCTTGATTGTATCGAACTGATACAGCAGATGTCTCGTGCGAGACAGCGAAACTGTCTCGGGACTGTTCAGGGAGACAACGTAGGCCTATTGATGTAGGTGCTTCATGGCCGCGGCGCAGAGGATGATGAAGAATCCCATCCAAAGGGCGGCGCGCTGGAATGGAATGGCCTCATAGGACTCTCCCTCATCGGCCTCGTCGTCTGACTTGAAAATGACCGTATAGAGGAACAGGGTGAGAAGTCCCAGCACGAGAAGAAGCTTGATCATGAAGACCATGAGGTACTTGGAGTGGTGCTGGACCCCGTTCCCCGTTTGTGAAGTAATGACCTGATTGACATAGTGGAGATTCACGCCGCCGGTGAACAGCAGGACGACCACGAGAATGCCGGCGACTTTCTTGTAGTGCCGGTAAAAAATATCCGTGATGGGTTTGATCTGATCCTTTGGAACGGCTTTTTCTAGTCCGGGTGTCACCGCCATGACCAGAAACGCTAAACCGCCGATCCAAATGATTGCGGAAAGCAGATGAAACCAGTGGTTGACGATCGGAATGAGGATATTGAGATCGGTGGTGATACTTTGGAGCGAATCCATAGGTGCCGTTATTCGTGGAGCGTGAAACGTGAAGCGCGCGAACTCTGGTTCTTAATCTTCAGAACTTCGTTGTGCAAAATACGCTTCACCAACGACGAGATACGCTTAGAATTTAAAGACCGGTGCATCATTGCCGAATCGTTTCTTGCGCAGCTCCTCCATTAATTCAACGGTGATGAGCTGCACGTTGTTTTCTCGGGCATGCTTTTCTACACCTTTTTTGACCATGGCTCGCAGGAAGTAGGGGATGCGGCTCAGCCTGAGCGCCGACGCTTCGTCCCAGGTGACATCGGTCTCTTCCAAGACATTAAACGCCACCTTGATTTTTTCGCCGCCTTTCGGGGTGTAGAGGCACCACTGATCTTCATCCAGCCAGTCGCCGTGGTCGACATAAGGACGGGCGCGGCACCCCCCGCAGATGTCAGTATATTCGCAGTCACCACATTTCCCCTTGAGCTGAGGATAGCGGAATGAATTGAAGATATCCGATCGTTCCCAGAGATCGACGAAGCTCTGTTGGCGGATATTCCCCGCCGACAGCGGCATATAGGGACAAGGGGTCAACTCGCCGTTCGGGGTCACCCGGGCATAGTTGGTGCCTGCGAGGCATCCCCCTCCCATGTACCCAGTGGCTTTGGTGATCGGGGAGTTGGGGTCTTTCTCATAGGCCAACCGTTTGAAGTGTGGAGCGCAGCGGGCCCTGACCAGCATGCCTTTGTAATTATCCTGGCATTCAACGAGATACCCAAGCACCTCTTCGTACTGAGCGGGGGTGATATCAGTCAGCTCCTCGCCGCGTCCCGTACACACCATAAAAAATACGTTCAGGACACGGGCGCCGAGTCGGTGTGCCCAGTCGATGACCTCAGGCAACTCCTGATAGTTCATCGGTTGCGCGCTGAAATGCACTTGAAATTGGAGGCCATTCCGCTTGCTGGCTTCAATGCCGGCTAGCGCCGCTTCCCAGGCTCCTGGAACGCCACGAAATGTATTGTGCTTCGCTGCGTCCAATGAATCAATGCTGATGCCGACACCCATCACACCGATTTCGACAAGCGTTTTGGCCATCTGGTCATCGATCAGCATCCCGTTTGTGCCGAAGACCACCATAAAGCCAAGCGTAACGGCGTAACGAGCAATGTCGAGAATGTCAGGACGCACCAGCGGTTCGCCGCCGGTAATGACGAGAAGGCATCCCTTATTCACTTCTGCGATCTGTTCAATGAGCCGGTAGCACTCTTCGGTGCTCAACTCATCGTCCCCACCGGCTGCTTTGGTCGTCGCATCGAGATAACAGTGATCGCATTTGAGGTTGCACCGTTTGGTCAGGTTCAGCGCAACGAGGTAGGGCTTGAAGTCGTCAACCGTCCTCCCATCGAACGGCCCGTCTCCCTTTGGAGCGGGGGTGAAGAACTGGGAAATTTGTTGCTGTAAAGAGCCCAAGACGCCAGAAGGGCCATTGAAAATGGGAAGAGATTTACCCATGGTGTGTCGTGTTTGGGTGCTGAGGTGGAAGACTCGTCAGAGGAAGGCGCTGGAGTTCAGCACCAAAACTCAGCACGCGAAACTTACCCGCGTCCCTTTCCGGTGAGGTCGGCGATCATATCTTTGAGATTGCCGGTCTTCATCGCTTCGGCCATATACTCCTTTGCCTGCTCAATCCCTTCATTGGCAACCTCGACTGTGATCAGGGTTGCGCCGATTTTTTCGGCATGCTTGAGAATGAGCGCTCTGGTGCAATCCCGCATGAAGCCTTCCGGAGCCCGATCCAATCGAGCCTGTGCGTCGTCCGTCCAGGTATAGGGTGACACGGCTTCAAGATGACCAGTCGCCCCATTCCCGCTCGCCGTTGCAAGACTGGCTTCCGCGACCGGCGAGGTCCCGGTGCCCTTGTTGGAGAAAATGGGCGTGTAGTCTTCGGATGCAGCTTCTTTGATGACCGGTGCCGCATATTCGAGGGTGATGGTCGTCATTCCCAACTTCCGCGCGCTCTTTTCAATCCTGGCCTTCGCACGCCTCCGCTGGAAGCCGGCCGGCACGGCACGGATCGCTTCTTTCGCATCCTTGGTCCATTGCATCGGCACGTCGTCGTAGGCCACGTCCGTTTCCAGTTCACCTTCAGTTGTCGCGGCCACCTCGAAAATCTTCTTGTCGACTTGTTTGAATTTTGTCCCGTCCGCACTGCACACCGGACATTTAACCGGGCTGTCTCCCTTCCCGATGTAGCCGCAGCCGTCGCAGACGAAATAGGTTTGTCCCATACGGTCCAAGTAGGCCTGTGTGGAGGCATTGATCTCTTTGGGTTTCTCCTCAACGATCTGGGTCATGATTCCGCTCAATGTCGGACCCATGAGATCTTTGGTCACGCCCTCATCGGCCTGCATCTTGTCCCGGTCGATACCCGCCGCGTCCAGACTGCCGCCAAGTGCACGCATGGCATCCATGGCGCCTTTGGGTAGAATGTGCCCAACTGCAGCGTCAACGACGGTATTACTGATGATCGTGTGACCCTTTTCGATGGCATACCGGTGAATGGCCGTCTTCGCCACGCCTCGTGCAAACACCGGGATCTTTTCCATCCGTCGCAACGCTTCTTCTGTCCAGGCGATCGTGTACTCGGCCTGCGTATCGATCGGAGGCACGTATTTTCGGTTGGAGATCAGTACATTACAGGGGGCGCTTCTCAACAGATTCTCGGTGTTGCTGCCGACGTCCATGTCCTCGTCGCTATGGACGCCGATGCGTCCGACGATGAGCAAGGCCGGAACATCTTTGCGGACGTACTGAATGATTTTTTCGAATGCTTTCCCGTCCAGCAACGTCGTTTTCACATCCGTTTGTTCCGCTTGGGCGATTTCTCGGGAAATGTCCAAATGGGACTGGTAGATCTTGGCCAGGCCGCTGTCGATGATTTCTTCGTGCAGTTTTTCTTGTTCCTTGAAGCGAAAGACTTTGCCGGCTTCTTCGTTCAGGACACCGGAAATACTGTGGAAGGCTGCGTAGTGAAAATAGGGGTCGAAGGCCGAAATCGCCTCGACCGGCATGTTGAAGGCCTTGCCGAGCGCTAAGCCGGTCATCAGCCCGCCGAATGAGTAGGGGCTGCCGTCGACGGCCACGACAATCTTTCCGCCGGTCAGTGGCTGAACGTTCTTGATTATCAGCATATCGGAATTACGGACCCGGCGGACCACGCGTTCTGTGTTGCTGCCGATCACGCTGTCTTTGACTGCCCCGACTCCCAAGGCTCCCATGATGACGAGGTCATACCCGTTGGTGTTGATATCCTCGGCCAACACCTTCCAGTTGCGTCCTTCAAGCGATCGCCGTTCGACCGGGAGATTCGCTTCGTTACATTTCTTGTCGACGTAGTCGAGGTAGGAGTCAGTGATGATTTGGAGTCCTCGGGTGATCAGCGAATCGTGGATCTGGCGCTGACGGTCGAGCTCCTTCTCGTCATGGTATTCCTCCGGGAGGCCCGCTTCCATCTGCTTGAAGCGTTTATCATGCATTTTCGCGGCATAGACATGGCTCCCCACGATCCTGGAACCGAAGGTTTTTGCCAAATGAACGCCGACATCTACCGCAGTGTTGGAATGGTCAGAGTTATCGACCGGAATATAGATAGTCTTATACATTGAGGCGCCTCCTTAAGGCGCGAGTTGATCAAGAGGAGAGGAGTCGTAATTATATGAAAATCCAGAATGATTGACGTATTGCCAACGCCTCTAAAGAGGAGGAATGATAGCACCGGCTGAAACTGGAATGCAAGAAGCGCAATGGTCGATGGTGACGGTGTTTGGGCATTGAGAAAACGAGACGCACAGCCTCATCTCATTGACCAATGACTGGGTTAGCCGGTGGAGGTTGCCCGTGGTTTAGCCATCTGTGACGGCGAGGGGGTCGGTCTCCGTGCGCGAATGATTTCCTCGATCGAGAGCAATGCATCCCGTCCGGAATTGCCTTCGATCCCCCGACTCAGGTTCTGGTCGGCATAGGCCGGTTCTCCAGTCGACTGGGACAGGGATCCGGTCCATCGACGGGGATCGCGGCTCCCTTGCTTCCGTTCCCAGGCGCGGAGACAGGCCTTGGCGATAATCTTATTGAGGGGGGCAGGGTTATAGAGAAGCTTCCTGATACTGGTGGGTGTCAGCATCAAAGGGTTATAGCCGGCCGACAAATATCCCTCTTCCAGTAGGCGTTGTTCCAGGTCGGTATTCGGCTGGATGCCAAGGAAGAACATCAATGGGAAGACACGCTCTTCGCCGAGAATTGAGGCCACCATCTTGTATGACTCGACGCTTTGAAGCAGGCTCTCTTCAGTTTCCTTCGGGCTATTGAGGGAATAGTTCAGGATCACCTTGCCTTTGAAGCCGGCTTCTGCCAGATAGCGGCAGCCATCATACAAGCGTTCCAGCTTGAATCCCATGTGGAGATTATTCAGGACTTCCTGTGAGCCGGATGTAATAGCCACTTCCAGATCGCCGACACCGGACCGCACCATCAGTTTGGCCAGGTCCGGCGTGATCAAGGAGGTCCGAATATACCCGGACCATTCGATCTCAAGCTTTTCTGCGACGATCCGCTCAAGAATTTCCGTGCATTGCGGATAGGCTTCCTTGCCCGTAATGAATTGGGCGTCCGTGAACCAGAAGCGACGGGCACCCCACTGGTGGTAATGCTGCGAAATATCTTTGACGACCATCTCCGGTGGCCGGTAACGCACCCGCTTGCCTTCAATGTAGGGATAGAGGCAGAAGGCACAGTCATACGGGCAACCTCGCTTGGACTGCACGCCGATCGATTCACCGATATATTCCCTATATTGAGGGAAGATCGAGGTGAGATAGGGCAGATCGACCGTGAGCGCATCCAACAGCGGGGGGGAACCCTGCCGGCCTTTTCGGATCTGTTTGCCTTCTTTGACGATGTACCGCTCGTCCTCAATCGAGCGGCCTTCAATGACCTTCAGGATAGCATCTTCCCCTTCGCCAAGAATGCCGATCGTACCTTCCGGAAGCTTTTCGATCAACTGATCGGCAAACGCCGTAAAAGCTCCTCCGCCGATCATGATCTGGGCCTTTGGGAACTCCTTACGGATCAGCGCCGGGTACGACAGGATCGTATAGATGTGATTGTAATAGCGATAGAGCTGCTTGACGCCTGCAATGGAGGCCGTGATTCGTTTGAGCGGGTTGCTGGCAAAATAGAAATTAAACGCATGTTCCAACGACGAATCACCCTCATGCGGAGAAAAAATTTGAATGTCCCGCCATGAGAAGCAGACCAGGTCCGGCTTGAACTCTGTCGCGGCGTCGCGGATGGCTTGGCTGCGCTGCGCGACTGGGAATAAGGACAGGTCGAGGATACGCTGTCGGACTTCCGGTTTCCGCCGGTGGATAAAATCCGCCAAGTAGGTGATCCCGATGGGATACACCATCTTACAGGGGAGGAAGATGTAGAGAATCGAATTCATAGTTGAAGCGTAATCACGTTGAAAGGTGGGAACGTTGGAACCTCAAGGATCTGATGACTTGCTAATTTGTCAACGCAAGCGCTCTCATTTTGTGGCGACGTGTATTGCGACAATGCCGCCGCTGAGGTTCTTGTACGACACCTGACGAAATCCGGCATCGCGGAGAATCTGGCACAATCGCTCTTGGTCGGGAAATGTCCGGATCGATGCCGGCAGGTACTCGTAGACACCGGTGCGATCGCGGGCGACGATGGTGCCGACCCATGGCAGCAGTTTGAAAGAATACCAATCGTATAATGCTCGAAGCCACCCGAATACCGGCCGCGAAAACTCCAGGCACACAAAGCGACCACCGGGCTTCATGACACGACGAATTTCTCGCACGGCACCTGGTAGATCCCCCACGTTTCGCATGCAAAACCCGGTGGTGACTGCGTCGAAGGTGTTGTCTCCGAATCCCAGATGTTCCGCACTGGCCTGCAGGCAAGTAATCTTGTCGGTGAGACCTTTCGCTCCGATCTTTTTGAGCCCCTCGGCCAGCATGGCATGGTTCAGGTCCGATGCGATCACACGTCCCTTGGGTCCCATCCGAGACTCAAGCAGGAGGGCAAGGTCGGCCGTACCGGATCCGACATCGAGCGCGGTTCCCCGTCCGACAGGGGTAATGAAAGAAGCGGTAATCTTTTTCCAATGGTAATGCAGGCCGAAACTCAACAGTGTGTTGTTCAGGTCGTAGACGCCTGCGATGGAGGTGAACATCCGCTGCACGGCATCTTCGCGGGCCTGGCCGGACCAGGTGGATACCACCTTTGCCGGGGCCTTGGAATCCTGTGTCAATGGACGACGATCGGTTCCCACCATTTGACGGTGGTAGCACCCGGTTTCAAGCTTTGTCAAGGTGAGGGGGGGGAGCTCTTTATCAAGACGGTGTCGACTCGAAGTAGTTCCAGAGCAGGAGGAAATCTCCATGATATGCACGCAGGTATATGGCTAGTGTTCCTATTATTGCCTTCGTCTGTGTTTCTGCGCGAATTCGTGTGAGTTGGACGATGGAGCAAAATGCTATAATCCCGCCCTTATGGGCAACTCCATCGTTATCAAAGGCGCGCGGGAACATAATCTCAAAAATATCGACGTGACGATTTTTGATGACAGGCTCGGTGCACAACATCCGCTTGTCCAATTTGGCGCGTCCTCTATTGCGATGCGAAGAGTAGGGAGTTGGAAATCGGGGCACGATGGGCGAAACGCGCGTTGACCTGCAGCATTTGCTCGAAGATCTGCGCGACGCCTATCCGGGCGCTCTCGAAGAAACTATTTTGACCGAAGTGGTTGCCAATTCGCTCGACTCCGGTGCTACCTGTCTCCGGTTCAGGGCCGACCCGGCTTTGTCGATATTGACCATCGTAGATGACGGATCGGGTATGAGACGAAGGGACCTGGTGCGGTACCACGATCTGGCCGCCAGTACGAAGACACGGGGCCACGGCATCGGGTTCGCCGGAGTCGGGATCAAACTTGGGCTGCTGGTCTGTGAAGATGTGGTCACTGAAACGCGTCGTGGTAAGGAACACGTGGCAAGCCGCTGGTACTTGGCGGGACGGCATAAAGCGCCATGGAAATGGATTCCACCATTGGGGTTGGTGACCGATCATGGCACGGCGGTGCAGCTCAAGCTACACAATGCGCTCTCGCCGCTTCTGGACGAAGGCTATCTCGAAGGGACGCTGAGGCGACAGTATCACCCGCTGCTGGAGTCGGCGTTTGACGAGATACTTGCGGCGCATTATCCGAACGGCTTCCGGTTCGAGGTCAATGGCCGAGTGCTGGAGCGTCAATCTCTCCATGGAGCGGAGGTCTCGAAACTCGCGATTTGCCTGGCGCGCAAGCGCAAGCCGGCGGCGGTCGGCTATTTGGCGCGAAGCGAGTCTCCGTTTCCGGAAGACCAGCGCGGCCTGGCCATCAGTACGTTCGGCAAGGTGATCAAGCGTGGATGGGACTGGTTGGGGATTACGCCGGTCGCTCCGGACCGAATGGCCGGAATGATTGAGGCCCCGGCGCTCGCCGCCGCCCTCACGCTCAACAAGGGAGATTTCGTACGCGTCGGGACGCGGGGCGCGCTGTATTTGGGGTATCGCAAGGCCATCCAGGAAGCGGTCTCGCAGCAGTTAGCCCAGTGGGGAGATGCTCGGGATTCTGATGATAAAGCCAGTCGGCGCACCATGCGGCCGTTGGAGCGTGATCTGGAAACGGTTCTCGTGGATCTGGCCGAAGAATTTCCGCTGCTGGCGTCGCTGGTCGAGCGACGAGCCGGCGGGCAGAAGAGATTGCCTATCGGATCATCCCATTCGACGGAGAACGGACAGGGTTTTCTCGCCGCGTCGATCATGGGCGGTACGGAAGCCGTCGAGGATGTGATGAGTCCTCCAGAGTCAGCCCAGAATCCTGACCAATTCCCGCAGCCAACCGAGGCAACACAAGGAGAGGCGAATCCTCAGTCGGAGACTTCGTCCGGAGTTGCTGTTGTTCCAGGACCAAGAGGCCGTTCGCGGCCCGGTCATTACGGGCTCAGCATTCGGTTCGAATCACAGGAGGGAGATCCAGACCTCGGCCGTCTCGTTGAATCCACCGTCGTCGTCAACGACGCGCACCCCGCCTATCGGCGTGCCGTGGCCTCTCGGTCGGAGGGATACCATATTGCTCTTGCCGTCGCGTTGGCCCTGGCCCGCTTGGCTGTGCCGCCAGCCGAAGAGCACGAGTTTGTGACGGCATTTCTTACTCGTTGGGGCGAAGCCCTTGATGGGCCACGCCGCAGGTCCCGCAAGCGATCTTAGCCCTCGTCGATCCGATGCCGCAAAATGCTATAATCCCACCCTTATGGGCAACTCCATCGTTATCAAAGGCGCACGGGAACATAATCTCAAAAACATCGACGTGGAAATCCCACGCGACAAACTGGTGGTGATCACCGGCCTGAGCGGGTCCGGCAAGTCGTCGCTCGCCTTCGATACGATCTATGCGGAAGGGCAACGGCGCTATGTCGAGTCGCTCTCCGCCTATGCCCGGCAATTCCTCGAACAGATGGGGAAGCCGGATGTCGATTCGATCGAAGGCCTGTCTCCTGCCATTTCCATTGAACAGAAGAGCACCAGTCATAATCCCCGTTCCACCGTCGGCACCGTCACGGAGATCTACGACTACCTCCGCCTCCTCTTCGCCCGTGTCGGGCGACCCTACTGCTTTCAATGCGGCGAGGAAATTACGGCACAGACCGTCCAGCAAATGGTCGATGCCATTGCCTCGTTGCCGGAAGGGATGAAGTTCCAGATTCTGGCTCCGATCGTACGTGGGCGAAAGGGCGAATATCGGAAGGAATTGCTGGAGATGCGCAAGGCGGGCTATGTCCGCGCCCGCGTGGACGGCAAGATTGTCGATCTGGGTGAAGACATTGCGCTCGATAAACAGAAAAAGCATACGATCGAAATCATCGTTGATCGGCTGGTCATGAAACCAGGCGATGCCTTGATGCGTCGGCTGGCAGATTCGGTCGAGACCGCGACCAAGCTGGCCAGCGGCCTGGTCGGAGTCTTAACCGAAGACGGTCAGGCCAGACTCTACAGCGACAAACTCGCCTGCATCAAATGCGGCGTCAGCTATCCGGAAGTCACGCCACGGGTATTTTCCTTTAATAGCCCGCATGGGGCCTGTCCCGCCTGCGACGGCATTGGCTATGCCATGACGCCGGGTGGTCAGGAGGAAGAGGACTTCACACTGTTAGAACCCTGCACCGTCTGTCATGGAGCGAGGCTGAGGCCGGAGAGTTTATCGATCAAATTAGCCAAGCAGTCGATTGCCGAGGTGACCAGCCTCTCGGTTCGCGCGGCTGCAGACTTTTTCCTGTCGCTTAAATTTACTGACCGCGAGCTCGTGATCGCCCATCGGATTCTTAAAGAGATTCGCGAGCGGCTGGGGTTTCTCGTCAATGTGGGGCTGGATTATTTGACGCTCGATCGGGCTGCGGCAACCCTATCCGGTGGTGAGGGGCAGCGGATTCGTTTGGCCACGCAGATCGGATCTGGCCTGGTCGGTGTGTTGTATATCCTGGACGAACCCTCCATTGGCCTGCACCAACGCGACAATCGACGATTGCTGCAGACGTTGCTCAGGCTGCGAGATCTTGGCAACACGGTTGTTGTTGTGGAGCACGATGCCGAAACGATGATCGCAGCCGATCACGTGCTCGACATGGGGCCTGGCGCGGGTTCGCAGGGCGGGCATGTCATCGCGCAGGGGACACCGCAGCAGATCATGGGCGACCCCAATTCATTGACCGGCCAATATTTGCGCGGCATTCAGACTGTATCAGTGCCCCAGCGGAATCGGAAGCCGAGGGGGACACTGTCGGTGGTCGGGGCCCAAAAGCATAATCTGAAAAACGTGACGCGGAAGTCGTCCGGGCTCCGGTATTGAATGGGCCGTAAGCGGTCATTGGTCAATGATCAATACTCATGGCTATGACCTGGTGCATTTCTAAGTGACGAATGACTAACGACCATTGACCGAGAACCGTATTTGCGAGGGGGATTGAGACAGGTGCAGAGTCTTGTGAGTAACGTGACGGATACGGTCGCCCAAGCGGTTGCCGCGTTGGATTTCGACCGGCTTCACCAGGAGTACTGGGACCAGAACGAGTTCCTCGTTATCAAACAGTTCTTGCCCCGTGCCTTTGTAGAGGAAGTGCTCGTTCCTCAAGCTCAGGGCGTGAAGGCAGAACTCAATCGAAACTACATTCCTGGCCACAAGAAGGGCGGGAGCGTCAGCTATTATACTGTGCAAGAAAAAGCTCCCCGCTTCCTCGACCTCTACCGGTCTGAGTCATTCAGGGCCTTTCTCAACCGGCTTGTTGAGGCGAAGCTGATGTTCTGCCCGGACAACGATCCCCATTCCTGCGCCCTCTACTACTACACTGAACCGGGTGACCATATTGGGTTCCACTATGATACGTCATACTACAAAGGCGCTCGCTACACGATTCTAATGGGGCTTGTTGATCGGTCAGCCCAGTGCAAGCTGGTGTGCGAGCTGTTCAAGGACCATCCGACCAAACAGTCCCGCCATCTTGAGCTCGTGACTGAGCCGGGGGATATGGTGATTTTTAACGGTGATAAACTCTGGCATGCGGTCACGCCTCTCGGAGAGGGTGAGGAACGGATTGCCTTAACAATGGAGTATGTCACCAATCCTGAGATGGGCACCGTCAAGCGGCTCTATTCGAACCTCAAAGATTCATTCGGCTATTTCGGATTCGCCACGGTCTTCAAGCGCGCTCTAGGCCTCAGCCGGTCTAAGTGATGTAAATCGTTTCTTGTTTGATCGCCCTTCCTGATTCAGAGTGCGTCGAAGATCATGCCATGCCGATAGCGTGGCGAAGTATCGTGCACAACTCTTCTCGCTCCCACGGTTTGGTCAAACGGGCATAGGCGCGTAGGGACCCCAGGTTTCTATTTGAAGCCGTTAAGACGATCACGGGAAGGGAGGGATGTGAGACTTGGAGCTTCTCCAAGATCGAGCAGCCATCTCCGTCAGGTAGGCCGAGATCGAGGAGGATGGCATGGTAGGCATTTTGTTCGATGGATGAAAAGGCCTGGCGACAGGTCTGTGCACAGTCAACATGGAATCCTTCAAACTCGAGCAAGTCTTGTAAGGCCATCGCGATATCAGGGTCATCCTCGACAACCAAAATGGAACGCGCTGTGCTCGCTTTGATCCTCACGTTCGTGTCTGGACTCAGCTTGTGATCTGGGTCTAATGCCGGCTGCGGGAGATTTATCTCAGAATCGACGAGGGGGAAAGGGGCTGTCTGAACCGGCCCACTTGGTTTCGTGGCAATGGGATGAGTGGCAGGCCGGGCTGTGCCTCTTCGAGGAGGCACAGCACCGGCGGGAACGGCGGAAGGTGGCAGTGCGGCTCTGGATGGGCAGGATCCAAAGGGGGCATCAGATGGTGAGGAAGAGGGAGACCTCCTTACCATGTGAGTGACTGTCAGCTCCATACCGTGCTCTATTTTGTCTAGTGGTTACGAAATAACTCACAAGGCTCCATGACCCTTGCCAATAGGTTAAGCAACGTCCATTCCAGGATGGTTCGCCAAGAGATGCGAGTCTAAGTATTTGATTATATGTGTATGTTTTAAAAATACATGATCGTCTGACGTGCGGGACTGTATCGAGGTGATACAGCAGCTGTCTCATGTGAGACGGCGGAACTGTCTCGGGAATGTTCAGGGACAGGATGCAGGATTATTGATGCAGGTGCTTCATGGCGGCGGCGCAGAGGATAATGAAGAACCCCATCCACAGGGCAGCGCGCTGGAAGGGAATAACCTCGTAGGACTCTCCCTCATCGGCCTCATCGTCTGACTTAAAAATGACCGTGTAGAGGAACAGTGTGAGAAGCCCCAGCACGAGAAGAAGCTTAATCATGAAGACTATGAGGTACTTGGAGTGGTGCTGGATTCCGCTCCCCGTTTGTGAAGTAATGACCTGATTGACGTAGTGGAGATTCACGCCGCCGGTGAACAGCAGGACGACTACGAGAATGCCGGCGACTTTCTTGTAGTGTCGGTAAAAAATATCCGTGATGGGTTTGATCTGATCCTTTGGAACGGCTTTCTCCAGTCCGGGTGTCACCGCCATGACGAGAAATGCCAAGCCGCCGATCCAAATGATCGCTGAAAGTAGATGAAACCAGTGGTTGACGATCGGAATGAGGATATTGAGGTCGGCGGTAATACTTTGGAGAGCATCCATTTAGAAACCAGTAAAAAGTGAGTAGTAAGGAGTGAGGGCTTTGAGGATGGGCCTTTAGGTCTTCACCCCTGACGCCTTACCCCTTACCCTTTACGTCAAAGTTAAAGACAGGTGCGTCATTGCCGAATCGTTTCTTGCG
>JABMDK010000008.1:201443-206856 GCA_015903995.1 Nitrospira sp.
GGTCGAGCTGTTCAAGAGCCCCAGCACCAAGGATGTGTCCAAACCAGGGGAGTCGGAGCGGGATTTCCGCGTGCGGTTGCAGCAGACCGGGCGGGAGCAGCGTGATAAAGGCGCCGAAGCGCTACGTCAGAAATATGCGCCGAAGATTGCCACGCTTCAAGACCGTATCAGGCGGGCGGAGCTGGCCAAAGAAAAGCAGCAGGCCGAGTCCCGTTCCAGCCAAGTGCAGGCGGCGATTTCCGTCGGAGCCTCTATTCTCGGAGCCTTCATGGGAAGGAAGACCATTAGTGCGACCAACATCGGTCGAGCGACGACTGCAATCCGCAGTGCCGGCCGGGTGATGAAAGAGTCGAAAGATGTCGGAGCGGCGGAGGAAAACGTGGCAGCACTCCAGCAGCAGCTGACCGATCTTGAAGCGCAATTCATGTCCGAAAGCGAAGCCTTAGCCGCGGCCACCGATCCCTTGAATGAAAAGCTTGAGATAATTGCTATTAAGCCAACTAAGGCGAACATCGCTGTGAAGCTTGTCGTCCTCGCCTGGACGCCGCACTGGCGTGACAAGAGTGGAAGTCTAACAGCCGCGTGGCAATGAGGTGAAGTCGACAGGAATCAGATACCGCTGATTAGCTTGAGTTTTTCATCCGACAGTCAAGTCTCTTCCCTTGCCGTCCATCCCCCTGGCTTCTATCAAGTTTTGTGGTCAAGCTACCGAAACAATACGGTACGGGTTTGCCGAAACTGATGAAGTATCAGGGGGGGGTCGTGGGAGAGTTCTTGCCCAAATCATCCAACTCTTTCACCGACTTGCAATGGCATTGGCATGTCCTTCCACGAAGAGATCGGCTAGAGAGTAAAGAGCGGCAACGGGCCATCGTGGCGTTGTCTGGTTTCTGCGGTTTTATACGGTCGGGTTCAGCGAGGAAGCGCCGGATAGTTTCGTGGTGGACAGACTGACTATTGCTGGGATGCAGATAGCCGCATAGTCCTCAACCTGAAGGAGAACACAGAATGAAAGTTCACACCCTTTGTTATGATCGGAAGAAACGCTGGTCTGTTCAAAGCCGTCCACAGATTGATTCACGCCACACGCTGGTGCTGTTGTTCGGGCCTTCCAGTTTGCTCGATTCAGCCGATCCACTCAATGAGTTGATAGGGGACTATCGTGAGTCGGTCGTCATGGGATGCTCGACTGCCGGAGAGATTCTCGGCACGCAGATCTTTGATGAAAGTGTGAGTGCCGCGATCGTACGTTTTGATCATACGGATCTTCGGATGGCCAGTGCTCCAGCACCGTCGGCGGAAGACTCGTTTGTCGCCGGGCAAAATATTGCCCGACAACTGAATGATCCACGATTGAAAGGCATCCTCGTCCTGTCAGATGGGCTGTGTGTGAACGGGAGCGAGCTGGTCCGAGGCCTCAATGCGGAGGTCCCGGCGTCCGTTGTCGTGACCGGTGGATTGGCCGGTGATGGCGATCGATTTCGCAGGACCTGGGTTCTGCAGGATGGACGACCTCAATCAGGCTTTGTCACGGCGGTTGGGTTCTATGGCGACCGCATTCGAATCGGACATGGATCGAAAGGGGGATGGGATCTGTTCGGTCCGGAGCGCCGTGTGACTAAGTCGAAGGGGAATGTGCTGTTTGAGCTCGATGGTCGTCCCGCTCTGCAGCTGTATAAGGAATATCTTGGTGATCGAGCCAGCGGCCTGCCGGCGTCCGGACTCTTGTTTCCCTTGGCATTGCGCGCCGATGCAGCAGATACCAAGAGCCTGGTTCGAACCATTTTGGCCGTTGATGAACAGGCACAATCGCTTACCTTCGCCGGTGATATTCCGGAAGGGGCTCTTGCGCAGTTGATGAGGGCCAATTTCGACAGGCTCGTCCAGGGGGCGTCAGAAGCCGCGTCATCCACAGCACTGTCGGCCGACGGCGATCCATGCACTCTCGCCATTGCCATCAGTTGTGTGGGGCGTCGTCTTGTGCTGGGAGGGCGAACGGAAGAGGAAATTGAGGCGACGCTGGAGGTGCTTCCTAAAGGGACACAACAGATCGGGTTCTATTCCTACGGCGAGATTTCCCCGTATGCCACCGGAACCTGCGATCTTCACAATCAGACGATGACTTTGACGACGTTGAGTGAGGCAGCCTGAGCCTTCATGCATCCCTTGTTGGCACGACAACTGAAGTGGTTGGGCCTTGCTGAGGGGCATGTCCCCTCGTCCCCGGAGGTCTGGGGTGAGTTGCTGGAGAGAATCAACCAAAGTTATGTGGAAGCCGATCAAGGCCATGCGCTACTGGAACGGTCGCTGGCTCTTTCCTCGAAGGAGATGCAGGAGCTGTATGCGCAGCTGAAACGAACGAGCGACACGCAACTGACGCAGGAGCGCAACAAACTCCAGGCGGTCCTGCAGGCTTTGGGGAAAGGGCTCTGCGTCGTGGATTCTGCGTGGAAGATCCAAATGGTCAACCAACAAGCAGAGCAGTTGTTCGGGCGGGCTCTTCAGGATCTCGTCGGTTGTCCCGTGTATCGGATGATTGCTCCGGCACCGGAGGAATACCGAGACGAGTGTTTGATTACTGATGCGACAGTGCCATCGCTTGCATCCGGTGAGCCATACAACACCGACGATGGGTTGTTGGTCACGGCAGACGGCCGGCTTGTACCCATTACTCTGGTTGTCACACCTATGGTCCTAGGCGGTGAGGTGACTGGCGCCGTCCTGGTCTTCAGAGATATCACGCTACAGAAACAAGTCGAACGTGAACATCGACAGACCGAAGAGCTCCTCCGTCGAATCCAGAGAGGATTGTTTGAGTTGGCCAAAAGCCCTCAGGTCTATGAAGGGAATCTCCAAGATGCGTTTCAACTCATTACGCGTGTGGCCGCAGAGTGCCTCCATGTGGAACGCGTCAGCATCTGGTTTTTCACGGGGGATCGCTCCGCCATTCAGTGTGCGAACCTCTATCAGCGAGCCATACAGAAACATTCTCAGGGAATGGTGTTGAGGGCCATCGATTACCCGAAGTACTTCCAAGAACTCGACACCGAACGAATCGTGGTCGCCGATGATGCTCAAACGGATTCCAGGACCGCGGAATTTACGTCGAGTTACCTGGCCCCGCTAGGCATTACCTCCATGCTTGATGTTCCCGTTCGTTCGGAAGGCCGGATGGTCGGCGTGATTTGCCACGAACAGATCGGTCCTAAGCGACAGTGGACGCTTGAGGAGCAGCATTTCGCCGCATCCGTCGCGAATACGGTCGCCTTAGCCATTGAGGTTGCCGACAGACGGAAGGTCGAACAGGCACTACGAACCAGTGAAGGGCGCCTCATGACCACGGTGCAAAGCACGAACATCGGGATTTGGGATTGGGATCTGAACACCAATAACGTGTACCTCTCGCCTGAGTGGAAACGGCAGTTGGGCTATGAGGATCACGAGCTCGGCAATACGTTTCAGGAATGGGAAGGTCGGATTCATCCGGATGATCATGATAGGGCGTTGAGTATCATCACGTCGTATGTGAGCGAAGGGGAATCTCAGCTCGAAATCGAACACCGTCTTCGCCACAAAGATGGGTCATACCGGTGGATTCTAGCCCGTGGAACATTGATCAAGAGCGAAGCCGAGTTGTCGACTCGCATAGTCGGCATCCATCTCGATGTGACTGATCGCAAAGCGGCAGAGGAGCAGCTTCGTCAGGCCAAGGAATCGGCCGAAGCAGCCAGCCAGGCCAAGAGTCAGTTCTTGGCGAACATGAGCCACGAAATTCGGACGCCCATGAACGGAGTCCTGGGTATGGCAGAACTCTTGCTCCGGTGCACCCTTGGGGACAAAGAACGGCATTTGACGGAATCCATCCATCGATCCGGTTCGGTTCTGCTCGCCATTATCAACGACATTTTAGACTTCTCGAAAATCGAAGCCGGGAAATTAGAACTGGAGGCCATACCATTTGAGATTCGTCGGACCATTCAGGAAGTCGTTGATCTGGCGACACCTGAAGTACAGAAGAAGCACTTGAAGCTCTCGTGGCATATCGCCAGTGATATTCCTGCCCATCTGCTTGGTGACCCGACGAGGCTCAGACAAATCATCGTCAATCTGATCGGCAACGCAGTCAAGTTTACGGAGCAGGGTGGCATCGAGGTGGCCGTGTCCCTCGCGAGTCAGCGAGGGGAGCTGTATGGATTGTTGGTCACCGTACGAGACACAGGTATCGGCATCCCCCCTGAGGCTCAGGCCCATATCTTTGCTGCCTTTTCCCAAGCCGATGGCTCAACGACAAGGAAATATGGTGGTACGGGCTTGGGGTTGGCAATCGTGAAGCAACTCGTCACTCTTATGGGTGGACATGTCGAGCTCCAAAGCGCTCCGGGAGAAGGATCTACTTTCAGGTTTCACGTATATTTCAAACGGTGCGATCCTGTCAGGATGTCGCTGCTGCTCTCCACCGAGGAGAGCAGCAGCATTGCCGAAACGTTTGTCCATCCTGCAAGAAGATCAGAGCCGGTTCGCATTCTGCTGGTGGAAGACAACCCGGTGAATCGAGAAGTCGCCTGCGGCATGCTGGAAACATTGAATCTCCGAATTGATACGGCTGAGAACGGGCGAGAAGCGATGGCCGCAGCGGAGGCTACAGAGTACTCGCTCATCTTCATGGATTGCCAAATGCCTGAAATGGATGGATTCACCGCGACCAGATTGATCAGGGAACAGGAAGCGGGGAAAGCGCAACAATCTCCTATCGGCGCCGAGCGATCCATTCCGCATGTGCCGATCGTCGCGTTCACGGCACATGCGATGCAGGGAGATCGAGAAGCATGCCTTGCTGCAGGCATGGATGATTACCTGACAAAACCATTTACCTTCTCCCAGCTTGAGCAGATGCTGACTCGTTGGGTGTCCAAGAAGAGGCCTGTCCAAGTTGATGGGGCCGGCGCGTCGCCGAGCGTGCCATTGCGGCGGAGCGGTAACCACCCGCAGGACGTGTCTCAACAGGCCGAAGCACGGAAGGACCAGAACGTTGAACCGGCGATCATTGATCAGTCAGCGCTCGCCGCGATTCGTGCCGTGCAGCGACCAGGTCAACCAGATATCGTCACGCGCATCTTGACGCAGTATATGGACTCGTCGCCGGAGATCGTCGATCGGATACGCCGTGCGGTGTTGTCACGAGATGCAGCTGATCTGCGTGCTGCTGCACATCGCCTGAAGTCGAGCAGTGCACAGTTAGGAGCCACGGCAGTAGCAGCCGATTGTCGCGACTTGGAATTGATAGGCGCCAGCCAAGAGCTGGAGCGAGCGGAGGCGGTGCTCCAGGCACTGGAGCGGCACTATGCCGCGGCTTGTATCGCCTTTCAAACTGAAATCGGCAAGGGGAGGGCGGCGGCATGAGGGAGGAACGTCG
>JABMDK010000008.1:206956-227577 GCA_015903995.1 Nitrospira sp.
ACACCTATCCTGATCATGACCGGGCTGGAGGACTATCAGTCGATTACACAAGCCTATGAGGTAGGGGCTACTGATTTCATTGTGAAGCCGATCAATGGCCTACTCCTTGGTCATCGGGTCCGCTACATGTTGCGGGCCGGTCAGGCCATGCGAGACTTACGAGACAGCCAGGAGAAGTTGGTGCAGGCTCGCGACGCCGCTCTGGAAGGGGCCCGGCTCAAATCGGAGTTTCTGGCGACGATCAGTCATGAGATTCGAACGCCGATGAACGGCATCATTGGGATGGATGACATGTTGCTTGATACGGAGCTCTCCCCTGAGCAACGAGATTGTGCCGAGACGATCAAGGAATCCGCCAACGCATTACTGGGAATCGTCAACGACATTTTGGACTTTTCTAAACTTGATGCCGGCCGTGCCACGGTGACTCGGGAGGAGTTTGTGCTGAGTCGAGTGGTCGATGACAGTGTGGCGGCGTTCCGAGAACGGGCACAAGAGAAAGGCCTGGTCCTTCGCCAGGACATCGCGCCGTCGGTACCGAGGACGCTCTGGGGTGATCCGGCTCACCTCGGTCGGCTTCTCTCTCTATTGCTCAGTAATGCCGTGAAATTTACAGAGCAGGGGGAGGTCTGTGTGCATGTTCATCCGGCTCCTCAGCCGTCCGGTGAACCGATGCCCGGACAACGGACCGGCGCCGGTCGTATCCGATTTACC
The DNA here is from genome assembly GCA_015903995.1 of Nitrospira sp. GTDB lineage: Bacteria > Nitrospirota > Nitrospiria > Nitrospirales > Nitrospiraceae > Nitrospira_D. Next base: position 207,671 of record JABMDK010000008.1, read on the forward strand.
GTGGCCGATACGGGGATCGGCATCAGTGCGGAAGACGCACGGCGATTGTTTCAGCCCTTTGTGCAGGTAGACGGATCCAATCGGCGTCAGTATGGGGGCACCGGTCTAGGATTGGCGCTGGCCAAACAGCTTGTTGAGCTGCAGGGCGGAACGATTGCATATGAGAGTACGCCGGGGAAGGGGAGCCGATTCTGGTTCGATCTCTCGCTTGGACGGGCCAGTGACCGTGTACCGGAGGCAGTCGGACCTCGTGAGGCCGTTGTCTATGTGAAGGAAATCGTCAGCCAAACCGTTATTAGAAGAACGCTGGAAAAGCTTGGCTATCAAGTCCATGCCGTGACGGATGTGGAAGATTTGGCGAAGATGGGGCCGGAGGTTGCCCCCGCCTTGTTCGTTGGGGAGTTCAACCTGCTGGCTTTGAAAACAGCGCATCTTCACGTACGAAAGTTGAAGGAGCGCTGCCCACAGGTGAGAATTCTGGGACTGGTGCACGAGTCATTCAGCAGTGAGATCCCATCGGACCTCCCGTTTCACATCGACGGACATCTCGAAAAGCCTCTGACTGTCGAGTCGATCAAATCCCTCGCAGGGCCTTGGGTTTCCGGAGCACCATCGAGCTAAGGGCTCACGGATTTCCGAAGCGGGACGTCAGTGCTTCTTGTCCTTCTGCATGATCTTATCGGTCCATGCCAGTAAAATGGCAGACGCTAAGAAGGTCATGTGGATGAAGATCTTCCACTTCAGATGTTCCGGGTTCTCATTGGCCACGTCGACAAAGCCTTTCAATAAATGAATACTGGAGATGCCGATCAAAGACGCCGCCAGCTTGATCTTGATGGTCCCGGGATCGACATGGGTCAGCCAATCAGGACGGTCCGGATGTTGCTCCAAATCAAGCTTGCTGACGAACGTCGCATACCCGCCGATGATCACCATAGTCAGCAAATTCGCGACCATCGTCACATCGATCAGCCCCAACACTCCCAGCATGAAGACCGTTTCATCCATCTTATTGATGTGGAGCACCATTTCCCAGAGCTCGATGAGAAATTTGTAGGCATAAAGCAGCTCCGCCACGATGAGTCCGGCATAGAGCGGAGCTTGAATCCATCGACTGGCAAAGACGATGGATTCAAACGTTGCCTCGACGTGATTGCTGGCCGAGTGCGAAGTCTTCGGTGATCTGTGCATCTCTCGGGATTCTGGCGAATCAGAATCAGACATCAAGACCCTCCTAACAGGATAGCGGTACAGCCGCTCCAGTGACGAATCGACGGCGGAGCGTATCCTAGTCAGTGAATGTGCAGCTGTCAATTCCATGTGGCGTCGTACTGGTGGGACGCGTGAGCGGTCCAGCAGGCTGCGGAAAAACTCATTCCGATCTCAGTGGCTGTCATGGATATCGAGGGGTGAGACGACGCTGAACAACCATGCGGGATGCGTAAGAATGCCGTTCCGCAAGGCCGCAGCAAGCGAAGAGGCAAAGCGTAGACGGTTTTCACCCACCTATCGCCTGTAAGAACAGGCGATGGCCCAGGCCGTACGTTGAGCCTCTGCGCGAGGCGACCTGCCTGCGCGAAGCGCTTCGGCGAGGCAGGGAACGCCGTTGGTGGACTTTCCCTGCATCCTCCTAGGCTCGTCCGCGAGACATCGCAGGGAGGCCAAACCTAATACATCTGCTTAATGTGCAGTACAGAGCCTATAAGACTTCCCATGCCAAAGGCGGTATCGGGGTTCAGCAGGTGAGTGTGAATGAGGAAGAATTGCGGGCATGGGCAGATTGGTGAAGTCTTAGAAGTTTTGACTTCTCGGAGTACTGGGTATATGGGTTTCCCTCATGAACCAGGCCACGGCCTCTGTCCGACGCTTGACCTGAAGTTTATCAAAGATATTTGCCAGGTAGTTTTTCACCGTCTTATCGCTCAAGCGGAGCTGGACGGCGATCTCTTTGTTTGTTTTTCCTTCAGCCAGAAGCGGCAGGATCAAGCGCTCTTGCGGGGAGAGCCGAGAGGTCCCATGAGGCGTCGTTCCAAGGTGTGAACTGGTTCGAATCCAACGCAGGGCCTGCTGGGTCACTCGGGGATCGAGATAACCCTGGCCGCCGGCGACGGTGCGAATGGCACGAATCAGCTCATCCATTCGGATATCCTTGAGGACATAGCCGTGGGCTCCGTTTTGGACGGCAGCCATCACCGTGGAATCTTCGGCATAACTGGTCAGGACGAGGATCCGGAGCTTCGGTGCAACGGCCAGCAGCCGTCGACAGGCTTCGGTCAGCGAGGCGTCCGGAAGTTTCACGTCGAGTAACACCATCTGAGGGGCAAGACGCTCAACGGCTGCTACGCCGTCCGCCACAGTTCCGGCCTCCGCAACGATCGTCATATCCGGTTCGAGGTGAAGCAATGCACGCAACCCTCGACGGACCATCTCATGGTCGTCAATAAGGATGATGCTGATCGATGGGGGGTTCATATGGATGTCAACAAGGGTTCCAATGAAAACTCCGCGATGACGTGCGTCCCTTCTCCGATCTTGGACTGAACCCGCAAGGCCCCACCGAGTCGCTTTGCTCGAGCCTCCATGTTGGCAAGCCCGTATCCTCGCGACGGTCCGGCCACTGCCGAAAATCCAACGCCATTGTCCTGGATGCTTACCCGAACTCTCGCGTCTCGTATGCGGATCGGCGCCGGCGTGCCGCGCGCAATTGCTGAGTGCCTCACGCACGATATTCAGGATTTCGCGCTCTTCCTCGTGCGTCAGCACCTCGATGGCGCTGCGTTGGGTATCCAGTTTGATGTGTAACCGCCCCGCTTGTTCGTAGGTCGTGCATAACGTGGAGAGCTCAGATGACAAGTCAAACTCTTGAACACTCCCCGACTCTAACTCTCGAATCATTCCACGGACCTCATGGATCAGTTGATTGATCTGGTGGATCATCCGGTCGTCCGTCTCTTTCCGTTCCATCGTCTGGCTGCTCCGGGTCCGCCGAGCCGCTTCTATATTCAACCCGATGGCATACAACGATTGCAGCACGGAGTCATGCAGATCTCGGCCGATACGGCTGCGATCTTCCAGGAGCTTACTCAACCGGCTTTCCGTCGCTTGGAACGCGGTCGTTAATTCACCGACGCAAGGCTTCATCTGGGAGAGTCCGAGAGGTTCTGTTGGGGGGCGTACCGACCGAGCCGTCGACAGTGTGGAGGTTGACTGAAGTCCTCCGTTTAACAATTGAAAACCGGTCTTGCCTTGTGTCATGCCACGTACTCCTTTCACAGTTCTCATCGGCAACCAACCTGTTCAAAACCACATAATCAGTATATGTACGCTAAAGGGGCAAGTACCACACCTGGCGGATCCGCCAGGTGTGCTCTTGCCCCTCCGCAGTAAACCTCGACCTCCGTTCAGCTTCATAGTCATCTTCGCCAGGACTAAACAATACCGTACAGGTGTTTACGTGATCGAGACATAGAAAGCACCTGGCGAGTCCGCCAGATGCTGCATTGCCGCTGAGCTGGGACCATCCGGCCACTTTGCTAGGTAACTGGTCCTAAATGACCCTACATCCAGCAATGAATTGGGCTTATATCGAGGCTCTGACCTGACAAGGAGGTTGCGCATGCAAGTCATAACAATCGGAGCGGAAAGAGAAGTCGCGTTCTACGAAGGAGAGTTTCTTGTGAAGACGCTCGAAACACAGGAGGAGATGACCCAGGCCTATCAATTGCGGCATCGGGTATTTGCTGAGCGGCTGAAGTGGGTACCTGAACGGGCCGACAGGCTTGAAGCGGATATCTATGATGCGTGGAGCACCTCAATCGGGGTGTTTGGAAATGAAAATAACTTGTTGGGAGTAGTCCGTATGACCCATGCGCCTGTCCCCTTCATGCTGGAAAGCGAATTCAGCGCCTGCCTTGTGGGAAGCCACCATGTTCGGAAGGAGACTGATACGGTGGAGATTACGCGACTGGCCGTTGATCCAGCGATTGCCGATCGCGGCCTTTCGGCAAGGTTGATGAAAACAATCTTTAAGGGCATGTACCAATGGTGTCTGCTTCACGATGTCCGCTACACCTACATGGTGGTCGAGCACAGACTCTTGCGGGTGATTCAGCGCATGGGGTGGCCGTGCCATGCCATAGGGGAGCCGGTCGCGCTGCCACCGGCCGAGGTGCTCTCTATTGGTGGGTTGCTCGATCTGGACGAATTTCGCTTGCAAGCCTCAGCGTGTCGTCCCAGCATGCTCAATTGGCTCACAACAACGACGCCGGCCCTCAGCCCGGCGCAACTCGAATCGTCACCGGAGGGCGAAGAGAATGATATGGTGGGGTATGTTGAATTGGCAAAGGACCGACAGCTTGTACGTGCCGCATAACCGCAGCTGGACGCCGATAGCGGGTGGCCGAGAACCGGATCTGCTACAAGGGGAAGCGAGGGAATGTCTACACGGCCGAGGGCAAGCCGTGAAGTGCCGGAAGGCCGTGTTCGATGGCAGTTGCAACGGCCTGAGAACGAGAGGTCACCTCCAGTTTGGAAAAGATGCTCTCAATGTGGAATCGTATGGTTCGTTCACTGACTCCGAGAATCTTGCCGATTTCCCAATTGGTCTTTCCGTTCTTCATCCAATTGAGGATCGTGACTTCTCGAGAGGAGAGCCCTTTAACGCATCGATCTGTTGCCGGCATCGATTTCGGCGCAGTTCTGAGCAAAGCCATATGTATATAATATCCCAGGTATTCGACGAGCGGAACTAATCGCTTTGCATCAAGTGACTGCTCGCTGGCGAACGAACAGAAGGTGGCAACCCCGCAGGCCTGATCAACGGAACCTGTGGTGATCCCGTCGCACAGACCGAATTGGCGGGCAGTGGCGATAAACTCCTGTTCCTTCTCGGAGGACATGCTCTGATAGATCTCTTGCCAATGCTGAGTGCCGGCTGATGCCAAGGCTGATTTGAATACCGGGTCGACGTCCGCAAACCCATTTTTCCAGTACAGGTATAGCCATTCATCCGGATAGCTGGCATTGACGACATTGCCGAATCCGCCTGCAGCTTCGATCGGTTGCTGAATCAACTCGGGCACGTCCAGTGAGCAGGGGAGAGCGCTAGGCTTGAACGTGGCGATTCCCATCTCGACGGTCGCAGCAGCTGCATCGCCGTACCGGTCTACATGCAAATCAATAGTGACCAATCCGCCTTTCGTGTCGACTGTGAAGTGTTTCTTCTTCGTCTTCCCCGTCGCGTGGAGATAGCGTGCAAAGATCCTGAGGCCGTTCCCTGACTTTTCCGCCTCACTGCCGTCCGGGTTGAAAATGCGTAAGCCGAAGTCAGCCTTCTTCGACGGAACCAATGCCAAAATCCCGTCGCTGCCGAGCCCCCAGTTCCGATCGCAAATCGCTGTGATGGTCTTTGGCGTCAGCTTGAACGTGAGGTCTTTGGGATCCATCACGAGATAGTCGTTACCAAGCCCATGTCCTCTGAAAAACCAGTGTTTCATCTCAGCTGTCCTCCTGATTCAGCAAATGTGCAAGGTATGTGATGAGAAGAAGGTACTTCGGAGGGAGTCACATCGTCAATGTACGCGGAGCGTGAACGTAGGGAGTCTCTATTTTCCGGAAGCTAGACAATCCTCACTCCGGCCGGTCGTTCAATGAGCTCAATTTCATAGCCGTCGGGCGCGTCGATGAAGATGAACCGGCTTCCAGAAGAGGTTGTGGTGGGGCCATCAGTGATCGTGACACCCTGCGCATTAAGAGAGGCGATCGTTTCCTCGAGGTTTTCGACTTGAAAGGCCAGATGAACGAGATCTTCCGGAACTTTCACCGGGCCGCTTGGAGGAAAACTGGTCAATTCAATCAATTCGTCGCTATTGGGGACCTTCAAGAAGGCGAGGTGCGATCCACGAGGAGAAGTCTTCTGCTCAATCACCTCAAGGCCCAGCACGGTGGTATAAAACCGGATGGTTTTATCCAAATCGCTGACTCGCATGCGAGTGTGGAGAAGCTTTTTGACCTTCATGAGAACAATTTATAGCAGATGAGGTATAGCGAAAGGCAAGAACGGGATTTCACGAACACATCTTTTTGCATGCCATTTCCCATGAACTGTTGGCCATCAGCTCTTTCTGACAGGTCCCGCCGTTTTACGGAGAAGGATCTCTGCACTCCCAGGGATCAGGAAATTAGGCATGGGGCCGATTTCTTGATAGCCGCGTTTCTGGTAGAAGGCTCTCGCTGACTCATTAAAGTCCGATACGCAGGCAAAGAGGTTCTTAGTCCTCTCAAAGACGAGCTCCTCGATGTGCCGCAACAGCTGACCACCGATTCCCTTCTGGCGAGCCCATAGCGCTACCCCCAAGAGCTCCAGATAGTCGCCTAGGAGAAACTTCTGTTTTATGATGGCGACGCCTGCCACTTGTCCATCAAGTTCCGCCACGTAGCAGTCGCGCCCTTGAGGCGTCGGACAAAAGATGCGGTTCCAATCCTCCTTCGAGTACCCGAGTGTTCTCCAGGGATCGGACTCACTGAGTAATTGGACGACGGGCTCACGATCGTCCGGATCCATGTTCCTGATCACCGGGTCAGTCATGGGGGGATGGTGTACAGGCCAACAGCTCGCTGACGGTCATGGGTCGGAGTCCTTTCCTGGGCAGGACGTTCGATGTGAGTTGTTCGATCACGTGCCGGGTTTGTTTCCCCTTGCCGTTCGCGTGGAAGACGATGATGCTCCCTGGCTTGGTTCGTTTGGCGACTCTGGTGAGAATCTGCTCGGCAGTGAGTGTCGGGTCAGGATCGCCCGATTCGATATTCCATTGGATGAACTGGAGGCCGAGCAGCTGCACGACGGCGACGGTTACGTCGTTGTATTCGCCGTACGGCGGACGAAACAACGTCGCCTCATGGGCATAGCGATCTCGTAGGATTTTGACGGGGCCAAGGATTTCCGTGCGTTGTTCGTCGGCATCGTGCATGGGAAGGTGGGCGTGGACGTCGCCATGGGTCCCCACTTCAAAAAAGTCCGTGCTCAGCAGATGGTCCACTTCGGGTCCGTGTTTGGCCATCCACTTGCCGGACATGAAGAATGTGGCGGGGATACGGTGTGTGATCAGATAGTCCATCAATGGCTGATCATAACCGGACCCTTTCCGCACGGGACAGAGATCGAAGGTCAATGCCACGCCTGGGCAGGCTGGTGGGCCGGACGTGATCACTTGGGCCACACCGTCTATCGGGACGAATGGCATGTGCGTTGCGGCTAACAGCACGCCGATCAGTAGGCATCGCGGAACGTGTCGTCGCATAGGGGGTAGTATACCTGAACCGGTGGAGAGGAATTGACCCTTTGTACATTCCGCTGTTACGGTGTTGTCGATGCAGGTACCTTCTTGGGAAATCGGCCGCGCGCTGGGAATTCCGATCCGCGTCCATGCTTCATGGTTCGTGGTGTTTCTCCTGGTTACCTGGTCCCTCTCGACGGGGTATCTGCCGGAAAGTTTGCCGGGGCTTACTCCTGAGCGGTATTGGGCCATGGGGGGCCTCGCCGCAGTCCTGTTATTCATCTCCGTGCTCTTGCATGAGCTCGGCCATTCCTACGTTGCGCTGTACTACCACATTCCGATTGAAAAGATTACGTTGTTTATTTTCGGCGGTGTGGCGCACATGCGGAAGGAAGCCCCCACACCCCGTGCCGAATTTCTTATTGCGGTGGCCGGGCCGGCGGTCAGCTTTGTGATCGGTGGTCTCTGTTTTGTCTTTGTGGAGCTGGCCGAGGCGATGCAACGGCAACAGAGTCTCCGGGGGTGGATCATGCTCGGGGCTTTGCTGGGTTTCGTCAATATGCAAATCGGGCTCTTCAACATGATACCAGGTTTTCCTCTGGACGGCGGGCGGATGTTACGTGCGGGGCTGTGGGCGTGGGGAAACGATTTTTATCGAGCGACCAAACAAGCCGCAGGGATCGGACTTGTATGTGGATTGATGCTCGGGCTGGCGGGCCTTGTCGTTTTGTACGGCTCCGCGAGCGGCGAACTACCGACCTCGATGGTATCGAACGGTGGGTGGGTCGTCGTCATCGGCATATTTCTCTTCGCCGCAGCCCTGGCGAGTCGTCGGCACGCGGTCATGCGGCAGGCCCTGGAGACGGTCTCTATTCAGGATGTCATGGCGACGGCGGTTACCTCGATTCCGTCGCATTGCACGTTGGATGTGGCGGTGAATCAGCACTTCCAATCCTATGGCTACGGCGGTTTTCCAGTGTTAGAAGATGGGCGACTGGTGGGACTCATCAGCACGGGTGAGATTCAGAACGTCCTGCCGTCGCTATGGCCCTGGCGCCGGGTCGAGCAGGTGATGCGTCCATTCTCGGAATCGTTGGTCATCGCACCGGATGCCCCGGTGATTCAGGCGATGGAGCGAATGGCCCGCGAAGGATTGGATCGCTTAGTGGTCATGCAGGACGGAGCAATTGTCGGGCTCGTGACCCATTCAGCCATCGTACGGTATCTTCAGCTCCGTGGCCTTTCCCGCCGCTAAGCAGCGGGATGTACCATCGGCATCACGCTCCGCCGTCGCTGCTATCCATTGTCAGCCGGTATCTGTGACGAGCAGGCGAGCTGTTGGAGCTTGCGGGCGATGGTCCCGCCGAACAGCAAGAGCCCGGCGGAGTAATAGACCCACAGGAGCAGGAGAACCACTTCCAACAACGATCCATAGAGCCGTGCATACACCGTGGCATAGTCGCCGTAGCTGACGAACAGCAACTTCGCCGAAACCCAGAGCAGGCTGAAGGTCAGTGCGCCTGCCATGGCGTGGCTCCACCGTGGACGGCGGCGAGGCACCAGACGGTACAACAGGCTCACCGTCAGGAACGCCAGAGAAAAGGGGAGCGTGTATGTAAGATGAAAGTCATGGGCGGCGAGGGCGACGAGATCGAGTCCCCACAGCTTCGGTGCATAGGCAGTCAAGAAGGTGATGGTCTGCGTGGCGACATAGGAGAGGAATAATAGAAGTCCTGTCGATCCCAGCAGGGCTATGGAGATCGCGGTAGAAATCAACGGGTGGCGCTTTTGGGTGCTCTCAAATACCACATTGAGCGCGTAGTCGAGCTCGTAAAAGACGAGCCCTCCGAACCAGAAGAACGACAGAAAGACGAGCCAGCGCACGCTTTCCAATACGCTGATCCGGTGAAGTTCGTCAGCCAATCGCTCACCCAATGAAGGCAGAAAGCCCTTCAGGAAGCTCAGGATGAATTGCTCGCCGATGATATTTTGGCTGACCAGGAAGCTGATCCCATAGAGGAGAAGAAAGACGAGAGGAAAGAGCGAGAGCAAGGAGAAAAAGGCCAAGGCCGCCGCCAGACTCGGGCAGCCCTGGCGCAAGAACGTGTTCAAGGTCTCGGTGAGAAAGCGGCGGACGGTCATGATGCTCCGCATGCGGATCGGTAAACCACGACGGGCTTACTTGAGCACCGATACCGCGTGCATGGCGAAGTTCACGAGCGGGTTGGGATAGATCCCAAAGATCACCACACCGGCCACGGCGCATGCCAACACGATGGAGAGACTCGGTGACATGACCATCCGAGGGCTCGTGCTCGACAGGTCAATTGGCTCGCGCATGTACATGACCATCACCAGCCGAAGGTAGTAATAGGCCGAGATGACGGCAAAGATGAGCGCCACGGCGGCCAACCATGGCAGGCCGGCTTCTACCGCCGACATAAAGACATACAGTTTTCCGATGAATCCCGCAGTCGGAGGAATGCCCGCCAGTGAGACCATGAAGATTAGCATGAGCAGCGCAGCCACGGGGTGCCGTTTGGCGAGACCGGTGAAATCTTCGATGTCCTCTCCTTCGATGCCGCCCTTGCGAAGCATGGCGACGATGGCGAACGCGCCGAACGTCATGAATGTGTAGAGCGCGAGATAGAGCAGTACGCTGGCGATACCGGACGAGTTCCCGATGTGCCCCGTTGCGACCACGCCGATCAACGCATACCCGGCATGGGCAATGCTCGAGTAGGCCAGCATGCGTTTTACATTCGTCTGCACCAATGCGACGATATTTCCCAAGATTAGGGTAGCGAGGCACAGAAGGAGGAACATCGCAGACCAGTTGGCTTTCAGGCCACCGAGCCCTTCAATAAACACTCTGAGGAATGCGCCGAAGCTTGCGGCTTTGGCTGCGACCGCCATGAAGGCGGTGACGGAGGTGGGCGCGCCTTGATAGACATCCGGCGTCCACATGTGAAACGGCACCACGGCCAGTTTAAACCCGAATCCGACCGTGAGCAGGATTGTGGCAAACAGCAATAACGGATCGTCCAGGTTACGACCGGAGATTGCCGCGGCGATCTCCGGAAGCCTGGTGCTTCCGGTGGCGCCATAGAGGAGCGAGATGCCGTAGAGGAGAATACCCGATGAGAACGCTCCCAACACGAAGTACTTGGCCGAGGCTTCCAAAGAGCGAGGCTCTGATCGTTTCAGGCCCGCCATGACGTACAGCGAGAGGGACATCAGTTCGGTGCCCAGATAGAGCGTCAACAAATCGGCCGACGAAACCATGACCATCATCCCGGAGAGCGAGAGCAAGACGAAGCCGTAATATTCGCCGAAGTACAGCCGCTCTTCCTTCAAGTAGGAATGGGAAAGGAGAATGGTCAGGCCGGTGACGAAGTAGAGGAGCAGCTTCCAAAAGGCTCCGTAGGCATCGATCACGACGAGTCCACTAAAGATTGAGGCCGGAGCATTCACCTGCGAGGCCGTCAAACCCATGCAAACAGCGAGTGTCCCCAGGCTCAGCCAGACTAAGCCGTCTTTGTCGGATGCCCGCAGCACCGGATCGAGCACGAGGATGATGCAGGCTGCCGTGATGATCAGCAACTCCGGTAGGATGAGGAAGAGGTCTGCCGACGAGAAGGTCATTGTGGTCGGCCCTCCGATGCAGTCTGCGTTTCTTGACTGAACGTCGGTCCGGTTAGTGCGGGTATACGCTCTAGAGATGGAGTGAACGGGTCAACTCGGCGCATGGGTGATGCGTGCTCAGCAGCCGGCGGGAAGACGCGAGCAATGACCTTCTCGACGCTGGGATGCATGCGAGTGAGGATGGGGTTCGGGAACAACCCGATCACAAAGATCAGCACGACAAGCGGAACCAGCGTGATCATCTCACGCAGATTTACATCACGAAGCTTCGGAAGGACATGCGGATCGGGGACGCCGAAGGCGACACGTTGAACCATCCAGAGCAAGTAGGCCGCCGCGAGGATGATTCCCAACGAGGCAAGGGCGGCGGCGATCTTGCTCCAGAGGAAGGTGCCTGCAAGCACCATAAACTCTCCGACGAAACTGTTCGTGCCGGGCAGCCCCAACGAAGACAATGCGAAAATGACCAGGAACGTCGCATACCGTGGCATCGGTTTCGTGAGGCCGACGTTGTCGAGGATCTGTCGGCTATGGGTGCGTTCGTAAATCATTCCGACGCAGAGAAAGAGGCCGCCGGTGGTGATGCCGTGATTCACCATCTGCATGACGGCGCCTTCGATTCCCTGCATGTTAAACATGAAGAGGCCGAGGGTCACGAAGCCCATATGGCTCACACTTGAATAGGCAATGAGTTTTTTTAGATCGGCTTGTGCCAGAGCCATATATGCTCCGTAAATGATCGCCGCAATCGACAGCCCTACCATGAGGGGAGTGAACAGTCGTGAGGCATCCGGCAACATGGGAAGGCTGAAGCGGAGAAACCCATAGGTGCCCATCTTGAGCAGCACGCTGGCGAGGATCACGCTGCCGGCTGTGGGTGCTTCCACGTGCGCGTCGGGCAGCCAGGTATGGAACGGGAACATAGGAACTTTGACGGCGAATGCGGCAAAGAACGCGAGAAAGAGCCAGAATTGCAACGACGTGGAATAGCTGCCTTGACTCAACCGAAGAATGTCGAAGGTATGGCCGCCCTGGAAATACAGCACCAAGATCGCGACCAGCAGCAAGACGCTGCCGGTGAGGGTATAGAGCAAGAATTTAATCGCGGCGTAGAGACGATTCGGTCCGCCCCAGACTCCGATCAGGAGATACATCGGGATCAGCATCGCTTCCCAAAAGACATAGAACAGGACGAAATCAAGGGCACAGAACACCCCGATCATGGCGCTTTCCATGATCAGCAGCATGGCCATGAAGCTCCGAATCTTCTTCTCAATGGAGTGCCAGGAGATCAAGATGCAGAGCGGCATCAGGACTGTCGTCATGAGGACCAGCGGCAGGCTGATTCCATCAAGCCCGAGCCGATAATCGATGGACAGCGAGGGGATCCACCTCGCCGATTCAACGAACTGCATCTGGCCGGACGACGCATCGAAGAGCCACCAGAGAGGGAGTGAGATCAGAAGGTCGGCCACGGTTACGGCAAGAGCCGTGAGCCGGATGGAGCGTTCCTTCACCGCGAAGACCGCAATGGCCCCGGCCAACGGGAGGACGATCAGTATTGTGAGCCACGGAAAGCCGGTCATCAGGACTCCGACATCAGTGATGCCAAACGTAATTGGCAATGTGTGAGCTTGATCATGCCACCGTCCATCTCGTTACCTACCTCCGGTGTTTCTCAAAGAAGGAGATATGCCGTTAGCACGACGATCCCCACCGCCATGGCCAAGGCATAGTGCTGGGTTTCGCCGCTCTGGACCAATCGTAACAGCCATCCCCCCCAGGTAATGACACGTGCGATGCCGTTGACGGTTCCATCGATTACTTGGACATCAACCCGCTTCCAGAGTTCGGAGGCTGCCGCATGGGTTGGTCGTACGAAGAGGCGATCGTAGGCTTCATCGACATACCATTTGTTCAACGAGCCGCGATAGAGGCTGCCCCACTGTCGAGCCAAGCGCTCCGGGAGATCCGGGTTGAGGACATACACATAATAGGCGGCGGCGATGCCGATCAGACCCATCGCGGTCGCCGCAATCATAATGACAAAGCCGGCGGATCCATGGTGCGCGGTCGCCTCATTCCCCGTTGCAAACATCGGTTCCAAGAATGAAGGAATTCCCAGGTATCCCGTCAGGATGCTGAACAGCGCCAGAATGAGGAGTGGGGTCGTCATCGTCTGCGACGGCTCGTGGACATGGTCGGCATGGTGCGGATCGACGCGCGAAGTTCCCCAAAATGTGACGAACACGAGCCTGAAGCTGTAAAAGGCGGTCAGGAGAGCCGTCAGCAGACCAAAGAGCGTCAGGATCCGGCCAAGGTCGCCGGACGACCAGGCGGATACGAGGATGTCATCCTTACTGAAGAAGCCGGCCGTCAGAGGAAAGCCGGCAAGCGCCAACGAGCCCACTACAAACGTCCAGTAGGTAATCGGTAACTTGTCTCTGAGGCCGCCCATATGCCTCATATCTTGCTCGTGGTGCAGGGCAATGATCACGGAGCCGCAGCCTAAAAACAACAAGGCCTTGAACGCGCCGTGAGTCAATAAATGATACATGCCGGAGGCATAGGCGCCGAGCCCGCACGCCATGATCATGTACCCGAGCTGACTGACCGTCGAATAGGCGACGACACGCTTGATGTCGGTTTGCGTCAACGCAATCGTGGCGCCGAGGACCATCGTCGCCGCGCCTATAATCGCGACGACGCTCATCGCGGTCGGAGAAAGGTTGTAGATCGGGGCGAGACGCGCCACCATGAAGACGCCGGCGGTGACCATCGTGGCGGCGTGAATGAGCGCAGAGATCGGCGTCGGCCCTTCCATCGCATCAGGCAGCCAGACATGGAGCGGAACTTGCGCCGACTTACCCACGGCGCCGGTGAACAGGAGGAGTCCGATAAGCGTGAAGATTGAAACTTCCCATGTTCCACCGAAAGGACCGAGAAGGTTCAACGTCACATCACTCGCGTCATGGAGGGCAGGAAAGATGTCGAGATAGTTCAGTGAGCCGAACTGGGACCAGACGAGCAGAAGGCCCAGTATGAACCCGAAATCGCCGACGCGATTCACCAGGAACGCCTTGGTGGCGGCTGCACAGGCGGCAGCACGCTCGTACCAGTGTCCGATCAACAGATAGGAGCATAGTCCGACGGCCTCCCAGAACACAAAGAGCTGCAGCAGGTTATCGGCCAGCACCAACATCAACATGGAGAAGGTGAAGAGGGCGATGTAGCCGAAGAAGCGGGCATAGCCCGGTTCGCCATGCATGTAGCCGATCGTATAGACATGCACGAGCGAGCTAACACCGGTGACCAGCAGGAGCATGACGGCGGTCAGCCGGTCGATATGGAGACCGATGTGAATATCGAGGTGACCGGAAGTCAACCAGGTATAGAGCGGAACAGAAATGACGGCCCCCGACACGACCTCAAAAAAGGCCGACAGCGACAACACAAGCGATATCAGCACCGCTGGAACCGCAACCAAGTGAGCACGGTCCTTAATCTTCGACCCTGCCAAGCCTAAGACAAGAAAGGCAGTCAGCGGAAGGAATGGGATGAGGGCGTACAGCATCAGAGTTCGTGCCTTGTCGTTCGTTACTTGTGAAGCGTAAAGGGGGGGAGCGGGCGGAAGACTCCGGCTTTTCCTATACACGACGGTTCACGTTTCACGAGAGACGACTCCTTTACCATTTCAATAAGTTGAACTCTTCTACGTTGATCGTGGATCTGGATCGGTGCAGGGCGATGATAATCGCGAGGCCGACGGCGACCTCGGCAGCAGCGACCGTCAAGGCAAAAAAGACAAACACTTGACCGCCGAGGTCCTGCAGATGGTCGGAGAATGCGACGAAGTTAATGTTGGTCGCGTTCAACATCAGTTCCACGGACAACAGAATGGCAATGATATTGCGTCGGATCAATACGCCCACTACGCCTGTCAGGAAGACGATGGCGCTCAAGATGAGGTAGTACGAGATGGGGATGGTCATATGGTACCCGTCAGTCGCGTCATGTCTAGGCCTCGCTCCCTCCGATATCGCGCTTTGCCAGGACGATAGCTCCGATCATTGCCACAAGGAGTACCAAGGAGGCCACCTCGAACGGGAATAAATAGGTCGAAAACAGCGTTTGGCCGATGGCCAACGTATTGTCGGTGGCGATGGCATGATGGGGTTCGGACTGGAACGATGGACTCCCGGTGGTGACTGTGCCGGCTCCTCCGGAGAGAAGCAAGATGGACTCAATGAACAATGGTATGCAGACAACTCCTGCGATCCGCCATTGGCTATGGTAACGGTCGTCTTGCGTGACATTGAGTATCATGACGACGAACAGATACAGCACGAGAATGGCCCCAGCATAGACGATGATCTGTACGGCCGCGAGAAATTCGGCATGGAGCGTGACGAAGAGTCCCGCGACATGGAAGAACATGACCAGGAGCGAAAGCGCGCTGTAGACAGGATTTCTCAACGCCACCACCAGAATGGAGGTGAGGGCGATCATCCCGGCGAAGTATCCAAAAAACAGCTGCGACATATGACGGTTCCTGGGTTAGCGGCCAATCTGGACCGGACTAAGGCAACAGTAGCGCAGTCACAGGCAGTCCGATGCGCACTCGTTGAGAGTCAATCCGGTTTTGGCGGTACGTGCTTGAATGCCACGTTGAAAAACGCCACATTCGGATGTTGAAGCTCCAAACGCTTCTCGCGGATAGGAAACGAACGGTCGCCGATCGCGAGTAATTGTTGTTTGTTCAGGTGGAGCTGGCGCTTGTCGTAGACCGCCCACTCAAATTCTCTCGTCATGCCCAGCGCATCGACTGGGCAGGCATCCACGCACATTCCACAAAACAAGCACCGGGTCATGTCCATGTAATATTCTTTCGAGTAACGTTTCGTCGGTTCACCCGGTACTTCGGCGCTGACGACCCGGATGACGCGCGACGGACAGGCGGCTTCACAGAGATCGCATCCCACGCACTTCTCGGTCCCATCATCGTATCGGAGCAGCGAGAGCATACCGCGATAATTGTCCGGCAACGTGCGTTTCTCATGAGGGTACTGCAACGTCACGGGACGGTAATTGAGAAGATGCGACAAGGTCGCTTTCATGCCGACGAGAATCTCGTAGAATGTGATCGTTTTGAACCATGCCTGCAGGTTCAAACGTTTGGTGGTTGCCGTAGATGCCATATCGATCTCGACCACTATTTCATCTGTTGGTAGAAAAACACCGCGAGGGCCGTCACGACGATGTTTCCCAATGCAATGGGCAAGAGCACCTTCCAGCCGAATCGCATTAGCTGATCGTAGCGCAGTCTCGGCAGCGTGGCCCGTAACCAGAAAAAGAGGAACAAGAACGAGTAGGTCTTGACCGCAAACCACATGGTGTTCTCGACCCAGGCCAAGGACGGCAGGCCGAGGAGCGCCATAATCGTTCCGGGGTACGGGGCGTTCCATCCGCCGAGAAACAGCGCGGCGGCCACGCAGGACACTAGCACCATGTTGGCGTACTCGGCGAGGAAAAAGAACGCGAATCTGAGGCCGCTGTATTCAGTGAAGAAGCCGGCGACAAGCTCGCTTTCCGCCTCCGGGAGGTCGAACGGGACGCGGTTGGTTTCCGCGACCGATGAGATCACGTAGACGACGAACGCGAAAATTTGCGGGGCAGGGAGCGCGAAGAGATACCAATTCCAAAAGCCTCCGGCCTGGGCGTCGGTGATTTTCACCAGGCTGAGTGAACCGGCCAAAAGCAACACGCCGACAATGGACAGCCCCACATTGAGTTCGTAGCTGATGATCTGTGCCGCCGATCGGAGCCCGCCGAGCAACGAGTATTTGCTGTTGGATGCCCATCCTCCCAAGATGATGCCGTAAGCCCCGAGCGACGCGAAGGCTAAGATATACAGAATGCCGATATTGATGTCGCTGATCACGAAGGGTCTCACGGTGATACCGCCGACCTCAAATGTCTGATTGGGGCCCCAGGGAATGACGGCAAATCCGATGAATGCGGGAATTAAACACAGGATCGGGGCGATGGTGAACAAGAACTTGTTGGCTCCGGCAGGGATAATGTCTTCCTTAAAGAAGAGCTTGATGGCATCCGCAAATGGTTGGAGAATGCCGTAGGGGCCCACTTCCATCGGACCCATGCGGTCCTGCATCCAGCCGAGGACTTTTCGTTCCGCAAGGGTGAGGATGAGCACGGTGATGACCACGATGCCCATGACTGCGGCGATCTGGGTCAGGGAGATAGCAAGACGCAATCCGAATTCAGTCACGATAGGACTCCTCGATTAGCACAGTGATCCGCGTTGACAAGCGTCATCACGCCACCTTCATTATGGATATCGTCGCCGTCCGGAACGACGGCACCTGGGTGATCGGATCGATCGCGCATTCAAATAGTTGGACGGCCGCTTGACCAAAGTGATACGGGAACCAGGCCGTTCCTTGTGGGACCCGTTCCATGATTTTGACCTCGGTTGTCATTTCACCGGAAGTGCTGGAGAGGCGGACTCGATCGCCGTCCGACAAGGCAAAGCGTGCGGCGTCGAGCGGATTGATACGGAGCCGGCCGCTGCTCTCGATTTGTAACAGCCCTTTCGAGTGCGTGGATAATTTCCCTGAGTGAAACAGGCTCTGTGTCAATTCCAGCCGTACGGTGCCATCCAGTCTGGACGCGCGTGGAATCGGGCGGTATCTGGTGGCGAGGCTACGCTGGTATCCATCGGTGAGATAGCGGTCCACGACCGAGCGATCCACCTTAGGCGGCAGCGGCGCCGGCCCAAGCGAGCCATAGCCGGGAATGAGGCTGCGGATTTCCTTGAGAATCTCTTTGCTCTCGGCATACTCCATGGGCGAGTTCAATAAGATAGAAAGCGCGGAAAAGACTTCCCAGTCGGGACGACTTTCTCCGACCGGCTCGATCGCCGGACGAACGGCCTGCACATGTCCCTCGGTATTGGTAAACGTCCCGTGCTTTTCCAGAGAAGACACAGCCGGCAACACGACATGAGCCAAGGCGGCCGTCTCCGTCAAAAACAGTTCCTGGCACACCAGGAGATCGAGGTTGCGCAGGGAGGCCTCAGCCTGTATCGCCGCGGGGAGGCTTCCGACGGGATTTTCTCCGACGATGAACATTGCCTTGAGGGATCTCGCCTTGGCTCGCTCCAACATCTCGATAAGGGAAGCCCCTTTCCCGGTCGGAATGTCGCTTTTCCAGTGCGTCTCGATTCTCTCGCGCTCCGTGTCGTCGGCGATGGGGTGTGCGCCGGGAAGAAACTCTGCGACGGTTCCCATTTCAACCGCGCCCTGGTCGTTGTTTTCTTCGGCGAGCGGCGCAAAGCCACAGCCAGGCTCATCTAATTTTCCTGTCAGAAGAAGCAGATCGAAGAGGGTCAAACATCCGTGGTACCCGTGGTCGCTTCGCAATAAGAGCTGGCCGGCCACGATCACCACTCGGCGCGCTTCTGCCGCCGCCTTGGCTGCTTTCATAAACGCATCTGGTTCGATCCCGGTCGCCGCCTTGAGGTCCTGCCAAGAGATCTGTCGCAGTGCGCTCGTTATGGCCTGGAAGTACTCCGGGTGCCGTTGCGCGAGGTCCGGTTGTGTCAAATTCTGTTCGACGACGGCCTTCACCAGGCCGACAATTGCACGGTGCGTATCGCCGGTCGGAATACGGAAATGATGCTGTGAGAGATTGGCGATGTTGCTCATCGTGTCGACGACCGGTTCAAGCGATTCGATCGTAATCAGCGTCGCCCGGCGTTTCTTCACCGCTTCTTTCACTTTAAGGCCGGTGATGGGATTCGTCTCGGTCACATTCGTGCCGGCGAGGATCAGAATATCCGCATCCAGAATGTCGTCGAAGGTGACGGTCCACCGATGTGTTCCTTGCACGAGTTGCATGGCATGCAGGCCGTTGACATGGCCATAGCGGGCGCTGCTGTCGATATGGTTGGTGCCGACGGCCACGCGAAGAAATTTCTGAAACAGGTACAATTCTTCATTGGTGCACCGGCCTGAGATCAACCCGCCGAAACTCTGTCCCCCATGGGCGGCTTTAATCTCGCCGACACGGCCGGCGACGTATTCAAGAGCCTCTTCCCAGGTCGTTTGCACAAGCATGCCATTGCGCCGAATGAGCGGATGGGTCAGGCGATGAGGATCGCTGGCCGCGTGGAATCCAAAAAACCCCCGCGCGCACAGATCGCCGTTGTTGCGTCCGGCTCCATGCGCCGAGTTCACTTCAATAAGTTCCTGTCCCTTGGTCTGCACGGTCATCTGGCACCCATCCCCGCAGTACCCGCAGATGGTTTCGGCGCGTTTCAGCATCCACGGACGGTATTCGTACATGGACAGCCGGCTGGTAATCGCGCCGACCGGACAGATCTGAACGCAGCCCCCGCAGAACTCACAATCGAGCGCATGTGAGCCGAAATGCTTGATTTCCGTCATGGTCCCGCGACCGACCGGCGCCAAAGCCTTGACGTCCATGACTTCATCGCAGTATCGGACGCAGCGGAGGCACTGGACGCAGCGATTCATCTGCGTTTCGATGAGCGGACTGAAATACTCCTTCTGGAAGATGCGCTTGGTTTCAACGAACCGGCTGGTGGCGGTGTACTGGTGCGAAAAGTCTTGAAGGTCGCACTTGCCCCCTTGATCGCAGACCGGGCAGTCCAGCGGATGATTGGCCAGGATAAACTCGAGCACCGATTTATGGGCGTCGTCGACCACCGTGGTGGCGGTGCGTACGCTCATCCCTTCGTCGGCCGGTGTGCTACAAGCCGTTTGAAGCTTTGGCATCTTTTCAATTTCAACCAGGCACATACGGCAATTGGCGTCCGGTTTGAGTTTCGGGTGATAGCAGAAATGAGGAATCATGACGCCGACGCGCCGCGCCGCTTCGATGACCAATGTCCCTTTGGGGACGTTGACCGTCATTCCGTCGATCGTGATACGAACCATCGGTTGT
>JABMDK010000008.1:227677-254051 GCA_015903995.1 Nitrospira sp.
GAACCAGCCGAGCAAGAGCGTCAGCGTCCCCAGGGCGATGCCCACGCCGATGAAGATGAGGATCGGGACATAGTTTTCCGGAACGGCTGTGTCACCCATCCAGACCTCAGAATGCGTTGCGGAAGGTTGCTGCTATCGTCATGCGAAGTTCCTCAGGCCGCAGATTGCGTTGTCAGCGCTGAACTAAAGAACGGTTTGTACTGCAAGCCGTCGAGTTCAGGGCACACGATGCCCTTGTGTTGGATGAGGACCTTGAACGTCGTGCCCATCCCGTTCGGTCTGAGCAGATGAATTGCCGCGTTGAACGCGGGGCTGTCCTGTTCCAACTCCGCGATCAGCTGTTCGACGCCGAGTCCCATGAGAAAACTCATCTGGTTCGTGAAGCCGGTCGTCCGGAGTGCCTGTTCTTCACCGGTCGCCGCCAAGCACGAAAAGTCCACATGGGCAGTCATGTCCTGATCCCCCACCCTTAGGAACGGATCTTCATTGACCGATTGCTGCGAGTAACAGAGGAATGTCCCGTTTTTTCGGTCGGATCGATAAAGATCCTGTGCCGTGTGGCCGTAATCGATGGTGAGCACAAAGCCACGATCTAGGTGTTGAGCGACTTGCTTCATCCAATCCTGTGCTTGGAGATTGATCTCGGTCCGGTAGCCTTCCGGCCACTCAGGACTCAACCGGTCTAGGTGATCGGTGAGAGCATCGGAGGACAGCGGTCTAAGACGCTCAATGAACCGTCCGTCCCGATAGTCCACCCAGAGTTCCTTGATTCCCTCTGCCGTGACCTGAACGCGGTGGACGGGAAATGAATCGACGAGTTCGTTGCTGAAGAACACACCAGTCAGATGTTGAGCGGCCACATTGGGAAGATCGTCCGCCCATGCGAGTAGGTCTGGCCGATCCAGCCAAGGAGCCAGGTTCCTGCGCTGCACCTCGCGCATGGCCGGGCTTCGGTCTATCAGGACATACCGAAGATGTTGAAAAAACGAACGGTAGCGATGCGCGCACGTCGCCAGAATGTGCTTCGCCAATAAGCCCTTGCCAGGTCCCATTTCAACGATGGTAAAGGGATGGGGTTGGCCGAGTAATCGGTACATCTGTTCGGCTTGTGTGGCCAGAGCTTGCCCCAGGATGGGATGGACATCTGAGCTTGTGTAAAAATCACCTTGCCAGCCGATCCGCTCGTGGGCTGGTAGCGTACTACGCATGTAATAGCCGAATTGTGGGTGGTACAGCGCTAATTCCATGAAACGGACGAACGGAATCGGGCCTGAAGCAGCGATCTCAGAGGCAATGGCAGCAATGAGTTCCGGGTGCCCTGTGCTCACGGAAAGCTCCAAATTCACCATCCAAGATGGAAAACACAACACCCCTAGCTTATGGGCAACACCTGCCCATCGCTTGGTGTCGAAGGGGCCGTAGAGTAGCCTTCGGAAGTGCGTTAAGTCAAGGTAGAGTCAGGGAGAATGGGGCGATGCTGGTTGCGTGGTATGTATACAAGATTACATAGGATCGTAGGCCTGTGGTGACTTGCCAGAGAACTCAGCAACCGTACCTGCCGACGGCCTTATTAGGGCGTGTGCGGGAAGGTGCAGGATCTATCGCATCATGACATGGTCGAGGCCTGTTCTACGGCCGGAGTGCTAGTTTTTATGTCCCATGGCACTTCTTATATTTCTTGCCGCTGCCGCAGGGGCAAGGATCATTGCGGCCAACCTTGTTGTCCGTGCGCTGGGTGGGGGTCTGTGCCGCAATCGGTTCGTCGCCTCGGTTCAAGGTCAGTTTGGGTGGTGGATGCGAAATGACCGGTTGCGGAGGCGGAGTCGGCTGTTCTCCTTCGTGCCGAACGGCCTGCACATGGAAGAGTCGATCAAGCGTGTCGGATTTGACCCGGTCCATCATGCCGGCGAACAGATCGAACCCTTCACGTTTATACTCAATTAATGGATCTTTCTGCCCGTAGCCACGAAGGCCGATGCCGTCTCGCAGGTGGTCCATCGCCAGCAGATGATCCTTCCAATGATGATCGATGACCTGGAGCATGAACGTTTTCTCAAGAAAACGCATCAAGTCCGGCCCCAGCTCCTCTTCTTTCTTGGTATAGGCCTCCCGCACCTGGGTCCGAAGATCCTCCAACAAGGCGTCGCGCCCGACATCCCGGAGCAAGTCCCCGCCGTCTTGCTTACCGTGAGTAATGTCGAGGCCGAACTGGCCATGCATGACCTCGGTCAATCCTTTGACGTCCCACTCTTCCGGATATTGTTCAGGGGGGCAGTATACATTCAGCGTCGATTCGACTGAGCCGGTCATCATGTCATGCAGGTCGGCGGTCAAGTTCTCTCCGCTCAGCACAGCGCGGCGGTGGCGATAGATCACCTCGCGCTGCTTATTCATGACATCATCGTATTCGAGAAGTTGCTTGCGGATTTCAAAGTTATGGGCTTCGACCTTCTTCTGCGCATTCGCGATTGCGCGGGTCACCATGCCATGCTCGATGGGGACGCCTTCTTCCATGCCGAGCTTAAGCATCAACTGCGACACCCGTTCGGAGGCGAAGATCCGCATCAGGTCATCTTCGAGCGACAGGTAGAATCGTGATGTTCCTGGATCGCCTTGGCGGCCGGCTCGTCCGCGCAACTGATTATCGATGCGTCGGCTTTCGTGCCGTTCCGTGCCCAGGATGTGAAGCCCGCCCACGGCAATGACGTCCTGCTTGTTCTTCTCGCAGTCAGAGCGAATGTCCTCATAGATTTCAAGCTTGCGAGTCTCCGGAAGATTCTCTTCCCGATAGAGCACTTGCTTGTACATGAAGTCTGGATTGCCGCCGAGCAGAATGTCGGTCCCGCGGCCCGCCATATTTGTGGCGATCGTGACCGCGCCTTTGCGTCCGGCTTGCGCGACGATTTCGGCTTCCCGTTCATGCTGCTTGGCATTCAGGACATTGTGTTTCACGCCATTGCGGCTCAGGAGGCCTGCAATCTTTTCAGATTTCTCGATCGAAATGGTGCCGACCAGCACCGGTTGGCCTCGCTCATGGCATTCTTTGATCTCTTCGACGATGGCCGCAAACTTTTCTTTCTCCGTCCGATACACCACGTCGGCATAATCTTGCCGAATCATTTTGCGGTTGGTCGGCACGACGTTGACGTCGAGGTTGTAGATCTTGGCAAACTCGGCCGCTTCCGCGCGGTGCCGGTCATGCCGCTGAGTTTCTTGTACATGCGGAAGTAATTCTGGAAGGTGACGGACGCGAGCGTCTGATTTTCATTGGCGATCTTCACGCCCTCTTTGGCTTCGACGGCCTGATGCAGCCCATCGCTCCACCGGCGGCCCGGCATCAAGCGCCCGGTAAACTCATCCACGATGATGACTTCGCCGTCCTTCACCACGTAGTCGACGTCGCGTTTGTACAGCGTATAGGCCTGCAGCGCCTTCACCACATGATGGACCATATCCATGTGGGCCGGATCGTACAGGTTGTCCACCCCGAGCAGTTTTTCGACGCGCACATTGCCGTCTTCCGTCAGCGAAGCGGTCTTGGTCTTCTCTTCGATGGTGTAGTCTGTTTCGGCCTTGAGTTGCGGAATGATCGCGTTGATTCGGTAATAGAGGTCGGTGGTCTGGTCGGTCGGGCCCGAGATGATCAACGGCGTCCGCGCTTCGTCGATCAAAATGCTGTCGGATCAGATTGAGGACTTGTGTAACCATAAGTTAATGATCGCTGTCGTAGTGAATGCGCGTCGGCGCCGAAAATAATCCGGGAAGTATACAGCATCTGTCCAGTGAATCCTACCGTGATTCTCCGGTGGTGTCATGGCGTCTTGACAGGCATTGTTCTGGTCGCCTACTATTTATCGTAATTGTTGGATGTGGATTCACTTCCGTTTTTACTGAAAAGTGCCTTCAAAAATGGATGACGCGTTCCGCAAGTTCCTCTCAGTTGTGTTGGTGCTCTGCGTGTTGGCCGTCGGCGGGTTGGCGCAAGCGCAATCTGCGGAACATGCCGGACACCATGCGCAGCATCAAGCGGCGACACACGGAACACTCCTCTGTTCCTGGATGTGTACAGTCCTCGACACAGAAGTGGTCTTGATTCATGCTGAGCGTAACCCCATCGCTCTTGTTTCCATAGTTCATTCCAGCGATTCTTTCCTTGAACCATCTCGGATCTGTTCCAGCCGCGCTCCTCCATCCTTCTCCTTATAACCCTTTCGTCGCGTTGTTCGTAGGTGTTGTGTCGTGAGTCGCTACGCGGCGGTTCCTCGCTCATGCTCTATATGTAAGTGGTTCGAGGTTGTTCCTGGGAGAAGGAGCCTGGTCAGTATGGTAGTCAAGCGGTTCATATTCGCATTGATATTGGTGCTGACCCTATTCCCGCTAGCGTGGCCAATCAACCAGCCGGCTGAGGCGGCTTGTGGGTCGGTGACCTGTTTCGTGGTGATCGGCTCTCAGCAACAGGTGCCCCAAGCCGGCCTTTTGACGTTCAATACCATTTACAATTACACGCCGATGCGTTTGCTGGACGGGACTACCGGCGTGATTCCCGCGATCGACCAAGCCGGCCGTCGTCTGATTTTGGACCATCATCAAGAAGTGCGAACCATCACGCAAACCGTCAACTTTGATCTGAATTACGGCATCAGCGATCGGCTGGGCGTTCAGGTGACGGTTCCCTATCTCTGGCGAACGCATAAACACATCGATGGATTAGGTGAGGCCGGCGCGAATGGTGAGGGAGAGCTGGTCCCGTTTCGAGATACTGGGATCGGCGACATGACGATCACGGCCAAGTACAACGTGCTTCCCACGCTACGAAGTATGATCGTCGCCGGATTCGGGGTGCAGGTCCCGACCGGTAGTACGAGCGCCAGAGATGCCGCCGGTGAACCGATGGAGTCCCCGACGCAGTTGGGACGGGGCAATGTGGGGCTGATTGGATCTCTGTATCAGACCTATGAACTGATTCCCCATCGGCTCAATCAATTTTTCCACGGCAGCTATCGCCACACGTTTCGCAACAACGACGGCTATCAGTTCGGCGATGAATATAATCTCAGCTTGGGCGCCAACGGTGTTCCCCTAGAAAAGGCACCGTGGTTGGTATTGATGGGACAGTTTCATTGGCGGTACTTGGTCCATGACAACATCAGCGCGTCGCTGGAGCGATCGGCCACGCTGGCCGATGCCCCAGACTTTCCAGGCGAGACGATTGTGATCGACCCCGCCATTTTCAACCGACGTGTGCCGAACACCGGTTCCACCTATTTTGCGTTTTCGCCTGGTTTCCAAGTCAGTCTCGATGGGTTGATCGATTCGCCGTTGACCAAGTGGACGTCCGTCTACTTTTATTCGCAGATCCCAATTATGCGAGATTCTAATAACGGTCTCGCTCAGGGAATCAGCTACATTTTCGGGGTCAGCAGGTCGTTCCAGTTGACGAAGACCGGAACGTAAGATCCCTTTGTCAGGGTGTGGAGGAAGCGATGGGTGCGAAGAGTACAAAGAACAGGGTGGTGACTGCGGCACTGGCTGTGTGTTTGACGTTCCTCGTGAGTGGAGGGCTCGTATGGGGAATGGGTTCACGGGTGCCTGCGGTAGGCACGACTGCCGAGGACTTTCGCTTGGTCGATCTGGACGGCAAGCCTCAGAGCTTGAGCCAATATCGCGGCAAAGTCGTCCTGGTGAATTTTTGGGCGACCTGGTGCAAGCCTTGCACGACGGAAATGCCCGCGATGCAGGTCACCTTCGACAAACTTCGGGAGAAGGGGTTCGTGGTGTTGGCCGTGAACGAATTGGAAGATGAACCCAAGGTGCGTGACCACATCAAGCAACATGGCCATACGTTTCCGGTGCTCATGGATCGTGACAACAAAGTCGCGAACCAGTTTGGGGTCTTTGGTTTACCGGTGAGTGTATTTATCGATGAAAAGGGTGTCGTCCGTGAGTACATCAAAGGTGGCCTGTTGACCGAGCAGCTGATCCTCGACACCGTGGCCCGTATTCAGAAGCCGGAACCGATGAAGGCTGCGTCTCTACGCTAGAAGAACGATATGAGGGATACGTTCAAACGACCAGCGCTGGTGTGGAGCGTAGTGCTCTGTCTTGTGTTGGTCAATGGGTTCATGGCTGCCCCCAGTGTCGGCCATGCAGCGCATCACACGGACCATCAGGCCGGGACTCACTCGACGGGAATCTGCGCATGGATGTGTGCGGCCGGGGAAGACCTCGAGCCCTCAGTCGTTCCGTTTGTTTCAAGTCTTCAGCTTATTGAACGTGCGAGTATTCTTTTCTTTAAACCAGTCCTCAGTTCGGCTGCATTGTTGCACTTCTTCCGCGGGCCCCCACGCGTTCTTTTGTCGTTCTCATAATCCGTAATCATTTTTCTTAAACAGTCGTGTCTCGCAATGGGTGTCGAGCTGCGTCTCCCGTCTGCGTGACCAACAGAAAGATCATGGAGCCATGATGCGCAAGCTCTTGTGCTGTGTTCTCGCTTTCAGTGGTGCCGTTGGAATGGGCAGTTCGATGCTCTGGCCGTCCGCTGGCTACGCTTCGTGCGGCTCGGTCAGTTGCTTTGTGGTGATCGGGTCTCAACAACAAGTGCCGATGAAAGGTCTGTTGACCGTCAACGCCATCTACAACTTCACGCCGATGGAAGCGCCTCCGGGGGAGGGGGGGCGTATCCCCTTCGCCAATCAGGGTGCAAGGACTCTCACGCTGGCCAACTTAGATGTAAATCGCATCGAAACGACGACACGCACCGCGACGCTGGATCTCAACTACGGTCTCACCGACCGTCTGGGCATCCAGGTGGCGATCCCGTACAAGCATGTGGAGTCGGATGCGCAGATCGGAGGCCTCACGCCGGTGCCCTATAGTGAGAGGGGGCTTGGTGATATTCGTGCGACGCTGAAGTACAACGTGTTGCCCACATTGCGGAGCATGATCGTGGTTGGAGTCGGGGTTGATTTTCCAACAGGCAGCTATGGCCGATTCGCCCAGGGAAACACCTTGGCCGAATCGACCCTCCAAATCGGCCGTGGGAACTTCGGCGTGGTTCCCATGATCTATCAAACGTATGAGCTGATTCCCCATCGAGTGAATCAGTTTGCCTCGGCGAGCTATCGGTACACGGCGAAGAACAGCGACGGGTACAAATTCGGCGATGAAGTGAACGCGAGTCTGGGGCTCAATATCATTCCGCTTGAACAGACGCCATGGTTGGTGTTGACGCAGCAGTTCAATTTCCGATGGATGCAGAACGACGCGATGGACGCGGAGCTCCGTCTGTTCACCCCTGGTGTGGGTTCCAGCCCGCTTGATCCAGTGCTCAAGTTCCGAGCCGTGCCTACGACCGGCTCGACCTATGTGGCCTATTCACCGGGCATCATGTTCAATGTCTTTAACTTTGTCTCAGCCTATTTCATCGCGCAAATCCCCATCCATCGGGACTTCAACGGCAATCTGGAGCAACAGATCAGCTACATCTTCGGGGTGACCAAGTCGTTCCAGCTGTTCGGCGGGGCATCCTAAGAGAGCCGCGAGAACGATGGTATTGAATCGGCCATGTTGACGAAGACGCGACAACAAGTTTCTCGGATACTCAGTAGCTGTTGTGCGGTGCTATGGCTGACCGGATCACTGTCGGTCGCACAGGGGAATCTGACGCCGCAATGGACAGCGCCCCACTGTCCGAGCGGGCAGACGCAGAACAGTCAACACAGTCACAATCATTGCGTGTGGCATTGTGGCGGTCTCGATATCCAAGTCGGCGATGGATGGGGCGAAAATTCCGCCGATAGTTATGTGAGCCGCGTCTGGCGGCTCGGATACACTTCTTTGCAGGACGCCGTTCCTGACGGCCTATTCCCGCCTCGCGGTCCACCAGAAGGTGCTCTTCCGAGCGCCTAGTACAGAGTTACTCAGGGAATCGGGTGTGCTCCATCAAGACGAAGACATTTATTTACGAGGAAGGAACGGTCCATGAAAGCTCTGAAAAGACGAAACTCTGTATCCTGTGTCACAACGGGCGTGTTAGGACTCGCGCTTATAAGCCTCGCGGCATGCAGTTCAGGGGAACCTACTCCCACTTCTGGAGTACCGGCGCCTGGTGGCAGTGCGGCGCTGCAAGTCTTGTCCGAGCAGGCTGCCTCCGGCTCGGATCAGAGCGGGGCGAGAGGATCTCTCCCTTGGCCTCCCGCCCCGCACCTTTTTTCATGTCGGTGAGGTTGGGGGTTGCGTGCCGGCATGTGAACGGTCATAAAGGAAGCATGGCATCGATGGATGAATCCCGGTTCTTTTTCCCCGCCTGGGGTATTTCGCTGACCCTTCATGGCATCGTGGTTGGTTTGGCGATGGTATGTGCGACGCAGGTCAAACCTCTCTTGCCTGAGGAGGTATTTCAGTGGGACGTGGCGTTGGTAGAGGCGACGAAGGAGGAATCGAAACCGCAGCAGGCCCAATCAGTTGTGGCCCGTCACCAACTGTCGGCTCAGGCCCAGCCTCCACTTCACACCAAACCCATGCGGGAGGTGTCCCAGACTATTACGCCGATTGAGCGGAAGATGGAGCCACCACGGCCAACGATTGAAACCGCGCAACCGATCGAACAACAGGTGGAGCGTCCCCAGGTACGTGAAGAGCCGATTGAGCAGTCGATTGCCAAAGTCACTGAGCCAAAGTCTGAGCCGGTTGTCGCGGCTGTTTCACCAGAACCGGTCGAGTCGCAACCGGTTCCAAATGAGCCGGTCGCGGTTGTAACAGCTCCCTCATCCTCTCCCGAAGCTCCTGTTGCTCGGGAGGCTTCTGCGCCAGTGTCAGCGCAGGACAGTTCTGTGGATGTCGCTCCGGTGCAGGTGGCCAGGGCTGCTGGTCCGAATGCTGGAGCGAAGCTGGATCATCAATGGTTGGCCGAGTCACTCTGGCGACGGGTGGCGGAACTCAAACGGTACCCGAATTCGGCCCGCGTGAACGGCCAAGAGGGGAAAGTGATCTTGAAAGCCATTATTCGATCGGATGGCCACTTAGCCGATGTCTCTGTTCAGAAGAGCTCAGGATATGCAGCTCTCGATATGGCGGCGATGGAGGTGGTGAAACTGGCTTGTCCGCTTCACATGAAGCATGCCATTGGAAAGCCGCAAATCGTTGTGAGCCTCCCAATTGTGTACAGTTTGGCAAACTAGCTTTTCTGCGGATGTGTCGCGCTGATCTACACGGTGCTGCTCGTGATGGGCGCGATACTGATACTCTACAGCAGAGATCAGGATGAAACCGCTCGACGTAAATAGGCGCTGGCCAGTGCCTCTTTGATCGTTGTCGGGATGAGGCGGCGCCCTTCCTCGATATTCTTTTGCATGGCGGCACGCGCCCCTGGGGCATCCTGCGCCATGATCCGCTCCAAAATCTTCAGATGTTGGCGGCACGTGTGTTCAGCGCGGTCCGGCTTCTCAAAATCGAGCATTCGAAACAGGGTCAACCGTTCGTTGATGGTTCGAAGGGTCCGTAAGAGCGAGGCATTGCCCAGGGCTCTGGCCAGGGTGTCGTGAAAGAGTGTGTCCAATATGGCGAATTCATCGGGCTTCTTGGACGATTCCTTTGAGAGTTCGGTCCAGGTTTGTGCGAGGTCCGTCAGCTCGGCCGCAAGCTGTGTCGTCTGCTTCTTGGTCGCGAGGCGTTCGACGGTATAGAGTTCCAAGGCCAAGCGCACCTCGTACAACTCCTCGATTTCCTCGATCGTATATTGCTTGACCACGTACCCGCGATTCGGCAGTTTTTTGACGAAGCCGTCGGATGCCAGAACCCGGAGTGCTTCACGAACCGGACTGCGGCTCACGCCGAAGGTTTTGCACAATTCGTCTTCGGTCAACCGATGTTCCGGCGAGTAGTGCCAGTGAACGATTTGTTCTTTCAGTGTGGCAACGACCGACGAACTCAGGTTGGATGGGTCTCGTTTCGTCCTTCGGGCATTGCTATGTGCGACTTTTTTCATGCCTGTTCCTCAATCCCTCAGGCATCCGTGTGTCTGGCTCACCGTCTTGTTCATATAGCAAGAGTACCAGACTTCATTTGGGCCCACCAAGATGGGGGCAGTGCGTAGATATGAAGCGAAGGCATCAAGCGTTGAAGCAATGGCAATCGAGACGTGCATATATCGGCATATACCACTGAGGATATGTGGGAGGTCTTCTTCATCCATGATCAGTCAATCATGACTCGCACGGCCGACAGGCTCACCAATAATAGGGCCAGGGATGCCAATACGGAGACCAGTATGGACCCCAATAGGGGCCAGGGCCGATGGGACGGCGAATGCGAGGAGCCCACACGCGCAGGTTGGTGATGGTGATAAGCGGGTAGGTGTACTCCGTCTCATCGAGCGGTAGGGTGACGGACCCAGCCATCTCTCCGGTCACGGTCACGAATGTACCGGGAGGGATCGTTGCGGGATCGAGGAATTGCTTCTGCATCGCAATGAATCGGCCCTGGGATTTGCTGAGGTCCATGGTCGGCTGGAGAGCGGAGTCCAGCGCCAATTGGAGAATTTCGATTCGTGTCCCCTCCTTCAAGCGCCTTGCACCCAGCACCTTCCCCCCAAAAGTCACCGGCTGTCCGTTGTATGATCCTGGTGCTTCCTGTACCTGAGCATAACTGATCTGAGGAGGTGCCGTAGGTGCGGCGCCGGTCGGCGTTTCATTGGAGGCGCAACCGGATATCATCAACGCCGCCGACGCGATCCAAACAGGCCAAGATATTCGCATGGCAAGAGTATAACAGAGGGCAAGGGGGCGCTCCATCCGCTATAATGGGGCACGAGTATTTACCCGTGAAAGGAGTTTCAGATGAACGGTCGAATGATGTCGATCTGGATGTGCATGCTGATGGTTGTGGGCGCGATCGGGTTTGTGACTGCACCGTTGAGTGCCGCTGCGGCCAAGCCGGACCTGAAGGGCAAGTTCGAGATCCTCAAGGATGAGCCGTCGACTCATCAACCGGGCAAGGTCAAGGTGATGGAATTTGCTGATTTTTATTGTCCGCATTGCCATCACTTCGAGGAGACGGGAGTGCCGCTGCTGCTGAAAGAATTCGGGAATAAGGTTGAGGTCACCATGGTCGGATTTCCCGTGATTCAAGGGAAGCTGCCGACCCCGTTTGACATGTATGAGCAGGCAAGACTGATGGGCAAGGGCGATCAGATGAAGTCCGTCTTGTTTCGCGTCATTCACAAGGAAAAGCTTGATGGGGTACTGGATCGCTCCATTCGTGCCATGTTGATCCGGGAGGTCGGGTTGGACGTCAACACATTTGAAATGGGGATGGAAAGCGGAAAGCCGGCCAAGTTGTTTGAGGAAGGACGTAAGTTGGGAGAGAGGATCAAGGTGTCGTCGACGCCATCGCTCTTGCTGGATGGAAATATCAAGGTCGATGGTGTGAACATGACGCCAGAGAATGTTGTGACCATTATCCGGAGCATTCTCGAAGCGGATGCGAAGAAATAACTCGTGAATGGTAAGGAGTGAGGTGTGAAGGGTAAAGTGAGCGACGGAAAGCCGAAGCGAGATGCTGCAGGCGGCAGGATAGGACTGCATGTGTCCCCTCACGCCTAACTCCTCACCCCTCACGGAATGAATATGGCTATCGATCCTATCTGCGGCATGACGGTCGATCCCGCGAGGGCGGCGGGACGGTATGACTACAAGGGCACGACCTATTATTTCTGTGCCCTGTCCTGTCTGGAACGGTTTCGTACGGACCCCGACCGTGCGATGAACAAGAAGCCGCTGAATATCATCACCATGCCGACCTCGCGGAAGCCGTTGCCGATGATGGTACAGGCGGCGCCCGGTGAAATCGATCCGGTGTGCGGCATGACCGTGCAACCAGCGACGGCAGCCGGTTCCTACGAATATCGAGGGAAGACCTATTACTTCTGCGCCACTCGGTGTCTGGAGAAGTTCCGAAGTGATTCCGAGTATTACCTGCTCCCGCCTGAACGGAGGACTCCCAAGCCGGTATCTGCTCCGGCCGGCGGAACCGTGAAGTATGTCTGCCCGATGGACTCCGAGGTGTCGGAAACCAAACCGGGAGCTTGCCCTATCTGCGGCATGGCCTTGGAGCCGGACGATGTTACGGCTGCAAGCACACGCACGGACTATACGTGTCCGATGCATCCGGAAATCATGCAGGCTCAACCAGGCAACTGCACGATCTGTGGAATGGCGTTGGAGCCACGCACGGTGACCGTGGAGGACGCCAACCCCGAGTTAGTCGATATGACTCGCCGGTTTTGGCGGGGCGTGATTCTCGGCTCGCCTATTTTTGCATTGATGCTGTCCGACATGTTGCCGGGCCGTCCACTGCAGCACCTTGTTTCAGGGCAAACCTTGGGATGGTTCCAGCTGGTTCTGGCGACGCCGGTAGTGCTCTGGATCGGTCGACCGTTGTTCGAGCGGGCCTGGACGTCGCTCGTGAGTCGCCATCTCAATATGTTCACGCTGATCGGCCTTGGTACTGCTGCGGCCTATCTCTACAGTGTCGCCGCGACTCTCGCGCCTGGCCTGTTTCCTGATTCATTCCGTGGTCATGGCGGCGAGCTGGCTCTGTACTTTGAGCCGGCGGTGGCCATCATCGCGCTGGTCTTGTTGGGGCAGGTGCTGGAGCTGCGGGCGCGCAGCCGAACGAGCAGCGCCCTCAAGGCGCTCTTGGGGCTGTCACCGAAAACCGCCCGTGTGGTCCGCCCCGACGGCCGCGAAGAAGATATTTCCTTGGAGAACGTGCAGGTCGGCGATCGCTTGCGCGTCCGACCGGGTGAAAAGGTTCCGGTCGATGGTGTGGTGCTGGAAGGGACGAGCGTCGTCGACGAATCGATGGTGACCGGAGAGTCGATCCCGGTCGAGAAGCAGTCGGGTCACAAGGTCGTGGGGGCGACCGTCAACGGAACGGGGAGTTTCGTGATGCGTGCCGAGCGGATCGGTCGCGAGACGCTGCTCTCCCAAATCGTCCGCATGGTCAGCGAGGCCCAGCGGACCCGGGCGCCGATTCAACGGCTGGCCGATGTCGTGGCTGGATACTTTGTGCCGATCGTGATCCTCGTGGCGATCATCACCTTCGTGATCTGGACGATCTATGGTCCGGAACCTCGGATGGCCTATGCCTTGCTCAACGCGGTCGCGGTGTTGATCATCGCCTGCCCCTGTGCCTTGGGACTTGCGACGCCGATGTCGATCATGGTGGGAACCGGACGCGGGGCGACGGCAGGCGTGCTGATCCGCAATGCTGAGGCGCTTGAGATCTTGGCGAAGGTCGATGTGCTGGTCGTTGATAAAACGGGAACGCTCACGGAAGGCAAACCGCGTCTGATGACGGTGGCCCCGCTCCCGAATATGACAGAGATCGACCTGCTTCGGCTGGCTGGCGGACTGGAGCAGAGTAGCGAGCATCCCCTGGCCGGCGCAATTGTGTCTGGGGCTCGTGAGAAAGGCCTCGCGTTGGCCGGCGCAAAAGATTTTCGTTCACTCACGGGTAAGGGAGTCACCGGCACAGTGGAGGGTCACTCGGTTGCGGTGGGAACGCAGCCCCTTTTCACTGAACTGGGTATCGATGGGGAATCGTTGCCCGCTCAGGCTGAACCGCTTAGGCAGGAGGGGCAGACGGTGATGTTCGTTGCCATCGACGGCAAACCGGCGGGGTTGCTGGGCGTGGCCGATCCGGTCAAGTCCTCCACGCCGGAGGCCATCGACTTGTTGCATCGCGAAGGGCTACGGATCGTCATGCTGACCGGGGACAATCGGACGACGGCTGAAGCAGTGGCGCGTCGACTCAAGATCGACGAAGTTCAGGCTGATGTCTTACCCGAGCAAAAGGCGGCGGTCATCAAGAAGTTTCAGGCTGAAGGACACGTTGTTGCGATGGCCGGCGACGGCATCAACGACGCTCCGGCTTTAGCGCAAGCACAGGTAGGAATTGCGATGGGGACCGGGACCGATGTGGCCATGGAAAGTGCAGGGGTGACGCTGGTCAAGGGCGATCTTCGAGCCATTGCACGTGCGCGCAGACTCAGCCGTGGGACGATGAAAAATATCAGGCAGAATCTGTTCTTCGCGTTCGTCTACAACGTGCTCGGCGTTCCCGTTGCCGCCGGTATTCTGTATCCATTCTTTGGCGTGCTCTTGAGCCCCATGCTTGCCAGTGCTGCCATGACCTTCAGCTCCGTGTCGGTCATCGCGAATGCCCTTCGGTTGCGGCATCTGCAATTGTAAGCACCATCAATTGCTGACGCGGAGGCGCTGTGCTAGGGTAACGTAAGAATGCGGCTTGCACCGAGAGTACAGGCGTGGTTTCGCCTCGCTGTCCTGATGTGGGCATCTCTATGGGTGCTCGCGGCTCCCTTCTTCCACGTCCATCCCGAAGCGGATCACCTCCACGGACACACGGGCCATATTCACGGAGGCACCGTGCACACGGTGTGGTCTCCGGATCTCGATTGCGAATTCGATACCCATCGGCGAGTCGTTCGAGCGGGCCATCCGACGCCGGAGAGTACCGGCGAGCTCGCACCGTCTGCGCACGCAGGCGATGGGCACCCTGAATTCAGCTTGTCACTGCTTCACGATTCGTCGGATCGAAAGTCTTTCAAACCGTTCTTTGCCAAGGGGCTTGGGTTTGGCTGTGCCGTCGGTTCAGCGCCCGAAGCCTGTTCTTGGGCACCACCAACCATCGAATCTGCTCGACCCTCCGTATCGGTTCAAGACACAATCTTTTCCCGCGGTCCGCCTCGTCTTCTTGTCTAAGTTTTGTGGACATTCGTCGTGCCTAGCAGAACGATAGACGCCTACAGGGGCGACGGGAGGACTGCCATGATCTCTTCCTGGAATGGGCCTTCACCAGGATTCGCTTGCCGGATCGTCATAGCCATAACGGTTGGTGTGGCGTATGCCTCGTGTCAGCCGACACAAGGCGACGCGCCGAAACCGAGTCCGCACACCACGAAGTCGTCGGTGCAGCCTTCTATAATTGAGTTGCCCGAGGGAAACGCCGCCCTCACACAGATTCACACGAACCGTGCGCAATTCCACCCCATTCGAGTATCCCTCAAAGCTCAAGGGGGAAAGATCTTGCCGAACGAGAATCGGCTTGCTCATCTCAGCCCGCGGGTTCCGGGACGTATCGTGGCTGTGAATGTCAACCTTGGGGATCGCGTTCGATCCGGAGAGCGGCTCCTTCTGCTCGATAGTCCCGCATTCGGCGAGGCCCAGTTGGCCTATCGTAAAAGACGGACGGCGATGCGAGTGGCGGAGAAGGCTCTCGATCGAGCCAAGGCGCTCTTGGCCGAGGGGGCGGTCGGGGTCAGCGAATACCAGCGACGTGAAGCCGACCATGAGAATGCAAAGGCCGAGCTCTATGAAGCTGAAGAAAAACTCCATTTGCTCGGGATGGCGGAGCTGGAAATCGAACGACTGGCTGCCGAGACATTGCCCCATGCGGAGGTGGCCCAGGTATTCCTGCGCGCACCCTTCTCCGGCGAAATCATCGAGCGGAATGCGACCGTCGGGGAGGTGGTCGATCCGAACAAAACGCTGTTCGCCGTGGCGGATCTCTCGACGGTCTGGGTCCGGGCGGACTTTCCGGAACAGCAGGTCGGAAAACTGAAAGCGGGTCTTGCGGTCGAGGTGCGTGTCTCCGCGTATCCGGAGACGGTATTTCACGGCACCATTACCTATGTCGGGGCCGTGATCGATCCGGCCACCAGAACGGTCACGGCACGTTCGGAGATTCCCAACCCCGACCGACGGTTACGTCCGGAAATGTTCGCGGAGGTGACATTGCTCGCGCAGGAAGAATCGGTCTTAGCCGTCCCGCGCGCGGCCGTTCAGCAAGTCGGGAGTCACACGATTGTCTTTCTCTCGCGTGGACCCCGCCGGTTTGAATCGCGCGAAGTGAAGATCGGAGAGTCGTCGACCGACTACATCGAGGTCAAGGCCGGATTGAAAGAGGGCGACGAAGTCGTCACGCAAGGCAGTTATGCGCTCAAGTCTGAGGCGCTTCGCGAGCAGATGTCGATGGGTGGGCCGTTATGATGGAACGAGTGCTCCGCGTGGTATTGGAACAACGGCTTCTCGTGCTCCTTGCGTCGCTGGTGCTGATCCTGGCAGGGGCCGCGGCGTTTCACCATTTACCGATCGATGCCTTCCCCGATGTCACGCCGGTCCAGGTTCAAGTCATCACCAGGGCGCCTTCGTTGGCGCCGTTGGAAATCGAACGCCTGGTGACCTTTCCGCTGGAGATCGAATTGACCAATCTGCCGGGAAAAACCGAGTTGCGGTCCGTGTCGCGGTTTGGAATTTCGGTGATTACGGTCGTCTTCGAAGATGCCGTGGACATTTACTTCGCCCGGCAGCTGATTTTGGAGAAGTTGGTGCAATCGCGGACGCAACTTCCGCGAGAGGCTGAACCCATGCTCGGTCCCGTGAGCACCGGACTCAGTGAAGCCTTCATGTACCTCGTGGAAGGGCCGACCCAGAATCTTCAAGAACTCCGCACGCTGCAGGACTGGGTGATCCGGCCGATGCTCCGTGCGGTGCCGGGGCTTGCGGATGTGGACACGTTGGGCGGGTTGGCCAAACAGTACGACGTGCTTGTGGATCCTGACCGGTTGACGAGTCTTGGCCTGACCTTGCGCGAAGTGCAAACGGCCGTGACGGAGAACAACCAAAATGCCGGGGGAAGTTATATCGAGAAGGGAGGCGACAAGCTGGTCGTGTACGGGCAAGGCCTGGCGCGTTCCGCCGCGGACCTGGAACGTATCGTGGTCGCCGCCCGCAAAGGGACGCCGATCTATCTCCGAGACGTGGCGCAGGTTCGCCTGGGACACGCGGTTCGGTTGGGAGGCGTCACGCGAGATGGAGAGGGTGAGGTTCTTGAGGGAATTGCCGTCATGTTGCGCGGAGGAAACAGCCGCGAGGTCATGTCCGCCGTCAAAGAGAAGGTGACGCTGATCAATCGGGTGCTGCCGGAGGGTGTGACCATTACGTCGTTCTACGATCGCATCGAGCTGGTCACCAGGGCGTTGGAAACCGTGGAGCGTGCCTTGCTGGAGGGGGCTGCCGTCGTTGTGGTCGTTCTCTATCTCTTTTTGAGAAACGTGCGCGGTGCGCTCGTCGTCGCGCTCATGTTGCCGATGGCGACGTTGACCACATTCCTCATCATGAAGCACGTCGGCCTTTCCGCCAATTTGATGTCGTTGGGCGGACTGGCGATTTCGCTGGGGATGATCGTCGATGCGGCGATCGTGCAGGTGGAGAACGTGGAGCGGCATGTGAGTCAAGAAGCCGCGCAGGGGGCTCCGTCCAAGACGGTTGCAGAGCGGCTGCCGGTGGTCCTTCGGGCGGTGCTGGAGGTACGGCGGCCGAGCTTGTTCGGAGAATTGATTATCGCCCTGACGTTCGCGCCGCTGCTGATGCTCCAAGGCATCGAAGGCAAGATGTTCGTGCCGCTGGCTCTGACGGTGGTGATTGTGTTGCTGAGCTCCCTTGTGCTCTCCGTGACCGTCGTTCCGGTACTGGCTCTTTTGCTGATGCAGCCCCGCGCCGCCAAGGAAGGCGGGCACGCGTTGGAGCGGGCGCGCAGAATGTATCGGCGCCTCTTGGCTTGGGCCTTTCGGAGAACCTCTGTCATTGTGATCGGGGCGGGCGGCGTACTGATCTGCGGGACGGCACTGATTCCCTTCATCGGGCGCGAATTCGTGCCTATCATGGACGAAGGGTCAATTGTGGTGAACCTGGTCCGTTTGCCGAGCATCAGCCTCACCGAATCGCTCTCCATCACGGGTGATGTCGAACGGCTCTTGATGACCATTCCCGAGGTGCGGTCCGTCGTGTCCCGCACCGGTGCGAATGAATTGGGAACGGATCCCATGGGCATGGAACTCAGCGACATGTATGTTCTCCTCAAGCCTGAACGTGAATGGACCGTGCAGAGCAAGAAGGAGATCGAGGAGCAGGTCCGTCAACGGCTCAGGCAAGTCCCCGGCATCGCCTTTGGGTTGTCTCAGCCGATCGCGATGCGGGTCGACGAATTAGTCTCGGGAGTGAGGTCGCAAGTGGCGGTCAAACTCTTCGGCGACGACCTGGGCGTCCTGCAAGCAAAGGCGGACGACATTGCCCGCGCGATGCGGCAGGTGGCGGGCATCTCCGATCTTCGCGTCGAACAGGTTGCAGGGCTGTACTATCTCAAGCTCGATATCGATCGGTCCATGGTGGCGCGTCACGGGATCAGCGTCGCCAATATTACGCAGGTGATCGAAGCGGTCGGTGCCGGCATCAGTGCCGGAGAGGTCTTTGAAGGGCAACGGCGGTTTCCGATCCGAATACGATTTCCAGAGGATCGGCGGGCTGATGTGGAGTCGATCGCCTCTCTGTGGGTGACGGCCCCCGACGGTTCCCGTATCCCGTTGAGGGAGCTCGCCGACATTCAAATCGTGGAGGGGCCCGCCCAGGTCGGACGGGAGCAGGCCAGCCGGCGTATCGTCATCGAGGCCAATGTCGTCGGGCGTGACCTGGTCGGCGCGGTCAAGGAGGCCCAGGCCCTCGTGTCCACTACAGTACCGCTTCCGTCCGGCTATTACGTCACATGGGGAGGACAGTTCGAAAACCAGCAGCGGGCGATGGCTCGCCTGGCCGTCGTGGTGCCGGTGGTTATCGGGATCATTGTTTTGCTCCTGTATGTGACGTTCGGGAATCTTCGGCAAGCCGTGCTGATTGTCCTCGCGATTCCGTTTGCCATGGTCGGAGGTCTCGCGGCGCTGCTGATCGGCGGACTCTATCTCTCGGTTCCGGCCTCCGTCGGGTTCATTGCCTTGTTTGGTGTGGCGGTGCTGAATGGAGTGGTGAAGATCGCCTACATTAACCAGCTGCGGGAGCAAGGCCTGCCATTGGATGAAGCGGTGTTGACCGGGATGGTCTTGCGGTTGCGCCCGGTATTAATGACCGCTTTCGTGGCGGCACTGGGATTGACGCCGTTACTCTTTGCGAACGGCCCTGGTTCAGAAATTCAACGACCGTTGGCCACGGTCGTGATCGGTGGATTGATGTCGTCCACGGCGTTGACGTTGCTTGTGCTGCCGGTTTTGTATCGATGGATTGAACAGCGAGTCGAGCAACGAGTCGGCCATGCATGACGAGATGATATCGAGACGCTTCTTGCTGAAGCGAGCGAGTAGGCTGGGATTACTTGCCGCGCTCCAACCGCTCGTCTCTGCATGTACCGGGCATGGGGTACGTCCTGCCATGTCTGTCGGCACCGAACCGGGAGTACTGAGCGGCGAGCTGATCGACTTGGTGCTCAGTGAACGATCCCTGTCCATGGATAGGCAGGTGGGAACCGCTATGACGATCAACGGAACGATCCCGGGACCGCTCATACGCCTGAAGGAAGGCCAAACGGTGACCCTGCGCGTCACGAATCAATTAGAAGAGGCGTCGTCACTTCACTGGCACGGAGTACTCTTGCCCGCGCACATGGATGGGGTGCCGGGTGTCAGCTTCGGCGGTATTCCCCCTGGAACGACGTTTACCTATCGGTTCCCTGTCAAACAGAGCGGGACCTATTGGTATCACAGTCACTCGGGTGGCCAGGAGTTACAAGGGATGTATGCGCCGATGATTCTGGATCCGGCTGAACCGGAACCGTTTCTGTATGACCGAGAATATGTCGTACTGCTTTCGGAGTGGAGCGTCGAGTCGCCTGAAGGCATGCTCGACAATCTGAAAAAGTCGTCCGGGTACTACAACTTCCAAAAGCGCGATGCTAAGAGCTTTCTCTCGGATGCCGCACGGTGGGGCCTGTGGCCGGCGCTGCAGAATTACGTGATGTGGGACGAGATGCGGATGGATCCGACGGACTTTGCCGATGTGACCGGCTCTACCTTCACGTTTTTGATGAACGGGCTGCCTCCCGCCATGAACTGGACCGGACTGTTTCGGCCCGGCGAACGGGTGCGGTTGCGGTTCATCAATGCGGCGGCGATGACATTTTATGATGTTCGTATTCCAGGAGCGACGATGACCGTTGTGCAAGCCGACGGACAGAACGTGCAGCCGGTTGTGGTCGAAGAGTTTCGGTTCGGCCCAGCAGAAACCTACGACGTCATTGTTCAACCGACTGAGGAGCATGCGTACACGATTTTTGCCGAAACCATGGATCGCAGCGGCTATGCGCGTGGAACGCTCGCCCCTCGGCCGGGGATGGAAGGGGAAGTTCCTGAGCGCCGTGCCCGTCCGATTCGGACGATGGAAGACATGGGGATGGCGCATCATGGCAACGGCCATACGGACCATACCGTCCAAGGGGCTGTCCTGAACTCCTCTCATGGCAAGGCCGGGAGCCATGACATGATGCATGGGGATACGCCTCAAACGAGGCCAGGTGGAGAGCAGGAATTCTCGCACCGGTCACCGATTTCTGGAGTCATGCCGGTTCGGCATGGTTTTGACCATCATGGCACCGGCAATCAAACGGTGGCTGAATACTCCAAAAACAGAATGCATGAACCGGGAGGAGGATTCGACCAGAGCTCAAGACGTATCCTCGTCTACACCGACTTGAACAGTCTTGTGCCCTATCAGGACCAACGAGCGCCGGAGCGGGAGATCGAACTGCATCTCACCGGTCATATGCAACGCTATCTGTGGTCGTTCGACGGGAAGAAGTACTCGGATGCGCCGGAACCTATTCGTGTTCGCTATGGCGAGCGCGTACGACTCACGTTCGTCAACGACACGATGATGGAGCATCCGCTCCACCTGCACGGCATGTGGATGTACCTCGAAAACGGATCAGGGGCCTACCTTCCACGAAAACACACCGTGGTCGTCAAACCGGCTGAACGGTTGTCGGTTGTGGTCGACGCCGATGCACCTGGGCGATGGGCCTTCCACTGCCACCTTCTCATGCATATGGAAGCGGGAATGTTTCGCATCGTCGAAGTCTCTGCCTAACGAGTGGGAGAAGCGCTGGTGAGTCTCAGGTCCCAGACCTGTCGTGTCGCGCTTGCAGTGTGGGTGCTGGGCGCATGTCTCGGCACAACCAGCGTCTTGGCTGAATCTGCGCGGGAGCATGTCGCTGTGGGTTCGGGCAGGGGGACTATCGTCGGGCCTCTCCAAGAGCGAAACCAATCGCAGATGAGCTTCCTGCCCGAACAGGACTGGCCCAGTCCGGTGGGCGACCGGGAACATCGATTGTTCACGTTGGTGGATGTCCTGGAATATCGGCCCCGCACGGGCGAAGGCGAAACACACAGTGATTATCGCTGGGATATCGAGGGGTGGTACGGAGGGGATTACAATCGGCTGTGGTTTAAGAGCGAAGGTCAGCAGGATACGGCCTTCAAAGCGGACTATGACGTTGATTTCCAACTACTCTATGGCCGGTTCCTGTGGAAACATTACGACATTCAAGTCGGCGGCAGGATGGAAACCCAGTCGTTTCGAAATCAGAATGTGACGCGCGGCTTGGGAGTCATCGGGATTCAGGGCATCGTTCCCTACAACTATGAGTTCGAGTCCTCTCTGTTCATTGATCAGCGGGGAGCCGTTTCAGCCCGTCTCTCGTACACGAAGGACTTTTTGCTCACGCAGCGGCTGATCCTTCAAGGCCGGTTCCAGACCAATCTGGCGATCCAGCGGGTCGAAGAATTTACGACCGGTTCGGGGTTGAATAACCTGGAATTCGGGGTGCGCCTGCGTTACGAAATCCATCGGAAGTTCGCCCCGTATGTCGGCCTGTCACTCGATCGAAGCTTCGGTGAAACGGCGACGCTGGTGCGGCAGCAGGGAGGTGACCCGAGCCAGATCCGAT
Source organism: Nitrospira sp. (assembly GCA_015903995.1). Lineage (GTDB taxonomy): Bacteria > Nitrospirota > Nitrospiria > Nitrospirales > Nitrospiraceae > Nitrospira_D. The sequence continues at coordinate 249,524 of JABMDK010000008.1, forward strand.
TCGTGGTGGGACTAAGAGCATGGTTCTGATCGGGGCAGTATGACCGAGCGAGGGAGGTCTTTATGTCGCTTCCGGTTTCTCTCGGACTGTTTGTGCTTGCCGGTTTGTGTGAAATTGGCGGCGGGTATTTGATATGGCTGGTGCTGCGAGATGGCCGACCGTGGATGTATGGCGTGATCGGCGCTGTTGTCCTGATCCTGTATGGCATCATTCCCACCCTGCAGCCGGCGCACTTCGGACGGGTGTACGCAGCGTACGGCGGAATGTTTATTGTGTTGTCACTCTTATGGAGCTGGGGGATCGACGGAGTTCGTCCGGATCGCTATGACGCGATGGGCGCCATGCTTTGTCTCGCCGGTATGATGGTCATCATGTATGCTCCCAGGACCTGAGGAAAACGCTGTGGGGCGGGTGCCGGAATGTTCATGAGAAGAGTGCGTTGGAGCGATATCCACATTCTTTATCGCCAGGTGACTTCTTCCCAGCAGAGATGAACGAATGTCTCAAACGGAGGAAAGTTGTTGCTGTTTTGTTCTTTTGAGCGGACCCACAGATCGATTTCCATGCCGGCGGGGTCGGTTTCGCCACCGGGCATCGTGCGTGTGACCGGGTAGCGGACCTCATGGGTCTTCGGATCGCGCGAGCGCTCCATGACCATGAAGTGTGCGTCGTAGTCTTTATAGAACACCTGATCATTCTTATACATCGTCGCCGTGCCCCACCCACCCAGGTACAACCAGGTTTTGGGATAGAGCGGATCGCCGTTGTTTGAATCCCCATGTTCATAGATTCTGGTGGCGATACCGCCACTCTGAAAGGGAGCTTTTGCGGCAAATCGATCGAACATCACGCGATAGTGGTCGGCTCCCTCGACGAATTCAGCGATCACTCGTCCTGTGTTGGTGTGTTCGTTTACCTCGATCTCAATCGTTCCTTTCACCGCCTGCAGGTGTTTGCCTGCATAGTCCAGATGATCCCAGGGCGCTGTATCGCCCATGCTGCCGATGAGGAATGCTCGATGACCTGTGAGATGAAATTCGGCGCTATAGAAGGGATGCTCCGTGGCTTTGAAAATCCTCGTGCCTTCATCCCCCTTGGGGGTTCCAAACTTGGCGTCTTCGGCATGCCCGGGGGAGGCAAGCATCCCTGAAACGGTCCAGAGCAGAATGAGTGCAACGACGATTGCGGGAGGTGTCATGGGGTACCTCTTGGGTAAGAGTCAATCCAACAGTTAACAGCGAGGCGGGGATGATCGTAACACAATGGTGTGCGTATCTTCCGGCGGTGAAAAGGGAAGGTCCTGTCTTGATGCCAAGACAGACACAGTATTTACACTCTGCCTGACCGTGGGTACTATCCGTCGTTGACGTCATATTGAATTGTGAATGCGTGTGTTGGTCGTGCATGATAGGCTGGCCACGGCATTGTGAATATCCGTGAATAGCAGCAGGTTGATGATACAGATGGTCTTGTGGGGAATCCTGAGCAGTCTGTTCGTTCCCGGTTCTGGAGTAGCCGGTACCCCGCAGATTCCCTCGACGACCGGCCAGGATTTACAGAGCCAAGTCAAAGCGACGGCCACTAAAGTCATTCCGGCGGTGGTCAGTATCGCGTCGACGGTCATGGTGCGTGACCAGGCGTTCAGCGATGAAGCACAGAGCCAAGTCAAAGCGACGGCCACTAAAGTCATTCCGGCGGTGGTCAGTATCGCGTCGACGGTCATGGTGCGTGACCAGGCGTTCAGCGATGAAGCGTTGCCGTTCGGGTTGTTCAAAGAGCCTCCGTCGCGTCGGCAATATGGGCAGGGGTCTGGGGTGATCGTCTCGCCGGACGGCTACATCATCACGAATAACCATGTGGTCGCCGATGCCGTGGATGTGGAAGTAATCCTGGCTGATCGCCGTCAATACAAAGGGAAGGTCGTTGCAACGGACCCGAAGACCGACGTGGCAGTGGTGAAGATCCACGCGTCGAATCTGCCGACTGCAACCTGGGGAGATTCAAGCCATCTGGCTGTCGGCGACTTCGTGCTCGCCATCGGCAACCCGCTGGGCTTGAGCCGTAGCGTTACATTCGGCATCGTGAGCGCGGTGGGTCGCGCCGATGTCGGCGTGGCGGATTTCGAAGACTTTATCCAGACCGATGCACCGATCAACCCCGGGAATTCAGGCGGCGCGCTTGTCAACATTCAGGGCGAGTTGATCGGGATCAACACGGCGATTGCCAGTCCGACCGGTGGCAGCGTGGGGGTCGGGTTCGCGATTCCCAGCAACATGGCCCGCGCCGCCATGCAGAGCCTCATCAAGACGGGCCGCGTGGTGCGGGGATTTTTGGGGGCCTCGACGCAGGACGTCAGTCCTCCGCTGGGAAAAATCTTTCGTCTGCCGGATGTCAAAGGCGCGATTGTGACCGATGTGCAACCGAAAGGATCTGCCGAGCGAGCGGGTCTCAAACGGGGCGACGTCGTGGTGCGCTTCGACGGGCGAGAGATTATGGACAGCGGCCAGTTGCGGAATCTGGTCGCGCAATCCCCGATCGGCAGCAAACATCGTGTGGATCTCATCCGGGACGGGAAACAGTACCAAGCCGATCTGGTCATTCAGGAAGCCCCGCGTGAACGGGCAAAGAAAAATCAGACGGCATCGTCGACGGCATCGACGGTCCATCCTCTCGCAGGTGTGGTTTTCGATGACGTGACGCCACCGTTGGCGCGCCAGATGGATTTGCCGGTGAACAATGGGGTAGTCGTGACGGATATCGAGGAAGGGAGTCTCGCCGAAGCCTCCGGCTTGCAGCCGGGCGACGTGGTACTGGAACTCAATCGGCAATATGTAAACAGTTTCGGGATACTGCAACGCCTCGCTGATCCCCTCAAACCCACCGATCTCGCCCTCCTCCTCGTGAACCGCCAGGGCAACATCATGTACATCCCAATTCAGGGGGAGTAGGGAAAACCAGCTATCGGTCAGGAGGGCAGAGTCCGCGAGATTTGAAGCCCCTTCAGCTAGTCCAATCGTTTTCTGCTCAATCACTTACAGAGGATCAGGAGGTAGGGGAGGAACCGATGTAACCAGATCGGACAAGATAGCTCTGCCACAGTTTAGCCACAGGTGCCGACGTGATACAGTCACATGCAAAATATTTGGAGGGCATGATGTCGGAAAGCCTGTGCCGACTCTGTAACGCCAAAGGAACTCTACAGCATAGTCACATTCTGCCTGCGTTCCTGTTTCGATGGATGCGCGAGAGTTCGGGGGGAGGCTATCTTCGTCTAGGCATGACTCCCAATCGGAGAGTTCAGGATGGTTTGAAGCGGTATTGGTTATGCGTGGACTGTGAGGGATTGTTCAGCCGAGCGGAAACCGATTTTGCCAACAAAGTCTTCTATCCATACACAAGTGACAGTTCAAGTCGCATCATTTATGGCGAGTGGCTTTTGCGCTTCTGCGTTTCCATATCTTGGCGGGTTTTGCAATTTTACAAAGACGAAATTTCACCAACCAGCCTCGGAGCTGACGTGACTTCACGGATTACTGAGGCCGAGGCTGCATGGAAGGCGTTCTTGCTAGCTCAACGGCAGCACCCTGGACCTTTTCGACAGCACCTATTGCCATTCGATGCTATTGGATCCATTACATCCAGCCAGGATCTATCTCCAAATCTCAATCGCTATTTGATGCGCACTACTGACATGGACCTTTGTGAGGGCGAAACTGCTAGCTTCGTGTACTCGAAGCTCGGTCGGTTCGTCATTTTGGGATTTATCCGTCAAGATCGTCCGAACCAGTGGCAAGGGTCGAAGGTCCACCTCAGGACTGGCCAAATCGAGCCACGCAAGTACACGATTAACGGAGGCTTTCTCGATTACCTAAATGCGCGAGCGCGGCTAGTTGCGGAACTGCAATCCGGCATATCTCCTCGTCAGGCGCAGAAAAGCGATGAGGCACGCCGTGCGAATGTAGAGAACTACGTTGGGAGCGATGAATTCTTGGCCATGCTGAACGATTTGACCATGTTCGGAGAGGAAGCATTCGCACGAGATGACTTGCTTGAAGAGGGCGCGCCAAAGGAATCGAAGACCTCGTCCTGAATTCTGCGGATTGCATACTCGCAGCTTCTGCCATAATCAAAGGGGCATCCTACTAGACAGGAAAAAGCTGAAGATCAAAGGCGCGTTCCGCGAACCAGGCAAGCGCGATGGCAATCACTGTCAGCGATTTCCTGGCCGGCACACAACTTTGGGTAGCACCAAAGCCGCCTCATCAATAGGCCCTGCGCTTAGTCCCCACGATAGACATCCCTCCTGTTCTAACGAATGAATGATGTCGCGAAGGGTTTTGCTTTGCCCCCTTCTTCTTGTCGATGCCTTCTAGGCCAGTGTGTACTTGTCTTTATGGAGATCAAGTCGTATCTATAGATAGCCAAACATGGAGGTGGTGATGAAAGTGCTTGGATATACGCATGCCCATTCGCTGGATCAATTCAACCTGCAACCCATGGAGTTGCCGGACCCGACACCCAGCGGTCG
>JABMDK010000008.1:254151-269188 GCA_015903995.1 Nitrospira sp.
GCCCACACTTGGCCGAGGAACGACAATCGCCGAACGTTGCGACCCACAAGTCGGGTCGAATATGGCTATAACCGTGTCCAAGAAATCGTGAGCGGTACATGTGCGCTCATTGGATTCCAACAATTGGAGTGAGTAAATGGGTGCCAATACTTGTCGAGGTGGGAATTTGAAGTACCTTTGCATGTTTGCTCAATTACGCTCCGACCCCTGCGAACAGTGATCTGACCAAAAACAAACGCATAATCGTCTTTTCTTCTTTATCCGGCTGTAACGATACATGAATGCTCTTCGAAAATCGATTTCTCTCACAGCGAGGAGTGAATTGTGCTCAAGCCCATATCACACAGTCCGTATATGCTTACTCCAGCTGAAATGATCCGTTGTTATGAAATCTGGGGAGCGCATTGCATGCTCGCAGCTTTTGCCATGAGCGAAGAGGAATACTGCTAGACGGGAAGCAACTGAAGATCGAAGGCTCGTTCCGTGAACCAGATGAGTGCGATGGCAATCACCGCCAGTGATCCGCCGGTCAGGAACCAGCTCGGGAAGGATCAGGAGTGGCGGATGAGATAGGCCAGCAACGCCTAATCCCTGAGATTCAATGGTTATGTCTACCCCAACTGCTCCTTAGTCGTAGGCTTCCCGGCGATGGCGTACGGCAGTAATGTCAATGCGCCGTTCTTTGTCGAAAATCGAGTAAATGACTCGATAATCGCTGATACGAATGCGCCACAGGTACTTCTCACCAGCCAATTTACGAGAACCATGTGGCCGTGGGTGAGCTGCAAGGGATTCGATTTTGGAGAGGATGCGGGATATAACCGAGGAATCAAGAGCTTCCAATTCTCGGCGAGCCGAACGGGCAAACGCAATGGAATATTCAGCCACGGAGCTTGCCCAAGCGGCGGAGACGATCTTTCACGGCATCTAGAGACTCACGCGGCTCACGAGTTCGATCCCGCGCGACGACACTATCATAAAAGTCTTCCCAGAGTTGACCGTGTCGCTTCAGATCAATAAGTACCGCGGTCTTCTGCCCTCGTTTATTTGTGACGAAATCGATTCCCCTCATGTTTCCTCCAGATGGCGTCTTGCCTGTGGCTAAAAAGTAACCTCAATCTCATGAAAACACAAGATAGTACAGTGGATAGAACCTGATGTAGTCACGAGATGCATCGGTGTGACTACCGCTGATGAGATTCCCAGGATTCTGCTACAAAGGGAACAGTTGAAGGTCGAAGGCTTGTTCCGTGAACCAGATGAGCGCGATGGCAGTCACATCCAGTGATCTGCCGGTGAGGACCAATTTTTGGTGGAACCAAGGTTGATGAATCAGAGAAGGTCTGTGTTTAATCCCCACGATGCTGGATTCCCATTGTTCTAGTGAGCGAATAATGTCGCGAAGCGTTTCGCCATGATCGCTCCTTGGTATCCTAGTAGGTACTGACTGACAGAAATGTGTGTACTTGTCTTTGTGGGCAGTAAGCCCTATCTCTAGATAACGAACATGGAGGTGGTGATGAAAGTCATTGGATATACGCATGCTCATTCGCTGGATCAATTCAATCTACAACCCATGGAGTTGCCGGATCCATCGCCCAGCAGGCAGGATCTCCTGATCGAAGTGAAGGCTATTGGACTGAACCCGGTGGATTACAAGGTTCGAACCCGGCGATCTAGTTCAACTGGTCAGCCGGTCATCTTAGGCTGGGATGCAGCAGGCATCGTGCGTGCTCGTGGCGCGAATGCGACGCGATTCAACGTCGGCGACGAAGTCTTCTACAGCGGGGATCTCAAGAGGGCCGGCTCCTACGCAACGCGGCAACTGGTGGATGAACGGTTGGTGGCCTTGAAGCCGAACACCCTCTCGTTTACGGAAGCGGCGGCGCTTCCGCTGACCAGCTTGACGGCTTACGAGATGCTCTTTGAGAAAATGCGCCTCACTAAGTCGGATCGGCGGACGATCCTCATTATCGGTGGCGCGGGAGGCGTTGGGTCGCAAGCGATCCAGCTGCTCAAGTTGAAAACCTCTGTGACGGTGATTGCTACAGCTTCACGACCGGAGAGTCAGCAGTGGGTCAAAAGTCTTGGCGCCGATCATGTGGTGTCCCATCAGACATTTGTGGACGACATACGGAAATTTGGTTTGACGTTTGTGGACTTCATCTTCAGCACGACCCATTCAGGACAGCATTGGTCGAAGATGGCGGACATCATCACCCCATTTGGGGAAGTGGGGATCATCGATGATGGGGATGGACTGGACCTCTCCCTGTTCAAGTCGAAATCGGCGAGCCTGCATTGGGAACTCATGTTCACGAAGTCGAGTTTCAACTATCGTGCGGCTTCTCAGGGGGAAATCCTGCAGGAGGTGAAGAGCTTGATTGAATCCGGCAAGATGCGTACGACGGCCAACCGTGTGTTGACTGGACTAACGGTCGAGAATCTCCGCGCCGGCCATACGATGCTGGAAGAGCATACCAACATAGGGAAGGTTGTCGTGCAGCTGTGAGTGCCATTCCGCGCTAGTTCGTTCTGTGGCCCCTCGACAGTTTGCCGATGGGCCTGACGGGGCTTGGTTCAACATCGCTCACGGTATGGTTGCGAAGGTGCTTTCCTATGATTCGACTTCTCGCAGGGTGACGTTTCTCGTGCGTATTGCCGCAGGGGCGAGGTATGCGCCTCATCGCCACACCGAGGTGGAGGAGCTGTTGGTGCTTGAAGGCGGGTGCAGTATCGCCGGTCATGAGATGACGGTCGGTGACTATCACCGTGCCGAAGCCGGGACCGTGCACCACGATACGTCGACGGATGACGGATGTCTGCTGCTCGTGATTTCCTCTCCCCAGAACGAGATGTTGCAATAGCGCTTCACCTGGCGCCGTTTTCGTTTCGCCCATACATCCAAACAAGCCGGTCGAGTCGTAGAGCAAAGAGGAACAGTGCCATCTGGGTTGCGATCTCTGCCGAAGCGTGCTACGAAAAACTATTTCATGCTACGGATGAGAGGGAGGCGGTATGGACGAGTTGGTTCGGTTCGGCGTGTCGTTGGATCAGCGTCTCTTGGCGGAGTTCGACCGTCATATCAGGCGGAGGCATTACACGAATCGCTCGGAGGCACTCCGTGATCTGATTCGCGACACTTTGGTCGGAGATGAGTGGGATGACGATAAGGAGACGGTCGGCACCATTACGTTTGTGTACGACCATCATGTGCGAGACCTGACGAGTAAGTTGACGGATATTCAGCATGACTGTCACGGGCGGATTCTTTCGGGGATGCATGTGCACCTCGATCACAGTCATTGCCTTGAGTGAAGGGGAAGGGAACGGATATCAAAAAGGTGGCGGATGCGTTGGTGTCGGTCAAGGGTGTGAAGCACGGGAAGTTGACGATGACCACGACGGGAAAATCTCTTCGCTAACAGTTTTCCGATGAGCCATATATTGAGCAAGCGATTATTGTCCGTGACCTTGTGTGTGTGTCTGGTGTCGGCCATCTGTTGCGACGAGCCTGAGCTGGAAGTGCCGGAAGTGGCCGTGCTCGGTGAAAAACCGGTGGCGGCGTCTTCTCAACAATTCATCCCTGACAAAGAGATTATCCTGCAACCTCAAGGACGTCCTGCGCAGGTCCTTCGGCTGATCCCAGGCTTTGTGGCCGTTGAGCATTCTGGCGGAGCGGGGAAAGCCGATCAATACTTTCTTCGAGGCTTCGACGCAGACCATGGGACGGACGTCGGTTTCTTCCTTGATGGGATGCCGATCAACCTGCGAACCAATGCGCATGGACAAGGCTACACGGACCTCAACTTCATCATCCCGGAGACGATTGAAGGAGTTGATGTCCACAAGGGCTCCTACTTACCTGAGTATGGAGATTTTGCGACAGCGGGGGCGGTGAATTTTCGGACGCGTAACATGGTGAAAGAAGGAGTCATTCAGGGAACGGGTGGGGAATATAGCATGCAGCGGTACCTGCTCATGTTCTCTCCGACTAAAGACCGCGTGCGTACCTTATTCGCCGCCGAGGGGTTCTATACGAACGGCCCGTACCTCAACGACAATCAATACTATCGGACCAATCTGTTGGGCAAGGTCACGACGAATCTGACCGGAAGAGACGAGGTGAGTTTCAAGGCAACCTTCCTTCATTCCAAATGGGATGGCTCCGGTGAAATTCCCTTCCGTGCAGTGAGTACGGGTCTTCTGAACCGGTTCGGTTCCATCAATCCGTATGAAGGAGGCAACACACTCCGAACGACGGGGAACTTGAACTATCACTATGACACCACCACAGGTGGTCAGTTGTTTGCGAACGCGTACGGCCAATACTATCGACTGGATCTGTTCACGGATTTTACATTCTTCCTCAATGATCCGGTCAATGGCGATGGTTTTGCCCAGTTCGATCGCCGGGCTATCTATGGTGGCGACCTTGGCTTCAAGCAGCGGATCGAACTGCTGGGCATGCCGATCATTGGGACGGTGGGGTTTCAGACGAGAGTCGACGATGTTCATACAAAGTTGGGGACTCAGACCCTGCGGACTCCGACCGGGACCACCATAGACAGTGATGCCCGTAGCGTATCCTATTCCCCTTTCGTCAAGGCTGAAGTCCAGCCGTTTTCATGGCTGAGGCTTTCTGGAGGGGTGCGAGGGGAGTTTTTCACATTTGATGTGAGCAACCGTTGTACGACTTGTGTCGAGCAACCAGACGGTCGAAAAGGTTCCGGCATTGTCCTTCCGAAGATGAGCATGATTGTCACGCATGGCATTCTCAACCCGTGTCTGAGGGTCGAAGTCGAGGATCCCTTCACCGGTCACTTCTTCGAGTTGCGAGCGAATGGACGCGAGCGGCTCGCGAATTTCCGTCGCCAAGAATGCGCTGAATTCCCCGATCGCGGCCTGACGTTCTTGCTTTCGAATGATGGGCTCAGACGGGGCGGCCACAGGTGGGCGGGGACCCGCGGTTCCGTCGAGGTCGGTCGTCGGAGAAGGCGCGGCAGCTTGCGGCGCCGGTGCCTGTAAGAGCTCCGCGAGTTTAAGAATAATGGGTTCCAGCGTCCGGGCATCGGTGGTCTGATATCGTTGAGGATCTTTCGATCCCAGCGTAAACGTTCCGCCGACCTGGCCTTTGACAAAGAAAGGGATGACCAGCGAGGACTGAAACCGGTCTTTGAAGAGATGTTTGTGGTCGAGAAAGCGACCTTGAGTGGAGGCCAGATCGTGATCCACCCGGGGCTTACGATGGCGGACGGCCCATCCCGCCGCTGAACTGTCGAGCGTCAATCGTTGGCCGGGCTTTAAATCTTTCTTGGCATCTTTGGGATCGAGCTTCGTATCGCCGGCAGCTCCCAATACTTCGACATTTCCAGCCAGCGGATCGTAGTAGCACGCCCAGGCACGGTCATACGCCACATATTCATGCGCTTCGGTCAATACCGCCTCGATCTTTTCTTGAAGCGCGGGTGAAAAGTGCTTGATCATCGGCGGGAACAAGTCCGTTCCGGTTTGCTGAGGAGGGCCTGGCTCCTGGGTGACGTAGGAGCGGCTCAACACCACACTGGTGTTGAAGAGCCCTGCGAGGTCCAGCGCCTTGGTCATGCTGTCGCACATCTGTTCCAGCTGAGCTTTGTCCTTCTTGGAGAAGGCGGCGCTTTCCTTCCGTCCGATGACCAGGCACCCATACACGTTATTGACGTGGCGAAGCGGAACGACTAGCAGGGATTTCGCTCCGGGAGTGATCAACCGCAGGCGGATGGCACGCCCACCGTCAGGATCCTGGGCCGTCTGGGTCAAGGCTGCGGCACGTTGGGTCGAAAGCGTACGGAGAATGGCTTGGACATCTCTCGGTGTGAAACCACGCGACGCATGCTCAACGAGTGGACCATTTTCTTGATGAAAGATGGCCGCCAATGCGGCATCCGTGCCGATATCGTTCAACGCGGCATTCAACGTCCGTTGAAGAAGCGTTTCCGGGGCCGGTTTTGCTTGAGGAGTCGACGTGGTCATATGTTCAAATGTGAGCGCTCGCATTGTAGCCGGATCGTCGGCGAATAGCTACCCTCTCTCGAACCGTGGGAAAGCTGACGATCAATCTCGCGGCATTTTGTCGGGATCGATTTCGACCAACTGTAGACGGCCATTGGTCATGTGCTCAGTTTTATAGAGCCGATCCGCCATCTGGATGGTCCCGATCAGGAGATTGCCGGTGATAACAAAGGTAAAATCGCCTCGTGCGGGGGGCTTGAAGGTGCCGCGGATAACGGCGGTGTCGTTGATACGGGAGACGGTGGAGGTGACGTCTAGTTCGGGATTGGTCTGGTCGAAGAGCTCGATGGTGATTCTAGGAAGTGGTCTAGCTCCTGCATCCTTGAGAATCTGGAGGAGCGGAAGGTCCAGTGTGATTTCTCGCTCGCGGAGCACCCATGGGTTTTGCGGCAGCGATGGCTGGCCGACAGGGGGAGGACTCAGGACGGCGTGCCACAAGCCTTGTGGTGCCGGGGGCGCATCAGCCCACGCAAGCTGACCCATCATGCCTCCCAGCGCCACAGCGAGGAGAACATAACTGATCCGCTGAATCACGGAGTCCCCATTGTGCCAGACCTCGCAGTCACCCCAGTATATCGAATTTGATATTTCAGAGCGATCACGACAGGAAAGGACCGGTGTTCGGTCCCTCCTGTGTCCTATCGGTCAAGGGAGTGTCGCGCGAGGCTTTCCGTGAAAATCGTGGCCTGACTTATCGTCCAACTCGTCGCCGGCATCTGAACACGACTGTGCAGGGAAACTTTTCAAGCTGTCGAAAGCTGTGGCGGCGGATGTCGAAGTCTCCGTGCGGCAGCGATGACGGTAGTATTGTTGATGTCATATCGGCTGATTTTGAAATCCATGGTTGGGCGGAATGTATCTTAAATCAAGCGGCTTCTTTATTGGCCTCATCAAACTTTGTTATTTCAGCGATAAGAAAGTTTCAATCTTCACGAGATGTAGCCCTCCACTATCAAGCCCATACTCCTGGAAATGAGTAGGGAGAAGGCCTAGTCCGGATTGATGATTTTAGGCGGACGCCGCGGTTCGTCGGGGATCTCTGGATGAGGGCGACGGTCGACGGTCCAGCTGTTGAGGACGGTGGTAACCAGACTGATGACCAGTGCGCCGCCGACAGAAGACCAGAACCCCGAGACGGTGAATCCTTTGACGAGAAATGCCGTGAATTGAAGCAGGAGTGCGTTTAGCACCACAAGGAAGAGACCGAGGGTGAAGACGATCAGCGGGAGCGTAAGCAGGAAAAGAATAGGGCGAAGCACCACATTCAAGGCTGTAAGGACCAAGACGGCCGCAATGCCGGCCATCAGGCTGTCGGCCTCCAGACCAGGAACCACCGCGATTGCCAGAAACACGGCGATCCCGGTGATGAAGACCCGCATGAGGGCATGCCGCATTCCCCCGTGGAAGGGGGACTCGTGGACGGCCCGAGAAAAATGAATGGTCGGCATCGGCTATCGAGATGGTGAGGTGCTTTTCATCGGCGAATAATGCACGACTGCCGCGGTCACTTTCTTGTTCTTATCATCTTTCGACGCTTCAATGATCACATGATCTCCCACAGCGGGCGGGTCGATCGATTTTGGATTCATCTTGTTCTTGAACTTCACCTGCTTGTTGAGCAGGACCGACACGATCGGTCCTTTGGCGGTTTTTACTTCAACATGTTTCGCATCGATCGTGGTTACGGTGCCAAGCACGTGCAGCAGCTCCGGACTTTTAGCCGAGGCCACAGGGGAGAGCCACAAGGATGTGAGTAGGACCACACCGACGGTGATGAGGTTATAGTGCCTTGCCATAACGAAGCCTATTGAGCTTGTGGGTCGAGTAGGGGCTCTCGCGGTAGCTTAGGATTGCACCACCGTCTCTTCTCTACATGACCGCAACAAACTAGTCTCACTATACAAATTCTTCAGCATGAATGCCACCTCACTATTGGGTGGGGTGACATTCATGGATACTAGCAAGACGAGCGATCAGGAGAACGAGGATGGGAAAGTGCATGAGCAGGCCGCTCAGGCCCATGAAGGTTTCTCCGATCCAGAATGTCATGCCGAGGTTGAAGGCCAAGACTCCGTAGTACAAGCCGACACCAAGAAGGAGTCGCTGGGTGATCGATTGAGGTAGACAAAGAGGGGGAAGTCGTCGATCGAGTGGAAAATAGATAGCCAGTGAAATCAGTCCCACCACAGCCCAGCCGCCATAATTTGCCATAGGGACGCCAAAGTGCCAGCCCGGGTCTGGGTAGAAGTAGATCTTCCCCAAGAACCAACGATCGCCGCGCAGCGCGACCGGATCAATCACCATGTCGATAAAGGCGAAGAGGAACGTAGTGAGGGCATAGACACCCCAACCTGCACGGGCGCTCAGATCGAAGTTCAGCTGCCGTAGAGGGAAATGGGCGCGTGTCGGAGATGATGCAAGCGGCAGCAGCAGTGCGAGCGCAACGCAGTAGGAGGCAAACAGCAGGAAGCTGAACGAGATGGAGTCCATGAACGGCACGTCGAAAAAATAGAGTTCTTGGCCGATGGTCGAGCCATTGTAGAAATACCAACCGAATGGGATGCCGGTTCGCGTGGACGAGAACTCACAGACGAACGCCGTCACCCAGCTAGCCAACCAGAAGCGCCAGGTTCGCGGCCAGCCGATCAGTTTGATGGCTGAGAAGAGAAACGCGGCAAGGAAGAGAAAGACATAGGGGCGAAGGAGAATGGTCTTGAAGAAGAGGGTGAGGGCTTCCATGAACAGGGCTTACGCAGTCGTGATTATGCGTACCCGTGAGTCTTGAACCATCGCACGGCTTTGCCCAGCGCGATTTCCGGAGGATTCTGCGGCAAACCGAGCTCTCGAATCGCCTTACTGCAATCGTAGTGCATCTTGTACTTGGCCATCTTCACCCCTTCCAGCGGGATGCGCGGCGGCTGGCCGGTCAGGTTGGCGACCCAATGATTGAGGTAGGCAAGCGGGAGCACGGCGGCTCTCGGTAATTTTAGGGCGGGGGCTTTCACGCCAGTCAGCTGACTGAGGATCTCAAATACCTCACGAAGCAGCAGATTCTTCGAGCCGAGAATATACCGTTCACCCTGACAGCCTTTCTCCATGGCCAGCAGATGGCCCGTGGCCACGTCATCGACATCGATGATGTTCATGCCGGTTTCCATATAAGCTGGCATTCGGCCCTTCATGAAATCGACGATGACTTGCCCGGTCGGCGTCGGCTTCACGTCGCCCTCACCGACCGGTGCGCTGGGATTCACGATGACGACCGGCAATCCCTCTTTGGCCAGCTTGTGCACTTCCTGCTCGGCCAGATACTTCGAGCGTTTATAGTGGCCGGCCATTTGTTCGAGCGACACCGGTGTCTCTTCTGTTCCGAGTCCGCCGCCCGGCGGCAAGCCGATTGCCCCGATGGTACTGCAGTAGACCGTACGTTCGACGCCGACGTCGCGAGCGGCTTCCAACAGATTTCTGGTGCCGGTAACGTTGATGTCGTAGAAGATCGAGGGCTCCTTCGCCCACAGTGCATAGTGAGCGGCCACGTGGTAGAGCTGGCGGCAGCCGGTGAGGGCTTTCCGGAGAGAGACGGGGTCACGCAGATCCCCTGCGATTCGTTCAACAGAAAGGCCGTCAAGATTCCGGAGATCGGAATCCGGTCGCGCCAACACACGAACTTCAATGCCCGTTCGCACGAGCGCTCGTGCCACTGCCGCTCCGACGAACCCGGTGGCGCCTGTGACGAGGGCTTTCATGACAAAGACGTGAGGCGTAAAACGTGAAGCGTGAAACGCGTGAAATGAGGATGAATGCTCGATTGTACGATTTTGGGTTTCACGAGATACGTTTCACGAACGACGTCAATTCTTACGGTTTGTGATATATCGCGCAATTTCGCGCAAGGGATCGGCGGAAGGGCCAAACGAGGACAAGCGGTTGATGGCGCGGGTCACACAGTCGTCGGCCAGTTTCTTGGCTCCGTCTACTCCGTAGAATGTCGGGTAGGTTTTCTTTCCGCGCTCCGCATCCGTATTGGGATTCTTCCCCAGCTCTTCTCTGGTACCGGTCACATTCAGCACGTCGTCGGCGATTTGAAAGGCCAGGCCAATGTCTTCGGCATAGCCGGTCATGTCGTCCAACTGGCGGTCGTTTGCTCCGGCGGCGATAGCACCCATGCGGACCGCGGCACGAATGAGCATCCCGGTCTTGTGCTTGTGAATGTTCTGAAGGGTCGGAAGATCGATGTCCTTATTTTCGGCTTGAATGTCGAACACCTGGCCGCCCACCATCCCCATGTTGCCAGATCCGAAAGACAATTCTTGAATGATGCGGACTTGTCGAACCGGATCACAGCCCTTCATGAGATCCGGTCTGCTGACCAGGTCGAAGGCCATCGTGAGGAGCGCGTCGCCGGCGAGGATCGCCATTGCTTCGCCGTATACTTTGTGGTTCGTCGGTTTCCCACGGCGGAAGTCGTCGTTGTCCATTGCCGGTAGATCGTCATGGATCAGCGAATAGGTATGGATGAGTTCCAGCGAGCAGGCCACTGCCATGAGTCCGGGCGGTGTCTGGGCTAGCGCCTCCGCTGCCGCAATTGTCAGAATCGGCCGCACCCGTTTCCCTCCCGCCAGGAGGCTATACCGCACACTCTCGTGCAGCGTCGTTGGGGGCACGGCAGCCGGAGGAGCCACACAGTCGAGAAACCGATCAACCTCGATTCGTTTCCGCTCCAAATAGTCAGCAATGTTCATGAAATCTCGCTCGTGTTAGGGGATGAGCTCCGATCCGCGCGGAGAGTAACAAACGAGGGGAGATGAGTCAAACGGGTGGGGTGGGAGAGGGATCGCGCACCGCGCACGCGGGGGAGAGGTGTTTATCCCGTCGCCAAGATCATTGTAATAGGCTCCGGGTCGAACAAGTTCTGTTTGGTGCTCGATGCATGCGAGCAGGGAGGAGGCCACCGACATCTATCTCCTGAAAGGAAGAATGAGCAAGGTCGAAGGAAGCAGCAGACAAGAAGATATCAGAAGTGGTTGATCATCGTTGGTCCTAGGTGAGCCTTGACGGAATTACCGCATCGGCGGAAAATACGCCGCGCTTTATCAGGTGCCAGTCCAGGAGGAAGCAAACACCATCGTAACTGAAGGATAACAGAGTGATCTGTGGCACGTGACTCGGACGAATTACTAGCGTGTTATAGGAATAGGAAATCAAAGGTCCGGCTCCAAATACGGATCGGTCTAAACCATTGTTACGCTGCAGCGAACACCGGGTAGTATTCGTCGCGCGATGCCTACCATCAGCCAAAAGCAGAAAGGATGAGTGTCATGGCACGACGGGGATTCTTTGCAGAGATTCAGCATCAATCTTGCGTAGCTGCTCGAGAGCGCGAACGGGCAGAACGAGAAGCCGTTCGGCGCCATAACACGGCAATTCGGCAAGCCGAGCAGGCAAGGAAAGAGTCGGAGCGTGCCCAGACTCAGCTCGCTAAGGCGGCCGTATCTGAACGTAAGCGCCTTGAGAAAGAAGCTCGCGAGGCGCATGTGGCCGCTATGGAAGCAGAAGTTATTGAGCGAAACGGGAAACTCGAACGAATCTACGAGGAGATCGACTCGCTACTCGCCTCTACGCTTGGAGTGGACGACTATGTCGATCTCAGTTCGCTTCGCGTTGAAGTGGCGCACCCGCCATTTGACCGTCCCGACCTTGAAGTGCCGCTTCTTCAGCCGAGCCGTATGCTTCTGCCTAACGAGCCGGTTCTGGTTCTGCCCGAACCGCCCTCAGGTTTAGCCAGCTTCTTTGGCAAGAAGAAGTACGCCGAGGCCATGGAGAACGTAAAACGGGCACATGAGCGGGATTTGGTGGAGTGGCGTGCAGCGTGCCGTGATGTGCTGGCGCGGAACAAGAATGCCGAAGATGTGCACGCCCGAGATGAGGCACGGCGCCTCGACGCGCTCAAGTCTGAGCGAGAACGCTACGCCAAAGAGTGCGCCGTACGCGAATCTGAGGCTGCAGACCGTAACAGGAGGCTCGACGAACTGATCACGAATCTGGGGTACGGCACTGCTGACGCGATCCAGGAGTACGTCTCTATCGTTCTATCGAATTCGGTGTATCCCGATCATTTCCAGGCTGCGCATGAGTTCGAGTTCGATTCTTCGACAGCCGAACTTCGTCTTCGCGTACTGGTACCTGGTCCAGTTGAGATCCCCACGATCAAATCCTACAAATACACGAAGGCCACTGACGAGATTACTTCGACGTCGCTCTCACAAAAGGAGTGTCGCGACCGATACGCCGGCGCAATTCATCAGGTAGCGCTCAGATCTTTTCACGAGGTGTTCGAGTCTGACCGCCGTGGCCTCATCAAGACGATTTCGCTGGAGGTGGGTACCAACACAATTGATCCCGCGACAGGCCAGCGGACCTACGTGTCGTTCGTGATTGCAGCCGCCGAGCGCGAGTCGTTCCTTGCGTTCGAATTGTCGGCAGTTGTACCTGCACTCACGCTGGGACGGCTCGGCGCTGCCGTTTCAAAGAACCCATATAGCTTGGTCGCCGCCGAGCGTTCTGGAGTCCGTCGGTCATGACGCAGCACGGCCCGTTAGTCTTCAATCCGCCGCCTGGGTGGCCTAGGCCCCCCAAAGGGTGGACGCCTCCACATGGCTGGAAACCAGATCCTGCTTGGCCTGTTCCGCCACCTGGTTGGCAGCTTTGGATTCCAGACGGTACCCCAATGGGAGATAGTGTATTCGGCAGCGGCTCAAATCTCTCTGCTGCTATGGAGAAGTCTCAGGGAGAATCTGAGCCACAATCTCCAACCAGTATGGACCAGCGGATCGCGTTCTTGGAGGCGGAGAACACGGCTTTGCGCACACGTTTGGAGTCCCTCGGTAAGAATCCAGGCAACGTCGTCATCCTCGACGACGAACGCGTTCTTCAGGACGCTGGGATCTATCGGTATCACCACCCCCTTGAAAACGCGCTTGCCTATCGAGAGCGACTCGATGACATAGCGGCTCGGATCGCTGAGACGATTAAGGTGGGCGCCGCGATCGAAACGTCGAACATGTTCACTTTCGACGGTTCGTTGGCAAAGGGCCGTGCGATGACGAACGACTTGGCGAAGCTGATGCTCCGGGCCTACAACGCTGAAGCCGAGAACGTGGTGCGGTCGCTTCGTACAGGAAACACCGTGACTGCCATCAAGCGGCTTGACGCGGCCAGAACGGCTATCGTCAAGCTTGGCAAGATGATCGAGCTGCATATTGCAGACCAGTTCCATGCCCTACGCATCGAAGAAATTGAGCTCACAGCCGATTACTTGATGAAGAAAGAGGAAGAGCGAGAAGCGGCGCGTGCTGAGCGGGAACGGCTACGCGAGGAGCGCAAGGTCGAGCTAGAACTCGCTGCCACTCGAGAACGTCTTGAGAAGGAGCGAAGCCACATCCTGGCGGTGATCGAGAAGGTCCGGGCGGGTGGTTCGAGCGACCCTGAGCTCGAGCGCAAGCTTGCTGACGTGGACAGTGCAATTGCGCAGAACGACTACCGCGCCGCTAACATTCGAGCGGGCTATGTCTATGTCATCTCGAACCGCGGTGCGTTCGGTGATCATGTTGTGAAGATTGGGCTAACCCGTCGGCTAGAACCGCTCGATCGCATCTACGAACTTGGAGATGCGTCGGTCCCATTCCGTTTCGATGTGCATGCAATTTTCTTTTCGGAGGATGCTGTAAGCCTGGAGAAGGAGCTCCACGAGCACTTCTCGGCGCGTCGCGTGAACTGGGCGAATGATAGAAAGGAGTTCTTCTTCGCTTCACCTACTGACGTGCGCGCCGTACTTTTGGAGAAGTTGGGAAACCTGCTGGAATTTGCAGAGCACGCCGAGTCTACCGAATATCTTCAGAGCGTGCGGTATTGGCCAGAACACATTCAGCCGCCACAACCTTCACGCGCCAGAGAGAAGACATCCTAGCCAGTCAACTGAGTATCTCAGGCAGACAGTCATCAGGTGAATAGTCAGAGGCGGGATAACAAGGCAATCAACCCGACCAGCCAGTTGGAGCACTTTGTTTGCTGTTGACCGGCAGGTTATTGAAGGCGTTAGGCGTTGCACCAACTCACTGATCTGCTCCTTGATGCAATAGAGGAGAAACCGAGGGTCCTCTTGTTCTGTGCATGCAACTACCGCTACGGTATGCCGTTTGCCTCTGTGTGTCAGAGTCATCAAAGTGAGGTAGGTCGCATGGTTCAGGTTTTTCCGGTGCAGGGAGGCAGCATGGGATTTGGTATAAATTAGTGGCTTGTCGGCCAGCAATGGATTGAGAGCCGAAGGTGGAAGACAGATGGTGAATGCTCTGCTGAAGTTGCAGGGAACGTTCGAGCTCTTGTAGATTTTCTTCTGCCTGCTAGTGAATGGCTTCCTAACGAGAATGTCAATGAACACCCTTGCATTAGCGCTTGAAAGGAAGACACGAAGGCTTTTTGTGACAGAACGTGCGTGGTTAGCTGAGCGATTGCTGGCTGAGATGCAAGACGTGCCGCTCACAGCCATAGATGTAGCATGGGTCTCGGAGGCTGAGATGCGTTTATCTGCTTGGAGGCGAAAGGCCACGAAGACTGTTTCGGCAGAGAAGGCCTTGCGTGATATTCGCAAGGAACTTCTCCGTTGAGAATTCGGTTCGACCTCGCCGTGCAGTTCAAAATCCCCAAGCCCAAGTAATCCAAGCACCAGCCTCCCTTTCGCTTGTTTTTCCGCCGGTCGCCCCGCTATACTCCGAATCTTATGAGTATTCGAAAAGGCGGCGGGGAATGGGAGTCGATGATGCTCGGGGTTGAGGCCCGCCTGTGCCGAGTATGCCGAGAAGATCTCTATCGGTACAAAACGATGCTCCCAGGACGCTGGTCTCGCTGCACGCTCGGTTACGAATTCGTTCATTACAGCTGTCTTGCCAGTGGGAAGGTCTCTTTCCTGAAAGCACGGCCACGGGTGTTC
>JABMDK010000008.1:269288-272717 GCA_015903995.1 Nitrospira sp.
TCGCGCACCGCGCACGCGGGGGAGAGGTGTTTATCCCGTCGCCAAGATCATTGTAATAGGCTCCGGGTCGAACAAGTTCTGTTTGGTGCTCGATGCATGGGAGCAGGGAGGAGGCCACCGAGCCCCCTCTTCTGAAAAGAAGGATAAGCAAGGGCGAAGGAGGGGCATCTCCTCTGCGTGCGACGCACAGGCAGGCATTCGAACTGTTCAGGAGTTGTTGGGCCATCGCGACGCCAAGACGACGATGGATCTACAGGCCCCACTCCACTCTGTGCCGGGGGTATTCGCAGCCTGCCGGACCGGATGTGACTCCATTCAAGGAATGGCATTATGTCGATCCGCATAAGAACCCGCGATTGATAGTCCAATAGTCGCAACTCATTGAAACAGCAACAGGTATGGCGTATTGTTCGCGAACGGTAGTAGCGTGTTACACGGACAGAAATTAGGCAGATTCGGCTCTTATGCGGATCGGCCTAAACATAGTTGGGCTTTCTGACGAGGGACCATGGACAACGAGCAAACACAAACTCTGTCGTTGAAGGCTGCCTACTCCTTCGGGGTAAGTCGCGGGTTGGAATCGGAAATTAACGAGATACGCAACATGGTGATCGAATGGGATTCTTCCTATACGTCATCCTTGCGGCGTGGCTACATCGTCTCGCTCTTCGAGAATCGTGGGATTTTCGAAGACTTCAAGACCGCACATTGGGCCTTCGGAAATACTCCGACAGGAGACACGCGACGTAGGCGTTACCTGCGGATCAAGACGCAATACGAGGAATTTCTAGCCGGGCGCGCGCCAGAACCCGATGAGCAAGGCGTCGCCGAATTAGGCGCCGATCCACAAGAAGCTCTGGAGTTTGCTCTTGAGGCGCACCTCCGCGACTTCCTCGCGCGAAATCTCGATCGAATCGAAGAGGGTCTACGTCTGTACACTTCAGGCGGTCGTACCGGTATCGAATTCCCTGTTGATGGAGGCCGCATCGACCTGTTCGCGGTTGATCGTGCCGAGAAGTTCGTCGTTATCGAACTCAAGCTGTCACAGGGGCGCAATAAGACACTCGGCCAGTTGCTCTACTACATGGGTTGGGTCGATCAGCATCTCGGCAACGGGCCTTGCCGCGGGATCATTATCGCTAGCGAAATCACGGAGGAGCTTTCCGTGGCGGTTGCCCGTGTTCCTGGTGTTCAGCTAGCGAGGTATCGAATGAGTTTTGCTATCGAGCCTGTCGGTGCAGCCCAACCACTCGTTCCAGGGGACGCTGCGCGATAAAGCGCGCGCCGCGCCCCTGAACTCAAACGTTGGCTGGCAGGGTCCAAACAGTGACATCAAAGAGTATGCACAGAGAAGGATACGGTCGTGTCTTGCAATCAAACACGACCATAGTACCCGCTCGCCCCTTGCGTCTCACTCTTGCTTGTTTTTCCGCCGGTCACCCCGCTATACTCCAAATCTTATGAGTATTCGAAAAGGCGGCGGGGAATGGGAGTCGATGATGCTCGGGGTTGAGGCCCGCCTGTGCCGAGTATGCCGAGAAGATCTCTATCGGGACAAAACGATGCTCCGAGGAGGCTGGTCTCGCTGCACGCTCTGTGACGAATTCGTTCATTACAGCTGTCTTGCCAGTGGGAAGGTCTCTTTCCTGAAAGCACGGCCACGGGTGTGCAAAACCTGTCGTTCGCTTCAGGAGGGGACAGTCGCACCTTCTTTGAAGAAGGATGGGCCCCCTGTGGCAGTCCCGTCATGAATTCCTGTTCGCCGTCTTGTCCTGCGCCCTTGCGCCAGGGACGGTTCGGTACTTTCTCCAGCGCTACGCAGTACGTGAAGGTCCTGTTGTTCGTGCCGGCCGGCATCGGGCAAACGCGGCTCTGCTCTTCTTCCCTGTGATCACAGGCACGGTCAGTTAAACGTTGGTGAGCAAGCTCTAAGCCGCGTGACGGTGCAATGAGACGAGTATGACGCAGATCATCCGAAGCGGGGCGTTTCTTCAACAATGTTGGTCGGTTCACCCCCTGTGTGTGACCGCTAAGCGAATGACGGATGAGAACGCATTGGTTCTCATCTGCAGTTCGTGCAAGTCGGCTCATTACCTGACGGTGGCTGCGGTCACGTCCCAAGCCTCCTCAGCACAACACATGGCGGGAGAAGGCACTTTACAGGATGAGCCGTCGGGCGAAGAGTTCCTCAAGGCTTGCGTTTCAACGCATCATGCCTCTTTGACGCTCCGTGAGATGGATGTATTTCAGGATCTGGTGCGGCTGCGCTGTGCGGACTGTCGACGACTATACGAACTGATGGTCTCGGCGTTTGAAACACGCCACAAGTAGATTGAGGATGCTGCAAAGCCCTCCAGCGTCGTTCTCGCATCGCTCAAGGCCTCAACGTACGGAAGGCGAAGGCAAGGTACCTATCCGCTCGCCTGTGATCGAAGCGAGCGGTTCAAGCGAAGCTTGGTATGTACGCTTTGGCCTTTCGCTCACTGCGGCTTCGCCCGGTGAAAGGCGCGTCTCGGCGCGCTGGGGTTGGGCGGGTGAGAGGGTGAGCTTTTTCAGCAT
This sequence comes from Nitrospira sp., assembly GCA_015903995.1. Lineage (GTDB taxonomy): Bacteria > Nitrospirota > Nitrospiria > Nitrospirales > Nitrospiraceae > Nitrospira_D. The sequence goes on from JABMDK010000008.1 coordinate 271,848, forward strand.
CCTCCGGAGTTACATTGCATGCCATGATGTCCCACTCTACTGTGTTCACCGATGACGAAACCGTGCTGCTGGCCGATGCGCAGTTTTTTCGGAAAAAGGCTGCGATCACGACGAAAATACGTGCCATGCTTGAGGTGACGCATGACACCTTACAGAATGAGCTGGCAGGTTTGTCGCTCGTCGTCCCTTCCGGGCTCGATCCACACATCCATCAATTGGTCAAAGGCGAGCATCTGGAGGATTTTCCGTATCAATACCTCGATTATCCCAAGTATTTCTCCGGCGTGAACACGTTTACCTTTCGTACGCTGGTCTGGTGGGGGCATCACGTAGCCTGTGCGCTCTTGCTGCAAGGTTCGGAGATCGGGCGATACAAGCGCCAGTTGCTCGGCCGATTTCATCAGCTCGCCGGAAAAGACCCGTCGCTATGGGAGTGGAAATGCGGGGCAGGCTATACGTTGCCGATCACCCATGATCGGAAGGCCCAGATCGCTGCCGTGCTGGCGGAACGCTCGTTCCTGAAGGTCGTTCGCTGTGTGCCATTGGGAGACCCACGAGTGCGGGAGGGACAGTTGGCTCAGCTGGCGTGCGAAACCTTTCGGTCGCTCGTCCCCCTCGTCACGCCATAACTTTTTTATCCTAATTGTCTCTGACAGCAAACTTGGGTAGACTGGGCCGCCATGCTTTTTGACCTTTGACCGGGAGGAGCCTGTGAAGCAATCGTCATTGCGAGTGTTGGGCGGTGCCATCATGATGGCGACCATGCTGGCTGGCTGTAGGGGAACAGGAGAGGTGCGGTATCTGGATTTGCGGGAGAAGCCACCGATGGTGCAGGTGACCGACATCGAGCCGGTCAAGATCGCCATCGAA
>JABMDK010000008.1:272817-297762 GCA_015903995.1 Nitrospira sp.
GTTCTTTCGAAAAAAGGCCGCGATCACGACAAAAATACGAGTCATGCTTGAGGCCACGCATGGCGCATTGCAGAATGAGCTGGCAGGTCTGTCGCTCGTCGTCCCTTCGGGTTTCGATCCACACCTCCATCAGCTGGTAAAAGGTGAGCATCTGGAAGATTTCCCGTATCAATACCTGGATTGTCCTAAACACTTCTCCGGCGCGAACACCTTCACGTTCCGTACGCTGGTCTGGTGGGGACATCACGTGGCTTATGCGCTCTTGCTGGAAGGTTCGGAGATCGGACGGTATAAGCGTCAGCTGCTCGGTCGATTTCATCAGCTCGCGGGAAAAGACCTTGAACTTTCTCTGGCCCCATCGTTATGGGAGTGGAAATGTGGGGAAGGCTATACGCTGCCGATCACTCATGACCGGAAGGCCCAGATCGCTGCCGTGCTGGCTGAACGGTCGTTTCTGAAGGTCGTGCGCTGTGTGCCTCTGGGCGATCCACGACTACGGGAGGGACAGTTGGCCCAGATGGCATGCGAAACCTTTCGGTCACTGTCCCCCCTCATTACCCCGTAACTTTTTTATCCTAATTGTCTCTGGCACCAAACTTGGGTAGACTGGGCCGCCACTCTTTTTGACCTTTGACCGGGAGGAGCCTGTGAAGCAATCGTCATTGCGAGTTTTGGGCTGTGCCATCATGATGGCGACCATGCTGGCCGGCTGTAGGGGAACAGGAGAGATGCGGTATCTGGATTTGCGGGAGAAGCCTCCGATGGTGCAGGTGACCGACATCGAGCCGGTCAAGATCGCCATCGAACCGTTTGAGGATCGACGGGCAGACAAGAGCCGTGTGGGCACGCGCACGCATCTCTGGGGCGGCACCACGCAGTTCGATGTGTTGGGTGATCGGCCTGCAGGCGCGATCACGCAGCGCCTGGCCGATCGCTTGCGAACCCGCGGGTGGCGAGATCGGGTCTGGAATGTACGTGTGGTCCCGGCAGGATCTGTCACGGATGCCGATATCGTTATCAGCGGCCAAGTGCAGGATTTCTCCGCGAACGCAAAGAGTCGTGTCTTTTCGACTGTGATTGACACCACCAGCCAGATTACCATTCAGGCCAGGAACCTCGCCGACCGAAGCACGACCATCCGGACCATTGAGGGAGGTCAGAGGGGAATCGTGTTTTGGTTTAATGAGGATAAAGTTCGAGATCAACTGGCGGCGACCTTGAAAGACGGACTTGATCGGCTGATCAGCGACACGACGATCGAGAGTAAGGCGTTACGTCCGGCTCGTCGCCTCCTGCAAGAGTGAGCTATTGTGACGCAGTAGTGAGAGGCGCTGTGCGCCTGAGGGATGACGGCACCCTCAATCTATCGTCAAGGATCCCCCAGAGTGCGTGAGCGACGGTGGGAAACGACGACGGCCTTGAGCTTCGGTCAGGCGCTTGCCGTGGGGGAGCGCCTCGCCACGCTTGGGCTCAAGCCGGTCTCGCCTGCCAACGACGTGATCTGCTACGTGGAGGAATGGACGGTCGGGTCGTTCGACGACTTCGACCAGCTTGATCCCTGGTCTACGGAAGACGTCACGCTCGTCCATGTACGGGAACGATGGCGCGGCGATTTCTTTCTTCTCTCTGGGGCCTATCACACGGTCTATCAGCGCCATCAAGATATCGGTACCTATTGCTCCATCAGCCATCCCTGGCGCATTCGAGACATGCTGCAGCTGCATGACCAACGCGCCATGTTTTGGATCGGGTTTCGGCATGCCCATTCCTTCATTCGGGTTCGTCTTCAAACCCAGGTCGTCATCACCCCGGGTGAAACGCGTGGCGATGTTGATCGCACACGTTGGCTGGATGAACGGAGGGCAGCGTTCCTTGACGCGATCAGCGTGCTGGACCTGCCGATTGAGACACATGTCGAGAAACACGCGGTGGTCCTTCGTTCTGCCGATGCGTCCATTCCATTCTTCTGCTCATGGCCCGATGCGTTTGGTCCCTGCCAGTTCGAGTACAACACGTCCGATGCGTTTGAATTCCTTGTGCCGGCCAGCAAGCTTGCGGAGACGTTCAATCCAGAACCGACCGGAGTTCGTGCCTATCTCACAGGATTTTCAGAAGCAGCCTTGGAAGAATTTCAAGGGATCGAACCGGGAGCGCGACTGGCCTATCGCTGTTCCGTCCACTGTCCGCTGGATGATCTCACAGGATTTTCAGAAGCAGCCTTGGAAGAATTTCAAGGGATCGAACCGGGAGCGCGACTGGCCTATCGCTGTTCCGTCCACTGTCCGCTGGATGATCTCCCTGAGGTGCAGAATGCGATTCAACCGCACGGCCTCCTGTACGCTACGCTGTGTGAATTTCAGACGCGGTCGTTGTTGCCTGACGCAGAGGATGTTTCTGCGATCATCGGCATCGTCGGAGTCAACGGACAGTTCAAGATCGAAGCCCGCCTTAATCGCGCTCCGCTTCACGAAGAGGCGATGGCTCGGTGGCTGGAGGGTGTGATCGGCCATCCTGTGGTGTATGCGCCGTTGCCCGCATTTGTGTGACAGGATGCCGGAAAAGATCTCCAACTTCGTTCTTCGTTCTCGCCCCGAAAAAATCCTCACCGTACCTCAGAGGGTATGCCTCCGGTATTGTTCTCGTCCGTGGCCTCGTCGGGAGATATTTTTGAGCATCCCGAGAATCCGTCTCCGACATGGTGTGGGTTGCCGCACGATTCGGTATGTGTATTGAACCATCAAACGAGATTTCGCATAGTCACGGCATGAGTCCTCTGGAAAAAGTTCAGTCTCTTCTGGCCAAACCCTTCATGCCGGCCGTGTTTTTCCTCTCCGGCGTGACCTACGATACGCTCACGCTCACACGAATCGACCGGCTGCTGGATAATTTGATTCTGCTCCTCTATCTGGCCTTGCTCGGGGCGCTGATCGTCTTGACGGGACGATTGGGGGTTGAGCCTCCACCTGACCAGGCTAAGCTCGCCTCCTGTTCCCGCTTTACGCGCTGGGTGTTGGAGAGCCGTCCGTACTATCCCATGGCGAGTCAGTTCCTGTTGGGCGGCCTTTTCAGCGCCTATACAATATTCTATTCGCGAAGCGCCACGTTCACCGGCACCGCGGTCTTTTTTGCGCTGCTGATCATGCTCTTGGTGGCCAACGAGTTTTTACGTGACCGACTCTCAAATCTTCGACTGCTGATCAGCCTTTACGCCGTGGTGTGTTTCGCGTTCTTCACGTTTTTTCTCCCTGTGATCACGGGCTACATGAACGCGGTTATCTTTGTGATCGGAGCGATGCTGAGCGTCACGGTGGTCTTGCGAGTTGCGCAGTTGATCTATCGTAACAACCCAGATCGGTCACGACGTGAAGTGATTGGGATGACGGTGCCCGCTGCGGCATTGATTGGCACGCTCGTCGGATTCTACTTTCTGAATTTGATCCCACCCGTGCCGCTGTCGCTGAAGTTCGGCGGGATGTATCACGAGGTCAAACGGACCGGCGATCAGTTTGAACTGGTTTTTGTGAAACGGTGGTATGAGTTCTGGAAGCGGTCGGACACGACGTTCCCTACCAATGAGCCGATCTATTGCTTCACGGCCATCTTTGCCCCGGTCGATCTCAGTACGACCATCTACCACCATTGGTATTTTCGTCCTAATGCCAGCAAGCCGTTCCTGCATGCAGATAGGATTCCCATTAAAATCTCAGGCGGTCGTGAAGGGGGGTATCGGGCGTACAGTTTCAAGCAGGGGCTGGATTCAGGCGACTGGCGTGTCGATATTGAAGCCGCCGACGGGCGCATCGTCGGACGAGTGTCGGTCACGGTTGTGGAGCAAGGCGAAACGCAACCGACGCTGGCAACCGTATCGTATTGAAGTCTGATAATGAAACGGTTGAGTGGTCTCACATTACTTGACGAGCGGGAAGGGGATGGGCGAGTAGCCCAGATAGGTGACCGTGTCGTCTATAACATGCGGCTCTATCTGAACAAGGGAGATGAAGTGTCGCGCAATGAAACGCAGGCGGAGCATGTGTCGAAAGAAAAGATCCGGATCCAGGACGGCGTTACGTTGATCGATCGCACAGTCACGCTTGGTCGTCGTGAAGTGATTGCTGGCATCGAGAATGCGCTGATCGGCATGACAGTCAACGGTTATCGGAAGGTGCGTATCAGTCCTCACTTGGCCTATCGAGACAGGGGCCTTCCTGAGCTTATTCCGCCTCATGCTGTACTGGTGGCAGAGATTTGGTTGCGGGTGGTGCTGGAAGCGAGTACAGTGCGGGCCCAATGAGCCAACGGACTCTTCCTCCTTGTCCCTCTAGTCCCAATTGCGTGTCGACGCAGGCAACTGATGAGAGTCACACCATCACCCCGTTCCAATACAAGAAGTCTCGTGCGGAGGCGAAAGAGGCGCTCAAAGCAGTGCTCACGACATTGCCTCGGACCAAACTCGTCGAGGAGGACGAGTCCTATCTCCACTACGAATTCATCAGCCTGCTGCTCCGCTTTGTCGATGACGTGGAGTTCCTTTTCGATGAACCGACCAAGACGGTTCACTTTCGGTCTGCGTCCCGTACGGGCTACAGCGATCTTGGTGTCAACCGCAAACGTATGGAACAGGTACGGGCTTTGGTGGAAGGGAAACTCTGAGCATTTCAGTAATGTCTTGGACCTGATCCTCCCTCTTGTTATGCTGCCTGAATAGGGGGATTGGCTATGGGGTTCAAGCGCAAGCACTCGCGTGTCGATGTCGGCCGTGCCGGTCGGTTGCAGCGTGGCTTACTCTCGGCATCGTGCAAGGTGCTCGATCTCAGCGAGTCCGGCGTCCGCCTCGAAAGCCGTTTGTTTGTGAAGCGTGGTGATGTGCTCCAGCTTGTGATAGAGCTTGAGGGTGGGAGGCTCTTGACCTGCGAGTTGGAAGTCATTCACGTGCAAACACCGAAATTAGGTGCGAAAATTACTTCCATCAGCCCTGAGGATCGAGAACGATTGACCCATATGCTCGATGATCATGTCCAGAGTAGCATGTCCCGTGGTTAAGAGGGGAGCGGTGCTCGTCAGTCTACGGCGGTGGGTCAATCAGGCTGCAGTTGGCTGATCTGAAAGTGAATATAAATCAGCAGCTTATATGTTTTTCGTGATTCGGCGAGTATGCTGAAAAACGCACTTCGGGCAGGTGTAATGAATGAATTGGTTGCCGCCTACGAGTCGCTTTCGCATGAGCACCTTGCACCAGGTGCAGAGGCGCTCCGGTAGGTCGATGCGAGGGATGTCTCGGACAGCATCTGGCGAAGAAGGCATAACAGATATTGTCTCTGAGAGTTGCCACCTTGTCAACCGAGCCACGCGGCCTTTTCACTAGAGCCAAAAATTTTCAGCCCCTTCACGTGCGCGATAAACAAATCATGGTATAGTTCACGCATGATAGTCTTCCTGTGCTCAACCTTCTTACAGAAAGGGAACCCCTCTCTATGAGTACCTCGGCTAGTTCCGAGTCCACAATCTTACCATCTAACGCCCCTGCGGCTGCTGCCCGACCGGTCCAAGACATGGTGGGAAGCGGCAAGGCATGGGGGCTCTGCACTGCCGTAGATCTCCATGATTGCAATCCTGAACTTATCCGTAATGCGGAATACATTAAGCGCTACGTCGTTGAGCTGTGTGAGCTCATCGGCATGAAACGCTTTGGCGAATGCCAGGTCGTCGATTTTGGCGAAGGGCCTGTGGCCGGCTATTCCATGGTGCAGTTGATTTCCACCTCGTTGATCAGCGGCCATTTCGCCAATGAAACCAATCATGCGTACCTCGACATTTTCAGTTGCAAGGGGTATGACCCCACGGTGGTCGAGTCGTTCTCGAAGGAGTTTTTCGGCGCCCGTCGTAGTGTCGCAACCGCCACACTCCGGTACTAACTCCATACAAGTTCTTCTATATTGACCGTGCTTCGGGGGCGTGAGCATAGCGCCCCCGAAGACCTTTTAACCATCCATTGCCATGGGTATTGTCTAGACATGAAAGCCACGACTGTCAAAGAGGTGTTCGACTCGCTCCCATCAAAACTCGATAAGGATGCCGCTGAGGATTTTGAGGCTGTCTATCAGTTCGACCTCCGTGGGAGCCAAGGAGGTCAGTATCATTTGTTGGTGCACAATGGGACCTGCGTCGTGAAGGATGGAACGCATGCCGATCCGCATGTGACTCTCGCGATGACCGGAGAGGATTGCATCGGGGTTCTGAACGGACATCTCAGCGGGATGACGATGGCGATGTCGGGGCGTTTACAGATTACCGGGGATATCGGACTGGCCATGCAGCTGAAGTCCTTGTTCCCAAACATTGTCGAGCATTGACGGAGGCTACTCCGGAACTGAAGCGGTGCCACTGGGAACCACCTCCTGATTTTTCGCTGCTTCTTCGAATCTTCTCGGGGCATATTCCTCTAAAATCACATACATCGTTGGAACGAGAAACAATGTGAGGAGGGTAGACACGCTCAACCCTCCCACGACCGCTCTCGCAAGAGGCGCATTTGTTTCACCGCCGGTTCCGAGTCCGATTGCCATGGGAAGAAGTCCAAGGACCGTGGCGAGCGAGGTCATGAGTATTGGGCGCAGTCTGGTTCGCGCGGCGGTCACAACCGCTCGATGCAGTCCTTCGCCTCTGCGACGGAGAACATTGGTGTAGTCGACCAATAAGACACCGTTTGAGACGACGATCCCAAACATCATGATGATGCCCATCAGCGATGTGGTGGAGAGCGTCGTGTTCGTCAGGAACAGTATCAAGATGACGCCGGGAAAGCCCATCGGCACGGAAAACATGATGATGAAGGGGTCGATGAGCGATTTGAATTGAGCGGCCATGACCATGTAGACCAACACGAGGGCGAGGACGGTTGCAAACTGCAATCCTTGGAAGGTTTCGCGCTGCTGCTGAATCTGCCCCGCCAGCTTGATGCTGAACCCTGCCGGCAACTGAAGTGCGGCGAAGGCGGACTCAAGATCTTCGGCGATCTCACCGAGGGGCCGGGTGGTAGGATTGGCTGTGATGTGGACCACGCGCTGGAAATGTTTCCGGTCCACCTTCACCGGTCCTGCGTTCAATTTGAGGGACGCAACATTCTTGAGGAGGACCGGCTCGCCGGATTTGGCGGTAAGCAGAATATTCTCCAAATCGCCGAGATTGTTTCGGTGCTCCTCGGCCAACCAGGCGCTGATGAAGTACTCATTACCGCTTTGCGGATCCGTATAAATGATCGGGTCGGTCTGGCCGTTTCCATTCAGGGAAAATAGGACCGTATTGGCCACGTCGGTCTCGCTGATACCGAGCAGCGCCGCTTTCTCTCGATCCACCGTCACGTTCACTTCCGGATAGTTTTCTTCCCGACTCGGTTCAATATCCGCCAAGCCTGGAGTTTGCTCCATGATCTCTTTGACACGGGCGATGACCTCTCTCGCATGGTCGAAGTCATAGCCATAGATTTCCACATCAATGGCCTTTTGGGAACCGAAGCTGGTAACGCGTTTGACGAGACCCCCGGGATCGAAGTACATCGAAACTCCTGGGAACAGTTTGACGATTTTCGGGCGCACCTCGTTCATGATCTCGACTTGCGTTCTGGTCCGTTTGTCCGGTGAGACGAGGTACACTTGTATCGACGAGGTATGGGGCCCTGTGTTGGGGTTGAAGAGCGACGCACGACCTTGCGACAAGATTCCGGTACTGGAAACGATGGTCTCCAGTTCCGTGTCGGGAATATTGGCGCGGAGCACCCGCTCGACTTCTGATACTTGCAGCTCGGTCTTTTCAACCCGTTGGCCGACCGGTGCCCGCAGGACGATGCGAAACTGACTCTCATCGGAAACCGGTAGGAACTCCGTCCCGATCATCGGAACCAACGTGAGCGATCCCACAAAGATCAGCAACACCGAGGTGATAAAGATCCGGCGATGTCCCAGGACCCAACGCAGCGACTCTTCGTAACTTCTATCGAGAGACTCATATCGGCGGCGACTCCAATCCATCAGCGTGGTAAACCAGGATGGCATGGTTCGGTGAGCGTCTTGCTCAGGTTTGAGAAACTTGTAGCAGAGGGCCGGTGTCACCGTGCGGGAGATGAAGAAGGACGTGAAGAGCGCAATCGCGATGGTTACGGTCAGCGGTACCAGCAACAGACGCGCGACACCTACCACGAAGAACATCGGGAGGAAGACTACCACCGTGGTAACGGTTGAGGCGAGGATTGGCATGGCGACCTCTCGAGCGGCATCCAGAATGCTGTTCCATCGGTTGGGATTGGTATTGAGATGGCGTTGGATGTTTTCCAGTTCTACGATGGAGTCATCGACCAGCCGACCGATTCCCAGTGCGAGCCCGCCGAGCGTAAAGACGTTCAGCGTTTGGCCGGTAAAATAGAGCACGACAAACGTCACAAGCATGGAGAGCGGAATCGCCACGGAAATGATGACGGTACTTGTCAGGTTGCGCAAGAAGATCAGAATCACGGCTGCGGCCAGCAGCGAGCCGTGAAGGGCCTGTTCGGTCAGATTGTGAATGGATTGACGGATATAGACAGACTGATCGAACGAAATGCCGAGTTTCACGCCCTCGGGGATGCCAAACAACTTGGGGAGGGCTGCGCGCAGAGCGTCCACGACTTCGACGGTATTGGCGATCGGTTGTTTGTTTACTCGAAGAAAGACAGATCTGGCACCATCGGCATGAACGATGTTGGTTTGGATGTCGGATGAATCGGTCACCGTGCCAACGTCACGCACACGGACCGGATTGCCCTGCGGATTGACCTTCACGATGACGTCCTGAATCGGCTCGACTGTTCGGAACTGATTGTTGGTAAAGACGTTGTAGTCAAGGTTGCCGGCCTTGATATCGCCCGAAGGCAATATGAGGTTGGCAGCTTTGACGGACTTCACGACGTCAAGGATGGAGAGTCCTCTGGTGCTGAGGAGGGCAGGGTCGAGGTTGATATTGATCTGCCGAATCTTGCCGCCCTCGACGGTTGCCGCCGCAACATTGGCGATCTGCTCGATCTGTGGGGCGATCGTATTGTAGGCCAGATCATAGAGCGCTCGCTCGTCCAGCTCATCGCTCGATACCGACACAATGGAAACGGGGATGTTGGAGACGTCGAACTTCACGATAAAGGGCTGGAGAATTCCCGGGGGGAGGCTGTTCAGAATCTGCGTGATGCGTTGCATCACTTCCATCTGTCCAACATTGATGTCTGCCCCCCAGTTGAACCAGATCTGGACGGCCCCAAGGCCTTGCTTACTGAACGATTCGACATGTTCGACATTGGAAGCGGAGCTGACAGCTTTTTCGATGGGGTAGACGACGCTTTGCTCGATATCGAGAGGGGGGGCTCCCTTGTAAACAACACCGACAAAAGCAACCGGGACCTGGATTTGCGGGAAGAGGTCAACCGGTAGGCGTTGGAGGGACGTGAGCCCCAGGACGACCATCGCAAGCGATAACATGAGAATGCCGATGCGATTGCGTAGTGCGAGTAGGGTCAGCCACATACTAGGTTGGTGAGGAGACTGAGGTGAGGCGTGAGACGAAGGAAGCGGAGTCCTTCAATCTTTCACCTGTTCCCCTTCACTCCTCACGTGGTTGAGAGGTAGGGTTTGGACGGGTGTGCCGTCGTGCACCAAGTCTTTGCCGGCGACGATGATCTGTTCACCACCTGTCAAACCTTTGGTGATTTCTACATGGTTGCCGTTACGGGCACCGATCTCAATATCCACTCGCCGGGCCTTCCCCTCTTGGACGATATAGATATATTGCATGTTTTCGAGTCGACTGACGGCATCAATGGGAATCTGCAGCGCTTGCTGATGGGTTCCCACCATGACTTCGACTCGGGCAAACATTCCGCCTTTTAATCGACGATCTTTATTCAATAAGTCGATTTCTACCGTCATGGTACGTGTCGCGCGATTCAAGGCCTGGACGACACGTGTGACGGTTCCTTCAAACACGTGATCTGGATATGCTTCGGCACGGAGATCGGCCTTTTGGCCTACCTTCACCAGTGGAATGTCTCGCTCGACGACTTCAATCAACACACGGACCGTATTGATGTCGTGCAGGCTCATGATGCCTCGCGACATAGTCGAGGTGCTGGCAGTTGCACTGCTGACATAGGCTCCGGTATCTAAATTACGTTCTGCGATGTAGCCGGAAAATGGAGCTCGGATGTACGAATAGGCCAAGTTCGTCTCGGCTTGGGCCAGGGCCACCTCCATTTGCTTGACCTGTGCTTGGAGGGATTCCTGTGCCGCGCTGGCAGCGTCGAAATTGACCTGCGCCGTATCCAGGTCTTGCTGTGAGACAAATTGGTCTTTGATGAGGGCCTGCATGCGATCGAATGTCAGCTTGGCGTTGCGAACCACCGCATTTTGTTGTGAGACCTTCGCCTTGGCGGCTGACAGATTAGCTTTTGCCTGATTGACGCCATGTTGATAGTCCGTATGATCGATTTCAACGAGTAACTGGCTCGCTCGGACATAATCGCCTTTATCGACCTGCAGCTTGGCGATGTATCCGTCGACCCGTGAGAAAATATTGACGACTTGATTGGGCGAGATGTCCGCTGTGTAAGCCAGACGAATATCGAGATCCTGTTTGATCGGGGATACAATACCGACCGTAATGAGCCGCGCCTTTTTCGTGTCGGTCTTGGCGCCCGTGCTCAGGCGAAAGACGACAAGAGCCGTAATCGCAAAGAAGATGACAATCCCAAGGACTATAAATGGAGATCGGATGAGTCGACTCATGATGGTGCCTGTCAGCTATGAGTTCGGCGATTGCCGGACGAGCCCACCGAGGAAAAGAGACACATATTCAACGACCGTTGCTTCATGAGACAGGTGCATGGGTAATCCGTAGATATCGTGCAGAAGCCGATGGTGGAGGATGATCCCGAAGAAGGCTCTAGCCGCAAGCACTGGATTGACTGGACGGAACGCACCATCCTCGATGCGCCGGCGAATATAGCCAGCAAGCAGATCGTGAAAGACTCGATACTGCTGCTGAAAAAACATGTTGGATAGTTCATGTCCTTCCAAGGCGCTGAAAAGGAGTAGGCGAAGCAGCGTCGGATCTGCACCCTTTCTGATTCGATAGCTGGCGAGCAACATGAAGAGCCGTTCATCATCTCGTTTCTTGGTGGCTTCCTCGACGGCTTCTCGCAGTCCTGAGTAGTGGGCCTTTTCTGCAAGAATTGCGTTGTACAGCGCATGCTTGGTCGGAAAATGCTTGAAGAGTAGTGCTTCGCTGACACCGGCAGCCTTCGCAATTTGTTTGGTGGTTGTTCCGGTAAAACCATTCTTGGCAAACAGCGATGTTGCCGTGCTGATGAGGCTGGCCTGTCGCTCAGTGCCCGAGGTTCGCGGCGGTTGCGGTCGTTGACGAGAAGAAGTTCTTGCTTTATTCATGGTGAGTAAGTAGTCACTCACCATGAATTAGCATGATACTTATGCGGAAGACAAGGTGGGATCGTCCATTGAAGGGCAATCGCTTGAGGAGACGGAGGCTATAAAACAAGGCTGAGTATTTTGGTGGGGGGCAGAGCCAGTAACTTATGGTGAGGCATCTCCGATCTGGCCCTGCTTGGCAGGTTATCAAGCTGACTAAGCTTGGGCGACCGATTGGGCGTGGAGAAGTGCCCGCAACCGATCGCCATCGCGGAGGCTGACGTCCTTCAATTCCACACCAAACAGAGATCCCGTCGCCCAAGAGACTACCACTTCGGAAACCAACAGAGGCTCCTCGTCGTTTGGAAGATATAAGAACAAGGTCAACTCCATGCCAATCTTGACGGGGCAATTTCCACGAATACCCACTCCGCCTTCGGATAGGTCGACAGCGCTCCCGTCTCCGATTAGAACATCATCCCCAGTGACCCCTGAATACATGAGTGCTAGGGAGACACAATGCCTTCTCATTCTTCGACGCTCAATTGCATGAAATGAGGAAGGCGTTTCTGACCCTCTCAAGTGCTTCATCTGCTTCATCGCTACACCTCCTGGTTCAATACCCGTTTCACCTGCATTGCTCTTCTCGGCCCTGACTGTCCAAGCACCCGAGCCAAAGTGGCTCTTTTTGTTTTGTCTCACGCAGGGGCTGTCTCTAAAGCGTTTCCCCTGTCTGGAGATTTCGTATAGATGAAGGCTAGCGCTGATTATCAATCTTGCCTTCCCACCAGAGGAGGGGGAGTGCCCGAACCGGAAGAGGGGGCTCAAGTAATTGACAATGAAGTATTACGGTACGCAACGGGCTGAAGAAAAGTCTGGTTCTGAATGCGGCCTGTGAGGGTTTATGGGTCGATGAGCATTCTCAGGTCAGCCATGAATAGGGTCGTGGCAATATAGATGGGAGGGGATAACGGCTCGCCTACATCAGTCTGAATCGAGTTCGCTGATTGCTTACGGTTTGATGGGAGATGCTTTTCCAAATGAACGCTTGCAACCGCTTCCGATGGTCTCGGCTCAGATCCATAAATCGGACGGAAAATCGACAACCTGACGTCCATACAACATGTGCTGATTTCAATGAAAGTTGGGGCAAGCCATCGGGAAGCGCAATGGTAAGTGTCAATAATGTTCCTCGCGTTACCGGGCGGTCGCTGATGATGTGGCAACCAGAAAGGGATATGTCTTTCGTGAGTCCTTCGCCTTGGTGAGGTTGCGTCGTCACTTCACCGACGTACCGCACGCGACACGTGATATTGACACGTTCGGCATAACGGCCATCCAACGGAACATAGGACTTTCGGCTATTCATCGTCAGTGTCGCTATCATAACTTCGTCCGGAGTATTTTCCCAATCAATTCAGTAATGGCACTTGGTCATGCAATGCGAATGATGCGCCAACTCTCGTGGAAGCTGCTGATGGAGATAATGAAGCTGGTGTCGGGAATATATTTCAAGGAAACCCAGGTGCCGTCGAAGCTTGCGTACTCACTAGACTTCTTGCATAACCATGCGTTACGGGTTTCCTTTCCGACCAGAATATGATTCTCTGCACTCCAGGACGGGGGAGGACCAGTCATGGAGCTACAGGGGGTTGAAGGTATGCCGGATGCCACCTTTCGTCGGCTGACAGGGATCCGGAAGCGAACCTTCCTTGAGATGGTGTCCGTTCTGCAACACGCCGAGGCGCACCGCAAGGCGCGGGGTGGGAAGCTGAATCACCTTGCCGTCTCGGTACGACTCCTGATGACGCTGGAGTACTGGCGGGAATACCGCACGTATCTCCACATGGGGCACCGCTACGGAGTCAGCGAGAGTACGGCCTCTCGCAACATCCGCTGGTGTGAGGACACGCTCATCAGGAGCCGGGCGTTCACGCGGCCGGGCAAGAAGGCCCTCGTCAGGAGTGACCGGGCATACGAGGGGGTCCTCATCGACGCGACGGAAACGCCCGTGGAACGCCCTCCAAAAAACAGCGTCGCTACTATTCAGGCAAGAAAACACGCCACACGCTGAAGACCCAGCTCGTCGTCGACAAGGCGCCAGGCACGATCATCTGCCTCGCGCATGCCGCCGGCCGCCGGCATGATTTCCGGGTTCTCAAGGAGTCTGGCGTCAGACTCCATCCCCACACCAACGCCATGACCGACACCGGCTACTTGGGGCTGCAGAACATGCATGGCAATACCACGATGCCGAAAAAGCGCAGCAAAAAGAATCCGCTGAACAAGGAGGACACACGGCACAACCGCAAGATCTCAAAAGACCGCGTTCCCGCCGAACACGTCATCGGCGCCGTGAAACGCTTCAAGATCATCTCCGACAGATACCCAAACCGCCGAAAGCGCTTCGGCCTCCGGTTCACGCTGATCGCGGCAGCATACAACAAGGATGTGACGCCGTGAGGTTATGCAAGAGGTCTATTGCATTGTGGGCACCGACGACCTTCGCTGCGCCAGAGCTTTTATACGACAGGGAGTCTTGCAGTAGTTGTCATAAGAGATTCCATCTGCTGCGAGTATCCATCCGCTATCAGAAGACAGTCGCGGAGGTCCCGTCCAATAGTTTTTCAGGAAGCGTCAGGCTTTCAAAAAATATGATGCCACGATCAGCCCCAGTCTCAAACCGCAACGTCACTTCCGTATGAAAGCCATGCCACGCATAGACTTTCACCGGACCGACCGTGATTTGTCCTGGGGTTCGGTCGAGTGGACCATACTTTGATTGAAGGTAGATCAAGATTCTCTCATGAGTCTCTTTCCCACTGTAGCGAATGGTCACACGGCCGAACTTCTTTTCAAACGTGGTAAAACGCATGGAATCGACAGGTGTCGTGCCGAGCGCAGGAGCCTGTTCGGTTTGTTCATAGGTCTGTAGGCGACCGGCGTCTTCGACGCGCACAAAGTGTTCCATCTCTGCAAGAAGAGTCCCCCAAGGGATACCGTCGAAGCCATTGGGATCATTGTCGAGCGGAACGGCGAATACAGGTGTCGATGTATGCAGCACGCAGAAGATACCTATTGTGAGGAGCCTCGTTCGCTTGCCGAAATCCTTGTTCATCAATCTACTCGGCGGAGTCGGTGATATAGTCGTTGAACCGGGGGGCGAGCGTACGGCTATCGATGAAGATGTAGCCCCGTTCGGTGGCGGCTTGGTAGGTCAGATTGATCTCGGTATCCGAACCGCGCCAGGTATATTGCTGGTTGAGTCCGCGTGCCATCTGCCCGGGAATACGTTCCAGCCCACCGAATTGGTTTTCCAGGAAGCGCAACACGTGTTTGTGGACTTGTTCGCCTTGGTATCGGATCATGACACGTGCGAATTGATCATCCAGAGATACATAGAGGATGCTGGTCATTTCGGTTCCCGCGAATGACACCGGCTCTATCATGCGAAGATATTCGATGATATGTGGACCTGTCCGTATTATTTCCAGGTCCTGGCGCGAAGACAAGGACGTTCCCCAAGGAATATCGTGAAATCCCTTCGGATCATTTATCATGGGAACAGCCCATGCGGAACCGGCACCGATCACAAGTGCGATCATTAGGGCCAACGGCAAGATGTCAGGTGTTGGTCGGGTAGGAATTCGCATCTTTCATCAACAGAGTCGGCTACTCGCCCTATTGCTACTAACGCTAACATGTGAGAGTGGTCAACTCAATCGCGGATCTTTCTTGAGAACATCGCAAGGCGTATCTTATAATGCGCCGGCTCTGAGTGGGTCTGTATCGACGTGCAGGGGGGGAACATTCAGTGATTGAAAGTGATGTGTTCGTGCAAGCCATGCAGGACATCGGGGTCAATTTTTTCACCGGCGTACCGGACTCGATTCTGGGTGGGATTATCGCGGAACTCATGAACCGACGGCTCTATACCCCTGCGGTTCGGGAGGATGAAGCGGTCGGAATGGCTGCGGGCGCCTATATGGCGGGGAAAACACCTGCCGTGCTCATGCAGAATTCTGGGCTCGGCACCTCTCTCAATACGCTCATTTCTCTGAATATGATTTATCAACAACCCTGCATCCTGATCGTTTCCTGGCGCGGGCAAGGGGGAAAGGATGCTCCCGAACATTTGGTGATGGGTGAAGTGATGCCGCAATTGCTCGACACCGTGAAGATTCCGCACCAGACTCTGACTGAAAAAACAGCGATTGAAGATTTTAGGTGGGTTGCTGAGACGTTCATGAAACAGCGGATTCCAGTTGCGTTGTTCATCACCAAGGGCGTGGTCAAGGGATTGCATCCATGAGGCCCGAACAAGGTACATTGATCAGCCGTGCGCAGGCCATGGCGGCCTTGTTGGAGTTGCTGACTGATCAGCCCGTCATTATCTGTAACGGGTTTCCCTCGCGCGAGGCGCACAAGATCGCGGATCGGCCCACCCATTTCTATATGATCGGTTCCATGGGGAATGCTCCGGCTATCGCACTTGGTGTTGCACTCGCCAAGCCGAACAAGCAGGTGATTACCTTCGATGGCGACGGGAATGTGCTCATGGGCATGGGCACACTTGCGACGGTCGGTGCGTTGAAACCGAAGAACTTTATTCATGTCGTATTTGACAACGAAGTGTACGGAACGACCGGGAACCAGCCGACGATCTCCAATGTGGTGCCGCTGGATAAAGTGGCGAAGTCGGCCGGCTATGTGAATGTGGAACGGGTTCTTGATCGTGACGATCTCGTCTACGAGTTCAAGGACATGCTGAAGAAGGATGGGCCCAGCATGTTGCTCATCAAGGTAAATGAATTTGTGGAAGATGCCGGCCGTGTCCTGCACGATCCGCAGGACATCACCCGCCGGTTCATGAAAGCGATTGGGGGATAGGGGGTGTGACGAGCTTCCCTTGTGCTCGCTGACCGCGCCCCATCGGAATGTGCTCGGTTAATGCGCGCAATAAAGGGAACCCCATCACACCCCCTTAAGAAGAGGAAGGAGAGAAGAGTGGTTCTCCTAAATCCCGGACCGGTGAACGTTTCCGAGCGGGTACGGCAGGCGCTGTTGCATCCCGATATCTGTCATCGGGAAGATGAATTTTCAGAGCTACTTCACCGCATCCAAGCCAAGCTGCTCAAGGCCTTTGTCCCCGGAGCCGAATCGGACTACGTCGCCGTCGTGATGACGGGGTCAGGGACGGCTGCCGTCGAAGCCGCCTTGATGTCGTCGCTTCCTCACGGTCGGCGCATGCTCATTCTGAATAATGGTGTGTACGGCGAGCGGATGTCGCAGATCATCGGACTCCACCGTTTGGGTGTGAGTGAGTTGAAGTATGAATGGACCGTGCGGCCCGATCCTGAAAAGCTGCTCCTCGCGCTGCGGCAACATCAAGAAGTGCATGTGGTCGGTATGGTCCATCATGAAACGACGACCGGACTTCTCAATCCCGTCCATGAGGTTGCCGAGATCGTCGATAGTCAGAATCGTGTCTTCGTTTTAGATGCCGTCAGCGCGCTGGCAGGCGAAACGCTGAATATCGCCAAGTCGCACATCTATATGGTGGCCGGGACGGCCGGAAAATGCATTCAGGGATTCCCGGGCGTGTCGTTCGTGCTGGTGCGGAAGGGGTTCGTTGAGAAAATGCGCGCGTACCCGAAGCGCTCGTGGTATCTCCATCTGACCCATTACATCGACAATGAGGGGCGCGGCACAATTCCATTTACGCCCGCGGTGCAGGTCTACTATGCCTTCGACGAAGCACTCAATGAGCTACTTGAGGAAGGTGTGGCCAATCGTATCCAGCGGTACAAAAAGATGGCGACTCTGATTCGTGAACGAATGGCCAAGCTTGGTGTGAAGGCGCTTCTTCCAGTCGATCGGCAATCGAACACTATCACGGCCTATCATCTGCCGGATGGGGTTTCTTACCAGGCGTTGCATGATCGCTTGAAGCAGCAGGGCTATATCATTTATGCCGGTCAAGGGAACTTGGAAAACAAGATTTTGCGCGTGGCCAATATGGGGGCATTGTCCGAGGCGCAGTTTGGCGGGTTTCTTGACGCCTTCGAGCATGTGTGCAAAACAGCATGAAGGCGGTCATCTTGGCAGCGGGAGTCGGAAAACGTCTGTGGGAAGTGACCCAACATCGCCCGAAATGCCTCATCGAGATTGGCGGTCGGTCGCTCCTGCATCGCTATCTCGAGTCGCTGGTTTCTGTCGGGATCCGCCGGGTGGAGATTGTCGTCGGGTACAAGCAGGAGATGATCCGTGCGGCGGTCGAGCAGGATTCGTGCGGCATCAACGTCACATTTCTTGTCAACGACCAGTTTCATAGGGGCAGTATTTCCTCACTATGGATCGCACGGACCGCGCTCGACGACGATACCATCGTGATGGATGCCGACGTGCTGTTCCATCAGGAAATCCTACGGCGTCTGGTGTCGTCACCCTGTGAGAATGCGTTATTGATGGATGAGACAGTGAAGCGGACCGGAGAAGAATGCATGGTGGTCGTAGCGGGGGGGCGGGTGATCGCACTGACGAAGAACATGCCGGAACAGTACGACTATGCCGGTGAGGGGGTTGGATTTCTTCGGGTTCGGCATGCCGACACACATCACGTGGTCTCATCGCTCCGTGGCTACATCGACAGAGGCTCATGGGATATGGAGTATGAGGACGCGCTGCGGCCGTATTTTCAGGACGTGCGGGTCGGTTATGAACGGATCGGGGGGTTGCCCTGGACGGAGATCGATTTCATTGAGGACGTAAGAAAAGCTGAATTGGAAGTTTTACCGAGATTATGAGACAGTCTTCACTGTAGTACGTTTTTGGATGAAGAGGGGATTGCGCAAGGGCCATCTGGTGAGTAGATACCGTCGTCGATACCAAGATGAGTAAGGGTATCCTTCAAAGGAGAGTCGAGATCCAAGGGCTGGCGACGGCGATTCTGCTGCCGTCCGTCGGGATATTCGGCAGTCCGATCGGGACGCGGGTCGATGACGTAGGGCCCTTGACGAGCGTCGTGGGGATCGGGCTCTTTCAACGAACCGTGCTCACTTTGCAACGGGGGGGGATTCGTCAATTAATCGTCCTGTCCGGTCCTGAGGAAGAACAGCTGAAACAGGCGCTCGGGAAAGGGCCGCGCGTCACGATTCCCGTCCGATGGATGCCGGTCCGTGAATTTCCCCTCGACGAGCCTCGAACATGGGAAGCCTTGGCGGCCGAAGTGCATGGTTTTGCGTTGATCGCGAGCGTCAAGAGCGTGTTCTCTCGAGGGTTGATTGAACAGTTGCGGCGCGAGGTGCAGGACGGTCAGGCCATCGTGGTCTCGCAAGCCTCACAGGGGCTGGTTGATCAGCTCATGGTGCAGGGCGTGCAAGCGAATGTCTTGTCCGGTCGCCCGGCGATCCTTGCCCCTCCTCGTTTCGACAATCCGGCCTTGCGCGTCGCTGAGTTGGTGGTCGTGCCGGCAAACCTGATGAACGCCGCGAATCAAGCGGCGAGCGAGAAGGGGAGCCCTCCGATCCGCCAGTGGCTTGAGCGAGCCTCGGCAGATGGTCGAGTGCGTATCGTGTCGGCTGAAGAGAAGCAGGGGAATTGGTATCAACCAGTCCGAACCGTATCTGACATCCAAACTGCCGAAAAGAAGTTATTCAATTCACTCAAGGGGGAATTCGAAGGGTTTGTCGATCACTATTTCAATCGCAAGGTCTCCCGCTGGTTCACGCGCCTCTTTCTCGTCATGGGGTTGTCGCCCAATTCCATTACGGTCCTTGCCGGATTAGTCGGTCTGCTTGCGGCGGTTGGGTTTGGAGTGGGCACGTACAGCGCCGGTATCGTGGCGGCCCTCTTGTTTCAATTGGCGGCCGTCATTGATTGCTGCGATGGTGAAGTCGCACGATTGACCTTTACGGAGTCGCCCTTTGGAGCCTGGCTCGACATCGTCTTGGACAATATCGTGCATATGGCCATTTTTGTGGGCATTGCCGTGGGGCTCTATACGACCCACATCGGCCAAGCAGATGACTGGGTTCCGCTTGTGCTCGGCGGGGTCGCGGTATTCGGGAACGGCCTCTCATTCTTGCTTGTCGAAAAGGCGCAAAAGATTAAGACGGTGAGTGGTTGGAGTACCCCAACCCATGCAGCCTGGGCGGACGTCATGCTGAAAAATGTCGCCAGCAGAGATTTTTCGGCAGCTCTGTTAGGCTTCGCCCTGTTCGACCAACTGTATTGGTTTCTCATCTTCGCGGCAGCCGGCGCATTGCTGTTTGCCGGTGCCATGGTCTGGGTCATTCGCCCATCCGCAGTCTCGTCTCCCCGGCCATAAATGCCGCGTTCGCGATCCAACTAACGTGTTGCGCTCTATCCTACTTGCCCTTGGTCTTCTCGTGCTTGGCCTGCTTGTCTGGCACGTCGGTCCCGGTAACATCTACGATGCGGCTTTACGGCTGGGGCCACTCTCATTACTGATCATCCTGGTTCCTTCTGTCATCATGTATGCGATCGAGGCGTACGGCTGGAAGCTGGTACTGGGACCCTCCGCGCAAGTGATATCGTTTTGGCGACTGTTCACGATCAGGACCGCCGGCGAGGTGGTGAACATGACGACACCAACCGCCTACATGGGAGGCGAACCACTGAAGGCCTACCTGCTGAAATACTACAATGTTCCGATGGCAGAGGCAGCTGCGTCTGTGGTGATTGCAAAGACGACGCTGACGATTGCCGAAGTGTTCTATATTCTCGTCGGGATCGTCATTGGGTTTTTGATCTTGGGTGCCGGCAGCTCGGCGGGACAGACCATCACGGCTGCGGTTGTGAGTGTGGCGGTGTTGGTTTGTTCGATTGCCGGGTTTGTCTTTATCCAACAGCGAGGGCTCTTTGCCTCAATGCTGTGGCTCGTCAAGAAGCTGAGGTTGCGGATCCCGGTTCTGGAAACGCAAGAGGAATACTTGCGCTCGATCGACCAGACCATTCTGAATTTCTATCGCCACCATCGCAAGGCGTTTTCCGTATCGACCGGAGTCTGCTTTTTCGGCTGGTTGGCAGAATCCCTCGAAGTCTTTGTGATCATCACTGTTCTAGGCGATTCCGCGAGTCTATGGTCGGTCATCTCGATCGGCGCCTTGGCCGCCCTCATTAAAGGGGGGACCTTTTTCATCCCCGGCAGTCTGGGTGCCCAGGACGCCGGCAATCTCCTGTTGTTTCAAGCGTTCGGCTACAGTGACGTGACGGGAATCACCTTCGCGCTGCTGAGACGGTTCCGTGAGCTGGTGTGGATTGGCGTCGGGTTGTTGTGTCTGGCAATGGTTGGAAAAGGCCGGGTACCTCGGGATCAAGAAGAAGAACGTCCTTCCTGAGTAATTGTGTGGAGCCGTTCGACCATCCGATCCCACACAAAGCTGTGAAGCCGAAAATCTGCCGCCCGCTCCACCTTGTGAAACTGAAGCCCCATCCGATGCCCCTGGACCCATCGGACCTCCGCCTCCTCGACCGGGAGTGACTGTGCCTGATCCGGGAGGATGAACCGCATCCGAAGCGTCGTCCCCTCGGGGATGGTTTCGGCACATTCGATTGCACAGCCGAACACCGTCAGGTTCATAACGTGTCCTTCCGCGATCGTCTCTTTGTCAGAAAACATCACGGGGTACTGCATGACAAGCGGGACTCGGTAGTGATGGCGCTGATAGGGGCGTGTAGATTCCACGGTGGCCCAGTGTAGTCGGCCTCGCGCAGCAGAATGAATCCCCCTTTCGTGGGGACGAAACGGGTCATCCAGAGCTGTCCAGAGCCTATCCATCCTGAGGGGTGTACTTGTTCAGGCGGAGTAGTGTGTATTGAGGTGTTCGCGTTGAAACTGGATGATATGTCGGATCAGCAGTTCTCGATCTGCAGTGGACATCCTGATGAAGCGGCCATGGAGGCGATACGTGTTGAGCGGGTAGGTGATGGGAGCCACACGTAATACCTCGAGGTAGGGCTTGAAAAGCACTTTTCCGGGAAGGAGCAGGGTGCAGGAGAGAATGGCGTTCACCTCGAAGACCTGGTTCAGCGTCACGCCAATCCCACCAGCACTGATGTTCACGGACCGCTGAATGAGCGTTCCTTCCGCGGTGTCGTTCTCAAGCTGAAGACAGATGGGTAAGGGAACGGTGATGCGATAAAATTCACGACGATCGGCCGAAGGCGGCTGCGGGGTCAGGGTATCCGATGCCATGGTGGGGAGGAGTATACCAAAATTAGAACACCGATCCATTGATCGATTGTTTGTGAACATCAAGAGTCGGAATGGCATGGAGAGACAACGAGGAATTGGCAGAAAGAACTAGGGACTACTTCAAGGGCTGCAGGAGAGTCAGCGAAAAGCGTATGCTCGGTGGGCTCTATTTCAGGCTCAACGGCCACATGCGTTGCGGAATCGAGAAGGACTGCCTCATGTTTCGTGTCCTGCCCGATCACTATGAAGCGCTTCTCAAAAAACCACATGCCCTCAAGATGGACTTGACCGGCAAGCGGCTCAAGGGAAGGTCTGATTAATTCGGTTTTTAGGCCAACCGCCTCTCAAAACACTGGAGATTCAACTGTCTTCTCCCTGAAACTTCGAATTAATCAGAGCTTCCCTAGATGATCGAGTATTCTTGGCGAGACGGAAAAAGAGGCCTCTATTTGTTTCATTGAGCACTCCTTCGTGCTGCTTTATCACTCTGCCATGTGCGTAGTGTCAAGGAGTCTTTACAAGAAGGAAAGGTTGTTCCCGCCTGCTCCTCCTATGCTAAGAGCCTGTCCGACATTAGCCCCCCACACTTGTGTGCAGACTCTGACTCGTGTATCAGCGATGTCACATCGTGATGAGCAAGGAGGCGGGTGATGACGACGCGGAGGTTTCGTTCCTACGACCCAGATGTGGTTGTTGCCGCCGTCGCCAGAGGACTGGTTGCCGGAGGACCACCTGGCGTACTTTCTGGGGGATCTGGTGGAGGCACTGAATCTCCAGCCCATCCTGGCGACCGATGGTGGGGTGACCCGCGGCACCGCGCCCTATCATCCGCAGCGGCTGGTGAAGGTGCTGCTGTATGCCTACGCCGTGGGGAGTCCGGCCTCGCGGCAGATTGCGCGGAAGCTGGAAGAGGATGTGGCCTTTCGGGTGCTGGCGGCGAACCAGCGGCCGGATTTTCTGACTCGCAGTGCTTTTCGGAAGCCGCATCTGCCGGCGCTGGCCGATCTGTTCGTCCAAGTCCTGAGACTCTGCCAGCGGGCGGGCTTGGTGAAGTTGGGGCACAGTGCGTTGGCTGGGACCACGGTCAAGGCGAATGCCTCGACGCACAAGGCGATGAGTTATGGCCGGATGGTGACGGACGAGGCGCAGCTCACGGCGGACGTCCAGCGGCTGTTGACGCAGGCCGAGGCGGCGGATGCGCGGGATGAGGCCGCGTATGGCCCGGATCGGCGGGGCGATGAACTGCCCGCCGGACTCGCACGGCGCGAACAGCGGCTCCAGACGATTCGGGCGGCCAAGGCGGTGCTGGAGCAGGAGGCCCAGGCGGAAGCCGCGCTCAACCGGGCGGCGCAGGCCACGGGGGCGACAGACCGCCCACGCCGAGGCCGGCCACCACAGCCCCCCAGCTCGATCCCGCATCCGAAGGCGCCGCGCAACTTCACCGACCCGGAGAGCCGGATCATGCCGGCCTCAGACGCCAAGGGGAGTATCGTCCAAGGGGACAACGGCCAAGCGGCGGTCGAGGCGAGGGCGCAGAGCCTTGTCGCGGCCGACGTCACGGATGAAGCGAATGCCACGCAGCAAGCCCAGCCGATGCTGACCCAGGTGCTGACTCAGACCGGTCACGTGCCCCGGACCGTGAGCATGGCTACGGGGTATTGCAGCGAGGCGAACGGCACGGCCCTCACGGCGCTGGGCTGTACGCCGCTCATTCCGCCGGATCGCCCACTCCATAGCCACATGAGACCCGCCGCGCCCCGAGGCCGACCGCCTGGCGCAACATATGTCGCCGGCCATTATCCTTGCCGACATTCTCGTGGAGATCGACCATGTGCTCCGCGTCGTCGGAGAAAAGGGCACGCTTGATCAACTACAGACTGAATGGGAACGGTTCGCACGGAAAACCCGATCACTCGACGAGTTCCATACCACACTGCCGACGTTTGTCGAGCGCCTGGCGCACCTCCCTCGCACGAAAGATCCACAGACCTGCCCGCGCGTTGTCGTGGCCGGCGACTTCTTCACCCGCTTCAGTTCGTTTTTCATGGACGGCGTGCGGGATCTCTATGCCGAACGAGGCATCATCCTCAAACCAGTTGATTTGAGCGAGCTGTTTCTCTATGTCGCGTACCACCCCATGGCGGAAACGGCCGGCACCTGGGGCATGAAACCGGGTGGTCTGGCCCTGGCTAAAGCCTGCACAAGGATGTTTCAGCCTGAAGGGAAAGAGTACCTTCAACAGTGGATGAGCTACCAGACCTTGACACGCGAGGAAGCACATTACCGTGCGCTCTTCGGCAAGACTGGCCTACTGGTGGCAGGTCCCAATACAGTCTCGTCCATTTTTGAAAAGGGGGCCGAACATGTCTCGCCCGCAATCTATGGCGAGCTTCTCCCGACCGTAGGCAAGGGAATTGAGGCTGCCCGAGAAGGATACGACGGCATGCTCGTCATCGGGCCGTTCAACTGCCTCCCCTACCGGATTTCAGAAGCCATTCTCAAACCACTCAGCATTGAGCAAGGCATGCCTTTACTGACCTATGAGAGCGATGGGTACGCCGTCTCGCCTTCAGTGCTCCGACAGGTGGATGTTCATATCCAGCAGGTGCTCGAACATGCGGCCAGAACGCATGTGACACAAACGTGATGCGATTGTCCGCACAGGCAGTGTCAGGGCGACGAGCAATGCAGCGGCAACCAAGGAACCTTTCAATGATTACGTCGATCGCGTTCACTGTGTATCTCGTCTCAAACATGGAACGGGCACGTGTGTTCTACGAACATGTGTTGGGTTTGCACGTGAGCCATAACTATCAAGACGTCTGGGTGGAATATGATCTTGGCGATTCAACATTTGCCATCACGACGACGGAGATGGGCCATACGCCCGGCGCAAAGGGAGCGGTGGTAGCATTCGAAGTGTCAGACCTTGATGCGTGTGTTCAGAAGATGAAAGAACGGGCCGTGCCGTTCGTCGCGGAAATATTCGACACGCCCGTCTGCCGGATGGCGGTCATCGAGGACCCAGACGGCAACCACATCACGATCCACAAACGCCACGCCTAAGGAAGCCGCTTTCGTCGTTCGTGAAGCGTCGTTCATCTCTCGCCAAAGAGCTGATGGCTTATTGCGTATGCCGTACGACCGACGGGCTTTCTCACATCCTGAAGGCGCCAATGCCCATGCGGTAGGCTCTTGAGCCAGCCAGTCACGCACCCCACATTCTGATTACCGGACTGCCGGGCGTCGGCAAGACCACAGTGATTCGCGCACTCGCAAAGCGCCTGG
>JABMDK010000080.1 GCA_015903995.1 Nitrospira sp.
TATCGGTAATATGACAGGCAGGATACCTGAGGTTTCGACGCTGGACAAGGTAATGCAGGGTGTGGGACAGGAGCGATTTGGGATGAGGGAGCCCGGGCATGAATAGTGTGGCTACTGAACGCCGGCCCCTCATCGGTTTGTGGTGGGCGACGGGTGCAACCACGGTAAACGTCAGTCGGTCGAGGTCCTGCGGCTTGAGGCTCCCCCCTCCAAAGCTGCATAGACGAAAAACAAAGTATTGAGTAGGGTGTGCGCACCAACTATAGAGAGCGACCAGGGGTGCTCACGCACCGCGTGTCTTGGCTACATGATCTGGAGGTGTCCCATGCGGCAGGTTCAAGGAACGTTCCTCTCAGCGACCATCCTAGTGGCTTTGTCCACGGGAATGGCTTGGGGAGACACGGGAGCTGGTCCGACAACCTGGAAATGTCTCGAAGCAGATGGGAGCTCGATGTATACCAATAAGGAGCGGGCCGGGTGTGAAGCGATGGATCTGAAACCGCTCTCGGTCGTGCCTGATTTGGTGAATATGCCGACCATTCCTCGAACGCAGCCCGTGAGGGAGTCAGAGGTTGAGCCGTCTTCCGCGCGAGATCGCGAGTCAGTGGGGGCGGGACGGCAGGTGCCGGAATGGGCACGCGACTGGTATGCGAGCAACACGGTTTCTGGCTCAGTCCAGGCGGAAGCCTGCACGTTGTATATGGAATGGATGCACCTCGTGCAGAAGACCAGGGGAGGGATGTTCTTCGGGTCCGATCCGTCCTATGGAGGCGACCTTACGGGGAGGAATCAGCGAGGGGCCAGCCATTCGTTCTACGATAATGCGCGCTACATCGCGTTGTCGAGGCTGTTTGGGACCGGGTTCGTGCCGGTGGGGTGTTACTAACGCAACTTGGTCAGTTTTTCTCACAGTCCGTAGAATTCTCGGTACCATTTCACGAAGCGGGGAATGCCTGCCTCTATGGGGGTGTTTGGCCTGAAGCCGACGTCATTGCTGAGATCGTCGATATCGGCATAGGTCGCTGGCACGTCGCCCGGCTGTATCGGCAAGAGCCGCATTTCCGCCTTTTTCCCCAAAGCTGCCTCCAATATTCCGATGAAATGCAGCAGCTCCACCGGCTGATGGTTGCCGATGTTGTAGATGCGGGATGGAGCGGAGCTGGTTCCGGGATCCGGTCGTTCCCCTGACCAGGAGGGATTGACGGTTGCCGGATGATCCAGTGTCCGGATGATGCCTTCGACGATATCATCGACATAGGTGAAGTCGCGTTTCATCTTGCCCTGATTGAAGACATCGATCGGTTTGCCCTCCAAAATGGCCTTGGTAAAGATGAAGAGGGCCATGTCAGGACGCCCCCATGGACCATACACGGTAAAAAAACGCAAGCCGGTGCAAGGCAGCCGATACAGATGGGCATAGCAATGTGCCATGAGCTCATTAGCCTTCTTGCTGGCGGCATAGAGCGAGACGGGATGATCCACATTGTCATGGATCGAGAACGGCATGTGGGTATTACCGCCATAGACAGAACTCGAAGATGCATAGACCAAGTGTTCGATCTGGTTATGCCGGCAACCTTCCAGGATATTCATGAACCCTTCGATGTTACTCTCAGTGTAGGCGTGTGGATTGACCAGCGAATAGCGAACTCCGGCTTGAGCGGCCAGGTGCACCACCCGCTGGATTGACTGGTCGGCAAAGAGGTCTTTCATGCCTTGACGATTGGCGAGGTCCAGCTTAATGAACGTGAATCGTTCACGAGGCCGCAGCTGTGCCAGTCGAGCTTCCTTCAGTCGGACGTCGTAGTAATCGTTGAGATTGTCGAGGCCGATGACATGATCGCCCCTCTCTAAGAGGCGCATTGCCACATGGAAGCCGATGAATCCCGCGGCTCCGGTGACAAAAATCGTCGCTGGTCTTTCGCTCATAGCTGCTCCTCAAAAAATAACG
>JABMDK010000081.1 GCA_015903995.1 Nitrospira sp.
AGGATGGACGTTGTCGGATGACCGTGAACACACGTCAGCGAGTTTCTTGTGCGTCCCTGTCAAGCCCAGAGTACAATGCCCGCCGAATACGCAGGTGCTTGAAACAGACTATTCAATTGGCTGTATCCCAAAGCCAAAGTAGGCAAGCACCTGACCACGGACTGTTTGTAGTGCCCGCTTGAAATCAAGCCATCTGAACAATAAATAGTATGGAAAATGGCAAGAACAATTATCCGAGAAATCGAGCAGCTCGTGCCAACCAAAGGAGAGGATCTTGATGACTATCCGACTAACACAAGTGATGCTCTTGCTTGCCATGTTTGGATGTTCCACGGCCACCTATATTCGCGCAAGTGTCACAGACAATCCTCTTGATCGTTTGGCTCAGAAGGCACAAGCGGATTGGTCTGTTCAACGAGTAGATGCAAGCACACTGGCAATCAGCGACGCCTGGCCGATCCATAGTATCCTTTCCCTTGGGTATAGCGCGTCTCATGCCGATCTTGCCTACGACAAGTCGGAATCTGTCCTGCACATTCGATACTATTTACAGTCAAATCAACTCTTTACGCTTTTTTTATCTATGCGCCTCGATGCCGAACCACGCACCCCTGGTGGGGCACTTAAGGGTATAATGAATCAACAGATCAGCGATATCCTGCGGTGGAGTGGGGCGACGATGCAATCAAGACGTGTCGGGACTCTATCTGACACATTCCCTCCTGGAGGTGCTTCTGCTCCCTGAGCCAGATGACTCACTTCACCTCGATGGCAAGCAGCTTGTGAAAGGACCGTCCGCTCCAATGATCAGAATTTCGAGAGGAGATAATCAGTTCATATGTACCAGTAAGCCAATACGCATGCCTGAACCCCAGAATAGACTGAGTAGCGGGCTTCTGTTGCTCGACATCTGGAGGTGATAACGGTCAGTTTCCCCAGGGGAACCATTTTGACTGGGAAGCAGCTGGCTTAGACCCTTGGGAAGGCGGTGGCGGAGTGATGAACACATAAAAGCCCTCTGCCACCGGTGGCTCTGAAAGCGCAGCGAGTTCTGCTGGCTCGATTTGTTCCATGGGGGTATGTCTTACCGAGCGTCGGCTCCATTCTGTGATCCGTTCCCTTCCCTGCTCTGAAAAATGCGCACGCACCGACCAGTAATACTGACCTTCCCCCGATTTCACAGACACCTCCATAAGTGGGAGAATGATGAAATTGGAGGACAGCATGAGCACAAAGATACGACGGTCGTATACGGAGGCGTTCAAAGAAGAAGCCGTGCGCTTAGTACGGGAGTCGGGGCATCCCGTTGCCCAGGTGGCGCGGGATCTGGGGATTGCCGACCATCTGCTCTACCGGTGGCGGGCCGAGCAGCACCAGGCGGATCAGCGTGGGCAGGCACGCCACTCCCTGCAGACCGAGCAGGCGGAACTGGCCAGACTCCGGCGAGAAAATGCGACCTTGAAGCAGGAGCGGGATTTTTTACGACGTGCGGCGGCGTTCTTCGCGAGGGAGTCCCAATGAGATACCGCGCGATCCAGGAGCACGACCGTCGCTATCCCATCCG
>JABMDK010000082.1 GCA_015903995.1 Nitrospira sp.
CGGAAGTGGGGACGATCAGGCTCAATGCGTTCCATGAAGGCGGCAGTATTTGCATTACGGTCGAAGACGATGGGCGCGGGCTGAATCGAGATAAGATTCTGGCCAAGGCGGTCAAGCAAGGGTTGATCAGTGAGAACGAGAAACCCACCGACGATCAAATTTGGCCATTGATCTTTAAGCCGGGATTTTCAACGGCCGAGAAGATCACGGATGTGTCAGGTCGAGGTGTGGGGATGGATGTCGTGAAGCGGAATATCGAGGCACTCGGCGGCACCGTCACGATCAAGACGGCGCTGGGCAAGGGGACGACCTTCACGCTCAAATTGCCGCTGACGCTCGCCATTATCGAAGGCATGACGGTTCGGATCGGGCGGGAAACCTATATCGTGCCGTTGCTCTCGATCCTGGAATCCATTCAGCCGAAAGAAGGAACGGTCAAGACCGTCGTCGAAAAGGGCGAGTTGATCAATGTGCGGGGCACCTACATTCCCATGGTGAGACTCTACGAAGTGTTCAATTTGCAACCGGAATACACGGACGTGATGAAGGGGATTTTAGTGATTCTCGAGACGGAGGGCGAGCGTGTCGCGGTGCTGGTCGACGAGATCGTCGGCCAGCAACAGGTGGTGATCAAGAGCATGGAACAAAACTTCCGAAAGGTCGAGGGCATCGCCGGTGCCACGATCCTGAGCAACGGCACAGTCGGGTTTATCCTCGATGTCCGCGGACTCTTATCGATTGCCCGCCGGGGAGAGCCGGTGGCGGCGTAGTGGCGCAGCAGAAATGTGAGTGGCGGGTTTCGAGTTTCTTGTCACGACTCGCCACGAGTAACCCGAAACTCGTAACCGGAAATAGTTGTCTTGAGGACACTCGGCTTGTCTATAGCAGAAAAACGATTCAACAGCATCGACGCCGGGATTCGGGATATCAAGCGCGGGAGATTCGTCATTTTAGTGGACGACGAGGACCGGGAGAACGAAGGGGACCTCGTCATTGCGGCGGACAAGGTGACATCGAAGGCAATCAATTTCATGGCGCAACATGCGCGCGGGTTGATTTGCCTCACCCTAACGTCCCAGCGAGTCAATGAGCTGCATCTTCCGCAGCAAGCGATTGAGACACGGCTACCTTAGGCACCGCCTTCACGGTATCGATTGATGCGCGTCACGGAATTACGACCGGTATTTCTGCAGCGGATCGGGCACGGACTATCCAGGTGGCTATCGATCCCACGGCCAAACCGACCGATCTCGCGAGACCAGGACATGTCTTCCCACTAAAGGCTCAAGATGGCGGAGTCTTGAAGCGGGCGGGACAGACGGAAGGCTCCGTGGACCTGGCTCGGCTGGCCGAGCTGACGCCGGCCAGCGTCATCTGCGAGATCATGAAAGAGGACGGCACGATGGCGCGAGTCCCGGATTTGATCAAGGTGGCCAAGCTCCATCGGCTGAAGATCGTCACCATCAAGTCGTTGATCGAGTACCTGATGCAGCGCGAGATATTCGTGCGGCGCAAGGCCAGCACGTACTTGCCGACGAAGTTCGGCGAGTTTGAGGCGATCGCCTTTGAAAACGAACTCGACGGTGCCACGCATGTGGCGCTGGTCAAGGGGCCGCTAGAGGCGGGAGGGGCCACGTTGGTTCGGGTCCATTCCGGCTGTCTGACGGCGGACGTTCTGGGCTCGCTGCGCTGTGATTGTCGTGATCAGCTGCACGAGGCGATGGAGTTGATCCAGCGGGAGGGCCGTGGTGTGCTGCTGTACCTGAATCAGGAGGGGCGCGGCATTAGATTGCTCAATAAGATTCTGGCCTATGGACTCCAAGACGAGGGCAGCGACACCGTGGAGGCGAATCTGAAGCTGGGGTTCAAGGCGGATCTTCGCGACTACGGGGTAGGGGCCCAAATTCTGGCTCAACTGGGGCTGAGCCGGATCCGGCTGATCACCAACAATCCGCGTAAGATCGTCGGCATCGGAGGCTATGGATTAAACGTCGTTGAGCGGGTGCCAATCGAGATGACTCCCCGTACGGACAATGTGAAGTATTTGCGCGCGAAAAAAGAGAAATTGGGGCATCTGTTACAAGCCGTGTGAATGGGACCTGTATGGCGCTCATGATCAATAACAATTGTATCGCCTGTGACGCCTGCTTGCCGGTCTGTCCCAACCAGGCGATTTTCGACAAGCGAAGTGAGGCCGAAGCTGGTGGCTATCATGTGAGTGCGGGGCAAGGCGCGGATGGTACGACCTATGTGATTTCCCACGAGCGATGTACGGAATGTGTCGGCCATTTTGACGAACCACAGTGTGCCTCGGTCTGTCCCATCGGCGACTGTTGCGTGCCTGACTCGGCATATCCGGAATCGCAGGAGGTCTTGCTGGAACGCGCCGGACGGCTCCATCCGCATAAGGCGATCCGTCACGACTTGGTATGGAAGGGGGTGCGAGGGTAGGCCGTGGAAAACGGTCGCCTTCTCAGGGGGAAGCGAAGAGCGAAACCCATAACTCAAGATTTCCGTTCACATTCGGAAAAGGACGGGTTGAGTTCGAACGATTTTGGTCGTGTACGCGTCATCGGTTGACATGGAACCGACGCATGCCGTGCGAGAGGACTAGCTTTAAGAAGGAGGCCCCATGGCAGCAACAGCAGTCGAAACGGCCACGAGAGAGCTGCAGCAACAGATTGGGTTGACCACGGATGATAATCAGTTCCTCACGTTCAACTTGGGCGAAGAGCTCTATGGGGTCGACATTCTCCGTGTCCAGGAGATCAAGGGGTATACGGCTGTGACGAAGATTCCCAACACACCGTCGCATATCAAAGGGGTGCTCAATCTTCGGGGGACGATCGTGCCTATTGTCGAGTTGCGGACCAAATTCGGCATGCCGACGATCGACTATACGGCGTTTACGGTCATCATCGTCGTCGTGGTCAGGGACAAGGTGATGGGGTTGGTGGTCGACGCCGTGTCCGACGTATTGAATATCGATCGGAAAGACATTCAGCCGACACCTCAGTTTGGAGCAAGGGTCGATGTCAGCTTTGTGAACGGCATCGGCAAATCGGGAGACAAGCTGGTCGCACTCTTGGACATAGATCGATTGTTGAGTGACAGCGATGTGACAGACAGCAACACGGCCGTGGCAGCCTAACGAATGATGAGCTAGCGCAGCGCAAGGGTGCCGCGGAGAATGGGTTATGGGCCGAACGCCTATCTGAGGCGAGAGGGGCCTGACCTCTCAGAGGGAGAG
The DNA here is from genome assembly GCA_015903995.1 of Nitrospira sp. Lineage (GTDB taxonomy): Bacteria > Nitrospirota > Nitrospiria > Nitrospirales > Nitrospiraceae > Nitrospira_D. The sequence goes on from JABMDK010000082.1 coordinate 3,251, forward strand.
ATTAGAAGGAGGAGCGAGACATGGCAAAAGCAAAGCAGTCGGCCAAGCGACGGCCCATGACAGTCAATACGAAGGAACTTACCCTGAAGCTGGCGGCAATCAATCAGACCCAGGCCGTCATCGAGTTCAATATGGACGGCACGGTCATCACCGCCAACGAGAATTTCCTCAAGACGTTGGGCTACACGTTGGACGAGATCAAGGGCCATCATCATCGCATCTTTTGTGATCCGGCCTGGACCAGCACAAGCGAGTACACGGCTTTCTGGCAAAAGCTCAATCGGAATGAGAGTGATATGGGAGTCTATCGCCGGATCGGCAAGGGAGGCAAAGAAGTGTGGATGCAGGCTGCCTACTGTCCGGTCACGGATGAGATGGGCAGACCATTTAAAACAGAGGGCGGTTTCAAGTTCCAAGTGCAACGGGTGAATGATGACGCAACTGCGCCTAGACTTCCAGGGGCGTCGCAACGTTAAGACATTTTCTGGGGCGCGTATTCAGTCGATAGGCAATGGCGTTCAGCTCACGCTGCGTATAGCCGGACAGGTCCGTGCCCTTGGGCAGGTACTGACGCAGCAACCCCTTGGTATTTTCATTGGTGCCACGTTGCCACGGCGCATGCGGATCAGCAAAGAAGACCTGGATCGAGAGGCGGTGCGCCAACCGCGCATGTTCCGCCATCTCTTTGCCCCGATCATAGGTCAGCGTTTTCCGCAGTGGGGCGGGCACATGCCGAAGCTTCTTCGTGAAGCCCCGGTACGCACTGACGGCATCCGTGCCGTCCATGCGAGCCAGCAGGACCAGGCGGGTCGTCCGTTCCACCAGGGTGCCCACGGCCGAGCCGTTGCGGGCCCCCGTGAGCAGGTCGCCTTCCCAGTGCCCCGGCACTGCGCGAGTGGCCACGTCGGCGGGGCGCTCGGCAATCGGCGTGATGTTGGGAAGCTGGCCGCGTCGGTCCTTCCCCCGCGATCGAGGCCGGCGGGCCTTACGGGCCTACCGCAGCGTGGCCAGGAATTCGCTCCGCAGGGTACCCCGCGGCAATACGTACAGCGCCGCGTAGATGGTTTCGGCCGAGAGGTGTTTCCCCATGTCGTCAGGATACGCGCGACGGAGGCGTCCGACAATCTGCTGGGGTGAGCAGCCCTGGGTCAGCTGTGTTGTCACGTGTTGCCACAACCACGGGTCGAGGAGTTTTCGTGCGCGTCGCGGGTGCGGCGCGCGGGCAGTCGCCTGGTTCTGCGCGGTACAGGCGCGATACGGACGCCCTCGGGTCGTATTCCGGGTCACCTCGCGACTCAGGGTGCTGGGGGCCCGTCCCAAGATCCTGGCCATCGCGCGAAGCGACTGGCCGTGAGCCAGGCCCAGACTCAAGGTCTCACGTTCTTCCGCAGTCAAGTGTCGGTACGATCTCGTGTGCATGGCAACACCCTAGCCCATTAAGGGCTGGCAGTGTTGCACTTGGAGTTCGAACTCAAGCAGTAAGAAAATCACTGACATCATCACGGTGATCGACGAGATTGCGTTCCAGACGAATCTCTTGGCCTTGAATGCGGCGGTCGAGGCGGCCCGTGCCGGTGAGCACGGGCGTGGCTTTGCCGTGGTGGCGGCCGAGGTACGGAACTTGGCCCAGCGATCTGCG
>JABMDK010000083.1 GCA_015903995.1 Nitrospira sp.
TTGCGTCCTGAAATGGCCGCGGGCACTGCGCTGGCCGGTGCATCATTTAGGGAGGCGAGCGGTCGGCTGTACTTCGAACTGGCAGACCTGCTGCTCCAACGTTCAGGCTCGACCGCCACACGTGACGAGGCCCAGCCTTATCTCATCAAAGCTCGAGACGCCATTGAACTGTTTAAAACTGCTGAACTGCGCGACTACTTTGCCGATGAGTGCGTGGACGCATTTCAAACTCATCACACAAAGCTCGAAGATGTCTCGCGCCAGGCTGCCATCCTCTATCCCATCATCTTGCCGGATCGAACGGAGCTGCTGGTCAGCTTGCCGGACGGAATGCATCGCATCACCGTGACCATCGGGCAAGAGGAACTCAAGCAGGAAGCACTGGCCTTTCGGCGACTGCTGCAAAAGGAAACGACCCGCGAATATCTTCGCAAAGGACAGCGTCTCTACGATCTCCTCCTGCGTCCGCTCGAGCCGGAGTTCGCGAAGTTTGATATCAACACCCTGGTGATCGTGCCGGACGGTCCGCTCCGCATGATTCCATTTTCTGCCCTGCACGATGGGAAACAATTCCTGATCGCCAAGTATGCGGTGGCGACGACTCCCGGCCTAAACCTGACCGATCCCAAACCGCTCAGCCGTGAGCGGATCGAAGTGCTCTCCGCCGGTCTCACGGAGAGCGTTCAAGGGTTCCCAGCGCTCCCAAACGCGGCGGGCGAGTTGGAGGCGATCGGCGGACTCTACAAGACACATCGACTCCTGAACCAGGACTTTCGTGTGCCACAGCTCGAACGAGAGATGAAGGAGAATCCGTTTACGATCGTGCATATCGCGTCTCACGGGAAGTTTGAGCGCGACGTAAAAAACAGTTTCCTGCTGACGTTCGATGAGAAACTCACGATGGACCGATTGAGCCAGGTCGTGGGCTATTTCCGGTTCCGGGACCAGCCACTCGAACTGTTGAGTCTCAGCGCCTGCCAGACCGCGGCAGGCGACGACCGCGCGGCGCTCGGTTTAGCGGGAATCGCCATCAAAGCCGGAGCCCGCAGCGCGCTCGCCACACTGTGGTTCGTCAATGACGAAGCGTCGTCCGCCTTGGTGGTCGAATTTTATCGGCAATTGAAAAACCCCGCGTTCTCCAAGGCACAGGCCCTTCGACAGGCTCAACTGAAAGTGATGGAGAATCCGGACTTTCAGCATCCAATCTATTGGGCCCCATTTCTTCTGCTGAACAACTGGCTCTAAATGGGATAAAGTACAGCCGCCTGGTTGCTTGTGTGATATGAGGGCATCCTCCATCACACAGATGTATTTCATCTCATGTACAGCGCTCTGAAAAACTCGTACGCGCCGTTAGCCATACGGCTTGGGATCGGCCTGCTGTGCGGGCTGGCCATCCTCGGAATAGGCAGCACCGGCCTGCTGCAACAACTTGAGCTGAATGTCTATGATGGGCTGCTACGTTCACGACCCGTCGTCACCGTAAGCCATTCACGCATTACGTACATCACGATTTCTGAGGAGGACATTCGTCGACAGGGACGCTGGCCGATTACGGATAAGACCCTCGTTCAAGCCCTCCGTCTCCTTCTCAGCTACCAGCCCCGAGCCATCGGAGTCGACTTCTACCGCGACATCGAGGTTCCACCGGGGCATAAAGAACTGATGGCGCTGCTCCCCAAACATCCCCAGATTATCATGATTTCCCAGCTGGGAGGCGGGACGGTTGCCCGCATCCCTCCTCCATCGGTGCTGCAAGGCAGTCCCCAGGTGGGATTCAACGATATTCTCGTTGATCCTGACGGGCTGATCCGTAGAGCGTTACTCTTTCAAGATGACGGCGATGAGGTCGCGTCTGCTTTTGCGCTCAAGCTCGCCACACTCTATCTGGCCCAAGACGGTATTGTGCCGGAACAAGATCCGGCCATGCCGGAATGGATTCGCTTGGGCCGAACCACCCTGCCGCCGTTCACGGCTTCGGATGGGGGGTATGTGAATGCGGATGATGCCGGTTACCAGATCCTCTTGGACTTTGGTGCGGCAGGCCAGGCGCTCGAGGCATTTTCCTTGACGGACCTGCTTGAGGGGCGGATAGACCCCCGCGCGCTGACGAACCGCATTGTCATGATCGGCGTGACGGCGGAGAGTGTGCCGGATGTGTTTCAGATCCCCGTCCGCTATGGAGTACAGGGCCGTGACCAATTCCCCGGTGTGTTCCTGCACGGCATCATCACTGAACAGCTGCTTGCCGCCGCCATTGACGGCCGGCGTCCCCTCCGTGTGATGGGCGACACCGAAGAGATTGCCTGGACACTGGTCTGGGGAATGCTGGGGGGAGTACTCGGGAGCTGGACAAGATCCGTATGGCGTTTTTCTCTCATTACGCTCGCGGGCCTTCTTCTGATCACCCTGTCGACCGTTCTGTTCTTCTTCTCGGGCTGGTGGGTGCCGGAAATCCCGCCTGCATTCACCTGGTTTCTCGCCATCGCCATCGGCGTGGCCTCGACGCTGGCACGGGAACAAAAGGACCGGACGGTGCTGATGCAACTCTTTTCACAACACGTCTCGCGCGAGGTGGCCGACAAGATCTGGCAGGAACGAGACCAAGTACTCGAAGGCGGACTCCCGCAACCCCATGAGCTCGTTGCCACCGTGCTGTTTTCAGACTTCAAAGGGTTTACCAGCGTCTCGGAAACGATGTCCCCCAAGGACTTGATGCGTTGGCTCAATGCCTACCTGGATGCCATGACGCAGGTCATCATCAACCACGGCGGTGTGATCGACGACTATGCCGGTGATGCCATCAAGGCTGACTTCGGCGTCCCGCTCAGACGCGAGACCGACGAAGAAGTGGCGAGAGATGCGGTCAACGCGGTGACCTGTGCGTTAGCGATGGAACAGACCATGCTCAGACTGAACGATGAACATGCTCGGAAGGGCCTTCCCACGGTGGGCATGCGGATCGGCATCCATACAGGACCGTTGATCGCCGGATGTTTAGGGAGCGCTCAACGCATGAAGTACACCACCATCGGTGACACGGTCAACACCGCCGCTCATTTAGAAAATTTCGGCAGAGGAACTATTGCGGAACCGCAGGGCCGCCGCCCCTGCCGGATCCTGATCAGCGAGGTCACGGCTCAGCTAGTCGATACCCGCTTTCAGTTAGAAAGTATCGGAGAAGTGGCTTTGAAAGGAAAAGCTCAGGCACTGTCGGCATTCCGTGTTGTCCCACCGGACGTTACGAAAACTCCAAAGGAGTAGAATAGCGCCAAAACGCCGTGAATCGTCCAGATCCGAACACGAAACACAGCTCACGGGGGGAGTTTCGTGTTCAAGGTTTCAGATTTCATGTTGGCAGAAAACTTGAAACATGAAACCTACAACGGTCACAGTTAGAAGCCTGAGGTTGGAAGGTAGAGGTATACCTTTCACGGCTCAAACCTCGGTTCTCCAGCCTCCAACGTGCGACGTTTCACGCTTCACGAGCAGCGGCAGTTCTCATGGTTTGCGCATGTGCTGGATACTTGACGCGACCTCCGCTAGTCCCCCCTGTTCAAGCAAGGCCGTCTGTTGCTGAGATACGTCCGTATCAGCCGGATTGGCCTGCATCAAATCGGAAATTGCCATGAGCGCATCGTACCAAACTCCTGCTTCGGCATAGCGCCTTGGAGCATCCGCTTTGGTGATGTCACCCAACAAGGGCCGTTCCAGTTTGTCGCGATTGACCCGTTCAATCGCTCCCTTTGCCACAACATTGGCTGACGGCTCATCAGGATCCATGACTAGCGCTACCGACCAGAGGTACCGCACTCCCGGCAGTAATTTCGCCTTGTAGTCGGCCAACCTGATCTGCTGCACACCGCCTCTGGCCGGACTTGGGAGCTTCGCTTCTATCAACGGGGCATCGGCATTGTCGGCGATGAGCGTGAATTCATACGACAGGTTGTGGTTGGTCGGGGTGAACCAAAACAGGACCGGCTGCTCTTGAAGCGTGAACCCAACATGGTCGGGGGCCAACAGGCTGATCATCGGGAGGCTCTTGTTCGTTCCGCGCGTCCCCCCGCCCCTCCTAAGTCCTGCAGCTGGGGCCCCTTTCCTTGGTGGAACATACAGTATGGGTTTCGTCATAGGATCGGACGTCGACTGAGATGCGCTTGTTTGAGTGGCTTTTCCTTGTCCCTCTGCCGCTACGGAACCCCAGGGGAACGGGAACATAAGCCCCATCGTCGCACCAACTATGACCATGAAGCGTCTCATGATGATCGCTCCTTTCTCTGCCCCCACACATCCAAGGCAACATGGTTTACGCACATCACTCTATTATCCTTAGCGAAGCAAGACCACTCTCCTGAGTTGCCCCTCACATCTGAATGACGTCTCTTTGTTCCCATCACCTGTTTATAAGAACGTATACATATTTGGATGCACAGTATACGCGCATCTTCTGTGTAAATTCACCCATTCTGCGTGGAATCACGCAGTGCCTCACAGACATAAGATCGTGGTTTGTCGAGGTCTCGTTCTTATAGGAAGCATAATTCATTCCTGGATCGCCGCTCCAGCTCAGATTATTCTTGCGCAGCCTTAGAATATATTACTTATCATCAACTTATGACATCCGATGGGAGAAACGTCCGGTTGAGTGAATCATGCTACCAGTCTAAACTGAATACCATCTGTATCTTATTCAATTCTGTATCTTATTCGATTCATTACTGTTCGTGGCGAAATTGCCTGGGTAGCCTATCTCATGACGTGTGAAACGGTCACGGGTGGAAGCCTGAGGATTGGAAGTCGGAGGTTTGGCTGCGGGTTAATTCCATCTTGCGGGCAACCTGGCATTCCTTGATAATAGTCCCACCATGAGCACAACGGCGAAACCCCGCTCTCTTGCAGGCCGGTTGCAATTTTTGCTGATATCCATTGGGATGTCGGTATTGGCCTATCTGCTCGAGAAAATGATCCTCCGTTCAGTCAAGGGCGGTGGAGCAAAACCGTGATTGTGACGAACGGTTCCAAGAACCACTTGAGGTTAAGCGCACGAGATCGAGCACCAATCCGGTAATCAGCAGCCCGGCGACGATTCCGAACGAGACTGAGACCCAATCCGAAGCTGTTGCTGATGTCGCTGTGAGTCCGCTGGCGAGAATACTTGCAGCAGCAGTTAGCCCCACGGCGAGACGCCGACCTGCACGGCGAACCGTATCCTCCAGTGTATTCGCCTTGAAGTTGACGACCAGCTTCTGGCCTGGGCGGGCACCGATGAGGTGTTCAATTGCTTCGACGACCCGTTCGGCTCGTACTTTCAGCTTCTGTGACTGATACACCAACGCCCTAGGATCCAGGGTAGCACCCAGACGTTTCAGCATCGATCGCATCAAAAACTTGCCCGCCACATCGTACGGATCGAGTTTGGGATCAAGCTGCGCGGTCACGAGTTGGACCTGCGCAAGAGCCTTGGCCGCAAGGGTCAATGACGCCGGCAGTGGAACTCCGTGTCGAACCCCGATCCGCGCTCATTTCCTGGAGGATCGGTCCGATCTGCATATCGCCCAGAGCCGCGGTACGGTATTTTGAGATCATTTCGCCGATGTCACTCTGAAACCGAGGCACATCCAGATCGCTCCGATCAAGCGACCCGGCCATCATGAGGATCACGTCGCTCAGGAACACCGTATCTTCTTTCCACAAGGCCATCAGCAGTAACAAGAGGTGCTCGCGCACATTGGCATCCACCGCCCCGACCATCCCGAAATCCAGGAGGTAGATACGGTCCTTCCACCACATGAGATTGCCGGGGTGAGGATCGGCATGGAAGAAACCATCGACGATGATTTGTTTGTAAAAACTTTCCAAGAGCTGACGGGCAGCCTCGACGCGTTCAGGACCGTCCAGCGCCTGAGCAATCTTGACACCCTGAATTTCT
>JABMDK010000084.1 GCA_015903995.1 Nitrospira sp.
CTCGGAATCAGAAGCCGATCGACCGTACGGCATTCGCAGGGACCATGTTAGGGATGAAGCTGGAATCGTTGATGTTCCCGAACTACGACAGATGGATAGCGGTTGTGCCGCTTCGTGGAGTTACCGATCGGCGACAGTTTGCGGCGACGGTAGGTGGGTGGGGTGATGTCGCAGTGCAGTATGTAGACCTCAAAGAGGAGTCGAATCGTTTGATGACCGCCTATCGCGACCGGACTGTGCAATTATTGGCATGGGGAACTATCGCGATTGCTGTGGCATTGTTTCTTGGGTTGCGGTCGGTCACTCTTGTCTGGCGTGTGCTTGCGCCAATCCTTTGTTCACTGGTCGTTGTCGTTGCTGTCTTGAGGGGATCGGGGGTGCCACTCTCGCTGTTCCATGTGGCGACTTTTCTGCTTGTGATCGGACTGGGGCTTGATTATGCGTTGTTTCTCAATCGACCGGAGGGGACAGAGATAGAACGGGCTCGAACCAACTTCGGGCTGCTCGTCTGCAGTACGACTACGATCCTTGTCTTCGGCGTTCTGGCCTTTTCGAGGATCCCGGTCCTTAACGCGATCGGCCTGACCGCTGCCTGCGGCTCGTTCTGTTGCCTTCTTTTCGCGGGCGTGATGGCTCGGCCAGAGGCACATGCCGGTTAGTGAGAGGCCGATGATCCCACTGATATTGTCCGCCTACACTCTTGTGACGACGAATGGCCGAGGAGTCGGCCCAATTCTACAGGCGCTTCGTGAGATGCGATCGGGGTTAAGACCCTGTGATTTCGAAGATGTGGCACTGAAGACGTATATCGGACGGATTGCAGGTCTCGAGGATTTTTCACTCGATCAGGACCTCGAGCGTTTTGACTGCCGAAACAATCGGCTCGCTTGGCTCGGTCTTCAGCAAGACGGATTCATGGTGGCAGTGGCGGAAGCGAAGCGGCGGTATGGTCCCCATCGCATTGCCGTCCTCATGGGCACCAGCACATCAGGGATTCTTGAAACAGAACATGCGTATCGCGCGCGCGATCCGCAGACCGACGCGCTTCCGGTCAGGTATACATCGCGCTATCGCTACACACACAACATGTTTTCTCTTGGCCATTTCGTCCGGACCTGTCTCGGAATAGAAGGGCCGGCTATGGTGATCTCAACCGCTTGCTCCTCAAGCGCTAAAGTGTTTGCGACCGCTGCTCGGTTCATGCGGGCGGGTTTGTGTGATGCCGCGATCGTGGGAGGCGTCGACAGCCTCTGCCATACAACGTTACATGGATTCTCAGCATTACAACTCCTTTCGTCTGGTCCCTGTCGACCGTGTGATGAGGATCGAGATGGATTGTCGTTGGGGGAGGCGGCTGGATATGTGTTGTTGGAGTCCAGTGAAAGAGTTGGGAGATCTGGATCTGTAGCGTTGTTGGGATACGGTGAGAGTTCGGACGGCTACCACATGTCGCATCCTCATCCTGAAGGGGCTGGTGCCATCTGCGCGATCCGCGATTCATTGAGCAGGGCGGGGCTTCGCCCTCAAGATATCGAGTATGTCAATCTCCATGGTACGGCGACAAGAGCAAACGACCTTGTTGAGGATAAGGCTGTCTATGGCGTATTTGGCGCACGACCGGCATGTAGCTCGACCAAAGGGTGGACTGGACATACATTAGGGGCCGCCGGAGTCACGGAGGCCATTATCTGCGCCCTCTGCCTCACCCATGGATTGATTCCCGGGA
>JABMDK010000085.1 GCA_015903995.1 Nitrospira sp.
ACTACCACCGGTGACCACGATGGCACCGTTGCCTGGCCTGGCCCCGGCCATGGCTACCTTACGACAAATCTCCAAGACCTGGGGGTTTCCTCGCTTGGGAACGTGACAGTCGGAATAGGAATCACGACACCATTTGGGTCGGTGATGCGATGGCCCGAGAATAGTCCCCTTCAAACGATCACCACATTTACGGCGCTGCCTTTATTTGATATCAAACCCACGATTGCCTATCAATTAACGCAGGATCTCTCCATCGGAGTCGGAGCCGATATTTATACCTTTGCAAGCTTTTTCGGCGAAGGACATGCAGAACTGCAATCGATTTCCCCAGGTGGGTTGGTGCCGGCCGGAAGCAAGCTCGAGTTCAGTGGCAAGGACACTGCGGCTGGATTCAATGTCGGAGGATTGTATACTGTGCTTCGCAACGGCTCAGGACAACCGATCGCAAATCTCGCCGTGGTATACAGAAGCCAGGCCACCCTCCACTTGGATGGGGCTTTTTCAGCCAATGGCGTCAAGATCCAAGACGCAACGACCACGTTGGTATTACCCCAGGTCATCACAGGAGGCATTGCGCTCTGGCCGATCCGGAATCCGGAACGCGAGTGGAAAGTGGAGTTGAACGTGGACTATGTTGGCTGGAAATCCGTCAGAAGTCTCGACATCCATCTTGCAAATGGATTCACTATTCCACAGCCACAAAATTGGAAAAGCACCTATACCATTCTGGTAGGTACCGAGTACCGCTGGCTCCAACTCGAGCGATTCCCGGGATGGGAAATCTCGGTACGAGGCGGCTATACCAACCAGCAGACCCAAGTACCGGATCTTACCTTCAATCCTGGTGTCCCCTCTGCAGACCTTCATGTTATTTCAAGCGGGATCGGTTTGATCTGTCGAGAGAACGGCTCCTTTCTAGGCCTCATACCATGCGGAAGCCTTGGAGTAGGACCGCTCAAACCAAAACTTGTCGGCTTGGATCTGTTCTACCAAGCTTTCCTCTATGAGCCACGGACTATTTCAGGGGTTTCAGGAATTCGTACGCCAGTCAATGGACGCTACGACACCACTCTGCACGCCGGAGGTCTGTCTGTCCGGGTGAATTTTTAAACATCGTTTTCTGGTTCAACCCGATGATCCGTTTCGCCAGACAGCGAACCATCGCTTTGCTGAGAGCAATCCCTCCTCATGAAGAGTGCCGATAGCGTCTTGGAACTCTTGGGCTGATCGCACAGAGGACTTCGTACGGGATCGTTCCTGTCCACTCGGCAATATCCTTCGCTGTAATCGTCTCTCTTCCTTGCTGCCCAATCACAACGACCTCATCACCAATCATCGCCTCAGGGACAGTGGTGACGTCTACCATCACCATGTCCATGCATACCAGTCCAACGATCGGCACACGCTGCCCACGAATGAGGACGACTCCACGATTCGAGAGACGTCGGTTTAATCCGTCAGCATACCCGATCGGAAGCACGGCGATGCGGGTGGGTCTGCGTGCAATGAATGTTCCGTTATAGCTTACCCGATCACCTGCTTGAAGAAGACGGAGTTGCGCGATGCAGGTCGTGAGCGAGAGGACTGGCTGCAAATCGGGCACCGGTATCGTACTTGGAAGCGTGTGGTAGCCGTATAGCATGATACCGGGACGGACCATCGTATAGTGAGCCGATGGAAATCGGATAATGCTCGCGCTATTTGACAGATGAAC
>JABMDK010000086.1 GCA_015903995.1 Nitrospira sp.
ATCGGAGCCTGATTCGCCACCACATTAGCCTGGAACGTGACCACGCTGTTCACCTGCCCATCGTTCACTGTCACAGTGACGGTCTTGAGTCCAACCGTCGTGTACACATGGGACAAATCAAACGCCTGGTCATCCAATTCCGATGCGGACAGGGGCACAAGGGGCGAACCATCACCGTAGTTGACCGTCGCCGTCCAAGAGTCCTGACCTGGGTCTGAAAAGGTCACGGTTCGTGTAAATGTCGTCCCCTGAATGACCGTCGCATTTCCTCCTACATCGATGGTCGGGGCCACATTATTGACAGTCACATTCAGCGTTTGGGTACTGATTCCTCCAAACTGGTCGGTCACTGTAATTGTCGCTGTGTGCGGAGAATCATGCACAAACACATGCTGGAGAGCGAACGTTCCGGTCGAACCAGATGCCACGGTGAATGGCGACTCATTATCGAACCTCACGGTAACCACAGCCCGATCATCCGTACCGCTGAGATCCTGGAACAGGCCGCTCCCTGTGAAGAGCGCGCCTTCGTTGACCGTCAAGGTTCCTGTGACCGACGCAAGAGTCGGCACCAGGTTTGTGACCACAATCGGTGAAGCAAGAGTGCGTGATGTCGTTCCTCCGTCATCATCGGATAGGACAGCGGTAACAATGTATTGGCCTGGTGTACTGTAGGTATGGACCTGCCCGGGCAAGCTCAAGACACCTGCCCCAAGTGAAACAATAGTTTGCGCCGACCCATCGCCCCAATCGATCGTGACGGTATGGGGATCAAGAGAACCAGGGTCAGTGAACGCCCCGCTGAGACTGATTGCACTGCCCTCGACAATTTGGCTCAGATTCGATGTCATCGATGTAAAAGCAGGAGCGACATTGGTGACAGCGATCTCGGTCGTAGTCGAGGATGTTGCACTGGGATTGAGCGTCTCAGACACGGTGATGGAGATCAGATAGCGATCATCACCAGCCGATGGTTCGTCATCTCGATATTGATGGTTAGCAGAGAAGTTCAGAATCCCCCCAGCAAGTGGGGCCAGCACTTGCGGCGCACTGCCATCCCCCCAATTGATGATGACCGTGTGGGTGTCGAGGGAGCCCGTATCTGAGAAAGCGCCGGTCAGTGTCAGCGTCCCGTTCTCCAGCAAATCAGAGGTGCTTCGTGTCACGCTCGTCATGACCGGAGCGGCATTTTGAACATTGACTTGAAGACTAGCCCGGTTCAGATAGGTCCCTTCCTCGTCCGTCAAATCGACCTGAACCGTGCGCGGCGTAGCTGATTGATCAGCATAGACATGAGTGACAAGGCCGGCACTGGTGTAGGTATTCTGCTGTCCATCTCCCCACTTCACGATGAAGGCAGAGACGACATCGGCGCCGGGATCGGTTATAGGACCGAGCGACAACTCATAGGGCACGCCTTCGGTTGCCGTGTTTCCACCGGAAATTGTGATGGTTGGTACAACATTAGTGACCGTGACGATCATTTGATCGGTAACCGGCAGCCCGTCACCGTCACGCACGGTCAGTGTGGCAGTATACGTACCATTATCAATTGGCGTGAACGCGAACGCTGGCCCTGTCGATGGAGCGATGACTTGCCCATTGTTCGCGACTACTGTCCAATCATAGGCCAACGGGTCAGAAGCGCCTGCGGGATCTGTGGCGCCTCCAATCAGACTAACTAGTGAGCCTTCTTGCACACTCCGATCCAGACCAGCATTGACCGTTGGTGCTACGTTGCTGACGTTGATGAGCACCGAACTGTTTGATATTCCCCCCTCTCCATCAGAAGCCGTCAACGTCGCCGTGTAGATCCCGTCGTCGACAGGAGTAAATGAGAGAGTTGGCGTGGCTTGCGGCAGCATGACCTGGCCGTTTGTTGATGTCACCGTCCATTGGTAACTCACGCTGTCCGCTGGGACATCGGTTACGCTAATCGGCGTGACCGTCACAGCAGTTCCTTCGGTCCCTGTTCGATTTCCCCCAAGGTTGATCGCCGGAGCAACATTCTTCACGATCACCGTCAAGGCATCCGTAAACGTTCCGGCGGAGCCTGAGACCGTGAGCGTCACATGGTAGGCGCCTTGGTCGAATTCTAATGGGCTCGGGTTGAAATTGAAGCTGGGAATGACGCCTCCCGACACAGTCCCGGAAACGGTTGAACCGACCGGTACTCCGTTACGTTCCACCTTCCAGGTATAGTTGGTGATCCCCGTCGGTTGTAGCAACGACGCCGTAAGAGTCACAGCCTGGCCTTCATTGGTCATCCGGCTGAGGCCAATATCCACCACTTGATTGGCTACCTTATTATTGCTCAGAGATAACAGCGCGAGCTTAGAAAGATTGTTGAGGGCATCGAATTCAGTGGGATATACGTCAAAGACCGAAACAGGATTATTGACAATACCAGTGGCATAAAGCAGTCCGTCTGGGCCAAAAGCAACTTTACTACCATAATCAGAGGATCTCTGAACTTGAGTCACAGAATCGACCTGTCCAGGCGTAAAACGATAACGCAACACCTCAGTCGTCGCGCCATCATTAGTACGCAACATATAAAGATTGCCATCGTAACCAAACGCCAGATCACTCACCGACCCCGAAAGCCCGGTCACCAACGCAGGCTTCGCCGCGCCAGTCTGTCCATCAAAGCGAAGCACCTTTCCGTTGTATTCCCCCACAAACAAGTCCCCCTGCCTGTAGGCAAGGCCTAAGAAAATACTTCCTGTAGTATTTAAGACTATGTGTTCGAATGAGTCTGACCCGACATCCTTCCTGTAAATTCCACTGTCAAAGTCGCTCACGTACACTCTCCCTACATTATCAATCTCTACGTCCCAGAGAAACCCTCCTAAAGTGAACGTACTCTTCCTTGTCTTCGTTTGCAGATCGTATGTGAAGACTTCGCCTGTCCCTTGATTCACTACGTAGAGGAGACCATCAGGCCCGATTGCCATTCCCTGGGGATTCGACAGGCCGTTTCCACTAGCGAACGTCGTGAAGGATTGCGTGAGGGGGTCAAATTGTTTGATCGTATTGCTACCGGCATCGCTTACATACAATACCCCATCAGAAGCAAACGCCACGCCGGCAGCAGATTGCAAACCAGCCTGCGACGTTGTGACCACCAAACCTGCACCTTGGAGTACCCGCGGCGCAGGAACAGAATACACCAGTCCATCAATGTAGACTTCGACAGTTCTATTAGGAAAATCCAAAATTCCAGACACCACATTTCTCATACCAAATCCCAGAAGAGCGGCACCAAGCGATCGCTGCACTGAGGTCAAATCAAGCGCAGCTTCCTTCCGTACACCCGTTGCCACATCTTCAACAATTACAGTGAGACGACCTTGTGCGGCTGCTCCTCCGGTTGGATCGTACCGATAGCGCCAGGTGGAAGCGGCCGCTGGCGCGACCCCCACATTCACAACGCTAGATGAAACAGATGTCCCGTTATCAAACACCACCAGAGCTTGCACGCCAAATGCCGTTCCCGCCGCAGTGGGAGGAACTACCACAAACCCAACCCTCGCTGATCCATTAAGCGCGGTGTGCCCGATAAACACGCCAGCCGTCCAGGTCTGTGGATTTTGGATTCGCAACTCACCGGAGGCATCAATCAAATCGTTCAGACCCAAGGTTCCGTCAAACCGTTGATCGACTACCATTCCAGCAAGCGCAGGGGAAAACTGGGCGAATCTACCTCCCATTTCACCAGCTGGAGATACCCCTTGCGTGTTATTTTCCGTGGCGCGAAATCCGAAACTATTCCCACCGTTGGTGCTGCTCGTATTGTTTATTGCGGTCCAGTTTGGATTCACATTGGATTCTTCCCGCCTGACCGACCGGCCGGCATCCACACTGAGGAATTGGAGATCCTTCAGTGCGCCAAGAGAATCGCTCAGGGTGGCGGGATTACGGTCACGATCGAGGGTCGTTAATTCCGAATAATCCAGACTGAGGTACTTGAGAGTGGTGAGCTTGGCAAGACCAACAAGATCGTCATCAGCAAACCTGGTTCCATCAAGATTCACATATTGAATCTTCGATAAGCCAAGCTGCCCTTCCCGCTCAAGACTGACCTTGATGCCAGGCGTGAGCAGGCCGATATCCGAGATGCTATTGTGGGCCAAGCTCAAGTCGACCAGATTGACGGCATGTTCCAACCCGGTCAGATCCGAAATCGGCACGCCCATCCCACTCATGGGATTGATGCTGACCAGCAGCCCCAGTTCGGTCAATGCGCCGGAGCTCAAGTCTAATGATGTCAGTTTTGCAAGATCGCTCGCGTAGAGAGGACGGGAAACCAGCAACTCGCCATTGAACTTCTTGGTCACCGGCACGCCCAGCGCATGGGCAACCGCAGCTTCGACACGGGAATC
The DNA here is from genome assembly GCA_015903995.1 of Nitrospira sp. Classification (GTDB taxonomy): domain Bacteria; phylum Nitrospirota; class Nitrospiria; order Nitrospirales; family Nitrospiraceae; genus Nitrospira_D. The sequence continues at coordinate 4,386 of JABMDK010000086.1, forward strand.
GTCAAACTTCACCACAGGGTCTTGGACGGCCGGCAGATTCGCTTTGATTAGGGCTTCGGACGCGCTGGGCGCGACTTCGAACTCTTGATCACCTCCAGCCGAAATTCCAACACCTTTATCACGGATCTCCAATGACTCCCCAATGAACGCATCTGTTCCGCTCTCACCAAAGAGGCGGTCCAATTGCCCATTCCCGATTAGCAGATCCTCCCCATCTCCTCCATGCAATTCGTCCCTGTCCGGTAGAGAATGAGTGAATCCCTGCTTCGGTGGCGTGATCGAGAATGAATAAGACAAAGGACCAGACGGAACTACAAAGGCCGGCCGATAGACCCGAAGGAAGTATTGACCGGCTTCAAACTCGCGCAAATTGATAATCGGTTGTCCCTCGACCAGAAGCCCTCCGTTTGAGTTATACAAATCGGCAACAACCCCGTTCTCTTGCTTCATCGTCACGTTCAGATAGGTGCGGTGGTCGCCTGCAGGCGCACTCCCTGTCACGCGAAGCAGTGGCGATCCAGCCGCGACAGTACCCTGGAGCGTCAGCTTCACGGTGAGACGAGTATTGCCGGCCGTCAATGCCTGGCGAATCACTGCCGTCAGGTCCAACTGCAGCGCCGTTAAGGTTGACGTATTCGTGATGGCTGCCGTAGCGACAGTGGCAAATTGAGTGCCCGTCGCATCGCTGACCGTCACCGCGTTATTCGCTTCAGTTTGAAGCACCGCAGCCTGCAGTGAGCGCCCTGAGGCTTGCCCTGCCCAAGTGTATTTCAAAACCAGCCGGGCATCCGCCACAAGGGTCGGATCGCGCAACACCGCGCCTTGAATCCCTGAGAGATCCAGTTCGAGAATGCCGACATCACCCGTGCCGTCAGCCAAATCAAGCATACGCACGGACTGAGCACCAACTGTCAGTGTCGAACCGATGACGTTTGTAGCACCCGTACTCGGCCTGACCGTCCCAGCCTGCCCGCTAAACTCCAGAACGCGGCTCGCACTCGCACCAGGAGTGAGAACAATCTGTGATCCATGTTCTCCATCGCCAAGCGTCGTAAACTTATACCAGGCCTCCCGATCGTCGAGCGGCGTGGTGGTGTTATCCGATATCAGGATTGTCCCGGTATAGGTACGTGGCTGGTTCGTGCCATCATCGACCAAGTAGTCGCCACTCCCAGTGATCGTGCGATTGGTCAGCGAAGTCGCATGATCGCGAACAACTTGCGTGACACGACCATTTGGAGTCGGTGCACCATAAATTGCGTAGATGCGGCCGGCCTCATCCAGAAGCCCTGTGCTCTGGCCATCGGCACGACGCGCACCGAGCAGGAGATCCGCGTATCGGTCTGCATTGAGATCCAAATTGGGGGTTGTCGGCAATGTTCCGAGTTGGTCCTGATCCTGCTGCCCCCTAAAGATCAGATCGCCACTGGATAAGAACACGGGTCCCGTGCCGGCCGCCTGGTCTTTTTCAATGATCGAATACAACACAACGGCTTGCCCGCGGTCGGACTGTTCCACAAGAGCAGCCGTACTGAAGCTTCCTTGGAGGCTATCAGCTACGAGACGAGTCGGCTCGCCGACGAGCAGATCCATCTTTCCGTCATGATTGAAATCGCCGCTGGTTGCCTGCAGTGCGCCATGGAACGCCCGGCCGGTGGGCAATTGGTTGGCTCCATCTCGCGCAATTACGATCGCCGGCGTGGGCAGTGCAACATCTGAGGTGGACAGGACCGGATGGAATCCAATATTTGGATACACGGGAAACGTCACATTCCCATATTGGATTAGCAGCCCACCAGACACCGACCCTCCTGATATATTGCGGAACCCAGCAATACCTCCTTGGTCTTCCACTGTGCGCGCCAACCCGATGTCATCTACTCCATCAGCATTCACATCACCAAGCGGTAGCAGCCCACCGCCAAGACCGAACTCTTCCCAAATCATATTCGCCTGGTCGAGGGAATATTGGATGGGTATTTGTGGATCGGGCGTGAAGTCTTCCCCAAGGAAGACATAGACGCGGCCAACATTGGGAATCGAAACGATATTATCCCTTGAGTTAATAACGATGAAGTCTGAATCCGCGAACAGCAGATCCTCTCGCCCGTCACCATTGACATCGCCAGCCCAAATTGCTCGGAGATTCTGTGGAAGAGACGCGCCACTTTGTGTGGTCCCAATCGATAAAACGGGATTGGCTCCTCGAAATAGGTGAGAACCAAAGAAAGTTCCCGCCCGGCCCTCTCGATCAGCGAAGCCTGTTGAATCAGCATTAAAGATAACGGCTGGCAAATTTGACACGAAGGGAGTCGGCGAAGCGGTTAGCACCGCACCCGATTGCAAGAACGCCACTTGTTGGTTTTCGCTGTTGCCGATGCCCCCATCACTGAGGACAAAGACATCCGCAAACTGGTCACCATCCCAATTGAGAACAGAGGCCGAGATCTTGCTGATAGGCCGAAACGAAAAAGAGCTGCTGAAAACGTCGACGAATTCTCGTCGTTGTGCTTGCGGCACGCTGGCAAATTGCAACGTACGAGATGTCCCGAACGGCGTGATGCTACTCGCATCGGAGAGCAGAATTCGAATGCTGATTTGATCTGATGGATCGACAGGATTCTTATCATGAACGAACACAAGGTCCGTCAAACCGTCGGCATTGATGTCACCCATGCGATCCGCGGGGCGGCCGAGCGAGACCGGATCAATGATATATTGCGCGAGAGACGACACGTTCTGGATATTGCGGAGATCGACAGGGCCCAAGAGGATATAGCTGGAGACCTTGCCTCTCAGCAGAAAGTCAGCAATTTCATCTCCGTTAAGGTCACCGATATCCTGAACGGAGAAGAGTTCTTCTTGGGCAGATCTCCCCTCTATCGTGAAGGCATTTTGAATGGGCGGCGTCGTGCCCGTTACCTGCCCCAGATTGATCCCTGGAACAGAGAACCCCGCGGCTCCCATTGGCGTTGCGAAACCGTAGGTGAAGTCCACGGCTGAGGATCGCGCCAAAACACCCGACGCGGTTGTCCCATTCCCCAAGAAGACATGGGTGCTGCCTGCGCCGGCACTCGTCGCAGTCGTCTTCTCATCCGCGATGGCGAGATCAATCTTTCCATCCTTATTTGTGTCGCCAATGCGCCCGAAGAGAAGGGGATTCACCGAGGTATTACTATAGTTGGGGAGTTGCGACTCAAATGACACATCCGGAACAAGTGACACAGCCGTCAACGCCGTCAGTGCAGTGGGGCCGCCGAAATATAGATTCCCGACTTGATGCCGCACGACGTTTTCTGTTTCGCCTATGGACGGGGTCGGCGACAGGTAGGCCGCTGTGAGATCATCGTACCCATCATTATTGAAATCCCCCATGGCTTGGACTCGCCCTTGTACTGTGAGCGACGTAAAGCCCGTGGCGAGAGCGGTACCACCTGCTCGGATAAAGGTCTGGCCGTCGCTGGTGAGGAACAGATCGGACAAACCATCGTTGTTGATATCATTACTGAGCACACGCGCAGATGACCCTGTGACAAGTTCAGATGGAGCCTGCGCGAGGCTGAATCCTGCCAGATTAGTGCTGGGCGAATAGTAGGTGACTCCTGCACCATTTCCGTTGAGGACGACGCCGACTGCCCCTCGCGCTGCATTTCCAGGCGCTTCACGCAACACAGCGAAATCGTTCAACCCAGTGACTGCGTCGTAGCTGCCTAATCCGGCGACACTCGCCCCCAATCGATCCTGCGTCTGATCACCCTTGATCGCAAGTGCGGCCTCTTTCGGCCCGATGTAGGAACGGACCTGGACATCGTCGATGTACCACCCTTCTCCGCCAACACTGCCTACTGATGCATTAAAGGAGAACCGGAGTTGAACCGTCCGATCTATTGTGCCCACGAATGAATTCAAATCAATAACAGCGCGCTTCCAATAGCGACTCCCCACCTCTCCTACAAAGCCAGCCCAATCGAACAAGTCGCCTTCAATCAGGCGGTTGGGAAACGTTGTTTCGCGCTTTGACTGGCCACCTTCTTGAATAAAATTGATGGCGTTTGGAATATCCTGAAAGACGCCACCATTGACTGAAATCTGGACTTTCGCCAGATCAGTGCCTTGATCATTCGTCGAGAGCATGTGGCTGAACACCAGATCAGCACTTTTCCCTGCAGACAGAGTAAACGTTGGAGTCGTGGCCGTACCGCTTTGGCCAGCGGTGTAGAAACCACCGCCGAGCGTCGGGTCGGGTTGGCTACCGCCGAAACTCCCGAAGTACAAACTGTGCGACGCGCTGTGCCGATTCTGATCCGACCGTCCAGTGGTAACATTCCACGGTCCGGTGAGGACAAACCCATCTGTGCTCGAAACAACCCCGTTTGAAAAGTCAGCGATACCTCCTGGTACCGGCAAAAGTTGTGATGGTGTCGGCCATGTGGTCCTCCCGCTGAAGACATACGCAGCTCCAGAATCAGTTTTACCCACATCGTTGAAGCCAGGATCTCCTAGAATTATGTCTTGTATTGTATCTCCCCCCACGACCAGACCCGCATTCCCCAAGGCCACCTGTCCCTGGAATCCACGGAAGGTCGCATTCGCCTGTTGGACGACATCAATATCTTGAGTCCCAATCGATTTCCCAAGGATGAGATAGACACCCTCATTAAGAAACCTCCACGGATACAATTGGCCTGGAGTTCCAGAGATAAAGTCATAGAAACTTGTTGAAAAAGGATTTTGAGGATCATTCGCCTTGGGAAGCTTTTCCAGAAGATCTACTCGCTCGCTTTCGGTTGTTGGGAGCGTCACTGCCACAAGAATGTCGTCTTTCCCATCACCATCGTAATCTCCAGGAGCGCCGAAGATGGATTGAGTTTCAAGAATCGATCGACTAAGGATCGGTGCCGGCAAGATTAGATCAATCGCCGCATCATCCTGCGTCGTATCGATCCCTACAGAGCTCCCGAAATAGATGCGGGCTCTTGAGGAACTTAGCACTTGGTCCGGATAAACCAACCCCTTGGTATCACCAGCTGCATTCAGCAGACCAAAGTCGGCAGCCCCTCCGAGGTAGTCCTGGACTCCGGCAATGAAATCTGCAAACCCGTCTCCGTTAATATCGCCGAGCGGAATCACCGCAGGCTTATAGGCACTGGTCGATTGTGAGATTGTGAATGAATCTGTAGAAGCTGGAACATTGATGGTGGTCCCAAGCGAAGGAAGAAAAGAAATCTTATAGGTACCCATGGCTGCCACAGGCTGGTGTTGCGTCGCGGCTGTCGTCATACTGCTTTGGTTGTCCGAAAAACCAAGCACCCCGTTCCCAAAGCTGGTTACTGAAAAGACGCTCCCCTGTCGCAACACAAAGACCAGGCGATTGCCTTCATGGGTCGCCACAACTTTGTCGCTGAGCCGCGGTCCGCTTGTCCCTGAAACAAATGTCACGGCAAGCTGTGCATTGACATCTGCGACCAGGTCGCCGATCCCTCCGTTTACAGGATCGGGATTGACGATGATTTCTGAGCCAAAATTGCCGCCATCAAATTTGAATCTAAGGACGGCTGTGCCCGGCAATTGCCCTGTGGGGGGCACTTCATTCACCGCGACGATCCTTGGTCTCGCATTCACATTCTTGACGTGAAGCAGGTAATAGTCCGGCACGCCGGCGAACTGTTCGACCGGAATAACGTTGAGCCCTGGACCGGCATCGGTGTCTTGACCGGCAAACAAGAAAACGCTCCTGCTCTCGAACTGGGCGAAGAGCGCCTGTTGCTCGGCGCTGTCGAACACCACCTTGATCATCTCGCGCGTCAGGAGCGCTTTGTCGGCGGTACCGAACGACTTCAGGGCCTGCGGCGTCTTGATGATGTACCAGTCTCCTTCATCGCCCATATGGAAGCTGGCAGAAATCACCGTGCCGGCCTGCACGGCTGGGAGCAGCGCGGCAAAGGGCACGTTATCGTTGGCCCCGCTTTGTCCGTTTCGGGTTTGCCATTCATACCGATCGGGGCGCACAGTCGACCGACCGGCGATCACGTCGTCAGCAGGACCGCCAAGGAGTTGGTCGTTCCCTTCCCCGCCTTCGAGATAATCGATACCATCGCCGCCATCGATATAGTCGTCTTGGGCGCCGCCGAAGAGGAGATCATTGCCGACGCCGCCCAGGATCGTCAGTCCACCGATCGTCGCGCGCTGTTCTAGATCGCCAGGATCGATGCCCCACTCACTGTCCACACCTGGGAACTTATATTCCGGATCACCGTGGACTTCGTCGTCGCCGGCACGCGTGTCAATGACCGTCTTCTCAATATTGCGAGTCTGGTAGAAGAGATACTGTTGCTTGAAGAGCGCGCCGGTGTCAGTCCCGCTCGCACTCTGGTTGTTCGCAAACCCAAGACGAGCCGCGTTGTTTGACGCTCCTGTGAAGCTCACGGTTACGGTGACACCGGCGCCAAGGGATAGAGACGTGAAGGTCAAGCGGCCGTTTTCACTTCCTGCAATGATTTTGTCGCGAATTCCTCCGTCGAGCAGTGCCTTGTTCAGATCGGCGACCAAGTCATTCAGTGATTTATTGTTGGGGTCGTCAGCCAGTGTCACTTGTTTGATGATGGGGGAGGCCCCATTTTCTGTCATCGTCAGCGTAAAGACGGCATTACTGCCGGCCACCGATCCTGCAGAAGCATCGAGCCGGCCATTCGCCGGGCCTTCTGTCGTGGCCGTGAGTACTGCCGGGCTCTTGCCTTCCTTGTTGAATTCCTGATTCGCCGTATCCCACACCAAGCTGGTGAATTCATAGCGATGGAGAAAACGATTCCACCGGATTGCGACATGATCCGACACGGGTCTACCGAGATTGTCGAAATCACCACCCAGAAACAGTACTTCGTCGTTCCCCGCTCCGCCATCGAAACGGTCACTGAGGGTGGGAACAAGCGTCTGTGTCGTTCCTTTGATAAAGGGTAGGTCATCGGGAATGACTTGGAACCGGTCGTCCCCTGCGCCGCCAAAGAGCAGGTCTTCTGCTTGGCGATCGAGCCCTCCTGTCAGAACGTCGTTGCCGTTCCCGCCGAAAATCCAGTCTTCGCCTGGCCCGCCGGATAGGACGTCGTGCCCCTCTCCGCCAATGATCACATCCCTGCGTACTACGTCTGACCGTGTCCCAAGTTCCACTTTGACGGTGTCACCAGGGCCGGCGCTGAAGTTAAGGTCGTAGATCGTCGGAACGACGTTCGGCGAACTGACCTTGATGAGGTAGGAGCTGCCAGGGGTAGTATTCAGTGCAACCGCGTTGCTTCCCTCACCGGACAGATTGAGGACTGTCGTCCCGAGCTTGGCCAGAAGCGGCGTCAACGAATAGCGCGTCGAACTTGTTCCACTGACCTTGAGGAAGTATTCTCCCGGAGCCAAGTTGGCAAGGGCCAGCAACCCGTTTGAGGCTGTCGCTTTCACAGAACCGGCAGCATCCAGCAATTGGAACGTCACGATCCCACTCGAATCCGAATTGAGTTTGATTGCATCTGCGACACCGGTTGGTTCCGAGAGCGTGAACCCGAACCAATCCACATCCCCAGAGCCAGAAAGCGTCAGGCCATCGACCTTCCCCAGATTCTGTAGCCCAACCAGGGGATATGCGTTCGTCGGAACCACGGACTCAGCAGTCTTCTGGCCATTTAGGAAACCCAGTTCCGTGGTAGTCCTAACTTCTTCGGAGATCTTTTGGTTGGCCTGCAACTCCAACGACTGCCCTTTTGCTTCCCCCACAGTCTGAAGTGTGAGATAGCCCTGCACATGCCCGGCCTGGATCTTTGCGCCGAGTCCCGCCTTAGCCAACGCCGCATTCAGATCCGCCACGAGGTCGTTGATCGATTGGTTTTCGGCGGTGGTCCCGATCGGATCTAGGCCAGCCGTGCCAACAGGAAGCACCACCGGAACGGGATCTCCTCCATTCAACCGTAGACTGAACCTCACCTCGCCGCTAGGTCGCCCTGTTTCAGGCGCCAGACGCGACGCGACAAGCAGTTCGGTGAGATCCGGGGTAATCGACCCGCTGATTGACTGGTTGTCGCCAACAAACACGAGGCCATTGGCCGTGTCCTCATATACCTCCACACGCAGCTTGTCCGTATCAGCCGCACTCTTGAGCGATATAGTTACCGAGGGTGACGCAAACGTGACGCGGTACCAGTCCACGTCGCTGGGGTTGTCGATCGTAAGCCCGGTAAACGACACATTCCCCGCAATGCCCTGGCCGGATGTGGTACGGGCTCCTGCGGAGAATCCTAGTGTTGTCCTGGCAATGTCGTTGGCGCTGATCACTTCCAGCTGGGCATCGCTACGCACGCTTCTCGTCGTCAACAGAATCGTGCCACTGGACTGTGTGGCGAGCACATCTGCGTCCAGATTCGCCGCCTTCAATGCGCTATTCAGATCTACCACCAACGCATCCACCGTCGCATTGCTCGCCGTCGTATCCGTCCCGTTCACTGAATCGGCCAGTTTCACCGTGCCGGTCTTCTGTCCATTGACTCTCAGCGAAAATTCGGCAATTCCTCCCAGTTGACCAGTTGCTGGCACCACGGCGCCCTTCAGCACGGCAGGACCGGATAGGGTAAAGGCTGAGGCCGCCACGTCATTGCGCGCAATCGTCTTGGCACCTTGCACGGTTTGCGACACCGTCGTCGTTCCCGGCACCAGCTGGGTTTGCGCAAAGTGCAGCTCCGTGACGATGGGATCCGTCTGCTCCGCAATCAATTTCAGCGAGATCCCGTGGCCGCCTTTGAGTGTCGTGAGAAAGAAGCGACTTCCGATATGACCGGCGCGAACGTCCGTACCAAGCCCGGCACGATCGAGCGCCGCATTGAGGTCCACCACGAGATCATCGGCTGTCACATTCGTGCCGGTACCAGCATTTCCCGAGACCGGCACAAAGACTTGAGCCTGCTGGGTGCCGTTCAGCACCAGCGTAAAGCGAGAATCTCCGCTCAGGCGATAGTTCGTCGGAGCTTGGGATCCGGTCTGCGGAACCTCAGCCAGCAGCACTGCCGGCACCAATGTCCCCACTTCCGTCTGATCGATCAGAATGGCATTGCCTGAACGGATCTCCACACGATCGTCTCCGGCGCCGGCGTCGATCCATACGGTCTTCTGGACGGTCGGCCCGACGATGATCGTGTCGTCGCCGCCCAAGGCATCGACCAAAATGGCCAGGAAGTTCCCCTCCGGCGGCAGAATATTTCGCAACAGATCGATCCGCCGAGCCTCCAGGCTGCCGAGCGATTCACCGCGCGCTTCATTGTCCGGAGTTTCCAACGCTCGCAGATCCAAGAGTGCCTCTTCCGGTTGCCAGAGACGATTGCCGTTCTTATCGACGGCGTCAAAATCGAGCTGGAGGCTGGCCGCAAAGGAGAAGTTGCCGTTGTTCTCGGTCAACCGTGTGATCAGATGTCGATTCTGCAGCAGACCCGGTTCCGTGACGTAATCGATGTGGATCTCGTCCTTGGCGTTCGACCCGCCGACATACCAAACCAGATTGGTTTCTTTCGCATACTGTTTCCAGGCATCGCCTGCGAGGCCTTCATCGAGACTCTCGAATGTGCTGCCGTTGGCCCGATAGAGGGTATCGTCGCCACCATTCCCGTACATGAAATCCAAACCGGTTCCGCCATACAGCTTGTCAGCGTTCGGTCCACCCAAAATGCGATTGAGGCCGGTGTCTTCAAGTTGGTACGGCCCCTGCGCAGCGACCGTCTGGCCGCTGGAGAACTGTAACTCCGTGGTGGTCTTATCAGTAGCCGTCGTTTGGAGAGTCAGCGCGACAGGTCCTTTGGCAATTGTGGTTTTCAGCTCAATCTTCTGTTGGTTGAGCGCGGCCACGACATCGGCCCCAATTCCTGCAGCAGCAAGCGCGGCATTGATATCTGCGACCAGATCAGCCGTAGTCAGATTAATTGACGTGGAAGACTGGGTGACCTTGACGGCCACGGGAGGGTTGTTCCCAATGGTGAGCGTGAAATTGGCATCCCCTGTCAATCGCCCATTCGTTGGTGCGGCGCCGTTGGCGATCAGGACGGATATTGCGCCATCGAGTAGGCCGTCATTATTGAGGTCGCCATCATTGTCATAAAGCTGGCCAGCCGCATCGACGAACACCCCAAATTGTCCGCCGAACGAGGGATCGCGTGTCCACGCATAGAGATCGTTCGTTCCCTGCCCGCCGATGAGATCGTCGTGGCCTTGGCCGCCAAAGAGAATGTCGTGATCGCTCGACGGCCCTTGACCACTATCGTTCCCCCACAGGCGATCATCTCCGACCAGTCCGAAGAGCGTATCGCTCCCTTCGCCGCCGTCGAGCCGATCGCGCCCACCCGTTCCCGTCAGAGTATCAATCCCAGGTCCGCCAGCGATTACACCAACGAAATCGCTGCTGCGGTTATTGAGATCCGTCATGTCCAGCGCATTGGCACCCTGGGCAAATCCAATCGTATCGTTACCGGACAATCCGGAAATGCGGAACTGCTCGATGAGTGCACGACCCTGCGCATCACGCCAAGTCGCATCGATGGTTCGACCGTTATACGACACGACCGCCTTTTTGAAGTCTGTCGCATGTTGACTGATTTGAATATTGTCGTCGGCCTGGGTCCCCTCAATGATCAGAATATCCGTGGCATTGTCGTCCAGCACATCGCCTTGCTGGCGATTGCCGAAATGCCCGTCGATCGTATCCCCAAGCGCCGTGTATTTCGTATCCAGCACCAGCAGATCGATCCAGGCACCGCCGTACAGCGTGTCATTCCCATTCTGGCCTTCCAGCCAATCTGAATCGCCTCCGCCCCAGAGTTCGTCGTTGCCACCACCGCCGAACAGTTGATCCTCCCCACTGTCCCCGTAGAGTTTGTCACTGCCACCGAGGATCGCCGCGCTCGTGTTCAAGGCATAGTCCTGCCCGGCCAGATAGTCTCCATGAAGGAAATCGTTCCCCTCGTCGCCGAACAGTAGATCCTGCCGGAGATTCCCATAGAGCCAATCGCCGCCTGATCCTCCATGCAGTTCATCCCCGGGGAGCAATTGTTCGGCGTCAATGAGGCTTTGTGAATCATTCAACCCGGCAGCGGCATAGGCATGGAGGAAATCGGTGCCTTCCCCACCCCAAAGCCGTTGCCCGCGCAAATCGCCGGCGGCATACGTGATGCCTCCCACCGTTCGAGCGGTTTCCGATCCGGCATCCCCGAACAGGAAATCGCTCCCGGCATCGCCGTACACCTGATCGAGACCGACACCGCCCCGCACGACGTCGTCATTGGCTCCACCGCGCACGATGTCATTCCCGTCATCACCGCGTACGGTATCGCTACCGGCCCCACCGTCGGCGTAGTCGTTGCCTGCTCCGCCTTCCAGGAGGTCGGAGTCCCCACCGCCGAATAACCAATCACCACCGTCGCCGCCACGGAGCGTGTCCGCGCCGTCGCTGGGGTCCCCATCGACCGACAAACCGAAGAACAACCGGGGGACGATGCTCGGGGGGGTAAAGTCCGTCGTTCTTTCGGCGAATACAAAATTGGGATCGACATCCAGATTGGCAAGTCCCCGAATATTGACGTCGATCAAAAATTCCGATCCGCCCCAGAGGATGTCGGATCCCGTGTCACCTGAAAGGATGTCTTTCCCGACACCACCTTCCAACATGTCATCGTCAGCTCCACCGAGGAGAACATCGTCTCCAGCTTCTCCCCGAAGGGTATCGTTTCCTTCATTCCCTTCAAGAAAATCGTTTTCTGACCCGCCCAGCACAAGATCATTCCCCTTGAGCCCAACGATATGGTCGGCTCCTTCATCGCCGAAGATGACATCCGCACCAAAGCCACCGTAAATAACATCATCTCCGAGACCGCCGCGGATCGTGTTCACCACCAAATCGTCATTGCTCCCATCGGTAAGGGTCCAATCAAGACTTCCGCCTACACCGACCACGCCGTAAATCGTATCGCTTCCATCCTCTCCGAAAATTGTATCTCCGCCTGTACCACCACGGATCAGATCGTCCCCGCTTCCTCCATAAATGATGTCAGCACTCGCTCCCCCATCTAGCTCGTCTGAGCCGGCATCGCCCATCAACAGATCTAATCCACGACCACCGAAAATCAGATCGTTCCCACCATCGCCAAAGATCTGGTCCGCGCCATCCCCTGACAGTCCATCAGCCAGCTTGTCGCTTTCATCACCACCGAACAGCACGTCATCCCCGCCGATTGCGAGGGCACTTGCGTCGATGATGCTTCGATCTCCATATAACAAGTCGGCGTCCAACCCGCCTGTCAGCGCATCGCTGCCGAAACCACCGTAGAGACGGTCATCGCCTTCCTGCCCCAGCAGCGAGTCATCGCCGTCATCCCCCTCGAGCAGATCGTTTCCACGACCTCCGATGAGGATATCCTCGTTCGTTCCGCCTCGGAGGATATCGGCATCGTCTCCACCCTCCAGTCGATCTCGTCCAGCTCCACCCTCAAGGATATCTTTCCCGCCAAGACCCAGCAGCACATCATCCCCGTCCTCACCAAACAGCGCATCATCCTTCAGGCCGCCGGTCAGTTGGTCGTTTCCAATTCCGCCGTGCAATTCAGCAGAGCCCTTCCCAGCCGTCAGCCGGTCGTTCCCCGCGTCCCCCCACAACTCAAGCGTGATGGTATCGCTCACAGCCGCATCGACCGTGATCACGTCATCCCCCGCCCCGGCGTGTGCGACAATCTTTGTCACGTTGGTGAAGGCCTGCTGCACACCAAACGCGTCGAGCAGCACTCCGGACTCTCCATTCCCCCGAAGAATGGTGAAGGTCTCGTTCCCATCCATCGTGTCACCGAATCGGCGAGCTCCGGCCAGGGTACCCATATTGAGCGTCAACACACCGTTCCCATCGATTGCCCCAAGGATCGGCGTCATGTCTGGGCACTCCGAGTTGAACTTGAACAGCTCGACCGTGGCCAACTCGTATGTCTGTTCATAGAAAAGGAATTCAATGAAGGCGCTCAATCGCGCGATCAGCGATCCGTCGACATCAAAAACACATACCGGGCCGTTCCGGAGATTGCGCTCCAATTCATCGAGATGGACCTTTCCGTCAGTGAGGCCAGTAAGCGGATCGGCAATGTCGTGGAGGTTGAAGCCAATATTGGCAAAGATTCCACCGGTCACCCCCGCAGATGCCACACCGACATTCACCTCGCCCGTGGCGGTGATCCCTGCCGTCAGCGTAACTTCTGCGATATCGCTTCCATGCGAATCCCAATCCCTGACGTAAAATCCGTCGAAAATGTCTCCCGGATCATTCGTCTTCGCGAATTGCCGGAATCCGGCGGTATCAAATCCAAAATCGAAGTTTGCCGACCCGCCTATGAGGCCTCCGAACCGGACACCCAGTGGTCCGAGAATTGGGATAAATGGACTCTGAAACGGAATGTCGAGCCGCCATTCGGGCAGGTTGAGTGTAAACAAGTCGACGTCTTGCCCAAATAACAAACCAAATGCTTTGCTTGGGTCTTCAATCAGCGGAAACGCAAATTCCACTGTGCCGGGAGCCGCCGACGATTGTTTGACATTCTCCTGTGCTTGTTTGAAGGAGGCTGCCTTGTTTCCGATTTCCGCGGTGAGGAGCGCCTTCAGATTGTCGAGGGTCACGGGTTGACTGGCGTTGTTTAGAAAGCTGGTGACTTGATTCTCGATACCCTTGGCCTTCGCCAAGAGGGTCGCCGTGTTGCTCGATCGAAGATTGAGCCCCGTCGATCCCATGGTAAACCCGCCAAGACTGATAAATGCGCCGGCTTGTGTGGTTCCGATGCGATCGGCGAAATCCAGAAGCTCACGTGCCGTTTCCAAAAACGTTCTGACGCCACTCAGGTCTTGGCCGGTATAGATTTCGGCCACATCGAGCATCGTAATTGGCCCCATGATAGATGAGATGACAGGGAGAGGATCGGTGAGAAAATTGATCACAGGCCGTACCGGCCCCAGCACGGCATTGATCTGCTGAGTAATTGGCGTGACAAATCCACTCAAGAATTCGCCCAGGTCAAGCTGCGTATGGGCAAACTCGATCGTGGGAACCCCACCGAAGCTGTCGGCAATCGATCCCGAGTTGGCATTCTGGGGTGTAAACTCCCACTTCAGATTGAAATCCGTACTGAGGGAAGGAAACCCGGCCCCTTCGCCCAAACCAGCCGACAGCTGCAAGTTCACATCCGCGAGAGCGGCAAAGGTGAAGTTGAGTACGTTATTAAGCGAGGAGGATTTGATTTCCGAGAAGGTCAGCCGATTGTCGTTCTGGTTGGGGTCTTTCAGGTCCACCTTAAAGGACCCGCTGACGAGACTCGGATCCAGTGGATTATCCTTGGCCAGCAACTCAAGAAAGGCAATATGACCGGCAGCCTGCAAACCTGGGATCGTTGCCTTCAGGTCAATCTGCAGTTCATCCTGCTTGCTCGTATTGAAATAGACGCCCGCCGCCTTGCTCACTCCGAACGCCACATCGAGCGCATACCCGAGTTCCAATTGCACATTCCCATCAACATCGAGATTAAGACCCGGCAACCCCAAATCAAAATCGATCTGAGATTGCACCTTCTTCATGGGCTGACCCAGTTTGAATTGGAATTCGATGTCTTGGGTGGCACCGGTGGGATTATTCGGTGTGATTATGATGTCTTCATTCGATTCCGCCAGGTTATCGGCGTCCGCCGAGGGATTCAGCTCCAGCAACCAATCCAGGCCGTCCGGCCCGAGTGCGCGAAAAAACTGGTCCCGAACAAATCCCACAGACTTTGAGCCCGGAGCACTTAGAAAAGCGGTTACATCGCGCCGCAGATCCGTAATAAATCGCAGGGAATTCTTGAGCTCGTCTCCGACGAGCGGAAGCTTGATTCCAAACACCTCGCCGTCTATGGACTCTTCAAGCAGACGGAACAATCCGTCCCACCCGCCGATGAGCGAATCCATCGTCTGACTCAGGTCGAGATTATTGATCGCACTTTCCATGTCTGGCATGGTCAAGAGCGTGGTCCCTGTCGGATTGATCGCCGTCTGAAGATTGAACGGGCGTTTCAGATCGTTGACGACGAGATGGAAATCTGGACTTTGCCGATTCAGTTCCGTGGGAAAATAGACTTCAAACGACGCTTCGGCTTTCCCACCTGCCGATGTGGTGATGATGCTGGGATTGATATCCGACAACCTGTATCGCCCAGGTGTGGGTCCGGTTGTGACATCGGCTACGTCGAAGCGGAAGAAAGCTGGCTGGCCTTCTCCATTATTGAGATCCACATTCCCTTGTTTCAGGAAAACACCGAGAGGACCAAACGCAGCCTTAAAGTTGATGCCGTTAGGGTCAAGCGTATCGATAAGGGCGCTTAATTCCAACGCGCTGGAATCCCGGAGAAAGAACGTGGGATTCAGCGGATCTGTCAGATCGATAGCCAAATCCAGATCGAGTCTCGCCTGCCCGTCTACCGTCAACAATCCATCGGCACTGATGAGACTGTCTAATGCACCGCCAAGATTGATGAGATCAAAATTAATCGGGAGATTTTCTTGCCGGTACGATGCCGCAAAATCAAGATCGAGATTGACTAGATTGGCATTGCCGGCGTTTGGCTTGGTCTCGGTTTGTGGAGTTGCCTGTCCAGTAGCTCTCCGAAGCGCCGCGGCTACTTTGTCCGGTACCTGATCAATCGTCTTCGCCGGATCCTTCTTGTATTCAGCCAGAAACAACCCATACTTGTCGGAAATGTCCACCAACTGATCTAGCGTCTTGTTGATAAGCGGAATCTGGGTTTGGAAGAGCGTCGTTGCTTCGAGGTCATCGAGAAACTTTTGAACCTGTGTGAACGCCAAGGCGATCTGTTCCAGCGCCAAATGCTCCAATCCCGCCATGCTCGGCTTGAGATTGACGGGCCGGATAGTCGGCGCAGAAGTGAGATCATTCCAAGAGACAACAATCTTTGTCGGGAGATTCGGATTTTCGGCTAGAGAGAAGCCAAGATCCTTCGCCTGCTGAGTCAGCTGAAGTGGAAAATCCAACGAGGCCGACCCGGAAAATCCAGACCCAGCCGACGGCAAGGTCGATACGTTTCCGGACTTCAATCCCTCGGACAGCTCGCTCAGGTAAATCCGGCCCGTGCTGTTGGGAACCGTGTTCAGATCGTTCAAACCGGTGATCGTGTATCCCGCTCCCAACGACCCTTTCCCGTCGACAATCTCAATCCCAAGCGCGCCCAGGCGTGCCGCGGCATCGAAATCTTGAATGTCGAGCCCGATATTGGCACTGAGAAACCGCCCCAGTGACGAATCTTGAGTGTTCGTCTGCACAAAAAAGTGATCCTCGTAGGAATCTCCGTGCAGGGCAGCGCCCCGGATGACACCATCGCCATCCGTATCGGCTCCGACGATCCCGATCCCAACCCCAGCCATTCCAGCAAAGGACCCGTTGGCACGAGCGATGGTAAACTGGGTTGGTCCTTGAGTCCGGTCGGTGATGACCAACCCCTTTGCGTTCAAATCTACAGTGACCTGCAGTTTGCCGGCCCCGGCACTTTCAAGCACAGTTTTCACTTGGCCCACTGTCGTCAACCCATCCAAATTGATCGTGTCGATTCTCGTCCCATCGCGCAGGGTTATGAGGAGATCCAGCGAGCCGGCCGGCAGATTACCGTTTCCAAACCGAATGCCTTTACCCTTATTCAATGACGCCAGTGGGGTCGCCAACGCTGTGGCTTCCGTCGGCCAACTTAAATTCTCTCCAACCGGTGTCAGGTCGAAACCGATCCGGAAATTGCTCTTGATCTCCGGTTGGATATTCAGCAGATTGGCGGTCTGATTCTGGGCAAATCCAAGCGCTGCCCCCCCAATGATCTTCAACGACTTGACGGCTGGCAGTGTGGACTCGAGGGTAAGCTTGTTGTCGGCTCCGAGCTTGGCCGTTAACCCAGTCGCGCCGAATTCAGAGTTTGTCAACGCCGCGGCCAGTCCCGCGTTGAGCTTTGTGACGAGATCGGCAAACCCCGTGGTCGGGCCTAGGACTGCCACCTGCATTTCCGTCTGCGCATTGAAGACGAAGCTAATTGTCGTCCCGGATGCGTTAAGCACTCCCCCATTCGGAGCCACATTCGGCGCCGTCATACGGACATAGCTGCTCAGGTCAGCGATATCACCGATGGGAACATCAAATCCCAGGGGCAACTCATAGGATGTCAGCTGTGGCGCGACGCTGATGTCGAATGTCAGACGCTTTGTGTCGGGATCATATTGTCCGCCTTTAATGGCGGCAACTCTTGCCATCAACTCCTGAGCGGTGCTGAAGCTTGGCGCGTTGGGTGCCGACTCGAGGAATTTGAGAATCGACTCATTGAGCCCACCTTTAAGGTCCAACAGTTCGCCAAGCGACCGATCACCCGTGAATGGCAGCTTCTGACTAAGCAGTGAAGAACTATCGACCCCTTGGAACCAATTGCCTAGGCTGGTGAGAAGACCCAACACATTCGGCGCATTCACATTCTTGAATGGATTAAGATTGTCGAACCCCGCAACGTCGAAGTCCAGGGGCACAGTGTCAAAGAGATTTGCATCATTGAGGGTGATGCGAGGCGCTCCACCCAATGAACGAAGATCGATTCCTGCTAACCTGGCATGGACAGGCAAGGTTGCCTGCAGGATGGATCCGGTCGTATCCACCGAAAACAGCGACGCGGCCGGCGAGCGGCTGATCTCGCCCAGTGTTAGCCGACCATCGGTCGAATTAGGATCATTCAGTCTTATGCGAATTGTTGGAGTAAAGAGAATGTTCGGCGTGTCGGTTGGGTCAGAGGGGTCATCCTTGATTTCAAGGTCAAGGAAAGGCAGCCCGAGTCCGACATCCATCGAACTCGCCTGAATGACGCTCGCCAATTTGAAGCCATCAGCCCCATTGGTTCGAATGTAGAAAGCATCTTCCGGATTGAGTTCTGGATTTAGATCAACCCCAAAGGTAAGATTCCAGTCCAAGGTCGTTTGAACTGCAACGGTACCCCCAGCCTTCACCTTCACTCCAAATGCCTCAGCTTCACTCCCTAGAGAAAATGGAACCTGGCTCGGTGTTTGATTGTGGTACTGTAGCGTGATCTCGAGAGCATTCTTTATGGGATCGAACGGCTCAACATTAGCAGACGTAATTCGTAGTTGATTATTTAACTCCGCCACCAATCCATCGATCGTCGGATTCTCCACGCTGGCAAAATATGACTCGATTGGTTTTAGCCATGCGGTTTCTAGGCCGTGATGAAATTCCTGCAGCCCGCCCATCCCAGAGGAGAGTATTCCCAGCTCTTTCAAGAATTGCTCGAATTGATGTAGTAACCCGACTTTTTGGATTGTTCCTTGAACCCCCCCTTTGAGCACCTCCTGCTGAGCGGCCGATAGAGTTGTCGGAGCATCCCGCAACATCCTCACATTGTCTATGTAGACTCCCGAATCTCCTACTAACCCTTGCTGCTCTAGTCGAAACGTTAGCGTTTGAGCAGTGTCACGATACTTATTGTCGATAGGAAGAAAGAACGTGGTAAATGTGTTTTCTGGTTGAACGTCGAGGCTGATCCGCCCCACGACGTTGGTCCCCAGAGAAACGTCCAACTGGTCATCGGGGCTAGGGTTATACCGCCGAAGATCAAAGGCAAGAACTTTAGCGAAGGACGGGATATAGAAGTAGTTGTGAGTTCGCTCTTCTTCATTGCTGTCAAAGGTATCGAAATCAAGATCCAGCGCCTGATTATTCGTTCCTGGCACCACCACTATGTCGGCCTCACCCCCTCCTCCGTGATGGGACCACCCCGCCAGGATTTCCGAGCCTTTCTTGTTGGCATCAAAGTCAAAAGCTCCGTTTATAATAGACAGCGGGTCCCACCGTGGCTGCCAACCTCCAGATTTCACTTCCGCTTGGCTGAGTTTAAGCTGAGAAAGCCCTTCAAAGTTCGGCTGGCCAGTGACAGGATCTACTAGAAGTTGGGAACTCCACTTATGGTCTTGCGGATGGCTTTGATCGGAATAAAAGACTGGTTCGGGACGGCTGCCCCCCCCCATAACTCGTGAATACTGATACCCTCCCAAATACGTCCCCGCGATCGTACCTCGATAAAAGCTATTCCAAACATCACTATGATTAATCCCGTGACCATTTAACGATGGATCACTCGGAGGAAGCCATACATTGTAGGCACCAGAGATTGGGCGGCCTTCCGGAATCTGGACAAAAACCAATCGTTCTTCCGTTGTCTGATAATAGACATCGGCAAAGCTAACGTTGTCCCAAACTGAGACCCCATAGCTTCTACCCGGAACTCCTGTCTTTGGTAAGCCAACATCGAATTGTCTTTGGTCTTCGTCAACCGGCACTATTGGTTGATCAAAATCGTGAGGATCAAGGTACGTGACATGATCAACCGTGACATTAAACGCAGCCAATCTCTCAATGGCTTCACTGGTTACTGCCGACCCAAAACTGTGTGCGATAAAATGTAGGGGAATGTTGTTGTCTTTTCCAAGCACCGGATCAACGAGGCCCAGTCCCACTAGCATGCTAAACAGCGCATCACCAGCTGCCTCCGTCCATCCACCCGAAGTTTCATTCGATTCCGATGCCCAATCGAAGAGGAGGACCACTTCACCAGATTTTCCTTCCTCAGACTTCGTGGGAAGGACAGAGTGGTCCGTAATTACCGTCTGAGTTACTGCATCATTGTCGAAGTAGCCACTTTCACCTTGAGTGACATCCCAATCCAATAACCACGCGAAACCATTGGCCCCGTTGAGAAAATCTGCCTTAAGCCGAACATCATTCGCAAGGTTCCATAGCGAGTCGCCATCACCTACTAGGAAGCCTGGACCGGGAGGCTGATAGCCATGTGTCACGACCGTCACCCCAGTAGGTTTCACTTGTGATAGGACATCGTGCATATTCTGAAGACTGAGCTCTGTATGTTCCGGAAGATTTGCCAAAGTCACCGGCGTCGCCGACAGCAACAGCCGTGGTTCGAGTGCTTCGAGCGTGAAGCGGGACGCCGTATGCGTGAAGGG
Source organism: Nitrospira sp. (assembly GCA_015903995.1). GTDB lineage: Bacteria > Nitrospirota > Nitrospiria > Nitrospirales > Nitrospiraceae > Nitrospira_D. Next base: position 24,468 of record JABMDK010000086.1, read on the forward strand.
TGAGGCGTGAGGGGTGCGGGGTGACGAGCGAGACCAATACCGCTGCCGGAAGCAGGCCTGCCGCCACTCGCGCACACGCGTCCGGAAGGTTTCTTTGAGATAGAAGAGTTGGGCGAGACTCATTGGTGAGCTCCTTGGTAGGTATCCATCTGGAGTCCTTATATTTCCGAATACTGGGGCGAGAGACTAGTCTGCTTTCAACAGGAAGTCCATACGCCGAACGACGTACGTAGTTCCTCTAGGTTTCGCACAAAACAGGCCGTAAAATGAACTTTTACTTGCCGAGCTTTCCGCCCAGTTGTTGAGACCTCGGGCGCAAATCAGGCGAGCGTCCCCAACGGAGACAGAGGGGGGGGTACCTACCCTACATTCTCAATCTTGTTCCGACTATTGTGGCCGTTCTCGGGACGATTGGGGTATGAGATGTTGGAGAGGGAATGGAGACGGTGGTGACGAAGATGGTGGGCTACGAAGGGGGTTAGGAATCGGGGTTTTCGAGTTTCTTGCGGAGTTCGATCAGTTCTTGCTCAAGGGCGATGAACCGGTCGCTGATGGGGTCGGGCAGATCGACCTGATCCATTGTGGCATCGGGGAGACGCTCGCCCTGGGATTTGATGATGCGGGCCGGCACACCGATCACTGTCGAATTGGAAGGGACGTTCTTGAGGACGACGGAGTTCGCTCCGATTTTCACATTGTCGCCGATCTTGATACCACCGAGAATTTTTGCCCCCGCTCCCACCACCACGTGATTGCCGAGTGTGGGATGGCGTTTGCCACGCTCTTTCCCCGTGCCCCCCAGTGTCACCCCTTGGAACAACGTCACGTAGTCGCCGACCTCG
>JABMDK010000087.1 GCA_015903995.1 Nitrospira sp.
CCGGTGTCTATGAGATGCCGATGGGCGTGACCATCCGTGAAATGGTGGAGGAGTGCGGTGGAGGAGTGCCGGGTGGCCGCAAGATCAAGGCCGTTTTCCCGGGTGGGCCGGCCTTCCCGATGGTGACGGCGGATCAGCTCGATCTCACGATGGACTTCGATTCACTGAAGAAAGCGGGGACTGGGCTAGGTTCGGCCGGGATGATCGTCGTCGACGATGCGACGTGTATGGTGGCGAAGACGCTGCATTTTTCGAATTTTTTCAAGAATGAGAGCTGCGGACAGTGCCCGCCGTGCCGTATGGGTACGAACAACCTGGCCATCCTGATGACCAAGATTGAATCCGGACAGGGCACTCAAAAAGACCTCGACAGCATGTTGCAACTCTGTGGCTTCGTCAAAGGCACTGGCTACTGCACGCTTGTCACCGGTGCATCGGTGTTGGTGCAAAGCAGTTTGAAGCTGTTTCGTCACGAATACGAAGACCATATTCGTCTGCAGCGGTGTCCTTATCAGGAAACACCCGCTGGGATCGTGCCCCACTCCTAGGAGACGTCATCATGCCACGAGTGACGTTTCTGCATACGGACGGGCGAAGCGGAGAGGTTGATGAGAACGTATCGCTGCTTGATGCCGCCAAGGAATTGGGGTTTCGTCTGAATCACGATTGCGGCGGGAACGCATCCTGTACGACGTGCCGGGTCGAGGTTCAGATGGGGCAGGAGCATCTCTCGGAGATCGATTTCGACGAGCAGGACCTGCTGGATCGTGAAGCATTGACCGAGCCATGGCACCGCTTGGCTTGTCAGGCTCGCGTGTTGGGAGATGTCGTGGTGCGCGTGCCGGAAGCCAAGTGGGAGCAACCACAGCGAGCGGCATCAGAGGCAAGGGGTTGATATTGGAAGAAGAGGTGTTAGACTAACATTCTAGCCAGCCGAGTAGGCTGGAACGATCCATAGAGGAGGATGACAATGGTTAACATTACGCCGGTGGCGGAACAGAAGATTAAGGAATTGATGGCTGAAGAAAAGGATGTCGTTGGGTTGCGGGTCTACGTACGCGGCGGTGGATGCCATGGCTATCAATATGGGATGGCCTTTGAATCCAAGATGGCCGAGGATGATACCATCATCGAAAAGGGTGAGGTGAAACTCATCATGGATTCACAGAGTGCTCCCTTGCTGCAGGGCGCGGAAGTGGACTACGTCGACAGTGTGCAGGGCTCGGGATTTTCGATCAAGAACCCCCAGGCCAAAACGACGTGCGGCTGCGGCAGTTCCTTTAGCGCGTAAGCCTGGCTACGGGATGACCGTAGGAATGCCGATCATGGACTCTCCTGTCTAAGACTGCTCGAACATCGGGCAGTCTTAGCTTTTTCACCCACACTACGAGTGACCGGATTGAATGTCACAGATATATGTGACCAGACGCTATCGCTTTTGCGCCGCCCATCGGCTGCACACGGATCTCCTCTCCCCTGAAGAAAACTGGGCTGCCTTCGGCAAATGTAACAATGCGAACGGTCACGGGCATAACTATGTGGTCCTGGTGACGATTCGTGCCGGAACGGCAGAGAGTTCGACCAACCTCGATTCCCTTGACCGCCTCGTTACCGACACGGTCATCGAACGCTTTGATCATCAGGATCTGAACAGTGACCCGGCGTTCTCTGCCTTGACCACCACGGGAGAGAATCTTGTCGCAGTGATCTGGGACATCCTCAACCCGCTGCTGCCTGCCGGTCGTCTGCACAAAGTCGGGGTCATTGAGACCAGAGACAACTATTTTGAATATACGGGCGCCCGTTAAGGCGAAAGGGAACATCGTGAGAAAGTCACCAAAACGAGAGAAACGACCCACATCGGTGGAAGACGCCAGCGGAAGTGGGCGGGCTCCGGACTTACCGGTCCTCCAATCGCTGGTGACGGAGATGCTCCTCGCTCTCGGTGAAAAGCCGAGTCGGAATGGGCTTCTCAAGACCCCTGAGCGAGTGGCCAAAGCCCTGGCTTTTATGACGCAAGGGTACCAGCGCGATATCGATCATCTCTTGAACGGTGCGCTGTTCCCGATCGAATATGACGAAATGGTCATCGTCAAAGACATCGACTTTTTCAGCATGTGCGAACATCACTTGCTGCCGTTTTTTGGTCGAGTCCATGTCTGCTACTTGCCCAACAAAAAAGTGGTCGGTCTCAGCAAGATTCCGCGGATCGTCGACA
>JABMDK010000088.1 GCA_015903995.1 Nitrospira sp.
GTTGTACGGTTCCAGAGGAGCCCAGAAATATTGGGTATAGTGCACACGCCCGAACCCCATGTCGAAGCGTCTGGCCGGGATGGACGAGTCGTATCGATAACCTTCGTCTTCCAAGGCTCGAAGCGTGATCTCACCAATGCGAAGATTGGGCGCCCGAAACATGACCGGGCGGATGCCCGAGGCCTGCTCCACCGCATCCGTCGCCCGGCGGATCCACACCCGTTGTTGTTCGTATCCGGCGCGACGGAAGTCTTCATCTTCTTCGAGCCCGCCATGTTCCCACCCGTGCGTGCCAAGCTCATGCCCGCGTCGGTGACATTCATGCACCAAGTCGGGGTACATTTCGGCAAAGCGTCCGGTGAAAAATATGGTTCCGGTAATTCCATAACGGGCGCACACAGCCAATAATCGTTCCAGTCCTACTTGGGAGCCTGGCACCCAATCGCAGTCGATTGAAAAATAGAATCGCGGTAAAGAGGGACTGTCTTGGGTGAGACGGCGGTTTCCGTTTCTGCGAGCCATGCCGGGATTCACGATGGGAATGACTCCGAGATGATCAGGCCTTCGATCTCCATCAGCAGTTCTCGGCGGCACAGATCACCTTCGAGAAATACCAGATGGTGGGTGGACAGCGGCGAGTCTTGGAGCGCACGGCGAATGTCCTGCAACAAGCCCGGCTCGCGCACGTAGACTTTGTACAGGGCCCGGCGTTGCGCCTCCGTGAACTCGACGCCCGTGACATGCTGAGCGTGATTAAGCACTGCGCGAAGGTTCCGAAGCGATTCCTTTGTTTGCTCCATGGGAAGACCGGCATGCCGGCTCGTATGTCCGACGATGCTGGCTGTGCCGGCGATGTACAGTCGTGAGTCATGTGCTGATCGAGTCACTGTCGCTCGGGCAAATGATGGGCTCCGGGGGCCATAGTCCTGAGGATACTCATAGGCGTTCAACTGGCGTGGGTTTCCCAGATGGGTCGCCGGGTGCGCGCCGGCAAGAAAGACGATCTGAAGCGGGCCGGATCTCGTGCCTACGGCGGTGGCAGCCGGAAGAGCGGTGGGGAAGTCTATCATCGATTCCGTCAGGGCTTGGTGACGCCCCACACAAAACCGCCGGTAGCGCTCGAGGCCGTCCTGATCGTCGTTGATGCGAGGGAAATAATTCCAGACTCGCCACAAGTGCGGGTACCCCAACGCGCGGATTTGTTGCAGCAGGTCTCGATATCCCTCATAGGCGGTGGTGTCGAGCGAGATGCAGGACCGTTCATCGACGTGGATGGATCCGAGGAGTACGTCACTTGTCATGGCCATCGAGCAGTCAGGAGTGCGGTGCATTGTCACCGGCTGATCGGACATCCAGACCTCAACGAGCGGGAGGCCGTCAATCTGGGGAAGGTCGAGCAAGATGGTGGGATAGGAAACTGTATCCGGGAGCGTATGGCCGAATGAGATGACGGCCATAGGATGTGCATCGGATTCGGCGAGCGCGAACGGCAGTTCAGCAGGACGGAGATACCGTACATCCAGCCTGGTAGCTGCTTCTACACTCCGCCGGTCCGCTCTGATCGATCGTGGAGCTGTTGTCGATTTCACAATTGCGCCGTTCCGGCCTCGTTACGGCTGATGAGGCACGGCATAATCCTTTACCGCGGTCACCGTTTCCGGCACGCCGCCGACACGGCGCCGGAATGCAGCCCAATTCTCTCTGAAGTTGAACAGATAGACGAGATAATACGCGATTTTGAACAAGAACAGCAATCCGCGTCGGTGATTTTCCGAAGGCGTCGCCCGCCAGAACGGAAAGGACGGCTTCCTCCATTTTAAAGATGGAGCCTTCCGACATGAAGAGATGGCGGAACGCAGGTTGAGTGAAATGATAAATGAACCAGGAATAGGTCTTCACGCCCAAGCGTTCAAATTCTTTCAGACGGAATCCATAGTCCGGTGAGGTGCGCAGATGGGCATCGACGACGTCGGCTCCCAGCGTGGCGCTGTTGAGCGCCAGGTGTACGCCGCTGGAGAACACAGGATCGATGAAGGCGAAGGCGTCGCCCACCATGATATATCCGTCGCCGCTCATGGTCGTTCTGCGATAGGAGTAATTCGCGGCGGCGTAGGCCTGGCCGAGCAGTTTCGCGTTGGCCATGCGGTCTGCCACCGGGGGACAAAGGGCGATCGTCTCCCAGAGGAATTGCTCCAACGGCACTTTTCTGGTTCCGATGTAGGACGGCCAGCAGACGGCGCCGACGCTGGTTGTGCCGTCTTTG
>JABMDK010000089.1 GCA_015903995.1 Nitrospira sp.
CTTTTCTCGCCTCTTTGTGCTGCACCAACGACTGCCGCATGGCGACCCATTCTTTCTCCAATCGTTCACGCGTCAATTGAACTTCAGCCAACCCGACACCATGCACGAAAAACAGTACCGCGAGAAGACAGAGGGCAACGCTCGCCCATGGAAGCAACGGCGCAAAGGGATGCTGAAGCATGACAATCAAGCGCTCCTTCATGCGTCACACTCCATTCCGACGGTATTGCACTGTAATATCAAACTCCACCAAGCCGTTTACCCCAGCACGATGTTGAGCTAACACTGGATCCCTAAACGTCGCATGATCCTGAAGTCCCACGGTGAACGCCGTGACATCCTCCAAGCTCATCGCGGTTCCGGTCAGTCGAACCGTCGTCCCTGCTTGATCAAGGCGCACACTGCTGAGCGCCAAACGAGAAGGGACAGCCTGCTCCAATTCAGTCAGAAATTTCGTCCACGAAAATATTCTCTTTTCAAGAAGCTGATTCGCCAATTCAACCTCGAAGGACAACCGATTGAGCGTGTGGTCCGACAAATCCATCCCGTCATGACTCGCCTCTGCAATCAGGTTACGATCCTGCTGTCGAACTCGCTCCAACTCAGCCTCAATCGTGCGACACTCTTGATACGTCGCCATCGCTTGCATCCCATTCCACAATATGCCGGCCACAAGCAGGACACAGCTCCCTATCAGCAAGAGACGCAGAGGAGCCACCACAGGGCGATGCCTGTGGCTCAGATTTATCGGAACTTGCTCATCGGCACTGGATGTCAATCTGATGGCCATCAGCAGTTTGAGGAAGCTTTTCATTGGCACATTCGTCCTACCCAGCTACGGCAGCCCTGCCAGTGCCGCCAAGGAGGTCACCTCTCGATGATTACCTTTTGCGCCCCAGCCAACAGTCTCGACCCTTTTCCAGTCGAACTGCCCAGCGACGAGTTCGAGTTCGCCCTCAAGCCGTTCCTGCAAGGCTATCGCCTCACCTTCTGCGCAGATCACGGCATCTTTGATGGTCACGGAGGGATGGCGCTGATGACAAGCCTCCAGTGAGGTACTGCACTCCTCGAGAATCTTATGCAGCATATCGGGAGTGTGCAGAATATTGGACACGTCCTCCCCTAAGAGCTTGCATCGATAGAATATCGGGTGCCCTCGTCGGCATACGATGGTCGTCAGAGATCGATCAAACAAATTGACCCACAGAACATTACGCCCCAACCACTCCGATCCACTCGACACTCGCTTCCAGAAATCAAGCAGTCTAAGGCTTGTGATACCGACATCATAAGGAATCAGCCAAACCGATTCGCAGAGCGATTCATATTGTTTGAGCACCGCTTCTTGGACCGATACCGTCAACACTGTGTAGGCCAGGGATCCACCTGCTCCGTGATCCTGAAAAGCCTGGGACACGATCTTGGCGTCATTGAGCGGGAAAAGCTGCTCTTGCCCTAACCGCCACCGAATGAGATTTTCGCGCTCCACGCGCCCAGTTGGGAGCTGCTCGAAGTGAAGCACCGTGGTTCTCACTGCAGTGTCCGGAAGCAGTACGGTGATTCGTCGAGGCAGAGCCGAACGGACTGCCCTGTCTACCACGTGGTGACCCCTTCCTGAACTCGAGAGAGTCTGGACACGTTCAGCAAGAGTTGTGAGGTCAGAGAAATTCGAGGCCATTGGCGAAGGATTGATCATGCCGTTGGGGAGCGGCGACATAAGACATTTGCGCCGACGCTGTCCACGCCAGCCTCGTTCACTTTCGGCCCACGCAAGTGAGTCTCTCCCGAACTTCAAGCAATGCTGGGGGCGACTGCTCCACCATTCCCAC
>JABMDK010000009.1:0-7454 GCA_015903995.1 Nitrospira sp.
CAGGAGGGGGCATTACGGAGAATTTGCCACGGGTGTTTCCGAAGGGCGTGCGGGCGAAGATTGCTAGGACGGCCTGGTCGGCACCGCCGATCTTCGGGGCGATGAGCCGGTTGGGACAGGTCGATCGTGAGGAGATGTATCGGGTGTTCAACATGGGCATTGGATTGATTCTCGTGATCCCGCCTGATGCAGTGTCCGGAGTGCTGGCTCGCGCCGCCGCACTGGGAGACCGAGGCTGGCAGATCGGTGCAATCGTTTCCTCCACCGGGGAGGAGCCGGAGGTCGAGTATGTCGATTAGCCGAACGACTCCGTTGCGGGTGGCGGTATTGGCATCCGGTCGAGGCTCAAATCTACAAGCCGTCATCGATGCGATCGAAGGAGGGCAGGTGCAGGCTCAGATTGTCGCCGTCATCAGCAATAAGAAGGATGCGGTGGCACTAGAGCGGGCACGAAAGCATGGGATTAAGGATCTCTTCGTTGATCCTAAGCCCTTTATTGGCCGTCCGGACAGTCGCGAGGCCTATGACCGGTTGCTGCGAGAAATCCTGCAGCAACATGATGTCGAATTGGTCTTGCTCGCCGGATACATGAAAATTGTCACCACTGTGTTGGTGAATGCCTATGCCAATCGCATGATGAATATTCATCCCTCACTACTGCCGTCATTTCCCGGTTTGGACGTGCAGAAGAAGGCCATCGATTGGGGTTGTAAGTTGGCGGGTTGTACCGTGCATTTCGTCACGGAAGGCGTCGATGAAGGACCGATCATTATTCAGGCAGTTGTGCCGATCCTCGACGGCGACACGCCGGAAACCCTTGCTGCCAGAATCCTCGTGCAAGAACACACAATCTATCCTCGCGCCGTGCAGCTCTTTGCCGAAGGCCGCCTGCGTGTCGATGGGCGACGAGTCTTCATCGACGGCGCCACGCTTGATGGCGAAGCGATTATCAGTGCGGCATAATAGGCTCACATGGTCGCTACTCTTCATGCTGTAGGGAATTTACGAGTGCTTGCACCGTCAGCGGCGCATTTCCTTCCGATCGATTGTTCACCAGAACATAGGTCCGGCGATTTTCTCCCACAGCCTGCTTGATGAGGTTGACGGTTTCTTTCCGCATCTGTGGCAAGACTTCCACAATCTTGCTGTACGGAGCCGCTCGTTTCTTCGCCGCGTCATAACTCATGTTGAGCGGCGTGAGCAGGCGGATGACTGTGAACGGCGCTGTGAAGCGCTCTTGCATCCGTCGATGCTGCTCCGCCAACGGTGGCATGTAAGACCAGTGGTTGTAGACGTGTGCCACACCATGGCTCTCTAAAACCTTCCGATAGTCCGGCCCGAGCAAGCCTGCAGTGCGGATTTCAACTGCATAGCGGAAATCCCGTGGAATTCCGCTAAAGAACCGATCAAGTCTGGCGCAGAACTCCTGGCTGGTCAGGCTGTGCCTCTGAAACTCAAAAATGAACGGTCCCATGTGCGGCTCAAATTGCGCTTCTCGGTAGGGTGTCAATACAAGGTCATTGAATAGCGTGGCATCCAGAAACCGAGGATTCGCCTGTGCGGCCTTGGCCCCGTAGCGAGCGTGCCGCGCAAAGAGTGGGATGGTGATCTCCTCCCAGACCTTGAAACACATCTCGAAATCTTCCGGGATTTGATTCAGGTAGTGGCGAAGTTGGCTCGTTGTGGGTGGCCGATAGAAGGTGGAGTCGTTGCCGACGGTGCGAAAGAGTGGTTCGCCGGTATGGAGATATTGGCAATACTCGCCTAAACATTCACGTGCAAAAGCAGTTTTCGCGTACGAGCGATGATAAATCTGCCCTTGCCAGCCTTCATAGGCCCACGTTGAAGTGCCGAAGCGAATCAGAGGAGAGAGGGACATGGGCCCTGTATTGTACAGCGAACGACTGTATGGAGGAATACGGTCAGTCAAGGTGTATGAGGGGGAAATGACTACAATCAGGATGTATTCGCCGAAAAAGTTACGATACAGCCACGAATAGCCTGGTGGTACGCACTCAGTTTGAGGATTACAGGAGATGTGTATCCGGCGGCGTAATGAGGAGAGGCTTCGCCGGATGAGCCGCCGGTACGAGCGAGCTTTGTTTGGTGGAGGGCAGGGGAGTTGAACCCCCGACCCCTACGTTGCGAACGTAGTGCTCTCCCAACTGAGCTAGCCCCCCACCCATGGGATATCGAGACCGACCTCTGAATCCCGCAGGGTTTGCTGCATAGCATCATGCAGTCTCAGCTGCGGTAGAAGAACGGGGAGGAATAATGAGTCGCGTTTCCCGTGGTCGGCATTATACACAATCTTCTACTGAGACTCTACCCATACCTCTTCCTGAATATTCTGTTTGAGGAAGTCGATGAGGCCCTGGGCTCAAAGATTTGTCCGGCAGGGACACCGTCTCTTATTTATAGACAACGGCCACACGTTTGAGGAAGTCTTCCAGCTGTATGACATGTTGTTCGATTGTTGCGTGGTCCTCAAGTTTTGCCGCACGTTCCATCGCCGCTCCGATTTCAGTAATTCGATCAAATCCGAATCCGCCTCCATCGCCTTTCATACGATGGCCTAGAGTTTGAATAGTCCTGAAGTCTTGCGTATTCAGCGCCTGCCGAAGCGTCTGGATATCCTTCCTTCGATTATCTAAGAAAATCGGGACAATATCTTCCAGGTCGCGACTAATTTCCACAGTGAGTTGGGCTGGCGGTTCGGGCTGTGAGGTGTGCATTGCTAGACTACGTGCTCCTTATATGCTCGAAGTACTTCCAATAGCGTGGATTTCTTGACCGGCTTGGTGAGATGTGTGTCGCAGCCTGCGTCAAAGATGCGGACCCCCTCTTCCTTGAGGGCCAATGCCGTGAGGGCGATGATCGGCGTGGGAGGGAGGTCATGGTCCCGTTCCCATGAGCGGATGGCCTTTGTTGCGGCATAGCCGTCCATCACGGGCATGTGCATGTCCATCAAGATGACGTCGTAGTGAGCGGACTTAAATTTATCCAACGCGATTGCGCCATGTTCCGCCAGGTCGAGGGAGTAGTCGGTCGGCGTCAGATATGCCCGTACAAGCAGTTGGTTATCTGGGGAATCTTCAACCAACAATATGCGTAAGGGCCGTGTCGAAGCAGGAGGCGTGGGTGTGGTGACTGCCACGCTCGTCGGTGATGTTCCTTTTGTCCGTCCAAGGGCGATTCCAATGGTTTGCATGAGATCGGACCGTCTGATGGGTTTAATCAGATACCCACCGAGGCCGAGATCATAGGTCCGTGCGATATCATCTGCCCAATGATTGGAGGTCAGCATGATGACGGTCGGGCGATTCCCGTTGGGCAGGGATTTTATCTGTTCCACAATCTGAAAGCCGCTCATCTCCGGCATGCGGCAGTCGAGGAGCAAGAGCTCGTAGGCCTGTCCTTGTTCGGATGCGTGGCGGAGTTCGTCCAACGCAGCCATCCCATCGCGTGCTTCCGTCACGTGAGCCCCCCAGTCATTCAGGAGCTCACGAAGTATGAGGCGGTTGGTAGGATGGTCGTCCGCAACCAGAATTCTGACTCCCCCAAGATTAATCGGTGTTGTGAACTGCGGTTGAGGTGGTTCTGTTTGAGTCTGAAACAGGACGGAACAGTGGAAGGTGCTTCCCGTTCCCACAATACTTTCGGCCCAAATTCGACCGTTCATATGTTCGGCGAGGCGTTTGGTGATCGCGAGGCCCAGTCCTGTCCCTCCGTACTGCCTGGTCGTTGATGTATGGGCCTGCGTAAAATTATCGAAGATCGAAACAAGTTTGTCGGACGGGATCCCGATCCCGGTGTCGCGTACCGAAAACCGAACCGCGCCGGCGATATTCCGGTCGGGGTCGGGGGTGACACGAATAACGACAGACCCTTTCTCGGTAAATTTAAGAGCATTGCCGATAAGATTGATCAATATCTGCGTCAGCCGGGTCGGATCACCGACTACATGGCACGGCACACTCCGATCCACATGGCAGGCAAGCTCCAATCCCTTCTCGTTGGCTCGCATTGCCAAGATATCGATGGCCTTATCGATGACTTCATTCAGATCAAATGCAATGGATTCCAACTCCAAACGGCCGGCTTCGACTTTCGAGAGGTCCAAAATATCATTGATCAGATTCAAGAGCGTGCCACCCGCACGTCGGAAGATCCGGAGGTACTTTCGTTGCTCTGGCGTAAGCGGCGTCTCCCAGAGGAGATCCGCCATGCCGACGATGGCATTCATGGGGGTTCGAATTTCATGACTCATGCTGGCGAGGAAGTCACTCTTGGCGCGGTTGGCCACTTCGGCGGCTTCCTTGGCGACACGGAGGGCTTGTTCTACGTCCCGCCGTTCAGTCGCTTCCAACGCAAGGGATGTCATGGTTGCGAGGAGGCCGACGAGATGTTCTTCATGCCGACTCCACCGTCGAGGTGCATCGATGGATTCGGCACAGAGTGCGCCTACGAGTTTTCCATTGTGTCTGATCGGCGCACTCAGCATGGCCTCCACATGGAAGCGGGACAGGTATAACGGTGCCAGTTCTTTGAAACGGGGATTTCTGGAAACATCGTGAATTGCAATAGTGTGATGTGTTCGGATCAGTGATCGAAGATGCGCAGGCCAGTGTGAGAATTGGAGTATGAAGGTTGGGGCGGAATGGTGTCGTCCGGATGTACACACGTCGATCAGTTCAAGGGCAGCGCGCTCTTTGGTAAACAGCCAGATGCTGGCGCGTTTCACATGCAACAAGTTGCAGCAAACCTCTGAAATGGCGCGAAAGACACGGGACGAGTCACCGCTGTTCAACGCATCACTGTGCGCGAGCTTGCGGAGTGCATCGTGGTATTGTTTGAGTAGCGCGGTCGCACGCTGCACGGATGAGAGAAGTATTCGCTTTGAGGGCGTTCGTTCAGCGGAAGGCGTGGGTCGTTTGGTCGTGGAGCGGGAACGCCGAGCGGATCTCGTAGCTGTCGCAATTCGCTCTTGATGTCCTCCACGTGGATGGCGTGACATGGGAATGTGAATACCCAGCGAATAGTTGGGGTGGTCTTTAGTCGTCGAGTGAGTCTTGGACCAGCGACAGAACACTGGCCGATTTGCTTCGATTGCGCCCCTCTTGTTTCGCTTGATAGAGGGCCTGATCTGCGGCTCTGATGAGATCAGTAGGAGAAGAGTTTCTGCTCGGGACCATGCAGGCATATCCGACACTGATCGTAACGAGTTCCCCATCCGCATGCTTCATGCCGAGCGATTCAATCCGGCGGCGTAGGCTTTCCGCGACTTGTGCCGTGCCGTCGATGCCTGTGCCTGGCAGGACCGTGACAAACTCATCTCCGCCATAGCGGGCGACCAAATCACCGGGTCGATTCACAGAGCTTGAAATGGCCGCAGAGACCTGTCTGAGGCATTCATCGCCGGCGGTGTGGCCCTTGGCGTCGTTGTACGTTTTAAATCGGTCGATATCCAATATGATCAGTGACACCGGAGTCGACTCGCGCGCCGCTCTCCTCCATTCCTGATCCAGAAAGTCATCGAATTGGCGTCGATTGGTGATACCCGTCAATCCGTCCAAGCAGGAAAGACGGAGCAACATCTGATTGGCTTCTTGGAGTTGGCGCATGACCTCAAGGAGTTCCTGCTCACGCGCGCGACGGCGGTCGATTTCGTGGACAAGCCGGAGTACCGACCGCACCCTGGTCAGGAGCTCGACCTTGTTGACTGGTTTGGCGACGTAATCCATGGCTCCGGCAGCAAACGCGAGCTGAAGATCGACCGGATCCGTTTTGACGGTGACCATGATAATTGGAGTATCGCGGAACCGGTCTGCAGCCTTGATCTGGCGACAGGCTTCGATGCCGTTCATCTGCGGCATCAGCATATCCATAAGGATCAGATCGACCCGCGCCCCGCCATGTTTCCCACCATCGAGGCCGAGATGCCTGAACGCGGCGGCGGCGGAATCCGCTGTCAGAATGTTTTCATAGCCGGCAGCCGACAGAATGGCCTGCAAGAGGAGTCGATCGTCTGCGGAATCGTCGACGATGAGAATGCTCATAAATTCACACAGTCTTCAGGAGGAGAATTTTCGAAATCGTAACAGCTAGTCTTGATAAACGCTAGGATAAAGCTTTTTGAGGCAGGGTTGACAGAGTCCGTGGCTAAACTCTGCTTCGGAATGCTCACCGATATACTCTTCGAGTTGCTGCCAGAAGCCGCCGTCATTGCGGATTTTCTTGCAGGAGGCACAGATTGGAATCAGTCCGCGAAGTACCTTGACTTCGCTGAGCGCGCGTTGGAGTTCCTCATTGCTGCGGCGAAGCTCCGCTTCCCGTTCCTTGCGGCAATCCATCTCGCTCTTCAATGTGAGCGCCGAGGACACACGGGCAAGCAACTCCACTCCGTTCACGGGTTTGTTGATGTAATCCATCGCGCCGGCCAAGAACGCTTCCTTAAGATTATTGAGGTCATTTTTCGCGGTCACCATAATGATCGGAATGTCTCGAAGATGCTTCTGCTGTTTGATGTGCCGGCAGGCCTGCACGCCATCGATGTCAGGCATGAGGACATCCATCAGAATCAAGTTGACCGTGGCGGATGCTTCCGTGTCATCCAGGTTTAAGGCCGTAAACGCTGCCCGGGCTGAATCGACTGTGACAATCTCATTGTGACCGGCCTTCGTCAGGATAGACCGAAGCAGTAGATGCTGGTCGGGAGAGTCATCGACTATGAGGATCGCCATACCTCTCCTTAACGGCTAAGCATAGACGAAACTGAAGCCGTCCTCGAATACAGAATTCAGTATAGCAAAGGATTTGAGAGACGATTAGGAGAGTTTGCTTTTCACCAGGTCGCTGACTTGCTTGCCGTCGATGGATTGCCCGGCGAGGCGGGCCATGACAGCCTTCATGACCATTCCCATATCTTTGAGTGTGCGGGATCCTGTTTCGGCGACGACCGATTCCACAATGGCATCGAGCTCTTGAGGCGAAATCGGTTTCGGGAGGTAGGACTCGATAATTTCAATTTCTTTCCGTTCTTTGTCAGCCAGTTCCATCCGTCGAGCTTTTTCAAATTGCTCGACGGACTCCCGGCGTTGTTTGACAAGGGTCGTCATTACGCGGCTCATTTCAGCATCATCGAGGTCCCGCTTCAATTCGACTTCTTTGTTCAGGACGGCGGCTTTGATCATACGGATGACATCCATGCGAAGTTGATCGCGTGACTTCATCGCGAGCTTGAGGTCGTCGGTTAAGCGGTCGGACATTGACATGGGAGGCCTCACGGATGAGTAATTGAATTGGGAGGCGAGCATACCCTCTTGGTTGCAGTGAGTCAACGAGATGAGTGGGAATTGTCAACCCAATTTAGAAATGTCCTCTTTCTCCCAAAGTAGAAATGTCCGGTTTAGGTTCAGGTCGCCACCGTCGGTGCGCCTCGTTCTGGCCGCCAT
>JABMDK010000009.1:7554-15594 GCA_015903995.1 Nitrospira sp.
TCTCCGACCATCCCGCCCTCCTTCTCTGAGCGGGGAGTCTATCAATGAAGAGGACATTTCTACTGTGGCGAAACCGGACATTATCATTTTGGGATTACACGAGATGAGTGGGAATGGTGTTCGCACAAAGGAATGGTATGATATGGCTATCCAGTATATGGCGCTATCATGACGAAGGGGAGGATGGGTATGTCGGAGAAGATAACATGGGGGGCGGGGTACAAGAATGGGGTGAGTGCTGCTGGAATAGGAATCGTGCTGTTGGCGATGGGGGGCTGTGCCGGCGAAGCGCCGAAGCCTGCACCGACGATGACGCAGGACCAGGTTCGAAGCAATGCCGATAAAACGTTCGAAAAGCTAAAACAAGAAGAGAAGAATCGCGCGGTGGGCTCCGGGGTGGCCCCTTATTAATTGGTGTTGATGGCTCGACGCGAGAGTCGTCGCAAGGGTTTCAACAGCGGCAGCTCCCAGAGTAATCGGTGGTGGGCTTGCTGCTCCACGTGACGAGGCTCGTGAAAGGTCCGGAGCAGTGTTGTCGAGACGATTAAGCGCAATAGACCGGAGAGAAAGAAAATAAACGGGAGATTGGAGGCTGGCTCCAGAGTCAAAGCCCAAGTCTGCAGCCTGTCTGGTAGTATGCCGATTAATACGCTTCCGACCACGGTTCCTATGGCCCATCCAATGCCGTTCACGATGCTCGAAATGGCGACAGCCTTCCCACGATCCGCAGGCTGCACCGCGTCGAAGACGTAGTTATTCAGTCCAAGCCCAAGTCCCGCCCAGACCACGCCTCCGAAGAAATTGACGGTGACAAGAAATGGCCAGGCTGTTCCGAACAGATACAACATCGGGAGGAACGCCACGAGTAGCCCGGTGAAGGTGAGTAACGCCTTATTCCCAAAGCGATCGCCGAACTGTCCCCAGGCCGGCAAGGTCAGGAATTGCCCGATGATGCCGGCGCCCAGCCAGGCCCCGTATTGCCAATGTGCGAGATGCAGGTCCTGAAGCAAATAAATGACGAAGAAGGGGCCGGCTACTAACACCGCTGAGTGCATGAGACCTGAGAACAACAGGAAGTGGCGAAAGTTTTCAGACATGCCGGTACGGAGAAAGACCAGAAAGCCCGTTGGATTGCCGTTCGGCTCATGCGATGGTAAGCCGCGTACCTTCAGCAGTAAGAGGGCCGACGCGCTGCGACAGAGGCCGGCAGTGAGGAACATTACGGCAAAGCCCACCCACAGGAGTTGCTGTTGCTCAAAGAAACTCAACAGGGCGCCGGCTAGGCAGAGTGCGAGAAAACTGGCCATGGCAATGGTGCGTGATCGTCTGGCGAAGTAGGTACCCCGTTCGTCAGGCTCCAGCAAGTCGGTGATGAGGCTGTTCCATGCAGGCGAGGTGAAATGAGCGAAGGTGAAATATACGGCAACAGCTGCGATGAGCAGCCACGGCCCTTGGTCAGGCCAGAGCAAAGGCAGTGCGAGAATGGGGATCCAGGCGAGGGATTGTCCGATGATGCCCCAGAAGACTTGAGAGGCTAGGCTGGGGAACCAGTGGGTAACTTTGACGGAAACAAACTGTGCCCATGTGCCTAAGAGCTGGGGAATGGCCGAGAGAATACTCAATTGGAACGGTGTCGCGTGCAGGAGTAAGGCAAAGGCTGAGAGATACTGCTCTCCTCCGCCTTGGGCGACGGCCTGGAACAGTCCATCACGAATACCGAAACGTCGACCGGATTCGTGTGGCCCTATGGGAAGGGGATTGTGGGCAGAAGTATGTTCTGTTGACTGTGATGGTGCTGGTTGGCCGGTCATAGATCAGAAAATCAAGTCCACTCTATCATAGAATCGACATGGCACAAGGATTCATCGGATGATGGCCGGCATTGATCCCTAGAGCGCGTCTCAGTACGATCAATTCTATGGGTCAGGATACTTCGGTCACGAGATGGTCAAGAGGGTGGTTTGTCGCAGGTATGGTTTGCGTCGTCCTTTCCTGTGAGCAGATAGGGATTGCCAAGGATCTCGTGCTCCCCCAAGAGCAGGCATCTACGGAAATGGGATCTACCCAGAGTCCGTCGTTCGACGAGCAGGAAAAAGGCGTTCCGCAGTCGCTTTTTACCTGGATCAAGATGGCGAAAGGGTTTGAGGTAGAATGGGATACATTTGGACGCAAAGGGTGGTATACCCAGGATCCACGGCTGAAACCGATCGAGCCAGGTTCAATATTCACGCCGGAGACTCCGGCAATCTATATCATTTTTGAGGTCGCCCCCTTGGAAGATCCCGCACAGTTTGCCGTGCAATGGTACCTGGAACAGCCTAACAATCAGCAGAATGTGAGCCCGTTGGGCAAGGATGTACTTGAAGTGCCAGGCCATGAACGATATGGCTATCTTGAGTTGAAACGGGCAGGCGAAACATGGGTGGTGGGCAAGTATCTGGCGAAGATCTATATCACGCCGTTAGGTCAACAGCCGTTTCACGCGGTCAATCAGGTCGGGACGATGCGTTTTTCCATCGTGGATGTTGTACCGGCCTTGTCGTTCGACCAGCAATCCATCAGGTAAGTTCAGAAAGAAAGGGTGCGCATGGGAGAGGCTGTCAAGATCACGGATCCAGAAAAGTTGACGTTGCTCTATGAACGATTTCGGGATGTGTGCTTAGTCGAAAAGGAAGTGTGGAAGGAGATCTTCATGCCTCGTGATGTATCGCAGGGGCCGGTTCGGACGAATATCCAAGACCGGTATGAGGTGAAGATCGATGATCCTGAGATCGAAGCTGCTCTTGAGGCGAACATTGTCCTCGGAACGGCCGCCCTATGGGCGGCCGTTCAAGAATATCGCCAACATATCGTGTTCTACCGAATGCGGTGATGTTCACGAGACAGATAGTCGCTGCAATGCTGCGATCCGCTCTTCCATGGGTGGATGAGTGGCGAAGAGGTGCATGAGTCCGGATGTTTTGCCTGAGATTTTGAAGGTCGCCAACGGATCCTGCGTGCCGTACTCTGGCTGCGCTCGGTTCACCCACCGATTGATCGACTCCAGAGCTGAGATCATTGCGCCTTTCCCATAGACTTTTGCGGCAAAGGCGTCCGCACCGAACTCTCGGCGGCGCGAATGCCAACTGACGACCAACATGGCGAGAAAGGACAAGACAACCTGTAAAAAGATGTAGACGACAAAAGCCAGAATCGGATTCCCCGCGCTCCCTTCTTCACGATCTCCCTGCGGTTGCCCGACAAGCTGTGCCAGAAAGTTGCTGATGTAGTAGACGAAGGTGTTCATCAACCCGGAAAGGACGGTCGTCGTAAACATATCTCCGTTGTAGACATGGCCCATCTCATGGGCAAGCACCGCCTTCACCTCATCTTCTTTGAGGTTTTGCAGTAGACCGGTCGACACGGCCACCATCGAATTGTTCTTGCTCGGTCCGGTGGCAAAGGCATTGGGGTCCGGTGACTCATAGACCCAGACTTCCGGCATAGTGATGTGAAGCCGTTGCGCAATCTCTTGGACCGAGCCGTATATGACGTGCTCGGCGTGCGACCTGGGCTGAGTGATCTGTTGGCAACTCAGCATCGCGCGGGCCATCTGCTTCGAAAATGCCAAGCTGATGAATGCACCGCCGAATCCGATGACCAACGACCAGACCAAGAGCTGCTGATTGAATACTCCCCGCACGTCGATCCCGAACGAGGGCAACACGACGTTGATCAACAGATTGGCCGTGAACGACAGCGTGATATAGATGAGAAAGTTGGCAATCAGGAACAGGCCAATACCTTTAAGCCACTTCATTGCGGTCCTCCTTGGCGATACGTGTTCGCCTACGCACATACCCAGAGACGAAACAGCCCATAGTATACACAAATTGTTTGTGAGAGTTGCAGCATTCCGTGACCATTGATTATGACAAATAAGAACGTGTGGTTGAAAGTCAAGGCGTCGGAAGTCACTGAAAGAGCGGAGCAAAGTTGACCATTTTTCACCATTCCTGTTAGAAAGTTCTCATGCAGTTTCCCTGGGAGGCTCATCATCTAGTTGTGCGAGAGACCTGATGCAGTCTGCTTCAGTTCATACCCCATCCAACAAAGCGACCTTACTCCGAGACCTTCTGAAGCAGGTTTCACGTCTGTTTTACACGACATTAGTTGTCGTGCCGGCGAATGTGCGTGATCAAGTAGGATTGGCGTATCTCTTTGCCCGAGCTGCGGATACGATTGCCGATACAGAACTGATCAGCCATGCGCTGGTCGGACAAATCGGGACGCACAGGGCTTGGTGTGTGCATCGGTCGGGATGGCGGACAAGATGATCACGAATGACCAACATAGGTTTGACTCCTTCGAAGAGACCTTGCGAGAAGATCTCGAACATGTTCTTATTCGGTAAACTGCTCACGTCCATTCCTTGACAAGCTCTTTGAGCCGATCTTTGAGCTCGGGAATCTGTCCTACATTATTCTGAATCGCGCCGATGATTTTTTCCAGCCGAGCGGAACGAAGCGCTTCTTTATCCTTCTTCGCCAGACGGTCGTAGTCCTCATACGCTGCTCGGTGTTTGGGTTCCAGGTGGGCTCTGGCATCGAGCAGGGCCTGGCCCAACTCCCATGGCTCCGGTGCCAGTTGAGGAACGACCGTAAACGAACCGTCGGTAAACACGATCACAGAAGCACTCGGTTTACCGGTCAAGGGGATTACCGCTTCAATCGTTTTGCGTTCGCAGACCTTCCAGTCCAGTGTGAGTCCTGGAAACTGTTTGGTGAAGGCCACTTTTTCCATGTTGGCCTTCCATTTGTCTTCTGTCGGCATGACCGTAGAGTAGGGATGTCCTATGGCTTCTTGATGGGGCCCAGTCGTTCCGGAGCCGGATGATCGGGCATAAGCAATCGGGTGACGATTTCACCGTTCAGAATGTGCCGCTCCATGATCTCCGTGACATCGGCTTCTGTTCCGACCCAATACCAGACTCCCTCTGGATAGACCACCACACTGGGCCCAAGCTCGCAATGGTCGAGACAACCGGCTTTGTTGGCACGAACGAGGCCTTTGAGATTCAACCGCTTCGTTTCGCTCTTGAAGTGCGCATGAAGTTTTTCTGCCCCCAAGTTCGCACAACAACCACGCGGATCGTCTTTCGGACGTTGATTCGTACAGACGAAGATATGTCGTTGAAATGGTGGCATCGGGTGAGCGGCTAGACCGGCATCGTCAGGGTATTGAGCCGTTCCATCAGGAGCGTGACATCGTGGCCGCTGAGGAATGGAGATTGTGGTTGGGTTGCGCCGAGGAGGGTCGTAATTTCCCGTAACCGCAATGATGCTCGTCTGAATTCACTCCCCTTTGCGAGTTCCGATCCCTGTCCGACCCGTAACTTTTCAAATTCAGCGCAGATGTCGCGAAAATCCCGTTGAAGATTCTTATGCATGGAACAGGATGGGCAATACCATTTCGGACTTTGATCGGAGGAGGGAGACAGACGGTCATAAGGGCGGCCAAAAAAATCTTTTCCCAGTGAAAACTTCGTGAGCGGACTACCGGTGGTTCCGCAAGCCTGACAGGATTCGTTCCATAATTCCATCTCACCTCCACAAATAACAGGGAAGGTGAGTATCTTACAACAGGCCTTTCCTGGCTGTCCACGGGTAGCAGGGCAGATGCTGGTGCGGCGATGATTCCGATCATTCTCGGTGTCGAGGTATAATGGCATGGCGACGCGTGCAGTATGTATAGGTGGAGGGGGGAACCTTTATGGTCATCGGTGTTCCCAAGGAAATCAAAGATCATGAGTATCGTGTCAGTCTGACGCCGGATGGTGCAGCGACCATTCGGCAGCACGGGCATGAGGTGTGGCTCGAACCGTCCGCCGGGCAGGGCAGCGGATTCAGCGATGACGAGTATTGCAAAGCCGGGGCCGTGATCGCTCGATCCAAGAACGAGGTATTCGAGAAAGCTGATTTGATTCTGAAGGTCAAAGAGCCGTTGCTTTCTGAGTGCCATCTGTTTCGTCCTGGCCAAGTCCTGTTTACTTACTTGCATCTGGCCTCATTGCCGGATCTCACCAAGGAACTCTTGCGTAGCAAGATCACGGCTATCGCGTATGAAACAACCGAGTCGAAAGACGGTAGTCTTCCGATGCTCAAGCCGATGAGTGAAATCGCCGGGCGGATGTCGGTGCAGATCGGTGCTCAATATTTGGAGAAAATTTATGGAGGACGGGGTGTCTTGTTGGGAGGAGTTCCGGGAACGGAGCCGGGCAAGGTCGTCGTGCTTGGCGCCGGGATCGTGGGAAGCTCGGCGACTCGCATCGCGGTCGGTATGGGAGCCCAGGTGACTGTGATCAATTTGGACATCGAACGGCTGCGGTACCTCGATGATCAGTACCAGGGCCGGATTGTCACACGCGCTGTGAGCTCCGCGATCGTTGAGGAGGCTGTGTGCGCAGCCGATCTTGTCATCGGCGCGGTGTTGGTTCCCGGCGCCAAGGCGCCTAAGCTGGTGACCTGTTCGATGGTTTCACGGATGAAGCCTGGGGCGGTGATCGTGGATGTTTCTGTGGATCAGGGAGGCTGTGTCGAGACAACGAGACCGACGACGCACTCGGAGCCTGTGTATGTCGTCGATGGCGTCGTGCACTATGGTGTCTCCAATATGCCTGGAATCGTTCCTCGCACCTCTACGTACGCTTTGACCAATGCGACGTTGCCCTATCTGCTTCGGCTCGCGTCTGTCGGTGTAGACCGAGCGATTCACGATGATCCAGGGTTAGCCAAGGGTGTCAATCTCAAAGATGGAAAAGTTGTTCATCGTGGTGTGTCTGAAGCGCATGGGTTGCCTTTTACCCCTGTCTTGTAAGATAATCATTCTTTCGTTTTCACTGTTTGGTTTTGTCGGGGCGTAGCGCAGCCCGGTAGCGCACTGCGTTCGGGACGCAGGGGTCGGAGGTTCAAATCCTCTCGCCCCGACCACACCAAAGCTTCCTCCACCGGGAGCCTATTCTTTCCAAATCACGGGCGATGGGATACAAGTCTCCGGTCGTCCCTCCTCTGCGTTTATCCTGCCGGCTGGGTCCTAATCACAGACTCTTCATCGTAGTCGACAGCGGAAGATAGAACACTACCGGTGTGGAGCTTTCATGCAAGCTGCAGGTCCTGTGACCTAATCCGCCCATTCAGGAATGTCAGACATTGCTCATATCGATAGGTTACGAGATCTCTGTTAGGGCTCAGTTTCTCGCGCGGAAATGTAAAACGCGTGACGCATCTGAAGAGGTGTGAGAATATTCGTTGAGCAACGCCATGCCTGGCAGTTGATAGGTCATGATTTGTGGTAGAGCCAGATGACTCAATCGGCCGATGAACCGCCGGTTTGGGCACACATTCTCGTGGTCGGCCATGTCCAGGGAGTAGGGTTTCGTGCGTTTGCGGCACGCACCGCCACCGGGCTTGATCTGTCGGGGGGCGTCCGCAATCTCGACGATGGCCGGGTTGAGCTGGAGGTCGAGGGTGGGAAACCGGTGATTGAAATATTCCTGCGAGAATTGAAAGTCGGTCCTCCGGCTGCGCACGTCAGGACGATTGAGGTGGAGTGGCGTCCCGCGACAGGCCGGTATTCGCATTTCGATATTTGGTATTGAGGGAATACGGAATCATGAGTCGACAGGAAGACGAGGAGTCCGATGTGAGCGAAGCTCGCCGGCACGCTGCCGATGATATGTCCGCCTCGGAACCTGCGAACGCATCCGACCAGGGCGAACGAGAAACTGGTCGATCGGAAGGGCTTGACACGCTGAAGAGCTACTTGCGGGAGGTCCGCCGGTCGACCTTGCTGACCTTCAAGCAGGAACAGCAGCTCGGT
The DNA here is from genome assembly GCA_015903995.1 of Nitrospira sp. Lineage (GTDB taxonomy): Bacteria > Nitrospirota > Nitrospiria > Nitrospirales > Nitrospiraceae > Nitrospira_D. The sequence continues at coordinate 15,412 of JABMDK010000009.1, forward strand.
AAACGGGTGATGGCCGGCGATGAGCAAGCTCGACAACAGATGATTGAATCGAATCTGCGGCTTGTCATCAGCATCGGGAAGCGTTACATACACCGGGGGTTTCCGTTTTCCGATATCGTGGAAGAAGGTAATTTAGGCCTGATCAAAGCGGTTGAAAAATTCAATTATAAACGGGGATTTCGA
>JABMDK010000009.1:15694-19591 GCA_015903995.1 Nitrospira sp.
TACATACACCGGGGGTTTCCGTTTTCCGATATCGTGGAAGAAGGTAATTTAGGCCTGATCAAAGCGGTTGAAAAATTCAATTATAAACGGGGATTTCGATTCAGCACCTATGCATCCTGGTGGATCAGGCAATACATCGAACGGGCGATTATCAATCAAGGGAAACTGGTGCGCCTTCCTGTGCATGTGGTGGAGCGCCTCAATCGTTATCTGAATCGTGTCGAGCAGTTGGTGCAGGAGCTGGGGCGGGAGCCAAGGGCGGCCGAAGTGGCGGCGAAGATGAAGACATCTGAAGAAGACGTACTAGACCTGAAGCAGTTGGTACGCACGACCTGCTCGCTCGATAGCCCGCTCAATGACCACACGGATACCTTTCTGCGCGATGTGATCGAGGATCCCGTTGGGCTCTCGCCCGACGAAACCGCCGACGGGGTTCGGCGGAGGACGGAACTGATGGCGTGGGTGAGGGAGTTGCCTGAGAAAGAGCAAACTGTTATTGTGTCACGGTTCGGTCTTGACGGAGACGAGGCGAAGACACTCGAAGAAATCGGTCGTACCATGGGACTGACTCGTGAGCGCGTCCGACAAATCGAGATGGCGGCGTTAGTTCGGCTCCGCAATACCATTGGTAGAAAAGCCATGACACAGGCGGACTTGCTCTAATCCCGTGACCACTGTCAACTATCAAGCTCTCATTCGAGAAGTGCCGGACTTTCCCAAGCCCGGTATTCTCTTTTATGACATCACCACACTCTTAAAGAGTCCAGCCGCAATTCGGAGCTTGGCCGACCAATTGACGACTCGATATCAGGATCAAGGTATTAGCAAAGTTGTCGGGATTGAGTCTCGTGGGTTTATTTTTGGCGGGATTCTTGCCGCCGGCCTCGGGGCTGGCTTTGTCCCGGTTCGAAAGCCTGGAAAGCTTCCGGCTGATTGTTATGAAGTAAAATACAGTCTTGAGTATGGACAGAACAGCCTGGCCGTGCACCGTGACGCGATCCAAATCGGAGAACATGTGCTGATCGTCGACGACCTGTTGGCGACCGGAGGAACGGCAGAGGCGACGGTCCATCTTGTTCGTCAGCTTGGCGGTACGATTGTCGGGCTTGATTTTCTGATTGAGCTGAAGAGTTTGAAGGGACGCGACAAGCTTGCCGGCTACGAAGTTCATTCGACCATTATCTATCCATAGTGTTTCAACATATCCTGTACGGCCTCTTGTTCAAGGGGTGTCGGGCATGATATAGAATCCGGAATTTTTCGGCCCTCCAACTACGTACCTTATTTCTGGAGCGGACTCTCTTATGGCAACGAAAATACAGGCAAAGAAAAATAGCAAGGTCAAGGCTAAATCGGCGGACGCTGTGATCAAGAAGTCTCAGCCGGCGCCCCTAGGGGGAGCTGCGGTTCCCAAAGCGACGGCCGAGGTCGAGATCGAGATTGCGGTGCCGGTACGGCCTAAGGAGACGGCAAAAGAGCGGGAAGCGCGGGAACAACGGCAGGAAGTGCTTCAGAAAATGCTCCTCAGCAAGCGCCAAGAGATCATCAGGGAGATTGAAGAGAGTCTGGGGCAGTCCTTGACGGAAGATCAGCAGCGGCGTCTTGAGTCCGCACGTGATGTTGGCGATCAGGCCTTAATGGACCTTGAGCGTGAACTGGGTATTTCCTTAATGGAGATGCGTAACCGTCGGCGGCAGTCGATCGACGAAGCTCTCACTCGGCTACACGAAGGAACGTACGGGATTTGTGCCGAATGTGGGGTTGAGATCAGCGAAAAGCGCCTCCAGGCTGTCCCCTTTGCCAAACTGTGTGTGGAGTGCCAGTCACGTGCGGAGTTGTTGGAGAAAATCGAACGCGAAGAGGATCGAGACTAGTTCACCCTCCCCCTCTCTTTTCATCCGGCAGCGCTCCCCCTTTCTCATCATGAATGGGCAGGCTTCAGAACGAGCGGTTGTTCTTGCCAGTGGCGGATTGGACTCCACGGTCACGGCAGCCATTGCACAGCGCGATGGATACGTGCTGTACTTGCTGACCATTGCCTACCAACAACGTCATGCGGTGGAAGTTGAACGGTCGAAACAAGTGGCGACGGCTCTGGGAGCGCGCCAGCATGTGGTGGTCAACGTCGATTTGGGGACGATCGGTGGATCGGCCCTGACCGGCAATCTGTCGGTGCCGAAGCTTCGGACTGAGTCGGAGCGGAACCGGGATGTGCCTGTGACCTATGTACCGGGCCGAAACCTGATTTTTCTGTCTTTGGCTGCGGCCCACGCGGAAGTGCTGGGGGCATCGATTATCTACTTCGGCGCCAATGTGGTCGACTATTCCGGCTATCCTGACTGTCGCCCTGAATTCATCCAGGCTGTGGAGGCAGTTTTTCAAGCGGGAACAAAAGCCGGGATGCAGGGGAAGGGGATTGAGATTCGAGCGCCGCTGCTCCGGATGACAAAGGCAGAAATCATACGACTTGGCCTTTCTTTGAACGTCCCCTTTCATCTCACGCATAGTTGTTATGACCCAATCGGGCCGATGGCCTGTGGGCAATGTGACAGCTGCCTGATTCGGAGACGAGGATTTGCGGAGGCGGGAGTTGTAGATCCGATTCAGTATGCGGTATGTTGAGCCAATGATCCGACTCTGATAAACAGTCAATTTCTATGAAGTCATTACCAATGTTATGGGTCAGTCTCGTTGTCCTGATTCTTGGTGTCACACCAGCATGCAGCCAGCACGAGGTGGAGCCAAAGGGAACGGGAGCCGTGGCTTCGGCCCCGGTGGAGTTACGAGAAGGAGAGCAGAAATTCAACGCCAACTGTTCAATCTGCCATGGGATCGGGGGAGTTGGAACGACCCAAGGCCCGCCGTTTCTTCACAAGGTCTATGAGCCGAATCATCACGGCGATGAAGCGTTTAGGCGAGCGGCGGCCAATGGAGTCAAAGCTCATCATTGGCAGTTCGGCGACATGCCGAAGATTGATGCCGTCAAAACTGATGATGTGGACCACATCGTGAAATACATCCGCTGGCTTCAGAAACAAGCCGGGATTTTTTAACTATCTGACCTCGCGTTCTCTCATCATCCAGAGCGATCTGATCTGGTTACTGCCGTTTGGGCGCCCATTTCTTGGCCCGCTCTTCTGCTTCGATAATCTGGCTGCGAGTCATTCGTGTGGCGAGAGCGTCGCGTGATCCAACAGCTCGTTTCTCGCCATAGGCAGCCGACAGGTTGTACCACATGTGCGCTTCAACAAGGCTCTGAGGCACGCCTCGTCCTCGTTCATACATCATTCCAATCTTGGCAAATGCCAGCGCATTCCGCTGCTCGGTTGCTCGCTGAAACCAGAACAACGCCATGTGGTCGCTGTACGGTGCGCCCTGTCCGAGCGAATAGAGCGTTCCAAGGTTGACTTGAGCACCTGCGTGTCCCTGGTCGGCGGACTTTTTAAACCAATATTTTGCCTCAAGATAGTTTTGTGGAAGACCTCGTCCTTCGCTGTACAGGATGCCCAATTCATTTTGAGCGGTGGGGTCACCGGCCTCAGCCTGCTTGAGAACTTCGGCGACGGCCGGTCCACCAATGAGCGCTTGTGGCGAACGAGGAGGGGGAGCGGCGCAGCTGGATGTCAGAAAGGACACCACGAGAAGTCCTACGAGAGTCACACACTGGTAGGAGAGTCGGTGAGCCATTCTGAATGATTGTGAATGTGATCAATATCTGCCGGCCTGGTAGCGAACGGGGCCAATGGTGGATAACGGCTCGTCTTGCCGGAGAGCCTGAGGGGGATCACCTTCTCCAAAGGCGCCCGTGTGGATTACTGTATGGGTATCGACAGGAATACGAAAGCTTCAAGGGATGCATCTCGGCTGGTGGTCTCAGATACAGAGAGTATGTTGGAA
>JABMDK010000009.1:19691-24602 GCA_015903995.1 Nitrospira sp.
CACGAGAAGTCCTACGAGAGTCACACACTGGTAGGAGAGTCGGTGAGCCATTCTGAATGATTGTGAATGTGATCAATATCTGCCGGCCTGGTAGCGAACTATAAGCTGACATCCTACGCAGCGGGAGGGCGCAACTTCAAGGGGGCCAATGGTGGATAACGGCTCGTCTTGCCGGAGAGCCTGAGGGAGATCACCTTCTCCAAAGGCGCCCGTGTGGCTTACTGTAGGGGGATCGACAGGAATACGAAAGCTTCAAGGGATGCATCTCGGCTGGTGGTCTCAGATACAGAGAGTATGTTGGAAGAAAGGCCTATGAGTTACTATTCCTGATCGGAGTTGTGGGCCTTGGGTTTCCAATTCCGTGCAAGAAATTGTGCCTGTTCGATTTGAGCCGGCGTCATGTTCGTGGCCAGACGATCTCGCCACTTCGCTCCATCTTCATGGCCATTTGCCGCAGCCAGGTTGTACCACTGGTAGGCCTGGACGACATCCTTGGGAACACCCCGTGCTTTTTCATGATATGTGGCGATCAAGAACATCGCCGGCCCGTGCCCCTGGTCCGCAGCAAGGCGGCACCACCGTAGGGCTTCCTGATAGTCCTGTGGCATCCCACGACCGATGTCCGACAGGACGCAGAGCCGATAGAAGGCACCGGTGTGTCGCTGGACGGCTGCCATGCGGTACCACCGAACGGCTTCTCTGTGGTCCTTCGGCGAGGCGTTCTCATAGCGTATGCCCAGATTGTACTGGTCCTCAGCGCTCCCTTGTTCTGCCGCTGCTTGTAACCCGTCGATCCGTGACACTGTGTCGTGCACATTGACGTAAGGAGACTTAGGTGGATCAATGCATCCCGGCAAGGTGCAGAGGACGGTCATTATGATAAGATATCGTAAGAAGGTTTTCATGATCCTTTCTCCTTCGAGATGACCCTGCAGCTGTTGATTGTCATGGTACATCACCCGACAAGCAGCTGCGTGCTACTTTAGCACATCACGCTCTCTGGAAAGCTACTCAACCCAGCGCACGATCATGATTGTGACCTTCCATTCCCTGTTGCGTTTACCGGAAGAGAAAAGATATTTGTTGGCTTTCGCACGAAGGTGAACTCTTGGTTCGTATTGTTGTGTGGAGCATCATGAGAACGGCCTTCCTTGTGGGGACCTTCTTTCTCCTCCATACAGTGTCGGCTCCTGCTCAGCAAGAGGTTTCGTTTATAGCGGTTGAGAAGGGGGTGCTTCTGGTGGCCAGCCCCACGCTGAGTGATCCCAACTTCCATCAAACCGTCCTGCTCATTGTCGAACACGGACGAGGAGGGACCGTCGGTCTCATTCTGAACCGCCCCACGAATGTGCTCGTGTCCGAGGCTTTGCCGGACTTTACTGTACTGAAGCAAACCACCCACCGATTGTTTGCCGGAGGGCCGGTCGGGCGAACACAGCTAGTTCTATTATTCCGGCTCACGCAGCTCTTGCCTGATACACGCCGGATCGTCGATGGAATTTATGTGGGCACACCCCGCGTCTTGGAACGTGTCATGACTCAGCCTAAACCGACTGAAACGTTTCGAGCGTTTGCCGGGTTCGCCGGATGGGCACCGGGACAGCTTGAACATGAAATGCTCGAAGGAGCATGGGGCGTCTTGCCAACAGATACATTCAATATCTTCGATAAAGATCCGGCCACATTTTGGCCGGACAGCATCAGCCGTCTGCAGGCTCCCAGAACTATTTCCAATGATCGTTAGCAGGATGCTGAAACGTTCCCAGCGGCGTTCTCACATCGCTTAGGATGTGCGCTAGGAACCACAGTCGTTCCGCATCTGACGCTCCTACTCTGTGTCAGAGGTTATATGGAATAAGCCGATGGCTGACGCCTATGCTCAGTTTGTACGGAATGCGGTAGATGCATAGGGAGATTTAACAGGATGCGGAAAAAGTCCGCCAGCGGCGTTCTCGCCTCGCTCAGAGGCTCACCGTACGGCTCAGAGTACGATTCGCCTCTTCGCTCGCTGCGGCCTTGCTGGCCTTTCAGCATCGTCCTCAACCTCGATGTCTGTCACGGCTACAGAAGTCGCAATGAGTTTTCCGCAGCCTGTTAGCGTAGACTTGCTTCTCGGCGAAAGGCCGAAGCCAGTTGCATGTGTTCGGTCATAACGCTCTTTGAGTTGAGAGCATGGCCAATGACGGGAGGTTTGAGATGAATGATCAGGATACACAGCGTGCGGTGGAGATTCTCAACCGAATCATGGAACATGAGTTGGCGGGAGTCGTCCGCTCTACGCATTACTCTCTGATGGTCTATGGGTACAACCGCATTCCCATCGTATCCTGGCTGAAGGACAATGCGAACGAGAGCCTGGCCCATGCGCATAAAGCCGGTGAACTGGTGACCTTGCTCGGCGGCCACCCATCGCTAAAAAGCGGGACACTCTTAGAAACCGAGAAGCATGAGATCGGAGCGATATCTTGAGGGAAAGTTTGGAGCATGAGAAGGCCGCCATCGTCTCCTATTACGAGATCTTGAAACTTACTGAAGGCAAGTCCGTATTGTTGGAAGAATTTGCCCATGAGATGATCGTCGGTGAAGAGTTGCATTTGGATGAAGTGAACAATGAACAAGATGTTGCGCAAGTCAGGAGATGTCCAACGGTTTCGATCGTAACCAGTAATGCAAACGGACGACACCCTGTTCTGTGTTTTGGAAAGAGAACGCGCTTGCTGTATTGAGCTTGATTGAACCGGTCAGGCACGGCGGTAGGGTTTTGCCACCCACAGTATCAACGCCCCCATCGTCCTTTGCCTCAGGCAAGAGCCTCGGGCTGGGGCGAATGGCCATCTCAGACTCCACCATTGTTGAATCGGTGTTACTGCATCTCGACTGATAGTGCAGAACCTCCCCTTTGTGCGCGTTCAGACCAGCCATATGGTATAAGAAAATCAAAGCCATTCTTCCCTGTTTGATGCAAAGCGAGCATGCCTCATCGCTGATGACGGCACGTGATTCTTTGGATATCAGGAGGTGTTCCGCGTGTCTGACGCGACGAAGATTGTTAGGCACTTTCGGCAAATCCTGCTCTGGCCTATGCAGCTCACGCCTATCCGAGAGGATGCACCGATTCAAAAGCATTGGGAGCTTTTGCAGGCCACCGACTCAGGTAATCCTTGGCGGGAAGTGGTCGATGAGTTTACCGGTGATCCGCGTCAGTTTCAGGAGCGACATTACAGCGAATTTGTGACATTTCTACCCTACGTTCAGCGCTTTTTGTATGGTGAGGGGAAGAGAACAAGCTCGGAAGTTCGTGAGGAGTCTGCAATCCGCGTCTTTCGGCGCAATGATATCGCCAAGGTGCGGATGCTGTTTCCTGGTCCCCACGGGACTGCCTTGACGTTCTCGGTGGCCCATGTCGATTTGTACTTTTTCTACGACATTGATGTGGCGATCCTGGTCGTCGAGATCTACGCCGATGACGTGCCGCTTGGACAGGTGCAAAATTCACTCTTTCGATTCGGCCGATGCTATCCCACCTACTGGGAGCGTGACGGGCATGGCGGCCATTGTCCCAAGCATGTGGAATGGTTGTCCTCGGATGGGACCGTGCTTGCCGTCTCAGACTACGATCACCGTGAAAAATATCTCTCGTTCGTCTGCCAGCATCGGTCGTTGAGTCTTGCTTCCCACTGGGAATTTTTGCTTGAACCGCTGGTGCTTCACCATTCTGGAAAATCCGGGCTTATTCGCTATCGGCAACTGGAATACCATCTGATGCCGGTCATGGCGTATCTCACGCTCGACGATCCGGGTGCACTGACAAGGGGAGAGTTCGCACGGGTGGGACTGGCAGCGGCACCAGGTAGCTCCGACACATTACCGTTTTCAGAACGCTATCTCCGTGACTTTGAAGAACGTCATTGCTATGACCGGTATTGGAACGGACAGGGGCAAGGTTCTCCCGGCGCGCGTTTTATGTGCACGGGCCGTGTATTTGCGATGGTGGGAGAAGCCGAAGAACCAGTGTTCGAGGATCGCAAGACCAATCTGGAACAGTTCCGCCACGAATACTTTCTGTTGTTTCTGATTCCGCATTTTCATAAGGCGGCCCTGTTGATGCTGACGAATCGTCTGGTCGAGGCGATGAATCAACTCGATCTCACTAAGTTAGATTCGGTCCGGCAGTTTCGCCGTGTGATCCGCCAAACGCTCGGCATCTTTCTGCGGTTTACCCATCGCTACTGGTCACACCAGGTGTCGGATCATGGGCAGGTGAAAGAACTGTATCGGATGGTCAGCGAACAACTGGGCACCGGTCGACTCTACGATGAACTCCGTTCGGAGCTGGAGGATATGAGCCAATATCTCGACAGCGACGCCCTTCGTCGCCAGGGCGAAACGATGGTTCGTCTGACGGTTGTGGCGACGGTCGGCTTGATTGGTGTGGCCACGACCGGGGTATTGGGTATGAACCTTTTCGACTTGGGCCAAGAACCGTCCATAAAACGCATCACGTATTTTCTCATCGTACTGATTCCCGTCATCATCGCCACACTCTATATGGTGCTGAAATCCAGGAGACTTTCTGATTTTATGGAAACCTTGGCTGAGGAGCATCGGTCGTCAAAGGACAAATTGGCTGCCCTGCTGACGGTCTGGCGAAGTAAGCACGGACGGGATTCGTAATCTACCTGTAACCGGGATCTTCTCGATACTGAACCATCCTCGCTTATCTCTCATCATCGCGGGATTTGTCTCTTAAGCCGAAGGACCACATCCCTGTCTTTCCATCGAGGTGGAGGTGAAGATTCGAGGGGACCATCAACCCTAAAACAGAGATAGCAATTGAGTGGCAGGCAGAAAAAGACCTTGTCGGCCGCGCTGAGCGCGGATATAACGGGTGTGCGACCAAACACAACCATT
>JABMDK010000009.1:24702-41885 GCA_015903995.1 Nitrospira sp.
TTCAACACCAGAAGAGAGCCGTACGGCGGGACCGCACTCTTCTCGCGAGAAGAAGGAGGGGAACGAGTTCAAACCCAGGTCGACAACCTGCCCAACGAATATGGCGGAAGTTCTATCTCTGGATTTGGGATCAAGACGAATCTTGACAGAGTGCCTGTGAGTCAGTAGGATGGCGAAACCTTTAATGCTCATCCAGTGAGGTGAGCAAGGAGTTGATCATGGGTGGCGTTTCGATTCAGTTTTATTATCAGTGGACCTTCTCACTTCAGTGGTGAGGAGGTTTTTTTATGCCTAAAAAATAGGAAGAAAGCCTGCGGCATTCAGCTGCCAGCCGGCAGTTTCAGAGTTCTATGCTGAAAGCGTATAGCTGATGGCTGGTAGCGGATCATATAACTATGACGAGCCCTACGAGTAAGTCGATAGAGCGGAAAGACGAAAAGCTGATTATGGATGCCGGGGATATTACCCGCGCCATGACGCGCATTGCGCACGAGATTTTGGAGCGGAATAAGGGAGTGAAGGATCTGGCACTGGTGGGAATACGCACCGGCGGTGTGTATCTCGCCCATCGACTCGTGAAGTGTATTCAGAGCATCGAGGGGGTACAGGTTCCCATCGGCGAATTGGATATTACGTTGTATCGCGATGATCTGGCGTTGCGCAAAAATCAGCCGACTCTGAGAAAAACGTCCGTGCCGTTCGATATGACGAATAAAGTCGTCGTGCTTGTCGACGATGTCTTGTTCACCGGACGAACGATACGGGCGGCGATGGATGGGCTGATGGACTTGGGACGTCCGGAGGAAATTCAGCTGGCGGTGTTGGTTGATCGTGGTCATCGGCAGTTGCCGATTAAAGCGAATTATATCGGGAAAAATCTACCGACCTCTCGAGAGGAGAAGGTTCGGGTATTGTTGGATGAGGATGGGGAAAGTGACCGGGTGGTTATCTTAAGGTCAGGATGCTGAACAGATCGGCCGATTTCCGGCTCTGGTACCCTCCGTGGGCAACGTGTTCCAATGCGTGCACCTCAGTCGCCGACTTCTCTACGGCTGTGCCGAACGGCTATTTTGAACATCCTGCAGTGGTGATGCCGAGCGTCATGGAACGGAGGATTCCATGAGTCTTAAGCGCAAAGATCTGTTGAGTCTCGCCCCGTTGTCCGTGGATGAGATCATGCTCGTCCTGGACACGACGGATTCCTTCAAGGAAGTAACGGGCCGCGAAATTAAAAAAGTGCCGGCTCTCCGAGGCAAGACCGTTGTGAATCTCTTCTTTGAGCCGAGCACGAGAACGCGCACGTCCTTCGAATTGGCGGCCAAGCGACTCAGTGCCGACGTGATCAACTTTTCTCCCTCCTCCAGCAGTGTGGTGAAGGGCGAGACGCTCCTTGATACGGCGCGGAATATTGAAGCTATGCAGGCGGATATCATCGTCCTCCGGCACTCCTCGGCCGGTGCCGCCGAAACGCTGGCGCATGGCGTCAAATCGTCCGTCATTAACGCGGGCGATGGATGGCATGAACATCCGACACAAGCGCTGCTCGATCTCTACACGATCCGGCAACGAGGGATGAGTTTCAAAGGGTTGCGTGTGGCGATCGTCGGAGATGTGTCGCATAGCCGCGTGGCTCGCTCGAACATCTATGCGCTGATCAAGTTGGGCGCCGAAGTGCGTTTGGTCGGACCGCCGACAATGATGCCGAGTCATATTGAGAAACTGGGCGCGAAAGTCTACTACAATATGGATGAAGGTCTGCGCGGCGTGCATGTCATCATGATGCTTCGGTTGCAGTTGGAGCGGCAGGGACGCGCGCAGTTTCCCACGATTCGGGAGTATTCGCGGCTCTATGGCTTAACTGCTGAGCGAGTGCGCCTGGCCGATGCCGGCGCGATTGTGATGCATCCGGGACCGATCAACCGAGGAGTGGAAATCGCCCCGGATGTCGCCGATAGTTTGTCCTCGGTGATTCTCGACCAAGTGGCGAACGGTGTGGCGGTGCGTATGGGAATTCTGTACCTCATGTCGGGAGCAAATGCCTGAGTCTGATGATCTGTCAACCTGTTGATCTGTCGAGTGAGAGAACGAGTGGCCGTGTATATAGGGATGACTCAATAGATCATCAGATCAACAGATTCTGTAAATTTTAGAGGGGTGATTGTGTCGATATTGATTAAGGGTGGTCGGGTCATTGATCCAGGCAGGTTTGACGGCATCGCCGATGTGCTGATCGAGAACGGCCAGATTGCTGCCGTGGGGCCGAATCTTTCAGCCACGGTCGGCGGCCGGACCATCCAGGCTACGGGGAAGCTGGTGGTGCCGGGGTTCGTTGACGTGCACGTCCACTTTCGGGAACCGGGATTTGAGTACAAGGAAACGATTCAGAGCGGTAGTGCCGCGGCGGTCGCGGGGGGATTTACCACGGTCTGTTGCATGCCCAATACGAACCCTGTGAACGACAATCAAGCGGTCACGGAATTCATTTTGGAACGATCTCGCCAGGCGGGTCTTGCCAATGTGTTGCCGATCGGCGCCATCACGAAAGGATCGGAAGGGAAGGAACTGGCGGAGATCGGTGACTTGCGGCGATCCGGCTGCGTGGCGATTTCCGACGATGGGAAGCCCGTGATGAACAGCCTGGTGATGCGGCGAGCGATGGAATATGCGTTGGCATTCGATCTCACCGTCGTCGACCATTGTGAGGATCTGCATCTGGCTGAAGGCGGCTGTATGAATGAAGGGTTGATCTCGACCGAACTTGGATTGCCTGGTATCCCGGCTGCTGCTGAAGATGTCATGGTGGCGCGCAATCTTTCTCTGTCGGAATTGACCGGAGCCCGCCTGCATCTCGCCCATATCAGCACCGCCGGATCGGTCCGCATGGTGCGGGAGGCGAAAGCCCGGGGGATCCGCGTGACGGCGGAAGCCTGTCCTCATCACTTCACGCTCACAGAAGAACTGGTGCGCGGCTATAATACCCATGCCAAGATGAATCCTCCGTTGCGCACCTGGGCCGATGTTCAGGCGATCAAGGAAGGCTTGCGAGACGGCACGATTGATGTGATTGCGACCGATCATGCTCCCCATGCGACGCAAGAGAAGCAACAGGATTTCACCGAGGCCCCATTCGGAATCGTGGGCCTTGAGACGGCGCTTCCGCTGACGTTGGGATTGGTAGAGGAGGGGGTGCTGTCGCTGGACCAAGCGGTTCAGAAGCTGACCTCGGCCCCGGCTGCGGCATTCGGACTCAAGAAAGGGACGCTGGCGGTCGGTGCCGATGCCGATGTCGTCCTGATTGATCCGCAAGAACAGTGGGAAGTCGACCCGGCTAAGTTCCGATCCAAGAGCCGCAATACGCCGTTCGTGGGATGGAAGGTGAAAGGGCGTGTGAATGCAACCATTGTCGGCGGCAGGGTGGTGTTCGAGACCGGCCCTGTGGGGCGGTAGTGCCGTGCGACGGCTACCCCGTTGGGGGATGGTCGGGTGTCTGACGCTTGAGTGGCTTGCGCTGGCGGTCTGGGTTGGAGGGATGGTCGTACTGAGTGGAGCGGTGATTCCGGCAGTCTTCAATACGTTCGGAGGACAGGATTCCGGAGGCATGTTGTTGACCAGAGTGTTTGAAGGGTACCATCGTTTCGTCATCGGAGCGTGTGTGATCCTCGGTGCTGCCCTGTGGTATCGTCGGTGGAGCGGGGATCCGATTGCGGAAGTCGGTCGGAGTGAGATGATCGTCCTGGCCATCATGGTGCTCATAGCCGGGCTCATCATTATGGTGTTACACCCCAATGCCGTGTCTCTTCAAGCTCAGGCGTTCGCGACGAAAGATGAGACAGCCAGGAAAACGACTTTAGAGGCCCTGTTTCGTGTGCTCATGCCGATCCGGTCGTTGTACATGGCTAACCTGGTTTTGGGTATCGTGCTTGTCGGAATCAAGCTGAACCATTCACTTGATCTGAATAGAAGGCAGTCGTGAAAAAGGCATTACTGGCACTAGCAGACGGAACGGTGTTCGAAGGTCGCGCTCTTGGCTATGAGGGTGAGACGGTCGGAGAAGTCGTCTTTAATACGGCTATGACCGGGTATCAAGAGGTTCTGACCGATCCGTCGTATAAAGGGCAGATCATCACGATGACCTGTCCCCATATCGGGAACTATGGGATGACACCGGAGGATGTGGAATCCCGTCGGTCGTGGGCAGAGGGGTTCGTGGTGATGGAAGCCAGCCGTCTCGCCAGTAACTGGCGAAGCCGACAGACCATTCAGGAATCATTGATCGAGGCACGAGTCGTTGCGATCGAAGGCATCGACACCAGAGCCTTAACGAGGCACTTACGTGAGCATGGGTCACAACAGGGAATCATCACACATCTCGATCTCGACCCTGACCGGGCTGTACGACAAGCCAGGCAAGCTCCCGGCATCATCGGTCGGGATTTAGCTGTGGAGGTTACGTGCGCACGTCCCTATGACTGGACAATGGGAACCGGAGACTGGGCACCGTCGGCATACGGCGGGGAATGTCGACCGTCCAAGGTTTGGCGAATTGTGGCCTATGATTTCGGCGTTAAGCACAACATTCTGAGGCGATTGGTGGATGTCGGCTGTCAGGTGACGGTGGTGCCTGCTTCGACCTCAGCCGTTGAGATTGAGGCACTCAAACCTGACGGCATTTTCCTCTCCAATGGTCCTGGCGATCCGGAGGGTCTTCCTTATGCCGCACAGACAATGGAGAAGTTGATCGGACGTTATCCCATCTTTGGAATTTGTTTGGGCCATCAGATTCTTTGCTTGGCCCTCGGCCTCAAGACTTATAAACTGAAGTTCGGTCATCACGGGGCGAATCATCCGGTGATGGATCTCCGAACGAGAAAAGTCGAAATTACATCGCAGAACCATAATTTCGCCGTGCAGGGTCCGACGTCACTCAGCGAAGTACCGAAGACTCCGCCTATGATCGACACGCGCTATGGAAAATTGTCCCTCACTCATGTCAGCTTGAATGACTACTCGATTGAGGGGATGGCCTGTCTGGATCATGCGGTCTTCTCGGTGCAATACCACCCGGAGGCGGCACCGGGACCTCACGATGCCGCCTACTTGTTCGATGAATTCGTGCGTCTTATGGAGACCCATCATGCATAATCGTGTCGTCATTGCAATGGTCGGACTGGTGTTGTCCGGGTGCACCTTTAATTTTCCGCTGTTCCCCGGGCCCGGCCCCCTACAAGAAACTCAGGTCGATGGGACCGGCAAAGCAAAAGTGTTGCTGGTCGAAGTTTCGGGAATGATCAGTTCACAGGAAAAAGATGGGTTGCGACCTGCGCCCAGCATGATTGCAAGCGTGAAAGAACAGCTGACCCGGGCGGCAAAGGATGAGAACATCAAAGCCGTTGTGCTTCGTATCAATACGCCCGGTGGAACGGTGACGGCCTCGGATATTATTTATCACGAGCTAAAAACGTTCAAGACGAGCCGCAAGGTTCCCATTGTGGCATCCATAATGGATTTGGGTACATCCGGTGGCTACTATATCGCTGCCGCAGCGGACGCGGTCGTGGCGCACCCTTCTTCTGTAACCGGCAGTATCGGCGTGATTATGCTCACCATGAATGCGCGAGGGCTCATGGAGAAAGTGGGCGTGGAGGCGACGGCCGTGACGTCGGGACCCCGCAAGGATATGGGTTCGCCGTTTCGGACCATGACGACCGAAGAGCGTGCCATTTTTCAAGGACTGATCGATTCGTTTTACCAGCGGTTCTTGAATATCGTGCAGGAGGGCCGCTCCAATTTGCAGATGGAGCAGATCAAGCGGTTGGCCGATGGACGAATCTATACCGGCGAGCAAGCAAAGGAGGCTGGTTTGGTCGATGAAATCGGCTATCTCGAAGACGCAGTCGAATTAGCCAAGAAAAAAGCCGGCTTGACGGAAGCCCGAGTCGTGACGTACCAACGGCCTGGTGAATACTCCAACAACGTGTATTCCAAGCTGTTGGCGCCGAGTGGGCTCGCCAGTCTCGCCGATCTTGATCTAATGACCGTTGTCCGTGGGGGAACTCCCCAGTTCATGTACATGTGGATGCCATAGTCAGAGAAGGCGCCGATCGCATGACTGAGAGTGTCGAGACTGGTAAGATGATGAGGATTAGTCTTGATCGTGAGATTCGAGATGACACAGTTCTCAGATCAGAAGATCGACCGCCTATTTTCAGTACCCGTCGATCGTCGTGCCTTGCTTCGGCACGGAGCGTTGCCGAGTCCCTCATAATTCTCGCGCCACAAAGCCGGAATGGCGGTCGGACCGATTTTGGCCTTTCCGTCGGCTGTAATGGTGAAGTGGACACCAAGAAAGGGGTTTCTGAGATCCGGGACAGGGTAGATGTTCGTGCGAATCGAACCAGATGGCTCATCCGAGTATAAGTAGAGCCCCTTGAAGGGCAGAATTCGATATTTTTCCGAGAATCCGTAGTCCATCGCAATTTTGTCGGCATACAGACCGGCGGAGTTGACGACATATCCGGCGTCGATACTGCCCCGGTTCGTCCGAACGTTCCCGTTGTCTCGGCCTCGATAGGCCGTGCCACACTGAATGTGAATCCCCTCACGGACCGCATCCTGCTGCATGGCGTTGACGACCTGGAGCGGACTGACGGTCGAGGTGCGTGGCGAAAAGAGAGCCCGTTGATAGGTTTTGACACGTGGCTCTATGGATTTGGCCTCTGTTTCCGTGATGGCCTGAAGTTCAATCCCATTGGCGTGGCCTCGACGGAGCAATTCATCGAGCGAGGGCAAATCCGCTGCATCCTTCGCAACGACGAGCTTGCCGCATTTATTGAGGGGGATGTGTTTTTCCTCGCAGTAGGTGGTCAGTCGCTCATTTCCGAGGCGGGTAAACTTCGCTTTGAGGCTGTCAGGCGAATAGTAGAATCCCGCGTGCAGGACTCCGCTATTGCGTCCACTGGCGTGGGCTCCGCAAGAAGGTTCCTTTTCGATCAACAGCACGCGGGCATCGGTCCGACGTTTGCGGATCTCACGCGCGATGCTGAGGCCGATGACTCCGCCTCCGATGACGAGAAAATCACAGGTTTGCATATCGTGTCGTGGCTCTCCTGGCGATGTGGCGACGCTTCTCAGCGAGACTCAATCAATGGACAGAGTCTCTATGGATTTCTTGAGGATTTCCACCATTTTTTTCAATTCTTCGACAGTGGTTGAGAGAGGAGGCATCAGCACAAGCACGTTCCCGATAGGTCTCAAGATGAGTCCCTTCGATCGGGCCATGGCCGCTACCCTGTGACCAGCCTTGGCGCTGAGCGGGTAGGGCTCTTTGGTTGCCTTGTCTCGGACCAACTCGATTCCCACCATAAACCCGCGCTGTCGAACGTCGCCGACATGGGAGGTATCCGCAATCGGTTTCAGCCATCGGGTCATCAGCTTGATCTTCGAGGACAGTCTGGTCAGTGTGTTCTCCCGGCGGAATACGTGGAGATTGGCCAGGGCCACGGCACAGCCCAGGGGATTTCCGGTAAAACTGTGTCCATGAAAGAAGGTCTTGAATTCGTCGTAGCGTCCTAGAAAGCCCTTATAGATTTCATCGGTCGTGAGGGTGGCCGCAAGCGGCATATACCCGCCGGTGAGACCCTTGCTGATGGCCATCAGATCGGGTGTGATCTTTTCGTGCTCGCAGGCGAACATTGTTCCGGTTCGCCCGAAACCTGTCGCGACTTCGTCGGTGATGAAGAGGATCTTGTATTGCGTGCAAAGTTCGCGGAGGCGTGTCAGATATCCAGAGGGCTGAGGAATCATGCCGGCGGCTGCCTGCATCAAGGGTTCGATAATGAATCCGGCCAGCTCCCGATGGCGGATCTTGAAAATCTGTTCAATAGGCTCGATGCACGCCATGCGACAGGAGGGGTGGGTCAGATTCAAGGGACAACGGTAGCAGTGGGGCGGTTCAGCCTCCACGGTTGGAAACAGCAGCGGTTTGAATTTTGAGTGAAACAGCGCGATGTTGCCGACGCTCACGGCGCCCAGCGTGTCTCCATGGTAGGCCAGTTTGAGATGGAGAAAGGTGTTTTTGGGGCCGACCTTCGGATGCCGCTGTTGCCAGTATTGAACGGCCATTTTGAGCGCAATCTCCACGGCGGTAGAACCGTTGTCCGAGTAGAAGACGCGCGTGAGGCCCTTCGGTGCAATTCGAATCAATTCGCGCGCCAGCTCGATAGCCGGTGGATTGGAGAGGCCCAGGAACGTGGAGTGGGCGATTTTATCGAGTTGTTTCTTGATCGCACGATCAAGAACGGGATGCCGATGTCCGTGGATATTCACCCAGATGGACGAGGTGCCATCGAGATATTTTCTTCCCTCCGTATCGATAAGGTAGGAACCTTTCCCGCGCTCGATGATCAGCGGGTGTTCCTGCTCCCACTCCTGCATTTGGGTAAACGGATGCCAGAGATAGCGGCGATCCCAGTTCCTCAGCTGATTTGTAGAGGGTGGTCGGGTCATGACTCCATGAAGGTAATTCGTCAATCAGACGATCAATCGGACGATCAACGAGTGACGTGTGATGAATGCCGATGGACGAGGAAGTGACCTCGGTGGCGGCGCGTGATTATAGGTGGCGGCGTTCTCTTTGACAACCCAGGGAGCAGTTACTATAATGAACCGATTTTTACCAATGAGCTAGGATTTGCAAAGCCTTATACGCAATTTTTCCATCATTGCTCATATCGATCACGGCAAATCAACCCTCGCTGACCGGTTTTTAGAAGCTACTGGTGCCGTCACTGCTCGAGAGGCGAAAGACCAGATCCTCGATGCCATGGACCTTGAGCGGGAACGTGGCATTACGATCAAAGCCCATGCAGTGGCCATCCGGTACAAGGCTCAGGACGGGAAGACCTATGCCTTGCATTTGATCGATACGCCGGGGCACGTCGATTTCACCTATGAGGTGTCTCGGAGCCTGGCGGCTTGCGAGGGGGCGCTCTTGCTGGTCGATGCGACGCAAGGGGTGCAGGCCCAGACGATCGCCAATGTGAATTTGGCGATGGCCAATAACCTCACTATTATTCCGGTCATCAATAAGATTGATCTGGCGAGTTCGGACATCGAAGGCACGAAACATTCGATTTCGGAGGTGCTGCAGCTCGATGCCGCCGATGCCCTGCCGATCAGTGCGAAAGAAGGCAAAGGCGTCCCTGAAGTCTTGGAAGCGATCATTGCCAGGGTACCGCCCCCGTCCGGTGATCCACAGGCACCGCTGAAGGCGCTCATTTTCGACTCGTGGTTCGACAATTATCAAGGTGTCATCGTCCTGGCGAGATTGGTGGATGGATCCATTCGACCGGGGATGAAGATCAAGGTCATGTCGAATAATCGGACGTTTGAAGTCATGGAAGTGGGACAATTCACTCCGAAACGGACAAAGAAGACCGAGCTGTTGACGGGTGAGGTCGGATATCTCTGTGCCAATATGAGAGAGGTCGCCGACGTCAAAATCGGCGACACACTCACGGACGCGGTTGTACCCACCAGTGCGCCATTCCCTGGGTATAAAGAAGTGAAGCCGCTGGTGTTCTGCGGGCTCTACCCCACCGACACGGGAAGATACGAAGACTTACGCGATGCCTTGGTCAAACTGCGATTGAACGACTCCTCGTTCGTCTATGAACCGGAGACCTCGCTTGCGTTGGGGTTCGGTTTCCGCTGCGGGTTTTTGGGCCTGCTGCACATGGAAATCATTCAGGAACGGCTCGAACGTGAATACAATCTGACGCTCCTCACGACCGCTCCGACCGTCGTCTATCGTGTCTTGACCACAAAGGGCGACGTGCTGGAGGTCAATAATCCGTCGCAGCTCCCGCCTCCCAGCAGTATCGATTCATTCGAAGAGCCGTTTATTTTGGCCTCGATCATCACGCCTGAGCGGTACATGGGGGCCATTCTCCAGCTCTGTCAGGAGCGCCGGGGCATCCAGAAGGGCCTGCATTTTCTCGATCCGACCAGGGTCGTGATCAGTTATGAACTGCCTCTCAACGAGGTCATTCTTGATTTTTACGATAAGCTCAAGTCGCGCACACAGGGATATGCCTCGTTGGACTATGAACTGCTCGGCTACCGCGACTCCGATCTTGTCAGGCTCGATATTCTGTTGAACGGTGAAGCGGTCGATGCCTTGTCGTTTATCACGCATAAAGATCGGTCCGTCCAGCGTGGGCGTCAACTGGCCGAGAAAATGAAAGAGTTGATTCCACGGCAGATGTATGAGATTGCCATTCAGGCCGCGATCGGCAGTAAGATCGTGGCGCGTGAGACCATCGGTGCGATGAAGAAGAACGTACTGGCAAAATGCTATGGCGGCGATATTACGCGGAAGCGGAAGTTGCTGGAAAAACAGAAGGAAGGGAAGAAGCGCATGAAAGCAGTCGGCAGTGTCGAGGTTCCGCAGGAAGCCTTCCTGGCGATCTTGAAGGTTGGAGACGAATGAGCCTCGATCAGAATCCGAGAAATGCGGATAAGGTATCAGGTGCTTCGCGCGGAGGCGACCAGGCGTCCCTCTCAGGGGCTAAACTTGCCGACAACACGGATCAATCGGGCCGGAAGTCTCTCGTCCGGGAATATGCGGAAGCGATCATCGTGGCAATGCTCCTGGCATTCGCCATTCGCGTCTTCGTCGTGCAGGCATTCAAGATTCCGTCAGGATCCATGATTCCGACCTTGCAGATCGGCGATCATATTTTGGTCAGCAAACTTTCCTATGGCTTGCAGTGGCCGACGGACTGCAAGGTGCAGTGGAGTTTCCCGCCGGTCAATTGTTACACGTCCGAAACGGTCGTCACATTCGGCAAGCCGCAGCGGGGCGACATCATCGTGTTTCGGTTTCCCGAGGATGAAGAGAAAGATTTTATCAAACGCATCGTCGGGCTGCCGGGGGACACCGTCCAGCTTCGGAATAAGGTGGTGCTCGTGAACGGCCAGCCACTCGATGATAAAGCCTTTACGCAGCGAATCGATCCCGGCGTCATCGATGGGACGATCAATCCCCGCGATAATTTCGGGCCGGTGACGGTTCCGGAGGGGTCGTATTTTGTGATGGGCGACAATCGTGACCAAAGTCTCGATAGTCGATTCTGGGGCTATGTGCGGGAAGAAAAGATCCGCGGGAAAGCGTTCCGGATCTATTGGTCCTGGAATGGGCAGGGAAATTGGACGGAGTGGGTCAGATGGGAACGATTCGGAAAGGCGATTCAATAACGAAACGCAGCGTCCCTTCTCTTCCGAGTGACGACTCGAATGGGAAAGGTGAGGTCTTGTCGCCCAAGGCGCTCCGGCAGTATCTTCAGCGATTTCCAAAGGCATCGATCCTTGTTGTCGGTGACCTCATTCTCGATCACTATGTGATGGGACGGGTCAGCCGGATCTCTCCGGAAGCGCCGGTTCCGGTGGTTCATGTCGAGTCGGAGTCGCTCCGGCTCGGTGGAGCGGCGAACGTATTCAACAATATCCTGGCGCTGGGGGGAAAGGCCGACATCTGTGGCGTGATCGGATCGGATGAAAGCGGGCGCCTGTTGATGAAGGAGCTCGGCAACAAACGATCAAGTCGCGGCGGGGTGGTGATCGATCATGATCGCCCGACGACCAGAAAAAGTCGGGTGATCGCGCACAACCAGCAGATTGTGCGGTATGACATCGAGGGACGGAGCGAACTGAAAGTCGCGCTGCGACAAAAGATTCTCCGGTATGTGGAGTCACGGATTCGGGAGTTGTCCTGTATCGTGGTGTCGGACTATGCCAAGGGCGTGGTGTCGTCGGCACTCATGTCAGATCTCATACGACTTGCGGCGTTACGGAAGGTGCCGATCATCGTCGATCCGAAGGTCGAGCATTTCAGCTATTACAAAGGCGTCACCGTGCTGACGCCGAATCATCTTGAAGCGGCGCAAGCTTCCGGTTTGCACGGCGACGGTGACCAGACGATCGACGAGGCCGGTGCGATGATTCGGCAGCGTCTCGGGTGCCAGTCCGTCCTGATTACGCGCGGTGAAAAAGGTATGAGTTTGTATGAGCGTAACGGCGCGTCGTGGCATTTACCGACGAAAGCCAGGCAGGTCTACGACGTCACCGGTGCAGGAGATACGGTCATCGGAACCTTGGCGTTGGCGCTGGCGGCCGGAGCCAGTATCAAGACCGGAGCAGTCATGGCGAACTATGCGGCCGGGATCGTGGTGGGTATGGTCGGCACCGCGACGGTCTCGCCGAAACAGTTGTCCGAGGCGTTCGGAGATGACTAAAGCCCCACGGTCAGTCACCGTTGTGATTCCAGCCAGATATGGCTCGTCACGGTTTCCCGGTAAGCCGCTGGTCGAACTGAACGGCAAACCGATGATTCAACATGTCTATGAGCGGGCGGTGGAGTGCCGTGCCGTGTCCGATGTGTTGGTGGCAACCGACGACGAGCGAATCAAACAAGCGGTCGAGCGGTTTGGTGGGCGCGTGATTATGGTCGCCGGTGAGTATCGGACGGGGACGGACCGGGTGGCTGCCGTGGCTCGTATATTTGCGGGGGAGTATTTTTTGGATTTACAGGGCGATGAGATTCCACTGAACCCCGAATTGTTGACCGACCTGATCGAGCCGTTTCTTGAAAGCGGCGTGGGCATGGGGACGCTGAAACGGGTCATGGACCCTCTTGAGGATCTTCACAATTCTGCAGTGGTCAAGGTGGTGACCGACGCCAGAGGCGATGCCCTGTATTTTTCACGCGCTCCGATCCCATTCGTCCGTGATGATTCGGGAAGACAGGCGATCGGCGGGATCCACTACGTCCATCTGGGATTGTATATGTACACAAAGGAGACCTTGCTGCGATTTGCCGCCTTGCCGACGAGTCGTCTGGAGGATGCTGAAAAGCTCGAACAGCTTCGTGCGTTGGATCATGGGATTCGCGTCCGTGTGTGGGAAACCAAACATGCCTCGCTGCGGGTTGACCGTCCTGAAGATGTACCCGATGTCGCGGAACGATTGCAGCAGTATGAGGTGGTCAGGCGTGAGTTGCGGAACAGCGGGGTGTTTTTTAAGCGATGAGAGGCATATCCGGATCGGCGTGCACTGACGTCCAGGAGAGAGGGCAGCCATGAACAAATTCATCTTTGTGACCGGCGGCGTAGTCTCATCACTTGGAAAAGGGCTGGCGTCGGCCTCCATCGGGAACCTGCTCGAAAGCCGGGGATTGAAGATCACCTTTTTGAAATTGGATCCGTACATCAACGTCGATCCCGGCACGATGAATCCCTATCAACATGGAGAGGTCTTTGTTACGGATGACGGCGCTGAGACGGACCTCGACCTCGGGCATTACGAGCGGTTCACATCGCTCTCGCTGACCAAAGAGAGCAATTACACGACCGGTCGAATCTATCACGCGGTCATCACGAAAGAGCGTCGTGGAGATTATCTTGGGGGAACCGTCCAGGTCGTGCCGCATGTGACGGATGAGATCAAGCAGGCCATCATGCGTATCTCCAAAGGAGTCGATGTTACGATTGTCGAGATCGGCGGCACGGTCGGTGATATCGAAAGCTTGCCGTTTCTCGAGGCTATCCGGCAGATGCCGTACGACGTCGGGCGCGACAATGTGTTGTATGTCCACCTGACATTGGTGCCCTACATCGGGGCGGCCGGTGAATTGAAGACCAAGCCGACCCAACATTCCGTGAACAAACTTCGAGAGATCGGTATCCAGCCCAACATTCTGTTGTGCCGAACCGATCGCTATATTCCTCCGGAGCTCAAGGGCAAGATCGCGATGTTTTGCAATGTGGATAAGGATGCCGTCATCACGGCCAAAGATGTCGAGACGATCTACGAAGTGCCGATCGTATTCAGGAAAGAGGGGCTGGATGAATTGATCGTTCGTCAGCTCCATGTGGAGACCGGTCAGCCCAATCTTCGCGAATGGGATGCGATGGTGCAGAAGATCAAGCGACCGAAGCATGAAATTTCCATCGCGCTGGTAGGGAAATATGTGGGGTTGAAGGAGTGTTACAAGAGCTTGGGGGAAGCCTTGGTGCACGGCGGGATCGATCACGAAACCAAGGTCAATATCAATTGGATCGAGTCCGAAGATATTGAGCGGCAGGGGACGGAGCGTATCCTGCGCGAGGCCGATGGCATCTTGATCCCCGGTGGATTTGGGACGAGAGGGATCGAGGGAAAGGTGACGGCCATCAAATATGCGCGGGAACGTCAGGTCCCGTTCCTCGGTCTGTGTTTAGGAATGCAATGTGCGGTGATCGAGTTCGCGCGAAATGTAGCCGGATTGGCCGGTGCCAACAGCGCCGAGTTCGACGAGCAGTCACCCCATCCCGTGATCAATCTCATGCCCGATCAGCATGGTGTGAGTGACAAGGGAGGGACCATGCGACTGGGATCCTATCTCTGCAAGTTAGGGGAGGGGACGCTCGCGCAGAAGATGTACGGGGTGAGTGAGGTGCGTGAACGCCATCGCCATCGCTATGAATTCAATAACGCCTATCGTGAACGATTGACCTCGAAGGGCCTGGTCTTGAGTGGCGTGTCGCCGGATGGTCGATTGGTCGAAATCATTGAACTGAAAGACCATCCCTGGTTTCTAGGGACACAATTCCACCCTGAATACAGTTCCCGTCCACACCGTCCACATCCGCTCTTCAGCGGGTTTGTGGGAGCGGCACTGCGAAAAAAGCTAGGTCACTAAGCGAGATGCTGAAACCGACTTCCAACTGCGTTCTCGGCTCATCGAAATCCTCAACGTACCCCAGAGGGTACGCCTCCGGTTTCGACTTGCCTGCGGCCTTCCTGCGGGAAAGAGGGCGTCTCGGCGCCCTCAGGGTTGGGCGGGTGAGAATGCAAAGCCAGTTTGAGCATCTCATATGAAACAGATCTGAAAGCTATGGCGCACGAAGTTCAAATCGGTTCCTTCAAGGTCGGCCAGGGACAGCGCCCGTTTCTGATCGCCGGGCCCTGTGTGATCGAGAGCGAGCAACTGGTGATGGACACGGCAGGGCGGGTTGCCGAGATGGCAAAGGCGCTGGGTATTCCGTACGTCTTTAAGTCGTCGTTCGATAAGGCCAATCGCACATCCATCACGTCGTTCCGTGGCCCAGGGATTGACAAGGGCCTGGCGATACTCAAGAAGGTCAAGGACCAATTCGGTATGCCTGTGTTGACCGACGTCCATACGGAAGAGCAAGCGACTGAAGCCGGGAAGGTCGTGGATGTTCTTCAGATCCCGGCCTTTCTCTGTCGGCAGACGGATTTGCTGATCGCCGCGGCAAAAACGGGAAAAGTCGTGAATGTGAAGAAAGGGCAGTTTCTCTCGCCGATCGACATGGGGAATGTGGTCAAAAAAGTCGAAGAATGTGGCAGCCGTCGGCTGGTGCTCACCGAGCGTGGGTCGTCGTTCGGCTACAATAATCTTGTCGTGGATATGCGATCATTTCCTATCATGAGGAACTTCGGGTATCCTGTCGTCTTCGATGCAACGCACAGCGTTCAGCTGCCGGGCGGCGGTGGGACGAAATCCAGCGGTCAGCGGGAATTTGTCGAGCCGTTGGCGTGCGCCGCGGCTGCCGCGGGTGTCGACGGATTCTTCATGGAAGTCCACCCGAATCCGGACGAGGCGCTGTCCGATGGGCCGAATATGGTCCCGTTACATCAACTCAAGGTCTTGTTGGAACGGGTCATGCGGATATGCGAGGCGGCAACACCAAGAAACTGAAGCCATCCGCGAGGCGTAACCACACGAGGAAGGTGAAGGTACCCGGTCGAGCATCGAGGGTTACGAAGGGGCGAAACCAAACCATGACTGTGAAGCCATCGAGTCGAGAATCGAAATCCTCAAGAGCGGAGGAAAGTCTTGCCGATGGTCGGCGCGTGCTCGAAATCGAGGCGCGGGCGGTCCTGGCCCTGATCGAACGGCTGGATGCCAAGTTTGCCAAGGCGGTGCAGCTGCTTGTTCAGTGTAAGGGAAAGGTCGTCGTGTCCGGCATGGGGAAATCCGGCTTGATCGGTCAAAAAATTGCTGCGACGCTGGCCAGCACCGGCACGTCGTCGTTCTTCCTGCATCCCGCCGAAGGCGTGCACGGAGATCTCGGCATGTTGGCGCGACGTGATGCGCTCGTCGCGATTTCCAACAGCGGCGAGACGCAGGAGTTGCTGCAATTGCTTCCGTTTGTGAAACGTCTTGGTATTCCGGTGATTGCGTTCACTGGACGGATGACGTCGACCCTCGCCAAAAATGCCGATGTCGCACTCGATGTCTCGGTCCAGGAAGAGGCCTGTCCCATGGGATTAGCCCCGACCGCCAGCACGACCGCCACATTGGCGTTGGGCGACGCGTTGGCCGTGGCCCTGCTACAGAAGCGGGAGTTCAAGGAAGAGGATTTTGCCCGGTTCCATCCCGGCGGCACGTTGGGGCGCCGATTGCTGGTCAAGGTGAAAGATCTCATGCATGCCGAATCGGATGTCCCGATGGTCCAATCCACGGTCGGGGGCATGGCGGCCATGCTGGAAATGACGGCAAAGAAACTGGGCATGACGACGGTGGTGGATCAAGAGGGGTTGCTTGTCGGAGTGATTACCGACGGCGACTTGCGGCGATTTATCCAGAGAGGAACCGATCTGGTCCATACCACGGCGCAAGAACTGGCCACAGCGAATCCCAAGTCCATTGGGCCGGACGAACTGGCGGCCAAAGCCGTCGAGATGATGGAGCGATTTTCGATCACGACACTGGTCGTGACCGAGGATGGGCGGACCGTCCGTGGGGTCATTCATTTACATGACTTGCTCAAGAACGGGATCGTGTAGGAGATCGATGCGATCATGAACCGCGTATTGGAAATGTGGCGAGAGATCGGAGCGGAGTCGCTCAATCTGCCCAATCTCCTGACGCTCGTCCGCATTCTCTTGATTCCCGTCTTCATCATTCTCTTCGTCAATCCGACGCCTCATCAGTCGCTGGCGGCGGCGATTGTGTTTACCGTTGCGGCGGTGACGGATATGTTGGACGGGTATATCGCGCGGCGAACCGGCCAGGTGACCACGCTCGGTAAGCTGCTCGACCCTATCGCGGATAAACTCTTGGTCTTGTCGGCGCTCATTCTGCTCATGAATGTGGATCGAGTCAGCGCGTTGGTGGC
>JABMDK010000009.1:41985-55083 GCA_015903995.1 Nitrospira sp.
CACGCTCGGTAAGCTGCTCGACCCTATCGCGGATAAACTCTTGGTCTTGTCGGCGCTCATTCTGCTCATGAATGTGGATCGAGTCAGCGCGTTGGTGGCACTGCTGATCATCGGGCGGGAAGTGGCGGTGACGGGAATCCGTGCCATTGCTGCGAGCGAGGGGATGATCATCGCGGCGGAGACGACCGGCAAGTATAAGATGGCGCTCCAAGTCGTAGCCATTATCCTGCTGATCCTGGAAGGGACGGGACTGGCCGAACTCGGCAATATGCATTTAGCCGGCATTGTCACATTGTATTTGTCGTTGGTATTGGGCTATATCTCCGGCGGTCAATATGTCTGGAGTTTTTGGAAGCAAGTTGTGGCGAAGGGGCTTTGACGGGCAGATCAGCAACACCGCCAGATCTCTGGAACCACCGTGTATCCTCGTTGACCTTGAAGAGAACGGAATCTCGCTAGTCTAGCCACGACGTGGTGGGCAACGTGCGACTCTTCACATCTGCCTGCGCGTTGTTCTTGCTCCAGTTTACCTTGCTCGCCTGCAGTGAAACCGCGCAACCGCCTGAACTTGGCACGTTCGCCTATGGCAAGGCGACCGGACATTGTCCATCCGGCTCACGCCTTGGGCCTGCTGGTGCCACAGATGGAAAAGTGTCCGCTACCGGCGTTCGGTATATGGTTCGGACGCCCTTGAACTATGACGCCACATTTGCTCATCCTCTGCTGATGGTGTATGCCCCGGCCGGACAGAGTCGTTGGTCGTCGGAGCGTCTCACTGGCCTCACGACCGCCGCGACCGGCTCCGGGTTTGTGGTGGTGTATTCCGATCATTTGCAATTGAACATCCCTGCGATTGAGCAGCTTGGGGCCATTCCCGGCCAGGTTGCAACAGAGTGGTGCATCGATCAGAAGCGGGTTTATGCGACCGGCCATTCCGACGGAGGGACCGCATCGTTGGCGCTGGCCGTGCTCGAGAAGACGAAAATGATTCCGGCATCGGTCGCTCCGAGCGCTGCTGGATGGACGGGAAAAGATCTCGAAGAGTTTCAATGTCGCGAGCCGATACCGGTCATGATTATGCACAGCAAGAACGACAGTTTGTTCCCCGGTTGGGGAGCTCAAACGTCAGCCTGGTGGGCTGGCTGTAACCATTGTGATGTTACGAAGACAAAACCAGTTGAGGGTGGATGCCGCGCGTATCAGGGATGTGCCTCAGGAGGAGCCACGCTCTATTGCGAAGGAACCCGCAGCCATCGCAACTGGCCCAATCTCAATCATGTGATGCTGGAGTTTTTTACGCATCCAGAAAAGTTTTTATGATGGTCGGGAACAATCACACAGGTAGCTAGGATGGAGCAGCAAGGACTCATGGTTGGGCTTGCGATCGTCGGATATCTGTTGGGAGCTGTCCCCTTTGGTGTCGTCATCTCAAATGCAATGGGCCTGCCCGACCCCCGCACGGTCGGGAGCAAGAATGTCGGTTTTACCAATGTCCTGCGTGTGTCGGGCAAGAAGGCCGGCATTCTGACTTTGATCGGGGATATGGGGAAAGGATGGGTGATGGGTTTTGCAGGGACGCAATTATTACAAAATGAATGGGCTATTTTGCTCGTCGCGCTCGCTCCGTTTCTGGGGCATCTCTTTTCGCCTTTTCTCGGATTCAAAGGAGGGAAGGGTGTCGCGACCGCGCTCGGCTCCGTTCTTGGGGTTGCGCCTTTGATCGGGCTGCTGCTTCTTCTTGCCTGGATCGGAGCGGTCGCCCTCTGGCGCTATTCTTCCGGTGGCGCACTGACTGCGTTTGGTCTCTTTCCTATTATCGCCGCGCTGATGCGACCGAGTGCTGCATTTGTCTCGTTTTCCGTCCTGGTGACTGGCCTCATTGTGATCAAGCACAAGGGGAACATTGAACGGTTGTGGAAGGGGACGGAGAGTAAGATGGGGGAGCGGAAGAATTAGGGGGGCAGCCAGGCCGTCCTTCTTGCTCGCCGAACGCGCGCCTTCAGAAGGGCCTCGTTCGATGCGCGCAGTGCGGGCGCCGCTTGCTAGCCACGTTTCATGTAAGCAATTGTGCGCTTGCCTAGGTCTAGAACCCAGATTTTTCGTAAGGGAGCTAACGACGGCAATTCGTTGAGAAACGCATCGAGTTTTGGCTTCCACGCGTTCTCGGGAAACATCGGGTTCCCGTCGATATAGGCGATCAACTCGATCGGGTGAGTGGCCGTGTACGACTTGCTGAGCTTGTCTTGAACCGTTCCCACACAGGGATCACCAACCCGCGCCATGGACTGCCCGTTAAAGAGCGGGCCGTAAAACTCGCCTCGTGCGACTGATATAGATTGGACCGAGTCTTCAAGGCCATTGTCGAAAATGAATTTAGAAAATCATCGAAGGTAGAAGACAGGCCGGCAAGCTCTTCGAATACTCTTGGTAGGATCGCTTTGATCTTATTGAGAGAGAGGTGCTCATGGAAATTGATGAGAATGTCGGCATTGTGATACTGCCGTGAGAAGGCCTCTCTTTCAGGTAGTGGCATTGAATCAAGGTGCGCGTACAGAGCTTGAACCTTGCCCCGCTGGACTTCATAAATCCTCTTGAAGCCCTGATCGAGCAACTCAACCATTTCGAAGGTTATGCTGCTGCCATTTTGATACCTGCATTCAATGTCTGGCGCAGGTGGGCTTTTCGATTCCACCGACGACATGTCGATCGGTTCTCCGCTTGCTGAAACGAAGGCCTTGAAGGCATTCATTTCAGTAGAAAACTGAGAGGTCCTAGTCATGCACGACTAACCATTGAGCATACTAGCCAACATAATACGCGCGAACCGATCAGAAATTGACGAGAGATTCTTGCGCGTAGACGATCACTTGTCAACGCTCTCCGTAGTGCCGGCGACGATGCTGACTTGCGCGGAATAGCCAAGCTGGGACAGGAGTTGCTCGCAGTCGTCCCACGTGAGGCCGAATGCACGTACGTCGGCAACGCCGACTCTGGCCACGACCTCGGGAATGGTCGGGAGAGGCGGGATCGAACAGATACTCGCGTTATGCAGCACGACGTCGTTTGGTGCGCCCGCTCGATCGCGTTGTGAGACGCGATGATTTTTCCGTGAACCGACCCGTCACGAACTTACGTAGCACACTGGCAATGAGCGTTTGGTACGTCACTCCTTCTTCGGCTGCACAGGTTTGGATATCCATCAAGTCTGGTGAGGACAATCTCACCTTGCCCCTCGGTTTTTGATGAACGTCGCCCGGGCTGTCCCTTTGAAACGCTTAAGGTTAGATTTTGAGGGAGCCGCGGACTTAAACCGACCTTTCTCATATTCTCTGGCAATTTGTTCTTCATACGTAGATCGACGTTTTCTCATTCGTACCTCAGTCAGTCCTACTGAAGCCGACGGGCAACCGCTTGGGCGAACTGACGAAAGTCGTCCAAATGATGTCGGCAGATTTGGTAGACGATATTCCAGTTTATCGTTTGGTAGCTATGAACGGCGATATTCCAAAAAACCGACCGCTTTTGTCAGACATTCGGCCAAGGCAGGTTCGATGATCTGAATTTTTTGGAGAATCTCGAAGTTCTCGGCCATTGTGCTGGGAGGAGTTGCGTCAGTCTCAGCAATTAAATGCGCGGCAAAATCGACAGAAAGCTGGACGGCGCGTTGGAGATTCAGGGCGATGATATCTTGCACGTCTGGGTCGCGAACGAGCTGATCCGCAGAAGAGGGGGTCTTTCCGGCAATCCGGTCGACGCAACGCCGGAGCGATTCCAGTTTCGTTTCGACTAGGTCCCGATCCATGATTGTCGTCTCTCAGACAAAATGCGGCGGTAGTAGGGCATGATGTCCGCTTCTTCATAGACCATACGCAGAATAAGTTCGGCGTAGCGCGTTTGATCGTGACACAGGACTCTGCGCCCCTTGGTCAGGATCTGCTGAAGTAATGGGTTGTGAATGCGGTCAAGGTCTATGAGATCCACAGGACGGCCAACAACCAGCGCAAGATCTTCAATGATGGCGATGTGAGTTTGAGCCGTCAGCGGATTTGAGCCGTCAGCGGAGACGAAGATGCAACCGCGATGTCGAGGTCACTGTCGTTGCGCGCGCGATCTTTGGCCATCGAGCGGAATAGAATGGCCAAGCTGACCGACGGGTGGCGAGCCATCACGTACTTGATCTTTTGATCGAGATCAGAAGTCTGGGGAGGCTCTTGCAGTTGCATGCTTCTGAGTATCATGAATGTCTCAAAGCTGCAAGGCAATGCGAGAGCACCGGCCTCACAGCTCCACCATTGAATTGACTCTCTTCTAGCCCCTTCATATAATGCGATCCGTTCTTGGTTTCCCTTATCCGACCCGCACTTATGCGATCACTCTTCAAAGGAAATGCAGCGGAAAAACTGGCGAAAGTTCGTGTTGGATTGCGCCATGCGTTTGCCGTTCGACCTGAGACTGAGTCCCTCGCCATTGAAGATGTCCAATTGCTGGAACGAATAGCCGAGATGGTCGTCAAACGCGGCATGGCGGCTCCGGCGACGATGTTTTTGGAATCCATGGGGCCGATGAATTTTCTGGGCAGTCAGGCCCTGCATTTCATGACGCCGATCATTGATTGCGTGTTGAGTGCCAAAGAAGTTGAACAGGTCGCGCGGTTACTCGAGCGCCGGGATACGGTGACTCGTCTGATTGCCATCATTGAAGCCAAGTCTGCTCAACAGGGAGCAACGGCTCAATGACGGCTTCTGCCTCCAGCCCTCCTAAGATCGATCGTCCCCTCAATGTGATTGTCGCCACCGATTGTGGCAGTACCACGACGAAAGCCATTCTCATCGAAAAAGTCGGTGATGAGTATCGACAGACCTATCGCGGTGAAGCCCCGACGACGGTGGAAGCGCCGTTTGAGGATGTGACACGTGGAGTATTGAATGCCATCGCGGAAATTGAAGAGCTTTCCGGTCGGAAGATTTTAGACGGTGACAAAATCATCACGCCCTGCCGCGATGACAAGACCGGTGTTGATATCTACATCTCGACCAGCAGCGCCGGTGGTGGCTTGCAGATGATGGTGACCGGTGTCGTGCAGAACATGACGGGTGAAAGCGCGCAGCGCGCAGCGCTGGGGGCTGGGGCTATTGTGATCGATGTATTGGCCGCCAACGACGGCCGCTTGCCGCATGAAAAGATCGAGCGGATCCGTTCCATGAGACCGGACATGATCCTGATGTCAGGTGGGACTGATGGAGGGGCGGTCACCCACGTCGTGGAGATGGCAGAATATATCGCTGCGGCGGAACCACGGCCACGGTTCGGCGTGACCTACAAGTTACCGTTGATCTATGCGGGCAATAAGGAAGCCCAACCGCAAGTGAGAAAGATTTTGGAAGATAAGTCGGCGCTGGTCTTGACGGAGAACATCAGGCCGGTCTTGGAGCGGGAGAACTTGGCGCCGGCGCGAAACAAGATTCACGACCTGTTTCTTGAGCATGTCATGCAGCAGGCGCCTGGTTACAAGAAGCTCATGGAAATGGCTGGGGCGCCGATCATGCCGACTCCCGCTGCAGTCGGGCTCATCATGGAGGCGATCGCCAAACGGGAACATCTGAACCTGATCGGTGTGGATATTGGGGGGGCAACCACGGACGTGTTTTCCGTCTTCGACGGCGTGTTCAACCGGACGGTCAGTGCCAATCTCGGTATGTCGTACAGCGTGTCGAATGTGCTCGCGGAAGCGGGACTGGCCAATATCATGCGTTGGGTGCCGTTCACGATCGATGAGCAGACGTTGCGCAACCGGATCAAGAACAAGATGATCCGCCCCACCACCATTCCGCAGACACTCGATGAACTGCAAATCGAACAGGCGATCGCACGAGAAGCCTTGCGGCTGGCCCTGATTCATCACAAGTCCCTTGCGACCGGATTGAAGGGTGTGCAGCAGGAACGAACGATCTCCGACGTCTTCGAACAACAGACCTCCGGCAAGACGCTGATCGATATGTTGAAGCTGGATTTGATCGTCGGAAGCGGGGGGATTCTGTCCCATGCTCCGCGGCGGATCCAATCGATGTTGATGATGGTCGATGCCTACGAGCCGACCGGCTGTACAAGGCTGTCGGTCGACAGCATCTTCATGATGCCGCATCTGGGAGTCTTGTCCACGATCAATGAACAGGCTGCGACCGACGTGTTCGTTCGAGACTGCATGGTCTATTTGGGGACCTGTGTTGCGCCGATCGGAAAAGGAAAAGATGGCGAGCGGTGTGCCGATTATGAAATTACCTGGCCGGATGGGAAGACCACGAAGGAGCAATTACAGTTCGGCGAGCTGCGTCTCTATCCATTGGAGTCCGGTAAACAGGCGAGGATCACAGTTCAGCCGGCCAAAGGGGTCAATATGGGGGCGGGAGCCGGTGTCGCCGTCACTCGAGATGTTCATGGCGGCGTTGTCGGACTCTTGCTCGATGGTCGTGGACGGCCGCTCCAATTTCCCGCCGACCAACAAGCTTGTGTTGCGGCGCTGACGAAGTGGTTCAATGCCGTTGGGCTCTATCCAGGACCGAGTATCGAGCGATGAAGACTGAGGCAGAGTTTCGAACTTGTCCATTGTCTCAGTTCTCAGTCCTCAGCACGTAGGACTATTGCTAGTATGGCTCACTCCTATACTCCCGGCTTAACAGTCACGGATCGTACGGTGATTTCTCGTCGGCGCATGTTGCCGCTGCCGGGGACGGTCGTGGTTGCTGTCGGCGACCTGGTCCGTTCCGATCAAGTCGTGGCGCGGGCGGAGTTGCCGGGGAAAGTGTTTCCCATCAACCTCGCGAATCAGCTCAGCGTGGCGCCCGGCGAAATCAAGGATTATCTGATCAAGAAGGAAGGCGACGTCGTTGAGAAAGATGCGATTCTCGCCGAGAACAAGCCGCTGATCAAATGGTTCAAGACGGAGATTCGGTCGCCGGTTGCAGCGATGATTGAGTCGGTGTCCTCGGTGACCGGGCAAGTGCTCTTGCGTGAACCTCCACGCGTGCTTCAGCTGCTTGCCTATGTGGACGGGACGATCGTTGAAGCGATTCCACAGCAGGGTGTCGTGGTCGAAACGACCTGTAGTTTGGTGCAAGGCATCTTCGGCATCGGCGGGGAGACGTCCGGGGACATCGTCATGGCGGTGAAGGCTCCGGACGAGCCCCTCACGCCGGACCATTTCGATTCGGCCATGAAGGGCAAAGTCGTGGTCGGAGGCTCGTTCCTTTCAGCCGAGGCGATGAAGCAGGCAAAGACCGTCGGTGTGGCCGGCCTCGTTGTCGGCGGGATTCACGATAAGGATCTGCGAGCCTTGTTGGGATATGACCTTGGTGTGGCCATTACTGGGACGGAACAGGTGGGGTTTACGCTGATCCTGACTGAGGGGTTCGGGACGATTCCGATGGCGGCCAAGACCTTCAAGCTGCTCTCCTCCCATGTCGGTCAAAAGGCGTCGATTTCCGGTGCGACCCAGATCAGGGCCGGTGTGATTCGTCCCGAGATTATTGTTCCGCAGACACACGCAAGCACGAAAGGGGCAGCCCAGTTACAACGCGAGGGCATTCGTCTCGGCGATCCGGTCCGGATCATCCGTGATCCGATGTTCGGGCGTATCGGTGAAGTATCGGCGCTTCCATCAGAGCTCACCAAGATTCCCACAGAGAGCGAGGTGCGGGTCTTGGAAGTGAAATTTGCTGATGGAACGAAAGCCGTCATCCCACGGACGAATATTGAAGTGATCGAAGGGGCGTGAAGCGTGAAGCGTGAAGCGTATTTCGCGGAACAGGTATGCGGTTACGGCGTGTGGCGTTTATCGTTCGTGATCTTCTGTGTGCTGAGCCTGCTACCACCGTATGTTTCTGCTGCGACGCCGATCGGTGTTCCGCAAGGTGTGCGGGTGTTCGATACGCCGAGTGATGGTGGAGGCAGTCTCACCGTGCAGTGGCCTCCTTCGGCATGGGATGGCCCGGAGGCGCGGTATCAAGTCTTGGTCGGTGATGCGGCCGCGACTGATCCATTCGCCTCTTCGCTCGCTGCGGCCTTGCTGGACGACCTTTTTGCGCATCCTGCGGGCCTATTCAGCATCGTCCCAAACTTCGATGTCTGTGACGGCTATAGGAGTCACAATGAGTTTTTCCGCAGCCTGCTAGAACGCTGGGAAATCGGCAAACGGTTCGCGTCGGTTATGTTGGTTGCCACACCGCTCACTGAGGAACGAAGCCGATTCGACATTTGCGTGGGGTGGAACTTCTTGCGCGGGCTCCCTGTAGGATGGCTGGTCCGCCGGACGTTAAGGACCATTCTAGGTCAGGATCGAGACGTTCTTGAATTGCAAGAACAGAGATGTGGTCGGCAGGGACGCATGCTATTGAATCTAGAGTCGGACGCACTGGCCGTGTGGTATCGGCAGTTAAAGAAATATCATGTCGACACCTTGGCCGGTGTGACCAACCCACAGCATCCGGTTCCGGAGAAGGTCACGCTCAGCTGGATTACCTGAGTCGGAGCGGCCAAGGCTGACCGCATGAACACGATCCACCGCAACCGCCCGTGCTGAAGAGTTAGGATAGAGAGCAAGCCTTGCTCAGCGTGGTGCCGCATGGCACCGAAGTCACGGGCCAGCGGAAACCGGCCAGCCTGATGGACGAAAGGTGAAGCTCGTCTACCTGTGAGCACCTATCCAACCATCTTGGATGAACTCCGGGGCGGCGATCGGCGCTCCATCGGTCGCACCCATAAGGTGGTAGCGGCCATACGCCGGCAGCCGGCACTGTTTCCCGACCTTATAGACGGCATGCACCATGATGACGAGCTGGTACGCATGCGCGCGGCCGATGCAGTAGAAAAACTCACCGTGACGAATCCTGAGTGGCTCCAGCCGTTCAAAGTTTCGCTCATCAAGTTGGCGGCAAGGACTACACAGCAGGAACTGCGCTGGCATCTGGCCCAGGTGCTTCCACGTTTGAGGTTGTCGAGGAGGGACCGCGTGATTGTCTTGGCGGTGTTTCGACGCTATGTTCAAGACGAAAGCCGAATCGTGAAGACCTTCGCGATGCAGGGCTTGGTGGACTTAGCCATACAGGAGCATCGCCTTCTGGTTCCAGTCCGGCGACTTATCTCGTCTCTCACGAGAACGGGGAGTCCGTCCATGAAAAGCCGAGGACGCAAGCTGTTAAGCAAGCTCAATGCTTCGACAGTGCCCCGTTATTCCCCACTTTCATGATCAGCGCCGTCCAAAAACATAGACAGTGTAACATGGTGTATTTATTGATATTGAGAGGGATACGGTCGATTCTTGGCGTATCGTGTAAAAAAACATGACCAGAGCCAACGTTGAATGATCTTTCACCTGAATCGTGTAACGATCTGTTATGACGAGATATTTTTCCATTGATGCTGTTCGTTGCCGTTTTTCGGCACGGTCATTGCTGTTCAAAGAAGTGCTGGTGAAGGTGTGGGTGATTTTGGACCGGCCTCCGAATGACCCATTCCTTCGCAAGAAGGAACCCTTCACCAGCTCTTAACCCTCCTGAGAGATAAGGCCGGGGGTCAGTTCGGAGGCCGGTTCACGTTCCATAGATAGGTGACGGTCAGACTCAGATTATGAGAGGAGAGGTTTTTATTATGAATAGGCGGTCAATAATCATTTAGAGGGGAGGCCGAGTTATGAAACCTACGCAGTTTAGAATTCCCGGACAGCACCGCAGGCTGAGGAGGGCCAGTATCATGCGGCGATTCCTGAGCTTGGTCTTGACCAGCGGGCTCGCGCTCACACCGATGGCGTGGGCTGCGGAGCAGCATGGTCACCAGGGCAGCGCGGGAGAAGCGTCTGCGAACAAGGTGATCTATCGAGAAGGCGGAGCGATCCTGCACGACCGCATGATGGAAGAGATCAAGCGGCAGCAGGAATTCATCGGAAAGAAGGGGGGCTACAGTACCGGGGCCAACAGCCACATGATGCAACAGGGCGTGTTGCTGGTGGCGGATGACGCGGACAAAGTCTCGGTCACCGGCGGGCAGCGGTGCCCGGCGAACGCGCCGGTGAAGGAATACCACGTCACCGCGATCAACGTTGAAATCACCTTGAGCCGGTTTCTCGACTACTACCCCGGGTACATGTACGTCCTGAACGAAAATCTGGATAAAGCACGAGCCGAAGAGACGGCGAATAAGGAAGCGCGGGAGAAGGAGAACGATCCCGGCGCCGTGTCGAACGGGTTGCAGGGCGATGCCATCCAACCGCTCGTCATCCGGGCGAATCAGGGTGACTGCCTTAAGATGATGCTCCACAACCAGATCGCTGATGAGCCGACCAACCTCGTCATCAATGGTTCGTCGATGGTGGTTTCATCCACCGGCAAGCCGGCAACCCCGTCGAATCCGGATACGACCGTGGCGGCGGGCAAACAGCAAAGTTTCGAATGGTACATCAAGCCGGATACGCAAGAGGGCGCACGGTTTCTCCGATCGCATGCCTCACGCGAACAGTTCAATCTTGGCTTGATCGGCATGTTGGTCGTCGAGCCACGCGGCTCACGCTATCTGAGTCCGTTTGATGGAAAGCCGATGGCGAGCGGATGGGAAGCCATGATTGAAGATCCGAACGGGGCGGACTTCCGTGAATTCGCGATCTTTTATCATGAGGCAGGAGATGAGGCCTTCCGGATTTTGAACAAGAAGGGTGAGATGTTACCGCAGCGGGATCCGCATACCGATTCCTATCGTCCTGGGGCGCGGTTGCTGAACTATCGCAGCGAGCCGCATGGTACCCGCATCGAGCTCCAGGCCCATATGGGGTTCTACGGTGATGAGTCCATGGCCTATGGGTCCTATACGTTCGGCGACCCGGCGACGACCATCCCCCGTTCCTACTTAGGCGACCCGGCCAAGTTCCGCATGGCCGGTGGCTCAGAGATCGTGCATTCCCATCACCTCCATGGTGGGTCCATCCGCTGGGCACGCCAACCAGGGAACAGCAACCTGGACTTTGCCGCTTCGAGTAATGGCCCGGTGAAATTCCCGCTCATCAGCGACACCTCTGATCGTCTCGACGTGCAGTCCATTGGGCCGACAGAGATCTATGATCAGGTGATCGAGGGCGGTTCAGGAGGATTACAGGCATTGGCTGGCGAGTTCGTGTTCCACTGCCACATCCCGCAGCACTATGTCACAGGTATGTGGGGGTTCTGGCGCGTGTACAACACCTTGCAAGCGCCGGGCTCTCAGACAGATGTGATGAAACCGCTGGTGGAGTTGCCGGACCGCGCCGGCCGTATGAGGACCGGTATCGCAAGCGACAAGCTTGTCGGTCAGACGGTCGATTGGTACGGTGGAAAGACATTCGAGATCACCAAGGACAAGACGGATTGGAAAGCCAATCCGGCCAAGGTCTCCATCAAGGATTGGGTCGAAATGCAGGTGCCGCCGCAAGGCAAACCAGGGCACAAGAACACGGAGAAGGAGCAAACCCTGGCCTATGACTCGACGGTTAATGATTGGGCTTGGGACGGATCCAAAGCCCTCTCGGAACCTGAAACGTCGTACGAATGGGTGAACTACAAGTCGGCGACGCCGGGCAAGCGGCAGGACATCCTCTTCGATCCACGAAGCGGAAAACTGGCGTGGCCGTGGCTGCGGCCGCATCTCGGCCGGCGGGTACCCTTCTCGCCGAGCCACAGCGGCGCGCCCTGGTTGGAGCCGATTCATCGGCGTGACGACGGCAGCAATTCGACCGAGCCGG
Source organism: Nitrospira sp. (assembly GCA_015903995.1). Classification (GTDB taxonomy): domain Bacteria; phylum Nitrospirota; class Nitrospiria; order Nitrospirales; family Nitrospiraceae; genus Nitrospira_D. Next base: position 53,744 of record JABMDK010000009.1, read on the forward strand.
CCAAGCCGGGCGAGAACGGACCCTGGAGTCTCTGTCCGGAAGGGGCACCAGTGAAGAAGTTCAATATTCACGCAATCACGTTGCCGATTACCTTGAAGGGGGCGACGGCCAAGACGCCGGCGATCGTCGATCCGGGCGGCTTGCTCTATGTCTTGCATGAAGAGGAAGCTGAGGTCCGAAAGAATCGAGCAAAGCAGTTTCCGCTGGTCATTCGCGGAAACGTGCAGGACTGTATTGACGTAGTCTATAAGAGCGAGCTGAAAGATGATACGCGGCAAGGGTTCTCCAGCAAGACGAACCTGCATCCGCACATGTTTCAGTTCGACACGCAGGCTTCCGATGGACCCATCATCGGTTTCTCCTATGAGATGTCACTCCGTCCGTTCACGATCTTGAAGGACGAGCACCCGGGGAAGGGTATGCCGGTCCCGATGAACACCACGATCGAGGCCGATGCCGTCAAGGGGGCGACCAGCATCAAGGTCAAGGATGCGTCGAAGTTCCACGTCAAGACGGAGCTGGGCGTGGGGATGGATGAAGTGAATGGATTCGAGTCGGCCCGGATCAGCAAGATCGACGGCAATACGATCACCTTCGAGCGGCCGTTGCTGCATGCCCATAAGAAGGGTGAGATTGCCTCGGTCGAGTGGATCCGTGAGCGCTGGTATGTGGACGCCGATTTCGGCACCACGTTCTGGCATGACCATGTGTATGGACTCGATTCGTGGGGGCACGGGCAGTATGCCTCCTTCATCACGGAGCCGCCACGATCGACCTATCATGATCCAGTGACGGGTAAGGAAATCAGGAGCGGTCCTGTCGCGGACATTCACACGACCGAACCGGTGTCCGCCCATATCAAGGGGTCGTTCCGTGAGATCGTGACCCATGTCATGGATTCGAACCCTCGGACGGCGGAATTGATTACAGCCGACAATCCACAGGCGCGGGTCGGTGCGATATCTGTGGATGGCACGCCGTCGGCGGTCTATCCGGCTAAGCTCAATCTGTCGCCGATGAAGTTCTTGAACGGCGGCGAAGCTACGACCGGTGGCGGGTACAACATGAGGATAGAGCCCCTGTCTGTCCGCTTAGCCAACAACCCCGATCCGTCGCAGTTGTTCAGTAGCCGGATTCACGGAGATCCGGATACGCTGATGTTGCGGGCCTACCTGGGTGATCCCGTGGTGGTCAGGCTTCTTGAAACGTCGGCCAACGAAGTGCATTCCTGGCACATCAGTGGTCACTGGTTCCCGATGGAGCGCTATAGCAAGAACTCCATCCCGCGCAGCTCGCTGCACGTGGTCATCGGGGAACGGTACGATGCGGCCATTCCGGCC
>JABMDK010000009.1:55183-56834 GCA_015903995.1 Nitrospira sp.
AAGCCGGCGACTCCGTCGAATCCGGATGCCACGGTGGCGGCAGGTGGACAGCAGACCTTCGAATGGTTCATCCAGCCTGATACGCAGGAAGGTGCGCGATTTTTCCGCTCGCATGCCTCGCGCGAACAGTTCAACCAGGGCTTGATCGGCATGCTCGTCGTGGAGCCACGTGGCTCACGTTACCTCAGCCCGTTCGACGGCAAGCCAATGGCGAGTGGCTGGGAAGCCATGATCGAGGATCCGAACGGCGCGGACTTCCGCGAGTTCGCGATTTTCTATCATGAGGCCGGCGACGAGGCCTTCCGTATTTTGAACAAGAAGGGCGAAATGTTACCGCAGCGCGATCCGCATACCGATTCGTATCGGCCCGGCGCGCGGCTGTTGAACTATCGCAGCGAACCTCACGGCACCCGCATCGAGCTCCAGGCCCACATTGGGTTCTATGGCGATGAATCCATGGCGTATGGGTCCTATACATTCGGGGACCCGGCCACGACGATTCCCAGGTCCTACCTGGGCGATCCGGCCAAGTTCCGGATGGCCGGCGGTTCGGAAATTGTGCACTCGCACCATTTGCATGGCGGATCCATCCGCTGGGCGAGACAGCCGGGCAACAGCATGCTCGACTTCTCAGCCTCCAGTAATGGCCCTGTGAAGTTCCCGCTCATCAGCGACACCTCTGATCGTCTAGACGTGCAGTCCATCGGACCGACGGAGATCTATGATCAGGTGATCGAGGGCGGTTCCGGAGGCTTGCAGGCATTGGCCGGCGAGTTCGTGTTCCACTGCCACATTCCTCAACATTATGTGACGGGCATGTGGGGATTCTGGCGGGTGTACAACACCCTGCAAGCGCCAGGGTTCCAGACCGATGTGATGAAACCGCTGGTGGAGTTGCCGGATCGGAAAGGCAAAATCAAGCAGGCGGTCAGCTCCGATAAGTTGGTCGGTACCACTGTCGATTGGTATGGTGGGAAGAAGTACGAAATCACGAAGGATAAGACGGATTGGAAAGCCAATCCTGTGAAGGTGTCCATCAAGGATTGGGTGGAGTACATGCTTCCGCCTCAGGGTTTGCCTGGCAAGACAGAGGATCAGGTTCAGCAGGCAAAGGCAAACGATCCTACGGTGGTGAATTGGAAATGGGAAGGTGCGCTGGCTCTCAATGAGCCGGAGACGCCTCATAAATGGGTAAACTATGCCTCGCCGACGCCGTTGAAGCGGCCTCCGATCACATTCGATCCGCAGACGGGTAAGCTGGCATTCCCCTGGTTGCGTCCACATCTCGGGAAGCGGCCTCCCTTTGCACCGAACCATGGTGGGGCTCCCTGGTTAGAGCCGTTCCGTGTTCGTGAAGATGGGACAAGAAGTACTGAGCCACCGAAGCCCGGTGCGCAGGGTCCATGGAGCTTGTGTCCGGAAAATGCTCCTCGGAAGTTCTTTACGATCCATTCGATCATATTGCCGGTCACTCTGAAGCCGGCGACCGCAAAATCAGCGGCTCTCATCGACCCGATCGCTATGCTCTATGTGTTGCACGAAGAAGAAGCCGAAGTTCGGAGCAACCCCAAAAAGCAGGTGCCGCTGGTCATTCGAGGCAACGTGCATGATTGCGTCGACGTCATCTTCAAGAACGAAATTCCTGATGACG
>JABMDK010000009.1:56934-97645 GCA_015903995.1 Nitrospira sp.
GGTCACTGGTTCCCGATGGAGCGCTATAGCAAGAACTCCATCCCGCGCAGCTCGCTGCACGTGGTCATCGGGGAACGGTACGATGCGGCCATTCCGGCCGCTGGCGGACCGCAACAGATGGCGGGCGACTACCTGTACTATAGTGGTCGGGCGTCGCACTTCGTCGAAGGCAGCTGGGGAATTGTCCGAGTCCTGGACAAGGCGGACGCGACACTCAAGCCGCTCCCAGGGCGCAGCGAGATTCCGCAGTCGGCCAAGTCGGTCTGTCCGGCTGATGCACTAGTGAAGAGCTTCAACGTCTCGGCCATCGACAAGGCGATCCGCTATAACAAGGGAACGCCAGGGACGATGGAAGTCGACCTAGAGCGTAAAATGGTGCTGGGAAATGAAAGCGGGAAGATGTATGTGCTCGAAGGCGAAAAAACTAAAGTCGCATCGGGCAACCTTGAGCCAAGCCCATTGACGCTTCATGTGAACGTCGGTGACTGCATCAAGGTCAATCTGAAGAATGAGATGGCCAAGGAGCGAGCCGGGTTCCACGTGGATAATCTCGCGTATGATCCGAAGGAGTCCATGGGCATCAATGCGGGTAACAATCCCGGCGATCAGACGGTCGCGCCGGGCCAGAGTAAGACCTATACGTTCTACGCCCATCCGGAGTTCGGGGAGAACTCGGCTCTGATTCAGGACTGGGGGAACGTGATCGAAAACCCGCGGAACGGACTCTTCGGTGCCGTCATCATCGGTCCGAAGGGATCGCAGTATCGCGATCCGGTGACCGGCGAGGATTTGGCCCAGAAGAGCTCGTGGAGGGCGGATGTGATTGTCGATCGGGCTGTATCAGGAAACGAAAATCGACAGAACTACCGCTCGTTTGCGCTCCTGTTCCAGGACGAGGACAATATCACCGGCACGAGCTTCATGCCCTACATCCAAAAGGTGGCCGGCGTGACGGCGGTGAACTATCGGTCGGAGCCGACCGATTACCGTACCGAGAAGGGCTGTGCCTACAGTGAAGTGTTGTCCTGCGTGAAGACGGGTGATCAGCCGGTGACGCCGACGATCGCCGCGCATGTCGGAGATCCGGTTGTCATTCATGTGCTGGGCGCCTTCAGTGAACAGGTACAGCTGTTCAGCGTCTCCGGCCATGAGTGGAAACACGAGCCGTACATCAAAGGAGCAGACCTCGTGAGCACCATGGAATTCGGTGGGTCCGAAGTCTTCAATGCCTGGTTGAACGGCGGAGCCGGTGGGCCCAACGGGATTCCCGGAGACTATCTCTGGCTGAACCAGCGTCCGGGCTATCTTGATGCCGGACATTGGGGAATGCTGAAGGTCCTGGATCGTGACAACCGTGCGATCCTTCCGCTGAGTGGGAAAGCCCCGGCTACACAACATGCCGAGGGTAAGTCCTCAGCAAAGTCCCTCCCGGTGTCTATGAAGGCGAAGGCCAAGTAGAAGACCGACGTGGAGACGTAACAGGCGGGGGAATCTGGCTCGTGAGAGCCGGGTTCCCCCGTTCCTTTTTCAACGGCGAACGATGTCTTGAACCCAGCTCAACCATACGGTAGAAAGACTGATGGAACTGCGAGATTTACCGATATCAATTCGTCTGTTCTTGATCTGGCTCGTGTCGATAGCCACAGGGAATCTACCAGAGCCAGCTACAGCGCTTGATTTTTCAGGCGATTGGATCGTCAAGGACGGGGCGTCCATCGTGACCGCCCACGTCAACGCCAAGGCCGATCGCTGGCGGTTCGAGTATGCCCGGCCGCAGCGAGGCGCCAGTGTCATGATCGTCCGGGCTGACCTCGGGACGGCCTGGCTGATCTTCTCGAAGCGCCGGCTGTATCTGGAGGAGCCGATGGCGAGTCACCATCGGTTGACCGTGAGCGAGACGATGGACGGAGAAGTCTCGCGCGAGTTTGTGGGAGACGAAACCCTGCACGGCTATCCGACCGAACTGTTCGAGGTGACCGTTGCAGAGGGAGGGCACACTGAGCAATACTATCGCTGGATCACCAAGACCCAGCGGTTTCCACTCAAGACGGTGCGGAAGCAGGGTGACTGGTCGGAGGAGTTTCGCCGGGTGATCTTTACCGAGCAGTCGCTCTTTTTGTTCGAGCTCCCGCAGCGATTGGATCCGGTTAATCCCCCGGCAAGCCGGCAACCGGCAGTGAGCGACTAACAATGGCAGGAGGCATAGCAGTGATACGAATGATCAAGACGGGGCTCTGTCTGGCGGTCTGTGCGCATGTGGTCATGGCGATGGGGGGACAAATGGAGGCCGGGGCCTATGAGTCGGGACCGGTGACGGAGGGAGCCGTGGTGCGGGGGACGGTCACGTTCAACGGCACGGTTCCAGCGCCGAAGGAATTCGAGCTGCGCCGCTATCCGGACCGCGAGTTTTGCGGGGCGCTGTCCGATGGCCAAGGGCATCGCCTCTTGAAGGAAGTCACGATCGGCCCGGACAATGGGCTCAAGGATGTAGTGGTGGTGGTGGAAGGCATCGAACGAGGGAAACCCTTCACCTTCACCGATGCCGAAGTGGAAGCGAGCCTCTGCCAGTTCCTCCCCTTCGTGACCGTGGTGAGCGATAAGCGTCGCGTCACGGTCTTTAATCGGGATCCGGTTTCCCACGACATTCAAGGTTATGCGTACGATCAAGCCGGCGTCGATATTGTCCTCCATCGGCCTGCGCTGCACACCAGTGGGACCACCGATATTGTGCAACTCGTCAAAGGGCGGAAAGTGTTTACGATGCAGTGCGGCATGCACCCCTATATGCAGAATTGGGGGTATGCGATCGACAATCCCTATTATGCCGTGACTGATCTCAATGGTTCGTTCACCATCGGCGATCTTCCGGCCGGGACGTATCACATCAAGGCCTGGCATCCCATTCTGGGCATGCAAGAGCGGGTGATCACGGTCAAGCCGAACGAGACGGTGACACTCGATCTGTCGTTCGAAGCCAAGTGAAGGGATCGGCGTGGGTGTCTGAGGGGTACCGTTTACCGTGGGTTAGCCGGTGATGGTTCCGATTTGGGTATGAGCGGACTGACGGCATTTTGATCTCGTCCAGGCTGGAAGGTGTCCAGCATTCTTTTGACCGCAGACATGAGCCGCTCTTCCGCCGTGAGGGGGACCTTCACCCGGACGCCACGCCCTTCGTTACGACCGAGAGAAAAGATGTGGTGTTCCACCACATCGCCTTGTTTCCCATCCGTGTAGGTGAAGGTCATGGATCTCGCCGGGAATCCAGCCAACGTCCTGTCTTGATCAGGTCGCCACTTCACGACGATGGCCTTCTTTCCGTACAGTTCCGTGATGATGCGGCGATGGGCATCGGCGAACTCGTTGAGCGTCTGGCGTCCGTCTTGGCTGGTCCCACTGACCACATTCATGTGACCGGATAGGGCGACGAGACTCTGCTCGATCGGAGGGTAGAGCATCACACCGACACCGTCTGGGAGTGGATTTCCGAGGCGCCAGTCATCCGGATAGCGGACGGAAAAGCCGAAACGGGCGTTCGTGTAGAGTTTCCAGCCAGGCTCTTCATGTTCGGCCATGGCCGCAACAGAAGGGTGAGGGCTGATCGTCACGTTGGCCACCATTCCAAGAATGAGTACAAGGCTTGTCCAAATCATGTAGGCCTTTCCATTAGCAGGATGCGGAAAAAGACCGCCAGCGGCGTTCTCGCTTCGCTCAGAAGCTCAACGTACAGCCCGGAGTACGCGTCGCCTCTTCGCTCGCTGTGGCCTTGCTGAACGGCCTTTTTGCGCATTCTGTGTGGCTGTTCAGCGTCGTCTCATACATCAATATTCGTGGCGGATTCTGCGGTCATCATGAGTTGTTCCGTAGGCTGTTAGGTCTGTTATCGTCACGACCTCGCACAGCGAAACCCAACGGTGGCTGCCCGTTGGTCTGGTGAAGCACCGCTTCGCGTGGCGGTGCGCAGCAAGGCTGGCGAGCTTTTCCACGATCCACCCCGTACGACTTTGTAACGGCCTTGGCCGACTCCTTGGGGATTGTGATCCGGCATCGTCGCATAATAATCGATCCCAAACCAGTCTCCGACCCACTCCGCGGCATTCCCAGCCATGTGATGCAGGCCGTAGGGGCTTCGGCCATCCTCGCCACTCTCGACCGAAGCGACGATGGGAATCTCGTGGACATGGTACTGTCCGAACATGGCCAACCCGGGTGCGGGAGGTTTGTGCCCCCAGGGAAACAGGTTGCCATGTTCTCCTCGAGCGGCCTTCTCCCACTCAGCTTCGGTCGGGAGGCGTTTGCCCTGTGCGCGACAAAAGTCAGAAGCCTCGGCCCAGGTGACGTAGAGTGTGGGCCAATGGGCAAGCACTTCAGGTAACACGGCGTGGACGGTCATCATGTGGTCGATCAGCTTGCGCAGTTCATGAGAGATGGGACGGTGTTGCTGCTGTACCCAGCGTAGGAACTCGCCCAGGCTTACTTCATCGCGATCGATCTCAAATCGGTCAAGCCACACACGGCGCTGTGGTTGCTCGGTGTCATCGTACGGAAACTCAAGGCTGAAAGAAGTCTGGGTGGTCCTGGTGGTTCCCATGACAAAGTGGCCTTCGGGGATGGTTCTCATGGGCGAACTCTGAGCAAACAGGGCAACGCGATCATAAGGCGATTCCTCTTGTGTCTTTCCAGTTGCCGGGTTCAGTGAGAGTCCCAAGACAGCCAGGATGAGAAAGATACCGAGGACCGGCGCAAGATGTCCCATAACTTCCTGTACCGGGAACATCGGCCAAGAGTCAATGGCCGGAGGAGGGTGCAACAAGAGTCAAACAACAAGGAAGGGGTACGAAGCAGTGACTGGATTTTCCGAATGCGGCATGACGATTTTTCGACCCCAGATCGATTATGATACGGTATGTATACCACCCTCATTGTACTGCACGTTCTTGCCGCCGTGTGCTGGGTGGGAGGGATGACTTTTCTCTCTCTTGTCTTAGCACCCTTGGTGAGGGGCCGGAAGGCGGTGCCGGAATTCATGGCGCTGTTTCGGTCTGCCGCGTTACGGTTTCGTCCTGTCGTCTGGGTTGCGATGGCGATCCTATTGATGACCGGGCCGATGCTGCTCTCACACCGTGGCCTTAGTGTGGTCGCACCGGCTGCATGGCCGGGAATCGTGACCGTGAAACTGACGTTGGTTGCCCTGTTGTTGTTCCTGACCCTCCTCCATGATCTTGTCTTCGGTCCTCAGGTCAGTCGGGTCAGCGCGATTCCAGAATCTCAACGGACGACGGGAGAACAGGTCATCTTCAAATCGGCTCGCTGGTTGCCGCGGCTTTCATTGTTCATCGCCCTGGCCGTAGTTGTTGCGGCGGTGATGCTGGCGCGGTCCTGACAGGGTTTGCATCCAGCTAGTGAATTGAGTGAGAGTTCTTTATTGGTCAAGATGGGGGATGAGAGCAAGGTCCTCCGCAGCGGGTTTCCCTCCTCGTCAGTTGAGGACCACGCCTGGAAAGGCGAGGAAAGCTATTCCGTCGTCATCGCAACACTGTCTCCTGAAGACGTGCGTCTCTCCACTGCTCATCATGTGAGCTATAATCAAGCCAGCAAGGGCTATGGAGTTTTTGCACAGCGAAACCCGTAGCCGAACTGCCGGCCAGCTGGATCGGCATTGAACCGGAACGAAGCACGCAGAGACTCCTGAAGATACAGCCAGTTCCCACCCCGCACGACTTTCGACTTACCCGTTGTCGGTCCCTGAGGATTCTTCGTCGGACTCTTCTTGTAATAATCATGGTCATACCAGTCGTTAACCCATTCCCAGACATTGCCGGCCATGTCGTGGATGCCATAGGGGCTCTTGCCCAATTCGAACATCCCCACCGGAACCAGGGCCATATGATTCGCCCATTCCTTCTTGCCGAAGTTCGCGTGGAGCCTGGTGGGGGCCTCGTTACCCCAAGGATAGAGGCGGCCATCCGTCCCCCGCGCAGCCTTTTCCCACTCGGCTTCAGTCGGCAAACGCTTCCCGGCCCATTTGCAGTATGAGGCCGCATCCGACCAACTGATGTTGACGACCGGCCGTTTCTGATGTTGCGGTTGGTTCATGGTTTCCCATTCCGGTGGCGCTTCCATGCCCGTCGCCTCCACATACTTGGCATACTGTCCCACCGTCACTGCGTACATGTCCATGGAGAAAGCGTTGAGGTAGACGCGACGAACCGGCTTTTCGTCCGCTCTCAGGGTGCTCCCCATTGTGAATTCGCCTGCTGGCACCAGCGCCATCGGTACCTTGTGGGGATCGGTCTGCAAGGTCTCTTCTGCAAGTCCATCTGCTCTCAGACTATCCGGTGAGGTGGGTGAACGTCGTCGCGGGATTTTCGCCTGTAACTGTTGATAGAGGGCCAGCTGCTCAGTGTTGAGGCCCAGCTCATGGGCGCCGTCCAGGTCTTCCTCTGCTTGTTTTATCTTGTCGGGCTGAGCCTGACCACCGGCAAGCAGACCCTTCGCGTTCTCCAGCAATCGCCAGGCTGTCACTTCCTCCAGCGACTGCCACACCTTCATTTTGCTTAACCGTGCTTCCCTCGTCCCCGTGATCCTGGATTTTGCATCCAGATGTAATGCGGTTTCGTAATGTTCTTCCGCGCAGTCCCAGGCTGCTAACCCTCGACAGGCCTCAGCCAGGTTGAAATGTGCCTGCACATTCGACGGGTTCTTCGTGATGCCGGCTTCCAGCGCGGCGCGTGCTTCCCCATACAGCTTGTTCTTCAGCAGATTTTCCCCTTTCACAAGGTCCTGCGCTCCCACGTCGGCTGCCGGCGCCGCCATGGAGTGTGTGGTCATGTTCAAACAGAGGACAAAACCCAGCACCCCAAGCGTCCGTTTCATAACCACGTCCCTCCTCCGTGTGACTGCCCTATGGCAGTGGGTCTCGTCTTCCGGTAAAGAGCATCGGTCGCCGTGAACATAGCCTTCATGGCTGGAAACATAACATAACGTAGGCTAAGCATAAAGAAGCCGAAGCAGGTGACCAATGATCCTAAAAACGGCAGTCAACATGTCATGTCGGCGCAGTTTTTGAGACCAACAAGGTCGGAGGGCCCGCTGTTGAGAGCATGACGTTGGCGAACGCACGGATGAGAATCGCCCGCAGGCGTTCGGCATCGGTCCACTGCTCCGCAGTCGCTTTCAGTGTGCGCAGAAAGCCCGCCAAGTTGGTCAGGATAGCTTGGATCGTTGACTGCTTGGCGTGCAGGCTGGTGCTCGTTACACGTGTTTGTCCGGCGTGTTGTGTTTGCGTGGCGACGCCATGCAGCAACAGAGGCCGGCTGGAGATCGCCTCGAAGTGCTTGTGTGGCTGGGCGAGCCGCACGAACAGCGTCCACCAATTGTAGACCAGCGCCACCATCCGTGCCATGAGCCGGCAGCGCGCAAGATCCTGCGTCGTAAAGCCGCCCCAGCCCCATTGATTCTTCAGCTCATCGAAGTTGTTTTCGGCATCGGCCCGATCGCGATAGAGCTGGGCGAGTGCGAGGATCTCGTATAGGGTCGAGGTGACCAGCACGGCGTACTCGTACCGCTTGGTCGGCACGTCGCTCTCAATGAAGGCGAACAGCTCCTGATCGTCGTCCTTCCCGGTGAGCAGCATCTCGCCGGTGAGTGCTCGGCGCAGTACGATGACGCGCCGGGTCCGGCTCCAGCCTGACAGCATCAGCGTATCTTCGACCCCTTCCCATCCTTGGCCTGCCTCTTCCCACGCGTTGGAGCGGAACCACGTTTTGATGAGGGCCTTCACGTTCTTCGTCACGCGCAGCTTGGTGAGATAGGGCTGGTCGCGGGCCTCAGCCTCGCACAGCACCGATTCGCTGCCATAGGCGACGTCCCCACGCAGCACGGCGGGGCGCGCCTCTTTCGGCAACGCATCGAGCCAGGCCCAGATCCCCGGCATGCTGTGCAGCGGGGCCGTCTCATTGCCCGGCAGCACGTCCACTGCCAACGCCAGCCGCGTGTTCGCCATCAACGCGCTGTGATAGCTGTGCGCCGGTCGTCCCGGCTTCTTCGGGTTGTAGCCGACCACCGCCCCTTCCTGCTTGCCGTACAGGCACTTCACCGTCGCATCCAGATCCAGGATCCACGGCGTGGTCAGCAACGGCTGCGTCGTCTTCGCCAGATGCCGGTCGAGCCAGGCCACGCCCAACGATTCGTCGATCCGTGCGAGCGCCCGCCGTGCGGCATCTTCCGAGACGAGTCTCGACACGCCCAACAACTCGGGGTGAATCCCGTCATAGCGAATCGCCGTGATATGCGCATACCGGTGGTGGCCGGCCAGGATCGACAGCAGCAAGGTCGCGAGCACCGCGCGTTTATCTGACGCGTGGTTGCGCTGGTAGGCCAGCGGGCAATCGGCCACCCATGCCTCGAATACGCCGCTCACTTTGAGAACTTCGATGAAGAATGGCAACTGGCCGAGCGGCGTGACGGCCGCGGCCGGATCCCACTCGACGTGGATTCGCCCCCCGAACGTATCGAGTGCAATCGCCCCGTTCTGTCCGGCCAAGGCCTTGCGTGATGCTTCACCCATTGGGCGACTCCCTTCGTACCAGGCCATGTGCTGCCAATCCGCTGCCAGCAAGGCTATCCCGGAGCAGGCCGATGCTTCAACTGCCGTTTTTAGGTTTATTGTACGCTGATGATTCGGGTTCGGGACAAGCCTCCGGTACGTTGCGGATGGCTTGAATCGTCAACCAATTAGGGGGTTCGTCGTCCTCCGAATTAATCGATAAGGCCGCCGAGGAGCGGTGAACTCAAGTTGTCTACGGTATTGGCGTATCCTTGTAGGTGCGGTGGGTGATCCGTCGGACCCTTCGTCTACTTATTACCGGTAACCCGCGTGTGGGTAGCAGGGCATGACATCTCATTCAGACTGTCGCCTTCTGCGACAAAGGGTTGGTGCTTTCTGTAGCAAAGGGCTACGGTAGTCGATCGTTGCTCGTAAGATTCTGCGGAACCAGTGAGCTTCCGACACTGAAAGTGAGGTTCTCTGAACCCACTCTGAGGTTCCCTCCTTGCAACGGTGATGGACTGATTGGTCAAGAGCGCTGGTCCAATTGTGCAGAGAGGTGCTGGCTCTTGCTTGGACAATGAAATGAAGAGGGAGGCATAGCAACAGACATGAAATCGCGTTGGTGCATCGTGGCCGTAGTTCTGTGGATTCTCACGATCACGGTTCTGGGATGGTTCTTCATCAAGGGATGGACGGCGGAGGGGAGTGATGGGCGCACGGAAATACTGCTGGGAGCAGCTGAACGCGACCACATCCTGGCGGAAATGCGGCTGCTTTTGAAAGCAGTGGACGGCATCATCAGGGGATTGGGCGAGCCGCAGCCTGATCTGAAGCAGATGGAAGCAGCGGCCAGAGAGGTCGGGATGCACATGGCCGCGGATGTGGAGCCGGCCATCATGGCCAAGCTGCCGCTGCCGTTTAAGCAGATGGGCATGTCGATCCACAAAGATATGGATGCCTTGGCCGATGCGATCGCGCAGCATGAGACCTCGCAACAGATCTTGAAACGGTTATCGAGCATGACGGCTCGCTGCACGGCCTGTCATGAGATGTACCGATTCAAAGCGAGCGAGTAACTGTCGGCGATGAGCAACAATCAGTAAAGGGAAAGAGAGGCAATCGAAACAAGAACGAATCCATTTCCGAGGTAGTGACTCAGACCCAATGAGCGCTTCTGTCATAGTCGGATGGCATAGGCCTCGAAAGGCTGGAAATCCGCTAGAGCCGAGAGCAATGTCGCTCCGGTCACGCAACAGGGGAAGTCTTCATGAAATCCCAAACCATCATAAGTGCCGCTATCGCGACAGCCATACTGTTGCCGGTTGGTAAGGTGTCGGTCGTCACTGCTCAAGACCGCGACCGCGATCAGCTGAAGACGCAGCAGCACCTCAAAGATCAGGACAAGCTGCAGACCAAAGAGCAGTTGAAGGAGAAAGATCAGCTCAAGGAACAAGAGAGAACGCGCGAACGTGAACAGGCCAGGGAACACATGCAGACCGAGCTTCCGGAAAAGCCGCAGCATGAGAGGGCCGAGCGCGGCGGGAGGGGAGAAGGACGGCACTAGGAATGGGTGACGCATCGCTCGGCACTCAGAACTTTGCACTTCGGACTGGAGGTGAGAGATGGCACGAGTGGCGATCATCGGCGCATCGATCGGAGGCTTACCTGCTGCCTATGAAGCACGGGCACTGTTGGACAAGAAGCATCAAGTCACGGTCATTTCCAACGTGAGCTCATTCCACTTCGTGCCGTCGAATCCCTGGGTGGCGGTCGGTTGGCGCACCCGTCAAGACATCAGCTTTGAGTTGGGGCCTGTGTTGGAGAAGAAGGGGATCGAATTCGTCCATGCCGGCGCCGATCGTATCGAACCGGAACAGGGTCTGGTCATCACGGCCAAAGGGGAGGTGCCCTACGACTATCTCATCGTTGCCACGGGCCCCAAGCTCAACTTTGCTGCAGTGCCCGGGCTTGGTCCAAGCGGTCATACGCAATCGGTTTGCAATGTGGACCATGCAGAACAGGCATGGGGGGCCTATCAGAGCTTCCTGAAGGATCCAGGTCCAATAGTCGTCGGCGCGGCGCAAGGTGCCTCCTGTTTCGGCCCCGCTTACGAGATGGCCTTCATCCTGGATGCGGACTTGCGGAAGAAAAAGCTTCGCAAGAAAGTTCCCATCTATTTCGTGACGCCCGAGCCCTACATCGGTCACATGGGCCTTGCCGGTGTAGGCAAGTCGCGGCGGCTGATGGAGGATGAGTTCGCCGAACACTCCATCAAACCGATCCACAACAGCGCCATCAAAGAAGTCCATCCTGGGAAAATGCTCTTGGAAGACGGTCAGGAGGTGCCCTTCCGCTACTCGATGATGATTCCACCGTTTGCCGGCGTCGCTGCCGTGGCGGGGACGCCGGGTCTCTGCAATCCAAAAGGGTTCGTCAATATCGATGGGTACCAGGCCAATCCGAAGTACAGGAACATTTATTCGGTGGGCGTGTATGTCGCCATTCCACCCGTCGAGCAGACGCCGGTTCCGACCGGCGCTCCCAAAACGGGGTACATGGTCGAGTCCATGGTGTCGGCGGCCGTTCACAATATCAAGGAGGACATCCAGAACGAGACGAAGAAACAAACCGCCACGTGGAATGCGATCTGTCTGGCGGACATGGGGGATACAGGCATGGCGTTCGTGGCGCTGCCTCAGATGGCCCCGCGCAACGTGACGTGGGCGAAGAAAGGCCGATGGGTCCACCTGGCTAAGATCGCCCTCGAAAAGTACTTCCTGATGAAAATGAAAAAAAAGCGTGAGCGAACCGTTCTTCGAGAAGGCGATTCTCGATACGATAGGCATCACCAAGCGAGAATAGAGCGGCCAACGGTATAGAATGTCCACGAATCCTTTGCCCCGTCTTTGCCTCACATAGGCAAGAGGAAAGGAGGACCCTATGAAACTCAACGAACGTTTGCGATTGATTGCCGGTATCTTTGTGTTGGCCGCGGTCATCCTGGGCGCGACCGTCCATCCCTACTGGAATTATTTCGCGGCCTTTGTGGCAGTGAACCTCATCCAATCGGCCTTTACCGGCTGGTGTCCGATGATGGCGCTCTTGCGCAAACTTGGCGTACAAGAATAAGCGTGACTTTCTCGCGGGTTGTCCTATTCTTGGGTGGGGGGGTATGCTGTTTCCGGCTCTGGTGAAATACATATGACAATCCCGTTGAATCTGAAAGACGCGTTCGACAGTGAGCAGACCCTGCGGAACATGATTGAGAGCCGAAAGGTCTGTTTCGATCATAATCCCTTCTACGTGAAAGATGGGTCAGGACAGGTCATCCAAATCGGCTTTCAGCTGAACCTGTACGCGGCTTTTCAGGACCCCAAGCATCTCCCTTCGGGAGAAGACATCGAATTGCGCGAGTTAATAAGGGATCTTCGTCGACTCTGCCGCGTGTTCTTTCAGTCGTTGGATCTGTTGAAACCTTGCGAACACCCCGAACCGCCGATGAATCGGATCATGTATGCTCCCGAACGCCGATATCGGGCGGAAGTGTGCCTTGAAGTCCCTATTTTCGATCGCGGGCACTACGGTGCGAAGCCGGACCGTGGCCTTGAGGAGCTGTTGGCCACGGCAGAATGTCTTCTTCGACAGCTAGGGGCCAGGCGTGGAACATGGGACGATCAGAAGGCGCCGCCTGCGAAACCGGAGGAACGGTGTGAGGACCGCATTCGAGCAGCCACGGTGGAGGCTCAAGGCTGAAGTCGGAACATCGTATTACGGAGATGATGGTCAGATTGGCGAGACTGATACTCATGGCAGTGCTCTTCTTGGCCGGTTGCGGATCCAAGGAAGAACCGAACACGGTGGTGTCGGCTGCCCCACACAAGACCATCCAGGGTTCAGTCGTCGAGATCACATATACGTCGGTGCCGGTCCGTGTTGAAGTGACCGGTCAGGTCGCCGCGATCTTCCAAGCGACGCTCTCCAGTCGTATTCAAGGCACAATCGACAGTCTCTTTGTTCGAGAAGGCACGAAGGTCTCCAAGGGGCAACTTCTCATCCAGCTGGACAGCAGAGACCTCCAGGCAGACTTAGCCCGCGCCAATGCAGAGGTCGATAATGCCAAGGCGCACCTCGATCGCATGAACCAGCTGTATGTCCAAGATGCGGTGTCAAAACAGGAGATGGAGAATGCGACCAGGGGTTACAGAGTGGCGGAAGCCAATCGCAAGGCGGTGGAGGCTCAGCTGAGCTACACCTCGGTGAGAGCGCCGTTTGATGGTGTCATCACTGAAAAGAAAGTAGAGGCGGGAGAATTGGCTTCGCCGGGCCAGCCGCTGCTCAAAATGGAAGATCCTCAGCGCCTTCGGCTGGAAGCCACGGTGGCGGAAGGAGACCTGAAGTCGGTTTCTCGCGGCGACCAGATTCCGATCGTCATTGATGCCTTAGAAGGCCAAGCCATGAACGGCCTCGTCAGCCAAATTCTCCCGGCCGGCGACCCCCACACTCACACCTTTATGGTCAAGGTGGATTTGCCGAAAACCACCGGACTGAAGACCGGCATGTTCGGCCGGTTCCAGCTCGATAAGGGCTCGACGCAAACCATTCTGGTCCCGTCGGCAGCCGTTGTTGAGCGGGGTGAACTCACCAGCCTCTTTGTTGTCGGGGAAGATCGGATTGCGCGACTCCGGTGGGTCAAACTTGGGCGGCGCTTCGAGAAGCAGGTGGAGATCCTCTCCGGCATCAACGTAGGTGAGCGAGTCTTATCGGATGGAAGCAGAGGAGTTGATGGAGCCGCCGTCCAGACCGCTGAAACGATGGTGTCGCCGACGACAAACACTCCATGAAGTGTCCCTCGTGAAACGTGAAGCGCAGGATGGATTGCGAGACACGCTTCACGAGATACGAATGACGGTCGACCAATGACAGACTACCGCCCAGGCCTTTCGGGTCGCATCGCAGCCCTCTTCATCGACAGTAAGCTCACTCCGCTTATCATGGTGGGTGTGTTACTGTTGGGCCTGTTCGCGGTCGTCGTGACTCCTCGTGAGGAAGAGCCGCAGATCGTGGTTCCGATGGCCGATGTCTGGCTGCCGTTTCCGGGTGCCTCGGCCAAAGTCGTCGAAGAACAACTCACCAAACCGTTCGAGCGCAAGCTTTCCGAGATCAAAGGCGTCGAATATGTCTACTCGATCTCTCGGCCCGGCGGTGCGCTCATCATCGTCCGCTTCTACGTCGGCCAGCCGATGGAACAGAGCCTGGTCGATCTCTACGACAAGTTGATGTCGAACCAAGACCTGCTGCCGCCCGGTGCCGAGCCCTTTCTGGTCAAGCCCAAGGATGTCAACGACGTGCCGATCGTCACACTGACGCTCTCCAGTGAACGATACGGGGAATTCGAGCTCCATCGCCTTGCCGAACAGGTATTGGAGGAGATCAAGAAGGTGTCCGGTACGTCGGCTGGGTTCATCGTCGGCGGACGGCCGCGCGAGCTGCGCATCCAGATCGATCCCACCAGATTGAAGGCGTACGGACTGACGCCCTTACAGGTCGCGAACGTGATACGCGGAGAGAATCGAGCCTTATCGACGGGCCGATTCGACAGTCGGAACCAAAGTTTCCTCGTGGAGACCGGCCGCTTCATACGAACGCGTGAAGATCTTGAGGCTCTGGTCCTTGGTGTCAACGAGCAGCGCCCGGTCTATCTGCGCCAAGTGGCGGAAGTGACGGACGGTCCGGCGGAAGCGACGAGTTATGTCTGGCTCGGCCTTGGCGCTTCCAGCGCCCGTGAAACGTTGCACGTGAAACGTGAAGCGGGGCTCACGAATGACGCTTCACAAAATACGCTTCACGAATTTCCCGCCGTGACCGTCGCCATCGCCAAGCAGGCCGGCATCAATGCGGTAACTGTTGCTGCCGAGGTCGTCCACAAAGTCGAGGACATGAAAGGCGTGACCATTCCATCGGACGTGCGCGTGACGGTCACTCGTGATTACGGAGAAACGGCACAGGAGAAGGCCAATGAACTCTTGTGGCATCTGCTCATTGCCGTCGTCGCGGTGGTGGTCTTCCTTGGCGTGGCGTTGGGACCGCGACCGGCTCTTGTCGTGTCGATTGCCATCCCTCTCACGCTCGCCCTGACGTTGTTCACCTCAATGATGATCGGCTACACGATCAACCGTGTCACGCTGTTCGCTCTCATCTTTTCGATCGGTATTCTCGTGGACGATGCCATCGTGGTCGTCGAAAACACGTACCGCCATCTGAAGATGCGTCTTGGGTCGCATGACGAAGCCTCCATTAAAGCGGTCGATGAAGTCGGGAATCCCACGATCCTGGCGACGTTCACCGTCATTGCCGCCCTTCTGCCGATGGCCTTCGTCTCCGGGCTGATGGGACCCTATATGAGGCCGATTCCTGTCAATGCGTCCATCGCGATGTTTTTCTCGCTGCTGGTCGCGTTCGTCGTGATTCCCTGGTTTTGCCGAACCTGCTATCGGCCGGGAGTCGCCGTGTCAGGCGTCGACCACGACGGTGATGAGCGAGGGCTGATAGCTCGGCTCTATCGGCGTCTCCTTTCCCCGTTACTGGCCCATCCGCTCCTCGCGTACGCGTTTTTGGGAGTGGTCGGGTTGTTCCTCATCGGATCGACCGTGTTGTTCTATACACGGCATGTTGTGGTGAAAATGCTCCCGTTCGACAACAAGAGCGAAGTTCAACTGGTGATCGATATGCCCGAAGGGACGACGCTCGAAGAGACCGCGCGGGTCACGCAGGCACTGGGACGCTATGTGAAGACGGTACCGGAAGTGCGGGACTATCAGGCCTATGTCGGAACCGCCTCGCCCTTTAACTTCAGCGGACTCGTCCGTCACTATTATCTGCGTGAGCAGCCGCACGAGGCTGACATCCAGATCAATCTTGTCGCGAAGCATGAGCGAGCCGCCCAGAGTCATGAAATCGCCCAGCGGATTCGTCCTCCGGTTCAAGCGATCGCCCGCGAATACGGGGCCAACGTGAAGATCGTCGAAGTGCCGCCCGGTCCTCCCGTACAATCAGTCCTGGTGGCCGAGATCTACGGCCCTGATTACAACAGGCAACTCGCCGTGGCTCGTGAGATTCGAATGCTGTTCGAATCGACGTCAGGGGTGGTTGACGTCGATGACTACATTGAAGCGGACCAAGCAAAGTATATCTTCACGGTCGATCGGGCCAAGGCCGCCCTCGCCGGAATTCCTTCCGAGGACATTGTGAATACCTTGCGTATGGCGCTCCAGGGCACGAAGGTCGGGTTGGTCCATATTCCTCAAGAGAAGAGCCCGGTGCACATCGTGCTTCGCCTGCCGCTCGCCGAGCGAACGGGCCTGGAGCATCTGGGCGAGATTGGGCTGCGGACGAGCACCGGCGGCATCGTCCAATTGTCCGAACTACTCAAGATAGAGCGGACCGTTCAAGACAAGGCGATCTATCACAAAAATCAAAAGCCGGTGGTCTATGTGGTCGCCGATGTCGGTGGTCCCGGAGCGGAGCAGGCCGAGAGCCCTGTCTATGGTGTGCTAGGCGTCGGCAAGAAGTTGGAAACCTTTCAGCCGGCGGAAGGGTATCAGATCGAGCAGTACTATGCCTCGCAGCCATGGGCCGAAGGGAAGATCGCCATGAAGTGGGATGGGGAATGGCATATCACCTATGAAACCTTCCGCGACATGGGCATCGCGTTTGCCGTGGCCATGCTCCTGATCTATTTGTTGATCGTCGGGCAGTTTCAATCGTTCATCACCCCGCTGATCATTATGGCTCCCATCCCCTTGACGCTTATCGGCATTCTGCCAGGGCATTGGCTGACCGGATCGTACTTCACCGCCACCTCGATGATCGGGTTCATCGCGCTGGCCGGTATTATTGTGAGGAACTCCATTCTCCTCGTCGATTTTATTCAACTTCAAGAACGGGCGGGTGTGTCCTTGTCGGAAGCCGTGATCACGGCGGGTGCAATTCGCACACGCCCCATTCTCCTGACTGCTGCCGCATTGATGGTGGGTGCCTTTGTCATCATTCTCGATCCGATCTTTCAGGGCTTGGCCGTCTCCTTGCTCTTCGGCGTCGGCGCCTCGACGCTGCTGACGCTGGTTGTGATTCCTCTGCTCTACTACCATGTGACCAGAAAGCCGATTGCACCGCGCCTTCCCTCTGTCGGATCGATCGGTGAGAATAGTTCGCGGAGCTCCGAAGAAAGAAGTTCACAACCGGTTCTTACCTAGGTGGGAAGCTGTCGCGTTCTGCGACAGTGGCAGTTTGCTCTCTGTTGCAAGTTTCCCCTGTCCCGAAATCTTTCTCAAGACCCTTGTCCTTCAACTCGTCAATGTTTCGGTCAAATGTCGGCATAACGGAACCTTTCCTATCACCGGCTTCCTCCTTGCACCCTAGCTCATCGGAAACAGGAATACAGTCATGCGGCTATCCCATTGCATACGACGAATCCGCCTTGCCACAAGGCTGGTTATAGTGCTCGTCTTTGTCACGATCACCTGCGTGACGGCTACAAAGCCTGTCGCGGCAGAGGACTTTGAGAGCAATCCGCCTGAGCTGAAGCTGAGCCTCCGCGGGGCTATTCAAGCCGCAATCGACAACAACGTCAACGTCAGGCTGCTCAAAGAACGCATCGCCGCCGCGCAGGCACACGCCAATACGAGCTTGGGCGCCCTCTTGCCAAACGTCGGTGGGTACCTCAACGGTAGAAACCAAACGGTGAACCTGGCTGCCTTCGGGCTTCCCGCTGACCGGCTGGCCGCTCTCGGTCTCACCCGAAGCGTGACGGAACCATTCGAAGTCTATGATGCGCGTGCCACCGTTGTGCAGAACATTTTCAGCCTCAGCCTCATTCAACGATGGCGGGCTGCAAAATCGGGCGTCGATGTCGCGGATCTGGAAGCAGAAGTGACGAAGCGCGACGTCATGGCAACCGTAGGGTTGATGTACATCGAGGCCTTGCGGGCGGACGAAGCGGTCAAGGCACGGGAGGCGGATAACGAGCTGAGTAGGCAATTACTGAAATTAGCGAAAGATCGGAAGGCGGCGGGCGTGGCGACAGGGTTGGATGTCACGCGCCAGGAAGTTCAATTGGAGAACAATACACAACGGTTGCTCGTCTCGCAGAATGAACAGGAGAGCGCGCGACTCAATCTGATCCGTGCATTGGGGATTGCCTTCGATGTCCGATTGGTTCTTACGGATGAACTCAAATTCGTGCCGGTTGAGGCTCAAGCTCCCGAGCAAGCGCTTATGACCGCACGCGAACAGCGGTTGGAGTTGAGGGCTCAAGAGAATCGTCAGCGACTGGCGTCGCTGAGCCTCAGTTCCGTGACCAGCGAGCGGATACCCTCACTCTCGTTGAACGGAGATTATGGATGGATCGGCTTAAAGCCGGAGGATGCTCTGGCCACGCGATCAATCGGTTTGACGCTTTCAGTCCCGATTTTCGATGGCGGCCAACGGGAAGGCCGTATTTCAGAAACCCGCAGTCGTGTCAGACAGGAATCGATTCGCATGAAGGATGTCTCGGATCAAGTCACCCTGGAGGTGCGGAACGCTCTCTTGACGCTGGAGTCATCCACGCAACAGGTGACCGTGGCTGCGAAGGGGATGGAACTTGCCTTGAAAGAATTGACCTTTGCGAAAGATCGGTTTGCGGCCGGCCTGGCGACCAATATCGAGGTGACGAACGCACAGACCTCCGTGGCACGGGCGCGCGACAATCAGATCGAAGCGTTGTTCCGCTTCAATGCCTCGCGCATCAATCTTGCGCGGGCTAAGGGCGAGATCGAGAAACTGTTCTAGCAGGATGCTGAAAAAGTCCGCCACCGGCGTTCTCGCATCGCTCAGAGGCTCAACGTACCGGAGCGTATGCCTCGCCTCTTCACTCACTGCGGCCTTGCTGGCGGCCTCTTTGAGCATCCTGGGATGTATCGTGTCGTACGTTCTTCAGACATATTTCAACAGGGGGTGATGTCTTAACCGAGTTTTTCAGGGCATTAGCAGTTTACTGAAAACCTCTTCGTTCATCCTTCGAGAACCTCAGGACAAACGGAGTGGCTGTTGAGTTTACTGAGGTTTTCCGCCCATGCTGGGCGTGTCGAAGCACGCGAGTCGTGTTTTTCAGCAGACTGCTAGGTGGTGTGATAGATGACGACTCTACGAAAACCGATCACCCTCGCGGTCCTGGCCGTCGCCCTTGCCGGAAGTGGCTACGTCGCGCTCGACCGGTGGGTTTTGAACCAAGGACTCCCTGACGGACTGATTCAAGCCAATGGCCGGATTGAGGGCGATCACGTCACCGTCGCGAGCAAGTTCCCTGGTCGTATCAAAAACCTGCTCGCGCGTGAAGGAGCGACGGTGACGGAAGGTCAGGTACTCATTCAGCTGGATAATAGTCAGACCGCCGCTCGTGTTCAGCAGGCAAAGCACGCAGCCGAGGCCTTGGAGGCGCAGGTGCAGGGGGCGCACATGATATTGGCGGTCCTCAACCTCGATGTGCCGCTTGCAATTGAACGAGCTGAGGCACAAGTTTCTAAAGCGAAGGACACGGTGGACAAGGCCCTTTCCGTGGAACGAGAGGCGCGCAGCGATGCCCAACGCTTCCGGGATCTCGCGGAGAAAGATGAGGCTTCGATCCAGCAGAGGGATCAAGCAGCCATGCGATGGGAGGTCGCGCAGAAAGAGATTGCCTCATCACGGTCAGCACTCACTCAAACGAGGAAAGAACTTGCGCAAGCCGAGTTAGGATGGAAGCGGATCCGCGCCAAAGAATCCGACGTCTCCGCGTTAGAGAGTCAGCGAGACCAAGCCTATGCCGTCCTTGATGAAGCCGAGAGCGTGCTGAAAGACATGACGATCACGGCTCCCACCAGCGGTACGGTCACCACAAGAATGGTCGATGTGGGGGAAGTGGTCGCAGCCGGGGCACCGCTCCTCGAACTTGTCGATCTCGATCATCTCTACCTCAAGGTCTATGTGCCCGAAGTGCAGATCGGGAAGTTACGACTTGATCTGCCGGCCCGCATCTTTGCCGACGCCTTCCCGGAAAAGCCCTTCGACGCTACTGTGCGTTATATCTCCTCCAAAGCTGAGTTCACCCCAAAAGAAGTGCAGACCCCCGATGAACGGGTGAAGTTGATCTACGTGGTGAAGCTCTACTTGACCTCAAACCCGGATCACCGGCTGACGCCGGGATTACCGGCTGATGCGATTGTGCGGTGGAAAGAAGATGTGGCATGGGCCAAACCGAAATGACAGGACTGAGCAACGAGGACTGAGGACCGAGACGCAACAGCATTGCGGGGCCTTCTATGCATTCATCTTCAACTCAGTCCTCAGCCCTCAGTCCTCAATCCTCGGACATGATCGTCAGTGTGTCCGCCTTTGTGAAGCGCTACAAGAAACATGTAGTCGTCCAGGGCGTGGATCTGACGATCCAACGAGGCGAGATCTATGGCCTGATCGGTCCGGACGGA
Organism: Nitrospira sp.; assembly: GCA_015903995.1. Lineage (GTDB taxonomy): Bacteria > Nitrospirota > Nitrospiria > Nitrospirales > Nitrospiraceae > Nitrospira_D. Next base: position 76,984 of record JABMDK010000009.1, read on the forward strand.
GCGGGCAAGAGCAGCCTGATGAAAGCGATAGCCGGTGTGTTGGCCTATGACGAAGGCACGGTCGAGGTCTTCGGAACGCTGGTTGATTCAGAACGAACGGCGGAGCGAGTGAAGCAACGAATCGGATTTCTGCCGCAAGGGTTGGGGCTGAATCTATACCCTGATCTATCCGTCGAGGAAAACATCGATTTCTTCGCCCGCCTTCGATTGGTGCCTGAACAGCAATTGGCTGAGCGCAAAACCCGTCTGCTGGCCATGACCAGACTCGACAAGTTCCGTGATCGAGCGATGAAGAATCTGTCCGGAGGGATGAAGCAGAAGCTGGGGCTGATCTGCACCCTTATCCACGAGCCGGAGCTGGCGATCCTGGATGAACCGACGACCGGTGTCGATCCTGTGTCGCGCCGGGATTTCTGGGCCATCTTGGCGGAGTTGCTACAAGAGAAAGGGATGACCGCGCTTGTCTCCACGGCGTACATGGATGAGGCTTCGCGGTTTCATCGATTGTCGTTTCTGTCGGGCGGCAAGGTGTTGGCATCAGGCACACCCGCGGAAGTCCAAGCGCTGGCCCCTGGCTCAATGGTGACCTTTGAAGCCACGCCTCAACTGGATGCGATTGCTCGGCTCAAGATGCGGTACAACCAGGTCGAGGCTCTGGGTTCACTCCTTCATGTCTTCACGGAGGAAACTGTTCCCGTTGCCGCGATGCAATCAATCGCATCGAGCCTGGGCGATATCAAGCCCATGCAACTTCGAGTCAATGAGCCGGAGCTTGAGGATGTCTTCGTTGCGCTGTTGCTTCGCCAGGGCGAACAGCCGACGGCCATCGAGATGCCTCCCGCCGCACCTGTTACGTCGAATGATGCGTTAGCGATCGAAGCGAAGGGTCTCATCCGCGATTTCGGAACGTTTCGTGCGGTGGACCGTGTCAGCTTTCAGGTCAAACCAGGAGAAATCTTCGGCTTGCTCGGGGCCAACGGTGCGGGAAAGACAACGGTCATCAAGATGTTGAACGGCATCTTGCCCCCGACCGGGGGAGAAGGTTGGGTGGCGGGGGCGGATATGAAGATTGCAGGTGGCGCCATCAAAGAGCGGATCGGTTATATGTCCCAAGCCTTTTCGCTGTATCTCGACCTGACCGTCGTGGAAAACATTCGTCTGTTTGCTGGGATCTATGGACTAGGTAGGAAAGCAACAGACCAGCGACTGAATTGGGTGATGTCGATGGCCGGCTTGAAGGGATACGAGTCGAGCTTGACAACCCGATTGCCGATGGGTGTCCGTCAGCGGTTGGCCCTCGGCTGCGCGCTTGTCCATCAGCCGCGTGTACTATTCCTGGATGAACCGACCTCCGGCGTCGATCCAATCGGCCGTCGGCATTTCTGGGACATCCTGTCGAAGCTTGCGCGTGAAGAAGGGGTCGCGATCCTCGTGACGACCCATTATATGAGCGAAGCTGAACATTGCGACCACCTGGCGCTGATGTATGCAGGCCGGATCGTGGCGGAAGGGTCTCCGGGCGACATGAAACGCCAGGTTGAGAAAGAAGCCGGACAACTCCTCGAAGTGGCGACGGATCAACCGGGGCCAGCTCTGCGTCGAGCGACGCAGGCGGGATTTTCCGGTGCAGCGCTTTTTGGAACGAAAATCCACTTGCTTTCGCTCGAACCCCCTCAGGATGAAGCGCGGCTTCGCACGGCCCTGTCATCCGACGGCGTGCATGTCCAAGACGTACTTATCCGTCCCCTCAGCCTCGAGGACGTGTTCGTGTACCGAGTGATGGCTTTGGAGCGGCAGGACAGAGCGACAGCGCCGGGTGCAACAGCATGAATACCCGGCGCATCGCGGCGGTTGCCTCGAAAGAATGGCGTGAGACGGTCAGAGACCGGATGTTCTTCTTGCTGGCTTTTTTGCTTCCAATCCTCTGGATGCTCGTTTTCGGCTACGGTCTGGTTCTCGACGTTGAGAACATCCCGTATGCGGTGTTGGATTCTGATCAGAGCGCGCTCAGCCGCGACTATCTGTATCGGTTTCAGCAGTCGCGGTATTTCGATTTCAAAGGGGCATTGACGGACGAACGAGAGGTCGAGCCTTTGCTTGCTTCAGGCCATATCCGGGCCGCCATCATCATTCCCGACAAGTTTCAGGAGCGGTTGGACGCCGGCCAGCCCGTCGGCGTGCAAACGCTGATTGATGGAACGTTCCCCCTGCGGACAGACATCACCAAAGGGTATGTGATCGCCATCAATAGCGCCTTCAACGAAGAACGGCTCGTCGACTATATCTCCAGCCGGAGCGGGATTTCCCGTGCACAGGCGGAGTACCGGGCGCGGCCCATCAAGCTCGAGGTGCGCTATCTGTACAACGAAGAGGTTCGGAGCACCTGGTCCATAGTGCCCGCACTCGTGATGTTTACCCTGATGGTGTCGTGTCCCTTGCTGACCGCGCTGGGGATCGTCCGAGAGAAAGAGACCGGCTCCATCTACAACATTTACAGCTCGACGGTGACCAAGATCGAATTTCTCTTCGGTAAGCTCCTTATCCCTGTGCTCATTTCATCGATGAATGCCGTGGTTCTGTGGATCATGGCCACCCTGTGGTTCGGCGTGCCGTTCAAAGGCAACCTCTTGTTTTTTCTCGTGGCGTCGTTGGTGTTCGTCCTCAGCAGCACCGGCGTCGGCTTGCTCGTGTCGCTGCTGGTTCGCACGCAGATCGCCGCCCTGCTCATTACGATCATTATTGCGATGGTGCCGACCATCCTGTTCTCAGGCCTCATCGTTCCGGTCTCTTCTCTGAGTCCCGGTTCGCAGTTCCAGGCCCACCTGTTTCCAGGCATGTACTACACCAACATCGTCCGCGGGACCTTTCTGAAGGGTATAGGGCTCGAAGTGTTATGGGTGGATGTCCTTGCTTTGGCCCTGTATGCCCTCGTCCTGCGATTCGTGGGGTACGGGCTCTTTACGAAGAGGCCTCGATCATGAGCGCTGTGTCCGGACTCGGTTCGCAACGCGCCGTCATTTGGTGGAATCGTTTGGCGGTCATGACCCGAAAGGAGATGTTTCAGTTGTTTCGCGATGTCCCGATCGTCGCCTTCCTCATCTACTCCTTCACCCTGGCGATCTACATCACAGGGAACGGTATCCGATCGCAACTACATGATGCCAGTCTACTGGTTCATGATGCCGATCACAGCGTCTCCTCGCGCGAGCTCATTCATCGGTTCCAGGCTCCCTTCTTCCGGCTGAACGGCGAGGTCGCCGATTCACGGGAAGGTCTTCGCCAGCTGGATCAGGGGACCGTCGTCGCGCTCTTGGAGATTCCCCCCCGGTTTCACGAGCAACTCGTCACGGGCGAACCCACAGCTGTGCAACTACTGGTGGACACGACCAACTCAGCAAACGGGCTCTCTGCCGCGAGCTATGCCGCCCGCATTGTCGCGCGGTTCGGCCAGGAATCAGCGTTCGACAAGGTCGGGAACGTTGGGGACTCGTCACAAGATTTGCCTCTCATCATCAGCGACCATCGAGTGTGGTACAACCCCGACCAGAATGAGGCCTGGTTCGAGTGCATCTCACACCTCCTCCGTCAGATTACGATCTTCGCGCTTCTGCTTCCTGCGGCAGCCCTGGTGCGGGAGAAAGAGCGGGGCACGGTGGAGCAACTCTTAGTCTCACCGTTGTCGCCGTTTCAGATCATGGCCTCCAAGGTTCTTGCGATGACGGTGGTGATTCTCGGCGCTACGGCGGTCGGCCTGTTCGGAATCATGCAGCCGGTTTTCGGGGTGCCGATTAAGGGAAGCATCTGGCTATTTTTTACCCTCACGGCTCAGAAGCGCGAAGGGATTTGAGATCAAGGATGGCTCATCCTATGCCGTGGTCGTGGCAGCCGTTCAGGGAGACCGACGGACTTTCAGTCCGGTCTTGGTGGCCGCGCCTTCGCCGGACTGGTTTAACTGGAATCAACTCAATAATCTCATCATCGCGGTGTCGTTCGGAGGGCTGGTCTTCTACACGATCAGCTACGCGAAGCGACATGAGATCTTCCTACGCCGGATTCCAGGTCTTGATGCGGTCGATGAAGCGATCGGGCGCGCGACGGAGCTGGGCAAGCCGATTCTCTATCTGACCGGCGCGCATGACCTGCATGATCCCTCGACGATCGCCGCCGCGGTTATTTTAGGAAAAGTCGCCAAGCGGGCCGCGCTCTATGAAACGGAATTGCTGGTGCCGCACCGCGAACCGATCACGATGGCGGTGTGTCAGGAAATTACCAAACAGGCGTATCTGGAAGCCGGCAAGCCGGATCTCTTCAAGGAAGACGCCAACTTTTTCATTACGGCCGATCAGTTCAGCTACACGGCGGCGGTCGACGGCATCATGCTCCGGAAGAAACCGGCCGCCAACTTCTTCATGGGCGCGTACTTCGCGGAATCGTTGCTGCTGACGGAGACCGGCGCGAGTACCGGCGCCATTCAGATCGCCGGCACCGATTCGGACCACCAGCTCCCGTTCTTTGTGACGACCTGCGACTATACCTTGATCGGCGAGGAGCTCTACGCTGCCAGCGCGTACCTCTCCAGAGAACCGGTGCAGATCGGGACGCTCCGTGGTCAGGATATCGGGAAGGCGGTCGTCCTGAGTGCTGTCGGGATCGGCGTCCTGTTGGCGACGGTGGGAGCGGTCACCGGTGCGCAATGGCCTCAGATCTTTCTCGATCTCTTGAGGGATTTAAAATGATCTTTCTACGCCGACAGCTCCCGCTCTTGATTACCCTCGTCACCGGCCTTCTATTTGCCGCCCAGTACTACGTTCCGCATCCGGCGTCGGAACAGCTGCTGACCTCCGCGACGAAGTGGCTGCAGATTGTCGGTGGGTTTGCCTTGGTTTTAGGAGTAACCAGCCTCTTTCATCAACATGCGGTGAAGATCAGACGCCACGAAGCGGGCTGGGGCTATAGTCTCGTGTTGTATGTCGGGATGCTCGGCACGATCGCGGTCGGGCTTTGGACCAATGGAAAGGAGAGTGTCGAAGGGACCATGACGGCCTTCGGCTGGATCTACAACTACATGATGGTCCCTCTGCAGGGAACCATGTTCGCCATCCTGGCCTTCTTTATTGCCTCGGCGGCCTATCGTTCGTTCAGGGCCAAGAGTCGTGAAGCGGCCGTGCTCTTGGTTGCGGCGATGATCGTCATGATGGGGCGTGTACCGCTGGGTGAATATTTGATCCCTCTGAGCGGTGATGTGTCGTCATGGATTTTGAATGTACTGAACTCATCGGTGCGTCGGGCCATTCTGATCGGGGTCAGTCTTGGAGCCGTGGCGTTGTCGTTCAAGATCATCTTCGGCGTGGAGCGGTCGTATCTGGGTGGGGGAAAGGAGTAGCGTGAATCGTCGTTCGTATTTCGTGACGCGCAGGTCCTTCCGAACGAGATACGTTTCACGCTTCACGAGGAACGGGTCATGAGTTTCTCGGAGCGCATGCTCAAGATCGATCGGCGGATCATCTTTTTAATGATCGGCTTCTGCACGCTTTTGCCGCTGCTCTATCCGGTCGGCTTGCCGATCAGGATTTCATCGGAAGTGCGCGGGGTGTACGACCATATTGAATCGTTGCCGGAACATTCGGTGTTTCTGCTGTCGATCGATTTCGACCCGGCCTCGAAACCTGAGCTGTACCCGCAAGCGATCGCGCTGCTGCGCCACGCGTTCAAAAAGAATCTTCGCGTGATTACGATGACCCTGTGGGTGTCTGGAACAGGCATGGCGGATCAGTTGGTGACGCAGGTCGCCAAAGAAATGGGAAAAGAAAACGGCACGGACTACACATTTCTCGGATGGAGCCCCGGCGGCCAGGCGGTGATTATCAACATGGGACAGGACCTCTACTCGGCCTATCCCAGTGACTATCGAGGCAAGCCCACGAAAGAGTTACCGATTCTTGAGGGGGTGCGCAGCTTGAAGGATGTCGGCTACATGGTGAGTTTGGGGGCAGGACGGCCGGGGGTGGAAGAGTGGTATGTCTTCGGGAAGGATAAGTATAAGTTTGAAATGGGCGGTGGGTGCACGGGCGTGATGGCTCCCGGTTTGTATCCATTGCTCCGGAGCGGTCAGATCAACGGCCTCATCGGGGGCCTCCGTGGCGCAGCAGAATATGAAAATCTGATCGGGCAGAAAGGCAAGGCCGTGGCCGGGATGGACGCGCAGTCGGCCACGCACCTCGCCATCATTGTGTTGGTGATCATGTGCAACTCCTTCTATTTTTCATTGCGCCGACAACGAGGCTGAGATACGAGTGGCTGCTCTACCGTTTGAATCAATCATAGGGGCGTGGGTCGCAACTGGGTTAACCCTCCTCATCTTCTCGTTCCTGTACAAAGATAACCCCCTGTTCAAGCTGGCGGAGCATCTCTATGTGGGTGTGTCGGTCGGGTACGTGATCGTGAAGACCTACGACACGGTTATCGTACACTTGGTTGTCAAGCCGATCGTTGAGAACGGTGAAATCGCCCTGCTGATTCCTGTCGCCATCGGGATGCTGATGCTGACTCGCTATGTGCCGAAGGCGGCCTGGATGTCTCGCTATGCGTTCGCCTTTATCGTCGGGATGGGGGCGGGATTGGCGATCCCGAGAACGGTATCATCCTTCATTCTCAAACAGGTCGAGGATACCATTCGCCCGTTGTTGTCGCTCGCCGGACCCGATGGCGTCACGTTCTCGATGAACCTGTTCAATCCGGCCAGCAACCTCAATGCGATCATCATCTTGCTGGGGGTCAGCTCGGTGCTGTTCTACTTTTTCTTCTCGATCGAGCATCGCGGAGTGGGAAAGGTGGTGGCCCGAACCGGTATTCTCTTCTTGATGATTTCGTTCGGCGCTGGGTTCGGTTACACGGTCATGGCTCGCATGTCGCTGTTGATCGGCCGCTTGACGGACTTGATCGAATTCTCCGATGCCTCCTATGGTCGGCCTACCATCTGGTTGGTGATTCTCATCGTCGGGGCGTTGTTCGTGCTCGCAAGACGAGGTCACGCGCATCCTCCGGATCCTCACTAGGGCCGGTAAGGTGTGCGCTGAAACTGTTGGTTGCAAAATCATCTTGAGTGCAGGAGGCACAGGCACACAAATATCAACAAATGCCGTAGAATCTCAGAGGATGCTGGAAAAGCCTGTTCAGCAAGGCCGCAGCAAGCGAGTGGCCGAGGCGTACACGGGTGGTACGTTGAGGCCTTGAGCGATGCGAGAACGAAGCTGGCTGGGTTTTGCGGCATCCTCTGGTTGCAGCGGCTTGAGTCCATCCCCTACAATGTCATTCATGATGACCTCCGGTATCGCAAAAGATCCTGCCCAATACCCGGTGTTGCGCAATCTGCAATTTTCTCCCATTAAACAGGGAGAGGATCAGCTCATCGTGCTCTGGGACCCCAGCGGCCTGAGTAAGGAGAAGCTGGTCCTGCCGCTGAATTTCTTTTTCGTCGTGCAACATTTTGACGGAGAGCATTCTATTCAGGATATCGGTGCGTTATACCTGAAACGGTTCGGCGAGTTTCTGATGCCGAACAAAGTGGAACAGCTGGTCGTCGATCTGGAACACAAGCTGTTCTTGGAAGGGCCACGAACCGAGACGGCCCGGAAACAGGCGAGGAGTGCGTATCGGCAGCAGCCGATTCGGCAGGCAGCGTTTGCCGGGCGCAGCTACGATGCGGACGGTGTCAAACTCAAGAAGCAGATCGATGGGTTTTTCACGTCCGGCGATGGGCCTGACTTTAAGCCATCGGAGAACCGGGGTAAGTTGATCAAGGGACTGGTCGCCCCCACCTATGATCTGAAACAAGCAGGGCCGGTTTATGCCTGGGGGTACAAAGAATTACAGGAAGCTCAACAGCCGGATGTCTATGTCATCATCGGTACAGCCCATGCAGGGTTGGAGCACTTCTTTGCGGTCACCGACAAGGATTTCGAAACGCCATTAGGCGTGGTGCCGGCCGATCGGACGATCGTGGATCAGCTGAAGGGGCTGGTGCCGGAATGCTGTGACGAAGAGATCGCTCACCAAACAGAACATGCCATTGAGTTTCAACTGCCGTTCCTCCAGACCATCGTCGGTAAACCGTTCACGATTGTCCCGATTCTGTCGTCCTTTTCTGCGACGAGCCTGAGTGATCCTACGGTTCAGGTTTCAGCGGATCGCTTTCTCGACGCTTTACGAGAGGCGATGGCTGCGTCAGGAACGACTGTGTGTGTCATCGCAGCAGGGGAGTTGGCGCATCTGGGGATGCGCTATGGCGATAGTGCGCCACCCACCGATTTCTCCTTTCATCGCGCCATGCAGCGGGATCTGGAAATGTTGAAGCCGGTTGAAGAACTCAAACCGGAAGAGTTCACTCAATTCATCCAAAAAGAGAACGACCAACGACGGATCTCCGGCTTTTCCCCCATCTATAGTCTGCTACGATTGATCCAAGCCGAAAAAGGCCAAGTGCTCCGCTACGACCGTGGCATCACCGATCAGTATAACTCGACTGCCACCTACGCCAGTCTGGCGTTCTTCTGATGGCTGCTGAAACTAGCCACCGACTTCGTTCTCGCTCGCTTGTCCAACTCAACATACTTGACGACGTACGTCTCGTCGTTCAAGCTTCCTGCGGCCTTGTTGGATGGACTGTTTGAGGAGCCATCAGGACTCAGGAAGAATTCCGTGAGTGCCCCAATAAGGAGAAAGCCGACAAAATTTTACTGGCACCGTATATCTTTCTGTACCGATAGCAGCGGCTAGGAGTTAATAGCCTGGGGGGCCTGCGTCGAGGGGAGCACCGCAAATTGGCTGGCGCTCGTCCTTCATGGTATTGAAATGTGTTCTTGGTAAAGTGACTCAAGTGTACCGGCGAGCAGAAATGATGGGTTCTGGATCATCATTGCACTATGCAATGTTACATGAAAGTCTGTCTTGCAATCCTTTAAGGGAATCGATATATAGGATACGATTTTCATCAAGAAGAGTTGCCCAATTCTAAGGCCGGGCATCTACTTCATAATGCCGTTTCCGCATACAACATCGTAGATGGGTGTCGTGTTGTCCGACCGCAAACTGTGTTGAGGAATGAGAGTAGGGGTTGATTCATGCCTAACATACTGATGCATGGGGGGGGACGTATGAGTGATTCAAAGAAGTGGATGGGGCCCGGAATCTGGGGGGTGGCAGCTAGTCTGCTACTAGCTGGCGCACTGCCTGCTAGTGCGATTATATCGCATGATGCCCACGTCGCTCAGGGTGCGACGGCTGATCTGGTAAAGCCTGTCAATGTGCAAGCAGGGCCGGCGCTGATGGATAAGATGTCGAAAGCTGTCGAGCAGGTGGAGCGGCAGGTCCATTCAAAAGGACCGTTTCAAGGCGCCGGTTCCCACGCCATGCAGCAGGGAGTTCTACTCGTTGCGGAAGACATGGATAAGGTGAAAGTCACGCAAGGGGGGCGATGCCCAGCGAATGCGCCTGTCCGTGCCTATGACGTGACCGCGATGAATGTTGAAATCACGGTCAGCCGGTTCGGGGACTTCTATCCGGGCTTCATGTATGCGCTGACCGAGAATGTTGCCGGAGTGCGTGAGGAAGAAGCAAAAAATAAGGCGGCTCGTGAAAGCGAGGATGAGACATTCGCCGGAGGAGCGATCTCTAACGGTCTGCAGGGTGATCTGATCCAGCCATTGGTCATCCGAGCGAACCAGGGCGACTGTCTGCGGCTGACCCTTCGCAATCAGATCGAGGGTGAAGCCACGAACATGATCATTAATGGTTCGCAGATGTTGGTGGCTAACACAGGCAAGCCGGCGACGGCCAATAACCCGGACGCATTGGTGCCCTCAGGCAAGACGGGGGAGTTTGAATGGTACATCCAGCCTGATACCCAAGAGGGCGGCCACGCCTTTCACAGTCATGCCACACGCGATCAATATTCATTGGGCTTGTTGGGATCGCTCGTGGTGGAGCCACGCGGTTCACGCTATCTCAGCCCGTTTACCGGCGAGGATATGAAGAGCGGCTGGGAAGCCATGATCGATGTCGCGAATGGATCGGACTTTCGTGAATTCGTGATTTTCTATCACGAGGCCGGGGACGAAACGTTCCGCTTGCTGAACCGCAAGGGGGACATGCTTCCTCAGCGTGATGCCCATACGGACACCTATCGTCCGGCCGCTCGGTTGCTGAACTACCGGAGTGAACCTCATGGAACGCGACTGGAGATGCAGGAGCACCTGGTCGGTTTCGCGGATGAATCGCAGGGCTATGGGTCCTATACGTTTGGCGATCCTTCGACGACGATTCCTCGTTCATATTTGGGTGATCCTGCGAAATTCCGCATGGTCGGTGGTTCAGAGATCGTGCATTCCCACCACCTCCATGGCGGGTCCATTCGCTGGGCAAGGCAGCCTGGGACCAGCAAGCTGGATCCGACCCTCTCGAAGAACGGCCCCGTCAAGTTTCCATTGATCAACGATACCTCTGATCGTCTGGACGTTCAGTCGATCGGGCCATCTGAAATCTACGATGAGGTCATCGAAGGTGGATCCGGTGGGCTGCAAGCGTTAGCCGGTGAATTCGTCTTCCATTGCCATATTCCGCAGCACTATGTCACGGGGATGTGGGGGTTCTGGCGTGTGTACAACACGCTGCAGGCTCCTGGATTCCAGACCGATGTGATGAAGCCATTGGTTGAATTGCCTGATCGAGCGGGCAAGATCAAGCCGGCAGTCAGTTCGGATAAATTGGTCGGCCAAACGGTCGATTGGTATGGTGGAAAGAAGTACGAAATCACGAAAGACAAGACTGATTGGAAAGCCAATCCTGTGAAGGTTTCCATCAAGGATTGGGTAGAGTATATGCTGCCTCCGCAGGGGTTGCCTGGGAAGACGGAGGATCAGGTCATGCAGGCCAAGGCAAACGATCCCACTGTGGTCAATTGGAAGTGGGAAGGCACGTTGGCACTCAATGAGCCGGAGACGCCGCATAAATGGGTGAATTATGTTTCGCCGACGCCGCTGAAGCGGCCTCCGATCACGTTTGACCCGCAAACGGGTAAGTTGGCGTTCCCGTGGCTCCGGCCGCATCTTGGTAAGCGGCCACCCTTTGCGCCGAACCACGGCGGTGCGCCGTGGTTGGAGCCATTCCGTGTTCGGGAGGATGGGACGAGGGACACTGAGCCACCGAAGCCTGGTGCGCAGGGTCCGTGGAGCTTATGTCCTGAAAATGCTCCTCGGAAGTTCTTCACGATCCATTCGATTACCTTGCCGGTCACATTGAAGCCGGCGACGGCCAAGACGGCAGCGCTCGTCGATCCGATCGCCATGTTGTATGTGTTGCATGAAGAGGAAGCGGAAGTTCGAAGCAATCCCAAGAAGCAAGTGCCGTTGGTCATTCGTGGCAATGTCTACGACTGTGTCGACGTCATCTTCAAAAATGAAATCCCGGACGATGCGCGGACCGGATGGTCGAACAAGATCAACCTCCATCCGCACTTCTTCCAGTTTGATACCAGTGCATCGGATGGTCCGACGATCGGGTTCTCTTATGACATGTCGTTGCGGGCCTTCACGATGTTGAAAGACCCACAGCCGGATAAGGGTATGCCGCTCCCCGGCAACACGGTGTTGACGGCAGACAGCAAGGCCGGTGCGCGTAGCATTACCGTGGCCGATACCTCCAAGTTCCATGTGAATACGGAACTTGGCGTCGGCATGGATGATCCCAAGTTCTTCGAGGTTGCTCGGATCAAGGCCATCAACGGCAAGACCATCACCTTCGATGCTCCGTTGAAGCATGGGCACAAGAAGAACGATATTGCCAGCGTGGAGTTTATCCGTGAACGTTGGTATGTCGATGCCGATCTCGGCACGGTGTACTGGCATGATCACGTATTTGGAACGGATACGTGGGGTCATGGGCTCTTCTCGGCATTCATCACGGAGCCACCCAGGTCGACCTATCATGATCCGGTGACCGGTAAAGAAATTCGGAGCGGTCCCATCGCGGATATTCACACGCAAGAGCCGGTTTCTGCTCATATCCGTGGCAGTTTCCGTGAAGTCATGATGCATATCATGGATAGCAACGCCAGAACGGCGGAGCTGATCCTGACTGACAACCCTCAGGCCAGGATGAATGCGGTCACAGTTGATGGGCCGCCATCTCATCAGTTCCCGGAAAAGATCAATAAGTCTGCCATGTGGTTTTTGAACGGAGGTGAAGCCACGACGGGCAGCGGCTATAGCATGCGTGTGGAGCCGTTGAGCGTCCGTTTGGCCAACAATCCGGATCCGTCAAAACTGTTCGTGTCCGGTATCCACGGTGATCCAGGCACTCCATTGCTACGTGCCTATCTCGGCGATCCGATCATGGTGCGTGCCCTGGTAGGATCAGCCAATGAAGTGCACACCTGGCATGTGACCGGACATTGGTTCCCGATGGAACGGTACGGGAAGGATGCTATGCCGCGCAGCACGGTCCATTTGAGCGGTACGATCCGGCCATTCCGGCCGCCGGTGGGCCGCAGAAACAAGCGGGGGACTATCTCTACTATAGCGGCCGTGCGTCGCACTTTGCGGAAGGCAGCTGGGGGTTGTTCCGCGTGTTTGATGAACTCCAGGGTGATCTGAAGCCCTTGCCTGGACGTGAGCAGATTCAGAAGTCTGCGCCGTCGGTCTGTCCGGCTGATGCTCCTGTGAAGACCTTCAATGTTTCGGCGATCGATCAGCAGATCCGGTACCATGATGGAGCGCCGGGTGTGATGGAAGTCGATCTTGAACGGAAGATGGTCTTCGGCAATGAACAGGGCAAGATGTATGTGCTCGACGGAGATCGTGGACGGGTCAAGGCCGGAGAGCTCAAACCGAGCCCGCTGACTCTGCACGTCAACGTCGGTGATTGCGTGAAAATCAATCTAAAAAACGAGATGGCCAAGGAGCGAGCCGGGTTCCACGTCGATATGATGGCGTTTAACCCGAAGGACTCGTTCGGCGCCAATGTCGGGAATAATCCCGGTGATCAAACGGTCGGTCCCGGCGAGAGCAAGACCTACACGTACTATGCTCACCCTGAATATGGAGAGCTTGCGGCGCTGATTCAGGATTGGGGTAACGTCGTGGAAAACCCACGGAACGGCCTCTTTGGTTCTATCATCGTTGGTCCGAAAGGATCGCGGTATCGCGACCCGATCACGGGTGACGATATTACGATGAAGAGCAGCTGGCGAGCCGATGTCCTTGTAGATCGGATGCTTCCTGGAAATGAAAACCGGAAGAACTATCGCGATTTCTCGTTGATGTTCCAGGACGAGGACAATATCGTGGGTGTGAGCTTCATGCCCTACATTCAACAAGTAGCCGGTATCACGGCGGTCAATTACCGCTCGGAGCCGACGGCTTGGAGAATGGAAAAGGGTTGTGACGTGTCCGAGATTTTCAGTTGCGTGAAAGCCGGGGATACGCCTTCGACTCCGTTGCTCCAGGCGCACGTTGGAGATCCGGTGGCTGTTCACGTGTTGGGCGCGTTCAGTGAGCAGGTGCAATTGTTCACGATTGATGGACATGAATGGCCGCACGAACCTTATATGCAAGGTGCCGACCAAGTCAGCACCATGGAGTTCGGTGGATCAGAAATCATCAATGCGTATCTCACCGGAGGTGCAGGCGGTCCGAATAAAATCGTGGGCGACTATCTGTGGAAGAATCAGCGGCCGGCTTTTGCCAATGCCGGACAGTGGGGGCTGTTCAAGGTCCTCCCGGTTGATGATCAACGGATCAAGCCGTTGATGCCACAGGTTCCGCCGACAAGGACTGCGGAGCAGCCCTCTGGTAAGGCGAAGGTTTCACCGACCTCGCTGAAGAGCAAGAAGTAGTAGAGATTCGGTGGCGTACCCACGTGAAAGTGGGTACGCCGCTATGCTGCCAAGTCAGCCTCTCTGTATATCCGGCTGGGGAGCCATTGCTCCCCAGTGCTTTTTTGACAGGAGCATCATCATGAGACGTGTCATCCGTACTCTTGTTCCTGGTTTCATCGGTCTGACCCTCACGATACTCATGGTGAGTACGGGAGCGATGGAACTTGCATCGGCATATGAGCCGACGGCGGTTGTGAACGGAGGAGCGGTCAAGGGGATGGTGCATTTCAGCGGGGATCTGCCGGACCCCTCTGCCTTCAAGCTCCATCGTTATCCTGATCAGGGCTATTGCGGTGCTCTGTCTGATGGATCTGGCTATCGTTTGCTTCGCGAAGTCCTGGTGGGGCCGCAAGGCGGACTCAAAGACGTGATTGTCACGATCGAGGGTGTGACGAGTGGTAAGCCGTTCGAATTCGAAGAAACCAAGTTGGAAGCGAATATCTGTCAGTTTGTGCCGTATGTTTCGGTCATGCGTAATGAGCATCCGCTGACCGTGAAAAATATGGATTCCGTCGCGCATGATCTTCAAGTCTATGAAAGGGATTGGGAACATATTTTTATTATGTTTCATCGTCCCGCGCTGACCAAAGGGGGAACCCAGGATCTCATTCGTTTTACGGGGGATCGGCGAGGTGTTATCATGCAATGCGGGATGCATCCCTACATGCAGGGACATGGTCTTGCCGTGGATAACCCGTACTATGCCGTGACGGGGAGCGAAGGGGTATTTGATATCAGAGACCTTCCAGCCGGCACCTATCGAATCAAAGCTTGGCATCCGACTCTCGGGGTACAAGAACAGGCACTTACCGTGGCGGCTGGAGAAAGTAGCGCGGTGGCATTTACCTTCAAGGCCAAATAATGATGCGTCTACGGCGGCATGTCATCGGTCTGTTACTTATCGCTCTGGTGAGTGAGATCACCGTTCTGGCCGCGTTCGGCGAGAAGCCGACGGCGCCGGGGGTGAGCCGTGTCGAAGTGGTGCTGGCCTATCACTATCGAACTCGTGAAGCTGAACTCAAAGAGGAGTTTGCACAAGCTGGGCTTGGCAACGCACATTTCCAGTTCGCCAGGATGGGACAACCGCCGCAGAATATCGGAATGGGGCGAGAAGTTCCGGCCGATAAAGCCAGAGAAGCGATTCGATTGGCGCTGAAGTACAATTTTGGAGTCGGCATTTTACTGCCGGAACGCTTGTTTCCCCCTCGGTTTATCACAATTGCATCATCTAATTATGATGACACTGTGGAGTATCATATTGATCACACGACATTGGGTAAGTTGCAGAACCCTGAGTTGACGACGGAAGCATTTCACCATCTTTATCGCGAGCTGACATCTGCCGTGATTCATCCAAAGGCGCGCTATTAGTGGGGACTACACGGTTACAGGGCCGATACTTTAGCATCGCGTCGATGATCGTGGGGCTTATGATCGTCATCGGTGTTTCACTTATCGCAGACACGATGGTGTCCGCCGGTGAGCCGGACCAGAGCCTAAAGGAAGCTGCGGATGGGTTGAAATCGAATGCCGAAGAGATGGTGGCCCATGGTGGAATGGGTGATGCGAAGGCGATCATTCACCACTGCGCTGAGACAACGCGGTACGCCGAATTACTCATGAAGCAGCTCTCCACGTCGCATTCAGGACGAGAGGAAGGTGTCGCCTCTCTTGCCGATGTTATCAAGCACTGTAAACGAGTAGCAGAGATCGGCATCCATGCGGATCCGGGTGTTCTTCTCAATCCTGCCATCAAAGCCAGAACAGCCGCACGCGCATCGGTGAAGGCACTCGGGTTTTCCAAGTAGCGGCGAGTATCGACACAGCTGGGGCGGGAAGGTTCGATCGTGACGAACTGGCCTGCATTATGGCGTCGCGCAGCGGCGCAAGCGATCCATGATTGCCGCTCCCAGTCCTTCTTCCCTGCACGGTTCCGCATAGATCCGATCCAGATCAAGGGAATCCAGCCTCCGTAGTGCTGCAAACAGGTGACGTGCGGATTCCCTCAGATCGCCGGTTGAAGAGAGAACTTCCACAGCGGAAAATTGATTGTCGCTGTCTCTTGGGCGCGAGTGGATCAGCAAGCCTGCGTGCTCGTCATCATTCAGGAACGGTCGTGTTTCGGCCGAAGGTAAGAGTATCAGCGGCGTTCGCGTTGCGTAGTGGCGGGACAATTGACCGGGTGCGAGAGGCTGTTGCTGCACGGCCGGCGCCCGACGAATAGCGCCGATGACGGCGCTGAGCTGCTCGATGGTGATGCTGCCTGGGCGCAGTAATTCTGCCTGTGATCCTGCCAGCGAGAGGATGGTTGATTCGACTCCGACCGGACATGGCCCACCGTCGAGTATGAGATTGGCCGTACTTCCGAGCCCATCGGCAACGTGTTGAGCCGTCGTTGGGCTAACATAGCCGAAGGGATTGGCGCTGGGTGCCGCGATCGGGGTGCCTGCCTCTCGAAGAAGAGTCTGTGCCACGGGATGGTTCGGCATTCTGACCGCGACCGTTGATAGCCCGGCGGTGATGAGATCAGGGATCGCCGGCTGTTTTGGTAAGACCAACGTCAAGGGACCTGGCCAGAAGACGTCCATGAGCCGCTGAGCCAGAGAGGGAAGAGATCCAATCACCATCTCCAACTGTTTCAGATCAGCGATGTGGACGATGAGTGGATCAAACTGAGGACGTTGTTTGGCTTCAAAGACCTTCGCCGCTGCGTCGGCGTTCATCGCATCGCAGCCGAGTCCATAGACCGTTTCGGTTGGAAATGCGACGAGTCCACCTGATGTGATGATCCTCCCTGCTCGCCGGATGGATTCAGCATCTGAGGCCGAGAGGATGGCACTGTTCACGTGAGTGGTCTCTCCGTCCATGGGAATGCCGCACTGCCGTCTGACCGGCTATTCCGTCACGGTCATCGTGATCGTGATCGGATCCAGTGGGTTGTCTCGCTCGTCGCAAGGGACACCGACAATCTTGTCGATCACCTCGATCCCGCGAAAGACTTCTCCGAACACAGTGTAGCGCCGATCTAACCCGCTGTTGTCCCCGACGCAGATGAAAAATTGTGAGCCGTTGTCGTTGAAGTCGCGGGTGCTATTGCTCTCACGGGGCATTTTCGCCATGGAGAGTGCGCCGCGCTTGTGTGGGTAATCGTTCGGCTCTGGGGAAAGAAAGTATCCTGGTCCGCCTGTGCCGTGGAGTGCGCGCTCGGGAGATTTACTCAACGGATCGCCGCCCTGAATGATGAACCCGGGCACGACACGATGGAATGTGGTGCCGTCGTAGAACCCCATCTTGATGAGGTTGATGAGGTTTTCCACATGGCGTGGTGCTGCGTCCGGGTAGAAGCGAATCTTGATCTCGCCGAATCTTGTGGCGATTGTGACGCGGGGATCTTTCTTTCGAAACTCAAGTGTCATGGTCATGACTGTAACAAGGTGGTCTTTGGAGAGGCAAGGCTCTCATCCGTCCGTCCTGTTGAGTGGTGATTGTCGGCCGGTTGGTTGTAGAGCCTCAAAGTCAGCACTCAACGTCCATCACTCGATATTATTCACAGTGCTTGAGCCCATCTCCAGGTCTGATGCGTAACCACATGACTCCCCCGAGCAGGGCCATGAAGGCGGCGAGGCCGAGAGAAGCGCCCCAACCCCACTGTTGAGCGAGCCATGGTGTGAGCGTTGGTGAAATGGCGCCACCGAGATTGGCGCCCATATTCATGAGACCTGAGAGGCTTCCGGCATGGGTCGGTGACAGATCGCTCGTCGAGGACCAATAGGCTCCGATTGTAAAGTACAGCCATCCGGCGCCCAAAGACAGACTAGCCAGGGCGAGGTAGGGGGATTCTGCAACCGCCCCCAGTGCGATGGAACCGGCGGCCAGCCCCATCCCGGTCATCCCCACGATCTGACGTCCCTTGGTGACACCATGCTTCATGGCCAATCGATCTGTGACCCATCCGCCGAGAGGGCAGGAGACAAGAATGGCAAGGAAGGGGGCAGCCGCAAACACCCCACCTCGTAGCACACTGAAGCCACGTTCATTGACCAGATAGAGATAGAACCAGGACATGTAGACATAGGCGACATAGCCCAAGCATCCGTAACTCAGCATCAGCCACCACACACTCGGTGTGTTTCGTAGGGTCGCCCAAGGAATCGAAGGGCGTATTGGAACAACCGGAGTCGTCGGCGATGTTCCTTCGTGACAAGTGTGCCATGGGTGACGCGATGGACGATCGGCGGCCAAGCACCACCAGATGACTGCGAGGCCGAACCCTATTCCGCTTGAAAGATAAAAGGCGGATTGCCAGCCATAGTTGACCATGATCCAAGCCGTGATCGGCGGAGTGATTGCCGCACCGATCCCGATGCCGCCGATGGCGATCCCGATGCCGAAACCGCGTTCATGAGCGGGAAGCCAGTCGGTAACGGCACGATTAAAAGTCGGCAATGCCGCGGCTTCGCCGACACCGAGAAGAAATCTGACCAGGGCCAGTGCGCCGATGATTCCGAGCGGTCCGGCCAAGAAGGATGTTGCGGCAATGGCTGTCCAGACGGTAAAGCAGGACCACCAGAGCAGTGCGATCATGAGGACGATGCGAATCCCCCAGCGATCACTGAGCCAGCCACCAGGAATCTGGAACAAGGCGTAACCGAAGACGAATGCGGAGAAGACCACTCCCATCTCTTGCTCGGTCAATCCCAACGCCGGCATCATCTGGCGTGCCGTGACGGAAATGTTGATGCGATCAATGTAGGTGACGACGCTGATGGCAAAGAGGAGTCCGAGAATCAGCCAACGGAGGGGCGACGGAGGTGTGATGTCTCCGCGATTCGAGGAGATCATCTTGCTCACAACAGCCCGGCTGGCACATTTATGTGGAAGGCGATCATTCTGAGGTTCGGTAGGGATTGCAGGAATGAATTGCGTTGCCGCCTCTTTGAGAGAGGCGGCAACGCGAAGTGGTTAGTTGGCGACGATCTCGAGCAGCTCAACCTCGAAGACTAAGGTCGATCCAGGCTTAATGATCGGCGGTGAGCCGCCGTCGCCGTAGGCCAGATTGGATGGGCACACGAGTCGGCTTTTCCCTCCGACTTTGATCTGTTGGACACCCTCTGTCCAGCACTTAATGACCTTGTTCAGCGGAAATGTCGCCGGCTCTCCTCGTTTCACGGAACTATCGAATACCGTCCCATCGGTTAAGGTGCCATGGTAATGGACCTTGACCGTATCCGTCGCTTTTGGCGTGGCCCCGGTTCCAGGCTTGATGGTGGTGATCACGATGCCGGATTCAGTTTTAGTCGAGCCCTTCTCCGAGGCCGCTTTGGTTAGAAATGCGGCTCCAGCTTTCTTCTCACCCTCAGCAACCAGTGTCAATCGAGCTTGTTGAAGTTGTTGGATTTTCGGCCCGAATGTTTGGAGGTCGGCTTTGAGGGGACGCTTCAGCACGCCGTCGGTGAGGCCGTTCTTGACCATGTCGAGTTCAGTTTCACTGAGCGAAAAGGTTCCCAGTGATTGACTAATGGCCAATCCAAGAGCATACAACGTTTTTTGGTCATCATTCGTCGGATCTTGAGAGGCAGCCAATAACGGTGTCGTCAGGAACAGGAGCCCTATGGCACAACACAATGTACGAATTCGCATGGAGTAGAGGTCCTTTCTTAATGATAGGCGATGGGCAATATGGGATGTAAGGATACGATAGGCCTTCCGAATCACACAATAGAAATCCAATATGAACGGGTATGGTCAGTAAGGCGAGGTTCTAAACGTCACGTAACCATGCGGTTGGTGGCGGAGAGGGAGGGATTTGAACCCTCGGTAGAGATTTTGTCCCTACGGCGGTTTAGCAAACCGCTGCCTTCGGCCACTCGGCCACCTCTCCACGTCAGAATATAGGGATCGGGCCGCGTCCACAGCGGAAAGCCTCGCCAGGGCGGAAAACACCGACGGAGGAGCATATTACCTCAGCTGATAGGGAGGGTACAAGAGAGGAGTGTTGCCTCGCCAACGGTTTCGATGAAGCTGGTGTTCCGCATTGCGGACAGGTCTATGAACAGGTTGTCGCATGGTCCGGCCGACCACTGGTATGCAGTGGGATATTCGAATTCCACACCGGGATACGCTCTTCGAATGCGGTCTTTCAATGATGAGATGGGAGTTACTGGATCTTCGAATAGGCGTGGCGTGGAGCTGAGAGGTGCGGGTCAGGAGATTCGGCCGAGGAGCCGTTCAACGGACAATGCCTCATGTATCGTACGAATGATCTTGCTGCAGTCATTGCCATTCTGAGATGAGGGCTATGACGAAGTATGGGTACTTGTGGATACAGGTTTAAGAAAGCGGAGCGTGATGGTACCTGAGCGATCTCTCATCCTTGGCGACCAGCTCATCAGCTCAAAGAACTTGTATAAAAACTCAATGGTCGGCCTGCCCGTACAGGTTTCCCCTGGAAGGTGTTCTATGGATCTTCACTATTCAGCAGCGAGCTTGCATAACGAAGTTTGACGTAGCTTGGTCGGACGACACCGCTGAGGATCAGCATGTGAAGAGCCTTCTGTTTGTGTTGTATGCGCTCGATCTCAGTTCGCAATTGACGACATGACATACTGTGACCTCCATTTTCATGAGCCGAGCCCAGACTGGCGAAGGTTAGATCCATAAGGCGCTTTTGAAGTCCGTATCCAGGCTTCGTGGACGGCTACATTGGCGGCAACGAACGAATAGGCCTGAGCC
>JABMDK010000090.1 GCA_015903995.1 Nitrospira sp.
GTGGACGGCTCGCGGAGGCGGCGGAGGAGATGATGGTCCCGGCGAAAACCCTCGAGAGGGGCCATAGAATCCTCGTCCTCCATAATAGCCGCCAAACGGTCCTCCCCAATAGCCGCCGTACACACCGCCATAGGGGTAGAACCCGCTATACCCGTATGGTGGATAGTAGGCCCCGTAGTATGGACTCCGATCCCTTCGTCTCTGAGCCGCGATACTGTTCCAGTCGATAATGTGTTTCACCTCAAGAACAGGATAGGAATAGTTGCTTTCATCCAGTGCTCTGGTGATCTCGCCTTTGACGGTGCCAATCACGGTAATAGGCGTGCCTTCCGGAAGACTGGCCGGATCGAGAAAGGCCGCTCGAACGGCAAGGAACCGCCCCTCGGATCGAAGACGCTCGTCTGAACGGGGACCGTCCTTCTCTGTCGGGAGTTGTAAAACCTCCACTTCCGTTTCAGCCTCTGTCCGTTTTGCGCGAATGACAGTCCCACCGACCATGACCGTACGCCCGATATACTCACCCGGCGCTCTTTTCAGATCCGCAAAGCTGACTGAGGTATCAATCTCCTGTTCGAGCCCCAGCGGAACACCCAGTAGCTCCGTATCACGTTGCACCTGATGGATCGATTCCGCACAAGCTGAACACATGAGTGCCCCACCGAGCAAGGAAGCGAGCATCGTCATGCGAGACATGGTTGTTCTCCTCTAGAAGTGATACGACAGTCCACCAAGGATATGCTGTGCTCGGTAATTACCGCTGAAGCCACCAGCATCAAAACCGGCTTCGGGAGGAAATGCTTGATCGAAATGAAGCGATGCGCCAGTGTATTTATATTCTCCGAAGACGGCGATTTTTGGCGTGACAAACGCGCGTAAACCAACTAAGACACTCCACGCTGCTGCTACATCCGAATCACTCCGCGTCATCGAGGTATCACCGATGTGGGCAATCCCTGCTCCGATACCAGCACCCACGTAGGGTTGGAACGTGCGACCGGGATAGCGAGCGATGAAATTGACTCCTACCGTGGTCACCCTCATATGGATGCCAGGATTGTGGACTCCAGGCTCTGGATCCAACGATTTAATGTGTGGGGTCGTGTGGAAGACCTCACCCTCAATGCCATACCAGCTATGCCCGGGGAAATATCCGATCTTGCCGCCAAAGGTAATCGAAGTTTGAAGATCAAAGTCTGGATTGGGGCGAGGATCGAGGTCTGGAACTCCAGCCTGGCCTCCCGTTCCTGCAATGCTATTGATGCGATCGGCGAAATTCACGCCTGCCTGTCCGGCGACATACATTTCTGCAGATGCGGACATTGTCAACGCCATGATGCCTGCAAACCCAATCGCAAAGAGGCTGACCAGACTCGTTCTGTTCTTTTCCATCCTCGACCTCCGTTCAACCATCATAACAGAAGTTTTGTCGATGCAAGGTGTCCGATCTAGACCAGGCTATGCTCACTTCATCGTGGCCTTCTAATTGTTCGTTTTCCATCGCAATAACACTCCATGAACTCCAAATCCTAGCAGACGTCTCTCTGAGCATCGAGTCTTGTATCTCTCGTAGGATTTTCACACTTGGACGCTGCACCTCACCTATGGTACATCACGTACGTGACACAACCGTTGGGATCGAGTTGGCACACGTCATTTTGAGCGGAGGTACCCATCATGGGATTGATGGACCACATGGGACAAGTCGTCGGCGGTCTCTTGAGCGGACAAGGCGGGCAGAACCCCCTGTTTCAGGCCGTCACCAGTCTGCTGGGAAACAACAGCAACCTCGGCGGACTCACTGGGCTGGTTCAGGCCTTTCAGAAGAACGGATTGAGTGAGATCGTGAATTCGTGGGTGAGTACCGGACAGAACCTCTCGATCACACCGCAGCAGATCGAACAAGGGCTAGGAAGCGATCTGCTCAAGCAACTGGCGAGTCAGGCCGGATTGTCCCCACAAGATGCCTGCTCACAATTGTCCGCGCTGCTTCCGAACGTGGTCGACAAACTCACTCCGAACGGTACGATCGAGACCGGGCCATTAGAGCAGCTCTTCA
>JABMDK010000091.1 GCA_015903995.1 Nitrospira sp.
TGGCTCAGCATGGACATGAATTAGCAGCGGATACCTGTGTGCTCCACGTCGGTCCGTATAAGATGTATTTTCACACCTATCTGCCTGATATGTATTACTATCGGCAATTTTGTCAGGAGCTTCCCGCCATCGGGAACGCGGTCCTAGTCCTGGATTTTGTGGAACATGAACTTCGTTCCGTCCCGGTTGAGGTGAGGGTAATCAATGATACGGGCTCGGAAGAAAATCTTGAAGCCTCGACGATTGCGCACCTTCCGGCCAAGGTTTACCCAACCGGATCGATTGACGTGAAGTACAATTTTGACAAGCCCGGCAAGTTTGTGGGGCTCGTGTCGGTCGGTGAAAAGCAGGAACATGTTTCTCGGTTTTCATTTTCGGTCGGTGAAACAGGAGCGGTCTCACACCTGATGCACTACATCACCGTGTTTATACCGGTTCTGGTTGGTCTTATTGTGGCGGTGTATTATACCTTTCGTGATCGTCGGAAGCCTTCACAAGCCGCCGTCTCATAGGCGTCAGGCCGGTACAGAATCGCTGACCTAAACAGGTGACGATGCTAAATATTCTTCGGAACCACAATGGAGCATGCGGAAGGCTGATGAGCACATCACTGAATAGGCGCAAGACTCTACGGGTCTCTCTCTTTCTCGTGGTGGCATTGGCGTTAGGCATGCCTGCAGCCTCGGCGCTCGCCCATTCGATGTTGGTGAAGGCAGAGCCGGCTCGACGGGCGGTCCTCACGAAGGCACCAAATCAAGTGCGTCTATGGTTCAATGAAAAGATTGAGGGGGATTACGCCTCGTTGGTCGTTCTGGATGACAAGAAACAGTCGATTACCGATGTCAAGCCGACCCTCGCATCTGATGACCCTAAGTCGATCATCCTGCCGTTGCCTGAGTTGGTCCCCGGCAAATACTCCATCAAGTTTCGTGTCCTCTCTGTCGATAGGCATGTTGTCGAATCGTCTTTCGACTTCACGGTGAAGGGCGAAGCGCAAAAGAAATGATCGAGTTTGCTGGTGCGCTGTTTCGTGGTCTGCAGCTAGTGTCCTCCATGCTGCTGATCGGCGGGTGCGTGTTTTTGGCTATCGCCGGTCAGCAAGGCGCTGCGCCGAGGCCTTCTTGGCGGACACGTCTGGTCAAGACCTTCCCATGGTTGGCCCTCACTCTCCTCGTCGGTTTATTCGGCCTGCTCGCCACCACGACAGCCCAAGCGACCGGGGTTTCTGGCAATGCGTGGAACCTGCAAGCCTGGACGGACTTTTTGCAGAAGACGCGGGTCGGATTCATTTGGATCCTGCGCGCTGCGAGTGCTCTCGCCGTCCTGGTGGTCGTGCTGTACATTCGGATTTCGCCTCCGGCGCAATGGCGGTACATCATGGGGGCGGTTGTCGGTGCGCTGCCCCTGGTCTTGGGTTCTCTTGCGAGTCATTCCGCAGCGGAGGAGCAGGCCGTCTTGGCGACGGTGATCTATGCCCTGCATCTGATCGTCGCGAGCATCTGGTTCGGCGGCCTTCCGGGAGTGATCCTTGTCGCCTCTACCACGGTAACCGGCCCGATGAGCGAAAGATCCTGTGCCGGTGAGGTGTTGAGCAGATTTTCAGCCTTAGCACTGTACACGATGATTGCCATCGTCGTCTCAGGTCTCGTCGTGGCCAATCTCATGATCGATACCAATTACGCCGGATTGGTTGCGACCAGCTACGGTTGGCTCCTCATCACGAAGTTGACGTTGCTGGGGATCATTCTTGCAATCGCCTCACGCGCCAAGTCAGTGTGGGTGCCGGCGCTGAACCAGAGTCCTGACAGAGCCGCAGCCGGCGGACAGAAACTCCAGACGTGGGTGAAAATCGAGTTCAGTCTGGCTATCTTGCTTGTCATCGTCGCAACGGTGCTGGCCAATGCTGTACCGGCCAAGCACGATGTCATCGATCATTGGCCCTATCCGTTCCGTTTTTCAATCGATGCCAATTGGGTCGATCCGCTGGTGCGCACAATCGTACTGACCGGCCTCGTGTTCCTCATCACGGCCGGAATTACGATTGTTCTCGGTCGCAAGAAACAGTGGGAAACTTCGTGGCGAATCGCTATTCCGACAATGTTGGGAATTCTTGGCCTTGGCGCGACGCTCTATCCCCTTTCCGTACAATCGTACCCGGAAACCTATCGAAAAACGCCGGTCCCGTTCGACGCCATCTCGATTGCCAATGGGGCTGACCTGTTCACAGCGAACTGTATTCCGTGCCATGGACCGCAGGCA
>JABMDK010000092.1 GCA_015903995.1 Nitrospira sp.
AGCACTCACACTTGAAACCCGAAACATGGAACCGGAAACGCCCAACTACTAGAACAGCGTCACATCCTCCTCAGCCGCCATCTGTTTCTTCTCTTGGAGCCTCGACGCATATTCACGTTCCCGTGTCACGATCGTGTCATTTTTAACTTTCTCGATTTTTTTCATCAGCACGCGCCCGGACTCGGTAAAGTAATAGATTTTCCTTGGCAACACGTCTCCGAGATCCGTCTTGCATGCGGTGAGTCCTTCCGTCTTGATATACTCAAGGACCCACTCAGCGTTTCTGGCGCCGACATCGATGTTGCCGTCATAGATTCGTCCAGCCCCGAACAACTTTACCTCAAGACGACTCTTGACTCCGCCCCGCTTCAGAATCTCGTTGATCAGCGATTCCATGGCATAGGACCCATAGCGAGTCGATTCGCCCCATGAGTCGGTGCCCGCTTCTTTGGGCTTGGGTAACATGAAATGATTCATTCCGCCGACGCCGATAATTGGGTCGCGAATACAGGCCGAGATACAAGATCCGAGTACCGTATAGACAATCATCGGCTGGTCGCTGACAAAAAACTCTCCCGGAAGAATCGCCGCAATTTCATGCGGGAACCGATGATCCTGCATACGCCTGACATGTGCGAAGGTTTTATCGTCCTTCGTGAAGCGTGAAACGTGAAGCGTGTCAGGCACTTTGTCCATGGAGTGCATCCTCGAATAGTCGATCATCAGTCTCTCTATAGTTTCTTGATCAGATTCCGCAGCATTCTCGTCTCATGATCGAGTTTCTCGATCATGAGATCCCGCCCCTTCAGATCGAGATACCCGAGGTCACAAGATATCTCCACCTGGGTTTCGAGTTCAGCACAGGAACCCAACGCAACAAAGAGCAACTGCCGATATTCTTTATTGTGAAACCGGTTGAACCCTTCCGCCACATTCGACGGAATGGAGACCGACGCTCTTCGCATCTGCGCGACCAGGCCGTACACCTCATCCTTGGGAAAGAGCGCTGTCATGCGATAGATGCCCAGCACAATCTCCTTCCCCAGTTTCCATACCTCCAGATCTCGAAAGTTCATGATCTTCATACATACTTTCCAGATCCGTGTGTTTCACGTTTCACGCTTCACGAATGACGCTTCACATCTCCTTCCGATAGATGGTCGGAGCCATGACCGTAAAGGGATGGGTCACCCATTGGAGGCTTTCTGAGTGGCCGATGAAGAGATGTCCACCCAGCTTCAAGTATCGATAGAACTTGTTCACGAGCCGCTCCTGAGTCGGACGGTGGAAATAGATCATCACATTCCGGCAAAAGATGAGATCGAGGGGACTTTTGATCGGAAACTGTTCATCCATCAGATTCAGCCGTCGAAATTGGATCATCGCCGACAAATGCGGCTTGACCTTGAGCACGCCTTCACTCACGCCTCGCCCACGGAGGAAATGCCGCTTGACAGTCTCGGGCGGGACATCGTGGACACGTTCCGCGTCGTAGACACCAGCCGCAGCCTTCGCCAGCACGCGAGTTGAAAGATCAGACGCCAGAATCTTGCAATCCCATTGCGCAGGATCGGACAGGCTGTCGTACAGCGTCATGGCGATTGTGTAGGGTTCTTCGCCTGTCGAACAGGCCGACGACCAAATGCGGATCTTTTTGTCCTGATTCAGTTGAGGAAGGATCTCTTCCCTCAGATACTCAAAGTGCTTGGGCTCACGGAAAAAGTCTGTCTTATTCGTCGAGATCAGATCCAACATCCGGGTGAATTCTTCCCCGCTTGAATCCCTTGTCAGCTGCTCGTAGTATTCGGAAAATGTTGAGAGTCCGAGCTCCCGCAGGCGTTTCGAGAGTCGGGACGACACCAACCCCTGTTTCTGATCGTTGAGCGAGATCCCGCTCTCGTCATAGATCAACGTCCGAAACCGTTGAAATTCTTCGGTCGAAATCGCAACGTCCATACCGATCACTCTACCGCTCCTGACAGGGCCGGTTCGTCACCATGGAAGTCGAATGGTTTCTCTATCGGTCGGTTTGCGTGATTTCTTAACCGCTGTTGCTGCGACGGTTTCAAGACCGAGAGGAGACCTGCCCGCATGCTGTGGCCGGCTCAGGAGAAGAGATTCGAACGGATGGGTCCATCAACCCGGCGGCGCATCAGGCAATGGACGCGCCGACTCAT
Source organism: Nitrospira sp. (assembly GCA_015903995.1). GTDB lineage: Bacteria > Nitrospirota > Nitrospiria > Nitrospirales > Nitrospiraceae > Nitrospira_D. Next base: position 2,178 of record JABMDK010000092.1, read on the forward strand.
GCATCAAGGGTCTTGTGGGACACTGAGGCCTGGGCGAGCAGAAGGGAGCATCGTGGCACCATCCTAAAACTCCTCAAAGCCGTCGTCGGCTCCATGATGTCCTTGGTCCTTTTGGACTATTGCGCCGACCGGCTTTCCTGCGTGAAGCGTCGTTCGTGAAGCGTGTTTCGTTCTGGATTCGGACGCTTCACGTTTCACACTGCCCGCTTCACGCGTTCGTGGCGCTTCACGTTTCACGCTTGGCGCTTCACCGGTCTTATGGATCTTGAACACCTGCACTTGCTGCTGAAGCTCGTTGGCCTGCTCCTTCATCGACTGCGCTGTGTTGGCAGTTTCTTCGACTATTCCCACATTTCGCTGCGTC
>JABMDK010000093.1 GCA_015903995.1 Nitrospira sp.
TACGGAAACATCGTGGCCATCGCTCAACGAAACATCAAGCGGCTGCTTGCATACTCTGGGATCGCCCAAATAGGAAACGTGTTGATAGGACTGGCGGCAGGAACCAAGATGGGAAGTGACGCCATTCTCTTTTATCTCCTGGCCTATCTCTTTGCAAATCTTGGAGCTTTTGCCGTTGTGATTGCGGTCAGCCAGGCGATCGGAAAGGACGAGATCGAGGATTATCGAGGTCTAAATAGGCGCTCTCCATTCTTGGCATTTGCCATGTTGCTGTTCCTCTTGTCATTGGCTGGGGTGCCGCCGCTTGCCGGGTTTATTGGAAAACTCTACATCTTTGTCGCTGCGATTAAGGAAGGACTCTATACCCTAATCACGGTCGGCCTGATCAATATTGTCATATCGATGTACTATTACTTGATTGTGGTGAAGCAAATGTACATCAATGAACCGATTGATCCGTCTCCAATTAGGATTTCCACCCCGATGAAGACGGTCATCTATGTCGGCTTAGCAGGGACTTTGGTGATCGGAATTTACCCCCAACCGTTCACTGACTGGGTCGTGGAAGCTACGTTGATGTTTTCAAACTTTGTCACTCCTTCCGCAACGGCCCTTCCCTCAGCGATCCCTATTGGCAGCTAGTTTTCTGCTTCCCCCTCCGTAGAGTTCTGCTACAATTGAGTTGTGCTATGTATTGTTTTGTCCGGATCCCGCACGACAGTTAGAGAGCCGTGGTGGCCTGTCATCCTGACCCATGGACTCAACCGCAAACCATCAACCGGAGCCTCCGGCTGTGGAGACCGAGGAGGCTACACCTCATACCGACATTCTTCGCGGGTCGATTGGTCTTAGCCACGTTCGTGCTTCGTGGTTTGAAAAACTCACCATTGAGCAAAGGGTCCTGGCTGGTTTCAGTCTCGTGTTTGTTGGGATCCTGGTTATTACTGCCGTGTCCTACCACAACACCAGTATTCTCCTGGCCAACAGCCGACTCGATGGCCGCAGTCATGATCTCCTCCAGCTGCTGAGCAACATTGATGCGGCAATGATTGAGGCGGAAGATGCGCATCGACGATATCTCGTCACGGGAGAACCGTCCTATCTTGAGTCCTATACGAAAGTCGTAAACCAGAAGCCGGCATTCACGACCTATCTTCGTGAATTGACGCGCGGTTCCACCGAACAGGAGCAACGAGTCGCCGTCCTAGATCGGATGATGGACAAACAGCTAAACGCCGAATCCAAGGCCATCGCCCTGTTTGAGAAAGGCGGGTTTCGATCCGTCAAGAAGATGGCTCTTGAAGGCGCTGGCCGCCGCGAGTTGGGCGTGATTCACCAACTCATTACCGAAATGGATTCAGACGAGCGACAGGCGATGAATGGCCGTGTGGCGGATTCTGCTGTCGGGACCAGGAATACCATCGTACTATTAAGTATCGGGGCTTTTCTCCAGCTGGTCTTACTGGCGTGGGTCTACTATCTTATTCGGCATGACATTACGGAACGGCGGCGTGTCGCTGGAGAGCTGCAGCGTCGTGGGGAACTCTTGGAGGCTGCAAACAAGGAGCTGGAAGCGTTCAGCTACTCAGTCTCTCATGATTTACGGGCGCCCTTACGGCATATAGACGGGTATGCGGCTCTCCTGCGCAAATCTGTTGAAGAGTCGCTGAACGAGAAAGGTGCGCGGTATTTGCAAACAATTTCCGATGCCGCCAAGCAGATGGGGCAGCTGATTGATGACCTGCTGGTCTTTTCACGCATGGGCCGACAAGAAATGCTTCGCACCAGTGTGAATCTAGAGCAGTTGATCAAAGCTATTCTTGCGGATTTGCGCCTGGACTTGCAAGGGCGGGAGATATCATGGACAATCGCCCCATTACCTGAGGTCCAGGGGGATCCTGCTATGCTAAGGCAAGTGTTTGTGAATTTGATCACGAACGCCATCAAGTTTACCGCTACCAGATCACAGGCTGCTATTGAGATTGGTGTGGATCGTCCCAGCTCTGCAGAGATCGTCATTTTTGTGCGTGACAACGGAGTTGGTTTTGATATGGAGTATGCGTCCAAGTTGTTTGGAGTGTTCCAGCGACTGCACCGCGCGGATGAGTTTGAAGGAACGGGAATCGGCCTCGCGAATGTACGTCGAATCGTCCATCGTCATGGGGGTCGAACCTGGGCCGAAGGCGTGCCAGATAAAGGAGCGACGTTCTTTATTGCGTTGCCAACAAGGAGTAGTGAATCATGAATGCGGCGAAACCAATTCTCCTCGCCGAAGATAATCCACGTGATGCTGAGCTTGCTCTTGCTGCGATGGAGGAGGAACATATATCAGACAAAGTCGTCCTCTGTCGTGATGGGGCTGAAGTGTTGGACTATCTGTA
>JABMDK010000094.1 GCA_015903995.1 Nitrospira sp.
ATCCGGGCGGTGGCGGTGTTCAAAGACAGCGCCGGGGTGACCGAGCGCATCTACTCGGCCCCCAGCGGTGAAATCACGATGCCCTTCAGCCTGAACGAAAACAGCCCGACCGGTACCGTCGTCGGCATCGTGCCGATCACGGCCGGTGAAGTAGGGGCTACGCACGACATCAACGGCAACAACGATGCCGGCGGGCGTTTCGCCGTGGTACAGAACGGCACGGACGCGCAAGGCAACCCGCTGTTCCAGATCGTCGTGGCCAATGGCGGACCGGTACTGCTCGACTACGAAGCGGTGCAAACTCCGGTCGAGAACGAGTACCAGATCGTCGTCGACAGCTTCAACGACGAGAACGAACTGTTCGCCACACGGCAGTTCACCATCCAGTTGAATGACCTGGCCAACGAAGGCATTCCCACCACCATCAATTGGACGGGTGTCACCCCGGCGAACAACGCGTTGCCGGGCGCCGGCACGGTGATCGGCAATCTGTCCACGATCGATCCTGACGTGGGCCAAACCCATCAGTACCAGACCTTGCCAGGCAGCGCGGCCAATTTCACGGTGAGCCCGGGTGGCGTGGTGACACGTACCGGCGAGGCGATGGCCCCCAACTCGACCTATCTCCTCCACGTGCGTACCACCGACAACATCGGTGTCACGCTCGACGAGACGTTCACCATCCGCACGCTGGCAAACGGCGTAGCCAACATCTTCACCGGAACCTCGGGCGACGATATTGTCTACGGCATGACCGGCAACGACACGCTCAACGGCGGTTCGGGCGACGACAACCTGTTCGGTCAAGGCGGCGCGGACATCTTGAACGGCGATGCTGGCAACGACATCTTGAGCGGTGGTAGCGGAGCCGACAGCCTCAACGGCGGATCCGGAAACGACACCTTGCGTTACACCATCGGCGATGGCATCGACACGGTGCTCAATGGAGGTGCCGACACCGACACGATAGACATTCAGGCCAATGGCGGCGCGCAAACATTGGCCGTTACCTATAACGGCACGGCGATTACCAACTTCGAGGGCAACGGTGCGTTCACCTCCATCGAGCGCTTCACCGCGAACCTCGGCGCCGGCAACGATACCTTGGTCTACACCAGTGCCGCGGGCGTCGTGGTGGATCTCAGCACCGCCACCGCGTCGGGCTTTGCCTCTGTGGTGGGTATCGAAAACGTCACCGGTGGTGCAGGGAGCGACCAGCTCACCGGCGACACCAACGCCAACACCCTTTCGGGCGGCACCGGCAACGACACACTCGTCGCGACTGTCGACGACGTTCGCGACACGCTGGATGGCGGTGGCAACACCGATACAGCCAACTATGCGGCCTATGCTGCGGGACTGACCGTCAACCTAGGCGGAGCGGCGCCGATCGTTGTCGGAGGATCCGGATCAACGCCGGCAAACTCCGACGTGCTCGTCGCCATCGAGAACTTCACCGGCGGCACGGGCGCTGACTCGATCACGGGCAGCGGCGCGGCCAACGTCCTTCGCGGGGGCGACGGTGCCGATACCCTGAACGGCGCGGGCGGCAACGATCAGTTGTTCGGCGAGGCCGGCAACGACACCATCACCTACGTGATCGGCGGCGGCGTTGACACCGTGGATGGTGGTGCCGACACCGACACGCTGAACATCAACGGCCAGGCTAACAACGACGTACTCGACGTGATCTACAATGCGGTGGGTCTGATCACTGTCTTTGAAGGTAGCACGGTGACGGGCGTCGAAACCATCAACGTGGACCTCGGAGGAAATGCCGACACCATTTCTTACACCGGATCTGCGTTGGGCGTGACCGTCAACCTGGCAACAGGCACGGCTTCAGGTCTCAGCTCGATCGCGAATGTCTCGCATGTCACGGGCACCGCCCAGGCCGACATCCTGTCCGGCAACAGCAGCGCCAACACGCTCACAGGCGGTGACGGTACCGACACGTTGAACGGCGAGGGTGGGAACGACACCTTGAATGGCGGTGCCGGTGACGACATCATCACCTACGCAATCGGCAGCGGCGCCGACATCGTGAATGGTGGCACCGAAACCGACACGCTGAACATCACGGATGGCGCCGCGAACAACCAGCTCGATGTTATCTACGATGGCACGGTCATCACCTTGCTCGAAGGTGGCGCGATCAGCAATATCGAAATCGTCAACGCCGACATGGGCGGCGCTTCGGACACGCTGTCCTATGCCGGATCGGCTGTCGGTGTGACTGTCGACCTCGCAGACGGGGCCGGCATCGGGACGGCCTCGGGCTTTACGCAACTGATCAACGTCTCAAACCTGATCGGCACCGCCCAGGCCGACAGCCTATCCGGGAACAGCGACGCCAACACACTCACTGGCGGCGGCGGCGACGACCAGTTGTTCGGTGAGGCCGGCAACGACATCTTCACGTATGTGATCGGCGACGGCGCCGACAGCGTCGATGGGGGCGCCGACATCGACACGCTGAACATCAACGGCCAGACTAACAACGACTTCCTCGACGTGATCTACAACGAAGTCGGTCTGATCACCGGCTTCGGAGGTGGCACGGTCACGGGCGTCGAGACCATCAACGTGAACCTCGGCGGGAATACCGACACCATTTCTTACGACGGATCTGCGTTGGGTGTGACCGTCGACCTGGCAGACGGAGCTGGCATCGGCACGGCTTCAGGTCTCAGCTCGATCCAGAATGTCTCGCACGTGACGGGCACCGCCCAGGCCGACAACCTGTCCGGCAACAGCAGCGTCAACATCCTCACGGGCGGTGATGGCATCGATACACTGAATGGCGAAGGCGGCGCCGACATTCTCAACGGTGGTGCAGACGGCGACACTCTCAACGGCGGTGCCGCTGCCGACCAGCTCAACGGTGATGCCGGCGCCGATACGCTGAGCGGCGATGCCGGTAACGACGTCATGAACGGCGGCGCGGATGGCGATATCTTGATCGGTGGGGCTGGTGCTGACACGATCAACACCGGCTCGGCTGACGACGATATCACCGACACCATTCGCTACACAGCCACGGGCGAGTTCGGTGGTGCTGCGGAAACGATCACCAACTTTGACGTGACCGGTATCGTGGGGCAGGTGGATCGTGTGCAGTTCACCGGAGCGCTCAACACGGCGTACGACGATATCACCAACAACGATATCTTCCAGTTCGCCATCACCACCGGTGTCGCGGGCACCACCACCGCCAGCATCAATACTTTTGAAGGACTGCTGTTGTCCGGCTTGGGAGGGGAAGGTGTGACGAATGCGAACTTGACCAACGCCACGGCCGTCTCCAACGCCTTCAATGCCGAGTTCGTCCTTAGTGGGGCGAACGGCCAAGATGCGTTGCTCGTTGTCAATGCCACCGACAGCAACAACTTCTCCGTGTGGCAATGGATACAGGCCGGTGGCGCAGCTACTGAAACTGCGGCAGGCGAGATCACGTTAATCGGTGTGTTCACCGCCAACGGCGACGTGACTGCTGACAGCTTCGTGTTCGGCTAAACCGCAAGCGGAGACCAGGAGAGGGGCACGGCCGGCGACGGCCGTGCCTCCAGCATCGCGGTCGATTCGTTGGTTGATCCCAATCCAGGTGAAGCCGAGAACAACGTCCTGTCCGGGTCTTTCTGCATATGCGCGTACAAAACGCTGAGACCGGCCTGGCGCTTGGTCGAGCCCACACACGCTCACAATTCTATAAATACTGGCGTTCAACGCGAGACCGTTAGACAATGAGCCAGTCTACATTGGCTGCCGTTTAACCATTGCAAAGGAGCGTACAAGCCCATGAGCGAACCCAAAGATCCCTCCACCGCATTGAAGGTCCGATTGACCCCCTCTGATGCCTCCGCGCACCCGCGTGTGGTGAACTACACCACGGTCGGCGTGGCGCAAGGCATGGCCTATCTGGATTGTGGCTTCGTCGAACCGACATTGCTTGCCGCTGTCGCGAAATCGGCCAAGGACGGCGCCGCAGCCTCCAAACGATTGGACGGTCACCTGGTTGCCCGCGTCGCGATGGACGTCAATGCGCTCGCGCATCTGTACCGCCAGATTCAGCAGGTGCTCGTCGGTATACAAGCCGCACGGAAACCGCAGGCGAAGGGATCGGAATAAGGGGGTCAGGCGGGACGACAATGGAGGCATGACGAAGACACACCGGCGCATCCCACAACGATACTGTTCGGTTTTACCACAGTAACCAGATCCACCTTCTAAATAGGCTACTCGTTCACAGAGGGAAATATCTGATATTACGCTTTAGTGGGAATAGCCTATGCTTTTGATATAGAGGCTTCCACAATTGTCAATGATATAGTTCCCGCCATGTCTCCACCTGACAAGTTCGCGACCGGCCATCGGTTGAATGGATCTCCCGCTGCCATCGCCGGCCGGTCCATTCCAGCACACAATTTCACGGACGAGCCGTCCGATTTGCGCCGGGCCCTGGGTGCCTGTCGCCGTTCCTTTCTGACCACCGCGTTCTTCAGCCTCTTCGTGAACGTGCTGATGCTCGTACCGTCGATCTACATGCTGGCCATCTACGATCGCGTGCTGATGAGCGGGAGTGAATCGACCTTGATGATGCTCACGCTCATTACGGTCTTTCTGTTTTTTGTGCTTGGGGGCCTGGAATGGATCCGGACCAGGATGTTGGTGGCCACGAGTGCGCGTCTCGACGAACAACTGGGCGATCGGGTCTTCAATGCCATCTTCACGCAATCCCTCACCACCAGCGGGGCCACCGCCACGGCCCAGCCGTTGAATGACCTGGTGCAGATCCGGCAATTTCTGAGTGGTCCTGGACTCATGGCCTTTTTTGATGTGCCGTGGATCCCGATCTATGTCGGACTCCTGTTTCTCTTTCATCAGTACTTCGGGGCGATGGCCGTCCTTTCGA
>JABMDK010000095.1 GCA_015903995.1 Nitrospira sp.
GATGGGACGGTGCAGGCGTTGGCCGGCCTGGATGTGACGGTCTTACGCAACGACGAGAACCGCGGCAAGGCCGGCAGTCTCACGCGCGGATTCGATCACGCCTTGGCTCATGGCGCAGCCGGCGTCATGACACTGGATGCGGATGGTCAGCATGCGCCGGAAGAGATTCCTTCGTTTCTGGAGCAAGCAATCCAGTATCCCGCAGCATTCATCATCGGTGTCCGGCGCCGAGACCAGCGACAGACGTCGTTCTGGCGTTATACCGCCAACCGGATCGCCGATTTCTGGATCGGATGGGCGGCCGGAATGCCGATCGAGGATAGCCAATCCGGATTCAGGCTATATCCGATGAGGCTGTTACGAACGGTGACGGTTTCCCATGGCCGGCAGGCGAGTTTCGTCTATGAGAGCGAGATCCTGATCGAAGCAGCCAGGCAGGGGTTTGAACTCAAACACGTCATTGTCACGGTCACATCGCGTTCAGGGCCAAGTCCGAGTCATTTCCGTCCGCTGGCGGATATCGCCGGGATCGTGAGGATGGTGGCCTGGAAGCTTATCAGTCGAGGAATGTATCCCAGAGGGCTGTATCGAGCGTGTTGTGGGCGGACGGAATCCTCGATGGCGGAATCTGCCTATTATGGGAGAAAGATGGTGGAACCAACCAGGAAATAGCATGGTACAACGGCAGGCATGAAATTCTTTCTCTGCAGCACGGTGCTGCAGAGAGAGAAAGCAAGAAGGCTACGGTTCTGTAGCAGCGAGCGGCGGCATTACTTGATTCCCGCCGCAGTCACGCGCGTGCGAATAGCCCCGTCGAGGCGCTGGATCCACGCGAGATAGTTTTCGTGAATCGTCTGCGTCGCGGCATCGTACTTCAGATTATTGCTGCTCTTGTAGAGGATGCTATAGTGTTTCGTCGTATAGGGAATCGTGACGACCGCCTGGTGGCTGCGGAGGTTCAAGGTCCCGATGATTTCACCGGGTTTGGCGACTGCCATTTGCCAGCCCAATCCCACGCCCGCCGTGATGATCGCGTTCTGAACGTCTTCCATGCTCGGTTGTTTCCCCGTTGCAGTCTGGATCGGGGCATCCTTGACTTGATAGATCTGCCCGCCGCCTCGGCAGCCCATCACGGCGACGAACATCACGCATAAGCACAACAGGACCGGTCGTATCATCTTCATACGCGTACCTCCTTTGTTTTAGGCATGATCGGAGTGATAGCGTGCTACTTCCGGCATGGCCGGCTGTTGCACGTGGATGTATCGGGGTGAGTGCTCCCACATGGGGACGGACGCATATCCCAAATCAAGAACGGAATCGATCAGAGACGCCACCAGCGAGAGGTTCGCCGGACTCATGCCCCATCGATTCCACTTCGACATCGTACGAGGGAATGTCTGATCTTTGGCAAAAATAAATTCAGATGGATGGCAGTAGAACACCAGATGTCGTGAGCGACGACCGACCCAATCGATCATGCGCTGTAAGGCCGGTAAACCCAGTACGCGCAGCGTGGCGAGATTGATGGGAAAGAGGCAGGCTGAGGGGGGGATCTCAAGAATGCTGCTCTTGCCCGGCCGATGCAGCCCTTGCCAGGATGGGTTGTAGGGTTCCAGTGGAGCCCAGAAATATTCCGTATAGTGCACGCGCCCGAATCCCATGTCGAAACGTCTGGCTGGAACCGATGAGTCGTAGCGATAGCCTTCATCTTCGAGGGCCCGCAAGGTCGCTTCTCCGATACGGAGATTCGGGGCCCTGAAAATCACGGGCCGTATCCCCGAGGCCTGTTCGACGGCATCGGTTGCCCGGCTGATCCATTCCCGTTGTTGCTCGTAGCCGGCCA
>JABMDK010000096.1 GCA_015903995.1 Nitrospira sp.
GGGCTGCAAATGCAAAGTGGGCTAGGACTGGCCGTCCATCATCACCGAATCGGAGACTTCCAGCTCTTCAATCTCACGCAACGCCTTGACGACAAGCGGATCATCGGTCTTATACCACAAACATTCGAGAGCCATGATGGAGTTGGCCATCGCCGGATAGATCGCGCCGAGCCCCCCGGATCCTTTGATATGATCCACCATCCAGGATGCGGCCTTGTGCAGTGCCTTCTCTCGCAACGCCCGCATCGGCATCCGGTCATACAACTTCAACATGAAATCCAAGGCGACAAAGAAGTTATGCGGAGTAAACCAGGCCTGATCCTTGTTGAACGGAGGATACTTCCAGTACCGCACCTCCTCGCGTGGAATTGGGTACAACTCGTCGATCCCCTGATTACGTGGAATCCGACAGACCGGCCGGTGAGCGAAGACAATCAGCAATGGAATCAAAACCGCCCTTGACCAATAGGAAATCGCATAGATACTGAAATAGAATTTCTTGGGAAGCAGCATGATCTCCACAGGCATGTGGGGGACCCCTTCCCAATCATACTGATCGAACAAGGCCAGCGTGATTTTCGTGAACACATTGGCCTGGAGAACCCCGCCCATGGCCAAGATGCGTTCCTTTGCCCGAACCATAAACGGTTCATCCGCAGACACCCCGCTCAGCTTCAACGCGAAATAGGCCTTCACTGAAGCGCTAATCTCCGACGGCCCCCCATAATAAATGGGCCATCCGCCATCAGGAAGCTGCATCGACTTGAGATATCGAACCGCCATCACCTCCCGTTCGGGATCCACCCGATCGAGGAATCGGCGAAGCATCAGATATTCGGATGTCAGCGTCGTATCTGCTTCCAGCTCGGCAACCCAGTATCCCTCCGCATGTTGTCGGCTGAAAAACCACGACTGGCTCCGCCTGATTGCGTCATCCACCGCATCGGGTTGACTGACGGCATGAACACTGGGCCTTCGAACCGTCGACGAATCCAATGACGGTAGAACAACCGGCTTATCCGACACCAACCGAAGCGAAGCAACCGGCGTAAACTCCGTCGAAGGATCGAAACGTCCTTGCGCGTTGGAGAGCAAGCTATCAGAGAGGCGATTGAAAAACGCCTTGATGATGTTCATGAATGGTTAGGACTCAAAAGGAATAACCGCGGCAGGCGAAAGACCGACATCTATAGCAGGTCTCCCTTAATACGTTTCCTCACCACGTACACAAACGTACCGCAGCCTTATATAACAGACACCTAGAAATGAGTCAAGCAACGGAGGTGGGAAGTGCCTGATGTACCTATATTTTTTGCGAGTGCTGATGATCAGGGAATGCCTTCAGGCGAGACTGCAATTGGTCGTCGCGACACTTCACGGCTTGATCATCACATTCATGAGAATCTGTAAGCTCGTCGTAGAAAAATAGGTGGCTTGGTTGGATGTTATTACGTCAGGAAGAAAGCGAGGCCAATAGCGCTCCACAACAGAAGCGAGATACGCAGTCCGTTCAGAATTCCTCTGGCGGGCGCCATTGCATCATCCGGCTGGTCCTCCATTTCACCACGTTTCACAAGCCGAGGATTTCGACCATCGCGCTCGGTTGCGAACAACTCATTTGCGCGGGCATCGGTGAAAGCAAGGTAGCTGACCGATTCCAGATACTGCTTTCGATATCGACTGCGTGAGATTGGCATTGCGCCGTCCCGGCTAGAGCTGTGAAAGATTAGCTCTATT
>JABMDK010000097.1 GCA_015903995.1 Nitrospira sp.
CCATCCTTGACGAGGCATTAACGCAAGTTGAGTCGCGGGACTTGCCCGGAGGCATCGTGTTATATGCACGAGGGTGGCATCTTGGGGTTGTCGGTATTGTGGCGGCCCGTATCATGGAACGCTTTCATCGTCCGACGATCGTCATTGCAATTAATGAAGACGGGATCGGTAAAGGTTCAGCGAGGACTGTGCCGGGGTTTGATCTCTATCAGGCATTGGCCGGATGCCGAGATCTGCTGATCGCGTTTGGAGGCCATCCCAGTGCCGCGGGAGTGACGATCAAGGAAGAGCGATTACCGGAGTTCGCCGAACGGTTTGCTGCCACGGCTGAGGCTTGGATGCGTGGGACGCAAACCGTTCCGATGTTGCATCTGGACTCCGAACTGCGGCTGGACGAGGTCACGTTACAGCTGATCCGAGAAATCGGGACGCTGCATCCATTCGGCGCGGGCAATCCAGAGCCGACCTTTGCCGTGAGGGGATTGAACGTCCTGCAGGCCCGCGTCGTGGGGGAGAAGCATTTGAAGATGACGGTTCGGCAGGGCGGGTCGGTGCCGTTTGACAGTATCGGATTCGGAATGAAGTCCCTCGAAGAACAGGGATTGTCGCTCAAGACGCCGATCGATGTGGCATTTACGCCGGAGCTCAATCGCTGGAACGGGCATGACCGAATCCAATTGCGTATTCGAGACATACGGGCGGCGGGAATCAAGTAACCGATGAAGTACGAAACGGTCACGAGCATCGATCAGTTGCTGGATCGGGTGCAATCCTATCAGCCCGATGCCGATCTTGGAATGGTGCGAAAGGCCTATGAATTTTCCGCGAAGGCGCATGAAGGTCAAACACGCCGTTCCGGGGAGCCCTATGTCAAACATCCCGTCGCCGTGGCAGGCGTGTTGACCTCATTGAAAACCGATGTGACGGCGATCGTCGCCGGGCTGCTGCACGATACGTTGGAAGATACGGTGGCGACGGCCGGCGAGTTGGAACGAGAGTTCGGCAAGGATGTGGTGCATCTCGTCGATGGGGTGACGAAAATCGGGAAGATCACGTTCAAGAGTTCCGAGGAGAAGCAAGCCGAGAATTTCCGCAAAATGGTCTTGTCGATGGCGGATGATATCCGCGTCGTGATCATTAAGCTCGCCGATCGACTTCATAATATGCGAACGCTTGAGCATCTCAGCGAGGGAAAGCGTCTTGAGATTGCGCAGGAGACCCTGGAGATCTATGCGCCATTGGCCAATCGGATCGGGGTCGGGTGGGTGAAGAATGAACTGGAAGATCTCTGCCTCAAACACCTGAAGCCGGATGTGTACGAGATGTTACGGGTGCGTGTCGCGAAGCGTGATGAAGATCGTCAGCAGTACATTCAAGAGGTGCGGGAACTGGTCGAGAAAGCTCTGGGAGAACATGGTTTGTCCGGAGCAGTCTATGGCCGACCCAAGCATCTCTATGGCGTGTATCAAAAAATGAAGAAACAGGCGATCTCCTTTGAAGAAGTCTACGATCTCACCGCCTTGCGGATCATTACCGATACGAAGATGAACTGTTATGCGCTGCTGGGCGTGATTCACTCGCTGTGGCGCCCGCTTCCAGGCCGCTTTAAGGACTACATCGCCATTCCAAAATCAAATTTGTATCAATCGCTCCCCACCACCGTGGTCGGGCCCAAGGGCGAGCATGTC
>JABMDK010000098.1 GCA_015903995.1 Nitrospira sp.
CCGGCAAGAGACCTGCCGCCCGGGGGAATGCACCGGTAGATTACGCCACGGACTCCACATAAGGAATGTTCCGTTTCCGGAAGTTCCGATGGCCGAATACTTAGTTGCGAGAGGGGCCAATTGTGGAGAAGGCTTAGCGGAAATGCAATGAGAGAGATGACGTACGGATTTATACGTATGTGAGTGATGGCGTTCAGAGAAAGATGAATGGGTGGTCTTGCTCTGCGGGCTGCATCATATTGCAGGCTAGCAATTGCCGATAAAATTGAATAAGATCCGGCGCCCAATCCTGTCTGGCAGGGTGCACAAGATTGCGAAGGCCGTTCCGTTTCTTTCTATGAGCTGACGGCATGCCAGGAACCGAGGAGAGGCGAAAAACCTCCTTAAAGACCGAAGACTATGCGTATTCACGTATTGGGTTGTCACGGGGCTGATTGTCTCGCGGACACCACGGAAAGGCCGGTCCGCCAGGAGAGTTGCGGGTTTCTCATCGACGACTCCGTGCTGCTGGACGCCGGAACGGTCGGGGCGCGACTCACGTTAGCGCAACAGCGACGCATTCGGTTCGTGCTCCTGAGCCACCTCCATTTCGATCATATCAAGGGTCTTCCGACCCTAGCCGATAATCTGGCCGAAGGGTTTGAGGAGCCGGTCATCGTCGCGGCTACTGAACCGGTGATTCAAGGGTTGATGGACCATGTGTTCAATAACAAGGTCTATCCGAATTTTTTCAAGCTCCCTGATCGGGAACGCCCGGTCCTGCAAGCGCACGTGCTCGAGCCGGGGAAGCCTCTGACGCTTGGTCATGTAGAGGTCACTCCGGTCCCGGTCAACCATTCAGTTCCCACTGTGGGTTACGTGGTGAAAGACCGGCAGGCGGCGTTGCTTTATAGCGGCGACACCTATCAGACGGAAGCAATCTGGAGTCTGGGCCGGACGATTCCGGGACTCAAGGCCGCGTTTGTTGAATCATCTTTTCCCGACGAAATGGGGGAGTTGGCCAAGAAATCCAAACACCTCACGCCTGCGCTCTTCCTCAAAGAGTTTCAAAAGCTCGGACGACCTGACCTGCCAGTCTATGCCTATCACATGAAGCCCGCGTTTCGAACGCAGATCGAACAGGAAATCCGCCGACTTGGCATCCAGCAGGCAGCATTTCTTCAAGAAGGTCAGATCGTCACGCTGTAGCAGGATACCGAACGGCGCGGGTCGCGGTGGTAACCGGTTAGCGGGGGATCTCGATCACGGTGCGGTAAGATAACTCGTCAGCCAGTCTGCGATCAGGTCCGTCATCCGCGTGAAATCTTCGCCCTTTGTAAATTGGTGATCCGCTCCGGGCAGCACCTCCATGCGTTTCTTGACCTGCAGTGCCTCGTAGAGCCGCTGACTTTGATGCAACGGAACATGCTCGTCCTTATCCCCCTGAACGATGACTGTTGGAGCGGTGATTGATCGGGCTGGTTCATAGGCAATCCGGCGTAAACAGTCTTCATAGAACGCGTAGCGAAGGGCGATGCGGTCCTGACCGCCCATGATGTTCGGGACCGTGTCCGTGGCTTTCCATTGCGCCATTTCCGCCTCGCCGAACTCCAGACGCAGCTCTTCCGCGAAATCCACGACGGGACATTTCAAGGCAAGGCAGGCGAGATCAGTCCGCTGCGCGGCGACCAAGGTCGCCACCAGCCCGCCGAAGCTGGAGCCCATCAAGCCGATGCGGCGATAGCCCTTCTGTCTCACGAGATCGAGCGCAGCCTGGGCCTGGTCCACTGCCAGCGTATTCGTGATCTGTTCGAATGGCCCGTCGCTTTCCCCGTGCCCGAAGAAGTCGAAGCGAAATGTGGCGATGCCCCGGTCGGTTAACAGGCGAGTCAGCGTCTTGTTTGTCGAGCTGTTCTTGCCGGACAGAAACCCGTGACAGAGGACGGCAATCTGGTCCGTGTCCCTGTCCGGGGTCGTCAGCACGGACGCAACTCGGCGGCCGGAGGGGTCAATGAACGAAAAGGAGGATTCCACGGACGGAATTGTAGCAGAGTTTGTGCGGCAGGTCAGGGGACGCAAGCCTTCAGACGAGCGCGATCATCCGTTCGTGCCCCGAGTGACGAGAATCGACTCCAGATTGTTTTCCAAGTCGTTGACCACGACCCACTCCGTCGCGCCGGCCTTGCGGACGCGGGCTTCCCAGCGGGCCAGGCGATTGAGATAGAGGCGGGGGTCGGCGTTGTCCGTGCGCAGCTTGCTTACATTGAGCGCCACAATACGGAAGCCGTCGAGATCAATCGGAAAATCCCGGACCGTCCCCTTCCCCAATTCCTCCTGCATGTCGGAGAAAATCACGATGGTCTTGATGCCGGACTTGGTCTCGTTTAGATACTCGGCGCCTTGAATCAACGCCCCGGTGATGTCGGTATAGGCGCTCGGCTTCACCGCTTGGGTGAAGGTCTCAATCTTATCTTTGAACGCGCGCTTTTGCGAGGTGGCCTGCGAGGGGCGTTTGTCGAATGTCACCTTGGCCACGATATCCTTTTCGGTGAAGCTGCGGCTCTCCACCTTGGCCACGGCCAGCGAGTCGCCCGGATTCAACGTGGCCAGGAGGTAGTTGATGATTTTCGACGCCTTGTTGGCCTCCTGCGCATAGGTGCCGGACGTGTCGACCAGCATATACACGCCGTGGCTGTGCATCCGGCTGTCCCCGCAGGCGCCGGAGAACAGCAGGCCGAACAACAGCACGACGACGGTGAGATGTGTGTTCATGCCGCTCTCCTGGATTTTGCAAG
>JABMDK010000099.1 GCA_015903995.1 Nitrospira sp.
AGTCGTCTCCCCATCCTCCTGGCTCTTAACCTTGTGAACACTGTGGAGTGAATGTTCTAGCTGACGTCACCGCCATTCTTCTTGAGATCATCAATGTATCGTTTGACAATCACACTTCCGGGCATTTTTTCAATATTGACATACACCATATAGTGTACGATTCCGTGAACTGCCATCGCAATCAGTAATCCTTCAAAAATCCCCACCTTAAAGACCAGGACGCCGCATAAAATGGCAAGGATCATAGCATAGGGGCCATGATGGGTCACATGCACGAGTCCCTCGATCATCTTCCAGCCGGAGAAGATCATGATGACTGCCAGTGCAAACTTTGGGAGGTAGGCCAGCGCGTACGTGTTGAACGTAAAGAAGGTCACCACACAACCGATGATGAGCACGGAAAATTTCGTATAGGCGCCAGCCAAGCGATTGGTCGTGCTCTTGGCCAACCCGTCCAGATTGGTCATGCCACCGAAGAAGCTCGATCCCATATTCGCAATCCAGATGGCCAGCAAGCTGTTGTTGCTGTTGCATTTCCTCTTGAGGGGGTCGATTTTTTCAATGGCGGCATTGCTCATCACCTGTTCGATGACGTCAATCATGGCTAGCATCACTGCAAACCCTACCATGTAGAGAACTGTTAGGGGACTATCAAAGTGCGGGATCGGCAGCGCGAGCTTGAGCTCCGTGTCATCCATGGATAGCATAGGCACCGAGACGAACTGGGCGAGAATGGTGCCCGCGGCGATGATGACAAAGTAGGGAATCGCAGGTTGCGTGTTCTTGAATTTTAGAAAGAGAGCGACAAAGAGGCCATACCCAACCATGGAGATGAAGATCATCTGAATACGCGCGCCGTTCAAGAATGAGTCGGCGGCTTCCATGCCGGGAGGGAGTTCATAGGTGAAGGCCAAGAACTTCAAGGCGATCTTCAGGCCGACGCCTGCCAACAGCCCCTCGACGAGGTAGACCGGAACGGCCACCAAAATATATCGCTGCCAGTTGAATCGCCAGATGATGGCTTGAATAGTTGCCGTCAGGAAAATTGCGAAGGCCATATTCTCCAGGCCAAATGTGGCAACGCCGACGGCCAACACCGGAGCCAGACCCGC
Source organism: Nitrospira sp. (assembly GCA_015903995.1). GTDB lineage: Bacteria > Nitrospirota > Nitrospiria > Nitrospirales > Nitrospiraceae > Nitrospira_D. The sequence goes on from JABMDK010000099.1 coordinate 1,113, forward strand.
CGCGATTCCAGGACAGCCGATATAGTTGCCGGGCTTGAACCAGGCGTTGATCCAGCCGATCAAACAGGCAAACGCGACGGTGGCGAGCCCCACCTTGATGGGATACTCGGACATCATGGCGATGCCGACCGTCAACGGGATCGCCATCGACCCAGCGATCAGTCCGGCGGCGACATCGCGCCCTGCATACTGTGCCTGGAAGGCGGCTGATCCAGAGAGGGGTCTTGGCTCTGTTATGACAGATTGCTCACTCCCCGCATCACCAAATTCGTCCTCGTGTGACGTGATATCGCGTTCTGCTTCGTAAGTTGGCATGGCTGGTGTCTCACTATTATTCGAACCGAGGTCTGTGCCGCTATGGGACATCGGTTCGCCGTTCGCGTATGTTCTCGTGGCCAACCAATTCCTCTCGTCTCTACAAACGAAAGAGACAGCAAGAAGAAGGCCGCGCGTCCTGCTGGTAGCTTTGTTGAGCAGAATGGCATGGTTAGAGGAAAAATGACAAGAGGCACAAGGTGGGCTCGCTTCAATACAGTCAGGTCTTTAAGAGATCGAGTGCGGATTCACACACCTGTGCGCCTGTGCACGGAGCGGGAAAGCCATGACGCAGGGTAGGAATTCCGGTGGTGCAGACATAACCGGCCCATGAGCGTATCGTGATTGGACCGTCGCTCGAACGGCTGGTCTACATATGCCCAAGCTTGCGCAACGTTTCCATACCGCGGCCTTCATCCTGGGCGCGACCGCTCCGCTCTGCAATGGTCGTCACGCGGAGTTCAGAAATAATTTGAGGAATGGTTGAGGCGCAGGATGAAACAGTGCCGGTGCAAGGCACGCATCCCAGACTTCGATACCGCATACCTTTGCCTTGATCGAAGTAGAGTGTGGGAAGGGGAACCTGTTCGAGTTCGAGATACTCCCAGATATTCAACTCA